>NZ_JAMDHK010000017.1 GCF_024721115.1 Salipiger pentaromativorans | reverse complement strand
GAGCCCAAAATCGGTCCCTGTATGCTAAATCAAAGCCCGATTGCATGGAAATCGGCACAGCCAAAACGGTAGATCAGACGTTCCCTAAGGATGAAGGGGTTTTTAAAATGGATGTATTTTTAGATGGTATAGCTGTTCGTTTCTATCGCGGTATCGGCGAGGAGACTCAGTACGTTGGCACGTTGGCCCTCTTTCAAAAATGAATTTTTTCATTGGTGCAAACAATTCTGGAAAATCAATTTTACTCAACCTTCTGGCATCACACCTGAGGTCTGTCGCGGATGGGAATCCGCCTAAGGCACTGGACGGACTGGAAGAGCATCGAGGCCAAAAATCCGGTCGCTTTTTCGTGGCACTTGGCAATAGCACACAAGGTCTCTTGCCACAGCTCCTTAAGGCCAATGAACGGAAGTTAGGCATTTCTGGTCGTCGCGGCAGTGCTAATACAAGAGATCAGATTGCACTTATCTTTGATAAACTGAGCCATCTTGATCATATTTGGATAAGCCCTGCCGAGGGCAATCGCGGCTGGAATATACTTCATGCCGTGACTGCGGAAGACGCGGAGACTTGGGACGTAAATTGGCAAGGAGTTTGGTCGAAATTAACCGGACAGGGCTCGGGAGGCTTTAAACAACACTGGTTTCCAGAAACGATTAACCTTATTGCCAAAGCTGCTGCCCCGAGTATACCGCAAGTCCACTTGATCCCTGCAAAACGCACGCTCGGGCTCACAGGAGAGAGTTTTGAAGACCTAAGTGGCCGCGGCTTGATTGACCACCTCGCCACTCTGCAAAACCCTGCCTGGGACAAACAGGAAGATCGAGAGAAGTTCAAACGTATCACCAACTTCCTCAGAACCGTCACAGGCAAACCTGATGCAACCCTTGAGGTCCCAAGTGGTAGAGAGCATTTGCTCGTACATATGGATAACAAAGTGCTTCCACTGGCCTCACTCGGCACCGGCATTCACGAAGTCATTTTGATCGCTGCTTTTTGCACAATCTACGACGAGAGCATGATGTGTCTCGAGGAGCCTGAGATTCACTTGCACCCTCTGCTCCAAAGAAAGTTAATCAATTACTTGATCGACAACACATCAAGCCAATATTTCATAGCGACTCACTCATCGGCTTTTGTCGACACTCCAAATGCAAACGTATTCCATGTCACGAATGATGGCCAGCAAACCCGAATTCATCCAGCAGTCACGGGGCAGGATCGTACAAGTATCTTGGACGACCTTGGTTATCAAGCATCAGATATTTTACAAACAAACTCCGTTATCTGGGTCGAAGGCCCCTCTGACAGAACTTACCTAAATCATTGACTTAGCGCAGTAGATGACCGGCTGAAAGAAGGCATCCATTACACAATTATGTTCTATGGTGGCGGACTTATTAGTCATCTTAGCGCATCAGATGATGCATTGAGCGAGTTTATTGCGTTGCGCAAACTGAATCGGAACATGGCGATTGTTCTCGATAGCGACAAGGGGGCAGAAGATGAGGCGCTCAAACCACACGCACAAAGGATCGTGGAAGAGATGAGCGAAGGGTCAGGCGTCGTTTGGGTCACCGCAGGTCGAGAGATTGAAAATTACATTGATGGGGGCGAGCTACAGTCAGCTTTGAAAACCCTACATCCGCGATTGTACCGGAAAGCTGGAAAAACCGGGCTCTATGACCATGCATTCTATTTCTATAGAGAAGATCCCAAGAATTCTGACAGGCTAGTGACTTTTAAAAACGGAGACAAAGTCGGTGCGGCTGCAATCATTTGCGGCAAGTCCGCTATGCTGGAAACTCTGGATTTGAAGGACAGGGTTTCTGAGCTAGCTGACATGATTCAAAGGGCCAATGGCCTCTGAACCCATTTTGATTTACGTTGCGACTCTCCACATTTTCAAGCCGCGAGACGTGTAAGCTACCGCGATTCGAATGCTGCATCGCAGGTGCAGAGCAAAAAGCTAATGTCCGCTATGGGCCGCTTGCAACCAACAGCCCACCTCACCCGAACACCGCCTCCGGATACCCCACCCCCATCAGATAAAGCCCGTCCGGCGGGCATACCGGCCCGCAGGCCGCCCGGTCACGGGCTTCCAGCGCCGCCTTTACGTCGTCGGGCGCCCAGCTCCCCGCGCCGACCCGCTCCAGCGTGCCCACGATGCTGCGCACCTGATTGTGCAGGAAACTGCGGGCGCGGAGCGAGAAGTGAACCTCCGTGCCCGCCCCGGTCTGAACCTCCTCGACCCGGATCTCGTCCAGCGTCTTCACAGGCGAGGCCGCCTGGCACATGGTCGAGCGGAAGGTGGTGAAATCGTGCAGACCGATGAGATGCGCAGCCCCCGCCCGCATCGCCCCGAGGTCGAGCGGGTTCATCACCCTCCAGACCTGCCCCGCCTCCAGCGTCGCAGGCGCCCGGCGCACGAGCAGGCGGAAGAGATAGCGCCGCTCCAGAGCCGAGAACCGCGCGTGCCAGTCGTCCTCCACCGCGACGCAGGCGCGGATCGCCACCGGGGCGGGTTTCAGATGAAAGTTCAGCGCCTCGGACAGCCGGAACGGATCCCAGACCTTCTCCATATCGCAATGGGCGACCTGGCCGCGCGCATGCACGCCGGCATCGGTGCGCCCAGCAGCGGCGATGGTATGGGCGCGCGGTTCGAGCTTCGCCAACGCGGCTTCGATCGCGCCCTGCACCGAGGGCTGATCCGCCTGCCGCTGCCAGCCCGCGAAGGGCCTGCCGTCATATTCCACCAAAAGCGCGTATCTGGGCATATCCGCCCCTTAGCCCCCCTGCCCGTGTCCGGCAATCCCCACCGCGCGACGAAAGCGACCTGGCGGGTTGAGAGTTTGTAACGGTTTCATTACATAGCGCCGATCATCCCGTAACCCGACCCTGGTGGCCCCCGTGCTCGCTCACGTCTGGAAAAGATATATCGGCCCCCTGCTGAAACGCCCGCCGCGGTTTCAGGTGGCGGCGCTGTGCCATCGTCCGGGCGAGACGGGACCCGAAGTACTGCTGATCACCTCGCGCACCACCCGGCGCTGGATTCTGCCCAAGGGCTGGCCGATCTACGGCACCGACGCCGGCGGGACCGCACTGCAGGAGGCCTGGGAAGAGGCCGGGGTCAAGCCGCGGGGCGGGCGGCCGGTCCGTATCGGGCGCTATCGCTACGACAAGGTGCTGACCGGCGGATTGCCGGTGGAAACCGATGTCGATGTCTATGCCATCGAGGTCGAGAAGCTCTACGAGAGCTTCCCCGAGGCGGGCGAACGGCAGCGCCGGTGGATGACCCCCGAGGATGCCGCCGAACTGGTCGATGAGGAGCAGCTCCGGACGCTGCTGCGGGCGCTGCCCGATCTGCCGCAAACGGCCCCCAAGGCCTGAGCCGGCCCGCCCGCGCCGCAATCAAGGACGAATGCCCCCGTGCCCCAGGACAGCCCCAGCCACCAGTGGAAGACGCTCGACCAGGATCTGAACCGGCTCTCGCGTCTGGAAGCGGCCACCATGTATACCGCACGCCCGCTGGTGGGCGTCGGGATCTCGCTGGTCTTCGTCACCCTGGCGGCGCTGGCAGCGGCGCTCTTCACCGGCGGCGAACCGCAAAGCCTCGCCGTGGTCGTGGCGGCGGCCTTCGGCGCCTATATGGCGCTGAACATCGGCGCCAACGACGTGGCGAACAACATGGGGCCGGCGGTGGGCGCACGGGCGCTGTCGATGCTCGGTGCCATCGCCATCGCGGCGATCTGCGAAAGCGCCGGCGCCCTGCTGGCCGGCGGCGATGTGGTCTCGACCATCTCGAAGGGGATCATCGACCCTCAGGGGCTCGCCGATACGCGGATCTTTGTCTGGGCGATGATGGCGGCGCTGCTCTCGGCCTCGATCTGGGTGAATATCGCCACCTGGATCGGCGCACCGGTCTCGACCACCCATTCCGTGGTGGGCGGGGTGATGGGCGCGGGGATCGCAGCGGCGGGGCTGGGCACGGTAAACTGGCCGACCATGGGCGCCATCGCCGCAAGCTGGGTGATCTCGCCGCTGCTCGGCGGACTGATCGCGGCGGCGATGCTGGCCTTCATCAAGTGGCGCATCATCTATGTCGCGGACAAGATCGCCGCCGCCCGTGTCTGGGTGCCGGTGCTGATCGGTCTGATGAGCGCGGCCTTCGCCACCTATCTGGCGATCAAGGGGCTGAGCCATGTGACCAAGGTCCCGCTGTCGCTGGCGCTGTCGATCGGTGCCGTGTCCGGCCTCGTGCTGGGGCTGCTCTCGGTGCCCTTCATCCGGCGCCAGGCGCGGGGGCTGGAGAACCGCAACCGCTCGCTCAAGACGCTGTTCCGCCTGCCGCTGGTGGTTTCGGCGGGGCTTTTGTCCTTTGCCCATGGCGCCAATGACGTGGCCAATGCGGTTGGGCCGCTGGCCGCGGTGGTCTCGATCCAGCATTCGACGGAGGTGGCGGGACAGGTGGCGATTCCGCTCTGGGTGATGGTGATCGGCGCGCTGGGGATCTCGTTCGGCCTCGTGCTCTTCGGACCCAAGCTCATCGGCATGGTGGGCAGCCAGATCACCAAGCTGAACCCGATGCGCGCCTATTGCGTGGCGCTTTCGGCCGCGGTGACGGTGATCGCGGCCTCCTGGCTCGGCCTGCCGGTCAGTTCCACCCATATCGCGGTGGGCGGCGTGTTCGGCGTGGGGTTCTTCCGCGAATGGCACGCGGAGCGGCGCGCGCGCTCGATCAACCTGAACCGCCCGCCGGCCAAGCGCATCGCCCCGCAGGAGCGCGCCCGGCGCAAGCTGGTGCGACGCTCGCATTTCATGACCATCGTCGCCGCCTGGGTGATCACCGTGCCCGCCGCCGCATTGCTGTCGGCAGCCTGTTTCTGGCTCTTGCGCGCACTGGGACTGTAGGCCCGGCGCGCGGCGCAAGAAGACTTTTCCCGCAATAAGTCTTCGCCCAAGATTTTTCGTCCGAAAAATCTTGGGCCTCTCCCGCAAACGGCTGCCTCTGGCAACCGGCGCGCCCGGCCTTTATCTATGGGCAAGAGACAGGAGGAAGGGGCAGAGCTTGGTCATCGGAAACATCGCCGACACGCTTTCGCGCGGCGTCGAGAACGTCGCCGGCACATTGACCGCACCGTTCACCGAACCGGTGATCCGGCTGGGCGTCACCGGCCTGTCCCGCGCCGGGAAGACGGTGTTCATCACCTCGCTCGTCGCCAACCTGCTGGACCGGGGCCGGATGCCCCAGCTCGTGGCAGAGGCCGAGGGGCGCATCCTCGCCGCCTATCTTCAGCCGCAGCCCGACGACACCATGCCGCGGTTCGACTACGAAACGCATCTGGGCGCGCTCACCGCACGAGTACCGCATTGGCCCGAAAGCACCCGCGCCGTGTCGCAACTGCGGCTCTCGCTCAAGATCCGGCCCACCGGTCTGCTTGCGGGCTTCTCCGGCCCCCGCACCCTGCATCTGGACATTGTGGACTACCCCGGCGAATGGCTGCTCGACCTCGGCCTGATGGAGAAAAGCTATTCCGACTGGGCCGAAGACAGCCTCCAGCGCCTCGAAACCCGTCCCGGCGGTGCGGACTATCTGGCGATGGCCCGGGCCGAGGACAGCACGCAAGGGCTGGACGAGGTGCGCGCCAAGGCGCTCGCCAGCGCCTTCACCCGGGCACTGCAAACCGCCCGCGCCGCCGGCTTCTCCGATTGCACCCCGGGCCGCTTCCTGCTTCCGGGCGAGAAAGAGGGCAGCCCCGCCCTCACCTTCGCCCCGCTGCCGAAACCCGCCGATCCGCCGCGCAAATCGCTCTGGCGCGAGATGGAGCGGCGCTTCGAGGCCTATAAATCCCAGATCGTCAAACCCTTCTTCCGCGATCATTTCTCGCGCATCGACCGCCAGGTGGTGCTGGTCGATGCGCTCGGCGCCATCCATGCCGGCCCCGCCGCGCTCGAGGATCTGCGCCGCACCATGGCCGACATCCTCACCGCCTTCCGGCCCGGCGGCAACGCCTTCCTCAGCAGCCTGCTGCGCGGCAAGCGCGTCGAGAAGATCCTCTTCGCCGCCACCAAGGCCGACCACCTGCACCATGCCCAGCACCCCCGCCTCACCGCGATCATGGAGGCGCTGACCCGCGAGGCCCGCGACCGCGCGCGCTTTGCCGGGGCCGAGACCGGCGCCATGTCCATCGCCGCGTTGCGCGCCACCGTGGAGCAGAGCCTGCCCCATGACGGGCACGCGCTCGATTGCGTGCGCGGCACGCTGCTGAACGACGACGGCACGCGCGGACGCGAGGCGGCGTTCTATCCGGGCGAGCTGCCCGCCGATCCGGCGCATCTTCTGGGCCCCGCGCGCGAGGGCGCCGAAAAATGGCTCGACAACGATTACGCCATCATGCGCTTCGCCCCCGCCGCGCTGACCCTGAAGCCCGGCGAGGGCCCGCCGCATATCCGCCTCGACCGCGCCGCACAGTTCCTGATCGGAGACCGGCTGTGAGCGTGGTTCTCCGCCCCGCCCGGAGCACCGATGCCGGCAAGCTCGGGTCGATGATCACCGAGGCCGCGGGCAGCCGCCCCTGGAAACCGCGCCTGCACAGCGGCGCCGAGGACATTGCCCATGCGGGCGCGATGATCGAGAACGGCTGGGTGACCGTCGCCGAAGCCTCCCGCACCGGCGCGCTGCTGGGCTTTCTCGCCCGCGAAGGCGCCTATATCCACGCCCTGTTCATCACCCCGCAGGCCCAGCGCAACGGCGTCGGCCGGCGGCTCATCGCCGCCGCGCAGGCGGCCTGCGACCGGCTCGATCTCTGGACCTTCGAGGCCAATACCGGCGCCCGGCGCTTCTACGAGCGCGCGGGCTTTGCCGTTATCGCCCGTGGCGATGGCGAGGCGAACGACGAGGGGCTCCCCGACATCCATTACCGCTGGCAGGCGCCCCCCGCGCTCCGCCCCGGCACGACACCGCCCAAGGAGGCCCGCGCATGAGCGACCGCAAGGACAAGACCGGCCCGGTGCTGATCGAGCTCGACGAGGGCACCGCCCCCGCCGCTCCCGCCGAAGCGCCGCCGGTCCCGGAACCGGAGCCGGCGCCCACGCTGCCCGAGGGCCGCGCCATGGCGACCGCCGCCGCCCTGGCCGCGCGCCGCCCCTCGCGCCTCGCCCGCTGGTTCTGGGCGCTGCTCGGCGGGCTTGTCACCACGCTGGTCTCGATCGCCGCCTGGCGCTTCGTCACCGATCTTGTCGTCTCCGTGCCGCTCCTGGGCTATGTGGTCACCGCGCTGATCGCGCTCTTCGTGATCGTGGTGCTGTTGATCGTGCTCAAGGAACTTGCGGCAATCTCGCGCCTCACGCGCCTCGACACGCTGCACCGCGCCGCCGATGCGGCGCTGGCCGACGAGGATCTGAACGCCGCGCGCAGCGTCGTCGGCAAGCTGACGGCGCTTTACGCCGGCCGCGACGACACCCGCTGGGGCCGCGACCGGATTCGCGAGCGGCAGGACGAGATCTTCGACGCCTCGGGCCTGCTGGGTCTGGCCGAGAGCGAGCTTCTGGCGCCGCTCGACGCCGCCGCCCGGCGCGAGGTCGAAGCCTCGGCCCGGCAGGTCGCAACCGTCACCGCGCTGGTGCCGCTGGCGCTGGCGGATGTCGTCACGGCCCTCGGGGCCAACCTGCGGATGATCCGGCGCATCGCCGAAATCTACGGCGGCCGCTCGGGCACGCTGGGCGGCTGGCGGCTGACCCGCGCGGTCATGTCCCATCTGGTCGCCACCGGCGCCGTGGCGGTGGGCGACGACATGCTGGAGCCGATCCTCGGCGGCGGCATCCTCGCCAAACTTTCCCGCCGCTTCGGCGAAGGGCTGGTGAACGGCGCGCTCACCGCACGGGTGGGGGTCGCCGCCATCGAGGTCTGCCGCCCGCTGCCCTTCACCCGCAGCAAGCGCCCCTCGGTGCGGGCGATCATCCGCACCGCTCTCACCGGGCTCATCAAGGGCGAGACCAGGGACTGACCCGACCTCCGGCCCCGTATCTCGGCAGGATCGGAATCGCCTCCGGGCGCGTCCCCGCGTAAAACGGTCCGGAACCCGATTCCCGCCGCAGGATGCGCCTGCGGCCCCCGCTCTGCACCGAGGCCAGCCATGTCCGATGCCAGCCAAGCCCCCCTCCGGCGCGCCAACGGCCACGGCCATCTGCGCGACATCGTCTACGGGGCCATCGACGGCTCGGTCACCACCTTCGCCATCGTCGCGGGCGTGGCCGGCGCCGGGCTGTCGCCCTTCGTCATTCTGGCGCTCGGATTCGCCAATGTGCTGGCCGACGGGTTTTCCATGGCCGCCGGGAACTACTCCGGCACCAAGGCCGAACTCGACGATCTCAACCGTCTGCGCCGGCTCGAGACCGCGCGGCTGGCCCGCGACCCCGAGGGCACCCGCGCCGAACTGCGCGGCATCCTCGCCGCCAAGGGGCTGTCGGACGGCATTCTCGACCGCGCCGCGGACGAGATCGCCGGCGATCCGCCGCAGGCTCTGGCGCTGATCCTCGACGGCAGCTACGGTCTGTCCTCGGTCGATCCGCATCCGATGAAGGCGGCGCTCGCCACCTTCGCGGCGTTTCTCGTCGCCGGCATGGTGCCGCTTCTGCCCTTTCTGCTCTCGTTCCCCAGCGCCTTCGAGGTCGCGACCCTGCTGACCCTCACCACCTTCTTCGCCATCGGCGCCTACAAGAGCCGCTGGTCGCTGTCGCCCTGGTGGCGCTCGGGGCTGGAGACCCTGCTGATCGGCGGGGTGGCGGCGGGCATCGCCTATGCGGTGGGAAGCCTGTTCTCCCTGTGATCCCTGCGGGCCCGCAGGGTCCCGCACCTCTATCCGGGCGCGGCCTGCGCGGCCTCGGACGGCACCGACAGCACATCCCCCGAGGCCGTCACCGCGTCGAACACCACGAGCGCGCCCAGCCCCACCAGCACGAAAAGCACCACCCCGGCCGCCCGGTCGAGCGCGCGCCACTCGGCGGCGGATGCCGGTTCGGCGCCAAGCGGGGCCGAGGAGGAAAGATCGTCGTGGCATTGGGTCATGGCAGCACCCGGGAGAGAGAGAAGGCAGAAAGCAGCCTTGCTCTGCGCCTTTTTCGGGATCTTGTCTCTTGCCGAATGCATCCGGCCCACGCACAGGCGGCGGATTGCTCAAAGGCGCCCCCGCCTGCGCCGGTTCCCGCCGCCGACCATGGCGCCCCGGCAACACCCGGCCGCCGCGACCGTCCGGGCGGTGGATTTCCGCCACCGCGCGCGGGCACTGGACCATCGCGAGTCGCTTGCCTATAACGCCGCTCATGATGGGCCGTTTCGAGATCGTCATTCGAATTATATGCCCGGCGCTCTAAACCGCAGAGCCGCCGGGACAAGGCGTATGGACCCTCGCGCCGACCAGAGTTTCCCCCAATTTCTCAAGAACCGGGACCGCAGATCATGTGCGCCGAAACGCCTGACTACAAGGACACGCTGAACCTTCCGAAAACCGATTTCCCGATGCGCGCGGGACTGCCCAAGCGCGAGCCGGAATGGCTCGACCGCTGGGAGAAGATCGGCATCTATGACCGCCTGCGCGCCACCGCCGCAGACCGCCCGCCCTTTACCCTGCACGACGGCCCGCCCTATGCCAACGGCCACCTGCATATCGGCCACGCCCTGAACAAGACGATCAAGGACATGATCGTGCGCTCGCACCAGATGATGGGGCACGAGGCACGTTATGTGCCCGGCTGGGACTGCCACGGGCTGCCCATCGAATGGAAGATCGAGGAACAGTACCGCGCCAAGGGCAAGAACAAGGACGAGGTGCCGGTCATCGACTTCCGTCAGGAATGCCGGAAATTCGCCGAGGGTTGGGTCGACATCCAGCGTGAGGAGTTCAAGCGCCTGGGCATCACCGGCAACTGGGCCGATCCCTATCTGACGATGGATTTCCACGCCGAGCGGGTGATCGCAGAGGAATTCATGAAGTTCCTGATGACCGGCACGCTCTATCAGGGCTCGAAGCCGGTGATGTGGTCGCCGGTGGAACAAACCGCGCTGGCCGAGGCCGAGGTCGAGTATCACGACAAGGAAAGCTTCACCATCTGGGTGAAGTTCAAGGTGGCCGAACCCGCCGACAGCGATCTTGCCGGGGCCTATGTGGTGATCTGGACCACCACCCCCTGGACCATGCCGTCGAACAAGGCCGTGGTTTATGGCGAGGACATCGCCTACGGGCTCTACGAGGTGACCGGAACGCCCGAACAGAGCTGGGCCAATGTCGGCGACCGCTACATCCTTGCCGACAACGTGGCGGGCGATGTGATGACCCGCGCACGGCTCGACGATTCCATGTACACCCGCCTGCGCGATGTGCCGGTGTCGGAGCTGGCGCCGCTGGCGCTGACCCACCCGCTGAAGGGTGTCGAGGGCGGCCATGGCGAATGGGACGGTCTGCGCGATTTCCGCGCCGCCGATTTCGTGACCGACACCGAGGGCACCGGCTTTGTCCATTGCGCGCCCTCGCACGGGATGGAGGAATTCGAGCTTTACCGCGATCTGGGCATGCTCGAACAGGTCATCACCTATAACGTGATGGAAGACGGCTCCTTCCGCGCCGACCTGCCGTTCTTCGGCGGCAAGATGATCCTCAAGCCCAACGGCAAGGAGGGCGACGCCAACAAGGCGGTCATCGACAAGCTGGCCGAGGTCGGCGGGCTGCTGGCACGCGGCAAGATCAAGCACAGCTATCCGCATAGCTGGCGGTCGAAGGCGCCGGTCATCTACCGCAACACGCCGCAATGGTTCGCCTCGATCGACCGCAAGGTCGGCGACGGTCAGGACGACTACGGCACCACGATCCGCGAACGCGCGCTGACCTCCATCGACCAGCTGGTGAAATTCACCCCGCAGACCGGGCGCAACCGTCTCTATTCGATGATCGAGACCCGCCCCGACTGGGTGCTGTCGCGCCAGCGTGCCTGGGGTGTGCCGCTGACCTGCTTCGTGAAGAAAGGCGCGCTGCCCACCGACCCGGAGTTCCTGCTGCGCGATCCCGCCGTCAACGCCCGCATCGCCGAGGCCTTCGAGGCCGAGGGCGCCGATTGCTGGTATGCCGAGGGCGCCAAGGAGCGGTTCCTAGGCAATGGCTATGACGCCGAGGAGTGGGAACAGGTGTTCGACGTGCTCGACGTGTGGTTCGACTCCGGCTCGACCCATGCCTTCGTGCTGCGCGACCGCGCCGACGGCACCGCCGACGGCATCGCCGATGTCTATATGGAAGGCACCGACCAGCACCGCGGCTGGTTCCATTCCTCCATGCTTCAGGCCTGCGGCACCATCGGCCGCGCGCCCTATCGCAACGTGGTGACCCACGGGTTCACGCTGGACGAGAAGGGCAACAAGATGTCCAAATCGCTCGGCAACACCATCGTGCCCGAAGAGGTGGTCAAGCAATACGGCGCAGACATCCTGCGGCTCTGGGTGGCACAGACCGATTACACCGCCGACCAGCGCATCGGGCCGGAGATCCTGAAAGGCGTGGCCGACAGCTATCGCCGGCTGCGCAACACCATGCGCTTCCTGCTGGGCGCTCTGGGCCATTTCACCGAGGCCGACCGGGTGGATGCCGCCGACATGCCCGAGCTGGAGCGCTGGGTGCTGCACCGTCTGGCCGAACTGGACGAGAAGGTACGCGAGGGCTATCGCAGCTTCGATTTCCAGTCGGTGTTCCAGTCGGTCTTTACCTTCTGCACCGTGGATCTCTCGGCCTTCTATTTCGACATCCGCAAGGACGCGCTTTACTGCGACGGCGACACCGCGCGCCGCAAGGCCGCCCGCACGGTGATGGACCTGCTCTTCCACCGGCTCACCACCTGGCTGGCGCCGGTGCTGGTCTTCACCATGGAGGATGTCTGGCTCGACCGTTTCCCCGGCGAGGAAAGCTCCGTGCACCTGCAGGACTTCCCCGAGACGCCGGAAAGCTGGCGCGACGAGGCGCTGGCGGCGAAATGGGCGCAGGTCCGCGCCGCCCGCCGCGCGGTGACCGCCGCGCTGGAGATCCAGCGCACCGACAAGGTGATCGGCGCTTCGCTGGAGGCGGCTCCGGTGGTGCATGTGGAAGATGCCGGGATGCTGGAGGCGCTGAAGACCGTCGCCTTCGACGACATCTGCATCACCTCCGCCATCACGCTGACCGCCGATCCGGCGCCGCAGGAGGCCTTCCGCATGGCGGAGGTGCCGGGCGTCGGCGTGGTCTTTGAAAAGGCCGACGGCGGGAAATGCCAGCGCTGCTGGAAGATCCTGCCGGATGTGGGCAGCCATGCCCACCCGGCCACCTGCGCGCGCTGCGACGCGGCGCTCTGAACGGTGAACTCCGACGCCCCGCCCGACCGGCGGGGCGTTTTTCTTTGAGTATTTCTGGAAAAGTGAAGAGATCTGCGGTTTCCTTAAGGGAAGGCCCCGCGCGACGGGGTCAGACCAGGGAGGGACATATGAACAGACGATTTCTTCTGCTGGGCAGCGCCGCGCTGCTGGCATCCTGCACGGCCTCCGGGCCTGTGCGGCTCGCCCCCGGATCGACACTGATCCTCACCCGCCACGGCGACCGCTCGGGCTCGGACGAGATGCTGAACGCCACCGGGCGCACGCGGGCACGGGCACTGGTGCGCGCGCTGGAGGGGCAGCCGCTCGACGCGATCTACAGCCCCGGCATCCAGCGCAACCTCGACACTGCCGCGCCGCTGGCCGGGGCGCGCGGGCTGACGGTGACCCGCATCCCGCAGGAGACGCCCACCGCGGCGCTGGCCGCGGCAGCAGCGGGCGGCCCGGTGCTCTGGGTCGGCAACAAGGGCAATCTGGCGGAGATCTGGGAAACCCTCGCGCTGCCGGGAGAGGTGCCGCTGAACTATGGCGATCTGACCTTCATCCGCAGCGATGCCGAGGGCCGCGTCACGGTGGAGCGCCGGCACTACGGGCCCGCGACAGGTTAGGCCCGTCGTCACCCCGTCTGGCGGGAGGGCGTGGCACGCCATTCATAGGTATTGTCGAAGCCGTCCTCGGAGACGAGCGCAAACCCGCAGGCGCAATAGAAGGCGTTGGCCGGGCTGCGTTTGAGCGCCAGCAGGCGGATGGGCAGCGCGGCGCGCCGTGCCTCGTCCTGAAGCGCGGCGACAATCCGGCCACCGATGCGCCGCCCCTGAAACGCCGCGCGCATGTAGAGGTGATCGAGATAGAGGTGGTCTGGGCGCCTGCGCAGGACGAAAAACCCCGCCATCTCCGGCCCCACATAGACAAGGGTTGTGTCCGCTGGCGTGAACCCGTCGAGAAACCGGTTCCGGGCGCGGTCCGGGTCGAACCGGCCCAGCGCCTGCAGGCTGGGGCGCATTGCCTCGACGCGGAGCTCCGCAAGGGCCGTCGCATCGCTCTCGAACGCGCCCTCGAACCGCAAACCCTCCACTTCCATCGCAATTCCTTCATTCCGGGACATGCCCTGCGCGCCACGGCGGATACCGCAAGTCTCTGAAACCGCCTATCCGGCCTCCTGGACATCTTTGCAACCGAAGACATCTACATCCCTGGTCCCGAGGCCCGGTCTGCACAAAAAACATTCACCTCAGACGCAGCATTTCCCGAACGGGATGAAAATCGCCCCCCTGCACCAGAAAACATTTGCCAGACGCCCCCCGGCGCGGCTTTAGATCACGCAATACGGCAACGGCGCCGTATGAGTCTCCCGAATGTCCGGGACCGATGAGCAAAGCTGCTCGATCCGTCGCACCCATCCACGCGGCGTATCGGCGGCTTTTTTTGTTTTTCGCACGGAGAGACCCAGATGACCCAACCGCAGAAAAAAGGCCATATCGCCCTTGTCGGCGCCGGCCCCGGCGCCCGCGACCTTCTGACCCTGCGCGCGCTCGAGCGTATCCAGCAGGCCGATGTGCTGCTTTACGACCGACTGGTCGATCCCGAGATCATGGAGCTGGCCCGCCCGCAGACCGAGCGGATCTATGTCGGCAAGGAGGTGGGCCGCTGCGCCTGGCCGCAGGGCCGCATCGACCGGCTGATCGTCGCCAAGGCCAAGCTGGGGCTGCGCGTGGTGCGGCTGAAATCCGGCGACCCGTCGATCTTTGGCCGCGCCAGCGAAGAGATCGCCGCCGCCCGCGCCGCCGGGGTCGAGGTCGAGATCGTGCCCGGCATCACCGCCGCCTCCGCCGCCGCCGCCGCGATTTGCGTGCCGCTGACCGAACGCGGCGAGACCGACACTTTCGCGCTGACCACCGGCACCTGCAAGCCGGGCGACGCAGCCCCCGACCGCGCGCGGCTGGCGCATCCCGGCACGTCCATGGCGTTTTACATGGCGGTGGAGCGCGCGGCGCAGGTGCAGGCCGATCTGCTGGAGGCGGGCGCGCCCGGCGCCTGCCCGGTCGAGATCGTCGCCGCCGTCAGCACCCCGCGCGAACGCCATGTGTCCACCACGCTGGGCGCTCTGGCCGACACGCTCGCCCGCGAAGACATCTGCAACCCGGCGATCCTCTTCATCCGCTATCCGAAATCCCTGGCCCGGCAGATCGCGGCGGCAGGCGTCGAAATCGCCGCCTGAGCGGCGAGGCGCCGAACGCATCCCGGACATCTCCGCGAGTGGCTTGATTTCCCGACCTCAGAGGCCGACCCTTGGCGCGACGCGCGGGGGCAGCCTCTCTGCGCGCTCCACTCTGCCCCGGCCCCGCCGCCCTTTGGCCGCGGGGCGCCGGACCGTTTCAGGAGGCCGGACCCATGACCCTGCTCGCAGACCTGCTTGCCACCGTTTTCGAACGCCGCGCCCGGATCGGACCGATCCTGCGCCGCGACCCACGCAGCACCGAGGCGCTGATCGCCGATCTGATGGCCGCGACCTCGGAAACCGCCGCTCTGGCGCTCGCCCGGCGCATCCTTCAGCGCTATGCCGAGATGGACGACGCGGCGCGGCTGGCCTTCTTCCGCCACATCGCCGAGGCGCTCGGGCTGGATGCCGGCGCGCTGCGTGCGGCGCTTGATGCCTATGACGCCGAGCCCTCGGGGAACAGCTATCGCGCCTTCACCGCCGCCTGCGAACCGCCCCGGCAAGAGCTGATCCGCCGTCTCAACCAGGTGCCCGGCGCCACCGAACATCTGGTGCAGATGCGCGACGACCTGCGGCGCATGGGCCGGACCGAACCCGCGTTGCAGGCGCTCGATCTGGATTTCCGGCACCTGTTCCGCGCCTGGTTCAACCGCGGCTTTCTGGTGCTGCGCCCGATCAGTTGGGAAAGCCCCGCGCATATCCTGGAAAAGATCATCGCCTATGAGGCGGTGCACACGATCCATAGCTGGGACGATCTGCGCCGCCGCCTCGTCCCCGAGGACCGGCGCTGCTTTGCCTTTTTCCACCCCGCGATGCCGGACGAGCCGCTGATCTTCGTCGAGGTGGCGCTGACCAAGGGCATTCCCGGCTCGATTCAGGCGCTGCTGGCCGAGGACCGCGCTCCGATGGCGGCGGATGAGGCCGACACCGCAGTGTTCTATTCGATCTCGAACTGCCAGCCGGGGCTCGCCGGCATCTCCTTCGGCAATTCTCTGATCAAGCAGGTGGTCTCGGATCTGGCGACCGAGCTGCCGGGGCTCAAGACCTTTGTCACGCTCTCGCCCGTCCCCGGTCTGGTCCGCTGGCTCGAGGCGCAGGAGATCGCCTACGACCCCCGGGATTCCAAGGCGATGACCGCGCTCGCGGCGCATTATCTGCTTCAGGCCAAACGCCCCGACGGACAGCCGGTGGACCCGGTGACCCGGTTCCACCTCGGCAATGGCGCAATGATCCAGGCGGTGCATCCCGATGCGGATGTCTCCGAGAACGGGCTGCGGCAATCGGCCGGGGTGATGGTCAATTACCTTTACGATCTCGCCCGCGTGGAGAAATATCACGACCGCTACGCGGAACGCCACGAGGTGACCGCCGCGCAGCCGGTGCGCGCGCTTGCCGCCGCACGGGAGAAAGCCACCGCCGGAGGAGGATGACGGATATGGCCAACCCGCTTTACGATACGCTTTTCGCCCGACACGCCGGGCAGGAGCGCCCGTTCCTGACCTGTCCGGAGGGGCGCCGGCTGAGCTATGCCGCCTTCCTGCAAATGGCCGCCCGCATCGCACATGTGCTGGTGGACCGGGGCCTCGCCCCCGGCGACCGCATGGCGGTGCAGGTCGAGAAATCGCCCGAGGCACTGGCGCTTTACGCGGCGGCGGTGCAGGCGGGGGTGATCTTTCTGCCGCTCAACACCGCCTATACGTCCGAAGAGCTGCGCTATTTCGTCGAGAACAGCGGTGCGAAGCTGCTGGTCTGCGACAGCGCGAAAGAAGCCGCGCTGCGCCCGATCATGGCCGCGCTCGGTGGCCAGACCGATACGCTGGGCGCGGATGGCAAAGGCTCGTTGATGGCCGAGGCCGCCACACGGCCCGGCCGCTTCGATACCGTGCCCCGCGACCGCGACGACCTGGCCGCCTTTCTCTATACCTCGGGCACCACGGGCCGCTCCAAGGGGGCGATGCTGACACAGGACAATCTGCTCTCCAATGCCGAGACGCTGGTCGATTACTGGCGCTTCACCGGCGAGGATGTGCTGCTGCACGCGCTGCCGATCTTCCACACCCACGGGCTGTTCGTCGCGACCAACGTGATCCTCGCGGTGGGCGGCCAGATGATCTTTCTGCCGAAATTCGATCTCGACCAGATCCTGACCCAGCTGCCGCAGGCCACCACAATGATGGGGGTGCCCACCTTCTACACCCGCCTGCTGGACGATCCCCGCTTCACCGGCGATCTGGCCGCGCATATGCGGCTTTTCATTTCCGGCTCGGCGCCGCTGCTGGCCGACACCCATGTGCAGTTCGAAACCCGCACCGGCCACCGCATCCTCGAACGCTACGGCATGACCGAGACCAACATGAACACCTCGAACCCCTACGAGGGCGAGCGCCGCGCCGGCACCGTGGGCTTTCCCCTGCCCGGCGTCGAGCTGAAGATCACCGACCCCGAGACCGGCGAACCGCTGCCCCAGGGCGAGATCGGGCTGATCGAGGTGCGCGGGCGCAACGTCTTCAAGGGCTATTGGCAGATGCCCGACAAGACCGCCGCGGAGCTGCGCGCCGACGGGTTCTTTCTCACCGGCGATCTGGGCAGCATGGATGCCGACGGCTATGTCATCATTGTCGGCCGCAACAAGGACCTGATCATCTCGGGCGGCTACAACATCTATCCCAAGGAGGTCGAGCTGATCCTCGACGAACAGCCGGGAGTGCGCGAAAGCGCGGTGATCGGCGTGCCGCATCCGGATCTGGGAGAAAGCGTGCTGGCGGTTCTGGTGTCCGAACCGGGCGCAACGCCCGACACGGGCGCCATCGCCACGGCCCTTGAAACCCGGCTGGCCCGGTTCAAGCAGCCGCGCCGCTACGCACTGATCGAGGCGCTGCCGCGCAACACCATGGGCAAGGTCCAGAAAAACGCGCTGCGCGAGCGCTATGCCGCGGCTTTCCAGCCCACAGACCACGCCGAGGCCGGCGCGGGAGACTGAGCCGACAGGCAGGCGCCAGCCCGGTCGCACCGGGCCGGCGCCGGGCCGGTCAACTCAGGTCAGCTCATGGAGCCGGTCGTCACGAAGCGTTCGTGCCAGGACAGCGATTCGCTCAGCAGATGCGGCGCGTGCTTGCCGAAGGAGCCGGTCAGCGCGCGGGCGTAATAGTCCGTCAGCGCCGGGCGGTAATCGGGATGCGCACAGTTCTCGATGATCAGCGCCGCGCGCTGCTTGGGCGCCAGCCCGCGCAGATCGGCCAGCCCCTGCTCGGTCACGATCACATGCACGTCCTGCGCGATGTGGTCCACATGGCTCGCCATCGGCACGATGGCCGAGATCTTGCCGCCCTTTGCGGTCGAGGGTGTCATGAAGATCGACACATAGGCGTTGCGGGCGAAATCCCCCGAGCCGCCGATGCCGTTCTGGATGCGCGAGCCCATCACATGGGTGGAGTTCACATTGCCGTAGATATCCGCCTCGATCAGCCCGTTCATGGCGATACAGCCCAGACGGCGCACCAGTTCCGGGTGGTTCGAGATTTCCTGCGGGCGCAGGATCAGCTTGTCGCGGAACCGCGCCGCATCGTTGTTGAACCGCTCCGCCGCCGCCGGCGACAGCGAAAACGCCGTGGCCGAGGCCATGCGCAGCTTGCCCGCTTCCAGCAGATCCAGCATGCCGTCCTGGATCACCTCGGTATAGGCGGTCATGCCGGCATAAGGCGCCTCCATCAGCCCCGAGAGCACCGCGTTCGTCACATTGCCCACCCCCGATTGCAGCGGCAGCAGGTTGGCCGGCAGCCGCCCGCGCTTCACCTCATGGGCGAAGAAGTCGAGCAGATGCCCGGCGATGGCCTCGGCCACCGCATCGGGCTCGGCGAAGGGCAGGTTGCGGTCGGGCGCGTCGGTCTCGACGATGGCAACGATCTTTTCAGGATCGACGGTGAAATGCGGCTGGCCGATACGGTCATCGGGCTTCACCAGCGGAATCGGCACCCGGTTCGGCGGCAGCGCGGTGCCGTAATAGATGTCGTGCATCCCGTTCAGCGCGTCGCTCTGCCAGCGGTTCAGCTCGAGGATCACCTTGTCGGCGCAATCGAGCCAGGTCTTGTTGTTGCCGATCGACGAAGACGGAATCAGCGCGCCCTCTTCGGTGATCCCGGAAATCTCGATCACCGCCACGTCGAGCTTGCCCAGGAACCCTTCCCAGGCCATCGGCGCCACCTGACTCAGATGCATGTCGAAATAGTTCATCTCGCCCGCGTTGATCTTTTCACGGGCGATGGGATCGGAGTTGTAGGGCAGACGGAATTCGATGCCATCGGCCTTGGCCAGTGCCCCATCGAGCTCCGGCCCGGTCGAGGCGCCAGTCCAGACCTTGACCCGGAACGGGTTGCCGGCGGCGTGCTCGGCCTCGATCCGTGCGGCCAGTGCCATGGGCACGGATTTGGGATAACCCGAGCCGGTAAAGCCGCTCATGCCGATGGTCATGCCGTCGGAAATCAGTGCGGCGGCGTCTTCGGCGCTCATCATGCGCGCGCGAAGGTCGGGATGGGCAATGCGGGACTGCAAGGTCAAGAGGCTCCTCCTTCGCCCGCCCGCGACCGGTTATATCCATAACGGTCCGGGCCGGCAGATTGTTCGAAACTTGCGCGGTATTTATGCAATCCCGCCGCGATCCTGCCAGATGGAGAAAAGCTCCGCAGGACGGGTATTCCTGAAATGCATAGCTTTTCCGAAAAGCTAACCCCTGGGCGCATGGCTTTTCAGGGCACCCCGAAGGGATGTCCAGACCGTGGCGGCGCCCCCGGGCCTTGCAGCTTAGCCGTCGCGGCGCCTGACCGCGCGGCGCGACGCCTCGAGCCCGTCCTGGAACCCTTCGGCGTCGCCGTAATCCATGAAATGCGCATAGCGGTGATGCGGCTGCGACACCCGCGCGGCGTGCTTGATCGGGCACCAGAACGCCTCGGTCCGCGAGGCGACCTCGGTCACATAGGACAACAGCCCGTTGCAGTAACCGCAATAGATGCAGTTCATCTTCTGTAGCGCGTTGAGATAGGCGAGATGATGGCGGTCGATGCGGATATGATCGCGGCGCTTCACCTTGGGGATCCCGTAGGCGGGAAAGCAGATCGCCTGATACACCGTCACGAACAGATCGAGCAGGGAAAAGGGCAGGATCAGCGAATAGATCACCGGCGCGGTGAGGATATGCCACGGGTTTGCCCGCGCGAGAAAGCTCCGCAGCCCGATGCGCAAGGCCCGCTGGCGGCGCAGCGCCTCGATCTCGAAGCGCACGCGGTTGTGCTCCATCCGGTAGCGGAACACCGCCCGGCGCTGCGAGATCTCCTCTTCCAGTTCGGCATGCAGCGCGTCGATCTTTGCGAGGATCTGGTCGATGCGGGATGTCATGGCGATGGCCTCCTGTTCTCGCCCGGCCCCACGATGCTAGCGCTCCCGTCGGCGCGACTCAATGCAGAGCGGGCGCGGGCGCCGATGCGATGCAGGCGCCGTTCAATGCAGAAAAGGCGCGTCGGAAAAGCGCTGGTACCCGCGACCGGACTCGAACCGGTACGCCCGAAGGCTGGGGATTTTAAGTCCCCTGTGTCTACCATTCCACCACGCGGGCTCAGCGCTTGTCTTGCCGCAAATCCGAAGGATTGGCCAGAGCCGGCGGGCCGCGCCTGGCCTCGATCACCACGCGCGCGCCTGCGAACAGCGCAAGCCGGTCGGGCGCCGCAATTTGCCAGCCGTCCACCTGTGCCAGCAGCGCGAAAAACGCCTGTTCCTGCGCCATCACCGCCGGACCGCAGAACATGCGCGTCGCCATCGTCCCCTCGATCCGCATCGCGCCGCCGTCGATCCCGACGCTCGCGCGATACCGGTTGCAGCCGCCCGTGCCGGCCAGACGGCCTGCCTCGTCGAACCGCATCTCGGGCACCGGCGCCTCGGCATCCCGCCCGTCCAGCGCCACCACCTGCCAGAGCGGCCCCACCGGCTCATCGGCCATCGCGGCCCCCGCCAGCGACAGCGCCAGTCCCCATCCCGCAATCCGCATCCACATCCCGCCCTGCCCTTTCCGTCTCCATCCTGTCCCTGTGACTAGCATAGAACCGACCCTTGACCCTACGTCAGCCGGTGACACCCGGCGCCTGGGCCAGCCCGTCCTCCTTGACCGCCTGCATCGCCACATAGGTCGAGGTGGCCGAGACATGCGGCAGGGTCGAGATCTTTTCCGCCAGAACCCGCCGGTAGCTGCGCATATCGGCGGTGCGCACCTTGAGCAGATAGTCGAAATTCCCGGCGATCAGATGCACCTGCTCGATCTCGGGAATCGCCGCCACCGCCGCGTTGAACGCCGCCAGCGAGCTCTCGCGCGTGTCCAGCATCCGCACCTCGACAAAGGCCACATGATCGAGCCCCAGCCGGATCGGGTCGAGGATCGCGCGGTAGCCGCGGATCACCCCAAGTTCTTCCAGCCGCCTCAGCCGCGCCTGGGTGGGGCTTTTCGACAGGCCGATGCGCTTGGCCAGCTCGGTGATCGAGATGCGGCCCTCGCCCGCAAGCGTGGTCAGAATCGCGCGGTCGAACCGGTCGAATTCCTCGAAGTCATCTAGCATGGAGATTCCCGCATTTTTCGGTGAAAAATTATGTCGTTTCGCCATCAATAAGGCAATTCGACTTCAAACACCACTGTATCATGGGGAAAATCACCGGAGTTCATCATGCCCGAAATCATCGCCCCCGACCTGCGTGCGCAGATCGACCTCAACACCTATGCCGACGAGGCCTCGACGCTGGCGCGGCTGCGCGATCAGGCGGCGCTGACGCCCGAGGACCGCGCCGCCATCGGCGCCCGCGCCGCGCAGCTGGTGCGCGACATCCGGGGCAGTTCCAAGCCCGGTCTGATGGAGGTCTTTCTGGCCGAATACGGGCTCTCGACCGACGAGGGTATCGCGCTCATGTGTCTGGCCGAGGCGCTGCTGCGGGTGCCGGATGCCGAAACCATCGACGCGCTGATCGAGGACAAGATCGCCCCCTCGGACTGGGGCAGGCACATGGGGCGCTCCACCTCGCCGCTGGTCAACGCCTCGACTTGGGCGCTGATGCTGACCGGCAAGGTGCTCGACCCGGCGCAGCGCCCCGGCCCCGCCGGCCATCTGCGCAACGCCGTGAAGCGGCTGGGCGAGCCGGTGATCCGCACCGCCGTGGGCCGCGCCATGAAGGAGATGGGCGCGCAATTCGTGCTGGGCGAGACGATCCGGAAAGCCATGAAGCGCGGCAGTGCCATGGAGGCCAAAGGCTACACCTACAGCTACGACATGCTGGGCGAGGCCGCGCGCACCGAGGCCGACGCGCTGCGCTATCTCGACGCCTATGCCAAGGCGATCTCCGCCATCGCGGGGGCGGCGACATCGAACGACATCCGCGACAATCCCGGCATCTCGGTCAAGCTCTCGGCGCTTTTTGCGCGCTATGAGGAGGGGCAATACGACGAGGTCATGAAGGTGCTCGTGCCGCGCCTGCTGCAGCTGTGCGAGCAGGCCGCCGCCGCCGGGATCGGGCTCAACATCGACGCGGAGGAGGCCGACCGCCTGTCGCTCTCGCTGGATGTGATCGGCGCGGCCTTTGCCTCGTCGTCTCTGGCGGGCTGGGACGGGTTCGGCGTGGTGGTGCAGGCCTACGGGCTGCGCGCCGCCGAGGCCATCGACTGGCTTTATGCCATGGCCGAAACCTATGACCGGCGCATCATGGTGCGGCTGGTGAAAGGTGCCTATTGGGACACCGAAATCAAGCGCGCGCAGGTGATGGGGCTCGAAGGGTTCCCGGTCTTCACCTCGAAACCGCACAGCGACGTGTCCTATATCGCCAATGCCCGCAAGCTTCTGGGCATGACCGACCGGATCTATCCGCAATTCGCCACGCACAACGCCCATACGGTCGCCGCCGTGCTGCATATGGCGGGCGACAAGGGCGCGTTCGAGTTCCAGCGCCTGCACGGCATGGGCGAGGTGCTGCACGATCTCATCAAGTCGCAGTCGGACACCCGCTGCCGCATCTATGCGCCGGTGGGCGCGCACCGCGACCTGCTCGCCTATCTGGTGCGGCGGCTGCTTGAGAACGGCGCCAACTCCTCCTTCGTGAACCAGATCGTCGATGAGGAGGTGCCGCCGGAGGTTGTGGCTGCCGACCCGTTCGAGGCCGCCGACAGCCGCCCGCTCGCCCGTGGCCCCGAGCTGTTCCAGCCCGAGCGGCCCAACTCCAGGGGTTTCGACCTGACCCACCGCCCGACGCTGAGCGCGATCGACGCCGCCCGCGTGCCGTTCCGCACGCATCTCTGGCGTGCGGCACCGATCACCGCCGAGGAGGCGCCGCGCGGCGCCGAAGAGGCGCTCGTGAACCCCGCCGATCCCACCGACACGCTGGGCAGCGCCGCCTGGGCCACCCCCGAGACCGTCGCCATCGCCGCCGCCGCTGCCCGCCCCTGGCAGGCCCCGCCGGCCGAGCGCGCCGCCGCGCTCAACGCTGCCGCCGATCTCTTCGAGGCGCAATTCGGCGAGATCTTCGCCCTGCTGCACCGCGAGGCCGGCAAAACCCAGCTCGACGCCGTGGCCGAGCTGCGTGAGGCCGTGGATTTCCTGCGCTACTACGCCGCCCGCGCTCTCGACAGCGCCGCAGCGCCGCAGGGCGTCTTTGCCTGCATCTCGCCCTGGAACTTCCCGCTGGCGATCTTCACCGGCCAGATCGCGGCGGCGCTCGCCACCGGCAACGCGGTGCTGGCGAAACCCGCCGAACAGACGCCGCTCATCGCCTGGCGCGCGGTGCAGCTGCTGCACGAGGCGGGCGTGCCCGCCACGGCACTGCAACTGCTGCCCGGCGCGGGTGACGTGGGCGCGGCGCTGACCTCCGACCCGCATGTGGCGGGCGTGGCCTTCACCGGCTCGACCGAGACCGCGCAGATCATCCACCGCTCCATCGCCGAACATCTCGCCCCCGGCACGCCGTTCATCGCCGAAACCGGCGGGCTGAACGCGATGATCGTCGACAGCACGGCGCTGCCGGAACAGGCGGTGCGTGCCATCGTCGAATCCGCCTTCCAGTCGGCGGGCCAGCGCTGCTCCGCGCTGCGCTGCCTCTACGTACAGGAGGACATCGCGCCGCATTTCACCGAGATGCTCACCGGCGCCATGGAGGCGCTCTGCCCCGGCCTGCCCTGGGATCTGTCGACCGACCTCGGCCCGGTGATCGACGCCGAGGCGCATGCGGGCATCGCGGGTTATGTCGAGGCCGCCCGCGCCGACGGCCGCCTGCTGAAACAGATCGACGTGCCCGCCGAGGGCCATTTCATCGGCCCGGCGCTGATCAGGGTGGGCGGCATCGCCGATCTGGAGCGCGAGATCTTTGGCCCCGTCCTGCATCTCGCCACCTTCAAATCCGGCGAGCTGGATGCGGTGATCGACGCGATCAACGCCACGGGCTACGGGCTGACCTTTGGCCTTCAGACCCGCATCGACGACCGGGTGCAGCATGTGACCGAGCGCGTGAACGCGGGCAACATCTATGTGAACCGCAACCAGATCGGCGCCATCGTGGGCAGTCAGCCCTTTGGCGGAGAGGGTCTTTCCGGCACCGGCCCCAAGGCTGGCGGGCCGCTTTACTGCGACCGCTTCCGCGCCCATGCCCATCGGGGGCCGGTGGGCAACTGGTCCACAAAGGACGTGGCCGAGCGGCTGGACGCCGCGCTGGCCATCGCGGGCCGCGCACCGGGACCGGTGACCTCCGAACTGCCCGGCCCGACCGGCGAGGCGAACCAGTACACCACCCACGCCCGCCCGCCGGTGCTTTGCCTCGGCCCCGGCTCGGATTGCGCGGCAGCACAGGCCGACGCGATCCGCAAGCTGGGCGGCGTGGCGGTGGTCTCGCATGGCAAGGTGCCGCCCGAGGCGCTGGCAACGCTCGGCGGCTTTTCGGCGGCGATCTGGTGGGGCGACGAGGATGGCGCCCGCGCCTACCGCCGCGCGCTTGCGGGCCGCGCCGGGCCGATCCTGGCGCTGATCACCGGCCAGCCCGACAAGGGCCATGCGCGGGCCGAGCGCCATGTCTGCATCGACACCACCGCCTCGGGCGGCAATGCCGCGCTGCTTGGCGGCAATATGTAACCGCGGTGGGCGCGGCCCTGCGCCGCGCCCGGCGAAGCGATACCAGACCTTGACGCGGGGCATTTCCGCGCCAAGGTGAGGGCGATGTTTCCGATCCGCGATCACAACCCCTCGGGCCGCACGCCCTATGTCACCTACGGGCTGATCGTGGCGAATATCGTCATCTTCATCAGCTACTGGTCGCTGTTCCAGCAGCCCCGCGCGCTGAGTGCCTTCTTCTACGACTGGGCCCTGATCCCCGCGCTGGTCAGCCAGGGCGACGGGCTGACCGGCATGGTCACCTCGATGTTCCTGCATGGCGGGCTCGCGCATCTGGCCGGCAACATGCTGTTCCTCTTCATCTTCGGCGACAATATCGAGGACGAGATGGGCCACGGGCCGTTCCTGGGCTTCTACCTGGCCTGCGGCGTGATCGCGGCGCTGGCACATTACCTCGCCGCGCCCTTTTCGCCAGTGCCGACGGTCGGCGCCTCCGGCGCCATCGCCGGGGTGATGGGCGGCTATCTGCTGCTCTTCCCGCGCGCGCGGGTCGATATCCTCGTGATCCTGATCATCTTCTTCAAGATCCTGCCGATCCCCGCCTGGATCGTACTCGCCGTCTGGTTCGCGCTACAGGTCTTCGGCGGGCTCGGCAGCACGGCCGATGGCGGCGGGGTGGCCTATTGGGCGCATCTGGGCGGCTTCGTCGCCGGCATGGCGCTCACCGTTCCGGTCTGGCTGCGGCGCGGCGGCCCCGCCTTCTGGAACCGGACCCGGGGACATCCGCCGCACCCGGCAATCCGCTACCGCGACACCACCTCGATTCCAAAGATCGGACGACGGAGATGACAGACCCGATGAAAGCCACCTGCCATTGCGGCGCCGTCGAGCTGCGCGTGACGCTCTCGGACGGGCTGGCCACGGCCGGTCGCTGCGACTGCTCCTATTGCCGCCGCCGTGGCGCCGCCAATGTCTCGGCCCCGCGTTCCGGGCTCGAGGTGGTCCGCGGCGCCGACAAGCTGACGCTCTACCAGTTCGGCACGATGACGGCGAAGCACTATTTCTGCTCGGTCTGCGGGAATTACATGTATCACCAGCGGCGCTCGGACCCGAACGAATACGGGGTCAATATGGGCGCGCTCGAAGGGGTGAACCCGGCAGATCACGAACCGATCCCGTGGAACGACGGCGTCAACCACCCCTCCGATCTCTGAGCCCGACGGCACGGGCGGGACGCCTCCGGCGGGCGTATTTGTCAAAGAGAAGAAAGGGGCAGGCCGGAAAAGGCGCCCCTGTCTTCTTCTCTTTCCAAATACGCAAGAAACGACCGGCGCTTTCCGCCGGCGCGGCGCGGGTCAGCTTTCGCGGATGATCCGTGCGAACCCGTCGAAGATCGCATTGTTGGCGCAGAGAATCGCGCCCGTCTCGAGCGGCTCCTGATCCTTGCGCACCCCCTCGACCAGCGCACCGGCCTCCTGCGCGATGAGGTAACCCGCGGCGATGTCCCAGAGATTCAGCTCGCGCTCCCAATAACCGTCGTAGCGGCCCGCCGCCACATAGGCGAGATCCAGCGCCGCCGAGCCCCAGCGCCGCACCCCGGCGCATTCCGGCATCAGCCGGGCAAGGTCCTTGAGCGTCGCGGGCAGGGTCTTTTTCGCGGCAAAGGGCACGCCGGTGGCGAACACCGCCTCGATCATCCGCGAGCGGCCCGAGACGCGCAGGCGCCGCGAGTCGTTCAGCCAGGCGCCATTGCCCTTCTCGGCATAGAACATCTCGTCCTTGGCCGGGTCGAAGACCACACCGGCGACGATCTGCCCCTTGTGTTCCAGCGCGATGGAGATCGCCCAATGCGGCAGGCCATGCAGGAAGTTGGTGGTGCCGTCGAGCGGATCGACGATCCAGCGCCGGGTCGGATCGGCGCCGTCCTCGGAGCCACCCTCCTCGCCCAGCCAGCCATAGTTCGGGCGCGCGCCCAGCAGCTCTTCCTTGAGGATCTCTTCGGCAGCGATGTCGGCCTTGCTGACGAAATCGCCCGCGCCCTTCATCGACACCTGAAGGTTCTCGACCTCGCGGAAATCCTTCACCAGCGAGCGGCCCGCCTTGCGCGCCGCCTTGATCATGATGTTGAGATTTGCACTGCCCTGCATGGTCGGATCCCCGAAAATGGTTCAGGCCGCGCGTATACGCGGCCTCACCGTCTTTGCCAAGGGCCCGAAGGCGATGCGCTTATTTGTAAACGACACCCTTTTCGCCGACCGGCGCATAGGCGCGGGGCAGATAGGTCTTGGTCTTGACCACCTTCTTGACCGCGGGCTTGGGTTTCGAGACCGGGTTGTAATAGGTCCCCGCCGTCGGCACGCCACAGCAGATCACGCCGCCGACGATCACCGGCTGCTTGCCCGCCGGGCAGTAGTTCGGCGCGGGATAGGCCTGAACCAGCGGTTCCTGATAGGGGTCGCCCGTCGTGTCGCCCATATACATGTCGCCCCAGGCCAGCGCCTGAGAAGCGGAAATCGTCAGCGCCGCCGCAGCGGCGAGAAAACAGGTTGCGCGCATTGTGTCCCCCGAGAAACCCAAGTGATCGGAAATTTATCTGCGCCCCAGCGTAGCAACCTTCCCAATCAAGTCAATAAATTGTCCCGAAAGCCATGGGCCGTTTCCAATTCCCGAACAGGCCCTGCGGAATTGCCGGAATTGTCGCGACCGAAACAAAAAACGCCCCGCCCGGGGGAAGACCGGACGGGGCCACTCGGAACGAACACATCGCCGGTGCCCGGGATCTGACGCGACAGAGCCAAGGCCCGGCGCATCCCGTTTTTCAGCAGCTTACCCTGGTGCGGCCGCGCCGTCAGGGGGAGAAGCCGAGGCGGCTTCCCCCGCGACAGACGGGGCGGAATGCGCAGGAAACGGATCGCCCGGGACCGCCCGCCCGGGGCACTCAGGCGCGGTCCCCACACGCCAGACGAGAGTGCCCGCCATGACGCTGCCCACCATCGCCGCCCTGCTTCTCTTCCTGCTGCCGCTGGCCTGGAGCCCCGGCCCCGGCAATATGAGCTTTGCCGCCAACGGCGCCCGGTTCGGCCTGCGCGCCACCCTGCCCGCAAGCCTGGGCTACCATCTGGCCACCTGGAGCGTGACCGTCGCGCTGGGGCTCGGCGCCACTGCGGTGCTCGAACGCTTTCCGGGCCTCTTCGATGCGCTGCGCTGGGGCGGCGCCGGCTATGTGCTCTGGCTCGCCTGGACCATGGCCCGCGCCTCTGCCCTGTCGGGGGAAAACCGCGCGACGGCGCTCGGATTCGGCGGCGGCGCCATCCTTCTGCTGCTCAACCCCAAAGCCTATGTCATCATCGCGCTGATGCTGTCGCAGTTCCTCGGTGACAGACCGCACCTGCCCGATCTGGTCGCGCTCGCCACCGTCTTCACCCTGAACAACCTGGTCGCCTTCACCGCCTGGACCGCCGCCGGAGACCGGCTGGCACGCAGGTTCCGCGATCCGGCGCAGGCACGGCGACTGAACCGGCTCTTCGCGGGCGCGCTTGGCCTTTGTGGCGGTCTGGATGCTGCTGGGATAGCGACGCGGCGCTACGGCTTCATCAGCCGCTCGGCCTTCTTGCGCACCAGCACCGAGCGCAGGTCGTGCATGGCCAGCAGCAGCGCATCGGTCACCGCGTCGAGCTGATCGTCGCTGGCGCGGGTCTGCGCCCATTGCGTGGTCATGTTGAGATGGTCGATGGCGCGGTGAATATCGTCGATGTCCCGCATCGCGAGGATCGTCTTGCGCTCGTCCATCCAGGCCCGGATCGCCGCCAGATCCGCATCGCTCAGCGCGCGCTCGCCATGCGGCTTGATCTCGGCTTTGTTGAGGTTGACCACGGCGATCTGGTCCATGTCGATGCGCCGCTGGCGGTTCTCGGAATCCACCCGGAACACCGTCGCCCCGTTATCGCGTATCCGAAAGTAATACTCCGGCAATTCGCCCGACATGCTCCGCGCCCTTTCATCTTTCCGCCAAATACTCCCGCCGGAGGCATCCTGCCTTCAGCGCCCCGACCGCTGCCGGGGCACCGCGCCCGACAGCCGCGCTCAGACCAGCGCCCCGCAGAACCCCGCGATGCGCTTGCAGGCCTCCTCCAGCGCCGCGTCCGAGGTCGCGTAGGAAATGCGGAAGTTGGGCGACAGGCCAAAGGCCGCGCCGAACACCACCGCCACGCCGGTTTCCTCCAACAGCGCCTTGGCGAAAGCCTCGTCGTCTTCGATCACCGTGCCGCCCGCCGAGCTCTTGCCCAGCAGCCCCGCGATCGAGGGGTAGACGTAGAACGCCCCCTCGGGCGTCGGGCACTCGATCCCCTCGATGGCGTTCAGCGCCGAAACCACCAGATTGCGGCGGCGTTTAAAGACCGCGACCCACTCGCCAAGGAAATCCTGCGGCCCGGTCAGCGCCTCCACCGCCGCCCACTGGCTGATCGAACAGGGGTTGGTGGTCGATTGTGACTGGATCTTGCGCATTGCCGCGATGAGCTCTTTCGGCCCACCCGCATAGCCGATGCGCCAGCCGGTCATGGCATAGGCCTTGGAAACGCCATTGCAGGTCAGTGTGCGGTCGTAGAGCGCGGGCTCCACCTGCGCGGGGGTGCAGAATTCGAACCCGTCATAGGCCAGATGCTCGTACATGTCGTCGGTCATCACCCAGACATGCGGGTGGCGCATCAGCACCTCGGTGATCGCCTTCAGCTCGTCCCAGGTATAGCCTGCCCCGGTGGGGTTCGACGGCGAATTGAAAAGGAACCACTTGGTTTTGGGCGTGATCGCCGCCTCCAGCATCTCGGGCGTGATCTTGTAGCCGAGCTCGGGCTTGCCCTCGACGATCACCGGCTCGCCCTGCCCGAGCTTGACCATATCGGGATAGCTCACCCAATAGGGCGCCGGGATGATCACCTCGTCGCCGGGGTTCAGCGTCGCCATGAAGGCATTGTAGAGAACCTGCTTGCCGCCGGTGGACACGCTGATCTGCGCGGGCTCGTAATCGAGCCCGTTCTCGCGCTTGAACTTGGCGCAGATCGCCTGTTTCAGCTCGATGATCCCGTCCGGCGCGGTGTATTTCGTTTTCCCCGCATGGATGGCCGCAATCGCCGCCTCCTTGATATGGTCGGGCGTGTCAAAATCGGGCTCACCGGCACCGAGTCCGATGACATCCTTGCCCTGCGCCTTCAGCTCGTTGGCGAGCTGGGTGACGGCCACCGTGGGCGAAGGTTTCACGCGGGCGAGAGTGTCGGACAGAAAAGCCATGAGGGCACCGTTTGTATTGAGGTCCCGACTGTCATAGGGTGCCCCCCGCACCCGTTCAAGCGACATCTACCGCAAGGGAAACGGCGATACGCCGGGAGGAAAGCAAGATGACCGGAACGACTGATTGGTACGGCCCCGATACCGCCACCTTCGGAGACCGCATCGCCGCGGCACGCGAGGCGGCGGGCATGGGCCAGGAGAAACTCGCCCGTCGCCTGGGCGTCAAGCTCAAGACGCTGCAAGGCTGGGAGAACGACCTGTCCGAGCCCCGGGCGAACCGGTTGCAGATGCTGGCCGGGCTGCTCAACGTGTCTATGGGGTGGCTCCTGACCGGCGAAGGCGAAGGGCTTTCGGGCCCCGAAGAGAGCGAGCCGGTGCTGCCCGCCGATGTGAACGAGGCGCTGCTGGAAATCCGCGCGCTCAAGACCCAGATCCAGACGGCGGGCGACCAGCTCGGCCGGCTGGAAAAGACCCTGCGCCTGCTCTTGAAGGACGAGCTATGACCGAAACACCGGAACACCGTCTCAAACGGCTGTCGATGCGCTCGATGCGGCGCGGCATCAAGGAGATGGACATCATCCTCATGCGCTACGCCGAGCTCCGGCTGGCGGCTATGGACAGCGCCCAGCTCGACCGTTACGAGGCGTTGCTGGAGGAGAACGACCAGGATCTTTATCAATGGGTCTCCGGCCAGCGCCCCGCCCCCGAGGCGCTGCAACCCCTCATCGACGAGATCGCCAGCATCGCCTGCAACCGCTGATTCCGAAAGACCCGGCATAAAATCTGCGGTTTTCTATGTATCTTAGGTGATTTAACCGATTGTTGGTCTTTTTCCCCCAAACCTGCCGTTCAACGAGAACAGGCGGAGACGGTTATGAGCATTCATGCCTCCATGGGAAACAGGCCGCTCAGCGGTTACATGGCCGGGTATCTGGAAACCCTGTCGCTGGTCGAGCGGCTGCACCGGCTGCTGCTCGACGTGATCAAGGACGAATTCGAGCGTACCGGGGTTATCGAGATCAACGCGGTGCAGGCGCTGCTGCTGTATAACATCGGCGACAACGAGGTGACGGCGGGCGAGCTGAAATCGCGCGGCTACTATCAGGGCAGCAATGTCAGCTACAATCTCAAGAAGCTGGTCGAGATGGGCTATATGCACCACCAGCGCTGCGAGATCGACCGCCGCTCGGTGCGGGTCCGGCTGACGGCGCAGGGGCGCGAGGTCCGCGATATGGTGCAGACGCTTTTCGAGCGCCATTCCGAGGGGCTCGAAAACCGCAGGGTCATCGACCTCGACGGGCTGGAAACGATCAACAGTTCGCTGCGCCGGCTCGAACGGTTCTGGACCGACCAAATCCGCTATATCTACTGACCGTCCAGGCCGCGCGCCGCAGGCAGAAGCTGCCCCACGATCATGTCGTTGAGCTCGCGGAAGAGTTTCAGCGTCATGGCACGGCGGAAATCCTCATAGCCTTCCGCGACCTCGACAAACGCCCCCGGGCCATGCGCCACCTCGCCGCGGAAATACTCCACCACCCGCGGGTCGGAGCCCAGAACCGCCAGCCCGTTCACCACGACATTCTGGAACGGGAAATGCGCATAGGCCTGCTGCGGGCGGAACCCGTCATTGGTGATGCCGTCGCCCGAGACGTCGATCACCTTGCGCGCGCAGCCCGGCGCCCGCTCCATCAGCGCCGAGCCATAGCCCAGCGCATAGCCCATCGCCGTGGGAAAGCGGTTATGGCTGCGCGGCGCGGAGAGCACGGTCGCCACGGCGCCGTCCAGCGCCGCCGCGTCCTCGAGCAGCGTCCAGTCGAGCACCACCGCCGATTGCCGGCGCCCGCTCCATTCGTAGACCGCCAGCGCCACCCGGCCCTCGCCCTCAAAGATCGAGCGGCGGACATCCGGATCCGACAGCGCTCCGGCCAGCCCCTGCTTTTGCAGAAGATACTCGCTGTCATCCACCGAGGAAGAGACATCGAGCGCCAGCAGCAAGGCCAGCCGGCAATCCTCGGCCCGCGCCCCTCCGGCCCAGAGCATCAGGCCCAGCGCGGCCAGCGCCGCGACCCGGAGGGCGGCGCCTCTCACCAATGGCCCGTGTTCTCCATGCTGGCCCAGGGCTCTTGCGGCGGCAGCGCGTCGCCCTGCTGCAAGAGCTCGATCGAGACATTGTCGGGCGAGCGCACAAAAGCCATGTGCCCGTCGCGCGGCGGCCGGTTGATGGTGACGCCATTCTCCATCAGCGTCTGACACATCGCGTAGATGTCCGGCACCGTATAGGCGAGATGGCCGAAATGTCGCGAATCCGAAGGCAGCCCCTCGTCACCGTCCCAGTTATAGGTCAGCTCCACATCCGCCGTGCCGTCGTCCTGCTCCGGCGGGCAGAGAAACACCAGCGTGAAACGGCCCGTTTCGCTCTCGCTACGCCGGCGCTCCTTCAGTCCCAGAAGTTTGTAGAATGCGAGCGATTTCTCCAGATCCTTCACCCGGACCATGGTGTGCAGATAACGGATGCCCATGCGATGCCTCCTTGCGGTCTCTCTGTCCTTCCGAGAGTAGAGAGCCCGGCGCGGATGTCGAGAGCCGAGCGTTCACGACATGTCGGCCCTGCCGCCCTGCACGGGCCCGGCACGGCGCCTACACGGCAAATACCCCACCCCATCTTGTCGTTTCTCCCCGGCAAGCAACCAGATATAGTCGCCAGAGACTCAGCTACCGGAAAGAGATTCGACATGCCCCTCAGCCCCGACCAGCAGGCCGAAATCGACGCGCAGCGCAGCACGCCGCAGCCCACCCTGCGTGCCGTCTCGCAGGGCATGGAGGCGCATCTCTACACCGCGCGTCCGGTGCTCGATCACGGCTTCGTCCGGGTGGTCGATTACATGGGCGACGACGCGGCGATCTGCCAGGCCGCCCGCGTCTCCTATGGCAAGGGCACCAAATCGGTGTCGAACGACGAGGGGCTGATCCGCTATCTGATGCGCCATTGGCACTCGACCCCCTTCGAGATGTGCGAGATCAAGCTGCATGTGAAACTCCCGATCTTCGTAGCGCGGCAGTGGATCCGCCACCGGACCGCCAACGTCAACGAATATTCGGCGCGCTATTCGATCATGGACCGAGAGTTCTATATCCCCGCCCCCGAGGCGCTGGCGGCGCAATCCGAGGTCAACAACCAGGGCCGGGGCAGCGCGCTGTCGGGCGAAGAGGCCGAGCGGGTGCTGCGCTATCTGCGCGACGACGCCATGCGCGCCTACGACCATTACGAAGAGATGATCTCGACCGAAGGGCAGCAGGGGCTGGCGCGCGAGCTGGCGCGAATGAACCTGCCGGCGAATATCTACACGCAATGGTACTGGAAGGTGGATCTGCACAATCTGCTGCATTTCCTGCGGCTGCGCGCCGACGCCCATGCGCAATACGAAATCCGCGTCTATGCCGAGGCGATCTGCGAGCTGGTCAAGGACTGGGTGCCCTTCGCCTACAAGGCCTTCGAGGATTACCGCATGGGCGGCGCAACGATGTCGCGCACGGCGATGGACTGCGTGCGGCGCATGCTGACCGGCGAGGCGGTCACGCAGGAAACCTCCGGCATGTCCAAGGGCGAGTGGCGCGAGTTCCAGGCGCTGCTGGAAGGCTGACCCGCCCGCGCCTCACCGGCAAACCCGCTCTGGCGGAACCGCCGCAAGGGTGCGTATTTGGAAAGAGAAGAAGAGCAAGAGCGCGCCCCTGCCCTTCTTCTCTTCGGAAAATACGCCCGCCGGAGGCGTCCCGGCGACGACGCCCGCGCCGTGGCCGGAGAATCCGCGCCTACTCCGCCGCCTCGACCAGCGGCAGCCCGCCGATCCGGGCGAGCAGCGAAACCACCTCCTCGACCCCCTTGCCCTGACGCAGAGAGGCGAAGACATAGGGCCGCCCGGCCCGCATCTTTTTGGTATCGCGCTCCATAACCTCCAGCGAGGCGCCCACATAGGGCGCCAGATCGGTCTTGTTGATCACCAGAATGTCCGATTTGGTGATCGCCGGGCCGCCCTTGCGCGGGATCTCCTCCCCCGCCGCGACGTCGATCACATAGATCGTCACATCCGCCAGCTCCGGCGAGAAGGTCGCCGACAGGTTGTCGCCCCCCGATTCGATCAGCACCAGATCGAGATCCGGGAAGGATGCGTTCAGCTCGGCGATGGCGGCGAGGTTGATCGAGGCATCCTCGCGAATCGCCGTATGCGGACAGCCTCCGGTCTCCACCCCCTTGATCCGGTCGAGCGGCAGCACCTGCTGGCGCATCAGCTCTTCGGCATCCTCGCGCGTGTAAATGTCGTTGGTGACCACCGCCATCGACAGCCGGTCGCGCAAGACGCGGGCGAGGGCCGCGGTCAGCGTGGTCTTGCCCGCGCCCACCGGGCCGCCGAGCCCCACGCGCAAAGGTCCGTTCGGGGATGCCATATTTTTCTCCGTTACGATCTGAAGAGCCGGGAATAGAGCATGTCATGACGCTGGCTGGCAATGTCGATCAGCGGCGCAAAGCCGCCGATCTCGTCCAGAGAGGCGGTTTCCGCCTGTTTCGCCAGCGACGCGCAGAGCGGCGCCAGCGCGGTGACGATCCGCTGTCCCTCGGTCTGGCCGAGCGGGATGAGCCGGATCGCAGCCCCCGCCAGATTCGACACAAAGGCCTGGAGATAGAGCCGCAGCGCCTCGGCGAGCGGCAGACCCAGCGCCTCTACCGCCAACCCCACCGCGACCGGATAGGGCGCGGGCGGGATCGCCACGCCCCAGACCTCCGAGACGGTCAAAGCGAAAGCCCGACCCTGCTGCTCGGCCTCCAGACGCCGCTCGGCGGAGGGCGAGAGCGCGAGGCCCAGCTCGGAAAGCGCCTCCGCATCCCCGCCCCGCGCCGCCTGCGCCAGAAGCACCGCGTCCGACCAGCCCGCGCCGTGGCGCAGCACTGCCTCCAGCCAGGACTGCATCTCCGCAGCCGACCGGACCTGCCCGGCCTGCACCACGGTTTCCAGACCATGGGAATAGGCAAAGGCCCCCACCGGGAAGGCCGGAGAGAAAAGCTGATGCAGCGTCAGGGCCGCGTCAGTGGTCATGATGGTGGTGATGCCCATGGGAATGGTCATGCCCGTGATCATGGTCATGATCGTGGCCATGCCCGTGCGCATGGCCCTCGGGACCGTGGCTGTGCGAATGATCGTGGCCATGGGTCCGGCCGTGGCCATAGGCACCGCCCTCGGGGGTGAAAGGTTCCTCGACCTCGGCCACCGTCGCGCCGATCTTTACCAGCATGTCGCGGATCACATGATCGCGCTGGATCAGCAGCCGGCCCGGCTCGATCTGGCAGGGCGTGTGACGGTTGCCGATATGCCAGGCGATGCGCGGCAGATCCGCGCCGCTCACCGCCAGCAGCGGCTCTTCCGCCGCCACGACCTCGACAAGCCGCCCGTCGGTCAGCCGGAACGCATCGCCGTGATCGAGGCTTTCGGTATGCGCGAGATCCACCAGAAAGCCCTGCCCCGAGCCCGCCGTCAGCACCTTGCGCCGCAGGAAACGGTCCTCGTAGGACAGCGTCACGGTGTCGGTCGCATCGTGCCACTGGCCCTTGCGGGCGATCTCGTGGCTGGTGGGCATGGTCATGTCAGGTCCTTTCCAGCGCGGGGGCCGGGCCACAGCACAGGCCGCCGCAAAACAGAGAAGGCCACGGCCCGGATAGAACCGGGCGCGTGGCCTTGATAAGAGACACCGTCCCGCGCGCAGAGCGCCGCGGAAGCGATGGCCGGTGTCAGAGGTAGTAGACGTCGTGGAAGACGTGGCGCACGATGTCCTCGCGGCGCAGACCGCGCTCGGCGAGTTCGGCATCGGACAGACGCTGCAGCGCGTCGACCTTCTTCATGCGCGGGTTTGCTTCGCCCACTGCAACGATGATTTTGCCGAAGCCCGCCAGCAGGCGGTACAGAAACGGCGATGTGTCGTGACGCTGGGTTGCGCTCAGAAATGCCATGGGAAACCTTTCTTCCGATTAGCAGGTCCCCTCCCACGTCAAAAAGGTAAGCCATCCTGTCCGAAACCACAAATGCTGCAACTGCAAAGTCGGGTTTCGGTGAGCGCATAGGTGCATGGTTCACCATTAAACAAATTTCCATTGCCATCAGTCCACGCGCTCGATCCCGGAATAGACGTAGCGGTCCTCGCCATCGACGTCGGTGGAGCGCACCAGATAAGACAGGCCGAGCTCGGGCAGCCAATTGACGAAATCGACCACTTCGAAGGGATCCGGGCGGTAGGATTGTATGACCGGGATCATCGTGTAGACGCATTCGCCGAAACTGACCTCGGACAAGGGGCCGAAGCTGTAGATCTGCAATTCCTGATCGAGCCCCTGCGCCTCTTTCACCGCCACATTCACCGTCCAGCCGGCCTCGGGGCTCGGCAGCGGCATCTCGGACGGTGCCATGGGAAAGGCATAGACCGTTGCGCTTTCCGCCACCGGCGCCCCCTGGGACATGTCGGCGACCTCCAGCACATACATGCCGCGCCCCAGCAGGACGCGGGTGTCTTCGCCGCCGCTCGAATAGACCGAGGCGATCACATCCGGGCCGTAGCGGCGAAAGACCTCGGTATCGCCGCCCTCGATATGAAAGCGGATGCCCCTGTCGAGATCCGCAGAGCTGGGGCAGTCTGCCAGCGCCCCGGAGGGCAAGGCCAGCAGCGCACAGAACAGCGCGAAGGGGTTTTCCATCGGTCTTGTCGCTTCGGCGGTCAGTAGAGGAAGTAGCGCTGTGCCATCGGCAGTTCGCGGGCGGGCTCGCAGGTCAGCAGCTCGCCATTGGCGCGCACCTCATAGGTTTCCGGGTTGACCTCGATCTCGGGGGTGGCGGCGTTCAGGATCAGGTCCTTCTTGCCGATCCCCCGCGTGTTGCGCACGGCGACGGTCTGCTTGGCCAGGCCCAGCGATTTGCCGATCCCTTCGGCCTGCGCCGCCTCGGAGACGAAGATCACCGCCGAATTCTCGACCGAGCGGCCATAGGCGCCCCACATCGGGCGGGTATAGACCGGCTGCGGCGTCGGGATCGAGGCGTTCGGGTCGCCCATCTGCGCGCAGACGATGGTGCCGCCCATCAGCACCATTTCCGGCTTCACGCCAAAGAAGGCGGGGTTCCACAGCACCAGATCGGCCCGCTTGCCCTCTTCGATGGAACCGATCTCCTGGCTGATGCCATGGGCGATGGCCGGGTTGATGGTGTATTTCGCGATATAGCGGCGGACGCGGAAATTGTCGTTGTCGCCGGTCTCTTCCGCCAGCTTGCCGCGCTGCTTCTTCATCTTGTCGGCGGTCTGCCAGGTGCGGATGATCACCTCGCCCACCCGGCCCATGGCCTGGCTGTCCGATGCGATGATCGAAAACGCGCCCATATCGTGCAGGATGTCCTCGGCGGCGATGGTCTCGCGCCGGATGCGGCTTTCGGCAAAGGCCACATCCTCGGGGATCGACTTGTCGAGATGGTGGCAGACCATGAGCATGTCGAGATGCTCTTCCAGCGTGTTCTGCGTGTAGGGGCGCGTCGGGTTCGTGGAGCTGGGCAGCACGAATTCCTCGCCGCAGATCTTGATGATGTCGGGGGCGTGACCGCCGCCCGCGCCCTCGGTGTGGAAGGCGTGGATGGTGCGGCCCTTCATGGCCTTCACGGTGTTCTCCACAAACCCGCTTTCGTTCAGCGTGTCGGTGTGGATCATCACCTGAACGTCCATGTCATCGGCAACCGACAGGCAGCAGTCGATAGCGCCCGGCGTGGTGCCCCAGTCCTCGTGCAGCTTGAGACAGCAGGCGCCGCCCTTGATCTGTTCGATCAGCGCGGCGGGCAGCGAGGCGTTGCCCTTGCCCGCGAAAGCGAGGTTCATCGGGAAGGCATCGGCGGCCTGCATCATCCGTCCCAGATGCCAGGCGCCCGGCGTGCAGGTGGTGGCCAGCGTGCCATGGGCGGGGCCGGTGCCGCCGCCCAGCATGGTGGTGAGGCCGGAATGCAGCGCGTCGTCGATCTGCTGCGGGCAGATGAAGTGAATATGGCTGTCCATCCCACCAGCGGTGAGGATGCGCCCCTCGCCCGCGATGGCCTCGGTGCCGGGGCCGACGATGATGTTCACGCCCGGCTGGGTATCGGGGTTGCCCGCCTTTCCGATCTTGTGGATGCGCCCGTCGCGAAGGCCCACATCGGCCTTGTAGATGCCGGTATGATCGACGATCAGCGCATTGGTGATCACCGTATCCACGGCACCATCGGCACGGGTGGCCTGCGACTGGCCCATGCCGTCGCGGATCACCTTGCCGCCGCCGAACTTCACCTCCTCGCCATAGACCGGCGCGTTGCCGCCCGCCGCCAGACCGACCGCCTCGGCGGTCAGGTCGCGTTCGACCTCGATGATCAGATCGGTGTCGGCAAGCCGCAGCCGGTCCCCGGTGGTGGGACCGAACATGGCGGCGTAATCGGCGCGGGAGATCCTGGCTGGCATGTCTTTGTCTTTCCTCGGCTGTCAGATCCGGTGCCCCAAACCTGCCCCTACGTCAATTTTCTTCGCGGGACGGGTCGAAGCTGATAAGGTGAGTTCCGGGTATCTGTTTTGTTTTACTGTTTTAATTGCATTTCTCAGGGGAGACACATCATGAAGTTGAAGGCGTTCGCGCTGTCGGTCGCCAGCCTCGGCGGCCTTGCCGTGGCAGCTACCGCAGAACCGGATCTGGCGCGCGGCGAATATCTTGTCCGGGGCCCGGCGGGCTGCGGAAACTGCCACACGCCGCTGGGCCCGGATGGCCCGGTGCAGGGCATGGAACTGGCCGGACGGCTGGTCGACAAGAACCCGGGCTTCACCGCCTATGCGCCCAATATCACCCCCGCGAGCCGCATCGCAGGCTGGAGCGATGCCGAGCTGGCCCGTGCGATCCGCGAGGGGCTGCGCCCCGACGGCTCGCTGATCGGGCCGCCCATGCCCTTTGCGATGTATCGCGGGCTGGGCGACGAGGATCTCGCTTCGATCGTGGCCTTCCTGCGCACGCTCGCCCCGGTGGAGAACGAGGTGCCGCCCTCGGAATACAACATCCCCCTGCCCCCGGCCTATGGTCCGCCGGTCGAAACCGTGACCGCGCCGCCGCAGGGTGTCACCGTGGAATACGGCGCCTATCTCGCCGGCCCGGTCGCGCATTGCATGGAATGCCATTCGCCGATGGGCCCGCAAGGGCCGATGACCGATCCGGAGCATCTCGGACAGGGCGGGTTCGAGTTTCACGGGCCCTGGGGCACCTCGGTCGCCGCCAACCTGACCAGCCACGAAAACGGGCTGGCGGGCTACAGCGACGAGGCGCTGAAGGCGATGATCACCCAGGGTCAGCGCCCCGATGGCAGCCCGATGCTGCCCCCCATGCCCTATGGCTACCTGGCCGGAATGACGCCCGAAGATCTCGACGCGGTCATTCTCTACCTGCGCAGCCTGCCGCCGCTGCCCGACGCCTGACACATCGCCCACCGCGCCCTTCGGGGCGCGGTCTGGGCAACGGAACGGAAGGCGGCAAAAGCGCATCGCGGATCAGGCCTCGAACATTTCGTCCACCGGCACCTGAAGCGCCGTGGCCATGGCGTTGGTCATACTGGCCATGCCGATCACCGCCAGTAGCTCGTTATGCATCTCCTCGGTCATGCCCTTGGCTTTCGCCGCCGCCGTATGCGAGTGGCAGCAATATTCGCAGGCATTGGCCGCCGAGACGGCGATATAGACCATCTCCTTGACCAGCGGATCCAGCGCGCCGGGGCCCATCAGCCCCTTGAGCCGCTCCCAGGTCGCCTTGAGCGTCTCGGGATCATGCGCCAGCGCGCGCCAGAAATTGTTCACATAATCGGTGCCGCGCGTGGCGCGGATGTCGTCGAAGACCGTGCGCGCAAGCGGCGCAAGCTGGTCATCGGTAAGAAGCGGTCGGCTGGCCATGAAATCGGGTCCTTGCGAGGGTCAGGCCGGGGCGTCGGTCTCGCCCACGGTCGCAACCGGGGCGGGCATCGCGGGCGGCGTCGAGGGCGTGCGGCGGCGGCGTGTCCTGGGCGCATCGGGCAAGGCGGAAACGAGCTTCAGCCGGGTCGGAGCATTGCGGCCCCCGGCGTGCGCGCCTCCCAGCGGCACCGGCCCGCAGACCCCCATCGTCGCGGTGGGCGCGGAAAAGACCGGCGCGCGCAGGCCCCAGAGCCGCGACTGCTGTTGCAGGCCGGCCTCGTACATCACCTGCGCCAGCCGCACCTGCGCCCCCATCACCTGCGAGGCCGCGCGCATGGCGGCCACGCTCCAGTCCAAAGGGGTCATCGGCATCATGTCGGTCTCTCCTCCCTGGTCAATCCTCGGGTTCGATCCCGAGATGCAGTTTCGGTCCCCGCCGCGCCAGGCGCTGACGATTTTCCCGCGCCGCCTCCTCCAGCGGCTCGGCCCAGGCCAGGATCACCGCTTCGGGCGGCGCGCCATTGCCCCAGGCCTGCGAGGCGTCCCACCAGCCGCTCAGAAAGGCCGGCGTCTTCTCGGCCACCATGCGGATCGATTCCGAGGGCTGCACCGACCATAGGCCGCTGAAGCCCAGAAGCCGGTAGGCCACGACGCTTTGCGCCTCGGTGGCCAGCAGGCCAAGTTTCACGGCACTCTCGTGCCACGCATTGAACTGCCCGAACATCATTACCGTACTCCGGTTCTTGTTGTTGTCGGCCGGGCCGCGCTTACAGCGCGCCCATGACCTTCTGATTGAAGCCGTAGACACGGCGGGCCCCCGAAATCGGGATAAGCTGCACCTCGCGGCGCTGGCCCGGCTCGAAGCGCACGGCGGTGCCCGCCGCAATGTCGAGCCGCAGGCCCATCGCCGCCTCGCGGTCGAAATCGAGCGCAGGGTTGGTTTCCGCGAAATGGTAATGCGAACCGACCTGCACCGGGCGGTCGCCGGTGTTGGCGACCATCAGCGTGATCGCCTCGCGATCCGCGTTCAGAACGAGGTCGCCCTCGGCGGGAAAAAGCTCTCCGGGGATCATCGCGCCCTCCTCAGCCAACCGCCAGCGCGGCGCCGACGATGGCCACCGCGCCGCCTGCCACGCGGGTCAGCGCCGGGCTGACCCAGCGCGACAGAACCAGGCCAAGCGCCAGGCCCGCGCCATGCAGCAGCGCCGTGGCGACGGCAAAGCCGCCCAGATAGGTCAGCGCCGTCGCGCCGCCGATCTCGGTGCCATGGGCATAGCCGTGGAACAGCGCAAAGACCGCGACAACGGCGGCGCCCAGACCGGCGGGCACGCGGGCGGCCAGCGCCACCGCCACGCCCAGCACCATCACCGAGGCCAGGATCACCGGCTCGACAAAGGGCAGCATCAGCCCCGCAAGCGCCAGCAGGAAGCCCGCGCACATCGCCGCGACGAAGGAGACCGGCAGCATCCAGATCGCCCGTCCGCCCAGCAGCGCCGCCCAGAGACCGACGCTGACCATGGCCAGCACGTGATCGGCGCCAAAGACCGGATGGGTGAACCCCGCCGCGAACGACCCATGCTCACCGGGGTTGAGATGGGCGAGCGCCGGGCTTGCCGTCAGCAGCGCGGGGGCGAGGATCAGGGAAAGTTTCTTCATCGAAACGGGCCTTTCTGCGGGATCAGCGGATCGGGTTGTGAACGGTGACGAGCTTGGTGCCATCGGGAAAGGTCGCCTCGACCTGAACCTCGTGGATCATCTCGGGCACGCCTTCCATACATTGTCCGGCGGTGATCACCTGGGCGCCCGCCTCCATCATCTCGGCGACCGAGCGGCCGTCGCGCGCGCCTTCGACCACCGCGTCGGTGATCAGCGCCACCGCCTCGGGGTAGTTCAGCTTCACGCCGCGGCTCAGGCGTTTGCGGGCCACTTCGGCGGCCATTGCGACAAGCAGCTTGTCCTTTTCGCGGGGGGTCAATTGCATGGGTCAGATCATCCAGGGTCGTGGCAGTTCGGCTCCGCTGAGGCAGCGCAGGACGGGGGCAAGGTGGCCCCGCAGCGCGTAGCCGTCAACGGAAACCAGACGGAGGAGCAAGAGATCGTCGGAAATCGCCGAGACGCCTGCGCTCTCGGGCAGCATCGCGCGCAGGCTGTCGCGCTGCGACGCGGCGCCGGGGGCGGCGTGAATCACCGTGGCCATCGCCCCCGCGCCCGCCGCCACCGCCGGGTGCGCCAGCGTTTCGTGGGCATCGCCCGTCAGGCGCAGCCGGTCGGCAAAGACGAGCTTTCCGTCGACCCGCAGGTCGATGCGGTCGCGCAGGCGCAGATTGTGCAGCACCTCGCCCATGGCGTGACGGCCAAAGATCAGCGCCTCGCAGGCCAGCAGCCGCGCATCGGGCGCCATCTCGATGGACAGGCGCCGGTCGAGCGCCGCGCCTTCGAAAAAGATCGTCTCCTGAGGCAACCAGTCGAGCCGCGCGCCCGCGTCGAGCGCCAGCCGGGTCTCGACGCGCCCGGTTTCCCCCGGCAGCGCGCGGTAGATGCGCTCGGCCGCCTGGGTGGTCATCGCAAGATGCGCGCCCGGCTCCACATGGGCCGCGACCTCGAAAGCATCGCCGCCGGTGATTCCGCCCGAGCTGTTGAGATAGACCGCCTGCAACGCGCCCTGAGCGCGCGGAAACAACAGCTTGGAACTGCCCGACATGTGCAGATCGCCGATCGCGCTGCGCCCGTTGCGCAAACGCGCACCGATCCGCGCGCGCCCACGGGCACGTTGCGCGGCGTGGGCGCTCGGGCGGGTCATCTCTGTCTGATCGTAGGGTATGGCGCGGGCCTCCTGCGCCGGACAGACTTTGCCAGCGCCCGCGGAACGGCAAGATGCGGCATCCGGCCCCGGGCCCGCCGGCCCACCGGCGCGCAGCGGATGAGCGCATTCTGGCGATTTGCCGCAAAATCAGGCACTTCGCATGTCACCCCTGCCGCTCGGCCTCGGCCCGTTTGCGCACCGCGTGATCGCAGCGGGCCGGCTTGATGTCGAGCAGCGGCGTGCCGTCGAGACAATCAAGCCCCCGCACCACCAGCACAGCGCCCTCGCGCGCCACGAGCCGGACCACCGAGGTGCCGATCGGGTTCGGCCGGTTGGGCGAGCGCAGGCTGAACGTGCCGCGCAGCTCGCCGCTGCCGCGCGGGCTCTGCGTCAGCAGATCGCGGCGCGACCGGTCAAGCCAGTAGAGCAGCTCCAGCGTATCGGTCCGCTCGATCCCGTCGAGCGCCGGTTCCAGCGCGGGGATCAGCTCTACCCGGCAGTCCGGGCCGTCGAAACTGCCCTGCCGGGGGCAGTCCTCACGGGTCTTGAAGGGGGTGCGGATGCGGCCGATGTAGCGCAGATGCGCGTCTTCGGCGGGCGGCAGATCCACGATCTGCTCACCGGGGCGAAGCTCTGCGGACTGGGACATGGCGGGGTTCCTTTCTCGCGTGTCCCGGCGAGATTAGCGCGCTCCGCCCGCGCCCGCCATGGCCGCGTCATAGGCCGCGACGACATCGCGCGCCCGGGCCGCGACCTCGGCCGCTGGCCGGCCCGGCGCATAGAGCCAACCGCCGATGCCAAAGCCCGCCGCGCCGGCGCGCGCCCAGTCGGCCATGTTCTCCGCCGACACGCCGCCGGTCGGATAAACCTCCGTGCCCTCAGGCAGAACCGTTTTCAGCGCCGCAAGACCCGCGGGCCCCACAAGAGGCGCCGGAAACAGTTTCAGCGCGTCCGCCCCGGTGCGCAGCGCGGTAAAGGCTTCGGTGGGCGTCATGATGCCCGGAACGCTGACCATGCCGGCCTTTTTCGCCGCCATGATCACCCGCTGGTTCATGTCCGGCGAAACCGCCAGCCGCGCGCCCATATGCGCCAGCCGCATCACCTCTTCCGGCGCCAGCACCGTTCCGGCGCCCACCAGCGCGTCCCGTCCAGCCCCCTGCACCAGCAGGCGGATGCTGTCCCAGGCGCCCGGCACGTTCAGCGGCACCTCGATCCGGCCGATCCCGCCCGCGATCAGCGCCTCTGCCACGCCGGAAACTTCTTCGGGCGTGATGCCCCGCAAGATCGCGATGATTTTTCGGCTCATGGCTTTGCCTCCCGACGCGCGCGTTTCAGCCCTTCGAGCGCCATGCGCGCGCCATCCGCCAGCACCGCCGGCACGCCCTGCGCCGCCAGCGCCGCGCGATAGCGCGCCGCCGTCTCGCCCTCGTCCAGAATGGCCACGCTTTGCCCCAGCCAATAGGGTTTCGCCGCCGCCAGCTCCATGCCGATCAGCAGCCCCCAGAGCCGCGCCAAAGCCACCGCCGGGGACAGATCGTGCAGCCGCGATTCGGCCAGGATCGCCGACAGATCCCCGGCAAAACCCGCCGGGCGCCCCATCGCCTGATCCACCGCCTCGAGAAACGCCGCCTCGTCCCAGCCCGTGCCCAGCGCGGGCCCAAGCGCCTCGGGTGCCGCCAGAAGCCGCCCGAGCGTGCCCGTCAGGAAGCTGCGGAAACTGACGATCTCGCCCGCGCTCACATGCACCCAGCGGCTCTGGGCGCCGGGCAGACAGACCACCCCGTCGAATCGCGGATTGAGCGCGAGGAACCCCGCCACACGGGTTTCCTCCCCTTCCAGTATATCGGCGGGGCGCGCCTGCGCCACGCCCGGCAGCAGGTGCAAGCCCCCTGCCCCGTCCCGCGCCCGGGCCATGACCGGCGGTTTGCAGGGCACGGCCGGAAAGGGCAGATCGGCAGCGCCGCTGATCAGAACCGGCACGCCCGGCGCAAGCTCCGGCAGGAGCCGCGCCAGCGCCTCGGCGGCATCCCGGCCCGGCGCGGGCGCCATCTGCGCCAGCACCGTATCGTCCGCCGCCATCTGCCACAGCCGCAGGTGCCCCTGCGCCCATTCCCCGGCGATCCAGTCCGGTTGCGTCATGCCGTGCCTCCTTGTCGCGCGACAGGTAGTCGCCGGCGCTTTTCCACGCAACCCCAATGCCCCCTTGGCGACGGCGCCAATGCATGTTCTAGTTGTGCGCGGAGGAGGAGAGGGGCCGCGCAATCGCCGGCCACAGTCCTTTCAGTCACACCATGCCCGCGGACCGCCGGAGCCAACCGGCGGCCCGGGCTGTCACGAAACTGTCGTGCTCATCGGGCATTGGGGGGTCCATCCCCGCCACCCGATGGCGGGATTTCCGTTTCGAAAACAGGGAGTCCGGCTGCAAAGCCAGGTCTCCGGACGACAAGGAGAACGATTTATGACACTGCGTATTTCCGCGCTGGCTCTGGCCGCCGCGCTGGTGGGCCAGTCCGCAGCCGCCCAGACCGAGATCGAATTCTGGCACGCCTTCACCGGCCGCCTGGGCGAGCTGGTGGCCGAGCAGGTCGAGACCTTCAACGCCGCGCAAAGCGACTACAAAGTCACCGCCACCCACAAGGGCAACTATTCCGAAACCCTGAACGCCGGGATCGCCGCCTTCCGCGCGGGCGAGCAGCCCGACATCCTGATGGTCTTCGAAGTCGGCACCGCCACGATGATGGCCGCCAAGGGCGCCGTGAAGCCGGTCTACGAAGTGATGGCCGACGCCGGTGCCGACTTCGACCCCGACGCCTATATCGGGGCGGTCAAAGGCTATTACACCGATACCGACGGCAATATGCTGTCGCTGCCCTTCAACTCCTCGACCCCGGTTCTCTGGGTCAACAAGGACGCGCTGTCCGCGGCGGGCATCGACCCCGAGACCGATCTGTCGACCTGGGAGCAGGTCGGCGACGTTCTGACCACGCTCAAGGAAGCCGGCTCCACCTGCCCGCTGACCACCGCCTGGCAGAGCTGGATCCACCTGGAAACCCTCTCGGCCTATCACAACGTGCCGTTTGCCACGAAAGAGAACGGCTTTGCCGGGCTCGACACCGAGCTGGCGCTGAACGGCCCGCTCCAGGTCAAGCACATCCAGACCATGGGTGACTGGGCCAAGGACGGCAAATTCATCTATGCCGGCCGTCGCAACGAGGGCGGCGCGAACTTCCGCGCCGGCGAATGCGCGCTCTTCACCGAAAGCTCGGCAGGCTATGCGGGCATCAAGGCCGAGGCGCAGTTCGACTTCGCCGTGCGTCCGCTGCCCTACTGGTCGGATGCCGAAGGCGCGCCGCAGAACACCATCATCGGCGGCGCCTCGCTCTGGGTCATGGAAGGCCAGTCGGACGAGGAATACAAGGGCGTGGCAGAATTCCTGAACTTCCTCTCCTCGCCGGAGATTCAGGCAAAGTGGCACCAGGACACCGGCTATCTGCCGATCACCGAAGCCGCCGCCGCGCTGACCCGCGAGCAGGGCTTCTATGATGCGAACCCCGGCACTGACATCGCGGTGATCCAGATGACCGCCAAGGCACCGACGCCCAATTCCAAGGGCATCCGTCTGGGCAGCTTCGACCAGATCCGCGGCATCATCGACGAAGAGCTGGAGGCCGTCTGGTCGGGCGATAAATCCGCCCAGGACGCGATGGACAGCGCCAAGACCCGCGGCGACCAGCTTCTGCGCCGCTTCGAGCAGGCCAACCGCTGACCCCACTGCCAGATGCCCCGGCCTTGTGCCGGGGCCGTCCGCCGCGCTCCGGTTCCCACACCGGGGCGCGGTCTTTTCCCCTCAAGCCCGAGCTGACCCACCATGGAAAAACGCGTGATCTTCAAAGGGATCTGGCTGCCATTGCTGCTGGTGGCGCCGCAGATGCTGATCACGGCGGTCTTCTTCTTCTACCCCGCCGGCCAGGCGGTCTGGCAATCGTTGTTCATCCCCGACCCGTTCGGGCTGTCGATGCAATATGTGGGCCTCGGGAATTTCGAATATCTGTTGTCGGACCCATATTACCGCGCCTCGTTCCTCACCACGGCGGTGTTCTCGACGCTGGTGACCGTGGTCTCGATGGGTGTGGCGCTCTATCTCGCCGTGCTGGCCGACCGGCTGATCAAGGGCTCGGGCACCTATCGCACCCTGCTCATCTGGCCCTATGCGGTGGCCCCCGCCGTGGCGGGCGTGCTGTGGATGTTCATGTTCAACACCCGCGTCGGCGTGATCACCTGGTATCTCGGCCAGTTGGGCTATGACTGGAACCATGTGCTGAACGGCTCCGAGGCCATGGGGCTGGTCGTCGTCGCGTCGGCCTGGGGCCGGATCAGCTACAATTTCCTGTTCTTCCTCGCGGGGCTGCAAAGCATCCCGCGCTCCGTCATCGAGGCCGCCGCCATCGACGGCGCGCATTTCTGGACCCGGTTCCGCACCATCGTCTTTCCGCTGCTCTCGCCCACCACCTTCTTCCTGCTGGTGGTCAATATCGTCTACGCCTTCTTCGAGACCTTCGGGGTGATCCACACGATCACCGCCGGCGGGCCGCAGCAAAGCACGACGATCCTCGTCTACAAGGTCTTTGCCGACGGGTTCGTCGGGCAGGATCTGGGCTCTTCGGCGGCGCAATCGGTGATCCTGCTGCTGGTGGTGGGCGCGCTGACGGTGCTGCAATTCAAATATGTCGAACGGAAGGTGCATTACTGATGGCCGACCGACACACGGGCATGGTGGAAAAACGCGGCGCGGGGCTCTGGCTCACCCATGCCGGGCTGATCCTTGGCGTGCTGTTCATCTTCTTCCCGATCTGGCTCGCCTTCGTCGCCTCGACCGTGACGCAGCCCGAGATCGTGCACCCGCCCATGCCACTGCTGCCCGGCGACCAGTTTCTCGAGAATTACCGCAAGGCGCTGGTCTCGGGCATCAACGCGCCGGTGGCGCGGATGCTGGCGAACTCGGCGGTCATGGCCATCGGCATCGCGGTCGGCAAGATCGTGATCTCGATCCTCTCGGCCTTCGCCATCGTCTATTTCCGCTTCCCCGGGCGGAAGCTCTTCTTCTGGCTGATCTTCGTCACGCTGATGCTGCCGGTCGAGGTGCGCATCGTGCCGACCTACGAGGTTGCCGCACGGTTCGACATGCTGAATTCCTATCACGGGCTGATCCTGCCGCTCATCGCCTCGGCGACGGCCACCTTCCTCTTCCGGCAGTTCTTCATGACCGTGCCCGACGAGTTGGCCGAGGCCGCCCGCGTCGATGGCGCAAGGCCCATGCGGTTTTTCATCGACATCCTGCTGCCGATGAGCCGCACCAATATGGCCGCGCTTTTCGTGATCCTCTTCATCTACGGCTGGAACCAGTATCTCTGGCCGCTCCTCATCACCACCGATCCCGAGATGAACACCATCGTGATGGGCATCAAGCAGATGTTCCCCAGCGGCGACGACATCGCCGACTGGCCGGTGATCATGGCGACCTCGATCCTCGCCATGATCCCGCCGGTCATCGTCGTCATCTCGATGCAGAAACTCTTCATCCGCGGGCTGGTCGACAGCGAGAAATGAACATGTCCGGACCTATCGCCCCGCGCAACTCTCTTTATCCGACGAAACGGGACATGCAGTAAATGGCCACGCTGACGCTTGAGAACGTTCAGAAATCATTTGGCGACACCAAGGTGATCCATGGCGTCGACATCGACGTGGCCGATGGCGAATTCATCGTGATCGTCGGCCCCTCGGGCTGCGGAAAATCCACCCTCCTGCGCATGGTCGCCGGGCTCGAAGGGGTCAGCGGCGGCGAGATCCGCATCGGCGGCAAACGCGTGAACGAGCAGGAACCGATGGATCGCGACATCGCGATGGTGTTCCAGAACTACGCGCTCTATCCGCATATGTCGGTGGCCGAGAACATGGGATACGGGCTGAAGATCGCCAAGACTCCGAAAGCCGAGATCGCGGCGCGGGTGCAGGAGGCGGCAACGCTCCTCCAGCTCACCCCCTATCTCAAGCGCAAGCCGCGCGAGCTGTCGGGCGGGCAGCGGCAGCGGGTTGCGATGGGGCGGGCCATCGTGCGGCGGCCGTCGGTGTTTCTCTTCGACGAGCCGCTGTCGAATCTCGATGCCAAGCTGCGGGTGCAGATGCGGCTCGAGATCAAGCAGCTCCAGCGCAAGCTGGGGGTGACGGCGCTTTACGTGACCCACGATCAGGTCGAGGCGATGACGCTGGCCGACCGGATGATCGTGATGAACGCCGGCGTGGCCGATCAGATCGGCGCGCCGCTCGATGTCTACGCCGACCCCGCCACCGCCTTTGTCGCCGGGTTCATCGGCTCGCCGCCGACGAATTTCCTGCCCGCCGCGCGGTTCGGCGGCGCAGAGGGCGAGATGCTGGGCATCCGCCCCGAACATCTGACGCTCGGGGCCGCTGGCGCGGGCCGCATCGACGGGCGGGCGGTCTCGATCGAGCCGCTGGGCGCGGAAACCCTCGTCCATCTCCGGCTGGAGGACGGCACCGCCGTCACCGTGCGCCAGGAGGGAACCGCCGAGCTGCCCGCAGAGGGTGCCGAAGCGGGGCTGAGCTGGGCCACCGGAGAGGAGATGCGCTTTGACGATGCGGGACGGCGGCTGCGCTGAGGCGCCCCGGCGTCACGCCCCCGGCCACCAGGCCTGTCCGACCTCCCAGAACAGCCGCAGGCACAGCAGCCCCAGCGCGATATTGACCAGCGCAAAGAAGGCGCGCTCCGGCAGCCGGGTGGTCAGCCTGTAGCCGACCCAGGCCCCGGCCAGCGCCAGCGGCGCGAGAAAGGCGATCTGGCGCAGGCTGTCCCAGGTGACCTGCCCGGCCAGGACATAAGCGGGCAGTTTCATCCAGTTGATGCAGGCGAAGGTGATCGTGGCGGTGCCGGCAAAGGTCATCTTGGGCAGTTTCTGCGGCAGGGTATAGGCCTGAAAGGGCGGCCCTCCGGCGTGGCTGATATAGCTGGTGAACCCCGAGAGCGCGCCCCAGAAAAGCCCCCTCGGCACATCCGCCGGGCGGGATCTGTAATCGCCCGACAGCCGTTTGCGCAGCGCGCTGGCAAGATAGCTTACCCCGATCAGCGCCACCACCAGCTTGCTCGCCTCGACCGGCACGCGCGACACCAGCAGAAAGGCCACCCAGATGCCGATGGCCGCGGCCGGGATCAGGATCTTGAGGTTGCGCGCCGAATACTGGCCCCGGAACAGCCACACCGCATAGACATCCGCCAGGATATACATGGGCAGCAACAACCCCGCCGCGGCGGCGGGAGGGATGAAGACCGACAGGATCGGCACCCCCAGCATGGCCACCATGGGCAGCCCGCCCTTGGACATGCCCACGAAGAAGGTGGCGGCGCCTGCCGCGATCCAGAATGTCCAGCTCGGTTCCACACCCGGCCTCCCCTGCGCCCTGCCCCGTCATGCACCGGACCGGCGGCGGCGGAAAGGGCAAAGCGCTCAGGCGGCGCGGGCGGCATGGGCCTTGAGCAAGGGGCTGGTCAGCTCCGCATCCTCCTGAAGCGGCCGGTTCGGCACCTGTCCGGAGCGTTGCAGATCGCCATGATAAGCCCTGACCGCCTCGAAAGATCCCATCCCCTCGCGGATCACGCGGCGCATGGCGGTGAGCATCAGCACCGGATCTTCGCAGGCGAAACTTTCACGGCTGAACCCCGCCAGCCGCGCGCCGTATTTTTCCGCCTGTGCCAGCCGTTCGAGACAATCGCGGGTGGTGCCGGTGGGGCATCCGGTGATGCCGATGACAAGGCGCCCCGGATGCCAGCCCGCCAGCTCCTCCATCGCGGCGGGGCCGAGATACTCGGTCTCGATAAAGATCGGGCGTTCGCGGCGGGCGATGCCCGCAAGGCTGCGGATCAGGATGTCGTTGCGGTAGGCGGCATAATCGGCCTCGCCGGTGGCGATGGGAAATTGCGGATCCGAGACCTGTAGAAAATGCCGGATGCCCACTGCCGTGGCGAGATCGCGGAAATCGGAATAGGCGCGCAGCGTGGCATGATCCTGCGCCGGATCGTTGTAGAAGGTCATGCCGTAGAGGCCCAGATTGGCCACCGGCTTGACCGCATCCAGCCGCGACGAGCGGAAGGGCAGCGCCGGATGTGCCGGATAGGCACCGCCGCGCACGCGCCACATGTCGGTCGGATCGTTGAGCCGCACCGCCGGAGTCGCGTTCGAGCGGGCATAGACACCATCCTCGGCCAGCATCTCGGCAGTGGAGAGCGAGGTGAGCACGATGTCGGCCAGATCGCTTTCGATCACCCGCTTCACATCGGCGCGGTAGGCGGCCAGCGGGCGTGGCCGGCCCTGCGCGTCGGCCCCGGTGGCCGAGCATCCCCGCAGCAGATCGGCATCCTTGGCGAAGGTGACGATGAAATCGCGCGGCGCGTAATTATCCGCGAGGATCTTGGCCAGCTTTTCGTCGATCCGTCTCATATGCCCTGCCCTGAACCGCGCGCCCCGCGCCTGCGGGCAGTCTAGGCGGAAACAGGTTGAGCATTGGTAAATCCGTCCCGCCGGCCGCGGGACATGCCTCAGATCGGCACCACATCCACCTGATGCGTCGTCTCGTGCGAGCCTTCGGAGCGCAGCGAGCCCTTGGCGGGGGCCACATCGGAGTAATCCCGGCCCACCGCCACGGTGACGTGATCGGTGCCCGCGCGGATCGCGTTGGTCGGGTCGAACTCGACCCATCCGGTCTCGCCGCCGCACCAGGCGCGCACCCAGGCATGCATCGCGTCCGCCCCTTCGAGCCGTTCCTGGCCCTTGGGCGGGATTGTGCGCAGGAAGCCCGACACATAGCCCGCCGGAATCCCCAGCGCCCGAAGCGCGGTGATCATCACATGGCTGATGTCCTGACAGACCCCCCGCCTTGCGCGGAACGCCTCGATGGGGGTGGTCGTGACCTCGGTCGCCTCGGGGTCGAAATCGAACGCCTCGTGCAGCGCAAGGCTCACCGCCTCCGCCGCCGCCAGCGCCGACATGCCGGGTTCTACGCAACTCCGCGCGAAAGCGGCGATTTCCGGCTCGGCGGGCAGGCGCGGCGAGGCGCCGAGGAAGTGATGCGGGCTGTCGGGCGCGATGCTCTGGATCTGCGCCACCTCCCGCGGCAGCGACGCCAGCGCGCAGGACAGGTCGAGCCCGCCCGCCGGGCCGTGCCGCAGCACCCGCCCTTCGAACAGGAACTCGATCTCGGAAAGCCGCTGCTCGTGACTGACTTCGGTCGTGGGATTGCCAAAGAAGTCGATGGCGTCCAACCGATAATCCGGGGCGGGATTGGTGGTCACCACCCCGTAGAGCAATTGCTGCTCGGGCAGGTTGCGCGGCAGCATGCGCAGCAGCGTGTGGCTCGCCGCGGCGGGACTTTCGTAGAGATACGCGATTTTCAGCGTGATGTCGTAAACCTGGCTCATCGGCGGTCAGCTCAGATATTGCGCGGTCAGCGCTTCGGAGATCGCGGCCAGCTCGGCACGCAGCTCGCCCAGCCGCTCGGTGGTGGTTTCTTCCGGTGTGGCCACCGCCAGCGCGGTCTGCAACCTCAGGATATGGCGCGAGGCCTCTCCCAGTTGCGGCATCCCCGCCAGCCCGGCCAGCCGGGTCTCTTCCTCGCGCAGACGGTCGAGCTGGAACAGCATCGAGCGCGGGTTGTCGCGGTCGAGCGCCAGCAGGTCGATCACCGTGTCGCGGTTGGTCTCGACCGTATAGCGGCGGCGATGCGTCATCACGCTGTCGCCGATCTCGACCGCCGCGTCGAACCCGCCCGCCGGAACCTCCGGACCGGCGAAGGCGGCCAGCACGGCGGCGATCTGGTCGGCCCGTTCCAGCGCGCGGCCCAGCGTCAGGAAGCGCCAGCCGAGGAAGCGGAACATGTTGTCGTGCACAAGCCCAGAGAACCCGGCGGTCTTGCGCAGCAGCACCCCCATGGCGCGGGCTGCGTCGTCGCCGTGCTGCACCCGCGTCGCCAGATCGTGGGCGGTGGCCGACAGATCGTTGAGCGCGTTCCAGCCATCGGTGGAAAACCGGTCGCGCACCTTGCTCGCGCAGGTGACCGCGGCGTCGAACTGCCCCAGCAGCGCGCCCGGGATCGGCTCTTCGGGGTCGAGCCCGAAATTGTCGAGGAACTGGCCGAGACTATCGACCAGCGGCACGGTGCGGCGGCCATATTCCTCCAGCCGCAGATGATAGGCGCGCAGCACCCGCACGCCGCCTTCGGCGCGCTCCACATAACGGCCGAGCCAGTAGAGATTGTCCGCAGCGCGGGCCGGCAGCAACCCGGGCAGGCGCCGCAGGAACGGGCCTGCCGGTGTCTTGCGCAGCGTGTCCGGCGCGACTGGCTGGTCGGCCATGACCCAGACATCGGCCACGGAACCGCCCGCCTGCATCGCCAGCGCCGTCGGATCCCCCGACCGCCCGATCCGGGCGTAGCCGCCGGGCATCACCGCCCAGCCCTCGGGCGTGCGCGCGGCAAAGACCCGCACCACCATCGGACGCGGCACCAGCTTGCCGTCGATCATCGCCGGCGTGGTCGAGAGCGTCACCGCCTCCTGCCCCACCAGCGAGGCACCCTCGCGCTCGATCCACTCGGCGACGGAGGTGTGGGCGGTGCCGCGGAACTTGCCGCCCAGCGCGGTGGTGGCGTCGATGTCGAAGGGCAGCTTGGTCGATTGCGCCGGTCCGATCATCATCCGTTCGAGATTGTTCAGCACATAGGCGCGTTCGTTGGGCTGGCCGCACCACCAGGTGGCGATATTGGGCAGCCGCAGCGGCGCCCCCATCAGATGCTCGCAGATGCGCGGCAGGAAGGCCATCAGCGCCCGCGCCTCGAGCACCCCGGAACCGAGACAGTTCACCATGTCCATCGCGCCCGCGCGCAGCGCCGAGACCATGCCCGGCGTACCCAGCGCCGAGGTCTCGTCCAGCTCCAGCGGATCGGCAAAGCGCGAATCCAGCCGGCGCCACAGCACGCTGACGGGCTCGGGCCCGTTGATCGTGCGCACCGAGAGCTTGCCGTCCTGCACCTTCAGGTCCTCGCATTCCAGCAGCGAGAACCCGAGGTAACGGGCGATATAGGCGTGTTCGTAATAGGTGTCGGTGTGCTGGCCCGGCGTCAGGATCGCGACCCGCCCCTCGGGGTCGTCGCGCAGACCGTTCATCGCATCGCGGAAGCTGCGGAAGAACCCCGCCAGCCGCTCGACATTGGCCTTGGGGAAGAGATCGTGGAAGACCCGGCTCGAGGCCATGCGGTTTTCCAGCGAGAACCCGGCGCCCGAGGGCGCCTGGGTGCGGTCGCCCAGCACGAACCAGCTCCCATCCGGCGAGCGGCCGATCTCGAAGGCGAGGAAATGCAGGAACTTGCCCGAACGCGGCCGGATATTCACCACCGGGCGCAGCCATTCGGGGTTCTGCGCCACCAGATCGGCAGGCAGAAAGCCGTCGCGCACCAGATTCCCCGGCCCGTAAAGATCGGCCATGACCCGCTCGAGCAGCTCGGCGCGCTGCGCGATGCCGTCGGCCAGCCCCGCCCATTCCGTCTCGCCGATCACCACGGGCACATGGCTCAGAGGCCAGTCGCGCAGGGTCGATCCCGTACCGGTATATTGCCGGAAATACACCCCGGTATCGTGCAGATACTGATCGCCGCGCGCAAAGGCGCGCGCCAGCGTCTCGGCGCTCTGCTCGGAGAGGTAGCGCATCAGCGGTTCCCAGACCGGGCGAAGCGATCCGTCCGGGCGCTTCAGCTCGTCGGCAACCCCCGTGAGCGGGCTGTAACCGGCAAGCAGACGCGAGAGCATATCCGGCGCCATGGTATCGGGCCCATCCTGCACCGGCTCAAAGACCCGGCGCGCGGCGCAGGTCGAGGGTCATCGGAAATTCCGGATGCGGCGTTTCGGGCGCGGGCCAGTAAGATCCCGGGTTGTGCCCCAGCTTCTCGAACCGCGCCAGACGGCGGGCGTCGGCCTCGTTGGTGTTGACCGGGAAGGTGTCGTAGTTGCGCCCGCCCGGATGCGCGACATGATAGGTACAGCCGCCCAGCGCGTGGCCGGTCCAGGTGTCGAAGATGTCGAAGACCAGCGGCGCGTTGACCGGCAGCGTCGGATGCAGCGCGTCGGCGGGCTGCCACGCCTTGAAGCGCACACCGCCCACCTTGACGCCGCTCGCATCGGTCTGCGCCAGCGGCACCGGGCGTTTGTTGCAGGTGACGATATAGCGGTCGGGATCCATGGCGGTGAGCTGGACCTGCATGCGCTCGACCGAGCTGTCGGTGTAGCGCACGGTGCCGCCGATGGCGCCGCGCTCGCCCAGCACATGCCAGGGCTCCAGCGCCTGGTTGAGTTGCAGATGCACGCCCTCGTATTCGACCTCGCCGGCGAAGGGAAAGCGGAATTCCTTCTGCGCCTCGTACCAGTCGGAGCGGAACTCGAACCCGTGGCCGCGCAGGTCGCGCAGCACTTCGAGGAAATCCTGCCAGACGAAATAGGGCAGCATGAAGCGGTCGTGCAGCGCGGTGCCCCAGCGCACCGGACGGCCCTGCACCGGCTCCTTCCAGAACCGCGCCAGCAGCGCCCGGATCAGCACCTGCTGGGCGAGAGACATCTTGGCGTCCGGCGGCATCTCGAAACCGCGGAACTCCACCAGACCCAGACGGCCCGTGGGCCCGTCGGGCGAGAACAGCTTGTCGATGCAGATCTCCGCCCGGTGGGTGTTGCCGGTCACGTCGATCAGCATGTTGCGCAGCAGCCGGTCGGTGAGCCAGGGCTGCGGCGGCTCGCCGTCTTCGGGGCGCGGGAAATGCGACAGCGCGATTTCCAGCTCGTAAAGGCTGTCATGCCGCGCCTCGTCGATCCGGGGCGCCTGGCTGGTCGGGCCAATGAAGAGGCCCGAGAACAGATAGCTGAGCGAGGGGTGCCGCAGCCAGTAAAGGATCATCGAGCGCATGAGGTCGGGGCGCCGCAGGAACGGGCTGTCGAGCACCGTCTCGCCGCCCACCACCACATGGTTGCCGCCGCCGGTGCCGGTATGCTTGCCGTCGATCATGAACTTGTCGGCGCCGAGCCGGCACAGCCGTGCCTCCTCATAGACGCCCTGGGTGATGGCCTTGCAGTCTTCCCAATCATGCGCGGGGTGGATGTTCACCTCGATCACGCCCGGATCGGGCGCGACGCGGATCACGTTCATGCGGCTGTCATGCGGCGGCGTGTAGCCCTCGATATGGATCGGCAGGCCCAGTTCCTCGGCGGTCTCCTCCGCCGTTGCGAGCAGTTCGAGATAATCCTCCAGCTCTTCCACCGGCGGCATGAAGAGGCAGAGCCGGCCGTCGCGCGGCTCGATGGCGATGGCGGTGCGCACCTGCCCGCCTTCCGGGTCCACGCCCTGCTCCATGATCTTCTGACGGCGCCCGGCATCGCGCGCGGCCGAGACCGGCTGATCGCGGCCCTCGGTGACCTCGGGCAGCAGATCGGCCTGTTCCCTGGCGATCCGCGCCTCCTCCTGGGCGATGCGCTCCAGCTCATCCATCAACGCCTTGCGCTTCTCCTCGCGGTCGGCGTGGAAATCGGGCAGCGCCTCGCGCGGGACGGTGGGGTCTGTCGGATAGACATAGGGATAGGCCGAGGGCGCGATATAGGGCAGCGCGCCCAGCGGCAGGCGGAAGCCTACCGGGCTGTCACCGGGAATGAGGAAGAGATGCCCGCGCCGGGTCTTCCAGTGCTCCGAGCGCCAGCGGGTCGAGGGCTGCGCCTTGCTCTGCCAGCGCTGGATCGGCAGCACATAGCCCGCCGGGTTCTCGAGCCCGCGCGAGAAGACGCGGGCGATGCGGGCGCGGGTCTCGGGATCCTTGAGCTTGCTGTCCTCGGGCGTCACGTTGGCGGGCAGATCCGCTTCCTTCATGATCCACTCGACCGGATCCTCGTAGGTCGGATGCACGAAATCGCCGTCGAGCCCGAGATTCTGCGCAAAGCCCGAGAGGAAGCGGTCGGCATCCTCGGCGGTGGCACCCTTGGCGTTTTCCTTGGCCACCAGATCCGAATTCTTCCAGATCGGCTTGCCGTCGCGGCGCCAGTAAAGCGAGAAAGTCCAGCGCGGCAGCGTCTCGCCCGGATACCACTTGCCCTGCCCGTAATGCAGGAACCCGCCCGGCGCGAAACGGTCGCGCAGTCGCCGGATCAGCTCGTCCGCCAGCCCGCGTTTCTGCGGCCCCACGGCGGCGGTGTTCCACTCGGCGCTTTCGAAATCGTCGATCGACACAAAGGTCGGCTCGCCGCCCATGGTCAGCCGCATGTCCTGCGCCTTGATGACCTCGTCCACCTTGTTGCCGAGCGTGTCGAGCGCCTGCCAGGCCTCTTCGGAAAAGGGCTTGGTGATGCGCGGATGCTCGGAAACCCGCGTCACCGACATGTCGAAATTGAAATCGACCTCGGCAAAGCTCGCCATGCCGGTGATCGGCGCAGCGTTGCGGTAATGCGGGGTTGCGGCCAGCGGGATGTGGCTTTCGCCGGTCAGCAGACCAGAGGTCGGGTCGAGCCCGATCCAGCCGGCGCCGGGCAGGAACACCTCGCACCAGGCGTGCAGGTCGGTGAAATCGTGATCGGTGCCCGCCGGCCCGTCGAGCGACACGAGGTCCGGCTTGAGCTGGATGAGATAGCCGGAGGTAAACCGCGCGGCAAAGCCCAGATGCCGCAGGATCTGCACCAGCAGCCAGGAAGTATCCCGGCAGGAACCCCGCACATGCTGGAGCGTCTCCTCCGGGGTCTGCACCCCGGGCTCCATGCGGATCACATAGCCGATATGCTGTTGCAGCTTGGCGTTGAGATCGACTAGGAAATTGACGGTGTTCTCGGCCTTCTTCGGAAGCTGGTCGAGATAGGCTTGCAGCCGCGGCCCGGCGGCTTCGGGCTTGCGGTAGATGTCGAGATCGCTGCGAAATTCCTCGGGGTATTCGAAGGGCCATTTCTGGGCCTCTTCATCGACGAAGAAGTCGAACGGGTTGTAGACCGTCATGTCGGCGACCAGATCGACCTCGATCTTGAACTCGGTCACCGGCTCGGGAAAGACGAACCGCGCCAGCCAGTTGCCATAAGGGTCCTGCTGGTGGTTCACGAAATGCCCCGTGGGGCTGACTTTGAGCGAATGCGAAATCACCCGCGTGCGCGAATGCGGCGCCGGGCGCAGCCGGATGATCTGCGGCGCCAACGAAACCGGGCGGTCGTATTTGTAATGCGTCAGGTGATGAATGCTTGCCGTAATGGCCATGGCTGAGGTCCGCCCGAAATTTCTGCCGATTGCGTTCCAGCCAAAAGAGCCCGTTCCCAAGGTCTTGTAAAGCCTACCGGCACTGCTGACCGCCAAAGCGGTGCGCGGGAACATCACGGTGATGGACCCTTGCGCAAATCTCGATCCGGCCTCGTGGAACGCAACGGGGCGGAGCTTGCCGCCCCGCCCCGCCGCCAGATGCCCGGAAACCGCTGTTCAGAGCGCGCCGGCGGACATTTCGCGCGCGATGAAATCCGCCTGCCGGATCGCCAGCGCCACGATGGTCAGCGTCGGGTTCTCCGCCGCGCCGGTGGTGAACTGCGACCCGTCCGAGACGAAGAGGTTCGGAATGTCATGGGTCCGCCCGTTGCGGTCGACCACCCCGTCGCGCGGATTCTCGGACATCCGGTTGGTGCCGAGGTTGTGCGTCGACGGGTAAGGCGGCGTCGGGAAGGTGCGGGTCGCGCCCACCGCGTCATAGATCGCCTGCCCCTGCTGATAAGCATAGTTGCGCATCGCCACATCGTTGGGGTGATCGTCGTAATGCACATTCGCCGCCGGCAGGCCGTGCTGATCGAGCAGCTCGGTGTTGAGCGTGATCCGGTTGGTCTCCTGCGGCATGTCCTCGCCCACGATCCACATCCCGGCCATGTTCTCGTAACCATCGAGCGCCGAGGTGAATTCGCGCCCCCAGCCGCCGGGATCGAGGAAGGCCGCCGCGAAAGGAAGCCCGACAGACACCGTCTCCAGCTCGAACCCGCCGACAAAGCCGCGCGACGGATCGTGCCGCGCCTCGTCCTGAACGATCCCCGCCATGGTGGTGCCGCGCCACATGCGCACCGGCTTGTCGAACACCGCATAGACCGAACCCGTGGTGTGGCGCATATAGTTCCGCCCCACCTGGCCCGAGCTGTTGGCCAGCCCGTCCGGGAACATCGACGAGGCCGAGTTGAGCAGCAGGCGCGGGCTCTCGATGGAATTGCCCGCGACGCAGACCGCCCGCGCGGCCTGCATCTGCAGATTGCCGTCGGCGTCGAAATATTCCACGCCGGTCACCTTGCCCGCATCGTTGTGCAGGATGCGCGCCGCGTGGCATTTGATGCGCACTTCGAGGTTGCCGGTGGCCTCGCCCTGCTCGATGTCGGTATAGGCCGAGGACCATTTGGCGCCCCATTTGCAGCCCTGGAAACAGAACCCGGTCTGCTGGCACATCATCCGGTCCTGGTTCTCGGTCGAGTTGATCGCCATCCGGCCGGTGTGCACTTCGGTATAGCCAAGCGCCTTGGCCCCGGCCTCCAGAACCTTGAAGTTGTTGTTCCCCGGCAGCCCGGGAAGCCCGTTGGTCCGGGTCACGTTCAGCTTCTTCTCGGCCTTTTCGTACCACGGCGCCATTTCGGCGCTGTCGATCGGCCAGTCGAGCAGATTGGCGCCCTGGATGTTGCCGTAGGTCGTGGCGGTCTTCCACTCGTGGTCCTGGAACCGGAGGCTCGCCCCCGCCCAGTGCACGGTCGAGCCGCCGACGGCCTTGACGATCCAGGTGGGCAGGCCCGGAAAATCGGTGGCCACCCGCCAGTCGCCGCTGGTGCTGCGCGCGTCGGTCCAGGCGAGCTGGCCAAAGCTCTCCCATTCGTCGTTGATGTAATCCTCGGGCAGATAACGCCCGCCCGCTTCCAGCGAGACGACGCTGATGCCTTTCTGGGCCAGCTCGTTGGCCAGAACGCCGCCGCCCGCGCCGGTGCCGATGATGACGACGACACTGTCGTCGCTCAGTTCAAAAGGTGCAGCCATGGATCGTTCCTCCCCTCAGAGCCACGCGATGTCGTCGAAGCCGCGATGGATGTACCCGCCGTGGCTGTAGCTCTCGCCCTCGTATCCGAAGAGCGGCCAGACCGATTTCTGGTTGTAGAGCCCGGTGACGAGCCCGCCCCGGATCTGCTGGAAGAAGGCGTTCTGCTCCATGCCGCGCAGGATATCGACGCGGTCGCGTTCCCATCCGGCATCGAGATAGGATCCAAAGCCCTTGCCCTGGGCTGCGGCGTCCAGCGCCGCGATCCCTGCGGTGATGCCCGGCGCCGCCTCGGCACTGTCATAGCCCTTGACAGCGAGAACGTAGTTTTCGTCGGGGATGCGGTCATGCGGGTAGATGTCCCGCGCCATCTGCACCAGCGTCGCGAAGACGCGGGCGTCCAGATGGGCCGTTTCGGCGGCCCAGGCCGCATCGGGCGCGGCGACAAAGCCGGCCCCCACGACAAAGGACGCGCCCGCCGCGCTGGCGCGCGACAAAAGCTGGCGCCGGGTCAGGCCCCGGCAGCTTGCGGTGGTTTCCATGGTTCTCCTCCCTTGGACAATGACGGCGGGGGCGCCCGACCCCCGCCGGTGCGATCACTTGAAACGGCCGCTCCGTTCCAGCACCTCGATCTCGTACCCGTCCGGGTCCGCGACGAAGAAGAAGCGCCCCACGAGCTTGCCGTCGGGGGCGAAGCTCACGAGCTTGCGGGGGTTCAGCCCCTCGGCTTCGAAACGCGCGTGCTCGGCATCGAGATCGGCAACCGAAACCGCGAAATGCCCGTAGCCGTCGCCACGGTCATAGGGCTCGGCCCGGCCCTTGTTCACGGTCAGCTCGAGCTCGAACCCGGATTCGGAATTGCTGAGATAAATCAGGGTGAAGTCGCTGAAATCGAGACGATCTGCGATCTCCAGCCCAAACGCCTTGCGATAGAAGGCGACGGAGCGGTCCTCGTCGAGAACACGGATCATGCTGTGGATGGCTTTGGCCAAAATATCCCCCAAGAGGTTTGTTCGTGATGATCTCAGCCTAGCCCCGGCGCGCCCGGGCGCGGGTAGTAGGGATATACTACCCCCCCCCCGGGCCGGCTGAGAGTGATGGGCGCGCCGGGCGACGGATCAGAGCAGCGGACGCAGCAGCGGCTGCGCATAGAGCCCCGTCACCAGCCCGAGCCGCAGGCGTTGCAGGAACGGGCTGTCGGGCATCTCGCGCAGGACCGCCGCCCGCCGGTCGGCGGGCATGTCGAGGTAGCGGCCGTAGCCCTGCCCGCGCGCCGCGAGATCCAGCGCCTCGACCCCCGTTCCGACCGCCCCGACCTCGCGCGGGCGGTCGTAGTCGCGCAGCGCGACCGCATAAAATTCGTCGGGCACCGCGTCATGCGGGTAGAGATCGCGGGCCAGCAGGATCAGGCTGGCCATGCATTCCGGCGTCAGATGCGCCAGCTCCATCGCCCAGGACGCCCCCGCCACAAAGCCCGATCCGATCGCCAGCCCGTGGGGCTGCCGCCCCGGCACCGGCGCGCCGCTGAGCGCGCTCGCTTGCTGATGTTTCATCGCCTCCTCCCTCTGTCTTCGTTGCCGGGGCGGTATCCCGCCCCGGCCCGGGCCTGCTCTGCACTTACGGAACGATCACGCCGCGCCCGGTGAAGCGGCGATTCTTGAAGTCGTCGATGGCCTGGTTGATGTTGGCGAGCTTGTACTCGGTCTGGTGCATCTTCACCTTGCCGTCGGCGTTCAGCTCCATCAGCTCCACCAGTTCGATGTAATCGCCCACGAGGCTGCCGCCGATCTTGATCTCGCTGGCCACCAGATCCAGCGTCGGGATCTCGATCTTGCCGCCATAGCCCACCATGATCAGCTCGCCGCCCTGGCGCAGCAGCTTCCAGCAGATGTTCTCAACCCCCAGCTCGCCGACGAAGTCGATGACCACATGGGCGCCGCCGCCGGTGATGTCCTTGACCTGCTCGATCAGATCCGGCCCGCCGTCGAGCACCACATCCGCGCCCAGCTCCTTGGCCAGCACCTGCGCCGCCGGTTCGCGATCCACCGCGATGACCCGCCCGCCGCTGATATGCTTGAGGCATTGCAGCGCGATATGGCCCAGCCCCCCGATCCCCAGCAGCACCGTCCAGGCGCCGGGATACGAGATCTTCGCGGCCTTCTTGGCAGCCCGGTAGGCGGTGATGCCCGCATCGGCCATCGGCGCCACATCCAGCGGCATGATGCCGGTGTTGAGCTTGATCACCGAGCTTTCGGAGGTCTTGAAATACTCCGCAAACCCGCCGTCGAGCCCCAGCCCCGGGAACAGCCCGTGGTCGCAATACATGTCATGGCCGTAGCGGCAGTTGAGGCAGATGCCGCAGCTCCGGTGCGGATGGCAGATCACCGCGTCGCCGGGTTTCACCGAGGTCACGGCGCTGCCGACATCCTCGACCCAGCCGGCGTTCTCGTGGCCCATGATATAGGGCAGCAGCGAGCCATTGGCGTCCATGATGTCTTTCCAGACGCCTTCGATGATGTGCAGGTCGGTGCGGCAGAGCCCTGCCGCGCCGACCTTGACGACCACCTCGTTCGGGCCTGTGATCGTAGGAGGAGCGACGTCTTCGATCTTCAGCTCGACATTCATCGCGGGGTCGTATTCGTAAAGTCTCGCAGCTTTCATCTGCGGCCTCCTTTCTCGGAAGAAGAGCCGCGCGCCCTCCCCGGCGCGCGGCGGCGACAGGGGTCAGGGACGGCCGAGCAGTTCGGCACCGCCACCACGGGCCGGGCCTTCGGTCGGATCGGCCTCGCCCTCGTCGAGATCACCCACCAGGGTCTCGGTGGTCAGGATCAGCGTGGCGACCGAAGCCGCGTTGACCAGCGCCGAAGCCGGCACGCGCGCCGGGTCGATGATGCCGGCGGCGAACATGTCGCCATAGGCGCCCGTCGCCGCGTCATAGCCATGCCCCGCGGCGCTCGAGGTCACCGCCTCGACCACCTGTTCCGCATCGGCGCCCGCGTTGGCGGAAAGCCGGCGCAGCGGCTGGGTCAGCACCGAGCGCACGAGGTCGATCCCCTTGCCGATGTCGCCGATGGCCGAGAGGTTCTCAAGCACCGGCGCGGCCTGTGCCAGCGCCGTGCCGCCCCCCGCGACAACCCCGTCCTCGGCCGCAGCCCGCACGGCGCAGAGCGCATCCTCGATAAGCTGGATCTTGCGCTTCTGCTCCACCGGAGTGAAGCCACCGGCATAGATGATCGCGCTGCCGCCCGAGAGTTTGGCCAGCCGCTCGCGCAGCTTGTCCTGCTCGATGTTCGGCGGCGCCACATCGTACATGCGCTGCACCTGGTTGCGGCGGGCGCTGACGGCCTCCGGCGCGCCTTCGCCACGCAGCACACTGGTCGCAGAGGCGGTCGCGCGGACCATCTCGGCGCCGCCGAGCTGCTCGCGGGTCACGTTCTCGATCTTCTTGCCGAGATCGCGGGCCAGCACCTCGCCGCCGGTGATGATCGCCAGATCGTCCATCATCGCCGTGCGCCAGTGGCCGTATTCCGGCGGGTGCACGATCAGGAACTTGCCCGCGCCGCCGTTCTCCAGCAGGCGGATAACCACCTCGGGCGCGATCTCCTCGGCGATGATCAGCAGCGGCCGCCCCTCGCCCTCGGCGATCGAGATCGCCTTGTCGAGCACCGACGGTTGCAGGATCTTCTGATCCGTCATCAGGATGAGCGGATGACGCAGCACCGCCTCCATATGCTCGCGGTCGGTGACCATGTGATGCGAGATATAGCCGCGTTCGAAGGACATGCCCTCCATCACGTCCATGGTCGTCTCGATGGTGACCCCGAAATCGGCGGTGATGACGCCTTCCCGGCCCACCCGGCGATAGGCTTCGGCCACCAGATCGCCCAGTTCCGGATCGGTCGCCGAGACCCGCGCCACCGCTTCGAGATATTCCGGATGCGCATCGCAATCGCGCGAGCTTTCGTCGATGGCGTTGATGATGCGTTCCACCGCCATGTCGATGCCCTTGCACAGATCGACCGGCTTCACGCCATTGTCGGTCAGCGCCACGCCGCGCTGGATCAGCGCGTTGGCCAGCACGATGGCCGTGGTGGTGCCGTCGCCGGCGACCTCGTTGGTCTGCATCGAGACCTCGCGGACGACCTGCGCCCCCATGTTCTCGAAGCGGTCGGTCAGCTCGATTTCGGACGCGATGCTCACCCCGTCGCGGGTGATGAGCGGCGTGCCCACCGGGCGGTCCACCATCGCGTTGAGCCCCTTGGGCCCCAGCGTGGGTTCCACCGCCGCCGCCAGCCGCGCAACCCCGCGCGCCAGCGCCTTGCGGGCGAATTTACCGTGTACAAGCAGTTTGGCCATGTCTTCCTCCTTCGCCGAAGGGGTATCCCCCGGCGTCCTCCCAAAAGTGTTTTTCCGTTCGTTACTTGCGCGCGACCGCGTCTTCGCGCGGCGGCACCCGTCCCATCATGAAATCCACGAGCGTGGGTCCGTCCTCTCCGAACTCCACCTCCTTGTAGCGGGTCTGTGCCAGTCCCCGGCACATCGCCCCGTTGAATTCCATGTTGATCCTCAGGTTTCTCTGGCGGGCCAGATGCCCGTCCAGAGCCTCGGCGGCGATGGGCTGCTTGTCCCAAGTCGGAAACGCCAGATCCTCCGGGGTTTCCGCCAAACCTTGGGTGAGAAGCAGATCGCGATACCGGGGCTTCTGCCAGATCTCGTCCTCGTCTCCGAACACGATGCGGTCGAAGGCACCGAGACGCATCGTCACGATCTCCTCCGCCGTCAGGCCGCGTTTCCGGAGCCCGAGAAGCATGACCTCCTGACGCCGGTCGAAGGCCTTGGCGATGAAGGTCTCGACGACCTCCTCCAGATCGGCGCCGTTGCAATATTCCGCAAAGACATCGCTGAAGGCCCGGCCGCTGTTCACGCCCGCATTCACCTGATCGCCGAAGCAATGGTCGTTGAGCCAAACCTGCGCCTCGCGCACCCAGGACAGCGCACCGATCTCGCGGCGGATGCCGAAGGCCATGAGAAACGCGAAATTCGGCGAGCACCAGTAGGTGGGAAGCCGAAACTCGACTTCCACCCGACGGGCGTCGATGACCTCCACGCGCTCGACGAAGCCCATATCGGTGATGGGTTCGTCGAGCTCCGGGTCGGTCACCATCTCGAGGCATTCCCAGACTTCCGTCTCGAGATCCGCCTTGATGATGTCCGTCAGCATGACCTTACTCCGCCGCGATCTGAACCGGGGCGCCGGCAAGCTGCTTTTTCTTGGCCTCCACGTCGATGCCGTAGAGCTTGGCGGCGTTCAGACCGAGGATCTTTTCCTTGGCCTCGTCGTCCAGCACCACGCCGCGGCCCGCGACCACCTCTTCCGGCAGTTCGAAGTTCCACAGCCGCTCGACCAGCCATTGCGGCGTCCAGATGCCGTAATCCGAGCCGAAGAGGATCTTGTCCGGTCCGATCCAGAACAGCAGCTCGGTCATGATCTCGGCGAAGTGACGCGGGCGGTTGTAGATCAGCGGCAGCGCCACGGCGAGCCCGCCATAGACATTGGATTCCTGCGTCGCGATCCAGGTGAAATCGTCGAGACGCGGCAGGCCGCAATGCTCCACGATCCAGTTGAGGTTCTGGAAATCGGTCGCCGCGTCGTCCACGTCGGTGACGTCGAAGGCGTCGAGGCTGAGCGGCTTGATGGTCGGGCCCTTGTGAACGTGGATGTTCCGGATCCCGAGCTTGTCGCAAAGCTCGAAGCATTTGTAGGCATCCGGGTCGTTCAGCCGCCAGCCCTTGGAAGCGCCGTTCCATTCGGCCGTGTACATCTTCACGCCCTGAATATCGAACTCTTCCTTCATGTAGTGGATGTATTCCAGCGCCTTCTCGCCGTCGCGCGGATCGAAGGTGCCGTTGACGATGAAGCGTTCGGGATGCCGCGCCGCCATGGCCGAGCTGCGCTCGATCGAGGAAAAGCCGTTCTTGTAGAAATCCGACAGATAGGTCGACTGGATGATCGCCATATCGTCCGGCCCGTCGATGAACAGGTCGCGATAGATGTCGTCCTCGGTGTATTTCTCGAACTTTTCCTTGGGCCAGAGCACCTCTTTCGGGCTGAAGCCGGTGTGATAGGCGTAGAAGCAGTCGATGAACTGCTTGCCGTGGATATTGGCCTGGTTCTCGGGGCTGCCGTCCCAGAAATGGGTATGGCCGTCGAGAACGAAGATCTCCTTGCCGTCCGGTGTCTTGTACATGGTGTCCTCCCTGATGTCGCTGTCGGTATGGCTTTGTGGAAGCTCCGGGGCCGCCAAGACGGCCCCGGCAAGATCGGGGGGAGCCGATCAGATGTATTCCATGACCTCGTCCATGTCCCCGAAGAGGATCACGGTGTTGTCGTCGATGCGGACCATCCGCCCGTAATGGGTGGAGGTGTTCACCTCGAAGATCTCGGCGGTCATCTCGCGGCCCAGGAACTCAGTGATCTCGTCCATCTTGAAGATCAGCTTGCCCTCGCCGTCGATGCGGATGGTCGCCGGGTTGTAGGTGACCGTCACATTGGGGTTGTTCTCTTCCATGAACTCGGCGATGGCGCGGGCCTCGACGCTGTCGTTCATGGTGACCCCGCATTCGTGCGAGATTTCACGGCTGCTGAGGTCGATGTCCTTCATCGACTTGAAGATGTTCTTCTTCGAGGCGTCGCGTGCGGCTGTTGACATGATCTGTCTCCTCTTCCCTGTCGTTAGCGGCTGAGGCCGAGTTCGCCGAGGATCTGGCCGATGCGCTCGTGCGACACCGCCTTCACATCCTCGAAGGAGACCGGCTTGGAATGGGGCTGCGACCAGATCGGTTGCAGCGCGGCGGCGGCCTTGTCGGCCAGATCGCCATGCTTCTTGACCCAGGCCTGGAACAGCGCCTTGTTCTGGGCGCCATAGGTCTCGTCATTGGCCAGCAGGTAGATCAGGTCGATCGTGTTCGCGAGATTGCGCTCGTAATCGGCCTCGGCCGCCGAGATCACCGGGGGCGTGATGAAATCGTTGTTCGCCGCCGCCGCCTGCATGAAGAAGCCCGAACGGATCAGCTCGCCCACCAGCGGTTCGAAGATGATGTTGATGGCGAAATACTGCTCGAGATAATCCTCGCAGCCCATGATCGTCTCGATGGCCTCGCGGCAGGGTTGCCAGATCGGATCTTCCAGCCAGGTCTTCTTGCCGAGCTCGTCGTCCCAGCCCTCGATATCCATGCCGATCTCGGCGAGATAGAGTGTGATGTCCTGCGCCAGCCGCATCTTGTAGGACGAGTTGGTCAGCGTGGCGTTGTTGATCATCTGGGTGTAGCCATAGCGCTGCGCCTGCATGAGCGAGGTGCCAAGGCCGAATTCCGCGTGTTTCCACGCACCCAGATGCTTTTGCAGGATCTTCGCCCAGTTGGCATCGAACGCCGCCGGCGCGCCGGCCTTGCGGGCATTGGCGATGACCGCCTGCACCATGGTCTCGATGCGCGACTGACGCTGGTAATGGGTGCGTTCCCATTCCTGGTCCGGCGCGCGGAAGGCGTGCCAGTTCGACGATTGCGCGTGGGTGTTGTCCTTCTTGTAGGCGCCGCCGCCCTTGCCGCCCTCGAACTCGATGATCCAGTTCTGGATCAGGTAGCGCTCGGGATCGGGCTGCACATCGACGGTGACGTCCTCGTAATGGGTCGCCCGCTTACCGCGCGGCTCGAAGTAGTTGTACTTGCGGCTTTTGGAGCCGACGAAGGTGGCGGAGCCCGCCGCCCCGGATCCGACCGAGCTTGATGTTGCTACCATGGTAGCCTCCCTTTTCTCTTGGTTTTCACGTCACTTGCGTTCGGGCCGGTCTCAGTGGCCCGAAGAACCGGAAGTGGGGGTGAATCTGTCGTAGAAGATGCGATCCGTGTCGAAATCGTGCATGAAGAGCACCGGGGTCAGCGCGTCGATCATCGGCGGCGGGCCACAGGCATAGACATCGCCCTCGCCGTCGATCCCAAGCGCCTTGAGGGTCCGGTCCACGCATTCATGCACAAAGCCGCGCTCGCCCGTCCAGCCGTTGGCCTCGTCCTCGTGGCTGAGCACAGGGATGAACTGCACATTCGGATGCGCCTCGGTCACGGCCCCGATGTCGTCGAGCTTGAACAGGTCGTCCTGAGTGCGCGCGCCGTAGAAGAAATAGATCGGACGGTCCTCGCCGCAGGTCACCTGATCGTTGAGGATCGACCAGACCGGCGACATGCCCGACCCGGCGCCCACGAGGATCACGGGTCCTTCGCGTTCTTCCCGGCGGAAGCACATTCCGTAGGGTCCTTCGACAGAGACCTCTGCTCCGGCTCGGATTCCGCCGTCGTCGAGCTCGTTCGAGAATCGTCCGTCGGGGTATTTCTTGATGATGAAGGAGAGTTTCTGGGTTTCGCTCGGCGGATTTGCCATGGAGAACGAGCGTGTAATCTCCTCCCCTTTTTCCGTCCTGACTGTGATGTCGACATATTGGCCCGCCCAGAATTTCAAAGGCGCATCCAGTTCGATCTGCACGCCCCGGATGTCGTGGGTCAGCTTCTGGAAATCGACGATCTTGCCGGAATATTGCTTTACCGGAATGGACTTGGAGAGCACCTCCTCGTCGTAGTTCAGAAGTTCGATCTCGATGTCGCTGTAGGCCAGCGTGCGGCACATCAGGACGTGACCGCTATCCTTCTCGCTGTCGTTCAGCGCGAAGGTGGAATATTTCAGCATTTCGGATTCGCCGTCGAGCTGCACGCATTTGCAGGCAGAGCATTGCCCCTCCTTGCAACCGTGTGGCAGCGCGATGCCCTGCCGGAATGCGGCGTCGAGAATGGTTTCCCCTTCTTCGACTTCGAATTCCACGCCCACGGGCTCCAATCGGACGGTATGGATGTCCGCCATTTTTATCTTCTCCCTGGTGTCCGCGCCTCTCCCCGGCGCGGGTCGCGTGGGGAGGCCGGCAGCCGGCCTCCCCCGAGTTTCAGTTGCAAGGATTGATGGTGAAGCCCTTGCGGTACTCGGCGATATGCGCCTCGCGGTCTGCCGGCGACATGGCGCGCAGAGCGTTGAGCGGCGAGGCCAGCGTATGGCCGCGGACGTGCTCGAGCTTCCACATGTCCTTGTCGTCGAAGCGCAGGTGCGGCTGCGGCACGAGGGTCTGACCGTCCTCGCGGACGAAGTTCAGATCGACGATCGCGTCGGCCAGATCCCAGCCGTCATAGACCGTTTCCCATTCGCGCTTGCCCGAGAACTTGCCCATCGCCGGCGTCGGACGGCCCTGGTACTCGTCGGCGAATGCCTCGACGGCGGTCCAGCGGTCCAGCTCATGCGCGAAGGTGTGCAGCTTGCCGTCGATCTCATCGACCACCATGTCCTCGCGGATGAGGCAGGGCACCAGGCACGACCAGCAGCGGTGCGGGTAGACGTAGCCAACCTCTTCGTTGAACACGAGCACCTTCTCGCCCGGGCGCGACAGCTTGTCGTACCACTTCCAGAACTCGCCGAACTCGGCGTACCAGCCCGGATACTTGTGCTCGAACCACTCGAAGTCCTTCTCGGTCTGAGCCTCGATCCGCCAGAAGTTCACCGGCCAGCCGACCGCGAAGAACTGGGCGACCTTGTGGACGTAGTTCTTTTCGGTGATCCGCTTCCAGGCTTCCTGGACGTCGTCGTGATGCACCTTCACGCCGTATTTCTCGAGCGGCAGCATGTAGGTCCGGTAGTAGTCTTCAAAGATCCAGCGGTGCCACATCTCCGCATAGGATTCCTTGTCCTTGTCGCGGTTGGTGGTGCCGTATTCGATGAAGGTGCCGATGGCGGCATCGACGATGGCGTGGTTCTGCCAGAAGGCGTAGCGCAGGTCACGCTCCAGAAGCAGGTGGTTCTCCGGCTCCTTCAGCGCGGCCATCAGCATCGAGTGGCCGTTGCCGATATGGCGGCTTTCGTCCGACTGCACCGACAGGAACACCGTGGGCAGCGCGTAGTCGCCGTTGCGGGCGGCTTCCGACGGCATGGCCACGAAGAGCGTGTTGGTGAAGGCGGTCTCGGCAACCACCGTCAGGTACATGCAGGCCGAGGTCATCACGTCACCGGTGATGAAGCCCTCGCCGAACTGACGGCCGATGGTGGTGGCGTAGCACTTGCCGAAGGCTTCTTCGGTGATGTCGAAGCCCGCCGGGTCGATATAGTTCTCCATGTACCACTTCTTCAGGTTCATCTGAATGGTGGAGTGGCGGAACTCGTCAACCATCTGCATGGTGAAGCCGGTGCGCAGGTCTTCGCCGGGAGCAAGGCGGGCGACCATGGCCATCGACCGGGCAGCCGAGATCTCGGGGAACGGGATGATCGCCAGGAAGAGCTTCATCCATTCCACCCAGCGCGGTTCCACGTTGCGGAACATGTCGCCGCGCAGCGCCGCGTCGAGCGCACCGTAGACCCGGTTGTCCTTTTCTTCCTGCATCGGGAAGTAGGAGCGCAGAACCTGCTTCATCGGATCGCGCGGGGCCTTGGTGATCTTGTAGTCCGTGGGGAAGGTGCTTGCTTCCTGGACAAAGGTGGGGTTCCAACCGAGATCCGAGATCTTCTTGGTGGCCTCCCCGACCGAAATGCCACGCTGAGACGTGATCTTGTTCAACGTCAAAGTCATGCCATGAGCCTCCTTTCAAGCTCGGCGACCGGGGGTCCCGGCCGCAGGGTCTGGCGGCATGTGCCGCCGTTTGATGGCCCGGCAACCGGAATGGTCGCGGGCGTCGGTCACGGCAAAGGTTGCAGAGCCCCGCGCGTCACGGGCGGTCGTTGGGGGGACCTGAGAGACCGGAATGGGGACCGGTCCTGTGTCCGTGACGCGCTGCGGCATCTTCTCCTTCGTTCTTGGGACATCCCGTTTGCGGGCTGTTCGTCTTGTGCCAAACGAATAGGCACGCGCTGTTCCAGAACGGAGGAAATCGCGCCGTTTTGCGGCGGACCCGGCGCAATCCGCTGAAAAACCTTCATTCTTTTTTAACTTTTTTTCGACGCTGCAATCGCCGGCCTGTTAGCGCCCACTGTGGCAGCCTGTCGCAGCGTTACGAAGCGTTACACCGCCCGTGAAACCGTTGCGCCGGGCATTACAGATGGACAGCGCGCAATGTTACACCGGGCGCTGTCCCGGACACGCTGCATCGCAGAAAAACTGTGGAAAATCAGGCGCGTCTGCGCCGCAGCGCAGCAGGAGCAAAGCCCGCCTGCTGCCGGTATTTGGCCACCATGCGGCGCGAGACGGTGATGCCCTCGGAGAGTAGGATCTCGGCCAGCCGCGCATCGGAAAGCGGCGCGGCGGAATCCTCGGCGCCCAGATGCGCGCGCAGCCTTGCCACGACCTGCGCCCGGGAATGCGCGCCGGTGCCTTTCGAGGCCGCCCCCGCACACAACATGCGCGCGGCGATCATCCCCTGCGGCGTTTCGAGAAGGTAACCGTTCAGCACCCGGCTCACGGTGCTGGCATGGAATCCGGTCGCCTCGGCCAGCGCCGCCATGGTGAGTGGTGCCAGCGCCTCGGCGCCATGATCGAAATAGCCCTGCTGCCGGGCAACCAGCGCGCGCAGCACCTGCCGCATCGCCGAGACCCGCAGCGCCAGCGCCTGTTTCAGCATCCGCGCCTGGCGCTGCGCCTCGGCCAAATCCTGCGTCTGCCCCCGGCCTGGCAGCGGCACCACGGCCAGCGCCGGTTGCGCCTCGCGCAAAAGCCGGACCTCCCAGCCCTGCGCGCCGCGCTCGACCACCGCGTCGGGCTCGCGCCCCAGCGTCGGGTCGGTCACGAACCGCGCGCCGGGCTTGGGATCGAGCCCGCGCAGCCGCGCGAGCCCCGCGCGCACGGCCTCGGGCGCCAGCCCCGCCGCGCGGGCAAGATCGGCAGGCGTTCCGCGTTCCAGAACCCCGAGATGCGGCAGCAGAGCCTCGAGATCGGGAGTCAGGGCCTCCTGCTCCTCGAGCTGGAGGCGCAGACATTCGGCAAGATCGCGGGCGAACAGCCCCGCCGGCGTGACCCGCCGCTGCACTTCTGCCAGCACCTGCGCCAGAACCGGCACGCCGATGCCGATCCGCTGCGCGATCTGCGCAAGATCGCCGCCGAACCAGCCGCTCGGTTCCAGCTCTTCCATCAGCGCGGTGACCGCCCGCGCCAGCAGCCCGCCTTTCGACAGCAGCCCCGACAGCTCGCCCGACACATGGGCATAGAGGCTGGAGGCCTCGGCCTCCGCCACCGCTTCGAGCACATCGGTGGCCGCGTTGCCGATGAACAGCCGCCGCGGCCGGGCGACCCGCAGCAGCGGATTGCGCGCGGCGGTTTCCTGCAGGAAATCCGTCAGCTCCGCCGTCGACATGCGCAGCAGGGTCATCGAGTGCTGAAGCACGAAACTCTGCCGCTGCGCGGTGACAAGACCGATGCCCGGGGTCATGCCGCCGCCCCTCCAAGCCGGCGCGATCTGAACGATCGGACGCATTTGGGATGAAAAATTGCTGGCCCGGTTTCCCCCGGGCGCGCTATCCTTCCAGGATCCCGCCGCTGCGGAGCATATCCATGAGCCATGATGACCTGATCGGCGCCGTCACCACGTTGCGCCAGGCCCCGCCGGAGCTGTCCTATCCCGGCCTCTCGCCCCAGCTTCTGGCGCGGGTGCGTCAGCTCTGGTCCGCGCAGGGGCTGGATTTCGACCGGACCTGGGCGCTGACCGTGCGCAGCCTGCCCGGCTTTCGCGCCCTGCCCCGCCCCGATGGCGCGCCGAGCAGCGCGCAGGTCGATCTGATGTTTCTCTTCGACCAATGCGTGATCTGGGTAAAGACCCTGCACGCCGCCGCGGCCCTTGGCCGGCAGCAGCAGACCGAGGGGCTGGATCCCGCGCAATGGCACGGGCTGGCCGCCGTCTCGGCCCGGCTCATCGACCAGGTCACCGCGCTGCGGCTGCTGGCGCTGACCGATCTGCCCATGCCCGCGATGCAGATCGCGCGCTCGGTCTCGGAAGACGTGGACATGATGCTGGTGCTGCTGGCCCGCCGCAAGCTCGCCGCGCGGTTCACCGCCTGCCGCGACGTGGGCGAGGCCAACGAGTTCTGGCGCCGCCATATCGCCGGTGGCCGCGCCTTCCGCGCGATCACCGAAAAGCTCTACGATGTCGGGCTCGATTATTCCGCCGACACCGAATACGCCCAGTGGCGCCAGCAGGTTCTGGCGATCCTCGGCGCCGCCGTGCACAGCAACGCGCTGTCGCTGCCCGCTCCGGCCGGCACGCCGGGCACGGTGCTGCAGAACGACGACAGCGTCTATTTCTCGACCTTCCGCATTCATGAGCTTTGCGCCTATGCCCAGTTGATCCGCCCCGGACTGACCGAGGCGTTGGACCGCGCCGCGGACGAGGCGGCGCGCTCTGCCATGACGGGGGACGGGCTCGCGGCATTGGCCGCGCCGCTCAGCACGGTGCTGCTCAGCCAGATCCAGAGCTTGCACCAGCCCGCGCAACCGCGCCCCGCCCGCGGCGCGACACGGCACTAGGCCGCATCGCGCCGCCGCGCATCAATGGATGTTCTCTTCGGCCTTGCCGAATTTGCCCTCGGCGATCCAGCGCGCGGCCAGCACCAGAGCGCCCATGGCGAAATCCTTGCCATGCGCCTCGACCATCTCTTTCGAGACCTCCGCCAGTTCGGCGAAGAAACGGTCCTTGCTTTGCTCTTCGGTGGAAAGTTCCGGTTTCATGATATCCTCCCAGTCTTCTTGTCGTTCAGTCACTTGAACATGATCTTCGGAAAGGTGACGAGCGCGGCGCGACCGTCGGCAAAGCCCACGGCCAGATGCGCACCATCCGGCGACCAGGCCAATGCGCTCACCGGCGCGCCCTGCCCCTCGATCAGCATCAGCTCGTCGCGTTTGCCCACCGGGGCCAGCACCACCAGCCCGTTGGCATAGCCCGCCGCGCAAAGATCGCGCGTCGGATGCGGCGCCACGCGCTCGATCAGCGTCATGCCCGCGCGCCCGGTTTCGAGCGGCGTGCCCTCGTGATCGCCAAAGGGCAGATCCGGACCCTGCCAGCCGACCAGCCGGAAGGCCCCAGAGGCGACCAGCGCACCGGGGCAGGCGTTGAACCCGACCGAGCGCACCGGGGCGGGAAAATCCACGATCCGGTCGGCCTTGCCCGCCGTCAGATCGAGCAGTGTCAGCGCCCGATCCTCGCAACCCGCCACCAGCCAGCGCTTGTCCGGCGACCAGCTCAGCGCCACCACCTCGCCCGGCACATCGAGCGTCAGCACCGGTTCGAGCGTCTCGCTCCTCAGCACCGCAAAGCGGCCCGCCCCGCAGGCGGCCAGAAGCCGGCCATCCGCCGAGGCGGCAAGGCGGGTGACCGTCCCGGGCAGGCCGCAGCTTGCCGCAGGGTCGCGCGCGCCGGGATCGAACACGGCCAGATGCCCCGCCCGCGCCACGGCCAGACGACCGCCCGGCAGCGCGCAGAGCGCCGAGACCGGCGCGACGCCGGTCTTTTCCAGCCGCACGCTTTGCCCGCGCGCGGTCACCCGCCACAGCTCCTCCTCCGGCCCGGCCACGGCAAAGCCCTGATCGTCATAGGCACAGATGTCGACCTCCGCGCGCAGCGGATCGGTCAGCACCGGCGCCGGCAGCGGCTTTTCGCGCGGGCGGATCGTGCTGCGCCCGGTCTCCAACTCCATGCGGATGCGCTGCTCGGGGTGTTCAGCATCGGCAACCGACAACAGCGCCAGGGCGCCGTTCGCCAGCGAACAGGCCAGCGCCGATCCCTTGGCGTTGAAGCTCACCCCAGTGACCGCTTCGTCAAGGCGCCATTCCCGCCCGATCAGCTCGAACAGCGACACCGCCTGCGGCGGTTTTGTCTCGATCATGTCTCTCCTCCCTCAATCCGGCGTTCCAGCCTGCCGTCCAGCGCGGCCATCCGGCCCTCGAGCGCCGCGATCTCCTCTTCGCAGCGCGCCAGCGCGGCGCGGTGGCGCGCCATCTCTTCCCCGACCCGCTCCGGGTCCTTTCCGCCCATCTCGAGCACCGACATGCCGCCGATGAGCTGCATCAGACGAAGCTGCTCGGCGGTCACGGCAGAGATCTCCTGCGTGACGGCAAGCCGCGCTTTCAGGATCTCTTCGATGGTCTGCGGTTGATCTGTCATGTCCTCCCCCTATCCTTGCAGCGCGTGATCCACGGGAGGCCCCGCATGTTCGACCCCACCGACAAACGCTTCTTCGAGACGCTCGCCGCGCTTTGCCGCAGCGAGCTCGGCGCGACCGATCCCACGACGGAAGCGGCAGAGCGCGCCTGCCGCAGCGCCGCGCCCGAAGACCTGCGCGCGGCCCGGCTGGCGCTCGACGCGCTGCCCGACGAGCAGCGCCTGCGGCTGCTCCGGCAGGTCCATCACAGGCTTGCCAGCGACCTCTCGGCGATCTGGGAGCAGTTTCCCGGCCCGCAGAAAAGCACCGCCCGGCACTAGGCGCCGCAGGGCGCCTCGGGGCGCCTGGCGGTCTCTTCTGGCTGGCTCGGGAAGGCTGGTCATCTGTGCCCCATGCGGTGGTCGCCGGTCGCAACAGGCTAGTTCCGCGCCTCGGGCACGCAATAAAAAACCTTTGAAATACATGAATTTCTGACCGAGACTTTCCCAAGGACGGGGAAATCGTAAACCTCTGTTACGCCGTCCGAGGAAGGACGTAAAAATGTGTTTCGCCCCGCCATCTCATGCTGCGACGGCACAGCCGGAATGCCGCCCCGCAGCGAATCGCACATGCCGCATCGACGACGCTCTGCCATGCCGATCGCGCCGCCTCTCCTGCCCGAAACGCTGAGCGCCGGCGCGGTCCGGCTGCGCCCGCTGACGGCGGCGGACGGCCCGGCGCTGATGCACCAGCTCGGCACCCCCGGCATCGCCCGCTGGCTGGCGGCGATCCGGGCGCCCTTCACCGAGGCGGACGCGCGGGAACTGCTCGATTACGCCGCCGACCCCGCGCAGAACGTGCGCGCGCTGGAGGCCGGGGGCGCGCTGATCGGCTGCCTGAGCCTCGGGGCAACCCTGTGGTACTGGCTCGACACCCCGTATCAGGGCCAGGGGCATATGAGCCGCGCGCTGCGCCACCTCCTGCCGCTCTATTTCCGCACCCCTGCCCCCGATCTGATCGCATCCTGCCGCGAGGACAACACGAACTCCGCCGCCCTGCTCCGCCGTCTGGGCTTTGTCCCGGCGCCGGACACCCGGCGGCGGTTCTTCCACGCCGAGGCATGCAGCCACCCCTGCCGGGAGTACCGGATGTCCCGGGCGCGCTGGCTTGCGCTGGACGTGCCGCCGCCATCCGCCTGACGGGCGTTCGACAGGCGCTCGAAAGCTGCCTGCTAGATCCGGCGCAACACAGCCGTGGCGATCACCGGGCCGGTGGCCACACCGCCCGGGGCACCGCCCTCGGGCTCGTCGGTGATGGCGAGGGTCGCGGCGGCCATGGCGCCGCGCAGCCCCTCGGGGATGGCCATGGCGGCCTGCCCGTCGCGCGGCAGCAGGCCGAGCGAGACGGCGCCGCCATCGGGGCCCAGCAGCCAGAGCTCGAAATCCCGGTTCGCGCCCGGCCCGGCGCCGCCCATGGACACACGCATCTCGCCGCGTGCCGCATCGTAGAGCGCCGCCACCCGCACCGACCCGTCTTCCGAGGCCATGTCGGAAATCCACAGCGCCTCGGGGCGCGGCGGCGCCGGTTGCCCGAGCCACAGCACTGCCGCCAGAACCGCTGCCGACAGGCCCGAGGCGGCGGCCAGCCAGCGCCAGGGCGAGGCGGGCCGTTCGGCGGTCGGGAACAGCCGCTTTTCAAGCCCGCGCCACGCGGCCGGAGGCGGCGCGACAGGGGGCAGCTCGGCATTGAGCGGGTCGAGCGCGGTTTCCCAGGCGGCGACCTCGGCGGCAAAGGCCGGGTCGGTCTCGGCGCGGCGGGACAGCGCCGCCCGCTCTTCGGGCGGCAGCGCGCCCAGCGCGTATTCTCCGGCGAGCGCAATATCGTCTTCGGTCAATCCGGTCATGGCGTCAGGCACCGGCGAAGTTGCAGCAGGCTGCGGCGCAGCCAGCTGCGGAGCGTGTTGAGCGGGATCGCGTAGCGTTCCGAGAGTTCAAGATAGCTCGCCCCGTCGAGATAGGCCAGCCGCACCGCCTCGGCCCGGTCGGGCATGAGCGTGGACATGCAATCCTCGATCCGGCGGGTTTCCGAGCGGCTGATCGCGCTGGCCTCGGGGCCGGGGCCGGGATCGGCCACGACCTCGGCGACCTCGATCCCCAACGCGCCACGGCGGGCGCTGCGCAGCCGGTCGATGGCGTGATTGCGCGCCACCGTGTTCAGCCAGGCCATGGCGTTGCCGCGCTCGGGCCGGTAGCGCCCGGCATTGTGCCAGATCCGCACAAACACCTCCTGCAAGGCGTCTTCGGCCTCGGAACGGTCCTTGAGCATGCGCAGGCAGATCGCGAAGAGCCGCGGCGCGGCGGCATCGTAGAGCCGCTGAAAGGCACGGCGGTCGCGCAGCGCCACGCGGGCCAGCAGGGCCGAAAGCTCTTCGGTCTCGTCGGTCATGGGGCGTGAACAGATCCGCGATGTTTTTCTGCAGGCGCGCGCAACTCTTTCGGCGCGGCCTTCGTAACTTCGGATGTGACAATGGCAGAGCGAGGTTAGGGTGACAACCAGGGGCAATAAAACCGCCGTGATCGGAAGCGGCATTTCCGGGCTGGCAACGGCATGGCTGCTGGCACCGCATCACGAGGTGACGCTTTTCGAGGCCGGGGCGCGCCCCGGCGGTCATGCCCGCACGGCGCAGGTGGGCGATGTCGCGGTCGATACCGGCTTTATCGTCTGCAACCGCCGCACCTATCCGCTGTTCATCCCCCTGCTGGAGCATCTGGGCGTGGATCTCGCGCCGAGCGACATGAGCTTTGCGGCCAGTTTCGGCGGCGGGGCGCTGGAATTCGGCACCACGACGCTCCGCGACATGTTCGCCCAGCCGCGCCTGCTCACCGATCCCGGACACTGGCGCATGATCCGCGACATCCTGCGGTTTTTCCGCCAGGCGCCCGCGCATGCGGAGGACGCGGGCTCGATCGGCGCGCTGATCGACCGGCTGGGGCTGGGCAGCGCATTCCGCGACCGCTTTCTGATGCCGATCTCGGGCGCGATCTGGTCGACGCCGACCCGTGACATGCTGGATTTTCCCGCCGCCTCTTTCGTGCGCTTCTTCGACAATCACGGGCTGCTGACGGTGAACGACCAGCCCGAGTGGCTGACCGTGCGCGGCGGCTCGGCGCGCTATGTCGAGGCGCTTCTGCGCGCCACCAAAGCCGAGGTCCGGCTGTCGAGCCCGGTGCAGCGCGTCCTGCGCGACGGCACCGGGGTGACGGTGGTGGGGCCGCGCGGTCCCGAGCGCTTCGACCGGGTGGTTCTGGCCACGCATGCGCCGCAGGCCCTGCGCCTGCTCGACCGGCCCGATGCGCAGGAACGGGCCATGCTTTGCGCCTTCCGCACCGAGGCCAACCGCATGGTGCTGCATTCCGACACCGCGCTGATGCCGAAACGTCGCCGCATCTGGTCGTCGTGGAACTATGTCACGCAGGCGCCGCAGCTGCTGAGCGACCGGCCCATCAGCCTGTCGTACTGGATGAACCGGCTGCAACCGCTCGACACCGACCGCCCGCTGATCGTGACGCTGAACCCCGAGACCGAGCCGCGCGACATCCATGACGAGGCGGTGCTGCATCACCCGCAATTCGATGCCGCGACGCTAGCGGCGCAGGCGCGCCTGCCGGCGCTGCAGGGCCGCGGCGGCGTTTACTACGCCGGGGCCTGGACGCGCTACGGCTTTCACGAGGATGGCGTGCTGTCGGCCCTGAGGGTGGCGCAGGCCATGGGGATCGACTGGCCGCTCGGCGCCGACCCCTGGGCGGCGGAGGCGCCGCCACGGCCCGCGCCCTCGCAATGGCTCGAGGCGGCGGAATGACCGACCTTTGGAATGGCGCGCTGCTGGACTGCCGGGTCTGGCATGCCCGTTCGGGCGATGTGCGGCGCGACTTCCGCTACAGCGTGACCTGCCTCGCCCTGCCGGTCGCCCGGTTCGAGGCGGGCGCGCTGCCGATCCGCCCCGACGCGCGCGGGCTCTGGTCGGTCCGTCCCCGCGATTACGGCCACCGCGACGGGCAGCCGCTGAGCCGCTTTATCGCCGGGCAGCTCGATCCGGCGGGGCTCGGCCATTGCGAGGTCACGCTGGTGACCCTGCCGCGCAGCCCCGGCTACGGCTTCAACCCGGTGAGCTTCTGGCTGGCGCGCGACAGCCGGGGGCTGCGGGCGGTGCTGGCCGAGGTCTCCAACACCTTCGGCGAGCGGCATTTCTACCTCTGCCGCCACGCGGACAACCGGCCCATCGGGCGGTCGGACCGGATTTCGGGGGAGAAGATCTTTCACGTCTCGCCCTTCCTGCCGCGCGAGGGGCGCTATGTGTTCCGCTTCGATCCCGGCCCCGACAGGTTTGGCGCCTGGGTCGACTGGATCGGCGAGGGCGGCGAGGTGAAGCTGCAAACCTCTATGGCAGGCCCGGCGCGCCCGCTGACGGCGGGGCGGCTGGCGCGGGCGCAGTGGCGCCATGCGTTTCAGGCGCAAAAGGTGATTGCGCTGATCCATTGGCAGGCATTGAAACTTGCTCTGCGCGGGGTTCGATTTAATTCTAAACCCAGGCAACTCGCCCAGACGGTGTCCGAGGCGAATGACGGGGTGAGACAGGATGTTTGAACGCCAGATCGAAACCAAGCTGCTGCACTGCCTCGACCGGATCTCCTGCGGGCGGCTGACCCTGACCACACCCGACGGCAAGATCAGAGTCTACGAGGGAAAGACTCCCGGCCCCGAGGCGGATCTCACCATCAGCGACTGGCGCACGGCTGTGGCCGCCGCCGCGCGGGGCGACATCGGCCTGACCGAAGCCTATCGCGACGGCTGGTGCGACAGCAGCGATCTGACCGCCTTCCTGATCTTCGGGCTGCGCAACGAAGCGGCGCTGGAGCCGTTCCTGTACGGTCGCCCGCTGCAGGCGCTGATGATCCGCGCGCTGTATCTGTTCAACCGCAACACCAGGCGCGGGTCGCGGCGCAATATCTCGGCCCATTACGACCTGGGCAATGCGTTCTACGGGCTCTGGCTCGACGAGACGATGACCTATTCCTCGGCGATCTACGCGCCAGAGGATGCGGCGGCCCCCGATCCGCTCGCGGCGGCGCAGACCCGCAAATACGACCGGATCATCGACGGGCTGGAAAGCCGCTCGGGCCGGGTGCTGGAAATCGGCTGCGGCTGGGGCGGCTTTGCCGAACGCGCCCTGCAACGCGGGGATTTCGCGCCCAAGGGGCTGACGCTGTCGCATGAACAGGCGCGCTTTGCCCGCGACCGACTGGGCCGCAATGCCGAGATCGCCCTGCAGGATTACCGCGACGAATACGGGCGCTTCGATCATGTGGTCTCGATCGAGATGTTCGAGGCGGTGGGCGAACGCTTCTGGCCGGTCTATTTCGAAAAGCTGGCGCATGTGCTGTCGGACAAGGGCCGCGCCATGGTGCAGACCATCACCGTGGGCGACCGCTATTTCGACCGTTACCGCGCGGGCGGCGACATGATCCGCAGCTTCATCTTTCCGGGCGGCATGCTGCCCTCGCCCGATGTCTTTCGCGAGCTGGCGGGCAAGGCCGGGCTGCGGATCGAGGACGCACACGGGTTCGGTCTCGACTACGCCCGCACCCTGCGCGACTGGCTGAGCCGGTTCGAGGCGCGGCTGCCCGAGGTGCGCGGGCTGGGTTTCGACGACGGTTTCATCCGGGTCTGGCGGTTTTATCTGGCCGCCTGCATCGCCGGTTTCGAATCCGGCCGCACGGATGTCTATCAATACCGGCTGGCGCATGCCTGATCCTACGGAACGGATCTGGATCACCGGCGCCTCGCAGGGGATCGGCGCGGCTCTGGCGCGGGCCTATGCGGCGCGCGGCGCGCGGCTGGTGCTGTCGGCCCGGTCGGAAGAGGCGCTTCTGGCGCTGGCAGACGAGATCGGCCGCGCCGAGGTGGTGCCCGTCGATGTCGCGGATCTGACGAGCCTTGCCCGTGCCGCCGCGCGCATCGCCGAGGGCGGGCCGCTCGACAAGGCGATCACGCTGGCGGCGCTCTACGACCCCGGCAAGGTGACCGAGATCGACCCGGAGACCGCCGCCCGGATCGTCACTGTGAACCTGACCGGCGCCTTCCACTTCGCCCGGACCGCCGCGCCGCTGCTGCGTGACGGCGGCGATCTTGTGCTGACCGGATCGGTGGCGGGCTATGTCGGGCTGCCGCAGGGCCAGATCTATTCCGCCAGCAAGGCCGGGGTGATCAACCTCGCCGAAACCCTGCGGGCCGAGCTGGCGCCACGGGTCGCGGTGCGCCTCATCAGCCCCGGTTTCGTCGACACGCGGCTGACCGAGAGGAACGATTTCGCCATGCCCGGCCTTCTGCAACCCGACGAGGCCGCGAGGCGGATCCTGCGCGGGCTGGACGGGCGGCGCTTCGAGGTGCATTTCCCCCGCCGTCTCACCTGGCCGCTGAAACTGCTGCGGTCGATGTCCTACGGGCTGTCGCTGCGCCTGACCGCGCGGCTGGTGCGATGAGGGGCGCGGGGCGCGCCCTGCTGGTGCTGGTGCTGAGCCTGGGCTTTGCGCTTTCGCCGGGGTTGAGCGGCGGGTTCGCGGGGCTGTCTCCGGTACAGTTCCCGCTGGTGCATGCCTTCTGGCCCGCGCAGCCCCTGCCCGCCGCCTTCGCGATCTGGGGGCCGATCTTTCTGCTGCTCATCGCGGGGGCGGGCTACGGGCTCTGGCGTCACCGGCGCGATGCGGAGTGGCAGGCGATGCGCCTGCCGCTGGCGGTGAGCCTGGGTCTGGGCGTGTTCTGGATCGCGGTGGCGAACAGCGCGCCGCTGGCGGCCACGGTGATGATCATCTTCATGGCCGCCGCCGCGACCGACGCCCTGCTGCGCGCGCCGCGCAGCCCCTGGGCCGGGGCGCCGGTGGGGCTCTACGCCGGGTGGCTGACGGCGGCGGGCGCCGTGGCGGTGGCCGCGACGCTCAGCGGCTATGGCGTGATGAGCCCGCAAGCCGCCGCGCTGCTGCTGCTCGCCGGGCTGGGCGCCATCGCGGCGCTGGTGCTGTGGCACCGGCCGCGCGCGCTGAGCTATGCCGCCGCCGTGGGCTGGGCCTTTGGCGGCGTGATCCTCGCCAACCTGCCGGTGCGCAACCTGCCGGTGATCGCGCTTTGCGCCGCGCTGCTTGTCCTTCTGGCCGCGCTGGCACTGCGGCCCCGCTCGGCCTGACCCGCCTCAGCCATGCAGTTTCTGCGCGATCCAGACCCCCGCCCAGGCCGAACCTCCGGTCAGCAGCCCGCCCCAGATTGTGTCGATCAGCACCTGCTGAAACGACCAGCCGCGCAGCGTGGCGAGATTGGTGAACTCATAGGTGCCGTAGCACATGAGCCCCAGCAACGCCCCGCCCAGCAGCGCCTGCGCCGGACGGCCCGCATTGAGTGCCGGAACCGAAACGAAATACAGCAGCCCCGCGATATAGAAGAGGTAGAAGGCCGCCGCCGGCCCCAGCCGCAGCGGGTCGGCGAGCATGTCGCCGACATGGCGTTCGAACACCGGCTTGATGATCGTGCTGATGCCGATCACGTCGATGATGAGAAACAGCGCCAGCGTGGCCCCGTAAAGCGTCAGGATCTGCATATCGGTCCTCCGTTCTTTGCGGAAGATACGGGATGGTACGCCGGAAAGTTGCACCCTCTTCGCGGATCTTCCCGCCCATGACCCGCATGCGCCGCAAATCCGAGCTGCCCTCAAAGACCTGCGCCTGCTGCGGGCGCCCCTTCCTCTGGCGCCGCAAATGGGCGCGCGACTGGGAGGCGGTGAAATAGTGCTCCGAGCGCTGCCGGCGAACGGCGAAGGGCGCGCGATGACGGGCACCCTGCGACCCGTCCTGGGCGACCAGCTGACGCACGGCCTCGCCTCGCTGGCCGATCTGGCCGAGGGCGATGTGGTGCTGATGGCCGAGGTCGGGGACGAGACCACCTATGTGCCGCATCACCCGCAGAAGATCGCGCTGATCCTGTCCGCGATGCGCCATTTCGCGGCGGAGCTGCGCGAGCGCGGCGTGACGGTGGATTATGTCCCGCTGGACGACCCCGAGAACAGCCACAGCCTGTCGGGCGAGCTGGCCCGTGCCGTGGCGCGGCACCGCCCGGAGCGGATCATCGCCACCGAACCGGGCGAGTGGCGCGTCTGGGAGAGGATGGGCGACTGGGAAAGCGACCTCGACCTGCCGGTCGAGATCCGCGACGACGACCGCTTCTATTGCTCGCGGAGCGATTTCGCCGCGCTGACGGCGGGCAACAAGACCGGACGGATGGAGTATTTCTACCGCGAGATGCGCCGCCGCAGCGGTCTGCTGATGGAAGGTGACGGCCCGGCGGGCGGCACCTGGAATTTCGACAAGCAGAACCGCAAGCGCCTGCCCAAAGGACTCGACCTGCCGCACCGGATGCGCTTTCGCCCCGATGCGGTCACGCAGGAGGTTCTGACGCTGGTTGCCGACCGCTTCGGCGGGAATTTCGGCGATCTCGACGGGTTCGGCTGGGCGGTGACGCGGGCGGATGCGCTGCGCGCCCTGCGCCATTTCATCTCCGACGCCCTGCCCTGTTTCGGCGATTATCAGGACGCCATGAAGGCGGGAGAGGATTTCCTCTTCCACGGGCTGATCTCGCCCTATCTCAACATCGGATTGCTGACCGCCGCCGAGGTCTGCGAACGCGCCGAGGCGGCGTGGCGCGACGGGCAGGCGCCGCTGAACGCGGTCGAGGGCTTTGTCCGCCAGATCCTCGGCTGGCGCGAATTCGTGCGCGGCATCTACTGGACCGAAATGCCGGGCTATGCCGACAGCAACTTTCTGAACGCCGGGCGCGATCTGCCCTGGATGTACTGGGGCGGAGAGACCGACATGCGCTGCATGGCCGAGGTCATCGGCACCACGCGGCGCAACGCCTATGCGCATCATATCCAGCGGCTCATGGTCACTGGCAATTTCGCGCTGCTGGCCGGGATCGCACCGCGTCAGATCGAGGAATGGTATCTCGCGGTCTATGCGGATGCCTTCGACTGGGTCGAACTGCCGAATGTGCATGGCATGGTGATGCATGCGGATGGCGGACGCCTGGGCTCGAAACCCTATGCGGCCTCTGGCGCCTATATCGACCGGATGTCAGATTACTGCGGCAGGTGCCGCTACGATCTGAAACAGAAGACCGGCCCCGACGCCTGCCCCTTCAACTACCTCTATTGGAACTTCCTGATCGAGAACGAGGACAAGCTGCGCGACAACCGGCGCATGTCGCTGATCTATGGCAACCTCGCGAAGAAGGATCCCGAAGAGCGCGCGGCAATCATGCGCTCGGCGCGGGCCTTCCTCGACGGGGACGACTGGTAGGCCGCTCTGGGGCCCCTGCCCCGCACCGGGATCTGCGGCGGAGACGGTCGCAGGGGCACCCGTCAGCCACCCCGGACCCGCTGCACAGCGGATTGCGTTGAACGCGGGGCCGTTGCGCTGGCCAGATAGGCTTCCAGATCCCGCCAGCGGGGCGCCTGCGGGCCGACCAGCACAAAATCGCACCCGAGGCGCGCGGCCCCCTCCGCATCGGTCAGGGGGTTGTCGCCGATGGCCAGAACCTTGCGCGGCGGCCTCGCATAGCGGCTCAGCGCCCGGCGATAGAGACCCGGTTCCGGTTTGCCGATGACGTCATAGGCCAGATCCGGCAGCACGCTGAGGATCGCGGCGAGGAAGCTGCCGGTCTCGGGCACCGGCAGGCCGTCGGGGCCCGGATGGCTGGCATCGGGGTTGGCCACGACCAGCCGGGCGCCCCCGGACAGCAGGCGAAGCGTCTCGTGCAGCTCGGCATAGCCATAGCCCAGATCCCTGGCCAGAAGCACATGGGTCGGCGCCGCGCTGTCCTCGGCCAGCCCGGTCGCCACCGCATGCCCCCGGAGCGCCGGGCTTGCGAACATCCGCACCCGCGCGCCGGGAGAGGCCGCCAGATGCGCCACCGCCGCGATCCCCGCCAAGACGATGCGGTCGGGCGGCACCGCCAGCCCCAAAGCGTCCAGCCGGGCGCTCAGCGTGTCGGCGGTGTCGGTGGAATTGTTGCTCAGCACCGTCAGGCGCGCTCCGGCGCGCGCCAGCAGCGCCTCCGCCCCCGGCAGCACGACATCGCCCGAAATCAGGCAGCCGTCGAGATCGCAGAGGATGGCGTCGTAATCGTCGAGCCGCATCAATGGGCCGCAAGATCGGCAGGGGTGGCGACGGCGGCGGCTTCGGGGGATTCCAGATCGAACACCGGCCCGTCATAGGTGAAGGAACAGTCGTGGATCAGAAGATCGCCGCCGGCAACGGTGACATAGGCCAGATCCGGCGCTTCCACCGCGCCCATGATCCGTCCCGGCTGGTCGAATGCGTGGTGCACCTGATGCATCAGCGCCCGCTGGACATGATAGGGAATGCCTCGCCACAGGCCGGTGATCGGGCGGTGGATGTGCCCCATGAACAGATAATCGGGCCGCCGCCCGGCGCGGGCAAAAGCCGCCAGCTCGGCATCCTCGTCGCGCAGCCGGATCGCATCCATCGGCGGGATCGACAGATCCATCGGCGGATGGTGTTGAAAGAGCAGCACGGGCCTGTCGGCAGGCGCCTCGCGCAGCGCGGTTTCGAGAAAGGCGAGCCGCTGCGCGCAGAGCCGCCCGTGATGGCCCGGTTCGTCCTCGTCGAGCGTATCGAGGGTGATCAGGCTCGCCTGATCGTAGACATGCAGTCCCTGCACAAAGCCGTTGCCGTCATTCGGCGCATCCGGGAAGGCGGCGCGAAAGGCTCCCCGGCTGTCGTGGTTGCCCAGCATAAAAATCACCGGAACGGGCAGATCCGCCAGCGCCTTGCGCAGACTGTCATAGGCGCCCGGCTCCCCCCGGTCGGCGAGATCCCCGGCGATCAGCAGGAAATCGACCCGTGGCAGGGTTTTCAGAAAGGCCAGTGCCCGCGCCAGGCAGGCGCGCGGATCGAAGCCGTAAAGCGTCTGCCCCTCGGGCACGAAATGCAGATCGGTCAGGATGGCGAAGCGAAGAGCGGGGATCATGGCATATCCTTTGGAAAGAGGGCGCGGCGGAGGAGCAGCCGCCGCGCCGGGGAAAGGGGTCAGCGCGGCAGCAGCGCGTTGACCTCCTCGACCATCTCGTCGCGCAGCTCTTCCATGTCGTCGGCATCGCCCACGAGGATCGCCTCGAGGCTGTCATGGATGATCTGCGTCACCGCCAACCCGTTATCGCCGGGATAGGCGAACCATTCCGACAGCAGCGGCAGTTGATCGACGGCCGTCATCTTGTTGGGGTTCTGCGCGTAGAAATCCTCCATCAGCAGCGCGTTCGCCTTCTGGTTCGGCGGCACATAGCCGGTGGTCAGCGCCACGGCGGCAGCGCCTTCGCCCGAGGTGGTGAACTTGATGAACTCCCAGGCGGCGGCGCGCACCTCGGGGTCGTCGGAGGCGGAGGTCATCATCGCGGCGTTGCCACCGGCGGGCAGCGCCTGCGGCGCACCGTCGAGACCCGGATAGGGGGCGGTCACGAAGTCCCACTCGCCGAGCTTGGCGCGGTCCACAAAGCTCACATAGGCGGTGGAACTGAAGAACATGCCGAGCTCGCCCGCAGCGAAGGCCTTGGAGGCGTCGCCGCCGCCGGTGTTCTTCATTTCGCAGTCGCTGAAGATGCTTTGCGCGGTTTCCAGCGCGCGCAGCCCCTCGGGATTGTCCATGTTGAGCTTGCCGTCGCGGATCATCGGCACACCCTGGCTCCACATCTCGGTTTGCAGCATCCAGTTGCCCGAGATGTCCCAGTGCCAGTAAAGCGCCTCATGCCCGGCGGCGTTGACCGCCTTGCAGGCGGCAATGACCGCGTCCCAGGTCGTGGGCACCTCTTCGATGCCGGCGCCGCGCAGCAGGTCCATGTTGTAGAAACCGATGGGCGTGGAGACCGAGAAGGGCAGCCCGTAGATCGCGCCATCGAAGCGCGACAGGTCGAGCATGGCCTTGTGATAGCCCTCGGTCTCGAAACCGTCCTCACCGGCGATGAAGGGATCGAGCGGCTGGGCGATGCCGCGCTCGACAAGGATCTGCTGGCGGTTCAGCGCCTGAAACGAGACATCCGGCACGGTGCCCGCCACCGCTTCGCGCAGGATGGTGTTGGTGGCATCCTCGTAATCCTCGTAGGTGGCGCGGAAGGTCACCTGAATGTCGGGATGGGCCTGCTCGAAGGCCTGCATGATCTGCGCGAAGGTCGGGTCGAACAGCGAGGCATAGGCATAGGCGACCTCGATCTCGGTCGCATGGGCGGCGGGCGCCAGAAGGGACACGGCGGCGGCCGTGGAAAGAAGGCGTTTCATGGGGGAGTCCTTGTTTGGTCGGGAGGGGAGGATGGTCACTTCATGCCGGTGAGGGTGATGCCGTCGATGAAGCGTCGTTGGGCCACCAGGAAGGCCGCGACGAGCGGGGTGACGATGACCAGCGCCGTGGCCATCATGGGGCCATAGAACGTGCCGTCGAGATCGCCCTTGAACTCGCGCAGGCCGAGCGGCGGGGTGAAGAGGCTGCGGTCTCCGGTGATAACGATGCGCGGCCAGAAATAATCGTTCCAATGCGCCACCACCGAGAAGATGGCGAAAGCCAGCAAAGCGGGAATGGCGGTGGGCAGCATGACGCGCCAGATGATCGCGAATTCGCCCATGCCGTCCATGCGGGCGGCGTCGATCAGATCGTCGGGCACGGTGAGGAAGAACTGCCGCATCAGGAAGATGCCGAAGGCCGAGACGATCCAGGGCAGGATCAGCGCCGCATAGCTGTTGGTGAGGCCGAGATGCGCCAGCATCAGATAGAGCGGCAGCGCGATGGCGTGGACCGGGATCAGCAGGCAGAACATCACCAGCGCGAAGGCGGCGTCGCGGCCCCAGAACTTCAGCTTGGCCAGCGCGTAGGCCGCGGGCACCGCGATCAGCGTCTGCAACAGGAAGATCGCGGCGGTCACGATCACCCCGTTCAGCATGTAGCGCCAGAGCGGCGCCTTGGTGAAAGCCTGCCGGAAGTTGTCGAGGACGGGGCGTGTCAGGCAGGCGGCCTCGGCGCCGCCCTGCATCAGACAATCCTCGCTCACCATGGGCGCCTGCGCGCCAAAGAGCCCGCCGGTGCCCGAGGCGATCTCGACCGGAGATTTCAGCGCCGTGGCGAGCATGACGTAGAAGGGCAGCAGCACGATCAGGGCGCCGAGGATCAGGATGGCGTGGATTAGGGTCTGACGGGCCGAGAAGCGATGGGTCATGCGTAATGCACCTTCCGTTCGACAAAGCGCCGCTGCGCGACCGAGATCAGCATCACGAAGCCGAGGAATAGCACCGTGATGGCCGCCCCCATGCCGACGAGGTTCTGGGCGATGCCCTTTTCGTAGATCGCGTAGATCATCACATAGGTGGACTTGGCCGGACCGCCGTGGGTCAGCGCCTCGACCGTGTCGAAGACCTGAAAGGAGCGGATGGTGGAGATGGTGACGACAAAGACCGTGGTCGGGCCCAGCATCGGCCAGGTGATCAGGCGGAAGCGCGCCCAGCCGCTGCGCACCCCGTCCATTTCGGCCGCGGCGTAAAGGTCACGCGGGACCGAGGTCAGGCCGGCGAGGTAAAGCACCATGTTGAAGCCGAAGCTCTGCCAGATGCCGATAAAGGCCAGCGTCCAGAGCGCATAATCGCGATCCGAGAGCCATAGCGGGAACCCCTCGGCGCAGCCCCGGGCGAACCAGGGCCAGCCCTCCAGCCATGTGCCGCAGCCTTGCGCCAGCGTGCGGTTCACCAGACCCAGCGAGGGGTGCAGCGCGAATTCCCACACGATGGCCATGGCCAGAAGCGAGGCCATGACGGGCAGGAAATAGACGGTCCGGTAGAAGCTGGCGCCGATCCTGACCGACCGGATCAACAGCGCCGCCCCGAGGCCGAGCGCCACCGAAACCGGGACCGTCACCAGCACGTACAGCACCGTGGCGGTGATCATCTTGCGATAGCTCGACCGGGTGAAGATGTCGGCATAGTTCTTCAGCCCCACCCAGCCGATGCCGCTGCGACCCAGCGTGTAATCGCTGAAGGACAGGATGGCGGCGACGGCGACGGGCAGGATGAGGATCACAAGCAGCAGCAGGACGGCCGGCGCGATCAGCGCACTCCCGGCGCGGGCCTGCCGGTGTTCCGGACGGTTGAGGCGCGGGGTGTCAGGCATCGGCGAGGGCCTCGGCGCCGAACGGGGCGGCAAGGCCCATGCTGTCGAAGCCGCGCACCCGGTCCGGACGCACCCTCAGGTGCATCAGATCTCCGGCGGCGATCTTGCCACGGGCGTCGGAGGGCAGACGCACCGTCACCGTCTCGGGCATCTCGGGCACGTCGAGCTGGACGAAGAGGTCGGATCCGAGATTCTCGACCAGCCGCGCCCGGCCCGAGAGCAGCGGATCGCGGTCGCAGGGTTCCAGTGCCTCGGGCCGAATGCCAAGATAGGCAACCGGCACGGGCCCGGCGCGCAGCACGGTCGCGCGTCCAGTCAGCCGGATCACCCCGGCGCCGTCCGTCTCGACCGGCAGCAGGTTGATCGCGGGCGAGCCGATAAACCGCGCAACCCGGATGTCGGCCGGATCGTCGTAAAGCTCGTCCGGCGTGCCGACCTGAAGCAATTCCCCGTCCATCATCACCGCGATGCGGTCGGACATGGTCATCGCCTCGGCCTGGTCGTGGGTCACATAGACGAAGGTGGCGCCGAGGCGGCGGTTGAGCTGCGCGATCTCGGCCCGCATATGGACGCGCATCTTGGCATCGAGATTCGACAGCGGCTCGTCCAGCAGGAAAGCCGCCGGATCGCGCACCAGCGCCCGGCCAAGCGCCACGCGCTGACGCTGCCCGCCCGAAAGCTGCCCCGGCTTGCGGTCGAGCAGCGCCGCGATGTCCAGAATCTCGGCGGCCTCGCGCACGGTGCGCACGATGTCGGCGCGGCGGCGGCGGACGCCCGGCATCAGCGCGCCCATCAGCGGAAGGCGGTCGGCGCGGCGCAGCCGGCGCATGGTCAGCGGCACGGCGATGTTCTCGGCCACGGTCAGATGCGGGTAAAGCGCATAGCTCTGAAACACCATGGCGAGGTCGCGGTCGGCCGCGCGCCGCCCGTCCACGCAGGCCTCACCGATATGGACCGAACCCGCGCTCTGGCTTTCCAGCCCCGCGAGGATTCGCAGCAGGGTGGACTTACCGCAGCCGGACGGCCCCACCAGCGACAGAAACTCGCCATCCGCGATCTCCAGGCTGACGCCGCGCAGAATATCGGTGTCGCCAAAGGATTTGGTGATGTCTTTCAATTCCAGGGTCGCCATGGGGCCTCTCGCATAGGATGCGGCCCTCATAGGAAGTCTCTGCGACAGTCATGTTACAGTTACAGGCAATGCCTATGAGGACCGCATGAAAGGCTTGCCCCCGAAAAATCCCGTCTCGGCGCTGACCTTCTCGCGCCTCCGGGCGCTGAACGCGGTCACGGAAACCGGCAGTTTCTCGGCCGCGGCGCGGCGCATGGCCGTGTCGCAGGCCACCGTCAGCCAGCAGGTGCGCGATCTGGAACGCGCGCTGGGAGCAGAGCTGTTCCGGCGCAGCGCCAATGACATGATCCCCACGGCGCTCTGCCGGCAGATCTACAGCACGGCGCGCGAGATCGAGGACGGCAGTCTGAAGATCGCGGAAACCCTGCGCCGCCACCGGACGATGGCGGATGGCGAATTGCGCGTGGGCCTCGGCCAGCCGCTGCCGGGCATGGCGCTGATCCGGGCCTTCCGAAGCCGCTTTCCGGGGGTCGAGGTGAAGATCGAGATGGGCAGCTGGGGCCGGATCGTCGAGGCGGTGGGCGAGGGGCGCGTGGATGTCGCGGTGCTGCCCGAGCCGCCGAAACAGGACCGCTTTCGCCGCCGCAAGATCCAGAGCCAGTCGGTTGTGGCCATTGTCCACCCGCAGCACCCGCTGGCGGGGCGGCCGATGGTCGGCTGTGCCGAGCTGGCGGCGGACCGGCTGATTTTCCGCACCGCCGGCAGCTCGACGCAGCGGGTGGTCGACGAGGGCTTCCGCAGCGCCGGGATCGCGCCCCGCCCGTCGATCGTGATGGACACGCGCGACGGCGTGCTGGATGCGGTCAGCCACGATCTTGGCGTGGGGTTTATGTGGAGCAAGGGCGCCAGCCGGCAGGCGGGTCTGCGGCAGCTCCCCTGCCGGGAGATGAGCCGCGAACGCTCGGATTATGTCTTTGCCCTACGGACCACCTCGGTGCCGCTGAGCAACGCCTTCTTCGCGCTGGAGCCGGAGCAGAGCTAGGGAACGGTAGGCACCGCAGTCGCGCGTTAGGCCGATCAAAGCTGGTGCCCCCACACGGACTCGAACCGCGGACCTACTGATTACAAATCAGTTGCTCTACCAGCTGAGCTATAGGGGCACCGTGGCGCAAGGGATATGACAGCGGCCCCGTCCTGTGCAAGCGCTATCTAGCGGTTCGCCCGCGCCAGAAGCCCCACCGCCGCCAGCCCCACCGCGATCACCAGCATTGCCGCCGGCGCCGCGTCGCCCAGATTTTCCAACGACGCCTGCTCATGCACCCGCGTCGCCAGCGTCTCGTAGTTGAACGGGCGCAGCAGCAGCGTCGCCGGAAGCTCCTTGACGCAATCGACAAAGACCAGAAGCAGCGCCGAGGCGATGGAGGCGCGGATCAGCGGGTAATAGACCTCGGCCAGCGTCTGGCCCTGATTGCGCCCCAGCGACCGCGCCGCCAGCGCCAGATTGGGCGAGACCCGCCCCATCGCCGCATCCGCCGCGCCCTGCGCGATGGCAAAGAACCGCACGAAATAGGCCAGCACCAGCGCAAAGGCCGATCCTGTGAGGATCAACCCGATGTCGAACCCCGTCACCGCCTCGACCGTATCCGCCAGTGCATGGTCGAACCCGGCGAGCGGGATCAGGATCCCCACCCCCAGCACCGCGCCCGGCGCGGCGTAGCCGATGGTGGTGACCGGCAGCAGGAGCCTCGGCAATTGCTTGCCGGAAAGGCGCACGCCATAGACCAGGAAAACCCCGCCCAGCACCGTCAGCACCGCCGCAAGACCGCAGACCAGAAGCGTGTGTAGCCCCGCCTCCCAAAGCGCGGGCTCGGCCCAGTTGGCCGCGTTGCGCAGCGCATGGGTCAGGATCACCCCGGCGGGCAGCACGAAGCCCATGGCGAAGGGCAGAAGGCAGGCCAGCGTCGCCAGCCAGCCCGAGCGCGCCGGCAACGCCTTGCGCGCCACCGGGCGGTGGCGCGTGGAGAGGTTGAAAAACCGCATCCGGCGGCGCGAGCTTTTCTCGAGAAGCACCAGCAGGATGACCAGCGCCAGCACGGTGGACGCGATCTGCGCCGCCCCGCCCGCGTTGTTGCTTTGCAGCCAGACCGAGAAGATGCCGGTGGTCAGGGTCTGCACGGCGAAATAATCGACCGTGCCGAAATCATTGACCGATTCCATCATCACGATGGCCATGCCGGCGGCGATGGCGGGCCGCGCCAGCGGCAGGCCAACGCGCCAGAACCGGCCAAACGCCCCTGCCCCAAGCGATTGCGCGACCTCCTCCGAAGAGCCCGACTGCTCGCGGAAGGCGTTGCGCGCCAGCAGATAGACATAGGGGAACAGCGCCGCGGCCAGAACGACGATGGCCGCCCCCATCGAGCGGATCTCGGGGAACCAGTAGTCGCGCGCGGTCTGCCAGCCGAAGAGCTGACGCAGCGTCGTCTGCACGGGGCCCGCGTATTCCAGGAAATCCACCAGCGCATAGGCGCCCACATAGGCCGGAATCGCCAGCGGCAGCAGCAGCAGCCATTCCAGCCAGCGCCGCCCCGGAAACTCGTAGCGCGAGATCAGCCAGGCGGCGCCCGAGCCCACCGCCCCGGCCAGCCCGCCGACCCCGAACATCAGCACCAGCGTGTTGGTCACGTAGCGCGGCAGCGTGGTCGAGACGAGATGCGGCCAGATATTCTGCGCCGGAAACAGCGCGATCCAGATCACCGCAAGGATCGGCGCCACCACAACGGCGGCGATCAGCGCCGCCCCCGCCGACCAGGGGCTTGGCCAGCGCAGGCCCGATACCGGCCTGCGGGAGCTGTGGTCTGCCAGGCTCATATCGCTGTCCTCTCGGGTGATTGCGGTTTTCCTCGCGGCGAAAGCGCTTATAGTGCAGCGGCAGGCCAATCAAAAGAGCGGGCGATGCAGATCAGTCTTCACATCGGGGTCCATTGTACAGACGAAGACCGGCTGCTGAAGGGGCTGTTGCGCAACGCCGACGACTTCCGCAAGGACGGCGTGTCGATCCCGGGGCCCAGCCGCTACCGCAACCTGCTGTCCGACGCGATCAACAATCTCGGCGACAACCAGCCTGCCGCCGAGGCGCGCGAGGTGTTGCTCGACGCGATCCTGGACGACGATCCGGACAAAGTGGATCGGCTCATCCTGAGCCACGAGAAACTGTTGTCGGTGCCCAAGCTGGTGCTGGTGGGCGGGCGGCTCTACCGCAGGCTGGAACAACGGCTGGCGGCGATGCAGCGGTTGTTTCCGGGTGACGAGATCGAACTTTTCGTCGGGCTGCGGGATTTTGCGACCTTCCTGCCGGCGCTGCTCCGGGCCTCTCCGGTCCAGAGTTTCGAAGAGCTGCTCTGCGGTGTCGATCCGATGCATCTGCGCTGGTCCGACATGATCCGCCGGATCCAGGCCGAACTGCCGTCGATGCCGATCACCGTCTGGTGCAACGAGGATACCCCGCTGATCTGGGGCGAGATCCTGCGCGAGATGGCGGGGATCGAGATGACCCGCAAGATCATCGGCTCCTTCGACATCTTCTCCGAGATCATCAGCGCCGAGGGCATGACGCGCTTTCGCATCTTCCTGAAAGAGAACCCGACGGTCAACGAGGCGCAGAAACGCCGGGTGATGACGGCGTTCCTCGACAAATACGCGCTGGACGACGCGATCGAGGAAGAGCTGGACCTGCCGGGATGGGACGACACCTATGTCGACATGCTGACAGAGCTGTACGACGAGGATGTCTGGCAGATCGGCCAGATGCCCGGCGTCAAGCTGATCACCCCCTAGACTGCCCGGCGGCGCCGCTTTGCCCGCAAAAGCAAAGGCGGCCCGGAAGACCGGACCGCCCGCGTCGCAAGGGCCAGGAGCCCTCTGCCGAACGGCGCTCGCGCCCGCTTGGCGTTATTCCATTCCCAGCGCGGCCTTGTACATCTCAAGCACCGCCTCTTCCTCGGCGATGTCGTCCTTGTCGCGCTTGCGCAGGGCGATGACCTTGCGCATGACCTTGGTGTCGTAGCCGCGCCCCTTGGCCTCGGCCATCACCTCTTTCTGCTGGTCGGCGATTTCCTTCTTCTCCATCTCGAGCCGCTCGAAGCGCTCTATGAAGCTGCGCAGCTCGCCCGCGGCAACGCCGTAGCTGTTGCTCGATCCTTCGTCTTGCATCGTTTTTATCTCCTGCCGGTATCGCGCTTTGAGTATCCCAAGCGGCGCGTTCCCATCAAGGGGTTGCGGCAGCACCGCCGATGGATTACGCGAAGCCCCGTTTGCAGCGAATGGGGGACGGACCCGATGGAATGGCTGATCTGGCTGGGCGCGTTGGTTTCGGCGCTGGGACTCGGCGGTCTGTTCTGGAGCATCGCCAAGGTCTGGCGCGCGCGCCGGGCGGGCCTTTCGGACGAGGCGCTGCGTGAGGTGGTGCGCAAGGCGGTGCCGCTGAACATGGGCGCGCTGATGCTGTCGGTGCTTGGCCTGATGATGGTGATCATCGGCATCTTCCTGGGCTAAGCCCCGCGCCGCCCACCGCGCGCGCGCCTCTTTCGCCGACCGACGGTATGTGTGAGCGACCCATACCGGAAACCGGGCACAACGCGTGGCTGTGCCGAGGCCGCATGTTCGATAAAGAAGCCCCTCCAACTCCACACGCTTCGCTGTCGCGGGTTCCATGTCGGTTGAGGTGTTGTTTCAGGTTTCGAACGGGACACTAACCATGGCTCAGATTTCGCTTATCTCCCCGACCGGTCGTACCGCAGACTCCGAATGGCCGGCGGTCCGCTCCTGGTATGGCGGGCTGCCGCGGCTGGGCGCGGGCGTCGCTTGGCCGAGGGGAGACGATGGCAAGCCGTTGCATTTCCTCGCGCAGCTCGACCTGTCGATGGTGGCACAGGCCGCACGTCTTCCCGGAAGCCCGCAAGAGGGCCATCTTGCGTTCTTTGCCGACACCCGGTTCGACCAGCCGGACAGAACGAAAACTCATGCGGACTTCGGCGAGATCCACTGGCCCTGTGCCGTATTGTATTTTCCGCAGGCATCGCAAGACGACACCCCGCTGCCCGCCGATGCGGATCCCGTTTTCGGGACGAACTGGCAATATCACTATCCCGGCGGAAACCCACAGACCCCGCCCAGCACATTCGACAGAATCGCGGTGGCGTTCAGCGCACTGGACGCGACATCGGAGACTCTTCGGGATCAGGTCCATCGGCATTGGGCAGCGGGACCGACCTACTCTCCCTATCGGCCGGATTTCGACGTACCCGCCGATCCGGCCGAGATCCTGTGGCGCACGGTCGAGATCATCTGCCGCGAGGTGCTGGCCGGGGTCGCAAGCCAGGAACGGCTGTTGAAGACCGTCTATGCGAAAAAAGAGAACACGCCCGCGAAAGAGAAGGCGCTTCGCGACAAGCGCCCGTTGATCGAGACGAAAATCGGCGCCTGGCTGGATCGCGTGGACCGCAGCGACCTCAACACCGCCATCGGCCCGCAAAACGGCGCGGCGCTGATGGACGACCTCGACGAGATCAAGGCGGTCCTTGACGAGTTGAAAATCAGGTCAGGTTTTGTCGGCAGCCACAATGATCGCCCCGGCAAGGGCGGGCATATGGATGTCGCCTATTACTGGTATCACGGCAGGGCCACGCAACGCGCCTATGAATCTATGATCACCGGCTCGGATGCGGATTTTGCCGCCCTGCCCGACACCGTTCGTGCCGGACTTTGGCGCGATCTCGCGCGGCTCAAATACCCGCCGAAGGGCCATGACATGTTCTGCGGCGTCGATGCCGACGGAAACATCAACCCCGTGAGCGAGGCGCTGCGCGAGGACGCAACGCTGCTGCTGGAGCTCAACAGCTCTTTCCTGTGGATGTGGGGCGATATGGGCAAGCTCCAGTTCTGGATCCGCAAATCCGATCTGGCCGAAGGCGCGTGGGAGACATGCTTCCTGCTGCTGCGCTCCAGCTAGGACACGCGGCGCGCGGCGAAACCGGCGGTTTCGCGGCCGGCCGGCGTGTCAGCCGGTCAGATCGTCGAAGCCGCCGCCATTCTTGATCTGCTCGGCGAATTGCGGCTCGGGCGTCCAGAAGGCGCGGTCGGGATGGTCGAACCCCTCCAGCGCGCGCCGTACCGACAGCAGCCCCATGACCCCGGCCAGATGCATGGGCCCGCCCCGCCAGCGCGGCAGATCGAGCGCCAGCACCGACACCAAGTCGATGTCCGAGCTGCGCACCGCCATGCCCGAGGACAGCATGCGCAGCCCCTCATTGGCCATCGCGCCCAGAACCAGCTTGCGAATCAGGTCGTGCGGCATCGGCGCCGCAGGCGCGCGGACGCCCTCGACCAGAGCGCGCAGGGCCGCGTCCTCGCCGGGATGCCCAGGATCGGACGACCAGTCATAGACACCCTTTCCGGCGGCCCGCCCGGTCCGGCCCTGCTCGACCAGCAGCGCGGACCAGTTCTGCGCGCCCTCGGCCCGGGGCTGCTCGGCAAAATCGTTCAGACCGATCTGGTCGCGGCTCTGAAACGGCGGGCGGGACCAGCCCCAGTCGCGGAAGGCGCGGTCGATCTCGTAAGGATCCTGCCCCGCATCCACCAGCGCATCGGCCGCCCGCTGACAGGCCACCATGAGCCGCCCGCCCAGGCTTTTGCCGGTGGAGCGCACCCTGACCGCCACCTTGCCCAGCGCCCTCGCCAGCGCCAGCGCCGCCGCGAGCTGCTCGGGCGTCACCGATGGCCCCGAGATCACCTCGATCAGCCGGGCCGAATAAACCGGCTGCGCGAAACGCAAACCCAGCGCCTCGACACGGCCCGGGAATGCCACCGCCCGCACCACATCGTGCGGGGCGGGCACGTTGCCCTGCCCCCGCGCCGCGTGCAGGATCATGTCGGACTCGCCGGTCATCTCGGCACTGTCTCCCACGCGCAGCAGCGCCATGCGCTCCTGCACCTGTGCTTCCGTCAGCCCGCCGCGCGCAACCCGCTGCCGGAAGGCATCGCGCACCTGCGGCACCCCGCTGCGCAGCCGGACCGGATCGCGCGTGCCCCAGTTCACCCCGAGCCCGGCGTTCAGCGCGGCAAACACGATCTGCGCCGCCAGCGGCCCGCCTCCCAGCACCGTCACCCGTTTGAGATCGGGAAGCGGAACGGTCGCGGGCACGCCGAAGCGCGGTGCCCGCCGCTCGGCCAGGAACACGCCACGCAGCGCGCGGGACTGGTCCGAGCCCAGGCAGGTTTCATAGGCATCGCTTTCAAAGGCGAGCCCCGCCTCGAAGGGCAGAAGCATCGCCGCCTCCACCGCCGCGACGATCTCGCGCGGCGCCAGCTCGGGCTGCTGCGCCAGGCTGGAACGGCGGCGCGCGACCTCCTGCTGATACCCGACGGCATCGGCAAACCCCTGCCGCATCTCCGAACTGCGGCGCGGGCCCTTCCCCTCGGCCAGCAGCGCGGCCACGAATGCCTCGGTTCCGGCCCGCAGATCGCCCTCGACCACGACATCGACCAGGCCGCGCGCCGGAGGCCGGCCGACCGGGATCATCGCGCCGCCGAGCATCATGTCGAGCGCCGCCCCGGCGCCGATCATGCGCGGCACCCGCTGCGTTCCCCCGGCGCCCGGGATCAGGCCGAGCTTGACCTCCGGAAACCCCAGCCGCGCCGCGCCATGGGCCACACGGTAATGCGCGGCCAGGGCGATCTCCAGCCCGCCGCCCGGCACGAGCCCGTGCAGCGCGGCCACCACCGGCAGCGCAAACGCCTCGATCCGGGCGCAAAGATCGGAAATGGTCGGGCCGGGAAGCGCCGTGCCGGGCTCGGCAAGATCGGCGCCGGCGGGAAACCCTGCGCCCTGCCCCTGGATCACCACCGCGCGGGCGCCGGCGTCTTCGGCGGCTCGGTCGAGCGCCGTCATCACCTCCTTGCGCACCGCCGGCGTCAGCGCGGACGCCACGGCGAGCCAGACGACCCCGTCCTGCAAGGAATATTCGACCGCGTCCCGCGCCTCTGCCATCTGCCCGCCCCCGCAAGCCGGCCACAGGGCCGACACCTCAGGTTTTCGCGCTTTTTACGCGCGATTTTGCGGTATTAGACGTGAAACACGCGGATATGGCAAGAATGGAAGCCGGACGGCCTCAGATCGGCATATTGTCGAACTGGTCCTCGACCTCGTCGTCTCCTGCCGGGCGCACCAACGCCAGGGCGCTTTTCGGCACATCGCCGCCGCGCGCCTCGAGCTCTTCCACATGGCGTTCGAGATCGTCCATCAGCTCTTCATAGGCGGTTCCGCCACCAACGCTTGCCGCCCGGGCCAGTTCGGCCTCGAGTTCGGCAATCCGGGTTTTCAGGGCTTCGATCATCTGCATGGTCCTCCTCTCATCGGGGCCGGGAGAACCCCGGCCTAACGTTTGGCGCCGCCAGCACAGGCGGCGCAGAGCGGCGCCTCGGGGAGCACCTCGAGCCGGGCTTCGGAAATCGCGTCGCCGCAGTTCAGACAATAGCCGTATTCGCCTTCGTCCATGCGCTGCAACGCTGCCTTGATCCGGGCGATCTCGGCCTGGCCGCTGGCGCCGAGGCTCTCCAGAACCTCGTCCCCTTCGCGTTCGACCGCGCTCTCCTCCCAGTCCTTGGGACGCGGCGCATCGAGCGAATCCTCGATTCCCTCAAGCCGCGCACCCAGCTCCTCCAACCGTTTCATTAGCACGGATCTGTATTTTTCGTATGACATGAGTCGTCCTCGCGCGCGCCAATCCACCCGGAACGATGCAACCGGCAGCGGCCCGCCGCCTTGACGCAGGTCAAGCGCAACGAATCCTTGATTACATATTCACCTTTACGTATATGATTACGGAAACTGGAGGATACCGCCATGATGTCACCTGAAGTCACCGCGTTTTTCGACGACGCCACCAACACCATCTCTTATGTCGTTCGCGATCCCGAAGGCTCGTCCTGCGCGATCATCGATTCCGTTCTGGATTTCGATTATTCCTCGGGCCGCACCGATACCCGCTCCGCCGACGCGGTCATCGCCTTCGTGAAAGAGAAGGGCTACAAGGTCGAATGGCTGCTGGAAAGCCATGTCCACGCCGACCACCTCAGCGCCGCGCCCTATATCCAGGAGGCCGTCGGCGGCAAGATCGGTATCGGCGACCGCATCAAGATCGTGCAGGACACCTTCGGCAAGGTCTTCAACGAAGGCACCGAGTTCCAGCGCGACGGTTCGCAGTTCGACCAGCTCTTTCAGGAGGGCGACAGCTTTCACATCGGCCAGCTCCGCGGCGATGTGCTGCACACGCCGGGCCACACCCCTGCCTGCCTGACCTATGTCATCGGCGACGCCGCCTTTGTCGGCGACACGCTGTTCATGCCCGATTTCGGCACCGCGCGCTGCGATTTCCCCGGCGGCTCGTCGGAGACGCTGTTCAACTCGATCCAGAAGATCCTCGCCCTGCCGGACGAGACCCGCATCTTCGTGGGCCATGACTACAAGGCCCCGGGCCGCGACGAATACGCCTGGGAAACCACCGTGGGCGAGCAGAAGGCCGCCAACATCCACGTCGGCGCCGGCAAGTCGAAAGATGAATTCGTGCATATGCGCGACACACGCGACGCCACGCTGGCGATGCCGAAACTGATCATCCCGTCGCTGCAAGTGAACATGCGCGCGGGCCAGATGCCGCCCGCAGACGAACAGGGCGACGTCTTCCTCAAGGTGCCGGTGAACAAGCTCTGAGCACCTGACAGCGCCCCCGCACGCGAACCGGGGGCGCAATCACGACCACCCCAACAGGATTAAGGGAACGCGCACACAATGGAACAGGATTGGATCTGGGGCCTGATCGGCGGCTTGCTGATCGGCACCGGAGGGGCTTTCTATCTGCTCGTGAACGGGCGGATCATGGGCGCCTCCGGCATCATCGGCTCGCTGGTGGACGGCTCGGCGGGCGATACGAAATGGGAAAAACTGGTGTTTCTGGCGGGGGTCGTGCTGCTGCCGATCCTGCTGTACCCGGTCTATCGCGAAGTGAACCCGCATATCACCGACAACCTCTATGTGCTGGTGGCCGCCGGGCTTCTGGTGGGGGTTGGCACACGCATCGCCAATGGCTGCACCTCGGGGCACGGGGTCTGCGGCATCTCGCGCCTGTCGGTGCGGGGCATCGTGGCGACGGTCTGCTACATTCTCGCGGGCGGCGTCGGCGTCGTCATCTTCCGCCATCTCCTGGGGGTGATCTGATATGAAACGGCTGATCTTCGCCTTCATCGCCGGCGGCTTTTTCGGGGCCGGCCTCTTCGTCTCGGGCATGACCGACACCACCAAGGTGCAGGGCTGGCTCGACGTGTTCGGCGCCTGGGATCCGACGCTTGCCTTCGTGATGGGCGGCGCCATGATCCCGATGTTCATCGCCTGGTTCTTCGCCAACAAGCGGACCACTTCGGCTCTGGGCACCCCGCTGCCGCCAAAGCCCTCCAACAAGATCGACCGCAAGCTGGTCATCGGTTCGGTGATGTTCGGCGCGGGCTGGGGCCTGGCGGGCATCTGCCCGGGGCCGTCCATCGCCTCGCTCAGCTATGGCGGCACGGGGATTTATATCTTCGTCGCGGCGATGCTGACCGGCATGGCGCTGGCACCTTTTGTACGGACACGTCTGGACAAGATGGTGCCTGCCGAGTGATCCTGCCATCATGGCAATGATCGAACTCACCCCCGGCTATCTCGTGTCCCCGCAAATCGCGGTGGAGGAAGTGCCCGCTCTCGCAGAGGCGGGCATTTCGCTTGTGATCTGCAACCGCCCCGATGCCGAGGTGCCGCCCTCGCATCAGAGCCCGGCGATGGAAGAGGCCGTGCGCGCCGCGGGGATGGCGTTTGCCTATCTCCCGGTCACGCATCACGGCCTGACGCTCGACGAGGTGGCGCGGCAGGCGGAGCTGACCGCCGGCGCCGGCGGGCCGGTGCTGGCCTATTGCAACTCCGGCACCCGCAGCACAATCGTCTGGGCGCTGGGACAGGCCGGGCACCGCGAGACCGACGCCATCCTCGCCACCGCCGCGAAAGCGGGCTATCAGCTCGACGGGCTGCGCCCCACCCTCGACGCGCTGGCGCAAGAGCGCGGCTGAACCCGCCCCGCGCGGCTCAGGACTCCTCGATGTCCAGCGGCGCCGCCGCGAAATCGAAATCAAGCGTTTCGTCCTCTGATGCCTCTTCTTCCATGGGGGCCGCATCGAAGCTGAAATCGCCGGTATCGAACGCCATGGGCGGAAGCTCGGGCAGCGCCTCCGACATCTCGGAAACCTCGAGATCCGGCGCCTGCTCCGGCGCCGCAACCTCGGGCGGGGATGCGGGCAGCGGCGCGGGCTCGGCCCGCTCGGTCGGCTCCGGCGCCTGCTCGGATCGCGGCGCGCCCTCGGGCCAGGCCAGACGCACCGCGCGCATGCCGTTCATCTGCCCCAGCCGCCCGCCCGCCACCGCCGCACCAGAACCGGCGAGGAAGGCCACCCCGTCCAGCGCCTCGGGCGGCAGCGGCAGCAGATCGCCGGGCTGGAGCCGCTGCGCCGCCCGCAGCGGCAGGGTGAGGGTACAAAGCACCGCTTCCATCCGCACCGGCAGCAGCTTCATCTTCTGCTCATGCGGCCCGGGCGTACCCGGCGCCACCTGCGCGGCAAGCTCCGCCTCCTCTGCATGCGGCCGGTCGGGCAACACCAAGACAAGATCCCCCTTGCGCCGGCCCAGCGCCAGATCGACCGCAACGCGATAGCTGCGATAGCCGGCGGCGTTCAGCAACAGCCCCGCATTGCGGGCATCCTCGACCATCGCGCCGAACCGGTAGCCGGCGAATTGCGCATGCAGCGGATGCCCTTCGAGATAGCATGCCAGCCGCTCCATCGTGCCGTCGATCAGCGGCGCCGTCATCGCCGCATCGGTCTGGGTCAGCGGTCGGTCCTCGACCGGCATCTGGGTGACCTGCAACAGCGTCTGCACCTCGATCACCCCGGTCATGACCTCGCGGTCGATCACCGCGAGCCCAAGCGCCCCCTCCGGCCCGTCGAGCAGCACAAGAAGCGTGTTCGCCGGCAGCCGTTCGACCACGCCGTCCTGATCGAGCATCTCCTGGCTGACGCCATGGGTCACCAGTGCCAGATCCCACAGCACATCCGCCGTGCGCGACAGCGCCCGGCGCAGGGCCTTGGCCGGCGACATCGCCCGCGCCTCGAAGGCGCGCCGGGCGGCGCTGGCCTTCTGGCCCAGAACGTCATCCTGTCTTGCGGGCTCTCCCATACGTGATCTGGCCTGTTCTCCGGCGGACTCCGGATCTGTATGGCCCGATTTGGTTACCAACCGCTTTAGCCGGTGTAGATTTCGCCCCGCCTATTGCGCCGCCACGGCAATATCCGCCGGCAGCACCACCCGAAACGCCGCCCCGCCCTGCCCCGGCAGATAGGAGATGTCGCCGCCGAGCCGGCGCATGATCTGCCGGCAGATCGCCAGCCCCAGCCCGGCGCCGCCGGCCTTCTGATCGCTGACCCGGCTGAATTTCTCGAAGATCACGTCCTGCGCCTCGGGCGAGATCCCAGACCCGTTATCGACAAAGTCGATGGTCAGCCGGTCGGAAGCGCAAACGCGGATCTCAAGCTCGGGCATCGCGGCATCGCAATATTTCCGCGTGTTGGCGACCAGGTTGATAAAGACCTGGCTCAGCCGGTCGAGATCGGTGTTCAGCCAGACCTGTTCCGCCACCGCATCGCGCGCGATCCGCAGCCTTGCGCCATGCTCGTCCGCCGCCGCGGCCGCCACCGCCCGGTCGAGCACATCCGACAGCAGCCCCTCGCGCAGGTTCAGGCTGACCTGGCCGTTCTCCAGCACCGACAGATCCAGCAGATCGTCGAGCAGCCGGGTCAGCCGGATCGCCTCGTCATGGATGATCGAGGCGTATTTGCTCTGCTCTGCGGGGCTGAGCCCGGTGCTGTCCCGCAGGATCTCGGAGAACGCGCGGATCGAGGTCATCGGCGTGCGCAGCTCGTGGCTGATCTGGCTCAGGAAAGCGTCTTTCTGCACGGAAAGCCGGGTGAGCTTGGTATTCGCCTCGCGAAGCTGCGCGGCGGTGCGCGCCAGCTCCTGCGACTGCGCCTCGAGCCGGGCGGAATATTCCATCATCTGCGCGGTCTCGTCCGCCACCGCCATCAGATCCTCGACCGAAACCGACATGCCGCCGACGATCTGCCCGACCATCGCGTGGGCCGTCGCCGCCCCCACGGACCCCGCCAGTTCGCGTTCGAGCGTTTCCAGGAAGTCCGGCGTCGGTTCCGGCAGCATGCCGTGTTTGCCCTGCCGCTGCGCCTCGCGCTCGAAGAGAAGCTGCGCGTCGCGCGCGCCCAGGATGCGCTGCGCCATGACCATCAGATCCTCGGCCTGGGCGACCTTGCCGGTCCAGCTTCGCGGCCCGGTCGAATGTTCGAAGACATTGACGAATTGCGCCCCCTGCAACCGTTCCAGCGGCGCCGGAAAGCTGGCGAGCGAGGCGAGGACGAAGCCGCCGGTGTTCAGCACCAGCGACCAGAACACCGCATGCAGCAGCGGATCCATGCCCTCGATCCCGAACAGCGCCTGCGGCCGCAGCCAGAAGATGCCGAAGGGCCCGCCGGTGACCCAGGATTCGGGCAGGAAGACCCCGGCGCCAAAGCTCGGCAGGAAGAGTGTATAGCCCCAGCAGCCGAAGCCCAGCGTCAGCCCCGTGAGCGCCCCCAGCCGCGAGGCACCGCGCCAGAAGATCCCGCCCAGCATCGCCGGCAGCACCTGCGCGACGCCGGCAAAGCTCACCAGCCCGATCGAGGCCAGCGCCGCACCGCCGCCCGACAGCCGGTAATAGAGATAGCCCAGCATGACCACGCCGATGATCGACAGCCGCCGCGCCAGCAGCACCACATGGCGCACATCGCCCGACACCTTGGCGCCGCCGCCGGCGAAGCGCAGCCAGAGCGGCATCACCACATGGTTCGACACCATGGTCGAGAGCGCGATGGCCGCCACGATCACCATCGAGGTGGCCGAGCTGAAACCGCCGAGGAAGGACAGCACCGCCAGCCCGTCATGCCCCTGCGACAGCGGCACGGTCAGCACGAAGAGATCGGGGTTGGAACCCTCGGGCAGCATCTCGAGCCCCACCACGGCGATGGGGACGACAAACAGGCTCATCAGCCCGAGATAGAGCGGGAAGGCCCAGCTTGCGGTGCGCAGATGGGTCTCGTTGTCGTTTTCAACCACCAGCACCTGAAAGATCCGCGGCAGACAGAGGAAGGCGGCGGCGGACAGCATCATCAGCCCCGCCCAGCGCCCGCCGTCGATCTGCCATTGCCCGAGCGGCGAGCCGTCGATCTTTTCCAGCGCCCCCGAGATCCCTCCGGACAGGCCCCAGACCACAAAGATCCCGACGGCCAGCAGCGCCGCGAGTTTCACAACGGCCTCGACCGCGATGGCCATGACAACGCCGTTGTGGCGCTCGTTCGCGTCGAGGTTGCGGGTGCCGAAGATCACCGTGAACAATGCCAGCCCGGCGGCGACCCAAAGCGCAGTATGGCCCTTTTCCTCGCCGGTGGCGATGTCGCCCACACCGAAGACCTCGAAGCTCAGCGTCACCGATTGCAGTTGCAGCGCGATATAGGGCGTGGTGCCGACCACAGCGAGGATCGTGACGCCCACCGCCAGCAGGTTGGACTTGCCATAGCGCGACGAGATCAGGTCGGCCACCGAGGTGATGCGCTGGCTGCGTCCGATGCGTACCAGCTTGCGCAGGATCCACCACCAGCCCATCAGCACCAGCGACGGGCCGAGGTAGATGGTGAGATATTCGAACCCGGTGCGCACCGCCGAGCCGACGGCGCCGTAAAAGGTCCAGGCGGTGCAGTAGATCGACAACGACAGCGTATAGACCATGGGCGAGCGCAGCCAGGTCGCCTGACCGCGCAGCGCCGCGCGCTCGGCCCCGAAGGCCACCGCGAAGAGGAACAGCGCATAGGCGCTGCACACCGCGACCAGCGTGTTCAGCATGGTCATGGCGCCTCTCCGCCGCCGGCCTCGCCCTCGCCACCGTCGCGGCCCTGCGCCGCGAGCCGCGTCGACAAGATCACCGCGCCCAGCACCAGAAAGGCCCAGACCCCGAACAGGTAGACGATGGCGCTCGACGACCGCACCGCCGCCGCGCCGTCTTCGCGCCAGAGCAGCGGGATCAGCCAGAGCATCAGCCCGATCAGCGGCAACACCCGCGCCGCGTCGATGACGCGCCGGCGGCGATAAGACTGCCGCTCGAGAAACACCGGCGGCACGCCCCGCCGCGGGGGGCCGGCCTCGCTCATGCGCCTCCGGCCACGAGCGCGCGGACCGTCTCGAGCATCTCGGCGTTCGAGAAGGGTTTGGTCATGAAAGCCGAGACCCCTGCCCGCTCGGCCATCTCGCGGTCGCGCGATTGGCCGCGGGCGGTGAGCATCAGCACCGGCAGTTCGGCGGTGGCGGTATCCTCGCGCAGCTCGCGCAGGATGTCATAGCCGCTTTTGCCCGGCAGCATCACATCGAGGATCAGCAGATCGGGCCGGCAGGCGCGCAGCTTTTCATTGGCGGTGGTGCCATCGGAATGGGTCTCGACCGCGAGCCCTTCGCGCGACAGGATGAAACTGATCGCCTCGATGATATTCGGCTCATCCTCGATCAGCATCACACGTTTCGACATGTCGCCCCTTTCCCCCGGCACCGGGCCCTGCGGCCCGGGAGTCCGTGGTTATCCTCCCCCTTAGTAAAGAACTTATCGCCAATGCGGCGCCGGGTGTCAAAAGATCAAAACCCCTGCTGCGCCGGATCCCCCAGCAACGAGGGTTCGCGCCGCGCCCGGCAGGCGATGCGCGGACAGATGCGGCAGGTGATGCCGACCTCCTCGGCCTCGTCAGTAGAGCGGCGCGTCGCGGGCGCGATCATCATATGCGCCTCGAAGACCGGCTCGCGGTTCAGCTCGGGCGGGCCCGCGGGCTGAGCAAAGGCGATGGCGGTGACCGCGCCGCTTTGCCGCCCGGCGGCGTGGAGCACGCGGCTCAGCACCGACATCGGCCGGCTGAGCGCCGGGAACAGCGGCCAGAGCGGACAATCGGCCCCGAAGCGCGGAATGGGGAAATCCGGCAGCGGCTTGCGGAAGGTGAAAACGCCCGAGGCATCGCAGATCGCCAGCCCGACCGCCCCGCAGGGCGCATCGGCGGGCAGCGAAGCCAACCGCCGCATGGCGCGGGCGGGATCGGTCCCGAACCGCCGGGCCAGCGCCAGCGGATCGGTCCCGGTGCCCACCACCGCCTCGAGCACCTGGGCCAGCGGCATCGCCGCCGCATCGGCCGCATAGCGCGAGAAGGCGCGATGCAGCAGCGCACGCGCGGTGGAGGACAGCGCGCCGCCCATTTCCTGCACCGCCCGTTCCGGCGCCGCCCCCGCGTCGAGCAGCGCGATATGATAATCCGCCGCCTCGAACAGCGCCTCCACCTCTTCCTGCGGCGTGCCGCTTTCCGCCGCCGCCTTGCCCTCGGCCTCGAGATAGGACACCAGGCTGCGGCTGCTCTCCGCCAGCCGCGCGCTGTCCTCATAGATGTTGCGGTGAAAGCGGCGCTGCCAATCGGGATCGAGATCCCCCGGCTCGGCGAGGATCGAGGCCGTCGAGCGGATCGCCGTCACCATGGTCAGCATCTCGTGCAGCGCATCGGCGAGATGCGGGTCATGCGCAAGGCGGTCGGTCAGCGCCTCGACCGAGCGTTCCAGCGTGTCGATCCGCGCCCGGTTGTCGGCCAGCAATCGGGCCCAGCCCGGGAAGCGCCCGGCAAACTCGTCGAGCCGGTCCAGCTCGGCGCCGCTGGCCTGCGTGCGCAGCGCCGCCTCGCGCAGAGTGGCAATCAGCGCCGCCTCGGCCCCTTCGGTCAGGACCGAGGGCTCGACCCCCAGAATCTCGGCGATATCGAGCAGCAGCTTGCCGCCGATTCTACGCCTGTTGTGTTCGATGAGGTTAAGATAAGAGGCAGAGATATCGGCCCGGCGCGCCAGTTCCGCCTGTTTCATCCCAAGGATGACCCGGCGTTCGCGAATGCGCGAGCCGGTGAGCGTGTCGCGGGCCATGACGCTTTTCCTGTCCTTTCAACGCCTTTCTGCGGCGCGACATAAAACACTTTACAGAAGACTATAGTATACTGTTCAGTCGTTGACAAAAAAATTGTTTACCAAAAAGCAGTTGTTGCGTGATTTTCACTCCATCGCAAATACTGGATTTGCACGATTTCGTGCTCGCGCCAGAGGGAAGAGGAGCCCTCTCGCGCAGCTTTGCAAAATGGGAGGATTTTATGTCCAAGACGACTCTGACTCGCCGTGGCGTGCTGAAGACGGGTGCCGTGGCCGGCGCCGGCGTCGCGCTGCCGACGATCTTTACCGCCTCGTCGGCCCGCGCCTTCACCAACGCGCCCACCGGCGGCTCGGTGACGCTCGGGTTCAACGTGCCGCAGACCGGCCCCTATGCCGACGAGGGCGCCGACGAGCTGCGCGCCTATGAGCTGGCGGTCGAGCATCTGAACGGCGGCGGCGACGGCGGCATGCTGAACACCTTCAGCTCCAAGGCGCTGGACGGCACCGGCATCCTCGGCAAGAAGGTCGAATACGTCACCGGCGACACCCAGACCAAATCCGACGCCGCCCGCGCCTCGGCCAAGTCGATGATCGAGAAAGACGGCGCCATCATGATCACCGGCGGCTCGTCCTCGGGCGTGGCCGTGGCCGTTCAGGGGCTCTGCCAGGAGGCGGGCGTGATCTTCATGGCCGGGCTCACCCACTCCAACGACACCACCGGCAAGGACAAGAAGGCCAACGGCTTCCGCCACTTCTTCGACGCCTATATGTCGGGCGCAGCGCTGGCCCCGGTGCTGGCCAAGCAATATGGCGGCGACCGCAAGGCCTATCACCTGACCGCCGACTACACCTGGGGCTGGACCCAGGAAGAGTCGATCAAGGCGGCCACCGAGGCGCTGGGATGGGAAACGGTCGAGACCGTCAAGACCCCGCTCGCCCAGACCGATTTCTCGTCCTATATCGCGCCGGTGCTGAACTCGGGCGCCGATGTGCTGATCCTGAACCACTACGGCGGCAACATGGTGAACTCGCTCACCAATGCCGTGCAGTTCGGCCTGCGTGAAAAGCAGGTGAACGGCCGCAACTTCGAGATCGTCGTGCCGCTGTTCTCGCGCCTGATGGCACGCGGTGCCGGTGAGAACATCAAGGGGATCCTCGGCTCCACCAACTGGCACTGGTCGCTGCAGGACGAGGGCACCAAGGCTTTCGTGAAGTCCTTCGGCACCAAATACGGCTTCCCGCCGAGCCAGGCCGCCCACACCTGCTATGTGCAGACGCTGCTTTACGCGGATGCGGTGCAGCGCGCGGGCTCCTTCGATCCCTGCGCGGTGGTCGAGGCGCTGGAAGGCGGCGACAGTTCGCTGCCCGGCATCTCCTCGCCCGCCAACAAGGGCTATCTCTTCGACGGGCTCGGCAACGGCCAGACGCTTTACCGCTCGGCCGACCACCAGTGCTTCAAGGACGTGCTGGTCGTGCGCGGGAAAGAGAACCCGACCTCGGAATTCGACCTTCTGGAAGTGGTCGAGGTCACCCCGGTGGCCCAGGTCTGGTACGAGCCCGATCACCCGATGTTCGCGGGCGGCTCGCTCGGGTCCTGCAACCCGGGCGCCTGATCTCCAGCGCCAGTTACGACCGCCAGACTCGTTTCCTGCGGTCGTATCCCCAGCGTTCCCGGCCTCTGTGCCGGGAACGCACCCACTTCCTTTGACCGTAAAGGCCGGGACATGGACGCAATCATCCTTCAAATTCTGAACGGGCTCGACAAGGGGTCGGCCTATGCGCTGATCGCCCTGGGGCTCACCCTGATCTTCGGGACGCTGGGCGTGGTGAACTTCGCCCATGGCGCCCTGTTCATGATCGGCGCCTTCTGCGCCGTCACCCTGAACCGGCTGCTGACCCTCAGCCACCAGGTCGTGGACGAGACCCGCACCGATTTCCTCGGCAACCCGCTCAAGGTCGATGTCCCCTATGTGCAGGACCTCTTCGGCGAAAGCCTCGGCGCCTCGATCATCGACTGGTCGGTGCCGCTGGCGATCCTGTTCTCGATCCCGGTGATGATCGCCATCGGCGTGATCATGGAGCGGGGTCTCATCAAGCATTTCTACAAGCGCCCGCATGCGGATCAGATCCTGGTGACCTTCGGTCTCGCCATCGTGCTGCAAGAGGTGATCAAGCAGATCTACGGCGCCAACCCGATCCCGACCCCGGCGCCCGACGCCTTCCGTGGCTCCTTCGATTTCGGCGTGCTGCTGGGCTTCGATCCCAACGCGATCATCTACCCCTATTGGCGGCTCGTGTATTTCGCCTTTGCCGCGGTGATCATCGGCGCCGTCTTTGCCTTCCTGCAATTCACCACCTTCGGCATGGTGGTGCGCGCCGGCATGGCCGACCGCGAGACCGTGGGGCTGCTGGGCATCAATATCGACCGCCGCTTTACCATCATGTTCGGGTTGGCCGCCGCCGTGGCCGGGCTCGCGGGGGTGATGTACGCGCCGATCAACTCGCCGAATTACCACATGGGCATGGATTTCCTGGTGCTGAGTTTCGTGGTTGTGGTCGTCGGCGGCATGGGCTCGCTTCCGGGCGCCGTGCTCGCCGGCTTCCTCCTGGGTATTCTGGAGAGCTTTGCCTCGATGAATGAGATCAAGTCGATCCTGCCCGGCATCGACCAGATCATCATCTATCTCGTGGCCATCATCATTCTGCTGACCCGCCCGCGGGGCCTCATGGGCCGCAAGGGCGTGATGGAGGACTAAGCGCATGCTCGGACTTGGTAAAAAAGACGTCACCCTGTTCCTGATCGTCGCGGTGCTGGCGCTGTTCGCACCCTTCATCCTGAACCCCTTCCCCACCGATAGCGGGCTGGCGCAGTTCAACGCGGGCTACCCCGACCTGATGCAGCGTTTCGTGATCTTCGGGATCCTCGCCATCGGCTTCAACATTCTCTTCGGCCTCACCGGCTATCTGAGCTTCGGTCACGCGGCCTTTCTCGGCGTCGGCTCTTATGCGGCAGTGTGGATGTTCAAGCTGCTGAGCATGAACGTGATCCCCGCGATCCTGCTGTCGATGATCGTGGCGGGCCTCTTCGCGGTGGTGATCGGCTATGTGAGCCTGCGCCGCTCGGGCATCTATTTCTCGATCCTGACGCTGGCCTTCGCGCAGATGAGCTACAACCTCGCCTATTCGGTGCTGACCCCGATCACCAACGGCGAGACCGGGCTCCAGATCACCCTGGACGATCCGCGTATCCTCGGCGTCTCGGCTACCGCCGATGGCGGCATCCCGGTGACCAACCTCTTCGGGATGGAGATGCGCAGCTTCGAGACGCTCACGCTCGGCCCCTGGGAGTTCCAGTTCTCCGTGGGCTACTACCTCGCCGCGATCATCATGCTGATCTCCTTCTACGTGGCGATCCGCATCTTCCGCTCGCCCTTCGGCATGATGCTGCGCGCGATCAAGTCGAACCAGAACCGGCTTTACTATACCGGCCTCAACGCGCGCCCCTACACGCTGGCGGCCTTCGTGATCTCGGGCATGTATGCCGGGCTCGCCGGCGGGCTGCTGGCCTGCATGGACCCGCTGGCAGGCGCCGAGCGCATGCAGTGGACGGCGTCTGGTGAGGTGGTGCTGATGACCATCCTCGGCGGTGCGGGCACCCTGATCGGCCCGGTGCTGGGTGCGGGCTTCATCAAGTATTTCGAGAACATCTTCTCCAAGATCAACGACCAGGTGGTGCATGGCTGGGTCTCCTTCCTGCCCGATGGGCTCGAGGATCTGGTGGTCGGCCTCATCCACCCCTTCGTCGGCAAGGGCTGGCACCTGACGCTGGGCCTGCTGTTCATGCTGATCGTGATCTTCCTGCCCGGCGGGCTGGTGGAGGGCGGGCAGCGCATCGCCCGACGCCTGCGCCGCAAGCCGGCCAAGGACGACGCCAAATCCGCTAGCACCACCCCCGCCGAGTAAGGAGACGCGATTATGGGCATTCTCGACGTCAAGGACGTGAACAAGCGCTTCGGCGGGCTGAAGGCACTGAGCGACGTGACCCTCTCCGTGCAGGAGAACACGGTGCACGCCATCATCGGCCCCAACGGCGCGGGCAAATCCACGCTGCTCAACTGCCTCGTCGGCAAGCTGATCCCCGACACCGGGTCGGTGATGTTCGACGGGCAGTCGGTGCTGGGGCGCAAACCCTTCGAGATCAACCAGATGGGGATTTCACGGGTGTTCCAGACACCGGAGATCTTCGGCGATCTGACGGTGATGGAAAACATGATGATCCCGCTCTTCGCCAAGCGGGACGGCATCTTCCGCCTGCACGCCATCGAAGCGGTGGAGAGCGAGTCCGAGCTGATCACCCGCGCCGAACAGATGCTCGACGACGTGAACATGCTGGACAAGCGCAATATGCACTCGGCCTCGATGTCGCGCGGCGACAAGCGGCGGCTCGAGATGGCGATGTGTCTGGTGCAGGAACCGCGGCTGCTGCTGCTCGACGAGCCGACCGCCGGCATGGCGCGCGCCGACACCAACAACACGATCGACCTGCTGAAGGAGATCAAGGAAAAGCGCGACATCACGATGTGCATCATCGAACACGACATGCATGTGGTGTTCTCGCTCGCCGACCGGATCACCGTGCTGGCCCAGGGCACCCCGCTGGTCGAGGACACGCCCGAGAACATCAAGGGCCATCCGAAGGTGCAGGAAGCCTATCTGGGCGAACATGCCTGACCCCAAGCAACGCGCCCCGGGCCTGTCCCCGGGGGCTCCACGCAGGAGGTCCCGGATCCGCTCCGGGACGGGAGGACCGAAGAAATGAACGTCAGACCGGATTTTTCCAAGAACGCCAACATGGCCGAGACCGCCCCGGCCTTCCTCTCCGTCTGGGACATGCATTCCTATTACGGCGAGAGCTATATCGTGCAGGGCATCTCCTTCAATGTGCACGAGGGCGAGATCGTCGCGCTGCTGGGCCGCAATGGCGCAGGCAAAACCACCACGCTGCGCTCCATCGCCCGGCTGGATTCGCCCCAGGTGCAGAAGGGCGAGATCTGGCTCGATCACAAGCCGCTGCACAATATGAGCTCCTACGAGGCGGCCTCGAACGGTCTGGGCCTCGTGCCCGAGGACCGCTGCATCATCCCCGGCCTGACGGTCGAGGAGAACCTGCAACTTGCGCAGATCGCCCCGCCCGTCGGCTGGTCGATCGACCGCCTCTACGATCTCTTTCCGCGTCTCGGCGAACGCCGCAAGCAAGAGGGCGTCACGCTTTCGGGCGGCGAACAGCAGATGCTGGCCATCGCCCGGGCACTGGCCCGCGACATCAAGGTGCTGCTTCTGGACGAGCCCTATGAGGGGCTGGCGCCGGTGATCGTGGACGAGATCGAAAAGACCCTGCGCCACATCAAGGAGCAGGGCATGACCACGATCCTCGTGGAGCAGAACGCCGTTCGCGCGCTGCAGCTCGCCGACCGGGCAATCATCCTCGACACCGGGTCCATCGTCTTCGACGGCACCGCCGCCGAGGTGCTGGAAAACGAGAGCCTGCGGGCGGAATATCTCGCCATCTGATAGCGCTCACGATGCGGAGGGTCCGCCCTCCGCATCCGGCGGGGAGTCTGTGTAAAATTTGTGCGCTGGTTGCTGAATCATTCCACCAAATGCCTATTGCCATCCTTCCGGCAGCGCGCTTCCCTTGAGCATCGCATTTCGTGGAGGAGGAACCACACATGTCCGACACCTACCCCCCGTCGTCCGAGTTTGTGACCGGCGCGCATATTGATGCGGCGCGGTACGATGAGATGTACGCGCGGTCGCTGAGCGACCCGGACGGGTTCTGGGCCGAACAGGCGCAGCGGCTCGACTGGATGGCGCGGCCGACCAAGATCAAGAACACCTGCTTCGACTTCGGCAAGGTCGATATCAAATGGTACGAGGACGGCGTGCTCAACGTCGCCTATAACTGCATCGACCGGCACCTCAAGACCCGCGCCAACCAGACCGCCATCATCTTCGAACCCGACGACCCCAGCGATCCCGCCCAGCACATCACCTATCGTGAGCTCTACGACAAGGTGAACCGCATGGCCAACGTCCTGCTCTCCCAGGGCGTCATGCGCGGCGACCGCGTCGTCATCTACCTGCCGATG
>NZ_JAMDHK010000016.1 GCF_024721115.1 Salipiger pentaromativorans | reverse complement strand
GGCTGCTTGGGCATGATGGGGCTTCCTTCTTCGTCCCGCAAAGTCTATACCAAACCCCTCAGAGCGCGAGGTTTTTCAGACCTTCCTTAGTTTCGGCCCGATTGCTGCCACGTGGTAGGTGGCGATATACATCATGGATACCGCGGTACCCAGTGAACTTGGGTTTTTCAATATAGTCGTACTTTTCGCGCGGGTATCTCAGTTCATGCTTGACGTTTTTCATCACGGCCGTCGAATTAACATAATCCCTAAAGTCATGAAGATCTGAGAGGTTTTCAAAAATCATTCTGCATCCAGCGAAATCATGCATAGCTGAAACGTCTGCGATTAGCGGATCGCCCGCATCGTTCTTTCGCTGTAGCTTGTCAATCACAGTGTTTCTACGCTTGAGACGCTGCGCAAATTCCACGTTGTATGGCTTGATTGCGATTTTCCGCTTCAACCAAATCTGAAACGTATTAATGACATAGCCGTGTGATGAACGCCACTGATCCACAAGATCAAAATCTTCTGTTGTCCCCACTCCATCCGCAATACGCTTTCCTGCACGTTTGACTTGGGACTTGCTTTCGGGTGGAGGAGACCAGATCGACATTCTTCTTCCAGTATTGGCACTTATTGATACGAACCTACATGTGAAAGGCATACATGTCACCGGAATTTCTATGAACTACCGTGCTGGCCCGACAGGAATATGCTTGATCGACGGCGATGGGATTTGTGGGGAAACCTTTGTATCATGCTATATAGAGGTTCGCTCCGGGCTGGGTGCAGCGCTACGCTGCACCTGGCGTGACTAAGCTGTGGGCTGGGAACGGACGAGTGCATCTGCAGCGAAGGCTCGGCACGGGCCAAGTAGCTTGGCCTCATAACACACGCCACCTCTCCCCCCCTGCCCCACAAAAAAAGCGCGCGGGCCCGAAGGCCCGCGCACCGCTGGATCAAACCCGGCTGACCCGTGTCACGCCCGGCGCTCGGCCAGAAGCCCGCGCCAGATCGCCCAGCACATCAGCAACAGCACCACCGTGAAGGGCAGCCCGGTCGAGATCACCATGGCCTGCAACGCGCCCAGCCCGCCGCCCAGAAGCAGCACGATGGCCACCGCGCCCTCGAAAACGCACCAGAACACCCGCTGCGGCACCGGCGCATCCACCTTGCCGCCCGCCGTGATCGTGTCGATCACCAGCGAGCCGCTGTCCGAGGAGGTCACGAAGAACACGATCACCAGCACGATGGCGATGACCGAGGTCAGCCCCGAGAGCGGCAGCCCCTCCAGCATCGCAAAGAGCGAGATCGGCGGGTTGTAGCTGTCGATCACCTGCGCCTTGACCGCGCTGCCCGCGGGATCGGCCAGCACCTGCTCGATCGCCGCGCCGCCGAAGGTCGCCATCCAGAGGATGCAGACCAGCGACGGGATCAGCAGCACGCAGACCACGAATTCGCGCACCGTGCGGCCGCGCGACACGCGGGCGATGAACATGCCGACGAAGGGCGACCAGGAGATCCACCAGGCCCAGTAGAACGCCGTCCAGCCCTGCATATAGCCGGTGTCCTCGCGCCCGAACGGGTTCGACAGCGGCACGATGTCCTTCACATAGGCCACGAACCCGTCGAAGAACTCGGTCATGATCGCCGCGGCCCCGGCGGCAAACAGCACGAACAGAAGCAGCGCCGCCGCGATCAGCATATTGATCTCGGACAGCACCTTGACCCCGCCGTCGAGCCCGCGCAGCACCGAGACCAGCGCAATCGCGGTGATGCCGGTGATCAGGATGACCTGCACCGAGGTGCTCACCGGAATGCCGAACACATGTTCCAGCCCGGCATTGGCCTGCTGCGCCCCGAAGCCCAGCGAGGTGGCGAGACCGAAGAGCGTGGCAAAGACCGCCAGAATGTCGATGACATGGCCGACCCAGCCCCAGACGCGCTCGCCGAAGATCGGGTAGAAGGCCGAGCGGATGGTCAGAGGCAGGCCCTTGTTATAGCTGAACAAGGCCAGCGCCAGCGCCACCACCGCATAGATCGCCCAGGGGTGCAGCCCCCAGTGATAGATCGTCGCGGCAAGCCCCATCTCGCGCGCCGCATCGACATTGGCCGCAATGATCGTGCCGTCCTCCGCGATGGGCGAAGGCACGCCCAGCGGCTCGGAAATGGCCATGTGATAGACCGGCTCCAGCACGCCGAAGAACATCAGCCCGATGCCCATGCCGGCGGCGAAGAGCATCGCGAACCAGCCCACATAGCTGTAATCCGGCGTCGCCTCGGCGCCGCCCAGCCGCACATTGCCCACCGGCAAGACGATCAGCGCGAGGCAGAACAGCACAAAGATATTGGCCGCGCCGAGAAAGAACCAGTCGAAGGTCGAGGTCAGCGCCGGGCGCAGCCAGCCGAAAAAGCCGCTCGCCTGCTCGGGCAGCGCCAGCGCATAGAAGACGAAGGCGATGATCGACAGCCCCGAGACCAGAAAGACCGGGTTGTGGATGTCGAGGCCGAAGGGGCCGATCTGCGTTTCGATATTGTCCTGACCGATGGTGTAATCGGTGTCGATGATATCCGCCGTGCCCTCCGGCGCGGGAATACCCTGGTCGTCGCTCGTGTCGCTCATGGCACGAACCTCCCTGTTGTTGGTTTCCGTCGTCGGAGCGGCTCAGCGCACCAGAAGAACCGACACATCGGTATGCGTCGCAATGCTGCCGCCGTTCGACGGCCAGAGATGATCGGCGATATTGGGGATATGGCTCGCCATCACCACCAGATCGGCCCGGGTTTCGCCCACCGCCTTCAGCAGCGTGGGGTCGAGATCGACCGCCGGGTCGTGGCTGGCATAGGCCTTGGACTCGGTGGCGATGCCCCGCAGCTTGGCCTGATCCTCGGCAAAAGCCGCGAGCTTCTGTGCATATTCCGCCGGCGTGCGCGCCAGCGACGAGGGCTGTTCCGTGGTCACCCCCACATAAACCGCCGTTGCGCCGTAATGCGCCGCCAGGTCCGCCGCGCAGAGCAGAGCTTTCTCGAGCTTCTCCGCGTGGCCAAGATCGACCGGCACCATGATGCGTTCGAACAAGGGTCCCTCCTTTTCCTGTCCCGCCGGGCTGTCCCGGCATTCTTGTCAGGCAAAGGCCTGCACGGGGCAGGCCCGCGCGTAACCCGGGCCTTCGCCCTGTCTGCCGCGCGGCGCCGCCAAGGGGCATCGCGCAACACAAGCCTAACGCGAAACAGCCCCGAGACGCAAACCGTCGCGGCGAAGTATCGTCTGAAAACGACATAAGCCGCGCCGGAAAACGCAAATCAAGCCATGGGGTTGCGACGCATTCATGGCAAAATGCGTCGCTTTTGGACCGCGTCGCGGTTCAGCCGTTCACATCGACGACCACACGGCCCTTGACCTGGCCCTTGAGAATATCCGCCCCAAGCGCGGGCAGATCGGCCAGCGTGGCGGGCCGGATCATCGCCTCGAGCTTTTCCATCGGCAGATCCCGCGCGATGCGGCGCCAGGCGCGCAGACGGTTGTCGAAGGGCTGCATGACGCTGTCGATGCCCAGCAGGTTCACGCCGCGCAGCAGGAAGGGAATGACCGTCGCGGGCAGCTGCGCGCCGCCCGCCAGCCCCACCGCCGCAACCGAGCCGCCATAGGCCATCTGGCCCAGCACCCGCGCAAGCATCGGCCCGCCCACCGCATCGACGCAGCCCGCCCAGTTTTCGCTTTCCAGCGGCCGTTTCACCGGCTCGGCCAGATCCTCGCGCGGCACGATCCGGGCGGCGCCGAGATCGCGCAGATAGGCTTCCTGCTCCGGCCGCCCGGTGACCGCCGCCACCTCATAGCCCAGATGCGCCAGGATCGCGGTGGCGACCGAACCGACGCCGCCCGCAGCGCCCGTGACCAGCACCGGCCCCTTGCCCGGCGCCAGCCCGTGATCCTCCAGCGCCATGACCGCCAGCATGGCGGTAAAGCCCGCTGTGCCCACCGCCATCGCCTGGCGCGTGTCCATCCCGTCGGGCAGCGGCACCAGCCAGTCGGCTTTGACCCGCGCCTTCTGCGCATAGCCGCCCCAATGCACCTCGCCCACGCGCCAGCCGGTCAGCACCACCTTGTCGCCGGGCGAATAGCGCTCGTCCTCCGAGCTTTCCACGGTGCCCGCAAAGTCGATGCCCGGCACATGCGGATAGCGTCGCACCAGCCCGCCGCCCGGCCCGAGACACAGCCCGTCCTTGTAATTCAGTGTGGAATATTCGACCGCGACCGTGACATCGCCCTCGGGCAGATCGTCGAGCCCGATCTCCTTCACCGTTGCCGAGGTCTTGCCGCTTTCGGCATCCTTTTCGACCACCAAAGCCTTGAACATCTCTTCCTCCTCCCGGCCCCGGCGCACTGCCCTTGGCCTTTCATCTTTCCGGCAAATACTCGGACCCGCTCAGAGCCAGGGCCCCTCCTCCGGCATGAAGGCCAGATCGCTGACCCAGCCCTTTCCCCCCGCCGCCGTCACCATGGCGTGGATCTGGCCACGGTGATGGGTCTGATGGTTGAACATATGCGCGATGCAGAGCCCCAGCGGCTTGACCTGCTCGCGTCCGGTGGCGCCCGAGAACCAGCGCAGATCGCCACGCAGATCCACGGCCTTGAGCTCCTCGGCCCAGAGGATCATACGCGAATCCACCCGGAACCGTTCCGCGCTCCAGACCGAAAGCGTCGGCACCATCTCCACGCTTTGCGGGATACCGCCCTCAGGCGCCTCCCACCCGGCAAATCGCGCCATCCAGATCCGGTCGCCCCAGAGCAGATGGTTCACCGTGGCGAAGATCGACCCGAAAAACGCGCCCCGCTCGGCGCGCAGCTCGGCTTCGGGCAGCGCCTCGAGCGCCTCTTTCATCTGGCGGTTCTGCCAGGCGTTGTAGCGCGCCATGGTCAGCACATAGTCCGGGCTCAGCATGCCGCTCGGCTCCCATCGGTTCGGGCACCGCGCCGTAACCGGGCGACTCGGTGCTGGACTTCCAATTGTCAGACAATTAAACGGGGATCCATGCCCGCCGCAAGTGCCCCCCGACCCGACCGTTCCACGGAAATCGCCGCCGCCCTGCGCGACGCCATCGTCACGGGCCGGTTGCTGGTGGGCGACCGGCTGCCCTCCGAGGCGGAGCTGGCCGAGCAATACGGCGTCTCGCGCCCCACCGTGCGCGAGGCGTTGAAGCGGCTGGCGGCGCAATCGCTGATCCGCACGCGGCGCGGCGCCACCGGCGGTGCCTTTGTGAACCACCTCTCCTTCGAGGCGGCGCAGGCGCAGCAGATCACCACCTCGACCCTGCTTCTGTCGATGAACGCCGTTGGGTTCGAAACCGCCTGCGAGGCGCGCTTCGCCATGGAACGCGCCTGCGCGCCGCTGGCCTGCGCCCGGCGGCAGGAGGCGCATCTCGACCGGATGCGCGCCGAGATCGCGCGGCAATCGGACCCAGCGCTGTCGGACGAGGATTTCTGCGCCTCCGACGTGGCGTTTCACCGCGCGCTGGTGGACGCTGCGGGCAACCCGGTGCTGTCCTACCAGCTTGCGGGCGCCGTCGAGGCGATGCAGCCGCTGATGAACATGATCACCTTCACCGCCCGCGACCGCGCGCGCATCGTCGAGTTGCACGAAGCCATCGCGGGCGCCGCCGAGACGCAGAGCGCGCGCGCCTGCGACGCCGCGCTCTCGGCGCTGGAACGCTATACGCGCGAGCTGGGCAGCGCCGTCATGGCCCGCCGTGCCGCGCAGCAGCGCTAGACGGCAGGCTGACCGGACTCGAAGCTCCGTTTCAGGCGCCGCAGCATGGCCCCGACGAACAGCTTATGCGCGATGCCCACCGGCAGCATATAGGCGCGCCCGAACGCATTATGCGTCACCACCGACGAGGTGATCGTCACGCGGTTTTCCGATGTCGAGAGACAGGTCATCACGTCGAGATGGCGGTCGCGCTCGGTCAGCACCAGCACATCCGGCGCCACATGCTCGACCAGGAAGAAGTCGAGCCTGTCGCCCACCGCGACCTGGTCGGCCCGCTGGCCCGAGAACCCGCCGATCTTCCTCACCCCGAACCGCGCCGAGATCGCGTCGCGCAGCCGGAACGCCAGCGACATCAGCGGCAGAGGCTGCGTCATCAGCCGGTTCCACAGCTCCAGCGCCGACATCCCGACCGGCAGCACCACCGTCTGCGCGTGGTAATAGTCGAGCGTTTCCGGCGCCCGCAGAACGTGGATGTTGGGGGGCAGGATCATGACGGGCCTTTCCGTGACACGCGACCCATGCCGCGCGAAGGTGATGCTACCCCGGCCCTGTCGGTACCGGAATGGGCCATTCTGTCCCTCCCCGGCAGCAACGTCACTTTCTCTTACGCAGTTTTGGGTATTCACAGCTGGGGCGGGCTTCGTTAGCGTCCCAACACCGGCGGGCAAAGATCCGTCGCGCGCCCTTGGGAGGGGGCGTGGAACCAGGGAGGAAATCAATATGAAAACGACTTTCGCGGCGGCTTTCGCCGCCTCTTTCGCCGTGACCGGCGCCGCCTCGGCGCAGGAACTCTTCGAGATGACCAGCGGCTATGCGAACAACCTGCCGATCCTCGGCACCGCATCCGTCAATTTCGTCGAAAAGATCAACTCGATCTCCAACGAGGTGGAATTCGAGCATTTCAACCCCGGCGAGCTGGTGCCCGCGCTGGAGATGCTCGACGCCACCTCGAACGGCTCGGTCGATGCAGCCTATTCGACCTCGGGCTACTGGCAGGGCAAGATGAACGCCGCCGGCCTCTTCGCCGCCGTGCCCTTCGGCCCCGAGCCGGGCGAGATGCTGGCCTGGATGCTCTACGACGACGGCATGAAGTATTTCCAGCAGATGTACGATGACAACGGCTACAACGTGAAGGTCATCCTCTGCGGCATGTACGCCCCCGAGACCTCGGGCTGGTTCAAGAAAGAGATCACCTCCATGGACGATCTCAAGGGGCTCAACATGCGCTTCTTCGGCCTCGGTGCCGAGGTCATGGCCAAGCTGGGCGTCTCCACCTCGCTGCTCGCGGGCGGCGACATCTTCCCGGCGCTGGAGCGCGGCGCCATCGACGCCACCGAGTTCTCCATGCCGCTGGTGGACGCCAATCTCGGCTTCTACAACATCGCGAAATACAACTACTTCCCCGGCTGGCACCAGCCCTCGACCATGTTCGAGCTGCTGATCAACAAGGACAAGTGGGAAAGCCTCGACGAGACCGCCCAGAACCAGATCAACATCGCCTGCATGGCCAACCTCGCCGACAACTTCGCCGAGGGTGAGGCCAAGAACTTCCCGGCGATGAAGGAAAACGTCGAGGAACACGGCGTGCAGATCAAGAACTGGAACGAAGAGCAGCTTCAGGCCTTCGAACGCGCCTGGCTGGAGGTCGCCGACGAGCTGGCCGCCGAAGACGCGTTCTTCGCCGAGGTCTGGGGCGATCTTCAGGAGTTCCGTGAGGGCTACAAGCTCTGGGGCAACAACATCTACCTGCCGCGCCCCTATCTCTCGGTTGCCGGGCAGTAAGCCACACCGATCCTGAACCGGACCGGGGCGGCGCATCCGCCCCGGTTTTCCGACTTGCGCGAGGGAGGCAGGCGCGATGGCCGAGCATCAAGAGGTCGTGGCCGCGATTTCCGATCCGGGAGAGATCGGGCGGGCCGAACAGAACTGCGGCGACCGGGCCGTCATCCGGGTCGCGAACCTGGCCGCTTGGCTGTTCCCGATCCTGATGCTGGCGATCTGCGCGCAGGTCGTGCTGCGGCAGGCCGGGCACAACCAGGCCTGGCTCGACGATCTGCAATGGTGGCTTTACGGCGCCGCCGTGCTGATGGGGATCGGCTATGCGGTCACCACCAACAGCCATGTGCGGGTCGACATCTTCTATGACAATTTCGAGAAGCGGAAACGCATCGTCACCGACATCTTCGGCCTCGCCTGGCTGTTCCTGCCCTTCATCATCCTGTGCTGGGACGTGACGCTGGATTACGCGCTGACCTCGATCCGCGCCGACGAGGGATCGGACAGCCCCAACGGGCTGCACAATCTCTGGCTGCTGAAGAGTTTCATGAACGTGAGCTTCGTCTTCATCGCGGTCGCCGTCTGGTCGGCCTATGTGCGGCTGCTGGGGAAACTGACCCGGCCCGCGCTTTGGAAGCAGATGTTTTTCGCCTTCCCTTCCGTCGCTTACGCGATCAACCTCATCTTCTACTATAGCTGTTTCAGCCTGCTCTACGCGACCCGGGATCCCGAAATGACCAGCCGCGACGTCGGGCGCCTGCCGATCTTCGGCGTCTGGGAATTCGGCCAGCAGGAGATGCGCTGGACGGTACTGGCCGCGCTTGTCCTGACCGTCGCCGCCATCGTGATCGCGCGGCTTTTCGCCCGCAAGGAGGCCTGACATGGAGTGGCTCACGGTCAACGAGATCGCCGTCGCGGCGATGTTCGCCACCTTCATCTGGCTGCTGTTCCGGGGCGTGCCGGTGGCCTTCGCGCTGGTCGGCGTCAGCCTGATCTTCGTGCTGGTGGCCGAGATCGCGCTCGACCCCTATCGCAATGTCTTCAAGGGCATCATCGCGTTCGACCGCACCGGCATCGACTACCGCAAATTGCAGGCGCTCTCGGGCCGGATCTTCGGCAATACGATCAAGAACCCGGTGCTCGTGGCGCTGCCGATGTTCATCTATATGGGGCTGATGCTGGATCAGTCCGGCGTGGCGCAGCGCATGATGCACGCGATGCAAAAGCTCTTCGGAAGCCTGCGCGGCGGGCTGTCGCTGACCGTGCTGCTGATCGGCATCATCCTTGCCGCCTCCACCGGCGTGATCGGCGCCTCGGTCACGCTGCTGGGCGTGATGGCGCTGCCCGCGATGATGGCGCAGAACTATTCCAAGCCCATCGCCACCGGCACCATCGCCAGCGCCGGCACGCTGGGCATTCTCATCCCGCCCTCGATCATGCTGGTGATCATGTCCGACCAGCTCGCCATCTCGCTCGGCGATCTCTTTATGGGGGCGCTGTTTCCGGGGCTGATCCTGGGGGCGCTCTACATCGTCTTCATCGTGATCTACGGGGTCATCTCTCCCGACGCGATGCCGGCGCCAGAGCGCGCCGAAGGTGTCGGCTGGGCGGAGCTGCGCGAGGTGCTGGTGGCGGTGGTGCCGCCGATGTTCCTGATCCTGCTGGTGCTGGGCTCGATCTTCGTGGGGCTCGCCACCCCGACCGAGGCCTCGGGGCTGGGCGCGCTGGGGGCCACGCTGCTGGCGCTGTTCGCGAAAAAGCTGAACTGGAAGGTGGCGCGCGAGGTGGCGCGCTCGACGCTGAACACCGCCGGTTACATCGTCGGGATCTTTCTGGCGGCGAATTTCTTCGCTTATGTGCTGCGGCGCTACGGCGGCGACGAGATCGTGCAGACGCTGGTGCTGTCGGCCTTCGACAACCCCTATCTGACGGTGAGTTTCATCCTGTTCATCGTCTTCTGCCTGGGCTTCCTGCTCGACTGGATCGAGATCACCATCATCATCATGCCGCTGATGCTGCCGATCATTCAGGGGCTGGAACTGGCGGTGCCCGGCTTCGGCCAGGTGCGCGACCCGCAGGTGGTGTGGTTCGCCATTCTGGTGGCGGTGACGTTGCAGACCTCGTTCCTGACACCGCCGGTGGGGTTTGCGCTCTTCTACCTCAAGGGGGTCTGCCCGCCGGGCGTGTCGCTGTCGCATATCTACAAGGGCATCATCCCCTTCGTGCTGCTTCAGCTTCTGGGGCTCTTCATCGTGTTCGAATTCCCGGCGCTGACGACCTGGCTGCCCTCGGCTGCCTACGGGGATTGAGCGAGGCGCTCCGGGGCGGTGGGCAGATTGCCCACCCTACGGCGGCACAATGTCCCGGCGCGGGATAAGGCCGCAGCCCGCAAATGCCGCGAGACGCGCCATCGCCGGCCCGTTCAGGAGGGCGACGGCGCGGCCTGTGCGCAACTCGTAGGGTGGGCAATCTGCCCACCGCCCCATCTCCTCACACTCCGAGCCCGCGCAGCACCCCCGGCAGCGCCTCGGGCAGATCCTCGGCGATGAGCCCCGGTCCGAAGCGGCGCGCGGCCTCCACATGCAGCCAGGCGCCGGAACAGGCCGCCTGGAAGGGCGAAAACCCGCGCGCCATCAGCCCCGAGATCAGCCCCGCCAGCACGTCGCCCGCCCCCGCCGTCGCGAGCCAGGGCGCGGCGCGCGCGCCCACCGCCGCATGTACAGAACAGCGCCCGTCCGGCGCGGCGATCACCGTATCCGGCCCCTTGAGCAGCAGCACGCAGCCGGCGCGCCGCGCGGCCTCCCGCGCCGCATCGGCGCGGGAAAACGCCGGGCCCGTGTCCGGCAGCGCCGCAAGCCGCTCCGCGAGATCGGGAAAGAGCCGCGCAAATTCGCCATCGTGAGGCGTCAGCACGCAGCCCTCGTGCAGCATGGCGAAAAGCTCGTCGGGCGCATCGGAAAACCCCGAAAGCGCATCGGCATCGAGCAGCACCGCCCGCCCCGCCTCCAGCGCCACCGGCACCAGATCGCGCGCCCTCTCCAACCCCAGCCCCGGCCCCAGGCAAAGCGCGTTGTACCGCGCATCCTCGAGCAGCGCCGCGAGATCCTCGGCCTCCTCCACCCGACGCAGCATCAGCGCGGTGATCTGCGCCGCCACCTCCATCTGCGCCGCGCCCGGCGCGCCGAGCGTCACCAGCCCGGCGCCGATGCGCAGCGCCGCCCGCGCCGCAAGCCGCGCCGCGCCGGTGCGGGCGAACCCGCCGCTCAGCACCAGCGCATGGCCATGGCTGTATTTGTGGCCCGCCCCCTGCTTGCCAAGGAAGGCCGGGCCGGTCACCTCTTCCGCGCGCTCCCGGCGCGGCGCCCGCGCCCGCCGGGCGTCGAGCCCGATGGGCACCACCACCACCTTGCCGCAGACCTCCGGCCCCTCGGCCAGCACATGGCCCAGCTTGCGGGCGTGAAAGCTCACCGTCAGATCCGCCCGCGCCGACGCCGCCTCGAGCCGCTTGGGCAGCCCGACGAACGCCGCATCCCGCAGCACCCGGCCGCTGTCGCTGCAAAGCCCGCTCGGCAGATCGACGGCAACGATCAGCGGCGTCCAGTCCGGACGCTCCCCCGGTGCCATCGCCGCGCCCTGCCCGCGCTGCTCGGCCAGATCCAGCAGCGTCAGCCCCAGCCCCCGGATCGGCCGGGTGAGACCGGTGCCGAAGAGCGCGTCCACCACCAGCGCCGCGCCACAGGTCGAGGGCTCCAGATCGGGCTCGAGCGGCGCGACGGAGCCGATGGTGCACCAGCGGTCGTAATTGCGGCGCGCGTCGGGCGGAAGCCGCCCGGCATCGCCATAAAGAAAGACCTCCACCTCCCAGCCGCGCCCGGCCAGAAGCCGCGCCACGACAAAGCCGTCGCCGCCGTTGTTGCCCGGCCCGCACAGCACCACCGCACGCTGCGGCGCAGCGCCAAGTTCCGGCCATTCCTGAACAATCGCCGAAACCACCCCCGCCCCCGCGCGCTCCATCAGCTCCAGGCCGCTGACCTCGCCCGAGGTGATGGCCGCCGCCTCGACCGCCCGCATCTGAGCCGCCGTGAGAAGCTCTGCCATGCCCCGTCCCTCCTGTTTTCATTTCGCCCATTGAAATGGCGCATTGCATAAAATTTATGCGGAGATTAGGAATCCCTCTATACGCCCCCTGCCCCGGCAGCCTATCCGATTGTGGCAGCCGAACAGAAGTGATCTGGCAGGGTCCGACACGGGATTACGAGGAGACAGGGACCATGAAAAAGGTCGAGGCGATCATCAAGCCGTTCAAGCTCGACGAAGTGAAGGAAGCCCTTCAGGATGCGGGCATCCAGGGTCTTTCGGTCCTCGAAGTGAAGGGCTTTGGCCGTCAGAAAGGCCACACCGAGCTGTATCGCGGCGCGGAATATGTGGTCGATTTCCTGCCCAAGGTGAAAATCGAGGTGGTGCTGGACGACGATCAGGTCGACGCCGCCATCGAGGCGATCATTTCTGCCGCCAAGACCGACAAGATCGGCGACGGCAAGATCTTCGTGAGCCCCGTGGAACAGGCCATCCGGATCCGCACCGGCGAATCCGGCTCGGACGCGCTCTGAGCGGCCGCACCCAACCAATCCGGACCCAAAAAGTAGCAAGTCACAGAAAGGGAAGAAGGGAATGAGCATCAAGGACGTTCTCGAATTGATGAAGAGCGAGGAGGTCGCCTATGTCGACATCCGCTTCACCGATCCGCGCGGCAAGCTCCAGCACGTAACGGTCATCGCCGACGAGGTCGACGAGGACTTCCTCGAAGAAGGCTTCATGTTCGACGGTTCCTCCATCGCCGGCTGGAAGTCGATCGAAGCCTCCGACATGAAACTGATGCCCGACGTGGACAGCGTCTACATCGACCCGTTCTATGCCGAGAAAACCCTCTGCATCCACTGCTCGGTGGTCGAGCCCGACACCGGCGAACCCTATGAGCGCGACCCGCGCGGCACCGCGCAGAAAGCCGAAGCCTATCTGATCTCCTCGGGCATCGGCGACACCGCCTATATGGGTCCGGAAGCGGAATTCTTCCTGTTCGACGACGTGAAATTCCAGGTCGCGATGAACAAGGTCTCCTACGAGGTCGACGCGCTCGACGCCGCATGGAACACCGACACCGACTACGAGATGGGCAACACCGGCCACCGTCCGGGCGTCAAGGGCGGCTACTTCCCGGTCAACCCGATCGACGATGCGCAGGACCTGCGCTCCGAGATGCTCTCGACCATGAAGCGCATCGGCATGAAGGTCGACAAGCACCACCACGAAGTGGCGTCCTGCCAGCACGAGCTGGGCCTGATCTTCGGCACCGTCACCAAACAGGCCGACGAGCTTCAGAAGTACAAGTACATCATCCATAACGTGGCGCAGGCCTACGGCAAATCGGCGACCTTCATGCCGAAGCCGATCGCCGGCGACAACGGCACCGGCATGCATGTCAACATGTCGATCTGGAAAGACGGCAAGCCGCTCTTTGCCGGCGACAAATACGCCGATCTGAGCCAGGAAGCGCTGTATTTCATCGGCGGCCTGCTCAAGCACGCCAAGGCGCTGAACGCCTTCACCAACCCCTCGACCAACTCCTACAAGCGTCTGGTCCCGGGCTACGAAGCCCCCGTTCTGCGCGCCTACTCGGCCCGCAACCGCTCGGGCTGCGTCCGGATCCCGTGGGCGGAATCGCCGAAGGCCAAGCGTGTGGAAGCCCGCTTCCCCGACCCCTCGTCGAACCCCTACCTGTGCTTCGCGGCGCTCCTGATGGCCGGCCTCGACGGCATCAAGAACAAGATCGACCCGGGCGAAGCCATGGACAAGAACCTCTACGACCTGCCGCCGGAGGAGCTGGAAGGCATCCCCACCGTCTGCGGCTCGCTGCGTGAGGCTCTGGAAGAGCTCAAGGCCGATATGGACTTCCTGCTGGCCGGTGACGTGTTCACCAAAGACCAGATCGAAGGCTATATCGACCTGAAGATGGAAGAGCTGGAAGCCTACGAAATGACCCCGCACCCGGTCGAGTTCAAGCTGTACTACAGCTGCTGAGCCGCCGGTTCCGGACGAAACCGAAAGGGCGCCCCGCGGGGCGCCCTTTCTTCTTTTCGCGCGCCCCGACCCCGCCCTCCGGCCCCGGCGCCTCTGCCGATCCGTCCGGGTGCCATGCCGCGGTGGCCGCGACGTCAGGCCCGGCTTTTTTTGTTTGCCCCGCCGACACGCTGAGCTAACGTCCTCTGCGAAAAGACTGTATTTTCCGGAGAGCGATCCATGTCCCGCGTTATTTTCAAACTCGCCGCCGCCGCCATCCTCGGCCTGAGCACCGCCGGCGCGGCGCAGGCGGCAAGCTGCGGCAACACCGCCAGCGGTTTCGAGGCCTGGAAACGCGAATTCGCCGCCGAGGCGCAGCGGGCCGGTGTCGGCCAGCGCGGCATTCAGGCGCTGATGGCCGCGAGCTATTCCACCGGCACGATCAACGCGGACCGCAACCAGAAGGGCGTGAAATACGCGCTCAACGACTTCATCCGCATCCGGCTCGGCTCGGTCGACGGCTTCGCCGCCACCGCGCGGAAACGGATGAACCGCAATCCCGGGTTCTATCAGGCGCTCGAACAGCGCTATGGCGTGCCCGCCGGGATCCTGCTGGCGATCCACGGCATGGAGACCGGCTTTGGCCGCACCATGGGCAGCACGCCCGTGGTCTCGTCGATCACCACCGTGGCCTATGATTGCCGCCGGTCGTCCTTCTTCACCCCGCATGCCATCGCGGCGCTGAAGATGGTCGACAAGGGCATGCTCTCGCCCAGCCAGAAAGGCGCGTTCCACGGCGAGCTCGGTCACACCCAGTTCCTGCCCGGCAACGCGCTGCGCTACGGTGTCGATGCCAATGGCGACGGGCGGGTGGATTTCTACAACGAGGCAGATGCGCTGGCCTCCACCGCCAATTTCCTGCGGCAGAAAGGCTGGCGTCCGGGACAGCCCTATAATCAGGGCACGTCCAACTTCCGGGTGCTGAACGAATGGAACGCCGCCACCGTCTATCAGCAGGCCATCGCGCTGGTCGCGGCCAAGATCGACGGGTAACACGGCGCCCGGCGCGCCGGGCCGTTAAGGTTAACGCCATCTAAATGCCTCAAGACCGGCATCGTCCAGCCGCATTTGATTCCTATTGTTCAGATCATTCTTCGATCTTGAACCGAACCAGGGACCAGTGTGATGGACGCCCCCGATTACCCCTATGCCGGTCTGATCCTGCCGGATCATGCCGCCTTCGACATCCGGAAATGCCTGGCGGCCGCCGCCGGCGTTCTGGCGCGGCTCGACGGTGCGTCGGGCCAGCCTGTCCGCCGGTCGAAGAAGCGGCCGGCGGTGATGGCGGACCGGTTCGGCATCGCGGTCAGGCCCCCGCGCGCAGAGGATACCCGCCCGCGCGCCACGCTGCGCCTCATCTCCCGCGACGGCGCGCAGCCCGAGGGCGAACAGGCCGCCCATATCCTCGCGCAGATCGTGCTTTCGGTGCTCGAACGCTGCCCGGCGGATCAGATCGAATGGTTTTCCTCGGACAGCGTGATCGAGGCCGAGGATTTCATCCGCCTGCACAGCTATGTCTCCCCGCGCCGCAAGACGCTCGCGCCCATCGAGCGCGACGAGGAACAGGCGCTGGCCGACAGCATCCGCGCCGCCATGCTCCAGGCCGAGGCGGAGGCCGCCAACACCGCCCGCGACACGCAAGAGGCGGCCACCACCATCGGCAAGGCGGCGGAAACGGTCTATGGCCGCGCGGTCGATCCGGAAATGGACACTCCCCTCCCGGCCCGCAGCGGCGGCGGGATGACTGGGCTGGTCCTGGCGCCGGTCTCGGCGCTACGCTGGGGGATCGGATTGCTGCGCGGCATGGATTTCCGTCTGGCCACGCGCATCCTGTCGCTGACGGCGCTTGTCGCCGTGCTTCACAACAGCAATTTCGTCGGCAATTTCTTCAAGGGGCTGATGCGTTAAGCGCCAGCGCAGCCGCACGCGGCAGCAAGAAGGTGTGAATCGAGAACACCACCGCCCGGCTTTCCGGCAGCCGCACCAGACATTGCCGCTCGGAGCGGAAGAAGGCGGCGCTTTCGGGTTTGCCGCGATCGTTGTTGTCGCGCCGCGGCCCGGGCTGGAACAGCGCCGGATCGTCGTACCAGAGCCGGTTGAAGCGCATCAGCGGACGCCCCGGCTGCACCCCGTCGAACAGCCGCTGCACCCGTTTCGCGATGCCCGCGTCATACTCGGGAATCGGGATGTGGATCGCGGTCAGCGGTCGCATCATCTTCATCGCCAGCCGCCAGCCCGCCGGAAAACACAGCACCGCCCCGGTCAGAACGTGTTCGTCGCTGCCCGGGCGCTTCTCGAGCAGGCAGAGGTCTTCCTGCACCAGCCGCCCCAGCGTGCCCATCGGATCGTCGCGGTCGAGCCGCACGGTAACGCCATCGGGGCGCCGCACCGTCTCGGCATCCCGCGCGAACCCGGCGGGAAGCGCCTCCAGAACCGTGTCCAGCAGCTCATCGGCCACCGGCCGCGCCTGCGGGTCGAGTTGCAGAACCGCCTCGCGCCGGGTGTCGAGCAGGCGCTCGCGCTCGGCCATCTGGCCGGCATAGGCTTCGTCCACCAGCAGCCAGTCGGCCATGGCGACGGGCCCGATATTGGGCAGCGGGCGCGCGGTGGACAGATCGTAGGGAAGGCGGTCTTGCAGGATCATGGCCCTTGCCTAGCGCCCGCCCGGAACCGCCGCAAGAGGGCGCAAAAGAAACGCGGCGCGGGAAACTCCCGCGCCGCGTAAAATGCCTTTCTTTCAGGCGGTTGGTCAGCCGCGAGCGCGGCCCACCAGCGCCCAGACGGCGGGCAGCATCAGCGCGGCCAGCGCCAGCTTGATGGCGTCGCCCAGCAGGAAGGGCGTCAGGCCCCATTCCAGGATCGGCTTGTCCCAGCCATAGAGCATGCCCAGCCAGATCAGGCCCGGCACGTAAAGCACCACATTGCCCGCAAGCATCGCCAGCGCCATCTTCGGCGCCGAACGGTCCCAGCCGGCGCGCGCCAGCATCCCCATCAGCACGGTGGCGATGACATAGCCGACAAGATAGCCGCCGGTGCTGCCCATCATGTATTCGATGCCGTTCAGATCGGCGGTCGAGCTTTGAAAGATGTCAAAACCCAGCATCCCGAGGATCATGTAGCCCATGATTGTGGCCAGGCCGAGGCGCGGGCCATAGGCGGCACCAAAGGTCAGCACGGCGAAGGTGCCGAGGTTCATGGCCACAGGCGAGCCGGGCACCGGCACCTTGATCTTGGCACAGATCGCCAGCAGCGCGATCCCCGCCACCACCAGCGCGGCCTGCTTGAGCCGCAGCGCGGTGCCTTCCGTGGCACCGAAACTTTCAACCAGTACAGACCGGTTCTGCGCGATGTTCATCGGGTGTCCCCCTTTTTTCATCTCCATTTCACGATTTTCTGCACGAAGCGCCCCGGTATCGCAAGTCATCTTGCACGGCGAATGCACGGATAATTTGCAAACCGCGACTTTGCAGGAGCTAAGAAATCCGCGCCTTGCCACGGGACCGGTTCCGCATGGCAGGACGGCTCTACTCGCAGATCTCGGGGATCCTCTGGCACCTGCATAGACGCGGTGTCACCCGCCTGCCCACCGGAAGCGCAGCAGAGGGCCATATGCCGGCGCAGGACCGGACAGGCGCGAGGCCGTCCGCGCAAGTCATTAGATCCACACAGCTTTTTCGCCGCCTCTCTTGACGGTTCCCGGCCCCCCCCGCCCCGGGACAAAAAAACACGTCGCCGCGGGAAAAAAATCGGCGCCCGGCGTAAGGGGCGCGCGGCCCGGGCGTATCCCTATGTGAAAGCACACTCAGTCGGAGGCATTCATGACAGTGAGACAGACCATAACCCGCGCCGCCTTTGCGCTGGCCCTGATCCCCGGGGCGGCGCTGGCGCAAGACTCGATCTTCATACAGCTCGACGCCAATGGCGACGGCGTGATCGACGGCAACGAATTCCTGCAACTGCGGGTCAGCATGTTCGACCGGATCGACGCGGACCGCAGCGGCACCATCACCGCGGCCGAGATCGAGACCGCCCGCCAGGCCCTGCCCGGCAAGCGCACCATGCAGTCCGACAAGCGCATCTGGGATCAGGATGCCAATGGCGACGGGCTGCTCACCCTGGCCGAATACACGTCGCAGACCCGTGGTTTCGACATGGCCGACCGCAACAATGACGGCGTGATCAGCGTCGCGGAATACAACCGCATCGCCCGTTTCCTCGCCGCCTACCGGCAATAACCCCTCCCGCAACCCTCAACACAACACGTCATCCCAAGATCTTGGCTCTACCCCGTCTTTGAAAGGACCAGACATGAAAACCGTTCGCTTCTTCGCCATCCTCGCCCTGCCGCTCATGGCCGCAACCGCCCTGCCCGCACAGAACGTCACCGTGACCAATGGCAATGGCGGCACGGTGCAGAAATCGCGCGATTGCGACCGCAGCGCCGGCACCGCGAACTGCGCGACAAGCACCACGGCGACCACCGCCGGCGGCCAGTCGGCCACTTGGGGCAAGGACCGCACCCGCGTGAGCGGCAACGGCGCCTCGGCAACCTCGGTCACCACCACCGGCCCCGGCGGCCAGAGCGGCACCCGCACCCGCCTGGTGACGAAGTAAGGATCCGCCGGCAGCCCGCCGCCCCTCGGTGGCGGGCTGCCGGGCCCTTGCGCCCCGGATGGCAAGGGCCAAAGCTGACGCATATGGATCAACGCGCGACAGAGGCGCAGGCGGCGATGGCCGCCATGGCGCAAGGCGACCGGCGGGCGCTGGGACGGCTCGTGGCTCTCTACGGGCCGGGCCTGACCCGCTATGCCGCGCAGATGCTCGACGCGCCCTCGGAGGCCGAGGATGTCGTGCAGGAGGTCTTTCTCAAGGCCTGGCGCAATGCCGGACGCTACGACCCGGGCAAGGCGGCGGTGTCGACCTGGCTCTACCGGATCGCGGTCAACCACTGTATCGACCGCAGCCGCCGCACCCGCTTTCGCCGATTCATCGGTTTGGAAGCGACCGACGAGATGAGCGATGACGGCCCGGGCGCGGCCGCCATCCACGAGAGCCGCGACCGGCTGGCGCGCACGCGCGACGCCATCGCGGAGCTCCCCGACCGCCAGCGCCGCGCGATTCTGCTCCGCGCGGCCGGCGACCTGAGCACCGCCGAGATCGCCTCCGCCATGGGGGTGAGCGCCGGCGCGGTGGAACAACTTCTGGTCCGCGCCCGCGCCACCCTGCGCCGGCAGCTCGACCCGGACGATATGGAGGAGAGGAGGCCCTGATGACGCAAGACGACGCTTTCGATGACACCGCTTTCGACAAGGCCCTGAGCGCCGCGCTGAAAGAGGAGATGCCGGTCGAGACCCCGCCGCTGGCCCGCGCGGTGCTGACCCGGCTCGCCGAGGAAGAGGCGCATCCGCAGCGCGCCGAGCCTCTGGCCGAGGTGCTGAGCCATCCCGGCCCGGTCGCGGCGGGCTATGGGCTGCTGCTGCTGGGCGCAGTGGCGCTGGGATACGCCGCGCTGCCGCTTCTCGGCGGCGAGGAGATGGTCTTTGCCAGCGCCCTTGCCGAGCTGCTCGGCTTTGCCGGAGGCCTGTGATGGAGCGGATCAAACGCAACACGGGCCGCATCGCGCTTGTCGCCGTGCTGACGGTCTCGCTGCTGGGCAATGCGCTGACGGCGGGGGCGCTGCTGCGCTTCCAGTCGATGCGCGCCGACCTGCTGGGCCCTGCGGCGGAGGACGCGTTCTTCTCCCGCGAGATCCGCAAGGATCTGCGCGACGCGCTGGCGGCGAATGGCGACACGCTGCGCCCGGCGCTGCGCGACCTGGCCAGCACCCGTGCCGCCATCGTCGCGGCGGGCACCGCGCGGCCCTTCGACAAGGCCGCGGTCGAGGCCGCGATGGAGCGCTTCCGCGGCGATGCCGACACCACGCTGCGGCTGGTTCAGGACGTGGTGCTGGTCGTGCTTGTCGCCCGCGCCTCGGAAGACGGCTGAGGCCGTTGCCCCTGCCCGCGCACCGTCCCGCGCGCGGCGGGGGCCCCTGTCCGACAACACCCCTTGTCCCCACTTCGCCCCGGTGGCAAGACCGGGCCAGACCGATCGGGAGCCCTGCCATGCCACGCCTGTCCAACCGCATTTCCACGCTGAACGACGGCGGCTCCGACGGCTGGGAGGTGTTCCTCAAGGCGCGCCGCATGGCCGAGGCCGGCGAGCCGGTCATCGAGCTGACCATCGGCGAACACGACATCCGCACCGATCCGGAGATCCTGCGCGCCATGGCCGAGGCCGCCGCCGGCGGCCACACCGGCTATTCGGCGATCCCCGGCACCGATGCGCTGCGCGACGCGGTGGCCGCGCGCATCGCCGCCCGCAGCGGCGTTGCCACCTCGCGCGCCAATGTGCTGATCACCCCCGGCGGCCAGGCGGCGCTGTTTGCCGCGCATATGGCCGCCTGCGATCCCGGCGACACGGCGCTGTTCATCGACCCGCATTACGCCACCTATCCCGGCACGCTGCGCGCCGTGGGCGCGCGCCCGCGCGCCATCGCCACCGACCCGGCGCGGGCCTTCCTGCCCGACCCGCAACGCATCGCCGAGGCCGCGCAGGAGACCGGCGCCGCCTCGCTGCTGATCAACACGCCCAACAACCCCAGCGGCGCGATCTATCCGCGCGCCACGCTGGAGGGGATCGCGCAGGCCGCCGAGGCGGCGGATCTCTGGCTGATCTCGGACGAGGTCTATGACACGCAGATCTGGGAGGGGGCGCATCTGTCGCCCCGCGCCCTGCCCGGCATGGCGGCGCGCACGCTGGTGATCGGCTCGATGTCGAAGAGCCATGCCATGACCGGAAGCCGCATCGGCTGGGTCGCGGGGCCGGAAGAGGCCATCGCGCGGCTCTACGATCTGTCGGTGAACACCACCTATGGCGTGCCCGGCTATATCCAGGACGCGGCGCTTTTCGCGTTGCGGCAGGGCACGCCGCTGGAGACGCGCATCGCCGAGCCCTTCCGCCGCCGCCGCGCGCTGGCGCAGCAGATCCTCGCCCAGCAGAACAGCGTCGGGCTCGTGCCTTCGGGCGGGGCGATGTATCTGTTTCTCGACATCCGCGCCACCGGCCTCTCGGGCGAGAGCTTTGCCCATGCGCTGCTCGACGAGCGGCGGATCGCGGTGATGCCGGGGGAAAGTTTCGGCGCCTCGGCGGCGGGCTTCGTCCGTGTCGCCATGACCGTGCCCGACGCGGACTTCGCCGCCGCGCTGGAAACGCTCTGCGCCTTCGCCGAGACCCGCGCGGTCGCGGCCTGAACCATGGGCACGCCGGTGTCCTCGATCCGCAACCTGGGACCGGCGGTCGAGGCCGCCTGCGCCCGGGCCGGCATTCCCGATGCCGAGACCCTGCGCGAGCTCGGCGCCCATGCGGCCTATGCGCGGCTGCTGCGCGCCGGCACCAAGCCGCATTTCATCGGCTATTACGTGATGCATATGGCCTTGCAGGGCCGGCCGTGGAACGATTGCCAAGGCAAGGAGAAAGAGGCGCTGCGCGCGCGTTTCGATGCGCTTTGCGCCGAGGTCGCGGGCCAGGCCGCGCCGCTGAGCGGGCTCGAGGCGGTGCTGAACGAGATCGGCGTGCTGCCGCCCCGCAAAACCTAGCCCTCCGGCGCGCGCTCGGCGCCCCTTGCGGGGCTTCTCGCCGGGAACACCCCCGGCACAACGCGAAAACGGGCGCCCCTGCGGGGCGCCCGTTTCGCGATCGGAGTAGTCTGGGCGCTGTGCCGAAGGGCTCAGCCGACCAGCTCGAGGCCCGAGAAGAAATAGGCGATCTCGACGGCGGCGGTTTCCGGCGCGTCGGAGCCGTGCACCGAGTTCTCGCCGACCGACTCGGCGAATTCGGCGCGGATGGTGCCCTCTGCGGCATCGGCGGGGTTGGTGGCGCCCATCACTTCGCGGTTCTTCGCGATGGCACCATCGCCTTCCAGCACCTGCACCACGACCGGCTCGGAAGCCATGAACTCGCAGAGCTCGTCATAGAAGGGACGCTCGGCGTGCACCTTGTAGAACTCGCCCGCCTGCGCCTTGGTGAGCTGGATGCGTTTCTGCGCGACGATGCGCAGCCCCGCTTCCTCGAACTTCGCATTGATCTTGCCGGTGAGGTTGCGGCGGGTGGCATCGGGCTTGATGATCGAAAGGGTACGTTCGACGGACATGTTGGTCTCCATTGAAAGGCCGGGCAAAGGGCCCGGCCGGTATTCTCTGCTGCGGGCGTTAGCACGGGGGGGGCGGATTGGGAAGACCTGGAAACCGGGCCGCGGCGGCAGCGATGCGGCCCTCCCCCCGCGCCGCGCCGGAGTATTTTCGGAAAGATGAAGAGCATAGGGGATTTCCGCGCCCTGCGGCCTCTGATAGAGCGCGCACATGTTACGCATCGACGACATCTCCTTTTCCATCGAGGGCCGGCCTCTGTTCGAGGGCGCCTCCGCCGTGATTCCCGCCGGTCACAAGGTCGGTCTCGTGGGGCCGAACGGCGCCGGCAAGACCACGCTCTTCCGGCTGATCCGGGGCGAGCTGACGCTGGATGGCGGCGAGATCTCGCTGCCCGAGCGCGCCCGCATCGGCGGCGTGGCGCAGGAGGCGCCGGCGAACGACATGTCGCTGATCGAGACGGTGCTGGCCGCCGATACCGAGCGCGCCGCGCTGATGGCCGAGGCCGAGACCGCCACCGACCCGCACCGCATCGCCGAGGTGCAGACGCGGCTTGCCGATATCGACGCCTGGTCGGCGGAGGGGCGTGCGGCCGCGATCCTCAAGGGGCTGGGGTTCAGCGAGGCCGACCAGCAGCGCCCGAGCTCGGATTTCTCCGGCGGCTGGCGGATGCGGCTGGCGCTGGCGGGCGTGCTTTTTGCCGAGCCGGATCTGCTGCTGCTCGACGAACCGACCAACTATCTCGACCTCGAGGGCGCGCTCTGGCTGGAAAGCTACTTGATGCGCTACCCGCATACGGTGATCGTGATCAGCCACGACCGCGGGCTGCTGAACCGCGCCGTGGGCGCGATCCTGCATCTGGAGGCGCGCAAGCTGACGCTTTATCAGGGCGGCTACGACACCTTCGCCCGCACACGGGCCGAGCGCCGCGCGGTGCAGGCCGCCGCCGCGCGCAAGCAGGACGAGCGCCGCGCCCATCTGCAAAGCTTCGTGGACCGGTTCCGCGCCAAGGCCAGCAAGGCCAAGCAGGCGCAGGCGCGGCTCAAGATGATCGCCAAGATGGAGACCATCACCGCGCCCGAGGACGCCGCCAAGCGCGTCTTCACCTTCCCGCAGCCCGATGCGCTGTCGCCCCCCATCGTGGCGCTGGAGGGCGGCGCCACCGGCTATGGCGACAGGCAGGTGCTGAAGAAACTGACGCTGCGCATCGACCAGGACGACCGGATTGCGCTCTTGGGCCGCAACGGTCAGGGCAAATCGACGCTCTCGAAGCTGCTGGCCGACCGGCTGCCGCTGATGGAGGGCAAGATGACCCGCAGCTCCAAGCTGCGCATCGGCTATTTCGCCCAGCACCAGGTGGACGAGCTCTATCTCGACGAAACCCCGCTCCAGCACCTCCAGCGCGAACGTCCCGACACGCCGCCCGCAAGGCTGCGCGCGCAGCTCGCGGGCTTCGGGCTGATGGCGGCGCAGGCGGAGACCGAGGTGGGCCGGCTTTCCGGCGGGCAGAAGGCGCGGCTGTCGCTGCTGCTGGCGACGCTGGATGCGCCGCATATGCTGATCCTCGACGAGCCCACCAACCACCTCGACATCGAAAGCCGCGAGGCGCTGGTCGAGGCGCTGACCGATTATTCCGGCGCGGTGATCCTGGTGAGCCACGACATGCATCTGCTGAGCCTCGTCGCCGACCGGCTGTGGCTGGTCAAGGACGGCACCGTCACCCCCTATGACGAGGATCTCGACGCCTATCGCGCCATGCTGCTGACGCAGGAAAAGCCCGCCAAGGCGGAGAAAGCCGCCGCGCCCAAGGCGCCGAAACCCACGCGCGACGAGATCCTCGCGCTGCGCGCCGAGGTGCGCAAATGCGAGGCGCGGGTCGAGAAGATCGAGGAGATGCGCGAGAAACTCGCCACCAAGCTCGCCGATCCCGCGCTTTACGAAGACACGCGGGCGGGCGAGCTGGCGACCTGGAACAAGAAATACGCCGAGGTCATGGACGGGCTTCACCGCGCCGAGGCGCTTTGGGAAGCGGCGCTGGAAAAGCTGGAGGCGGCGCAGGCCGCCTGAGGGGCGCAAGCGCCCCTCGGCACCGGGTCAGGCCGGTTCCGCCGTGGCGAGCGGCAGCGCCTTCAGCGCCGTTCCAGGATCGGCCACCGCGTCGATCAGCGGCGATTTTCCGGCGTCGATCAACCGCTTGCCCGCCATATAGGCGCGCGGATCGTTCATCGCATCCACCGACAGCAGGGTCGTGCCCCGGAAATACCAGTGGCTTTGCGCGCCGGGCCTGTCGCCGGGGCGGTGAATAACCCGGTCGTAACCGCTGTTCAGCCCGGCGATCTGGAGTTTCACATCGTATTGATCGGACCAGAACCAGGGCCTTGGCACATAGGGCGCGCCCTGCCCCATAAGCGTGGCGGCCACCGCCTCGGCGTGGTCGATGGCATTCGGCACGCTTTCCAGCCGCAGCCGCCCGCCCCGCCAGGGAAACGAGGCGCAATCGCCCGCCGCATAAATGCCCGGCGCCGAGCTCTGCCCCAGCGCATCGACGGCAATCCCGTCCTCCAGCGCCAGACCGGCCGCCTCGGCCAGCGCGGTGTCGGGGCGCACCCCGATCCCGGCGATCACGAAATCCACCGCGATCCGGCGCCCGTCGGTGAGCGTTGCCTCGCATACGCGGCCATCGCGCCCGGTCAGCCCGGTCAGCCCCGTGCCTTCGAGGATCTCGACCCCGTGCCCGCGATGCAGCGCGCGGAAATAGGCGGCGGTCTCGGGGGCCGCGACCCGCGCCAGAATGCGCGGCGCCATTTCCACCAGCGTGACCTTCAGCCCCTTGGCGGCGGCCACCGCCGCGGCCTCAAGACCGATATAGCCGCCGCCCACGATCAGAACATGACGTCCGGCACCGAATTCCGGCGCCATGGCATCGGCATCGGCAAGGCTGCGCATCACATGGACGCCAGCCAAATCGCCGCCGATGGCGGCGGGCAGACGGATCGGCGCGGCCCCGGTGCACAGCACCACCGCATCGCAATCGAGCGTCTCGCCCCCCGTCAGCGCAAGCTGCCGCGTCTCCGCCGACAGCCCGGTGACCCGGCAGCCCGTGCGCAGCGCGATCTCCTGCTCGGCGTAAAAGCTCTCGGGACGCAGATAGAGCCGTTCCAGCGCCATCTCGCCCGACATGTATTTCTTCGACAGCGGCGGGCGCTGATAAGGCGGCGCGGGCTCTTCGCCGATCAGGCTGATGCGCCCGTCGAATGTCAGCGCGCGCAGTTTCGCCGCCAGCGCCGAGCCCGCCTGGCCCGCGCCCACGATCGCGATATGGGTCATGGGAAAATCCTCCGAGGGTCCGGGGGCGGCCATGACCGCCCCCGCGACGGGATCAATACATCTTGTAGGGCAGGAACTTGCCGTCGAGCACGATCTTCACGCGGTCGCCCTTGGGGTCTTCGGTGCGCGAGATGTCCATGGTGAAGTCGATGGCCGACATGATGCCGTCGCCGAACTCTTCCTCGATCAGCGCCTTCATGGTGGTGCCGTAGACGTTCACCACTTCGTAAAGGCGGTAGATCAGCGGATCGGTGGGCACGGCAGTGGGCAGCGAGCCGCGATAGGGCACGGTCATCAGCAGCGCGATTTCCTCGTCCGAGAAGTTGAGGCCCATCGCGTTGCCGGCCTTTTCGATCTGCTCCTTGGTGAGCGAGATCTGCCCCATCAGCGCGGCGGTGGTCCATTCCTTGGACTGGCCGACAGCAGCGGCCACATCGGCCCATTTGATGTCGTTGAAGGTCTTGTGCGCGACGATTTTCTCGGTCAGCTCGGCACGGGTGGTCATGGTAAGGTCTCCGTTCAGGTGGTTGGTATCGTTTGAAGATCAGGCGCCGAAGGGCAGCCCTTCCTCGATCGGCAGGGACGGGTCGCGCGACCATTCGTTCCACGAGCCGAAATAGATCGCGACATCCTTCACCCCCGCCTCTTTCAGCGCGAGGAAGGTGTTCGAGGCACGCGCGCCCTTGAAGCAATAGAGCTTGACCGGCGTGTCGGGCGTGATGCCGACGGTGGCGCATTCGGCCAGCACCTCGTCCTTGGATTTCAGCATCGGGCCAAGCGCGGTGGGCTTCATCATGCGATACCATTCGATCCAGACGGCACCGGGGATGCGGCCCTTGCGCGGGCAGAAATCGACGCCATAGGGCGAAGACGAGGTGGCGATCCATTCGTCGATGTCGCGCACGTCGAGGATGACGGCCCCCTCGTCCGCGATGGCGGCCTTCATGTCCTCGGCATCCATCATGATCGCGGCGGCGGCCTCGTCGATCTCGAAGCTGCCCGGCACCGGCGTGACCGCTTCGGTCGAGACGGGCATGCCCTCGGTCGTCCAGGCGGCAAAGCCGCCATGCAGCACCTTGACCTTGGGATAGCCGAGGAAGCTCAGCAGATAGAAGCCCCGGCAGGACTGGCCGAAGCCGGTGTTCATCGAGGCTTCGTAGATCACGGCGGTCTTTTCGCCGTCGAGCCCCGCCGCGCCGAATTCGGCGGCGAATTTCTCTTTCAGCTCGGACATGCCCGAGGCGTCGGAGGTGGCGAGATAGGTGAAGATGTCATGCATGTTGACCGCGCCGGGGATATGGCCCGCGGCGTAGCTTTCGGGGTCGCGGGTGTCGATCACCACGGCAACCTCGGCATCGACCATTTTCGACAGCTCTTCGGGAGTGACAAGGGCAGACGTCATTTCGGCATTTCCTCTCTGTTGGGAGTCCTGTTCGCAAATCTTCGTCGGTCTTCCGCGGCCCTGTGTCCGGGCCGTTCTTCCCCGTCCGGCGGCGCGGATCGCGCGCCGCCGTTGCGGTTTTCCAAGGATCCGGGACGGATCAGCCCAGCTCGGCCAGCATCTTGCGCAGGTGCTTGGTCGCGGGGGTCACGATGGCCACGAAATAGGCTTCGCGCAGCCGCCGCTGCGCCACGCCCTGGCTGACATAGCCGCGCGCCCCGCAATGCAGCATGGCGTAATGCGCCGCCTCGACCGCCAGCTCGCCGCCGGTCAGCCGCGCCTGAAGCACGCGCTTCCAGTAATCCGGGCTTTCGTCATAAGGGGTTTTCGACAGCTCCAGCACCTCGGCCACCAGCGCATCGTATTCCGCCTGGAAATCCGCCGGCTGCTTTTCGAGATAGCGGTTCACATGACCCAGCGGCTTTTCGACCTGCACCATCAGGTCGATGGCGCTTTTGATCATGCCGGCGGCCATGCCGCATTGCAGCAGCACAAAGCCGCCGCGGATGCGCTTGATGAATGCCGGCGCCGGGTCGCCGATCACCTGTTCGTCGGGGATGAACACGTCGCGGAACTGGACGTTGACCGTGGCCGTGCCGCCCATGGCGACAAATTCGTGGTCGAGCTTCAGACGCACGCCCTTGGCCTCGTCCGCATGGGCGATGGCCATGACGGTCTTGACCGCGTCGCCCTCCTCGACCGAGAACATCACGCCGAAATAGCCGCCGTCGGACAGGTTCGAGACCCAGGGCAGCAGGCCCTTGACCTGATAGCCGCCCTCGACGCGCTTGCCCTTGAGGCGCAGCGGCTCGATCTCGGCGATGGATTTCATCGGGTTCGACATGCCGGTGCCGCCGAGGATCTCGCCCCTGGCCACGCCGGGCAGGATGCTGGTTTTCAGCCAGTCGTTTTCCGACGAGGCGATGTACCAGGCCAGCGCATCCTGGCACCACATGCAGAAGCCGGTCGAAAGACAGGTTTCCGAGGCCCGGGACATCGCAAGGATCGCCTCGGACAGATCGGTCGCCGCGTCGCTGCCGCCGATATGGGTGCCATAGGCCCCCGCCGCGCCCAGGGCGCGCATGATCTCTTCGGGATAGATACGCTCTTCGTCGATCTTGCGAGCGATGGGGGCGAGATCGGTTTTCGAGATCCGCTCGATGGCGTCGAAATCGACCACGTTCAGGGGGGTGGCGATGTTCATGTCGGGGGCTCCTGGCAAGGCGGGCATGTCGGTACGGATGGGGTGGGCCCCGCCCCCCTGCCGCGCGGCAACGGGGGGCGGGACAGACGGATCAGACCGCCTCGGCGACCATGTTCACGGGGCGCGAGAAGGTGTTGAACACCGGCGACCACTGGATCACATGGGCGATCAGCGCGTCGATTTCCTCTTGCGGGCAGTCGGCCTTCATATCGACCTTGATGCGCACATCGGTGAAGCCCACCGGCTTCTCCGACACGTCGCCCGTGCCCCAGACGGCGGTGATGTTCAGATCGCCCTCAAGCACCAGTTCCAGGGACTGGATGGTGATGCCGCGGGCGATGGCGTTGGCGTGCAGGCCGACGGCAACGCAGGAGCCCAGAGCGGCCAGCGAGGCCTCGGAGGGGTTCGGCGCGGTGTCGTCGCCCAGAAGCCCGGGCGGCTCGTCCACGATATAGGGATCGAGATCGCGGATATAGTTGGCGTGGCGGAAGCGGCCCTCGGCAACGGTCTTGCATTTCAGCGTCTTGACGGCTTTGGGGTTGGCCTTGCCCTGCTCGATCAGGCCGTCGAGCCCGGTCTTGTCGATCGGCGCAAGGCAGCCGGTCAGTGCGGTTGCGGGTTCAGACATGGTTTCCTCCTTTATGAAACAGTCGTCTGTCTGGTGGATCGGTCAGTGCGCGCTGTCGCGCACCCAGTTGAAACGTTTGATGAGCGCCGCGCAGGCGTAATCGAGGGCGAAGCCGATCGCCCCGATCACCACCACCACGGCGGCGAGGCGCGCGTAATCCAGCGTGTCGCGGGCGTCGTTGATGGCGTAGCCGAGCCCCGAGGTGACGCCGAGATATTCGGCGGGCACCAGCACCACCCAGGCCACCCCCAGCGCCAGCCGGATACCGGTCAGCACATCCACCGCGATGGCGGGCAGGATCACCACAAAGAGCATGTGGATCGGGTTGGCGCCCAGGTTGCGCGCCACCTTGAGCCAGCTCGGGTCGATGCGGCGCACCCCTGCGGCGGTGCTGAACAGGATCGGCCAGATCGCCGCCACCCCGATCAGAAAGACGATGGCGCCGTCCCAGGTCTCGTAGACCATGACCGCGATGGGCATCCAGCTCAGCGGCGAGATCATCCGCAGGAACTGGAACGGCACGTTGGTCAGCTCGCGCAGCCAGTCGATGCGGCCGATGGCGATGCCCACCGGCACCCCCAGCGCCGCCGCGATCAGCAGCCCCGCGCCCACGCGGTAGAGCGAGGGGCCGGACATCGCAAAGACCTCGCCCGACCTCAGGATGTCCCAGAGCGCGGAAAGCGTCGGCGCCGGGGCGAAATCGGCGAAGGCGAACATGTCGGGATCGTTCGCCACCGCCCAGCCGCCCAGCCACCAGAGGCCCAGCAGCACCGCGATGCCGAGCGCGCCCATGCCGAGGCCGCGCAGACGGCCCATGGACGGGAGCGCGAGCTTGACGCTTGGGGTGTCGGCCATCGAGCTCACAGCTTCAGCACCTCTTCGCGGGTGAAGGGATCGCCGCCGGTGGCCACCGAAGGATCGTTCTGCCACTCGGGGTATTTCTGAAGCGCGGCTTTCACATAGTCGTAATTGACCAGATCCTGCGCCACGAACTCGGGGTCGAGCCCGCTGAGGAAGGTGGCGTCGCCCGACACCACGGTCTGGTTCATCTCCTCCACGATCAGCTTGGTGGCCGAGGGATAGGGCCAGGGCTGGAAGTCGATGCGGCCGTTCTTGTATTCGGCCTCGTTCTTGATCGCGCCGGTTTCCAGATAGGTGGCGTCATCGGCGTAAAGCGTCATCGCGCGCTTCACCACCGGCGCGGGTGCCGGCAGATAGCCCTCGCCGTCCTTCGACAGCAGCTCGGCCACCTCTTCCTTGTTCTGGCTGGCATAGACCGAGGCGCGCACGACGGCGTTCATCACCTTCTGGGTCCATTCCGGCTTGGCCGTGGTCACCTGCTCGTTCATGCAGACCACGCAGCAGGGGTGGTTCTTCCAGATGTCGCCGGTAAAGCGCAGCATCCGCGCGCCGGCCTTCAGCTCACCCAGCGCGTTGAAGGGTTCGGCCACGATATAGGCGTCGATCTTCTTTGCCGCGAGCGCGGGGGGCATTTCCGGCGGCGGCAGGACCTGGAGGTTGCATTCGTCGGCGGCCAGCGGCTCGCCCTGCGCCTTGATCACCGGTTTGATGCCATTGGCGCGCAGCGCGTATTGCAGCACGATATTGTGCATCGAATACCAGAACGGCACCGCCACCTGTTTGCCGCCGAGACCGGCGAAATCCGCGATGTCCGTGTGCCGGCCCACCACCAGCGCCGAGCCGTTGGTATGCGCCCAGGCCATGACCTTGACCGGGAAGTTGTTGTTGTAGCGCATCCAGACCGGGATCGGCTTGAGGAAATGCACCAGGTTGAACTTGCCGGCGACGAACGCCTCGATCAGCGGCGACCAGCCGCGGATCAGCGTCGGGCGCTCGGCCTCGAGCCCCTCATCCGCATAGAACCCCTTGGCATGGGCGACCAGAAGCGGCGTGGCGTCGGTGATCGGCAGATAGCCGATGCGCACTACATCGTCCTCCTGCGCCATGGCGGGCATCGGCAAGCCGCCGGTCAGCGCGCCCATCATGGCGGCCAGACCGCCGCCCGCCAACATGTCGAGCGTCATGCGGCGGCCCCGGTCAAAGCCTTTGTCGATGCCGTCATGGCCGCAGCAGGCCGCGTGCAGGTCGTGGTGAGAGTGGGTCTTGCAATCGGTCATCCGGTCCTCGCTGTCAGTATTGTTCGTTGTCGTCGCTGGCATCCGCGGGATCGCCGTGGGCGACGCGGGTATAAAGATCCATCAGGCGCACATGCTCGGCGTTGAACCGGTCGCAGCCGCCCTCGCGCTGCATCTCGTCGAGCGCGACCTCGGTATCCTCGGCGATGCGCCCGGGATTGGCGTCGAGCACCAGCACGCGGTCGGCCATGCGCACGGCCTCCGAGACGTCATGGGTGACGATCACCAGCGTCAGGCCGAGGTTGCGCGCAATGGCGCGCACATCGCGCTGTAAGGAACGGCGGGTAAAAGCGTCGAGCGCCGAGAACGGCTCGTCGAGCAGCAGCATTTCGGGGTTGGTGGCCAGCGACCGCGCCAGCGCCACGCGCTGCTGCTGGCCGCCGGAGAGTTCCTGTGCGTTGCGGTCGGCAAAGCTCGCCAGATCGACCAGCTCCAGCACCTCGGGCACGCGCTTGGCGATCTCGTGGCCGCGGCGGGTAAAGCGCAGACCAAGCGCCGCGTTCTGCGCCACCGTCATCCAAGGGTAAAGCGACGGCGCCTGAAACATCATGACCCATTTCGGCGATGGTTCGGTGACGGTATTGCCGTTGATCACCACCTCGCCCCGGCTTGGCAGGGTCAGCCCCGCCAGCATGTGCAGAAGCGTGGACTTGCCGCAGCCCGAGCGCCCCAGAAGCGCCAGCACCTCGCCCGGGCGCACCTCGAAATTGATGTCGTCAAGCACCATCCCGTCGCTTTTGCGATAGGCGTGGCCAAGCCCCATCACCGCAAGATGCGCGCCGCGCGAAACGGCTTGGCGAATCCCGGCCGAGGCGGGTTTGGCGGAGGCAGTCGCATAGGCGGCTTGCGAGATCATGTCAGCATTTCACTCCAAAATCAGACGAACAGGTCTGTCTGTATTTCGGAGATAAATCCCGATTCTCGTCAAGCGCAGGCTCCTAAAAAATGCCTCAGTTTTTTCTGTGCCCGCTTTTTATACGCAAATTTGCGCCATTAATGCGCATATTCAGCGCGAAAAGGCTGTATTTCGGGTGAATGCCCGGAAATGATGCAAAGCCGCACCATCTCGGCCAAAGGTGAACGAATCTGTCTCCTTTACTTGCGTGTGCCACCATCTCTTGCGATAGTTTCCCAAAGGCCAGTTCCCGGATACCGACTCATGCTCAAGACACTCGATCCCGCCTGCCCCACGCCCCCGAACGGCCGCTGGAGCATGGCACAGTCCGAGCCCCGCACGGCACGCGACCGCATTCTCGTCGCCGCCTCCACATTGTTCTGCCGCCACGGCTTTGCGGCGACGGGGATCGACACGGTGATCGAGCAGGCGGGCACGGCCAAGGCGACGCTTTATAAACACTTCTCCTCGAAACAGGAGCTGATCGAGGCCGCGCTGAACGCCGAGGGCGCGACCTGGCGGTCGTGGTTCTTCGGGCGGCTGGCCGAGATCCAGGGCGCGCCCGATCAGCGGATGCTGGCCGTGTTCGACGTGCTGGGCGAGTGGTTCTCCGACCCCGGTTTCTACGGCTGCCCCTTCATCAATGCGGTGGCCGAGTTCGAAACCGGCAACGATGCGGTGCGCAAGGCCGCAGAGGCGCATAAGTCGCATCTGATGACCTGGCTCAAGGCACAGGCCATCGAAATGAACCTGCCCGATGTGCAGGAGGTCGCACGCTCTTTCGCGGTGCTGATCGACGGCGCCATCGTGGCGGCCCAGCACACCCGCGACGCCAGCTTCGCGGCAACCGCGCGGGCCATGGCCGAACAGCTTCTGGCCGGCGCCCGCGCGTCCTCTGCCTGAGCCCGCATTCCCCGCTGGACAAACGCGCCGCGCTCTCCTAGCCCATTCAGGATGGAGGCCGCCTTTCTCATCACCGCTTTCGCCACGCTTTTCGTGGTGATCGACCCGATCGGGCTGACGCCGATCTTTATCGCGCTGACGCAGGGGGCGGATGCGCGGCACCGCCGGGGCGTGGCGCTGCGCGCCTGCATCATCGCGGCGCTGATCCTCACGCTCTTCGCCTTCTTCGGCGAGGCGGTTCTGGGCTTTATCGGCATCTCGATGCCCGCCTTCCGCATCGCCGGCGGCATCCTGCTGTTTCTGACCGCGCTCGACATGCTGTTCGAGCGGCGCTCGAAGCGGCGCGAGGACAAGGCGGAAGAGGAAACCGCCCTGCCCGACCCGTCGGTCTTTCCCATCGCCATCCCGCTGATCGCCGGCCCCGGCGCCATCGCCACGATGATCCTGCTGGTGGGACAGACCAGCTCGGCGCTGGGGGTGGCGGCGGTTCTGGGGGTGCTGGCGGCGGTACTCGGTCTCGTGCTGCTGCTGTTTCTGAGCGCCGGCCCCATCGAGCGCGCGCTGGGGCATACCGGGATCGTGGTGGTCACCCGGCTGCTGGGCATGCTTCTGGCGGCGCTCTCGGTGCAATTCGTCATCGACGGGCTGCGGAATATCGGTCCGCTCTTCTGACCCCTACCGCCGTGCCGCCCGGGTCCCTACATTACCCGTAAGCACAGCGCAGCGGAGCAGCCCCTTGAATACCCTCGATTACGGATCGCTTGCCTATCTGGGGCTTCTGGCCGCCGCCCTGATCTTCTGGATGTTCGTCCAGAACCGCGACCGTCTGGGCAAGAAGCTGCAATATCTCGCCGTCTGGGGGCTGATCTTTCTGGGCGCCGTCGCGGCGGCGGGGTTGTGGGGCGACATTCGCCAGACCATGATGCCCGCTCAGGCGGTGTTTGCCGATCAGGGCCGGGTTGAGCTGCCGCGCGCGCCCGACGGGCATTATTACGTGTCGCTCGACATCAACGGCGTACCGACGCGCTTTGTGGTCGATACCGGCGCCACCGGCATGGTGCTGACGCAGAAGGATGCCGAACGCGCCGGGCTCGACCCCGAGGCTCTGATGTTCCACGGCGAGGCCACCACCGCCAATGGCACCGTGCAGACCGCCCCGGTGCGGCTCGACGAGGTGGCGCTTGGCCCCTTCACCGACCGCGGCGTGCGCGCCTATGTGAATGGCGGCGAGATGAAGACCTCGCTGCTGGGCATGAGCTATCTTCAGCGCTTTCACCGGCTGGAGATCTCGGGCGGAAAGCTGGTTCTGGAACGTTGAGACGGCATGCAAGGATATAGCGTCAACATGCTGAAATAATAGGGGTTTTCGCGCGAGAAGGTCCGTTCAGGCTTCCGCCTTCTTCTCCCATCGCCCGCTTTCCTCGGACCAGTATTGCGCCGCGCATCCGGCACCGGTCAGCCGGCGCCACAAGCCGCGCGCCGCCTGCACCGCCGCCGGGTCGTGCCCGTCGAAGAGGATGCAGACCCGCTCCAGCTCGGTCACTTCCTCGGGGCTCACCTCGGCGCCGTCCACCGTCATCAGGCAGGCCGCCGCGTTCGGAATCGCCGCTTCCACCGTCAGCAGCACCGGTTGCAGCGCGTCATGCCTGCCGCCCGCCAGACCGTGCGGCAGGAACCCCTCCTCGGGCCCCAGCCACAGCCGCTGGTCGAGCCAGTCCATGCGCGCGCGGTCGGTGCCGCGCACCGCCACGCGCCAGCCCGCCGCCAGAGACTTCTCCAGAAGCACCGGCAGCGTCGCCTCGAGCGGGCGCTGCGTCAGATGGTAGAAATACGCCGCCCCCATGGCTCAGCCCCCATGCGCGCCTTCGGGATGATATTCGCCGAAGGTAAAGATCTGCCCCTCAGGATCGCGCACCGTATAGCTCTGTCCGCCATAGGGCAGCTCTTCGAGCGGCAGCAGGATCTCGGCCCCGGCCCCCACGGCGCGGGCGAAATGACCGGCCACGTTCGACACGCAGACATAGATGGCGGCGGTCACGCCGCCCGCCGCCGGAGGCCGCAGCATGTGCCGCCCCATCGGGCTGTCGCGATGTTCCGGGCCGAACATCAGGAACCCGTCGCCCTGCTTCAGCTCGGCGTGGATGATCCGCCCGTAGGAATCGCGATAGACCGCGTGTTCGGCAAAGCCGAGCGCGCCGGTCAGAAAGGCCAGCGCCGCGTCGCAATCCGCATAGCGCATCGCGGGAACGATCACGCTCAGCCCTCCCCGCCCTCGAACCGGTCGCGGACCAGCCTATCGAGCGCCATCACGCCCCAGCCCGTCGCGCCCTTGGGCGCCAGCGTGCTGTCGCTCTTGAGATGGGCGACACCGGCGATATCGAGATGGATCCACGGCACATCGGGCTTGACGAAACGGCCAAGGAACTGCGCCGCCGTGATCGAGCCCGCCGGACGGCCGCCGATGTTCTTCATATCCGCCACCGGCGATTTCAGCATGTCGTCATAGGCCTTGCCCATGGGCATCCGCCAGGCACCTTCGCCCTCGGCACCGGCGGCCTTAAGGAAGGCATCGGCAAAGCCGTCGTCGTTGGAGAACACCGCGGCGTTGTCATACCCCAGCGCCACGATGCAGGCGCCGGTCAGCGTGGCGAGATCGACCATCGCGGCGGGTTTGACATGCTCCTGCGCGTACCACATCACGTCGCACAGCACGAGCCGCCCCTCGGCATCGGTGTTGATCACCTCGATCGTGTCGCCCTTCATCGAGGTCACCACATCGCCCGGGCGCACCGCGGTGCCCGAGGGCATGTTCTCGACCAGCCCCACAAGCCCCACCACATGCGCCGGCGCCTTGCGCAGCGCCAGCGCTTTCATCACCCCCGAGACGACGCCCGCGCCGCCCATGTCCATGGTCATGTCTTCCATGCCCGCACCGGGCTTGAGCGAGATCCCGCCGGTGTCGAAAACCACGCCCTTGCCGACCAGCGCCAGCGGCGCGCCCTCGGCGCCCTTCCAGCGCATCACCACCACCTTCGACGGCGAGGCCGAGCCCTGCCCCACGCACAGCAGCGCGCCCATGCCCAACTCGGCCAGCCTGTCCTCTTCCAGAACCTCGACCTCGACCCCCAGATCGCGCAGCCCTTCGAGACGGGTGGCGAATTCCGTGGTGGTCAGCACATTGGCGGGCTCGTTGACCAGGTCGCGGGTAAAGAACACCCCCTCGGCCAGCCCGAGCAGCGGCACGCAGGCCGCCTGCATCTCTTCCGGCTTGGCACAGAAGACATGCGCCCGCCCCGGGGTCTTGCCCTTGTCGCTCTTGTGATCGGTGAAGCCGTAGCCGCGCAGCGCCAGCCCCAGCACCACCTGCGGCAGCCGGATCAGCGACTCGCCCAGCACCGTCACCGCGCTGCCGCCGGCGGCGCGGGCGATGGCCGCCCCCGCCGCGCGCGCCTCGGACACCTCCGAACGGCGCTCGAGCTTGATCACATCCACCGCCTCTGCGGCCATGCCGGCGGGAAAGGCCAGGCTGATCATCTCGCCCGCCGCCTTCTTCTCCCAGCTTTCGCCGGCCACCGCGCGGGCCACCGCGCCCCGGGTCAGCCGGTTCAGCCGCCGCGCCCCGCGCCCCAGTTGCCCCGCCGCATTGACAAAGACGGCCACCCGCCCCTCGGCCGCCGCCAGGGCGTCCAGATCGGTTTCGGCAAAGGTGATCTCGCGCAGATCGGTCATCGTGCTCTCCTGTGTTCCTTGTCCCAAGTGGTAGAGCCGCCGGACGGCATTGACCAGAGGCACCTTTTCCCCCACACACCGATCGTCTAGGGTCTGATGCGACATAAGTTCTGGGGGGAACGCAGGCGTGCAGAGATTCGACAGATACATGCTGTCGCAACTCATGGTGGTGTTCGGGTTTTTCGCCCTTGTGCTGGTGATGGTCTATTGGGTCAACCGGTCGGTAAGCCTGTTCGACAGGCTGATCGCAGACGGCCATTCCGCGGGCATCTTTCTCGAATTCACACTGCTGAGCCTTCCGGGCGTCATCGCCATCGTGCTGCCGATGGCGGCCTTTGGCGCGGCCGTCTATGTCACCAACCGCATGTCGAACGAATCCGAGCTGACCGTGCTTCAGGCCACCGGGCTGTCGCCCTGGCGCCTGGCCCGTCCGGTGCTGGTCTTTGGTCTGCTCATCGCCGTGCTGATGGCGATTCTCAGCCATGTGCTGGTGCCCGCCTCGATCGCGCAGCTCCGGCTGCGCGAGACGCAGATCTCGGGCTCGGTCTCGGCCCGGCTGCTGCACGAGGGCACCTTCCTGCACCCGACCCGCGGCGTGACCTTCTACATCCGTGACATCACCGCCGATGGCGAGCTCAAGGACGTCTATCTCGCCGACCGCCGCGACGAGAAGCGCGCGATCACCTACACCGCCGAAACCGCCTATATCCTGCGCGACGACGAGGGGCCGAAGCTCGCCATGCAATCGGGGCTGGCGCAGACCCTGCTGCTCGAGGAACAGACGCTCTCGACAACCAACTTCACCGATCTCACCTATGACATCACCGGGCTGGTCACCGCCGGAAACCGCCCCGGACGCCGTGCCCGCCAGGTGTCGACCTGGGAGCTGCTGACCAACACCGACGCGGTGGCCGAAGAGGTCAATGACAGCGTCGGCGAGATTCTCGAAGAGGCGCATGCCCGCTTCGAACTGCCGCTGCTTTGCATCGTGGCGGCGCTGATCGGCTATGCGGCGCTGATGACCGGCACCTATTCGCGCTTCGGGGTGACCAAGCAGATCGTCGGGGCGATCTTCCTGCTGGTGCTGCTCAAGCTGGTGGAAAGCGCGGTAAGCGATCCGGTGCGCGCCAATGCGGCGCTCTGGCCGCTCATCTACCTGCCCAGCGTGACCGGCGTCGGCATTGCCGGCGCGCTGCTCTGGCGCGCCTCACGCCCCTTCCGGCCCGGCAAGCCCGTGGCCGAGGCGGAGGCGCTGCCCGCATGATCCTGCATCTCTATTTCGCCCGGCGCTTCTTCTGGATGTTCATGTCGATCCTCGCGGTCTTCGCGCTGTTTCTGGGGCTTGTCGATCTGGTCGAGCAACTGCGCAAATTCGACAGCGACGTGAGCTTCGGCCAGGTGGTGCAGGTGACGCTGCTGAAACTGCCCGAAGGCATGTACGAGATCCTGCCGCTGGTGATGATCCTCGCCACCGCATCGCTGTTCCTGATGCTGGCGCGCAGCTCCGAACTGGTGGTGGTGCGCGCGGCCGGGCGCTCGGGGCTCACCGCGCTGCTGGGGCCGGTGCTGGTGGCGCTGGCGATCAGCGGCGTGACCGTGGCGATGCTCAATCCCATCGTCGCGGCCACCTCGAAGCGCGCCTCGGACCTGACCGAAAGCTACGAGAGCAACGGCGCCTCGGTGATCTCCATCGGCAAGGAAGGGCTCTGGCTGCGCCAGGGCGGGCCACGCGGCCAGACGGTGATCCGTGCCGAACGCGCCAACCCCGATGCCACCGTACTGTATCAGGTGAGCTTTCTGGCCTACGCGCCCGATGGCGGGCCGGTGCGCCGGATCGAGGCCGCCGAGGCCCAGCTCGAGGACGGTGCCTGGGTGCTGCACGACGCCAAGGCCTGGCCGCTGGCCGCAGGGCTCAACCCCGAAACCTCGGCCGAGCGTCACGACGTGCTGCGCATCGAGTCGGATCTCACCCAGGACGGCATCCGCGACCGGTTCGGCAAACCCTCGGCCATTGCCATCTGGGATCTGCCCGCTTTCATCGACGGGCTGGAACAGGCAGGCTTTTCCGCGCGCCGCCACATCGTCTGGTTCCAGATGGAGCTGGCGCGGCCGATCTTCCTGATCGCCATGGTGCTGGTCGCGGCGGGCTTCACCATGCGACCCGCGCGGCTGGGCCGGACCGGGCTTTATGTGCTGGCGGCGGTGCTGCTGGGCTTCGGCCTGTATTACGTGCGCAACTTCGCGCAGATCATGGGCGAGAACGGCCAGCTTCCGCCGCTCCTCGCCGCCTGGATTCCCCCTGTCGCCTCGCTGCTTCTGGCACTGGGGCTGGTGCTTCAGATGGAGGACGGCTGATGCGCCTTGCCCGCCATCTTTGCCTCGCCGCGCTGCTGGCGCTGAGCGCGCCCGTGCCGCTGGCTGCACAGACCACGACCCTGTCCGCCAATGCCGAGGACACCAGCACGGAAGCCGCGCTGCTGATTGCCGACGAGGTGTTCATCCAGGACGGCTCGCAGCTTGTCGCCAGCGGCAATGTCGAGGCGCTGCACGATGGGCTGCGGCTGACGGCGGCGCGCATCCTCTTCGATCAGGACAGCGGGCTGCTCACCATCGAGGGCCCGATCCGCATCACCGACGAGGCCGGCAACCTGCTGCTGGCCGACGCCGCCGAGATGGAGGAAGGGCTGCGCAACGGGCTGCTCAAGGGCGCGCGCATGGTGATGGACGACCAGCTTCAGCTCGCCGCCGTCGAGGCGCAGCGGGTCGACGGGCGCTACACCCAGCTTTCGCGCGTCGCGGTCACCTCGTGCCAGGTCTGCGGGCGCAACGCCACGCCGCTCTGGCAGATCCGCGCGCAGCGGGTGATCCATGACGAGGAGCAGCGCCAGCTCTATTTCGAGGGCGCGCAGTTCCGCGTGCTCGATGTGCCGATCCTCTGGGTGCCGCATATGCGCCTGCCCGACCCGACGCTGAAACGCGCGCGCGGCTTCCTGACCCCCTCGATCCGCAGCACCTCGCTGTTGGGCAGCGGGCTGCGCATCCCCTATTTCATCCCGCTGGGCGACCATCAGGACATCACCCTCACGCCTTATCTCTCTTCCGAGACCCGCACGCTCGAGGCGCGCTATCGCCGCGCCTTTGCCAATGGCACGATCGAGCTGAACGGTGCGGTGAGCAAGGACACGCTGATGCCCGACCACACGCGCGGCTATCTCTTCGCCGAGGGGCAGTTCGGGCTGCGCGACGGGTTCCAGCTCGATTTCGACGTGGCAACGGTCTCCGACGACGCCTATTTCAACGAATACGATTACGGCCCCAGCGAACGGCTCAAGAGCGGGCTGACGCTGAGCCGTGCCCGCAAGGACGACTACCTGCAGGCCGATCTGCTCTATTACGAGACTCTGCGCGCCTCGGAAGAGAACGACACCCAGCCCTCGGCCATGATCAACACCATGTACGAGCGGCGCTTTTTCCCGACCCGCACGGGCGGCGAGCTGCGGCTGGGCGCCATGCTGCACGCGCATTACCGGCGCTCGGATCTGGACATCGACAGCGCCGACGACGACAGCGTCGTCGATGGGCGCGACATGGCGCGGCTTTCGGCCGAGGCGAGCTGGCAGCGGCGGTGGACGCTGGCGGGCGGCATCCGCGCGGGCGTGTCGGGGCATCTCTGGGCCGACCGCTACGCGGTGCGCGACGACGCCGCCTCGGACAGCGAGGCCTCGCAGCTCACCCCCGGCGCGGCGCTGGAACTGCGCTGGCCGCTGATCCGGCGCGGCGCCTATGGCGAGCGCACCCTGCTCGAACCGGTGCTGCAATACGGCTGGGTCGGCGGCGAGCGCCCGAACATCCCCAATGACGAAAGCACGCGGGTCGAGTTCGACGAGGCCAACCTGCTGTCGCTGTCGCGCTTTCCCGCCGCCGACCGCCACGAGCGCGGACGGCTGATGGCTGCCGGGCTGCGCTGGCTGCACGAGGCGCCGTCGGGCTGGACGGCGGGGCTCACGCTGGGCCGGGTCTGGCGCGACGAGCCCGACAGCGATTTCAGCCGCTCCTCGGGGCTCGACAGCGAGGCCTCGGACTGGCTGATCGCGGGCGGCTTCACCAATCCGCTGGGGCTCAGCATCTCGGCGCGCGGCCTGCTGGACGACACCGCGCAGTTCAACAAGGCCGAGGCCCGCGCCGGCTGGTCCAACGCCCGGATGGATCTGGGCGCCACCTATGTGATGCTGGTGCAGGACCCGGCCGAGGACCGCGACGAAAGCCAGGCGGAATGGGGCTTTGACGGCACCTACCGGATCACCCGCCACTGGACCGGATCGGCGGAGTGGCGCTATGACCTCGCCGACCAGCGGCTTGACCGCACCGGCGTGGGGCTGCAATACCGCAATGAATGCGTTCAGGTGGATTTTTCGGTGATGCGCAAGTTTGCCTCCTCGACTAACCTCGAACCGTCTACAGATTTCGGCCTGACGGTCGCGCTGACCGGGTTCGGCACCACCGGCAGCGCCAAGGAGTATCGACGCACATGCAACTGACCCCTGCCCGCCTTTTCCGTTCGCTCACCCTCGCCGCCGGGCTTGCGCTGGTGCTGACCCCGGCCATGGCGCCGGCGCAGAATCTTTTCGCGCCCGCCATCGTGGTCGATGAGATGGTGATCACCGGCTACGAGATCGAGCAGCGCGCGCGGATGCTGACGCTGCTGAACGCGCCCGGCAATTCCACCGAACTGGCCCGCGAACAGCTCATCGACGACCGTCTGCGCATGCAGGCCGCGCGCGACGCGGGCATCGAGCCCTCGGCGCAGGACGTGATGGACGGCATGGACGAATTCGCCGGCCGCGCCGACATGACCCGCGACGAATTCGTGCAGGCGCTGGAACGGGGCGGCGTCGCCGAACAGACCTTCCGCGATTTCGTCCAGGCGGGCTTTGCCTGGCGGATGCTGGTGCAAAGCCGCTTCGCGCAACGGGCGCAGATCTCTTCGGACGAGATCGACCGCGCGCTGGCCGGCAATGGCAGCGGCTCGAATGTGCGGGTGCTGATGTCGGAGCTGATCATGCCGATGACGCCGCAGAATGCCGAAGAGGTGCGCGCGCGGGCCGAGCGCATCGCGCAGCTCACCTCCGAGTCGGCGTTCTCGGCCGAGGCGCGGCGCTATTCGGCCACCGCGACCCGCGGCAGCGGCGGGCGCCTGCCCTGGCGCGATCTGGCCGAGCTGCCGCCGCAGCTTCAGCCGCTGATGCTGGGGCTGGCTCCGGGTGAGGTCACCGAACCGCTGCCGATCCCCGGCGCCATCGCGCTGTTCCAGCTTCGCGACATCGAGGAGACCGGTTATTCCGCGCCCGAGATCGCCTCGGTGGAATATGCCGCCTATTACATGCCCGGCGGCCGCACGCCCGAGACGCTGGCCAAGGCCCGGGTGCTGGCCGAGCGGATCGACCGCTGCGACGATCTTTACGGCATTGCCAAGGGCCAGCCCGAAGAGGTGCTCGAGCGCGGCGCCCTGCCGCCGGCGGAGATCCCCACCGACATCGCCTATGAGCTTTCCAAGCTCGACGACGGCGAGGTCTCGACCGCGCTGACGCGGTCGAACGGGCAGACGCTGGTTTTCCTGATGCTCTGCGGCCGGACCGCGACGGTGGCCGAGGATGCCGATCGCGGACAGGTCGAGATGGGGCTGCGCAACCAGCGGCTGGGCGCGCTGGCCGATGGCTATCTCGCCGAGCTGCGCGCCAACGCCCGCATCATCGAGAAATGAGCCCGTCCCCCGCACCCGTCGCGCTGAGCTGCGGGGAGCCCTCGGGGATCGGCCCGGAACTGGCCGAATCCGCCTGGGAGATCTTGGGCGCGGCCCTGCCCTTCGTCTGGATCGGCGCGCCCGGGCATCTGCCCGGACGGGTGCCGCATGTGCTGCTGAGCCGCCCCGAGGAGGCGGCGCAAGCGGCCGAGGAGGGGCTGCCGGTTCTGCCGCTGCCGATGCCCGGGCCGCGCGTGCCCGGCACGCCGCAGCCGGCACAGGCCGCCGGGGTGATCGACTCCATCGCGCGCGGCGTGGCGCTGGTGCAGGACGGCGCCTGCTCGGCGCTCTGCACGCTGCCGATCTCGAAACAGGCGCTGGCCGAGGGGGCGGGCTTTGCCTATCCCGGTCACACCGAATATCTCGCGGCGCTGGCCGGCGCCGACGAGGTGGTGATGATGCTCGCCTGTGACGAACTGCGCGTGGTGCCCGCCACCATCCATATCGCACTGGCGGACGTGCCCCGCGCGCTCACCGCAGAGCTTCTGGAAAAGCGCCTGCGCATCACCCGCGACGCGCTGATCGCGCAGTTCGGCATCGCCGCGCCGCGCATCGCGGTGGCGGGGCTCAACCCCCATGCCGGCGAAGGCGGGCGCATGGGCCGCGAGGAGATCGAGCTGATCGCGCCGCTGCTCGAGCGGCTGCGTGCCGAGGGCATGGACCTCGCCGGCCCGCTGCCCGCCGACACGATGTTCCATGCCGAGGCACGGGCGGGCTACGACGCGGCGGTCTGCATGTATCATGATCAGGCGCTGATCCCGATCAAGACGCTGGCCTTCGACAAGGGCGTGAACGTCACGCTGGGGCTGCCCTTCATCCGCACCTCCCCCGATCATGGCACCGCTTTCGGGATCGCCGGGCAAGGCATCGCCAGCCCGAGCTCGACGGTGGAGGCGCTGAAACTCGCCTGGCGCATGGCCGGAGGAGCCGCGTGACCGGCGGGCGGCGAGGCCGCGGCCCCTGCCAGGCCCCGTGCAGGCCCGGCGGCTGACAGTGCGTATTTTCGGAAAGATGAAACCATGAGCGGGATCGACGGGCTGCCGCCGCTGCGCGAGGTGATTGCCACCCATGAGCTTTCGGCGAAGAAATCGCTGGGCCAGAACTTTCTGCTCGACCTGAACCTGACCGCCAAGATCGCGCGCCAGGCGGGCGATCTGTCCGGGATGGATGTGCTGGAAATCGGTCCCGGCCCCGGCGGGCTGACCCGTGGGCTGCTGGCCGAGGGCGCGCGCAAGGTGCTGGCCATCGAGAAGGACCGCCGCTGCCTGCCGGCGCTGGCCGAGATCGCCGAGGCCTATCCCGGGCGGCTCGAGGTGATCTCGGGCGATGCGCTGGAGGTGGACCCGCTGGCGCATCTCACCCCGCCCATCGCGATCTGCGCCAATCTGCCCTACAACGTGGGCACCGAGCTGCTGGTGCGCTGGCTGACGCCGGCGGAATGGCCGCCGTTCTGGACCACGCTCACGCTGATGTTCCAGCGCGAGGTGGCCGAGCGCATCGTGGCCCAGCCCGGCTCCAAGGCCTATGGGCGGCTTGCGGTTCTGGCGCAATGGCGGGCGGAGGCGCGCATCGTGCTGTCCCTGCCGCCCTCGGCCTTTACCCCGCCGCCCAAGGTATCCTCGGCGGTGGTGCATCTGCGCGCCCTGCCCGCGCCGCGCTTTCCCGCCGATCAGGCGGTGCTGGAACGGGTGGTGGCCGCCGCCTTCAACCAGCGCCGCAAGATGCTGCGCGCGGCCCTGAAGGGGCTGGCCCCCGACATCGAGGCGCGGCTCGAAGCCGCGGGAATCGCGCCGACCCAGCGCGCCGAACAGGTGTCGCTGGAGCAATTCTGCGCGCTGGCCCGCGCCCTCGCCTGACAGTCCCCTGCGCGGAACGGAAAACGCCACGCCCGGAGGGGGCGTGGCGTTGCGATAAGTGCCGTCCGTTTCGGGATCCGGCTTATTCTGCCGCGTCCGGCGCCGGGGTCTCGCCGTTTTCGGCGCTGGGCTCGGGCTCGGGTTTGGGGTCCGGTTTGGGTTCGGCCTTCTTGCGCGTGCGGCGCGGCTTCTTGGGCTTTTCCTCGGCCGGCGGCGGCGTTTCGCGGTTTTCCGGCGTCTCCACCAGCCCGGCCTCCTCGCCGCCCATGTCGATCACATCGGGCTGGTCGCCGCCGCCCAGCGGATCGGCCCGGGGCGCCTCGGCCTCCTCGGGCTCCTCGCGCGCGGCGGATTTCTGCACGTCGCGCTCGGCCCGCTCCTTGTCGCGCTGCGCCTGGCGCTCGCGGTTCTCGCGCTCCTGCTGCTCGCGCCGGACCTCGGCCTCGCGCTGCGCTTCGGAGAGCAGCCGCATGTAATGCTCGGCATGCTGCTGGAAGTTCTCCGCCGCGACCCGGTCATTGGCGAGCCCTGCGTCGCGGGCGAGCTGGTTGTATTTGTCAATGATCTGCTGCGGCGTGCCGCGCACCTTGCCCTCGGGACCGCTGCTGTCGAACACACGGTTGACGACATTGCCCAGAGAGTTGCGGTTGCGGTTGTTCTTCGACCGCGAACGGGATTTCGAGGATCGCATGTTGTTCTGCTATCAGCCTTGTGTCTGACTGTCCCTGTGACCCTGCGGCGCCTGAGCGCGATCAATTGCGAGGTCACACCAATGTTGGGTTGACGTCGGGCGGGACCGCCGCGAGGCATCCACCGCTCCAACCCCCTCTGATAATCACGTCCGGCCCCCGGAAACAAGCAAAAATCGGGAAAACATTCGGAAATCCGGCGGAAATCTGCGCTCGTCCCGGCTCAAACCGCTTGCAGCCGGGCGGCCACCACCCGGTCGCGCCCGTCGAGATCGGGGATCACCGCGATCTCGTCCAGCCCGGCCTGCGCAAAAAGCGCCGCCACCGCGGCCCCCTGGGTGGGGCCGATCTCGACCAGCAGCCGGCCACCCGGGACAAGATGCCGCGCCGCGCCCGCGGCGATGGCGCGATAGGCGGACAGCCCGTCGCCCTCGTCGGTCAGGGCCATGCGCGGCTCGTGGTCGCGCACATCCGGCGCGAGCCCCGGCATCTCGGTGGCGGCGATATAGGGCGGGTTCGACACGATCAGGTCGAAGCGCCCGGAGAGGCTGCCAAGCGCGCCGAACCAGTCGCCCCGCCGCAGCGCCGCGCGGGCCATGAGCCCCAGCGCATCGCCGTTCCGCCCGGCGACGCGCAGCGCCGCCTCGGAGAGATCGGTGCCGATTCCGGTCGCCGATCCGCGCTCGGCCAGCAGGGTGAAAAGCAGACAGCCCGAGCCGGTGCCCAGGTCGAGCACCCGGTCGAACGGGGCGGAGAGCGCCTGAGCGACAAGCGTCTCGGTTTCCGGGCGCGGATCCAGCACATCCGGGGTCACCTGGAAATCGCGGCCGTAAAACGCCCGCCGCCCGGTCAGATGCGACACCGGCGCATGCAAGGCGCGGCGCGCGATCAGGTCGGAAAAGGCGGCCTCGTCCTCGGGCGTCACCGGGTCTTGCAGGCACAGCGAGAGCCGACCCGGAGCGACCCCGAGCACATGGGCCAGCAGCCGGCGCGCATCGCGGCCCGGATCGGGGATCCCCGCCTGCGCCAGTTGCCGGGTCGCGCCGGCCAGAAGCACCGCGCCTGTCACGCGCGCAGGCAAGAATTTTCGGACGAACATTCTTGCCCCTCCCCGGCGGCCCGCGTCACGCGCCCATCTCCGCAAGCTGCGCCGCCTGGGCGTCGGCGGTCAGCGCATCGACGATCTCGTCGAGATCGCCGCCCATGATCTGGTCCAGCCGGTAGAGCGTCAGCCCGATCCGGTGATCGGTCATCCGGCCCTGCGGGAAATTATAGGTGCGGATCCGTTCCGAGCGGTCGCCCGTCCCCACCTGGCTGCGGCGATCCGAGGCGCGGGCATCGGCGGCTTTCTGGCGCTCCATATCGTAGAGACGGGCCCGCAGCACGTTCATCGCGATCTCGCGATTGCGGTGCTGGGATTTCTCGGAGCTGGTGACCACGATCCCGGTGGGAAGATGGGTGATGCGCACGGCAGAATCGGTGGTGTTCACATGCTGGCCGCCGGCGCCGGAACTGCGCATCGTGTCGATGCGGATGTCGCCCGGGGCGATGTCGATGTCCACCGCCTCGGCCTCTGGCAGCACGGCGACGGTCGCGGCGGAGGTGTGGATCCGCCCGCCCGACTCGGTTTCCGGCACGCGCTGCACCCGATGCACGCCGGATTCGAACTTGAGTCGCGCAAAGACGTTCTCGCCCTCGATGCGCACCACGAGTTCCTTGAGCCCGCCGAGCTCGGTCGCCTGTTCCTCAATCACCTCCCAGCGCCAGCCGCGCGCCTCGGCATAACGCTGATACATGCGCGCCAGATCGCCCGCGAACAGCGCCGCCTCTTCGCCGCCGGTGCCCGGGCGGATCTCCAGAATCGCCGGGCGCGCATCGGCGGCATCCCTGGGCAGCAGCGAAAGCTGCAACGCCTTTTCCGCCTCGGGCAGCCGCGCCCGCAGCGCCGGCAGTTCCTCATCGGCCAGCGCCTTCATTTCCGGATCGGACAGCATGGCCTCGGCCTCGGCCAGATCGGCCTGAAGCCGGTCCCATTCGGCGATCTGGTCCACCACCGGCTTCAGCTCGGCATATTCACGGCCGAGCGCGGCCAGATCGCCGGCCCCCTCGGCCATACGGGCCTCGAGATATTCGAAACGCTCTCGGATTTGCTGAAGACGGTCTGCTGGGATCATGGCGCAACTGTCTTTCCCGAAACCGCACAGGCGTCAAGGGCGGCCAAATCTCTTCGAAGAGATTTGCATATTCCTTCGAAGGAATTTGCGCTCAGCGCCCGTCGCCGAGCTGCGCCAGCCAGCCCTCGACCCGCGCCCGGTTCACCCCCAGATCGGACTGACCGAAACGCTGTCGGGCATAAAGCTCCAGATGGCCCTCGCCCAGCTGCACGGTGGTGTAATCGGGAAAGCCCATCCATTGCGAGCGCGTGACATAGGTCACCCGCCCGTCATCCGGCGCGCCCGCCAGCACCTCGGTGCGCGGCGTCTCGAGGATGATCCGGTGCAGCGCCGCAAAGACCGGTGCGCCGCCAGCGATCCGCCGGCGCACCCCGCTCGCGAGGTCCTGGTCGGCTGTCACCTTCGGATCCACATGCCACACGGCGGGATCCGACGGCGCGAGGCGAATCCAGGCAAGCCCGCCCACGACGACAAGCACAACGATCCAGAACAGCATTCGCAAAGGCTCCGATCCTTTCGGTCGATGGGGGTCAAAACCGGCACGCCCGCGAGGCACGCCGCAGCGGCGCTGCGCATGACAGAGCCGCCGACGCTTTCCTGTTCACACGATTCTGCCCGGCGGGAAAAGGCTGACCCGCTCACAATCGCGGGAATCCGCCGATAGCGTTAACCGCCGGCGCGCCGGGTCCAGCCCCAGAGGCAGAGCAGCTCCGTCGCCACATGGGCTGCCGCAATAGCGGTGGCGCCACTGGTGTCGAAGGGGGGCGAGACCTCGACCACATCGCCGCCCTTGAGGTTGATCCCCGCCAGACCGCGCAGCATCACCGCCGCCTGATGGCTGGTGAGCCCGCCCCAGACCGGCGTGCCCGTGCCCGGCGCAAAGGCCGGGTCGAGCGCGTCGATGTCGAAGGTCAGATAGACCGGATGACGCCCGACGATGTCCTTGACCCGTTCCGCAATTGTCTCCGGCCCCTCGCGATGCAGCTCGCGGGCGTCGAGGATGTGGAACCCCATCGTATCGGGGTTGTCAGTGCGGATGCCGATCTGCACCGAGCGCTGCGGGTCCACATAGCCGAGCTTCACCGCCTTATACATAAAGGTGCCATGGTCGATGCGGCTGAAATCGTCATCCGCCCAGGTGTCGGTATGGGCGTCGAACTGGATCACGCTCAGGGGCCCGTATTTCTCTGCATGCGCCTTGAGGATCGGCAGGGTGATCGAATGATCGCCGCCCAGCGTGACGGTGGCCGCGCCTTGTTCGAGGATTCCCGAAATATGCTTTTCCAGCGTTTCGGGAAACCCCGGAACATTGGCATAGTCGAAGGCCAGATCGCCGTAATCGGCGATGGCAAATTCGCTCAGCACATCATAGCCCCAGCCATAGGGCGCATCGCAGGGTTGCAGGGCGCTGGCCTCGCGGATCGCGCGCGGCCCGAGCCGCGTGCCGGTGCGGTTGGTCACCGCCTGATCGAAGGGCACGCCGGTCACGGCGATGTCCACCCCGCGCAGATCCTTGGTGTATTTGCGGCGCAGGAACGAGGTGGCGCCGCCGAACACGTTCTCGAAACTCGGCCCCTTCAGGTCTTCACGGGTGAAGGCGTGGTCGATCTGGGTCTTTGCGTCTTCCAGTGCCATGGGATGCCTCAGCCTTTCAGGGGCAGCGCGGTTTCCACCAGCCGCGCGAAGAAGGACGCGCCGATGGGCGCGATGGAATCGTTGAAATCGTATTCCGGGTGGTGACAGACCGGCGTGTCGCCCTGCCCCAGAAACAGATAGGCGCCGGGCCGCGCTTCCAGCATGTAGGAGAAATCCTCCGCCGGCATGATCGGGTCGATGTCGTCGCGCACCTTGTCGGCGCCCACCACCTCGCGCGCCACCTCGGCCGCGAAAGCCGCCTGCGCGGCGTGGTTCACGGTCGGCGGATAGCCCCGGTCATAGATCACCTCCGCCGTGCAGCCGAAGACCGCCGCCTGCGCTTCGGCGATCTCGCGCATCCGCCGTTCGGCCATGTCGCGGGTCTCGGGTCGGAAGCTGCGCACCGTGCCGCCCAGCCAGGCGGTCGAGGGGATGATGTTATGGGCGGTGCCCGCGTGGATCTCGGTCACCGAGACCACAAGGTTGTCGATGGCCGAGGTGTTGCGGCTGACGATCGTCTGCAGCGCGCCCACCAGCGCCGCCGCGGCGGGCACCGGGTCGATGCAGTCCTGCGGTTCGGCGCCATGGCCGCCCTTGCCGGTGATCTCGATACGGAACTCATCCGCCGAGGCCATGAGCGGGCCGGGGGCGGTGACGATATGCCCCTCGGGCTCGCCCGGCGCGTTGTGGATGCCATAGACCTCCTCGATGCCGAAGCGGTCCATGATCCCCTCGTCGACCATGACCTTGCCGCCGCCGCCGCCCTCTTCGGCGGGCTGGAAGAGCAGCGCCACGCGGCCCGCGAAATTGCGCGTCTCGGCGAGGTATTTCGCGGCCCCAAGCAGCATCGTCGTATGGCCGTCATGGCCGCAGGTATGGGCCACGCCCGGCACCGTCGAGGCATGATCGCTGCCCGAAAGATCCTGCATCGGCAGAGCGTCCATATCGGCGCGCAGCCCGATGGTCCTGCCCGGTGCGCGCCCCTCGATGATCGCCACGACCCCGGTTTTGGCGATCCCTTCGTGTATTTCCGAAATCCCGAAAGATGTCAGCTTTTCAACGACAAACCCGGCGGTCTTGACGCAGTCGAAGAGGAGTTCGGGATGCTGATGCAGATGCCGGCGCCATGCGGTCAGCGTGTCGGCATCGGCGGCAATGGAATTGATCACGGGCATGGGTCTCTCCCTCGCGGGCCTGTCCCGCGTATCTTCTCATGAAACGATAAAACCGCTCAGCTCTTCAAGGGGTGGCGCGTCTCGATCAGCCGGGCGAAGAAGCTGGCGCCGATGGGCGCGGCCTCGTCGTTGAAATCGAATTTCGGGTGGTGACAAAACGGTCCCTCGCCCTGCCCGAGATAGAGGAAGGCGCCGGGCCGCGCCTCGAGCATGTAAGAGAAATCCTCCGCCCCCATGGAGGGCACGGAGTCGTCCTCGACCTCGGCCACGATCTCGCGCGCCACGGACACGGCAAACCCGGTCTGTTTGGCGTGGTTGACGGTGGGCGGGTAGTTGCGCTGGTAATCCAGCTCGGCGGTCAGCCCATAGCTCATCGCGGTGCCCGCCACGATCTCGCGGATGCGCTTTTCCGCCATGTCGCGGATATGCGGATCAAAGCTGCGCACGGTCCCCGCGAGATAGGCCGTCTCGGGGATCACATTGGTGGCCGATCCCGCCTGCACCACGGTCAGCGACACGACCAGCGACTGCAGCGGATCGGTGTTGCGCGACACCACGGTCTGAAGCGCCTGGCCGATGGCCAGCGCGCAGGGCACCGGGTCGATGCAGGTGTCGGGATGCGCCGCATGGCCGCCGCGCCCGGTGAGCCGCAGCTCGAAATCGTCCACCGCCGCCATCAGCGGGCCGGTGCGCGTGGCGATCTCGCCCAGCGGGCGCGAGGGATCGGTGTGCAGGGCATAGACCTCCTCGATGCCGAACCGCTCCATGATCCCCTCTTCGACCATGATACGCCCGCCGCCGATGGTCTCTTCCGCCGGCTGGAAGATCAGCGCCACCTTGCCCGAGAACTTGCGCGTCTCGGCGAGATATTTCGCGGCGCCCAGCAGCATGGTCGTGTGCCCGTCATGGCCGCAGGCATGCATGCGCCCCGGCACCTCGGAGGCATATTCCGCGCCGGTTTCCTCGTCCATCGGCAGCGCGTCCATGTCGGCGCGCAGCCCGGTCACGGGCCCGTCGCCCTGCCCCTCGATCACCGCCACGACACCGCTTTGCGCGATCCCTTCGTGGATTTCCGAAATACCGAATTCCCGCAGTTTCTCGACCACGAAGGCTGCTGTCTCGTGACAGTCGAGGCTCAGCTCCGGGTGGCTGTGCAGATGGCGGCGCCAGGTCTTCATCTCCTCGGCGTAATCGGCAATGCGGTTGACGATGGGCATGGGTGGACTCCGGTGCTGGCATGGCGCAGGACTGAACCCAATACCGAAACGCGGGGGAAGTCCATGAGCGACGATCTGATCCACAATCCCAAGGGCGGAATGCCGCGGCTGCTCGAGATCATGCGGCGGCTGCGCGACCCGGAGACCGGCTGCCCCTGGGACATCGAACAGGATTTCGCCAGTATCGCGCCCTACACGATCGAAGAGGCCTATGAGGTCGCCGACGCCATCGAGCGCGAAGCCTGGGACGAGCTGAAGGGCGAGCTGGGCGACCTGCTGTTCCAGTCGGTGTTTCACGCCCAGATGGCGAGCGAAAAGGGCCTCTTCAGCTTCGACGAGGTGGCCGACACCATGTCGGACAAGATGGTCGCGCGGCATCCGCATGTCTTCGGCGACGAGTCGAACGCCAAAACACCGGAACAACAGACCGCGGACTGGGAAGCGATCAAAGCGCAGGAGCGCGCGGCACGGGCCGAGAAAGGCGTGCTCGACGGGGTGGCGCTGGGGCTGCCGGCGCTTCTGCGCGCGGTGAAGCTGCAAAAGCGCGCCGCGCGGGTGGGGTTCGACTGGCCCTCGACCGACGAGGTGATCGACAAGATCGTCGAAGAGGCGCAGGAGCTGCGCGAGGCCAGCGATCCGGCGCATGTGGAAGAGGAATTCGGCGATCTGCTCTTCGTCATGGCCAATCTGGCGCGGCACCTGAAGATCGACCCGGAGGCCGCGCTACGCGCCGCCAACGCCAAGTTCACCCGGCGCTTCGAATCCATCGAAACCGCGCTCGCCACGCGGGGCAAGCGCCCCGAGGACAGCACTCTGGAAGAGATGGATGCGCTTTGGGATGCGGCCAAGGCGCAGGAAAAAACCGGTGGCTGACCAGAGCCCACCGCCCGGTCACGCGGATGTGCGGCCGGGCGCCAAGGCGCGACCCGGGGACTGCGCAGTGCCAAAATTATTTGAAAAATAATTTTGGCACCAAGACCTTACCCATAAACTCTATGATCTTGCACAAAGCGCTCTGAGCCGCGATCCGCCCCAGCAGGGCGCGTGCCAGGCTGTCTCTCCGACTTCCGCCCCATTGACCTGACAATTTTTATCGGATTTAACATGGCGAAATTGGAACCCTGCAAGACCGGAGCCTTTGCCCATGCGCCTCGCATCCACTGCCCTCGCCCTGCTCGCGACCGCCAGCCCCGCCCTGGCGGAAGAGGTCAATCTCTATTCCTACCGCCAGCCGGAGCTTCTGGCGCCGCTGACCGAGGCGTTCACCAAGGCGACCGGGATCGAGGTCAATGTCGCCTATCTCAGCAGCGGGCTGGTGGAGCGGCTGCAGGCCGAGGGCGACCGCTCGCCCGCCGATCTGGTGTTCACCGTGGACATCGCCCGCCTGGCGGCGATCGTACAGGCCGGCGTGACACAGAAGGTGGAAAGCCCGGTGCTGGACGAGAACGTGCCGGCGCAATATCGCGATCCGGGCGGGGAATGGTACGGGCTGACCACCCGGGCACGCATCATCTATGCCTCCAAGGACCGCGTCGATCCCTCCGAGGTAACCACCTATGAGGATCTCACCGATCCGAAATGGCAGGGGCGGCTCTGCACCCGCTCGGGCACGCACCCGTATAATGTCGCGCTGACCGCAGCCTATCTCTACCATCACGGGGAAGAGGCGACGAAAGCCTGGCTCGAAGGGCTCAAGGCCAATCTGGCGCGCAAGCCGCAGGGCAACGACCGCGCCCAGGTCAAGGCGATCTGGTCGGGAGAGTGCGACATCGCGCTCGGCAACACCTATTATATGGGCGAGATGCTGAACGACCCCGAACAGGTGGCCTGGGCGGAATCGGTCAATGTGCTGTTCCCGGTCTTCGAGGGCGGCGGCACGCATGAGAACATCTCGGGCGTGGCGATGACCAAAGCGGCCCCGAACCGCGAAAACGCCCTGAAAATGATGGAATTCCTGACCTCGCCCGAGGCGCAGGAAATCTATGCCCACGCGAATTTCGAATACCCCGTCGCCCCGGGCAGCGAGGCGGACGATCTGGTCAAGAGCTGGGGCAGCTTCACGGCGGATGACGTGAACCTCATGGATCTGGCCGCCCACCGCGCCGACGCGCTGCGGATCATCGAAGAGGTCGATTTCGACGGCTGAGGCTGCGGGGCGTGGTGACGGATCTCTTGCCACCGCGCTCAATCCCCGCGCCTCTGGCCCGGAATCAAGGCCGAAGGCCGCCGGGCCCAGCGGCGGCCCGTCCCGGCGGGCTGCCGCTGGGCCCGGCTTGCTTTGCATATGACTGCAACGCACCGGTCTGTTCTCTCGACCGGACACCGTAGGGTGGGCAATCCTGCCCACCCCTCCCCGAACATCCGGCCCGCACCACATCCCCAAAACGCAAAACGGCGCCCCGAGGGACGCCGCTGCAATATTCCGGTTCGTCCGGAAAGCGTCTTACGACGCTTCCTTGATGAACTTCACCGCGTCGCCGAAAGTCTGGATCGTTTCGGCGGCGTCGTCCGGGATCTCGATGCCGAACTCTTCTTCGAAGGCCATGACCAGCTCGACGGTGTCGAGGCTGTCGGCGCCCAGATCGTCGATGAACGACGCGCTCTCGGTCACCTTGTCTTCTTCCACGCCGAGATGCTCGACAACGATTTTGCGCACGCGATCAGGAATATCGCTCATTCTAACGTCCTCACATTTCTCCGGGCCATCGGCCCCGTTCTGCCCTTGCCCCACCGGGGTGGCTGCTCCTCGCGCCCGTGACGGGCGGCTCATCCCCGGATGCACCGGGACCGGCCTTGCAGCGCGGCAGAACCGCACGTCCGGGCCTCATTCCTTGCGCGCCTATACCATAAGGGGGCGGGATGGCAAATGCTTTCCGCCCGCCCTGGCAGGCTGCCCTTACAGCATCGCCATACCGCCGTTGACGTGCAGCGTTGTGCCCGTCACATAAGCGGCTTCCGGGCTCGAAAGATAGAGCACGGCGGCGGCGATTTCCTCGGGCGTGCCCATGCGCCCGGCGGGGATCTGGCCCATGATCGCGGCCTTCTGGTCGTCGTTGAGCTTGTCGGTCATCGCGGTCTCGATAAAGCCCGGCGCCACGGCATTCACAGTGATCCCACGCGTCGCGACCTCGTAGGCGAGCGACTTGGACATGCCCACCATGCCCGCCTTGGCGGCGGCATAGTTGCCCTGACCGGGGTTGCCGGTGGCCCCCACGATCGAGGAGATGTTCACGATCCGGCCCCAGCGCGCCTTCATCATGCCGCGCAGCACCCCCTTGCAGAGCTTGAAGGTCGCGGTGAGGTTCACGTCGATCACCGACTGCCATTCCTCGTCCGACATCCGCATGAAGAGGTTGTCGCGGGTGATGCCGGCGTTGTTCACCAGAATATCGACGGCCCCCATGGCCTCGGCCGCCTGTTTCGGCAGCGCTGCCACGGCCTCGGCATCCGAGAGGTTGCAGGGCAACACGAAGGCGCGCTCGCCCAGCTCTTCCGCCAGCGCCTGAAGCGGCGCTTCGCGGGTGCCCGACAGCCCCACCGTCGCGCCCGCCGCATGCAGCGCCTTGGCGATGGCCCCGCCGATGCCGCCCGACGCGCCGGTGATCAGCGCGCATTTTCCCGTAAGATCGAACATGTCCGTTAGTCTCCCTGCCTCGTTCCTGGCGCCGCTCAGACCGACGCGGCCTCGAGCACCTTGGCCACGTCCTCGGGCGTGCCCACCGCCTGCACGGCGGCGGCGCGGTTGATGCGCCGCACCATGCCCGAAAGCGCCTTGCCCGCGCCGATTTCCCAGAACTCGGTGACGCCCTGCGCCACCATGTATTCCACCGATTCCCGCCAGCGGACAGAGCCCGTCACCTGCTCGACCAGCAGCGCGCGGATCTCTGCCGGATCGGTCACCGCCGCGGCGCGCACATTGGCCACCAGCGGCACCGAAGGGGCTGTGATCTCGACCCCTGCCAGCGCCTCGGCCATCACCTCGGCGGCGGGCGCCATCAGCGCACAATGGAAGGGCGCGCTCACCGGCAGCATCACCGCGCGCTTGGCGCCCTTTTCCTTGGCCAGCTCCACGGCACGCTCGACGGCGGCCTTGCTGCCCGAGATCACCACCTGACCCGGATCGTTGTCATTCGCGGCGGCGCAGACCTCGCCCGGCGCGGCAGCGGCCTCGGCCACCTCGCGCGCGGCGGCGAGATCGAGCCCCAGCAGCGCCGCCATGGCGCCCTCGCCCACCGGCACCGCCTGCTGCATCGCGCGGCCGCGCGTGCGCAGCAGCCGCGCCGCATCGGCGATGCTCAGCGCCCCGGCGGCGGTCAGCGCGGAATACTCGCCCAGCGAATGGCCTGCCACAAAGGCCGCCGAACCGACGCTCACGCCCTCGGCTTCCAGCGCGCGCAGCGCCGCCATCGAGGTAGCCATCAGCGCGGGCTGCGCGTTCTCGGTCAGCGTCAACGTCTCGGCCTCGCCCTCCCAGATCAGCGCAGAGAGGTTTTCCCCCAGCGCGGCGTCGACCTCGTCGAAAACGGCGCGCGCTGCCGGATAGGCCTCGGCCAGCGCCTTGCCCATGCCGATGGCCTGTGCGCCCTGACCGGGGAAAATGAATGCTCGGGACATAGGGGCTCCTCCCATCTTCTGCGGTGATCCAGCGGTTTGGGCGCCTCCCATAGCGCCCTCGTAACGCTTTCGCAACGCTCATGCACGCCTATTGTGCGCAGCTTCGCAATTGCGCTGCGCCGCAGCGACGCTAGGTAGGGCAAAGCCGGAGCCCATGCCCCATGCCCAACCTCAGGAGCCGCAAGATGCCCCTCGCCAATTCGACCACGACCTATGGCCCCCTCGCCCGCGCGTTTCACTGGCTGATCGCGCTCGGCATTCTGCTGATGATCCCGCTGGGATGGATCGCCCATCTGGCACCGATGCAGGATGCCGACCAGATCGCACTCAAGACCGCGCTGTTCTCTGCCCACAAGACGCTGGGCGTGGCGCTCTTCCTGCTGGCGCTGCTGCGCATTCTCTGGGCGCTGGTCCAGCCCAAGCCGGTGCCGCTGCACCCGCACCGCAAGGGCGAGACGCTGCTGGCCGAGGCGATCCACTGGGTGCTTTACGCGGCCCTGGTGATCGTGCCGCTGTCGGGCTGGGTCGAACATGCCGCGACCGACGGTTTCGCGCCGATCCTCTGGCCCTTCGGACAGAACCTGCCCTTCGTGCCGAGCTCGCCGCAGGTGGCCGAAACCGCCGCCACGGTGCATTTCCTGTCGCAATGGGCGCTGGTGGGCGCGCTGGCGCTGCATATCGCGGGGGTGCTGAAACACACGGTGCTCGACCGCGACGCGACGCTGGCCCGCATGGCGCGCGGCACCGCTGCCGGCACCGAGGGCGGTCATTCCGGCTTTGCCGCGCCGCTGGCGCTGGCGGTGCTGATCTGGGCCGGGGTGATCGGCGGCGGTGCGGCCGCAGGCTATTTCACCCAGGAAGGCGCGCCGGACGCCCCCGCGCTCGAGGCGGCCGCCAGCGACTGGCAGGTGCAGGAGGGGACGCTGTCGATCGCGCTGGTGCAGATGGGCTCCGAGGTCACCGGCAGCTTCGCCGACTGGACCGCCGCCATCACGTTCGAGCCGCAGGACGCGCCGGGCAAGAGCGGCGAGGTCACCGTGCAGATCGCCATCCCGTCGCTGACCCTCGGCTCGGTGACGAAACAGGCGATGGGGGCGGATTTCTTCGACGCCGAAACCTATCCCACCGCCACCTTCCAGGCCGATCTGATGAATGTCGCCGACGGCTATGTGGCCGAGGGCACGCTGAGCCTCAAGGGGGTGGACCTGCCGGTGTCGCTGCCCTTCACGCTGACGCTCGACGGCGACCGTGCCGAGATGACGGGGCGCACCACGCTCGACCGGATGGGCTTTGCCATCGGCGCGAACATGGCCGACCCCGGCCAGCTCAGCCACGAGGTCGAGGTCATCGTCGCCCTGACCGCCACCCGCAGCGCCGAGTGAGCCGCGGCGGATGCCTCCGGCGGGCGTATTGGAAGAAAGATGAAAGCCGGGCCTGTCTTTCATCTTTCCGATAAATACTCACCTGCCGGCGGTGCCGCCGGGCGCCGCTGCGGGAGGCGCGCGCTTGCCTCTGGCCCCGCTTCGCGCCGCATGCTATCGGCTCGGCCATGACCCAGATCACGCTCCGCCGCCCCGATGACTGGCACCTGCACCTGCGCGATGGCGCCATGTTGCAGGCCGTCGCCCCCGAGACCGCCCGGCATTTCGGCCGCGCCATCATCATGCCCAACCTCGTGCCCCCGGTGGTGACCGGCGCCGAGGCGGCGGCCTATCGCGCGCGCATCCTTGCCGCCCTGCCCGAAGGCAGCGATTTCACCCCGCTGATGACGCTCTATCTGACCGAGACCACCGATCCGGCGGATGTGGCCAGGGCGCATGAGTCCGGCCTCATCACCGCGCTCAAGCTCTACCCGGCGGGCGCCACCACCAACTCCGCCTCGGGCGTGCGCGATTTCGACAAGGTGCGCCCCGTGCTCGAGACCATGGCCGAGCGCGGCATCCCGCTATGCGTGCATGGCGAGGTGGTCGATCCGGAGGTCGATATCTTCGACCGCGAGGCGGTGTTCATCGACCGGGTGCTCGACCCGATCCGCCGCGCCACCCCCGGCCTGCGCGTGGTGATGGAGCATATCACCACCAGGGACGGCGCCGATTACGCGCGTGCCGGCGGGCCCGATCTGGGCGCCACGATCACCACCCATCACCTGGTGATCAACCGCAACCACATCCTCGTCGGCGGGATCAAGCCGCATTACTACTGCCTGCCCGTGGCCAAGCGCGAGACCCACCGCCAGGCGCTGGTCGCCGCCGCCACCGGCGGCGAGAGCTGCTTCTTCCTGGGCACCGACAGCGCGCCGCATACCGATCCCAACAAGGAAAGCGCCTGCGGCTGCGCCGGCTGCTTCACCGCCACCAACACGATGTCTATCCTCGCCGAAGTCTTCGAGCGCGCCGGCGCGCTGGACCGGCTCGAGGGCTTTACCTCGCTCAACGGTCCGGCCTTCTACCGGCTGCCGCCGAACGAGGCGACCCTGACGCTGACCAAGGGCGCGCCGGTGACCTATCCCGATAAGATCGCCACCGGCGACGGGCCGCTCACGGTCTTCGATCCCGGCTTCCCGTTGCACTGGCAGGTGGCCTGAACCGGGCGCGGCGGCGTCCGGCGCCGCCCAATCCCATGGCAAACACCCCCTCGCCGCTCACAAAAGCGGCAAATGCTGCAATGCAGCATCATCAGGCCGGGTCGCTCATGCGACCTTGGTCGTAGATCTGGCAGGCTGGTCTTCGGGAGGATCTGTACCGGAGACGGGCCCGATGGACGCATTGATCGACGCCTTGCTGGCCTGGGTGGCCGGCAACAGCGATTACGACACGACGGCGATGCCGCATCCCGCAGTGGTCGAGCTGAGCCCCCAGGAGCTGACGCTGGAATTCTACAACGGCATTGCCAGCCTGATGCCCGAGGATGGTGTGGACGAGCGGCTGAACGCGCTTTTCGCGGTGACCGACGGACCCAACGGCACGATCTACATTCTCGATGCGGCGACGATCGAGGGCGCCGCGCATTACGACGATCCGCATCAGAACCCGCTGTGGCGGGAAATCCTGCTGCACGAGCTGGTGCATCATGCGCAGGCCCAATCGGGGGCGACCGCGCACTGGGAATGCCGGCGCTTTGGCGAAATGGAAGCCTATACGCTGGGCGGCCGCTATCTGAAGCAGAAACGCATCGACGACCCGATGCCGAACCGGATGTTCTGGGCGCACGCCTATTCCACCTGCTGAGCGGCGCCCCGGCAGCGCCGGCACCTGGGCGAAACGCGCGCTGCCATTTCCGCCCGAACCGCCACCGCGGGGCTTCAAGCAGGCGACAAACCGCGCTAGAGGGGGCGGAACCCTTAAGGAGTGCGCCCCATGATCCCCTCGTCCTACCCCTCTTCCGAAGAAATGGCCCGGCTGACCGCGCGGATGCTCTGGGAGATCGGGGCGGTGCATTTCATGGAGAACGGCACGCCGTTCAAGCTGGCCTCCGGCCTGCCCTCGCCGGTCTATATCGACTGCCGCAAGCCGAACTCCTTCCCGCGCGTGCGCTCGACGCTGATGGATTTCCTCGCCGTCACGGTGATGCGCAACGCGGGTTTCGAGGCCTTCGACAATATCGCGGGCGGCGAGACCGCCGGCATCCCCTTTGCCGCCATGGTGGCCGAGCGCATGGCGCTGCCGATGACCTATGTGCGCAAGAAGCCCAAGGGCCATGGCCGCAACGCCCGCATCGAGGGCGTGATGACCGAGGGCCAGCGGGTGCTGCTGGTCGAGGATCTGACCACCGACGGCGGCAGCAAGCTGAGCTTTGTCGATGCGATCCGCGAGACCGGCGCCACCTGCGCCCATACGGCGGTGATCTTCTATTACGGCATCTTCCCCGAGACGACGAAGACGCTGGGCGACCATGGGGTCGATCTGCATTACCTCTGCACCTGGCACGACGTTCTGGCCGAGGCCAAGACGCGCGGCGGGTTCGATGCCGAGACGCTGAGCGCGGTCGAGGCGTTCCTTGCCGATCCGCGCAAATGGCAGGCGGAAAACGGCGCGTAAATTTTCACCGGCGCCGGGGGATAACCCCGGCTCGAATCGCCCCACCACAACCAGATATTGCGGCATCAGCGCAATCTGCTACGATATGAGCCGAGGCGCGGCGGGGTGCCGCGATCTCCACCGCTTTTTCCCGGCGGTTCTCCACAAAACTATCCCGATTGGTTCCGGCCCGCGCATTGGCTATGACGCATGAACCGCGGGACAGACGGGAAAATGGGGGCAGAGCAATGAACGACCACAGCGTGTTCAATCCGGCCGGAGTCGAGGTCGAACAGGCGGAGACCATGCCGCATTCGATCGAGGCCGAGCAGCAATTGCTGGGCGCGATCCTGACCAACAACGACATTTACGACCGGGTCGCGGCGATCCTCGGCGCGCATCACTTCTATGAGCCGGTACACGCCCGCATCTTCGAGATCGCGGCGGCGCGCATCGCGAAGAACAATCTTGCCTCGCCCGTGACGCTCAAGGCGTTCATGGAGGATGACGAGGGGCTGAAGGAGCTGGGCGGCCCGGCCTATCTCGCCCGGCTCGCCGGTGCCGCCGTGTCCAGCTTCGCGGTGCGCGACTATGCGCAGATCATCTACGATCTCGCGGTGCGCCGCGACCTGATCGCGCTGGGGCGCGACATCTCGGCCAAGGCCTCCAAGGTCGATGTGAAATCCGAACCGCGCGAGCAGATCGTCGAGGCGGAACAGGCGCTTTACAAGCTCGCCGAGCAAGGCCAGACCGAAGGCGGTTTCCAGAGCTTTCTCAGGGCTGTAACGGATGCTGTTAACGTCGCCAACGCGGCCTATCAGCGTGAAGGCGGGCTCGCCGGCATCTCCACCGGCCTCATCGACATGGACAAGAAGCTGGGCGGGCTGCACCCCTCCGACCTGCTGATCCTCGCCGGGCGCCCCTCGATGGGCAAGACCTCGCTCGCCACCAACATCGCCTTCAACATCGCCAAGGCCTACAAGCGCGGGCAGAAACACGACGGCAGCGAGGGCGCCATCGACGGCGGCGTCGTGGGCTTCTTCTCGCTCGAAATGAGCGCCGAGCAGCTTGCCAGCCGGATCCTCGCCGAAGCCTCCGAGATCTCCAGCCACAAGATCCGCCAGGGCGACATGGACGAAAAGGAATTCCGCCGCTTCGTCGATGCCGCCAAGGAGCTGGAGGCCTGCCCGCTCTTCATCGACGACACGCCCGCCCTGCCGATCTCCCAGGTCGCGGCCCGGTCGCGGCGGCTCAAGCGGACCCATGGGCTCGACCTGATCATCGTCGACTATCTCCAGCTTCTGCGCGGCACCGCCGAAAACCGGGTGCAGGAGATTGCGGAAATTTCCATGGGGCTCAAGGCCATCGCCAAGGAGCTGAACATCCCGGTGATCGCGCTGTCGCAGCTCTCGCGTCAGGTGGAAAGCCGCGACGACAAGCGCCCGCAGCTCTCGGACCTGCGCGAATCGGGCTCGATCGAACAGGATGCCGACGTGGTGATGTTCGTCTTCCGCGAGGAATATTACGTCGAGCGCGAGAAACCCTCCGACGACCGGCTCGACGAGATGGCCGCCTGGCAGGAGCGCATGAGCCGCCTGCACGGCAAGGCCGAGGTGATCATCGGCAAGCAGCGTCACGGCCCCATCGGCACCGTGGAACTCTCCTTCGAAAGCCAGTTCACCCGCTTCGGCAACCTGGTGAAACCCTGGCAGCAGGACGGCGAAGGCTACTGAGCCGCCGCGCGGCGTCTTTCCCCCTTGACGCCCCTGCGGGCTTGGCTTTCAAGCAGGACATGGCACAGGCACAGCTCACCATCGACCTCGCCGCGATCCGCGCCAACTGGCGCGCGCTCGCCCAACTCACCACCGGCGAGGCCGGCGCCGTCGTCAAGGCCAACGCCTATGGGCTCGGCGTCGAGCGGGTCGTGCCGGCGCTGGCCGCCGAAGGCGCAAGGCGCTTTTTCGTCGCCGCCGCCGAGGAAGGCATCGCGGTGCGCCGCGCGCTGGGGCCCGGCCCCGAGATCTGCGTCTTTTCCGGCCATATGGACGGCGATGCGGCGGTGCTGCGCGATCACCGGCTGACGCCGATGATCAACTCCATCGACCAGATGCTGCGCCATGTCGAGGCGCTGCCCGGCCATCCCTTCGGCATCCAGCTCGACAGCGGCATGAACCGTCTGGGCATGGAGCCCGCCGAATGGTCGGCGCTGCGCGACATCGCCCTGGCGCAGAAGCCGGTGCTGCTCATGTCGCATCTGGCCTGTGCCGACGAGCGCGAGCACGGCATGAACGATTTCCAGCTCCGCAGCTTCCGCGCCATGACCGACGGCATCGACGTGCCGCGCTCGCTCTCGGCGACCGGCGGAATCCTGCTGGGCCCGGACTATCATTTCGAGGTGACCCGCCCCGGCGTCGGGATCTATGGCGGCCTGCCCTTCGTCGAGGCCAGCCCGGTCGTCACCTTGACGCTGCCGGTGATCCAGATCCGCGACGTGGCCCCCGGCGAGGCGGTGGGCTATGGCAATGCCTTCGTTGCGCGGGTGCCGACCCGCGTCGCCACCGTCGCCGCGGGCTATGCCGATGGCATCCACCGCGCGCTGGCTCCCAAGGGGTCGCTCTGGGCCGGCGAGATCCGCTGCAAGATCCTCGGCCGCGTCTCCATGGACCTGATCACCGTGGATGTGACGGCAGTCAAGCAGGTGCCCGAGCATCTCGAACTGCTGGGCCCGCATCAGGGCATCGACACGGTCGCCGACGCGGTGGGCACCATCGGCTACGAAATCCTCACCTCCCTCGGGAGCCGCTACGCCCGCAGCTACACGGGCGCATGAGCCCCGCCGCCCCTCTCGCGCTGCTCGGCCGCACGGTGCTGGGCTTTCTCGCCGCCGTGGGGCGGGTGGCGCTTTTCGCGGGCGACGCGCTTTCCCATATCCTGCGCCCACCCTTCTACGGGCGCGAATTCCTGCAGGCGCTCTTGCAGATCGGCTGGCTGTCGCTGCCCGTGGTGGGGCTGACGGCGGTCTTCACCGGCGGCGCGCTGGCGCTACAGATCTATTCCGGCGGCGCCCGCTTCAACGCCGAGGCGGTGGTGCCGCAGATCGTCGCCATCGGCATGGTGCGCGAGCTGGGCCCGGTGCTGGTGGGGCTGATGATCGCCGCCCGCGTCACCTCCTCCATCGCCGCCGAGATCGCCACCATGAAGGTGACCGAACAGATCGACGCGCTGGTGACGCTCTCCACCCATCCGATGAAATATCTCACCGCGCCGCGCCTGCTGGCGGCGCTGATCGTGGTGCCGCTGCTGGTGGGAATCGGCGACATCATCGGCATTTTCGGCGGCTATTTCGTCGGCACCGGCTCGCTGGGCTTCAACCCGGCGAGCTATCTCAAGAACACCGTCGATTTCCTCGAACCGCTCGACGTGATCTCCTCGCTGGTCAAGGGCTGCGCCTTCGGCGGCATCGCCGCGCTCATGGGCTGCTATTACGGCATGCATTCGGGCCGCGGCGCGCAGGGCGTGGGCCGCGCCACCAAAAGCTCGGTCGAGGCCGCCGCCGTGCTGATCCTCGCCGCGAACTTCCTGCTCACGGGGGTGTTCTTCTCGGTATGACCCACCCGCCCCGCACCCTGCCCTTCTTCTCTTTCCAAATACGCACCGCCGCCCGTGCCGCAGGCGCCAAGGCCCGAGGAGATGCGCCATGATCACCCTCACCGGCGTGCAAAAATCCTTCGGCCCGAAGACCGTCCTGCGCCATGTCGACCTGACCGTCCCGCGCGGCACCTCCATGGTGATCATCGGCGGCTCCGGCACCGGCAAATCCGTCACGCTGAAATGCATCCTCGGGCTGGTCGAGCCCGACGCGGGCACCATCACCGTCGATGGCAGCGATGTGCACGAGGGCGACCGCGACGCCTTTCTCGCCCGCTTCGGCATGCTGTTCCAGGGCGGCGCGCTCTTCGACTCGCTGCCGGTCTGGCAGAATGTCGCCTTCCGCCTGCTGCGCGGCGCGCTGAAGCGCCCCAGGGCGGAGGCGCGCGAGATCGCCATCGAGAAACTGCGCCGCGTCGGGCTCACCCCGGATGTGGCCGACGCCTTCCCCGCAGAGCTTTCGGGCGGCATGCAGAAACGCGTCGGCCTCGCGCGCGCCATCGCCGCCGACCCCGAGATCATCTTCTTCGACGAGCCCACCACCGGACTCGACCCGATCATGGCCGGGGTCATCAACGATCTCATCCGCGAGATCGTCACCGAAATGGGCGCGACGGCGATGACCATCACCCATGACATGTCCTCGGTGCGCGCCATTGCGGACCATGTGGCGATGCTGCATGACGGGGTGATCAAGTGGACGGGGCCCGTGGCGCAGATGGATGCGGCGGAAGATCCCTATCTGCAACAGTTCATCCACGGGCGCGCCGAGGGCCCGATCGCCGCCGTGAGATAGAGGCCCCGCCATGTTCGAACCCGGCCCCGTCCTGCTCGCCTTCCTGGTCTTCAAGCGGTTCGTCTTCCTCGAACTGGTCGCCGCCCTGGCGCTGGCGCGGGTGATCCGCGCCGCTGGCCCCGCGCGGCTGGCCGCGCTCGCCGCGCTTCTGCTGGCGCTGACGGGCGCCGCGGCGCTGCTCGCACCGCTGGCCGGGGCCGCCGGCCCGGCGGTGGCCGCCGCAAACCGCTTCATGACGCTCGGCAACGGCATGCTGCCGCTGCTCCTGCCCTCGCTCTTCCTCGCGCTCAGCGCCTATCTGCCCGGCACCCGCGCGCGCGGGATCGACTTCGCCCATATCGCGCTGCTCTGGATCCTGGCCGGGCTCTGGGTCGCGACGCTGATCCTGTGAACGCCCCCCGTCCGGCCTGGCCGTGCCTGGGGGAGCGCGAGGGGGTGGAACCCCCTCGCCCCCGCGCCTCCGGAACGTCGCAAGCTCCGGTGCCATGCTGAAAGCCGTCAATCTCGCCCTGCTGCTGCTCTACCCGATCGCCTGGTCGGCGCCGCTGCTGCGCGCCGGCCTGCTGCCGCTCTTCGGCATGTCGGAAATCAGCGTGCTGACCGGGCTTCAGGCGCTCTGGGGCAGCGACGTCTTTCTCGCCCTCGTCGTGACCGTCTTTGCGCTCTTTGCCCCCTGGCTCAAGACCCTGGGCCTGAGCCTGCTGCAATTCGGCCTGCTCGACCGCCGCGCCCTGCCGGCGCTCGGCCTCCTCGGCAAGCTCGCCATGGCCGACATCTTCCTGATCGCGCTCTATATCACGCTTGCCAAGGGGATCGGGGTCGGTCGGATCGAAACCGCCTGGGGCCTCTACCTCTTCACCGGCTGCATTCTGGCCTCGCTGCTCGTCTCGCTGGCAGAGGCGCGACGGCATTGATGCGCTGACGGAAACAGAGCGTTGATTCGCGAAGGATTGTCCCGCGCGACCGGTCCCGCGGACCACCCGCTCAAAAAAGTCTAGGAAGAACCGCCCCCTTCGGCATATTCTTGCCACTATCTGTTCGATCAGAGTGATTTGCCGGGGGGCTTTTCGATGATGACGCATTTGCGCGCGACGGGCCTGCTCGTGCAATTTTTCATGCAGCGGCTGGCCTTCCTGCTGGTGATTTCTCTGGGGCTGGGGCTGGCCGCCTATTCGCTCGCCTGTCTCCTGGGCTATGCACCCTGGCTCACCCTGCCGTTGCAATTCGGCGAGACCCGCGTGCCCGAAGCCGGGATCTATGTGCAGCTCACGTTCTGCGCGCTGGCGGTCGGGCTGATGTTCTTCCTGCCCGCCAATGCGCGCATGATGGCGCTGGAGAATTCGCACCGGCGCTTTCACATCGGCATGAAGGATGTGGCCCGCGCCTATGCCGCCGCCCATCGCGCCGACCGCGAAGGCGTGTTCACCCTGTCCTCGGAATTCGACTCGGTGCGCGAGCGCATCGCCTTCCTGCGCGACCATCCCGACCTCGGCGATCTGGAGCCTTCGGTGCTCGAGGTGGCGGCGCAGATGAGCCACATCTCGCGCGAGCTGGCGCAGACCTATTCCGGCAGCAACATCCAGCGCGCCCGCGATTTCCTGACCGCAAGGCAACAGGAGATCGAGGATTTCAACGAGCGGCTGGACGAGGCCAAGGCCATCGCCGCCGAAATGCGGCAATGGCATATGCGCGTGTCGCTGGAAGAGGATGTGGCCGAGGCGCAGCTTGCGCGGCTTTGCGAGGAGCTCGAGGAGATCCTGCCCGAGATCCTGCCCGAAGACTCGCGCCCCGAAGCCGAGGAGGCCTCGGGCTGGGTGAGCGGTCCGGAAGGGTTCGAGGCCGACGAGGCGCCGCAGGACGACCGGATCGTCGCCATGCTGTCGCGCCGCGCGGCGGAATAGGCGGCGCCTCTTCCCAAGCGGCGGAACGGGCGGGTGCGTCCGGCCGGCCTCCGGCGGGCGTATTTGTGGAAAGATGAAAGCCGGATGCTTGCGCCTGCCGCAGGGCTGGGCCTAGAAGGCGGATATGGCGCGCGCTTCCTCCAGTTTTGTCTGTCAGTCCTGCGGCAACAGCACCTCGAAATGGTCGGGGCGCTGCGAAGCCTGCGGGGAATGGAACACCATCGTCGAGGAGGCGCCGCTCTCGGAGGGGCCCACGGGCAAGACGCTGGGCAATGCCAAGGGCCGCGCCGCCAAGCTCACCGATCTCAGCCATCCCGAGGCGCCGCCGCCGCGCACCGCCTGCGGCATCGGCGAGCTCGACCGGGTGCTGGGCGGCGGGCTGGTGCCGGGCTCGGCCATCCTTGTGGGCGGCGATCCCGGCATCGGCAAATCGACGCTGCTCTTGCAGGCGGCGGCGGCCTTTGCCAATACCGGGCTCAAGGTGATCTATGCCAGCGGCGAGGAGGCCAGCGCCCAGGTGCGCATGCGCGCCCAGCGGCTGGATCTGACACAGGCGCCGGTGAAGCTCGCCGCCGAGACCAATCTGCGCGATATCCTCACCACGCTGGAGCAGGAAAAGCCCGCGCTCGCCATCGTCGATTCGATCCAGACCATGTGGGCCGACAATGTGGGCTCGGCCCCCGGCTCGGTGGGCCAGGTGCGCGCCGCCGCCCATGAGCTGACGAGCTTTGCCAAGAAGCGGAATACCAGCGTCATCATGGTGGGACATGTCACCAAGGACGGCCAGATCGCCGGGCCCCGCGTGGTCGAGCATATGGTCGACACGGTGCTCTATTTCGAGGGCGAGCGCGGCCATCAGTTCCGCATCCTTCGAAGCGTCAAGAACCGCTTCGGCCCCGCCGACGAGATCGGCGTCTTCGAGATGACCGGGGCCGGGCTGGCCGAGGTCGGCAACCCCTCGGCGCTGTTTCTGTCGGAGCGCGGCACCCCGGCCACCGGATCGGTGGTCTTTGCCGGGATCGAGGGCACGCGGCCGGTGCTGGTGGAATTCCAGGCGCTGGTCGCCCCCACGCCGCAGGCGCAGCCGCGCCGCACCGTGGTGGGCTGGGACGGCGGGCGTCTGGCGATGATCCTCGCCGTTCTGGAGGCGCGCTGCGGCATCCCCTTTGCCGGGCTCGATGTCTATCTCAATGTCGCGGGCGGCATGAAGGTCAGCGAACCCGCCGCCGATCTGGCGGTGGCGGCAGCACTTTTGTCGGCGCGGGAAGATGTGGCATTGCCGCCCGAAACGGTGGTTTTCGGCGAAATCAGCCTCTCTGGCGCCTTACGTCCGGTGGGACAGACCGAAAACCGGTTGAAAGAGGCGCAAAAACTTGGTTTCTCCACGGCCATCCTGCCTCGGGGCGGAAAAGCCAAGGGGAACGGGATGACGCTCACCGAAATGGCGGATCTGGCCGCCGTGGTGGGAGAGGTCTTTGGCGCCGGCTGAGGCGCGCGGGCAGACAGGGTCGACAAGGGACGGGATCGGATGGAAGGTTTCACTATCGTGGATGGCGTGGTCGCCGTCGTCATCGTGCTGTCGGCGCTGCTGGCCTATTCGCGCGGCTTCGTGCGCGAGTCGCTGGCCATCGCCGGATGGATCGCCGCGGCCTTCCTCGCCTATGTCTTTGCCCCGCAGGTGCAGCCGCTGGTCAAGGAAGTGCCGGTCATCGGCGAATTCCTCACCGATAGCTGCGAGCTGTCGCTGATCGCCGCCTTTGCCGCCGTGCTGGCGCTGGCGCTGGTGGTCACCTCGCTTTTCACCCCGGTCTTCTCCAGCCTGATCCAGCGCTCGGCGCTTGGCGGGCTCGACCAGGGGCTCGGCTTTCTCTTCGGCGTGGCGCGCGGCGTGCTGCTCGTGGCCATCGCCTTCTTCGTCTATGACACGGTGATCACCGCCCAGGACATTCCGATGGTCGATGATTCCCGCTCGGCGGCGATCTTCTCGCGCTTCACCGACCGCATCGAGGAACAGGATCCCGAGGCGGCTCTGGGCTGGATCACCCGGCAATACGAACAGCTTGTGGCGGTTTGCCACGCACCGGGCGCAAACGACGCCTGAGCGGCACCCGCCCGCAACACTTCTCCAGGTTCAGACGGCGCGCGCGGATCTTCCGCGCGCGCTTTTTCATCTGCGACACCCTGCCCCGGCGGCACGCGCCGGATTGATGCAGCCGTTACAAAACCGTCGCCGAACCGTCACAGAACAGGTCTAGCCCGGCGGACGACCGCAACCCTGACCTCAGGAGATTCCCATGAAAGCCACGAAAGCGCTTCTCGCGCTCGCAGCGACCACCTGCCTGACCTCCGCCGCCATGGCGCAGGAGATCAAACGCGTTGCCACCGTTCCGGTCGGCGGCGAGATCACCGGCATGTTCCTGCAGGGCGACGATCTGTTCTTCAACGTGCAGCACCCTTCCGACGACATCGGCACCGATTTCGCCAAGGCGACCGTGGGTGTTGTGGCCAATGCCGATTTCGACGCCGCCGCGCTGTCGGTGCCGGAAGGCGACGACATGAAGCTCGTCAAGACCTCGCTGGGCGCCTACCAGATCCTGGTTCAAGAGGGCGATTTCGAGAAGATGGGCGTGATCGCCGGCAAGGGCGGCGTCATCAAGACCTCGAACGACCCCGACTTCAACGGCTTCATCGCCACCGGCGACAACGAGGGCTATCTCTTCTCGAACTGGGAAGACCGTCCCGGCGGCATGTCGCGCGTCAAGCTGACCCGCGCCGCCGATGGCAGCTACAGTGTCGACGAAGCCGACGCCACCATGGTCGATTTCTCTGCCGTTCAGGGCACCTGGGTGAACTGCTTCGGCACCGTGTCGCCCTGGAACACGCCGCTGACCTCGGAAGAGCTCTATTTCGACGACACCGCCGACTGGAACAACCCGGGCTATGAGTACCATGGCGACCAGGAAGCGCTGGCCTCGTATGTGGGCAAGTTCCCGAACCCCTACCGTTACGGCTATATCGTCGAGATCACCGATCCCGCCGGCACCGCCACGCCGGTCAAGATGACCGCTCTGGGCCGTTACAGCCACGAGAACTCGGTGGTGATGCCCGACCGGAAGACCGTGTATCTGTCGGATGACGGCACCAATGTGGTGTTCTTCAAATTCGTCGCCGACACCGCCGGCGATCTGTCGGCCGGCACGCTCTACGCCGCCAAGATGACCCAGAAAGGCGCCTCGGGGGCCGACAGCGCCACCACCGGTTTCGACATCGAGTGGATCGAGCTGGCCCATGCCAGCAACGCCGAGATCGAAGGCTGGATCGCCGAGTATGACGCCGTGACCGCGGAGGATTACAAAGAGGGCGCAACCTCCTACATCTCCGACGACGAGGTTGCCGCCTGGGCTGCCGGCACCGCCGCCGACAACCGCGTGGCCTTCCTCGAAAGCCGCAAGGCCGCCGCGGCCAAGGGCGCGACCGCCGAGTTCCGCAAGATGGAAGGCGTGAACATCAACCTTGCCGGCGCCGCCGACGGGTCGGTCCCCTATGCCTATATGGCGATGTCGGAAGTCGCCAAGGGCATGGCCGACGACAAGGGCGACATTCAGGTCACCGAGAACAAATGCGGCATCGTCTACCAGATGCCCTTCGACGCGGCCTACAACATCACCGCGATGACCCCGGTCGTCGCCGGCGGCCCCTACGACAAGAACGCCGAAACCAACGCCTGCGCGCTGGATGCGGTGTCGAACCCCGACAATATCGTGGTGCGCAATGACGGTTCCGTGCTGATCGGCGAGGACACCGGCAACCACGAGAACAACGCCATGTGGCTGTGGAAATCCGCCGCGATGTAAGCGGCCCGTCCCAGGATATGACCGAGGGGCCGCCTTGCGCGGCCCCTCTTTCCTTTTGTCAGAGCCCGCGCCGCAGCCGCCAGCCCGACCGCCAGCCACCTGCCGTCCGCCTCTCCCCGACCGATGGTGACCCGAATGCTCCGCCCTGCCCTGCTGATCTCCCTGCTCTCCTCCGCCAGCGCCCTTGCCGCCGAGGATCTGAGCCGGATGGGAACCGAAGACTACATGCGCCTGCGGCCCGCCGCGCAGGACATGGCCGAGGCCGGCCGCCTCTACAATCCCGAAGCGCCGATCCCGCCGCAGTGCTATACCAAGATCGAGGGGCGGCATAATCCCTGCTATGTCTGCCACCAGTACAATTCCGAGGCCGACCGGCCGAATTTCATGCAGGATGGCGCGTTGCAGGAAAGCTATGCGTTTTCCGACGCCGGCATGACCAACCACCATGTGAACCTCTTCCTCGACCGCTCGGCCGAGGTAGCGGCAATCTCCGATGCCGAAATCCTCGCCTGGATCGAAACGGAGAATTACTCCGACCTCGCCGGACGGCTGGAGGATACGGGGTTCGAAGGCTGGATTCCCGATCTCGCCGAATATCACCTGGGCGCTGCGGCTTTCGACGAGACGGGCTTTGCCCGGGACGGTTCGGGCTGGGTCGCCTTCAATTACAAACCGCAGCCCTCGACCTTCTGGCCCACCAACGGCTCGACCGACGATGTGCTGATCCGCCTGCCCGCCGCCTTCCGTCAGGATGCCGCCGGGCAGGAAAGCCGCGACATCTACATGGCCAATCTCGCACTGCTGGAAATCGCCTTTCAGGATCTCGACGACGTGACGCTGCCGGAGGTGGACGAGGCGCGGATCGGTGCCGATCTGGACGGCGACGGCACGCTGGGCCCGGTGACCTGGATCGCGCGCCGCGACAGCTATCTGGGCGGCGCCTCGGGCGAACCGCTGACCCGCATGATGTATCCCGAGGGCACCGAGTTCCTGCATTCCGTGCGCTATGTCGGCGTCGAGGGCGACGCGATCGTCACACCGCCGCGCATGAAAGAGCTGCGCTATATGGTCAAGAGCCGGATGCTCGACATCCCGCAGCTCCGATCGCGCTATGGCAATGAATTGCAGGAAAAGGCCGACGAGAACCTGCCGCGCTATATCAGCCTCGGGGACCGGGGCATGGACAACGGCTTTGGCTGGACGCTGCAAGCCTTCATCGAGGATGCCGATGGCGCCCTGCGGCCACAGACCCGCGAAGAGACCTTCTTCTGCCGCGGCTGCCACGCCACGGTGGGCGCCAATATCGACCAGACCTGGGCCTTTCCACGCAAGGCGAAGGGTGCCGAAGGCTGGGGCTATATCGACCTGCACGGCATGCCCGACGCCCCCAATCTCGGCGAAGAGATGGGCGAGATCGCGCTCTATCTCGACCGCGCGGGCGGCGGCGACGAGTTCCGCTCGAACACCGAGATGCTGGCGAACTGGTTCACCGACGGCAAGGTCGATCCCGCCAAGCTCGCGGGCCAGGATGTGCACAGCCTCATCGCCCCCACCCGCGCGCGGGCGCTGACGCTGGACAAGGCCTATCGGGTGATCGTCGGCGAGCAGAGCTTTCTGTTCGGGCGCGACGCGACGGTGACGCCGCCGGCCAATGTGCATGCCTTTATCGACGAGGCCACCGCGCCGACCCTGCCCGAAGCCTACCGCTACAGCCACGACATCCGCCTCGACTGGGACGCGGCGGAATAAGCGTCTAGAGCGCGTCCTCGGGGTCGATCTCGATATGCAGCGCGCGCAGATGCGCCGCCAGGTCGGGATGCTCCAGCAGGCGCATATGGGCGGGGCAGCGCAGCGCCGGGAAGGCGCGCTCGTAGATCACCATGCACAGCCGCCCGGTCAGGCGGCTGCGGTACTTGATCCCCGCGATCTCGGGAAACTGGTCGTGCAGCATCTGCGAAAACACCTGCCCCGCGTCATGCGCCCGCGCACCAAGCGTGTCGGTGTCGATCCCCAGCAGGAAGGGCGACACATCGACCAGATCGAGCACCATCAGCGGCGCGCCGGTGCCGATCTCGGCGACGGACCAGCGCGCCAGTTCGCCGAGGCGGAGCACCCGGTTGCGGCGCGCGACCCGTTCGAACCGGTCCCGCACGATGGTTTCCGCGATGCCGGTCGCGGTGTCCTCGGCGGCGTAGATGACGCGAAAGCCCTGGCGCGGCGAAGAGAAGCGCGTGTCGCCATAGCCCGCGCCCAGCGGCATGTCGTGATAGGCGCCGGCATAGACCCGACGCCAGCGCAACAGCGACACCCGCTGCAACGCAAGCCCCACCGCCGCCGGATCGAGCACCACCCGCCCCGTCAGCCGAGGCTGCGCCGCGCGGCGGTCGTCACCATCGCGACCGCGCCGACCCGCAGTGCCTCAAGCGGCGGACGGTCGCCGAAATCCAGATGCGGCTGGCACAGCCATTCCCAGGCGACACCGGCATTGCCGCCCGCTGCGGCAAGCACCCCGTCGAGCCCGGGCATCGGGCGTCCGTCCGGAAACTGCGCCATCGGGATCACATGCGCGCGCTTGCCCTTGGGCAGCGCGATGATCTTCCCCTCCTTGCGCCACGCATCGAGCGTCGATCGTCCGATCCCCAAAAACTCCGCCGCGGCACTCGGCCCCAGAACCGGCCCCGCCCAGCTTTCCATGTCGCGCGCGCGCATCAGCGGCGACAGCCGCCGGAGGGTTTCCTCGGGCGCCACCGCCGCCGGCAGCGGGCGCCCGGTCAGGGTTTCGACCTCCTGTTCTAAAGCAGCGTCGAAAAGGCCCTCGTCGGGCCTGGCGCCAACCGGGGAATACCCCTGCGCATACCCCTGCCCCGGGAATACCGTGACCTGCGTGTCGAACGCCCGCACCCCGCTCCACATCCCGACCGTGGCCCGCGCGACCGCCGCGCCCGACTGGCTCATCGCCGTGACAATCGCCTCGGCAACCGCCGGATCCAGCCCCGGGTTGCGCGCGAGCAACCCTTGATAAAGGCTGTCGTGGTCGATCATCTGAAACTCGGCGGGCGGCAGAGCCTGGGATTTCTCGGACATGGGGGCTCCTTGGTCGCCTTTCATATAGTCCAAAATGTCCAGTTTGTCCATTTTGTCCGGTAAAGTTGCGCTCTTTTGCACAACCCTCTTGCATTGCCGCATTGCAGCGCCGAAATGTGATCCTTCCGTGACATGTCCTCTTCATGCCAGTATGAGGGGGCCACACCCCAATACCGGATTCGGAGCTGCCCTTGTCCGAGCGCCAGATGCCACCCGCCCATCCCTTCGATTTCGACGCAATCGAGGGGGACACACTGCATGAAGAATGCGGGATCTTCGGTGTCATCGGTGTGACCGATGCCGCGAATTTCGTAGCCCTCGGGCTGCACGCGCTGCAACACCGCGGCCAGGAAGCCGGCGGCATCGTCTCCTACGCGCCCGGCGAAGGCTTCAACTCCGCCCGCCGCTTCGGCTATGTGCGCGACAATTTCACCAAACAATCGCTGATGGAAACCCTGCCCGGGGCGCTGGCCATCGGCCATGTGCGCTATTCCACCGCCGGATCGAAGGGCGCCGCCATCCGCGACGTGCAACCCTTCTTCGGCGAGTTCTCGATGGGCGGCGCCGCCATCGCCCATAACGGCAACATCACCAATGCCGAGGCGCTGCGCCGCGAGCTGATCGAGCGCGGCTCGATCTTCCAAAGCTCGTCGGACAGCGAGTGCATCATCCATCTGATGGCCCGGTCGCTTCAGCGCGACATCCCCTCGCGCATGGAAGACGCGCTGCGCAGGGTCGAGGGCGCCTTCAGCGTCGTGGCCATGACCCGCACCAAGCTCATCGGCGTGCGCGACGCGCTCGGCGTGCGCCCGCTGGTGCTGGGCCGCGTCGGCGACGGCTGGTGCCTAAGCTCGGAAACCTGCGCGCTCGACATCATCGGCGCCGAATTCGTGCGCGAGATCGAGCCGGGCGAGATGGTCGTGATCTCGGGCGACAAGGTGGAAAGCACCCGCCCCTTCCGCGCCCGCAAATCGCGCTTCTGCATCTTCGAACACGTCTATTTCTCGCGCCCCGATTCGATCATCGGCGGCCGCTCGGTCTATGAGACCCGCCGCCAGATCGGCGTGGAACTGGCCCGCGAAGCGCCGGTCGAGGCCGATCTGGTCTGCCCGGTGCCCGACAGCGGCACCCCGGCGGCCATCGGTTATGCGCATGAAAGCGGCATTCCCTATGGCATGGGCATCATCCGCAACCAGTATATGGGCCGCACCTTCATCGAACCCACCGAGCAGATCCGCAACATGGGCGTGCGGCTCAAGCTCAACGTCAACCGGGCGCTGATCCGGGGCAAGCGGGTGATCCTGGTGGACGATTCGGTGGTGCGCGGCACCACCTCGCGCAAGATCAAGGAAATGATCCTCGACGCGGGCGCGGCGGAGGTGCATTTCCGCATCGCGTCGCCCCCCACCGCCTGGCCCTGTTTCTACGGCGTCGATACGCCGCAGCGCGAAAAGCTGCTGGCCGCCACCATGTCCGAGGACGAGATGTGCGCGCATCTGGGCGTCGATTCGCTGAAATTCATCTCGCTCGACGGGCTCTACCGCGCCGTGGGCGAGGCGAACGGCCGCGACGACAAGGCGCCGCAATATTGCGACGCCTGCTTCTCGGGCGAATACCCGGTGGAACCCGCGGACATGATCGAGAAGGGCTTCAAGCTCAAGACCGCCGCCGAATAAGCGCGCTTCCGCCGCTCCGGCGGCGGCGGCCCGCGCATGACAAAGCCTCTCACGGCGGCGTGACAGGCACCGGTCTTTTTTATCCTCCATACGGCCTGTATCTGCCCGCGTCTGACAACAACGCGAGAGATACAGCGCCATCATGGCTCAATCCCAAACCCCTCAGAACGTCGCCGAAAGCGCGACCCAATCGGCGAAGATCCCCAATCGCGGCCCGCTGCTGCTCGGCATCTTCGGCACCGAAAGCGCGCCCGAGGCGCTCATCCGCCTGCCCGGCGGGCGCACCGAGACCGTCGCGGTCGGCGACCGGGTGCAAGGCCAGCAGGTCGTGGCGATCGACGCCACGCGCATCGCGCTGGCGCGCGGCGGCGCGGCGCAATGGCTGGAGCTGCCGGCGACACGTTGACAAAGCCCGCGCGGCGGGCCAAGGGGGCGGACATGACCGATCAGATCGCCATTGTGACCGGCGCCTCGCGCGGCCTGGGCTTCGCCCTGGCCGAGGCGCTTGCGCCCCGCTTCCATGTCGTTGCCGTCGCCCGCACCGTGGGGGCGCTCGAAGAGCTCGACGACCGTATCAAGGCCCGCGGCGGCAACGCCACGCTGGCCCCCATGGACATCACCAAGCCCGAGGCCATGGCCCAGCTTTGCCGCGCCATCCACGACCGCTGGGGCGGCGCCGCGCTCTGGGTGCACACGGCGATCCACGCCGCGCCGCTGGCCCCCGCAAGCCACATGGATTCCAAGGACTGGGACCGCTCCATCGCCGTCAACCTGACGCCGATGGGCCATCTCATCCCCTATATGGCACCGCTGCTCGGCGAGCAGGGTCAAGCGCTCTTCTTCGACGACCCGCATGCGGGCGAGAAATTCTACGCCCATTACGGCAGCACCAAAGCCGCGCAGATCGCGCTGGCGCGAAGCTGGCAGGCGGAAAGCGTCAAGACCGGCCCCCGCGTCCACATCCTCGCGCCGAAGCCGATGAACACCGCGACCCGCATGCGCTTTCATCCCGGCGAGGACAAGACCGCGCTGGCCAGCCCCTTCGACGAGGCGAAACGGCTGCTCGACGAGATCGGCCTGGGCTGATCCCGCCAGGGGGCCCGGCAGCCCTTTCATCTTTCCGATAAATACTCAAAAACCGGCCCTTGCCGCCTTCCGCGGCGGGGCCGGCGCCGCAACCGGCCTCCGCCGCTTGCCCCGCGCCGCCACTTTCCCTATTCAGGCGGAAAGACAGGGGCTTTCATGCGCATTCTCATCACCAATGACGACGGGATCAACGCTCCCGGGCTGGCGGTTCTCGAAGCCATCGCCACCGAGATCGCGGGACCGGAAGGCGAGGTCTGGACCGTGGCCCCCGCCTTCGAGCAATCGGGCGTCGCGCATTGCATCAGCTACACCCACCCGATGATGATCGCCGAGATGGGCCCGCGCCGCTGGGCCGCCGAAGGCAGCCCCGCCGATTGCGTGCTTGCCGGTCTGCATGACGTGATGAAGGACGCGCCGCCGGATCTGGTCCTCTCCGGTGTCAACCGGGGCAACAATTCCGCCGAGAACACGCTTTATTCCGGCACGCTGGGCGGTGCGCTCGAAGCCTCGCTTCAGGGTCTGCCGGCCATCGCGCTGTCGCAATATCTCGGCCCCGAGACGCGCGGGCTCGAGAACCCGTTCGAGGCCGCCGCCGTCCATGGCGCCGCGGTGATCCGCCAGATCCTCGCTGCCCGCCCCGACGAGCCCGGCGATTACCGGCTGTTCTGGAACGTGAATTTCCCGCCGCTACCCGCCGCCAAGGTCCAGGGCACCCGGCTTGTGCCCCAGGGCAAGCGCCGGGGCACGCAGTTCACCACCGAACCGCATCTGTCGCCTTCGGGCCGCCGCTTCCTGTGGATCCGTGGCGGCGACCAGCGCGCCGCCGCCAGCCCGGGCAGCGATGCCGACGCCAATCTCGCCGGCCATATCTCCGTGACGCCCATGCGCGCCGATCTCACCGCCCATGATGCGCTGGCCAGCCTGAAAGACGCCTTCGCATGAGCTTCGACGCCGAAGCCAAGATGCAGTTTCTCTTCGCGCTCCGCTCGCACGGGGTGACCGACACGACCGTGCTGAGGGCGATGGAAAAGATCGACCGCGGCGCCTTTGTCAAAGGCTATTTCACCGAACGCGCCTATGAGGACATGCCGCTGCCCATCCCCTGCGGCCAGACCATCTCGCAGCCCTCGGTCGTCGGGCTGATGACCCAGGCGCTGAAGCTCACGGGCCGCGAGAAGGTGCTCGAGATCGGCACCGGCTCGGGCTATCAGGCGGCGATCCTCAGCCAGCTCGCCCGCCGGGTCTATACGGTGGACCGCCACCGCCGGCTGGTGGCCGAGGCCCGCGCGGTCTTCGAGGCGCTGGATCTGGTGAACATCACCGCCTTCACCGCCGATGGCAGCTTCGGCCTGCCCGATCAGGCGCCGTTTGATCGCATTCTTGTCACCGCCGCCGCCGAAGACCCGCCGGGCCCGCTCTTGGCCCAGCTTCGGATTGGCGGTATCATGGTTGTGCCGGTGGGGCAGTCCGACGCCGTCCAGCATCTGATCCGCGTCACGCGCACCGATCAGGGCTATGACTATGACGAGCTGCGCCCCGTGCGTTTCGTACCGCTGGTGGAAGGGTTGGCCAAGGACAGCTAGGCCCGTAACCGGCAGGGTTGCCGTGACGTCCCGGAGACAAGGGGCGCATCTGAGGATATCGAGATGGACCGTCTTTACCGCCCCCGTTCCCTGCGCCTTGGCGCGCCGCTGGTGCTGGTTGCCGCGCTCGGCGCCTGCTCGCAGCCCTTCGACTACGACATGCGCGGCCGGATGGGCGGGTCGGTCGATACCAGCCAGGCGGCGCTCTCGGCGGTTGCCGACCGGCCCGCGCCGGACGACCGCGGGGTCATCTCCTACCCCAATTACCAGGTGGCGGTGGCGCGGCGCGGCGACACGCTGAACGACGTCGCCACCCGCGTCGGCCTGCCGGCGGGAGAGCTGGCGCGCTATAACGGCATCCAGACCGACGACTCCCTGCGCACCGGCGAGATCATCGCCCTGCCCCGCCGCGTCACCGAACCCTCGCCCGCAACCGGCGCCGCCGGCACCGGCCCGATCCGGCCCGCCGCCGAGGTCGATATCACCACGCTGGCGGGCAACGCCATCGACAACGCCCCCGCGACCCCGGCGCAGACCGCGCCGCCGCCGCAGACCGGAGTCGAGCCCATCCGCCACAAGGTGGCCCGGGGCGAAACCGCCTATACGATCGCGCGGCTCTACAACGTCACCCCCCGGGCGCTGGCGGACTGGAACGGGCTCGACCGCAATTTCTCGCTGCGCGAAGGCCAGTACCTGCTGATCCCGGTGGTCGAACAGACCGCCGCCGCACCGACGAACGACACGCCCCCCGGCGTCGGCTCCCCCACCCCCGAGCCGCCCTCGGCCTCGCAGCCGCTGCCCAAGGACCAGCCCTCGGCGGCCGAAGCCGCCGCCAGCGCCGCCAAGGCCACCGCCAAGCCGGTGGCCGACATCGGCCAGACGCAGGCGGCCAAGGCGACGGCGGCCAAAGCCGCCATGGCGATGCCGGTGAGCGGCAGCATCATCCGCGAATATGCCAAGGGCAAGAATGAGGGGATCGACATTTCGGCCCCGGCGGGCGCCCCGGTCAGCGCCGCCGCCAGCGGCACGGTCGCGGCGATCACCACCAATACCGACAATGTCCAGATCGTGGTGATCCGCCACCCCGACGACGTGCTGTCGATCTACACCCATGTGGACAATCTCAGCGTCCAGAAGGGCGATGCGGTGAGCCGCGGCCAGAGCATCGGCAAGGTGCGCGCGGGCGAGCCGAGCTTCCTGCATTTCGAGGTGCGCAAGGGCTTCGACAGCGTCGACCCGATGAGCTATCTGCGCTGAGCGGCAGCGCCCCTGCCGATCCTTCCGAAAGCGGCCCTCTCCGGCCATGCGTATTTGCCAAAGAGAAGAAGAGGCCAGACGCGCTCTTGCCCTTCTTCTCTTTCCAAATACGCGCCTTCGCCACGGCTACGCCCCGAGGATCCTCCATGGTCTTCCGGACGGCGCCGCCAGCCGATCAAGACAGCGGCACGCCCTTCCGGCCGGCAAGATCGGTGAAGAACTGCCAGGCCACCCGCCCCGAGCGCGCACCGCGCGTTGCCTGCCATTCGATGGCCTCGGCGCGCAGTTCCTCCTCCTCGACACGCACCCCGTAGGCGCTGCAATAGCCGCGGATCATGTCGAGATACTCGTCCTGCGAACAGGGGTGGAAGCCGAGCCACAGCCCGAACCGGTCGGACAACGAGACCTTTTCCTCCACCGCCTCGCTCGGGTTGATCGCCGAGCTGCGCTCGTTCTCGATCATGTCGCGCGGCATCAGGTGGCGGCGGTTCGAGGTGGCGTAGAACAGCACGTTCTCGGGCCGCCCCTCGATGCCGCCGTCGAGCACTGCCTTGAGGCTCTTGTAATGCTGGTCGTCATGGCTGAACGACAGGTCGTCGCAAAACAGCACGAAGCGCTTCTCGGAGCCGCGCAGCAGGTTCAGCAGGCGCGCCACCGAGCCCAGATCCTCGCGCTGCAGCTCGACCAGTTTCAGATCCTCTCCCTGTGCGCGAACTTCGGCACAGACCGCTTTGACAAGGCTGGATTTTCCCATCCCGCGCGACCCCCAGAGCAGGGCGTTGTTCGCGGGCATCCCCCGGGCGAACTGCGCGGTGTTCTGCAGCAGCGTGTCGCGGGTCCGGTCGATACCGATAAGCAGCCGCAGCGGCACGCGGCTCACCTTCTGCACCGGCTCCAGACGGTCGGGATCGCGGTGCCAGACAAAGGCTTCGGCGGCGTCGAAATCGGGGGCGTCGAGCGGCGCGGGCGCCATGCGCTCCAGCGCCGCCGCGATGCGTTTCAGCGCGGATTTGCTCACTTCTTGTCGTCCTCTTCCGGTTCGCCGTCGTCCTCGTCGAACTCCTTGAGCAGCGGATCGTTCTCGGTGTCGGGCTCTTCCTCGAACCACAGACCCTGCGATTTCAGCTCTTCCTCGCGCTTCTTCTCGACCATGCGGACAAGGAAGATCGAGATTTCATACAACCCGTAGACCACGGTGAAGAGAATGGCCTGCGTGGTCACATCCGGCGGGGTGACCAGCGCGGCCAGAACCAGGATCGCCACCACCGCATATTTGCGCACCGAGCCGAGACCGGCGGCCGAGACCAGCCCCGCCTTGCCCATCAGCGTCAGCAACACCGGCAGCTGAAAGCAGAGCCCGAAGGCGATGATGAATTTCAGCGTGATGTCGAGGCTCTCGTTCACCTTGCCGAAGAAGGTGATCTTGATACCCTCGGTCGTCTCGGGAACCATCGCGGGCTCTGCGGCTTGCACACCCGTCACCCCGTCGCTCACCCTGTCCGCCGCCGTCGACAGCAGGTTGGCGAAGATCGAGGAGACATCCGCGAAGCCCAGGAAGAAGGACATCGCCAGCGGCGTCACCACGAAATGGGCAAAGCTCGCGCCCAGCAGGAACATCACCGGCGAGGCGATGAGGAAGGGCAGGAACGCCCCCTTCTCGGATTTGTAGAGCCCCGGCGCCACGAAGCGCCAGAGCTGATAGGAGATCACCGGGAAGGCCAGCGCAAAGCCGAAGACCATCGAGATGCGGAACAGCGTGAAAAGATATTCCTGCGGCGAGGTATATTGCATCGTCGGCGACGGGTCGCCCAGCTCGCGCAGCGTGGCCTCGATCGGGCCCAGCAGGAATTGCAGGATCGGCTCGGCGACCGTGAAGGCCAGCACGATGCCGATGATAAAGGCGATCACCGCCCGGATGAGCCGCGTGCGCAGCTCTGCCAGATGCTCGATCAGCGGCGCCGAGCTGTCGTCGATCTCGTCATTCTCTGCCTGGCTCATGCCTCACCGTCTTTTTTCAGCGCCGCTTCCAGCTCGGCGGCCTTGGCAGCGGCCTCTTCGGCGCGTTTCGCCGCCTGCTCCGCCTCGCGCTTCTGCCGGTCGGCGGCCGAGCGCGCGGCGCTCGCCTCGATGCGGCGCTTGGCGGCCTCGCGCTCGGGGTCGAGCGCGGCGGGGTCTTCCTTGAGCCCCTCGTCCTTGCGCTCGGGCGTCGGGTCGGTCATGGCGCGGGCCGCGTCCTTGACCCCGTCCAGCGCCGAGCCCAGCGGGTTGGTCGCGGTCTTGAAGGTCTTGGCCACATCGCGCACGCCGCTTTCATCCGCGGCGTCGTTCATCGCGCGGGTAAATTCGCGGGCCATGCCGCGCGCCTTGCCCATGAACCGGCCGACGTTGCGGAACAGCACCGGCAGATCCTTCGGCCCGACAACGATCAGCGCGACGATGCCGATGACCATGAGTTCCGACCAGCCGAGATCGAACATGGGGGCTTACACCTTGTCCTTCTCGTCGGCGGGCGTGACGTCCTTGGCTTCGTCGGCCTTGGCGTCCTCGAGTTCCTTGGCGCCGTCGTTGACGCCTTTCTTGAAGGCGGTGATGCCCTTGCCGACCTCGCCCATGAGGTTGGAAATCTTGCCGCGGCCGAACAGCACCAGCACCACGACGGCGATCAGCAGAAGGCCGGGAAGGCCGATATTGTTGAGCATGTCTTTTCTCCTCTCGCGGGCGGCGTGCCGGCCCTGCGTTGAAATCCGTCTCCGATCTCTAGGCGCTTTCGCGCCCCCCGAAAAGCGCCAAACCGGGCCCTGCCCCGGGGCGAAGGGGAAAATCCGGGCGCTTCCTTGACACTATTCTGTCAGGAGCGCATCTGAAAGACAGCCCTCTTCCGCCACCCGCGCCCGGTTCCCGAATCGCATGAAGAAATCCGACCGCCTGCACGCCCTGATGCTGCGCCTCAAGGACGGGCGCGCGCATACCGCCGAGGCGCTGGCGCGGGAATTCGGCGTGTCCATGCGCACGATCTACCGCGACATGGATCTGCTCGCCGCCTCGGGCCTGCCAGTCAGCGGCACCCGCGGCCGCGGCTATGCCGCCCGCAGCGGCATCACCCTGCCGCCGCTCGAACTCAGCGAGACCGAGCTCGAGGTGCTGCATCTGGGCCTTGCCGCCGTCGGCGCCGGGGCCGGCGAGATGCCCGAACTGGCGGAGGCCGCGCGCAGCCTCTCGGCGCGGATCGACACGCTGCTGCCCGAAGAGGCCGGCGCCGAGCCCGCGAGCTTCGGCTTTGCCGCCCATCCCCTCCAGGCCGGCGCCCAGGGGTTCCGCCACATGCCCGCCATGCGCGCCGCGATCCGCGCGCGCCAGAAGCTGCGCCTGCGCTTCCGCGACCGCGACGCCCCGCAGGACATCCGCCCGCTCCAGCTCGATTACTGGGGCCGGATCTGGACCTGCATCGCCTGGAACGAGACCACCGGCGATTTCGACCGCTTCCGTCTCGACCGCGTGACCGCGCTCACCCCGCTGCCCGGGCTCTTCGTCGAGGAACCCGGCAAACGGCTCTCGGACTACCCCGACCGCTGATCCGCCCTTTCATCTTTCCGCAAAATACGCCGGGGAAAGCGCGCCCCGGCGCGCGAGGGGCAGCGCCCCCCGCCCCGCCCGCAAACAGAAAACCCCCGGAGGCAGATGCGCTCCGGGGGCCACGGGAAAAAAGCCACCGATTAAAACCGTAACGGCTTTTCAGGCTTATTCGGCCTTCATCGCCTCGATCGAGATCTGCACCTCGACCTCGTCGCTCACATAGGGGGCGAACATGCCGAGATCGAACTCCGAACGCACCAGCGTGGTGGTGGCCAGGAAACCCAGCCAGGGCTTGCCTTCCATCGGGTGATCGGCGGCCTGAGTCAGCGCGGCGTCGAGCACGACCGATTTGGTCACGCCGTTCAGCGTCAGATCGCCGGTGATCAGCGCGGTGGTCTCGCCGGTCACCTCGATGCCGGTGGAGGTGAAGGTCACCAGCTCGCTGTCGTCGGTCGCGCCGAAGAAATCGTCGCTCATGAAGTGCTCGAACCGGGCTTCCCAGCCGGTCAGCATGCTGCGCACCGGGAAGGAGACGGACACCGAGGAGGCCGCCGGATCTTCGGCGTCATAGGAAATGTCGCCCGCGAAACCCGAGAACATGCCGTAGCCGGTCGAGAACCCGAGGTGGTTGTAGGAAAAGACGATCTGGCTGTGGCTGGAATCCAGCACATAGCTTTCGGGGGCGGCGACGGCGGCGAGCGGGGCGGCGGCCAGCAGGCCGGCAAGCAGGTAGGATTTCATGTTTCAGGCTCCGTGACTGGTTTTGGTCGATGCCCGAAAGATGACCTTTTGCCGCGCTGCGGCAATTCACTGCCCGCCCACAGGTTCTGTTGAAAAACGAACAGTGGGGTCAGGACCGCCTTGCGCTGGCCCCGGTCAGGCAGCACAGGCCGCCGATCAGCAGGAACAGCGACAGGCCCAGCTTGATCAGCGTCAGCTCGGGCAGATGCGACGCGCCCGGCACCAGCCAGAGCCCGAACGCCGACAGCGCCATGGCCGCGCCCACGACCAGAAGCCCCAGCCGCAGCGTCAGCGCCAGCAGATCGCCGGCAGCGGCATGGGTCGGGATCGGGGTGATTTCTGCGGTCATCTTGCGGCTCCTCCGGCAATGTTGCGTGTCTTGGCGACAGACCGGACTTTCGCCGCCAAACCGGGCCAGATTTCGACGCGTTCCGGGAAAATCGCGGGCGCCGCTTCCCGCTCCCGCCGTATTTCCCGAGGCCGGTCATGACGCTTGATCTCGGCGGCCAGCGGTGTATACGGGCGCATCCCTTTGCGAGACCGTATGAACCGCGCAGTCTCTCGTGGGCAGGAGCGAAGGGATCGCCTGCCCTATGAAATGCGCCTTGACAGAAATGGAGCTCACATGCCGCTTTACGAGCATGTCTTTATCGCGCGTCAGGATCTTTCCAACGCGCAGGCCGAGGGCCTCGTCGAACATTTTGGCACCGTCCTTTCGGACAACGGCGGCAAGGTCGTCGAATCCGAATACTGGGGCGTCAAGACGATGGCCTACAAGATCAACAAGAACCGCAAGGGCCACTACGCCTTCCTCAAGACCGATGCACCGGCATCGGCCGTGCAGGAGATGGAACGCCTGATGCGCCTGCATGACGACGTGATGCGCGTGCTGACCATCAAGGTCGAGGGCCACGAAGAAGGCCCCTCCGTGCAGATGCAGAAGCGCGACGAGCGTGACCGTGGCGACCGCCGCGAACGCCGCAACTGATCACCTGAAGAAGAGGACGTAACCAATGGCTGCTAAACCGTTTTTCCGCCGCCGCAAGGTCTGCCCCTTCTCGGGGGAGAATGCACCCAAGATCGACTACAAGGACACCAAGCTGCTGCAGCGCTACATCTCGGAGCGCGGCAAGATCGTGCCGTCGCGCATCACCGCCGTGTCCGCCAAGAAGCAGCGTGAGCTGGCCCGCGCCATCAAGCGTGCCCGCTTCCTCGCCCTGCTGCCCTACGTCGTGAAGTAAGGAGATCAGACCCATGCAAGTCATCCTTCTGGAACGCGTGGCCAAACTTGGCCAGATGGGCGATGTCGTCGACGTCAAGCCGGGCTATGCCCGCAACTACCTGCTGCTGCAGGGCAAGGCGCTGACCGCCTCGAAAGAGAACATCGCACAGTTCGAGACCCAGAAAGCGCAGCTCGAAGCGCGCAACCTGGAAAGCAAGAAAGAAGCCGAAGCGCTTGCCGACCGTCTGGGCGGCCAGCAGTTCGTGGTGATTCGCCAAGCCTCCGACGGCGGCAATCTCTACGGTTCGGTCACCACCCGCGACGCCGCGGATGTGGCCACCGAAGAAGGCTTCTCGCTCGACCGCAAGCAGGTCATCATCCGTCAGCCGATCAAGGAACTCGGTCTGCACGAGGTCGAGGTGCACCTGCACCCCGAAGTGATGGTCACCATTTCGCTGAACGTCGCCCGCTCGCCCGAAGAGGCCGAGCTGCAAGCGTCGGGCAAGTCGATCCAGGAACTCGCCGCCGAGGAAGAGGCCCAGGCCGAATTCGAGATCGCCGAGCTGTTCGACGACATCGGCGGTGCCACCTCGGAAGAGTCCGATCTGGTCGAGACCCCGGAGAACAAGGAAGACTGAGCCCCGCGCCAGGCTTTCCGAAACGCGAACCGCGCCGGTCCTCCGGCGCGGTTTTTCGTTGTGCGGGCAAGAACTTGCCAAGCCCGAAGCAGCGCTTTCCGGACGGCCCCTCAGACACAGAAAACAGGCGCGCCGCCCCCGTCAACCATCCCAAGCGCAAACAGCCGACCCAGCCCCGTAGGGTGGGCAATTCTGCCCACCGCCCCGCCCCCGATCCGCTGCCAACAAAAAAGCGGACCCCAAGGGCCCGCTTTCTTGTCTGCTCTCTGTCTTTGCGGCCCGAACCGGACCGCGACAGGATCACTCTTCGTCGAGCGCCTCGACCGCCTTCTGAAGCTCGTCCTTGGAGACCTCTTTCTCGGTCACCGTGGCCTGCTCGGCGATGTGGTCGATCACCTTATCCTCGAAGATCGGCGCGCGGAGCTGCTGCTGCATCTGCGCGTTCTGACGCACGAAATCGAAGAAGGCGCGCTCCTGGCCCGGGTACTGGCGGGCCTGGTTCATGATCGCCTGGGTCATCTCGGCATCGGTCACCTCGATCTCGGCCTTCTGGCCGATCTCGGCGAGCAGCAGGCCCAGACGCACGCGGCGTTCGGCGAGTTTCACATGCTCGTCAGAGGGTTCGATGGAATCGTGGTTGTGGTCATGCACCTCGGGGTGCTCTTCGTGCCAGAGCTGATGCGCGATCTGCTTGGCCTCGGCATCCACCAGCGCCGGCGGCAGCTCGAAGCTCACCAGCGTGTCGAGCTTGTCGAGCAGGCCGCGCTTCATCACCTGACGGGCGGCACCGACATATTCGGCTTCCAGACGCTCGCGGATCTGACCTTTCAGCGACTCGAGATCCTCGGCGCCGAATTTCTTTGCCAGCTCGTCGTCGATCTCGGCGGCCACCGGCTCTTTCACGGCTTTCACGGTCACGTCGAAAACCGCCGCCTTGCCGGCCAGATGCTCGGCACCGTATTCCTCGGGGAAGGTGACCTCGACGGCCTTCTCTTCCTCGACCTTCACACCCACGAGCTGATCTTCAAAGCCCGGGATGAAGGAATTCGAGCCCAGCACCAGCGGGTAATCCTCGGCGGAGCCGCCCTCGAAGGGCTCGCCATCCACCTTGCCGACGAAGTCGATCACGACCTGATCGCCGTCCTTGGCCTTGGTGCCCTTGCGGCGGTCCTTGAAATCCTGCGCGTTCTCGGCGAGCGAGGCCAGCGCCTCGTCCACGGCGGCGTCGTCGGCCTTGGCGACCAGCTTCTCGATCTCGACGCCGGAGAAATCCACCTCGGGCACGTCGGGGAGCTTTTCATAGCTCATCGCGACATTGACGTCGTCGCCCTCTTTCCAGTCCTCGTTGGTCATCTTGACCTCGGGCTGGAGCGCCGGGCGGTCGCCGCTGGCCTCGAAATGCTTCGACATCGCCTCGTCGATCGCTTCCTGCATGGATTCGCCCATCAGGCGCTGGCCGAACTGCTTCTTCAGCAGCGGCATCGGCACCTTGCCTTTGCGAAAGCCCTTCATCTCGATCTCGGGCTGGGCTTCCTTCAGCTTGGCGTTGACCTTCGCGTCCAGTTCCTCGGCGGTGAGGATCAGCTCATAGGCCCGCTTCAGCCCTTCGTTCAGCGTCTCGGTGACCTGCATACCATCTTCCTTGGTTCTTGCGCGGCCCTCGTCGCAGTGCCGCCTCTCTCTGTCGAATTTGCGGTCTTCTATGCGTCCGCGCCCTTGCGTGCAAGGCGCATTTGCGTGCCGCAGCGCGGCAATGGCAGGGCGCTGCGCATGGCGCCAACAACGCGCTTGCCAGCATCCGGTCCGTGCAGTAAGCACTGCCCTGTCGCGGGTGTAGCTCAATGGTAGAGCAGCAGCTTCCCAAGCTGACGACGAGGGTTCGATTCCCTTCACCCGCTCCATCCCCCCCTCGCCGCACAGCGCAAAGCGCCATCGCCCGTCTTGCCAAGCCGGCTGCCGCCGGGCAGACAGTGGGGTCAGCCATGACCTTCCGTTTTCTGCATAGCTCCGACCTGCATCTCGGCCGGAAATTCGCCAATATCCCCGAGCCGCCCGACGGCAATATCCGCGGCCGGCTGATGGAGGCGCGCCACGGCGCCATCCTGCGTCTGGCCGTGGCCGCGCGCAGCCGTGGCGCCGGACATATCCTGCTGGCCGGAGACACGTTCGATACCGCCACCCCCTCGCCCACGCTGATCCGCCAGACGCTCGCCGAAATGGGCGCGGCGCAGGATCTGACCTGGTGGCTGCTGCCCGGCAACCACGACAATCTGCGCGATGCCGAACCGCTCTGGGACAACCTACGTCGCGATGCGCCCACGAATCTGCGCGCGCTGACCGAGGCCGCGCCGGTGGCGCTCGGCCCCGAGGCCCTGCTGCTGCCCTGCCCGGTCGCCTGGCGCGCGGCCGGCAGCGACCCGACCGCGCCGCTTGCGGGCATGGCCAGCCCCGAGGGCACGCTGCGCATCGGCCTCGCCCATGGCGGCGTCACCGATTTCACCGAGGGTGGCGGCGCGATCGCCCCGGACCGCGACCGCAGCGCCCGGCTCGATTACCTGGCGCTTGGGGACTGGCACGGGCGCATGGCCGTCTCGCCCCGCGTGCACTATCCCGGCAGCCCCGAGCAGGACCGGTTCAAGCACGACCGCCGGGGCGTCTGTCTCTGCGTTGCGCTCGACGGCCCCGGCGCCCCGCCCCGGCTCGAAGAGATCGAGACCGGGCAGTTTCTCTGGACCGAAACGCCGCTCACGCTGCACCCGCGTCAGGACGCGGCGGCGGCGCTGGCCGAGGTGCTGCCCGGCGAGGGCCGGCGCGACACCCTGCTGCGGCTGCGGGTCTCGGGCTGGGCCGGGCTCGCCGACCAGCTCGCGCTGCGCCAGGCGGCGGCGCGGAACGGCCCGGAATTCGCTCATTTCGAGCTGCGGACCGAGGCGCTCGGCACCCAATACGCGGAGGCCGATCTCGACGAGATCGACCATGGCGGCGCCCTGCGCCTCGCCACCGAGGCGCTGAAGGCCGAAGCGGAATCCGAGCCCGCCGAGCGCACGGTCGCCGGCGACGCGCTGGCGCGGCTCTATGCCTATGTGCGCGAGGCCGAGGCATGAAGCTACGCGCGATCCGGCTCGAGAACGTCCGCCGCTTCACCACGCCGGTGACGGTCACGGGGATCGCCGACGGGCTCAATGTGCTGAGCGAGCCCAACGAGCGCGGCAAATCCACCCTGTTCGACGCCCTTCAGGCGCTGTTCTTCAAAGCGCATGGCTCGCGCGACAAGGAGGTCGCCGCGCTGCGCCCCCATGCCGGCGGCGCCCCCGAGATCGCGGTGGAGGTCGAGACCGAAGCGGGCCGCTTCACCATCGCCAAGCGCTGGTTCTCGAAACCCGCCGCGACAGTGCATCGCGACGGACGCCTCATCGCCCAGTCCGATGCCGCCGAGGCCTGGATCGCCGAGCTGCTCGGCGGCGCCGAGGGCGGGCCCTCGGGGCTGATCTGGGTGCGCCAGGGGGTGACCGATCTCGGCAGCGGTTCGAAACGCGAGCAGGAGGCGGCGCTGGAGGCGCGGCGCGACCTGATGTCCTCGATCGGCGAGGAGGTCGAGGCGATGACCGGCGGGCGGCGCATGGACATGGCACTGGCGCGCTGCCGCGAAGAGCTGGAGCGCTACGCCAGCGGCAAGACCCGGCGCCCCCGGGGCCCATGGAAAGAGGCGCAGGACGCGGTGGCGGCGCTGGAGGCCGAGCATACGCGGCTGTCGGCCACCGCCACGGCGCTGCACGAGGCGCTGGCCATGCGCAAGCGCTGCCGCCGGGAACTGGCCGAGCTGGAGGATCCCGAAGCGCAGCAGAACCGGCAGGACCGGCTCGAGGCCGCGCGCGCCGCGCAGCGCGCCGCCGAACGCCATCTGGAGGAGCTGGAGAGCGATGCGCGCCGGCTCGAGGCGGCGCAGCTTGCGCTCGCCACGGCGCGCGACCGCCGCGACCGGCTGCGCGCGGCCACGGCAGAGGCGGCCGAGGCGGCGCGGCTGGCCGAGGAGATGGCAGCGGCGTCCGAAGCCGCGCAGCGCGAGCAGGCGGCACGGCAGGCCGACAAAGACAGCGCCGATGCGCGGTTCGACGCGGCGCAGCAGGCGCTGAAATCCGCCGAAGAGGACCGCCGCCGGGCCGAGCGCGCCCGCGCCGCCCGCGAGGGCGCGGCCCGGCGCAAGGAACTTGCCGCGCGCATCGCCGAGGCCGAGCGCGCCCGGCACGCGATGGAGGAGGCCGCAGCCGCAGCGCAACGCGGCCCCGACGCCGCCGCCCTGCGCCGGCTCGAAGCGCTGGTCTCGGCGCGCGCCGCCGCGCAGGCCGCGCGCGACGCCAGCGTCCCGCAGATCGTCGCGCAATACGCGCCGGGCCGCGACGGCGCCATCCGGCTGCCGGACGGCCCCCTGCCCTCCGGCACGCCGCAGCCGCTTCCCCGCGCCACGCGGCTTGCGCTCGACGGCATCGGCTGGCTCGACATCCGGCCCGGCGCCACCGCCCATGACGACGACAGCCTCGCACAGGCCGAGCGCGCATTGCGCGAAGCGCTCGACGCGCTACAGGCCGACACGCCCGAGCAGGCCCGCAGGGCCGCCGAGGCCCGCGCCGAAGCGGAGCGCCGGCACGGCGCGGCGGCGGCGGTCTGGCGCAGCCTCGCGCCAGAGGGCATCGCGGCGCTGCGCAAGGCGCTGGCGGACATCCCCGAGCCCGAAAGCGCCGAAGCCGCGCCCGACCCCGCCGTGGCCGAGGCGGCCCTGCGCGCCGCGCAGGACGCCGCCGCGCTGGCGCAGGCGCAGCGCGACCGCGCCGCCGAGCGCCTGTCGGATGCCCGCAGCGAGGCCACCCGCGCCGTCACCGCGCTAACCTCGCTGCGCGACCGGCTGGCCCGCGCCCGCAGCGCGCTCGCGGCCCAGGGCGAAACCGACGACACCGCGCTGACCGAGGCCGTCACCCGCGCCGATGCCGCCGTCCGTGCCGCCGAAACGCTGCACGCGGAAAAGCGCCGCGCCGCCCCCGATCTCGCCTCGACCGAGGCGGCGCTACAGCGCGCGCAATCGGTCGAGGACCGCGCCCGCGCCGAGATCGCCCGGCTGAAACCCCTGCTCGCCACGCTCGACGAGCGCATCGCCCGCAGCGCCGGCGAGGCGGTCGAGGAACGGCTGGCGGAATGCGCCGAGGCGCTGGCGGCGGCCCGCGCCGCGCTGGCGCGGATCGAGCACGAGGTCGCGGTGCTGATCCGGCTGGAGGCGGCGCTGGACACCGCCCGGGCGGAAGCGCGAGAGCGCTATTTCACCCCCGTCGCCACCGAACTGAAACCGCTCCTGCGGCTGCTCTGGCCCGAGGCCGAACTGACCTGGGGCCAGGACACGCTGCTGCCCGACAGGCTGATCCGCGACGGCGCCGCCGAACCCATCGACATCCTGTCCGGCGGCACGCAGGAACAGCTCGCGCTGCTGGTGCGGCTGGCCTTCGCGCGGATGCTGGCCGCTGCGGGGCGCCCGGCCCCGGTGATCCTAGACGATGCGCTGGTCTTTACCGATGACGACCGGATCGAACGCATGTTCGACGCGCTGCACCGGCAGGCCGCCGATCTCCAGATCATCGTGCTCACCTGCCGCCAGCGCGCCTTCCGCGATCTCGGGGGAACGGCGTTGCGGTTGCACACGGAAGGATGAGACGCGGGGAGCGACGGCGAAGCTCCCTCCCCGTCGCCTCTGGAAGAGACCGACCGGCGAGGCCCCGGATCAGGTCCGGGGCGTGTATCGTGCGATCCGTAGGGTGGGCAATCTGCCCACCCCCCAGATCTCAATAAACGCGCTTGCCGGTCAGAAACTGCGCCAGCATGCCGTTCTTGGCGGGCAGGAAGCAGCAGGCAAGCACAAAGCGGAACGGGTCGATGACCATCATGGCGAGGATCTCTCTGAAAGCGTATGCCGGCGCGACCGGGCAGCGCCCGGCCGGATTTGGCGCGGACGCTACCCGTCCAGGGAATCGATTCCATGACGGTTCGCGGACAATCCTGCGACAGCCCGCCCAGGTTCAGAGATAATCGGCCCGCTGCAACCCGTATTTCGCCATCTTCTCGTTGAGCGTCCGGCGCGGCAGGCAAAGCTCGTCCATCACCGCCGAGATCGAGCCCTTGTGCCGCCGCATGGTGTTGTCGATCAGCATGCGCTCGAAGGCCTCGACATATTCCTTGAGCGGCTTGCCCTCGGTGGTCATCACCGGCTGCATCTCCTCGTGATCGCTCATCAGCAGCGAGGCGATGGTGCCCTGCCCGCGCCGCGATTGCAGCACCGCGCGTTCGGCGAGGTTGATGAGCTGGCGCACATTCCCGGGCCAGGGCGCCTGCAAGAGCTGCGCCGCCTCCTGCGCCGAGACCTTGGGCGCCTCGCAGCCGTATTCGTCGGCAAAGCCTTCGGAGAGCCGGGTGAAGAGCGTCAGGATGTCCTCACCGCGCGACCGCAGCGGCGGCACGGTGATCTTGAGCGCCGCGAGGCGGTAATAGAGATCCGGGCGCAGCGCGCTTTCGCAGGTATGCCCCTCGTCCTGAAGATTGCAGATCGCCACGATGCGGGTCTCGGGCGGCGTGCCCTGATCGTTGATCACCGACAAGAGCCGCGCCTGGGCACCGTCCGACAGCGACTCGATGTCCTCGAGCACCAGCGTGCCGCCGCGCGCCTCTTCCATCGCCGGCAACCGCGTGTCCTCGGGCTGCATCGGCCCGAAGAGCCTGCGCATCAGCGCGTCCTCATCCATCGCCGCGCAGGAGATCAGCACGAATTTCTTGCCCGCGCGCGAGCCCACCGCATGCAGCGCGTGGGCGATGAGCGTCTTGCCGGTGCCGGTCTCGCCGTCGATCAGCACATGACCGTCGGCCTGGCCCAGATCCAGCACATCTTCCCGCAGCCGCTCCATCGCCGGGCTCTGGCCGATGAGCTTGGACATGATCTGCGAGCCGTCCGACAGCTCGCGGCGCAGCGCCCGGTTGTCGAGCGTCAGCCGGCGCGCATTGGTGGCCTTCTTCGCAAGCTCGGACATACGGTCGGGGTTGAAAGGCTTTTCCAGGAAATCGAAGGCGCCGATGCGCATCGCCTCCACCGCCATCGGCACGTCGCCATGGCCGGTGATCATGATCACCGGCAGCGCGCTGTCATTGCCCATGAGCTTTTTCAGGAACTGGATGCCGTCCATGCCCGGCATCTTGATGTCCGAGATCACGATGCCCGGATAATCGGTGCCGAGCGAGCCGAGCGCCTCTTCGGCGCTGGCATAGGTCTCGGTGTCGTAGCCCGACAGCGCCAGCCACTGGCTGATCGACTGCCGCATGTCCTTTTCGTCGTCGACGATGGCAATCTTCATGGCTTTTGTCATTTTGGTCTTTCGCCTTCTTCTGCCTTCGGCACTCCGCAGCGCCTATTCGGCGGCCTGCGTGGTTTCATTCAAGATAGGAAGCTGCATCTCGAAAACAGCCCCACCCTCGGCGCCGTTCCGCGCCGTCAGCCGCCCGCCGAGATCGGCCACGATGCCCGAGCTGATCGCCAGCCCCAGCCCGGTGCCGTCGCCCGGCTGCTTGGTCGTGTAGAAAGGTTCGAACAGCGCATCGAGATCCTCGATCCCGTGGCCATTGTCGCGCACCGACAGCACCGCCGTCTCGCCCGAGGCCAGAATGATCTCGATCTCGGGGTTGGCCACCGATTTCGTCGCGTCGATGGCGTTGCGCAGCAGGTTCACCAGAACCTGCTCGATGCGCATCCGGTCGCCCATCACCCGCACCGGCGCATCCGGCAGGATCTTGGCGATGCGCACCCGCCGCGCCTTGAGCTGCGGCTCCATCATCGACAGCGCCGAGGCCAGCGCCTCGCCCATATCCACCGGGCTCAGCTCCTCCTGCCCCTTGCGGGCATAGCTCTTGAGCTGGCGGGTGATGGCGCCCATGCGCTCGATCAGATCGTCGATGCGGTGGAAAGCGGTCATCGCCTCGTCGGGCCGGTTGCGCCGCAACAGCAGCCGCGCCCCGGCCAGATAGGTCTTCATCGCCGCAAGCGGCTGGTTCAGCTCGTGGCTCACCGCCGCCGACATCTCGCCCAGGGCGGCGAGCTTGGAGCTCTGCTCGAGTGTCTGCTCGGCCGAGGCCAGATCCTTCTGCACCTTCTCGCGCTCGGCGATCTCGCGCTGGAGCCTTGCGTTGAGCCGCCGAAGCTCGGCCGATTCCCGCTGGAACAGCGCCATGCGCAGCGCCGTCTTGCGGCTGAGCGCGTAGAAGGCCAGCGCCGCCAGCAGCGCAAAACCCATGATCTCCAGCGCCAGCACCGCGTTCACCTTCTCGCGCACCGAGGCATAGGTGGTGAAGGTCGCCATGGTCCAGCCGCGGAACGGGATGCGCCCGTCGATCCGCATCACCGCCTCGCCGCGCAGATAGGCGTCGGGCGGCAGCGCCGTCCAGTCGGCGGTGGCCTTGATGGCACGCTCGATGGCGCTTTCCGGCGATTGCCGGGCCAGCGCCTCCTCCATGGTCGAGCCACGCCAGCGCGGCTCTGTGGCCAGGATGATCGTCCCTTCGGAATTCAGCACCGCCACCGCGTCGGTGATCCCCGCCCAGGCGCGCTCGAACTTGGCCAGATCGACCTCGACCACGATCACCCCGATGGCGCTGTTCTGGGTTTCGAGTCTGCGCGAATAGGTGAAGGAATAGCCTCCCGCCTCGCGTGCCTGGGTGGTGAAGACCGTGGTGTTCGAGCGCAGCGCATCGACGAAATAGGGTGCATTGCGGTGCTGCTCGCCCAGCCGGTTGCGGTCGGTCGCGGCCACGGTGCGCCCGTCGCGGTCGAGCAGCATCAGCGAGGCGGCGCCGATCTCGTCCACATAGGAAATGAGCCGCTGCGAGGACTGGCTGAAATCGGCCGAGTTCAGCGCCCCGATCAGCGCCGGGTCGCGGGCCAGAAGCTGCGGCACGATGGCGTTGCGGCGCAGCTCGGACAGGATGTTGCCGGAGTAGAGCGCCAGCCGCAGCTCGGCGCGGTTGCGGGTGGATTGCGTGAACCGGTCGGTCAGCAGCACATTGGTGACCCAGACCGTCGTCACCGCCAGAAGCACCAGCGAGACAAGCGCCAGCCGCACCCGCCAGGTCAGCGGCCCTGAACGCCTCACGCGCTTCTCCGTTTTTGTGGCCATCTCGGACATGACCGTCAGAGTACGCGGGCGCGCTCAGGCGCTCAAGTCACGCCTCCGCCAGCGCAGCGGTCAGATGGGCGAAAAGACGCGCACCGTCCTCGTTGCCCTGCGCCGGATCGCAGGCGCGTTCCGGGTGCGGCATCATCCCCAGCACCCGGCGGTTGGCCGACAGGATGCCCGCAATGTCGCGGTCGGCGCCATTGGGGTTGTCGGTATAGCGGAACGCCACCCGGCCCTCGCCTTCGAGCATGTCCAGAGTCTGGACATCGGCAGTGTAATTGCCGTCATGATGCGCGATCGGAATGCGGATCTGTTCGCCCGCCGTATAGGCGCGGGTAAAGATCGACTGGCTTTCCGCCACCTCCAGCCCGACCGTCCGGCAGATGTATTTCAGGTTCGCATTGCGCAGCAGCGCGCCGGGCAGGATCTTGGTTTCGGTCAACACCTGAAAGCCGTTGCAGACCCCCAGCACATAGCCGCCGCGCTCCACATGGGTCATCACCTCGCCGCAGATCGGCGAATTCGCCGCGATGGCGCCGCAGCGCAGGTAGTCGCCAAAGGAAAAGCCGCCGGGAATGCCCACGATGTCGATGCCCTCGGGCAGCGCCGTATCCTTGTGCCAGACCATCTGCACATCGAGCCCCGCCTTGCGGAACCCTTCGGCAAGGTCGCGGTCGCAGTTCGATCCGGGAAAGACGATGACGGCGGCTTTCATGGGCGCACTCCCTGTCCCGCGCGGCGCGGGCGAAATCGGTTGAGGGCCCCGCCCGGCCAGGGCAGCGGCCCGTTTCAGTCTGCGGGATCCGCGCGCGCGGCGCAATATCCCGGTCCTTGTCCCGCCCTGCCCGCCCGGTCAATCCAAGCGCTGCAAAGGCGCCGCCCTCTTCAGAGCAGCTCGACGCGGTAGCTCTCGATCACCGTGTTGGCGAGCAGCTTCTCGCACATCTCGGTGACGGTGTCCTCCGAGGTGCCCTCGGCCAGATCCAGCTCGATCACCTTGCCCTGACGCACGCCGCCGACGCCCTCGAACCCGAGCCCCAGCAGCGCATGTTTCACCGCCTCGCCCTGCGGATCGAGCACGCCGTCCTTCAGCATCACATGCACCCGTGCCTTCATGGCGTCCACTCCGTTCGCTGCGAAAGGCCCCTGCCCTTCATCTTTCTTCAAATACTCACCCGCCGCGCCCGCCAGAGGCGCGGCGCCTCAGTTGATGAGCTTCGGCTTGGCCACATGAGTGGCCTGCTTGGGCATCACGCCCAGACGCTTGGCCACCTCGGTATAGGCGTCGGTCAGCGAGCCCAGATCGCGGCGGAACACGTCCTTGTCGAGCTTCTGGCCGGTCTCGATGTCCCAGAGCCGCATGGAATCCGGCGAAATCTCGTCGGCCACGATCAGCCGCTGGTAATCGCCGTCATAGACCCGGCCGATCTCGATCTTGAAATCGACGAGCTTGATTCCGACGCCGTACATCAGCCCCGAGAGGTAATCGTTGACCCGCAGCGCCAGGCTCAGGATGTCGTCCATGTCCTGCTGGCTCGCCCAGCCGAAGGCCGCGATATGCTCTTCGGTGACCAGCGGGTCGCCCAGCTTGTCGTCCTTGTAGCAATATTCCACGATCGGGCGCGGCAGCGGCGTGCCCTCCTCGATCCCCAGCCGCTTGGCCAGCGTGCCGGCGGCGAAGTTCCGCACGATCACTTCCAGCGGCACGATCTCGCAGGCCCGCACGAGCTGTTCGCGCATGTTCAGCCGCTTGAGGAAATGGGTCGGCACGCCGATATTGTTCAGCCCGGTCATGAAGAACTCGCTGAGCCGGTTGTTCAGCACGCCCTTGCCCTCGATCACGTCTTTCTTCTGGGCGTTGAAGGCGGTCGCGTCGTCCTTGAAATACTGCACGATGGTCCCGGGCTCGGGGCCTTCATAGAGAATCTTCGCCTTGCCTTCGTAGATCTTCTTGCGGCGTGCCATGGGAATCCTTTCACCGGGGCGCGCAGAGGTCCGCCCTGCGTCCTGCGTGGCCCTATAAATCATGCCTTCCCCCGTCGCAAGCGGACGCTTGGGGTTGCGCCACCCGCCGGGTGTGGAATATTCAGTTAACGATTGTTTTACCGGGGGGAGCGAGAGCCATGTCCACCTTCGACGAACGCGAGAAGGCGTTTGAAACCAAGTTTGCGCATGACGAGGAGATGGCCTTCCGGGCCGAGGCCCGCTGCAACAAGCTGCTGGGCCTCTGGGCGGCCGGCATGCTCGGCAAGAGCGGCACCGAGGCCGAGGCCTATGCCCGCGAGGTGATCAAGGCCGATTTCGAAGAGGCCGGCCACGAGGATGTGGTGCGCAAGGTGGCCGCCGATCTGGTCGGCAAGGCCGATGCCGACGCCATCCGCGCCAAGCGCTCCGAACTGCTGTCCGAGGCCAAGAGCCAGATCATGCTCGAAGGCTGACCCGAGCCGCATCGCGACACTGCCGAAACGCGCCTCTCCGGGGCGCGTTTTCTTTTGTCCGACCGCCGCGAGGAGCGTCCGCAAGGACGCGAGGAGCGGCGCGGTGAGACACCCTTTCGGAGCCCTCTCGAAGCCCGTACGGGGCCCGTCCCGAGCCCGTCGTCCGGGGCACGGCACAGCCGCGCCCCGTCCGGTGACGTGTCCGCGGCGCGTCGCAACCTCGCGCCGGCCCTCCCAGCCTCGCCGCCGCGGCGCGCCGAAATCCGGCACGGCTTCGGCAAAACCCGGGCCTTTCCCGAGGATTTGCCTCAAATCCGCACAACCGCCCGCACCGCCCCCGCACCGCCTCAGCGGGCAATGACGATATCCGCGCGCAGCCCGCCCAGCGTCTCGCTCTGGCCAAGCCGCAGCACGCCGCCATGAGCGCGGGCAATATCCGCGGCGATGGCCAGCCCCAGCCCCACGCCGGTGCCCTTGTCCTGATTGCGTGCCGGATCCAGCCGCACGAAGGGGCGCAGCGCCTCCTCCCGCCGCTCGGGCGGTATCCCGGGCCCGTCATCCTCGACCCGCAGCCGCAGGCTCTTGTCGGTCAGCGTCGCCGAAACCTCGCAGCGGCGGCCATAGCGCACCGCATTGCCGATCAGATTCTCCAAGGCACGCCGCATCGCTCCGGGCCGCAGCGTCACCTCGCCCCGCCCCTCCAGATGCGCCACGCGCACCGGCGTGCCCGCCCGCTGCGCATCCGCGACGATCGCCTCGACCAGCGCGATCGGATCGGTGGGCTCCGCCGTCCCCTCCTGGCTGTCGCCCCGGGCGAAATCGAGAAAGGCGTCGATCAGCCGCTGCATGTCCTCCACATCGCGCTCCAGCGGCTCGCGGTCCTCATCCTCCAGCATCGACAGCCCCAGCCGCAGCCGCGTCAGCGGCGTGCGCAGATCGTGGCTCACCCCCGACAGCATCATGGTCCGCTGCTCGATCTGCCGCTCGATCCGGTTGCGCATGTCCAGAAAGGCGTTCCCCGCCGCCCGCACCTCGACCGCCCCCGAGGGCGAATAGGGCATGTGCCGCCCACGGCCGAACGCCTCCGCCGCCCGCGCCAGCCGGGTGATCGGGCGCAGCTGGTTGCGCAGGTAGAGAAAGGCGACCAGCGTCATCAGCACGCCGAACACCATCATATTGACGAAAAGCTGATGTGCATTGGTCGGCGAGACCCGCCGCCGCGCGAAGGCGATCTCGCTCAGCCCCTGCGCATCCCGGACATAGAGCCGCACATCGTAATCGTCGGGCAGCAGCACGCGCTCGAATCCGGGCACGAAACGTTCCAGCGTGCGGGCCACCACCAGCCCCGAGAAATCGTACCAGCGCCGCTGGCCCGCCGCCGGCACCCCGTCGTCGGGCAGCGCCCGCACCGTCAGCGCAAGCGGCTCGGCCAGCTCGGGCCGTGCCAGCACGAGCTTGATCTCCCGCGCAAGCTCGCGACTCATCTGGTTCGACACATCCTCGAAATGGCGCTGGATGAACACCACCGAGACCACGAGCTGCAGCGTGATCACCGGCAGAATCAGGATCAGCGCCGCCCGTCCGTACAGGCCGCGCGGCATATAGCGTTTGAGCCATTGGAAGAACATGCGCTACCTCTGGGGCGGAACCACCCACAGAAAGCCCCGAAAGATGCAGGACCCGCAACCGGATTTTCGCCCCCGCCCCGGCCAGCCCGACGAGATCGCTCCCGGCCTGCGCCGGATCCTCGCGCCGAACCCCTCGCCGATGACCTTCCGGGGCACCAACAGCTATCTTCTGGGCACCCGCGGCCTCGCGGTGATCGACCCGGGCCCCGACGATCCCGCGCATCTCGACGCGCTTCTGGCGGCGCTGGCGCCCGGCCAGCGCATCACCCATATCTTCGTGACCCATGCCCATATCGACCATTCACCGCTCGCCCGCCCGCTATCGGAGGCCACCGGCGCGCCGGTCCTGGCCTTCGGCGATGCGGCGTCCGGCCGCTCCGAAGCGATGCAGGCCCTCGCCGAGACCGGTCTCGCGGGCGGCGGCGAAGGCGTGGATGCGGCGTTTCTCCCTGACGAGATCCTGGCCGACGGCGCCCGGGTCGCCGGAGACGGCTGGGTCCTGGAGGCGCTTCACACGCCGGGCCATTTCGGCAATCATCTTGCCTTTGCCTGGGGCGACGCGCTGTTCTGCGGCGATCTGGTGATGGGCTGGGCCTCGTCGCTGGTCTCGCCTCCCGATGGCGATCTGACCGACTTCATGGCCTCGCTGGCGCGGCTTTCGGCGCGGCCCTGGCGCGTCTTCCACCCCGGCCACGGCGCCCCGGTCGAGGCCCCCTCCGCACGGCTCGCCGAACTGACGCGCCACCGCCAGATGCGCGAGGCGCAGATCCTCGCCGCGCTCGCGGCAGGGCCGGCGGATGCGGCCGGGCTTGCAGCTCGAATCTACACCGAGACCCCGCCCGCCCTTCTGCCTGCCGCCGCCCGCAACGTGCTGGCCCATCTCCTCGACCTGCACACGAAGGGACGTGTCTCGACCTCCGGGGCGTTGACGAAAAACGCCTTGTTTCAAATGACTTGAGGTCATTTTCGGAAAAGCTATGGAAATGTGACAAAACCCTCTGGACGGTCGGAGTCGGGATTGCTATAGACCCCCCGTGTTCCGGCGTAGCTCAGCGGTAGAGCAGTTGACTGTTAATCAATTGGTCGTAGGTTCGATCCCTACCGCCGGAGCCAAAACATCCCGATACCGCTTCTAAGCGGGGTGTTTTGGAGAAACTGACCTGAGTTTCTCCTTTCAATTCGCCTGCAAAGACCCGCGATCGCAGTCACCAGACGGAGCCGACACCCGTCCAGCACGCGTCAAATGCGGCACGCCCCCTGCCCCGCAGTCTCTCTCCCGAGCCAGGCATCCCTCACGAGACAGAATCGCCAAGACCCCGGCCCCGCCAACGCCCCCTCGGTCCCGGGCCAGCCATCGCGCATGACGCGAACGCGCCAAACAGCGAGCATTCGACTTCGGCGACGACCTGAAAAGAAGGGGGAATGGTGGGTGATGAGGGATTTGAACCCCCGACATCTTCGATGTGAACGAAGCGCTCTACCACTGAGCTAATCACCCGGTAGAGGGGCTCATAAAAGAACCCGGCAGGAGGTGCAAGAGCCCAATCGCACCCTTTTGGACGGAAATCTTCGCCCCGCGCAGCTTGCCCTCGCGCCACGCCGGGCGGAGCACTGGCGCGCCGGCAGCACATGGTCTAAGCCCGCAGCAGAACGGAGGAGCAGCATGACCGACATCCGCCTCGTCATCTTCGACTTCGACGGGGTCGTCGTCGATAGCGAAGTCATCAGCGCACGCATGCTGGTGGCAGAACTGGCCAACCATGGCGTGCAGGTCGATCTGCCCTATATCGCCCGGCATTTCCTGGGCCGCAGCTACCCGGTGGTGCTGGACCAGATCCGCCGCGAATTCGGCATCGCGCTGCCCGAGGGGTTCGAGGCCGACTATCGCGCCCGGCTGGTCGCCGCCTTCCGCACGGAGCTGCGCGTCATGCCCGGGCTGCAAGCCGTCCTGGGCGCGCTGCGCGTGCCCTATGCGCTGGCCACCAGCTCCAGCCCCGCCCGCGTCGCGCAATCCATGGAAATCGTCGGGCTGACACCGCTCTTCGCGGGCCGGATCACCACCGCCGCCGAGGTCACCCATAGCAAGCCCGCCCCGGACCTGCCGCTGCGCGCCGCGCAAAAGGCCGGCGTGGCGCCGGAACACTGCCTGCTCATCGAGGATTCGCTGGCCGGCATCCGCGCCGGGCTCGCGGCGGGGATGGAGGTCTGGCACTTCACCGGCGGCAGCCATTTCGCCGGAATCGAGCCCCCCTCGGCCCCCGATGCCCGGCCGCACCGCCGGTTTGCGGAATTCGCCGAACTCGCCCATCTTGCGCCCCAGCTTCTGAACACGGACGAGGCAAGGAGCCTGGCAGATGAGTGACGACAGCGAGGTGCCGCCGCAGGATCTCGCGGCGCGGGCGGGCTGGCTCTATTACGTGGGCGGGCTGCGTCAGGACCGGATCGCCGAAGAGCTGGGGATCTCCCGCCAGCGCGCCCAGCGGCTGGTGGCGCGCGCCCTGGCCGAGGGGCTGGTCCGGGTGCGCATCGACCACCCGATCGCCGAATGCCTCGAGCTGGAGCGCGCGCTGCGGCAGAAATTCGGGCTGAGCCGGGCGCGCGTGGCGCCGCGCGCCGGCCCCGGGCAGGACGCGCTGCGCGCCATCGCCCCCGTCGCCGCGCCGGAGCTCGAGCGCATCTTCTCCGACGAGACGCCCAAGCTGATCGCGCTCGGCACCGGGCGGACGCTGCGGGCGGTGGTCGAACAGATGCAGACCGTGGCGGCCAGCCATCACAAGATGGTCTCGCTCATCGGCAATGTCGCCCCCGACGGGTCGGCCTCGTTCTACGAGGTGATCATGCGCATCGCCGACAAGACCGGCGCGCCGCATTATCCGATGTCGGTTCCCGTCATGGCCCGCGACGCCGAGGAACTCGCCCTTTACCGCGCCCTGCCTCATGTGAAAAGCGCACGCACGCTGGCGGAACAGGCGGACGTCACCATCGTCGGAATCGGCCAGATGGCCGATGACGCGCCGCTTTTCATGGACGGGTTCATCACCGCCGAGGAGCTGCACGCGGTGCAGGACGCCGGGGCGGCGGGCGAGATCGGCGGCCATATCTTCGATTCCGAGGGCCGCTACCTGGATCATCCGGTGAATAATTTCATGGTCGGCGTGCGCGTGCCGGCGAACCGGAATCCGGTTCTCTGCATCGGCGGAGGCGTCAGCAAAATCAAACCATTGCGCGCCGCTCTTCAGGGCGGACTGATCGCCGGACTGATCACCGACGAGCTCACCGCTGCCGAATTGACCGGCAGTTAAGCCCCCGGATGCCCGCAAAACGGGCTTGACTCGACTCACGCCTCAATGTGAGCTTTTGCCCAGCATGTGAGCATATGCTCAATGTCGAGTTTGGGAGGACCGTTCATGAAACATTCGATCCGCGCCTTGATGGGCGCGTGCGCCGTCTCTGCGCTGGCGACCGCCGCGCTGGCGGAAACCACGATCACCGTCGCGACGGTGAACAACGGCGACATGATCCGCATGCAGAGCATGATGGAGGATTTCTATGCCCAGCACCCCGACATCAAGGTCGAGTGGGTGACGCTGGAAGAAAACGTGCTGCGCCAGCGCGTGACCCAGGACGTGGCCACCAATGGCGGCCAGTTCGACGTGATGACCATCGGCAATTACGAGGTGCCGATCTGGGGCGCGCGCGGCTGGCTGATGCCGCTCACCGATCTGCCCGCCGATTACAAGGTCGATGATCTTCTGCCCTCGATCCGCAGCGCGCTCAGTGTCGATGGCAGCCTCTACGCCCTGCCCTTCTACGGCGAAAGCGCCATGGTCATGTACCGCACCGACCTGGCGGAACAGGCCGGCGTGAGCCTTCCCGATCAGCCCACCTGGGCGCAGATCAAGGAGGCCGCCGCCAAGATGACCGACAAGGATGCCGGCATCTACGGCATCTGCCTGCGCGGCAAGCCGGGCTGGGGCGAGAACATGGCCTTCATCTCGGCGATGGCGAATTCCTATGGCGCACGCTGGTTCGACATGAGCTGGGAGCCCGAATTCGACAGCGCCCCCTGGCAGGCGGCCTTCAAGGACTACCTCGACCTGATGACCAATTACGGCCCGCCGGGGGCCTCGTCGAACGGGTTCAACGAGAACCTCTCGCTGTTCCAGCAAGGCAAATGCGGCATGTGGATCGACGCCACCGTGGCGGCCGGTTTCGTCACCGACCCCGAGGAATCCAGCGTGGCCGAGAATGTGGGCTATGCGGTCTTTCCCAACAAGGACGGCGTGGACAACCACGGCAACTGGCTGTGGTCCTGGAACCTCGGAATCCCGAAATCCACCGACGCGCCCGAGGCCGCCGAAGCCTTTGTGACCTGGGCCACCGGGCCGCATTACACCCAGCTCGTGGCCGAGAAACAGGGTTGGCGCGCGGCGCCTCCGGGCACGCGGAAATCGCTTTACGAGAACGCCACCTATCTCGCCGAAGCGCCGTTCGCGACGCTGACGAAAGAGACCATGGACGCCGCCACGCCCGAGAAACCCTCGGTGCAGGACGTGCCCTATGTGGGGGCGCAATTCGTCTCGATCCCGGAGTTCCAAGGCATCGGCACGGCGGTGGGCCAGCAGTTCTCGGCCGCGCTTGCGGGCCAGATGGACGCGGATACGGCGCTGAAGAACGCCCAGATGCTGACCCAGCGTGAAATGACGAAGGCCGGTTACATCAAGTAACCGCCGCGTTGCAGGCGCGGGCCGATGCACCTCCGGCCCGCGCCCCGTTCGACCGGGGCCGGCCCGTCCGGCCGCCTCTCGCTCCCCCTTGCCGAAAGACCCCGCCATGGCCACCCAGCATTCCCGCGCCGCAGCAAGGCTGATGATCTCGCCCGCCGTGCTTCTTCTGCTTGGCTGGATGATCGTGCCGCTGTCGATGACGCTGTATTTCTCCTTCCTGCGCTACAACCTGCTGATGCCGGGCATGGAGGAATTCACCGGCTGGACCAATTACCGCTTCTTCCTCACCGATCCGGCGTTTTTCGCCGCCCTGACCAATACGCTGCTGCTGGTGGGCGGCGTGCTGCTGATCACGGTGATCGGCGGCACCCTTCTGGCGCTGCTGCTGGACCAGCCGTTCTGGGGCCAAGGCATCGTGCGGATCATGGTGATCGCGCCCTTCTTCGTGATGCCCACGGTCTCGGCGCTGGTCTGGAAGAACATGTTCATGAACCCGGTGAACGGGCTTTTCGGCCATGCCGCCCACTGGCTGGGGCTGGAACCCTATGATTTTCTCAGCCAGGCGCCGCTGATGTCGATCATCGGCATCGTGAGCTGGCAATGGCTGCCCTTCGCCACGCTGATCCTGCTGACCGCGCTGCAATCGCTCGACCAGGAGCAGCTCGAGGCGGCGGAGATGGACGGCGCCGGCGCGGTGCAGCGCTTCGGCTATATCATGCTGCCGCATCTGGCGCGCGCCATCACCGTGGTGATCCTGATCCAGACGATCTTTCTGCTGTCGATCTTCGCGGAGATCCTGGTGACCACCAACGGCGGCCCCGGCACCGCCTCGACCAATCTCACCTATCTCATCTACATGCAGTCGCTGCTGCAATTCGATGTGGGCGGCGGTTCGGCCGGCGGCGTGATCGCCATCATCCTCGCCAATATCGTCGCGATCTTCCTGATGCGGATGATCGGCAAGAACCTGGACGCGTGACGATGGCCGGGACCACAGAGATCCGCGCCGTCGCCCCGGCCTGCGCCGGGCCGATCCGGCCGCCTGCGGCGGCATCTGCCTCCGGCGGGAGTATTTTCCGAAAGATGAAAGAGGGAGGGCGCTGACATGGCCCGAGCCGCCACCACCCAGCGCAAGGCGATCGTCACCGTCGCCGCCTGGATCGTCGGGATCGCGATCTTCTTCCCGATCCTCTGGATCGTCATCCTGTCGTTCAAATCCGAGGGCGACGCGATCCGCACCCCGCTCGAGGTGCTGCGCGCGCAATGGACGCTGGAGAGCTATACCACCGTGCAGGAACGCTCCAACTACCTGCGGCACTTCTGGAATTCGGTGGTGCTGTCGGTCGGCTCCACGCTGATCGGCCTGATCATCGCGGTGCCCGCCGCCTGGGCCATGGCCTTTGTGCCGGGCAAGCGCACCAAGGACGTGCTGATGTGGATGCTCTCGACCAAGATGCTGCCGCCGGTGGGGGTGCTGGTGCCGATCTATCTGATCTTCCGCGATCTCGGGCTGCTCGACAGCCGGGTCGGGCTGGTGATCGTGCTGACGCTGATCAACCTGCCGATCATCATCTGGATGCTCTACACCTATTTCCGCGAGATCCCCGGCGAGATCCTCGAGGCGGCGCGGATGGACGGCGCCACCCTGCGCGACGAAATCCTCTATGTGCTGACGCCCATGGCGGTGCCGGGGATCGCCTCGACCCTGCTGCTCAATATCATCCTCGCCTGGAACGAAGCATTCTGGACGCTGAACCTGACGGCGGCGAAAGCCGCGCCGTTGACCGCGTTCATCGCCTCCTACTCCTCGCCCGAGGGCCTGTTCTACGCCAAGCTCTCGGCGGCCTCGACCATGGCCATCGCGCCGATCCTCATCATGGGCTGGTTCAGCCAGAAACAACTCGTCCGCGGCCTGACTTTCGGCGCGGTGAAATAACACGCCCTCACGCGGCAAAGCGGTGGGGCAAACGCAAAGCCCTCAAGCAGCAATGCGGTAGGGCAACCACACGACCCTCAAGCAGCAATGCGATAGGGCAAACACACGACCACCCTCAAGCAGCGACGCGACAGGGCAAACGACAGAGCCCTCACGCGGCGATGCGACGGGGCAAACGCAAAGGGACCAGAGACATGGGACGCATCACGCTTGATCAGGTGACCAAGAGCTTCGGCGAGGTGAATGTCATCCCGCCGCTGGACCTGACCATCGAGGACGGCGAATTCGTGGTCTTCGTCGGCCCCTCGGGCTGCGGGAAATCCACCCTGCTGCGGCTCATCGCCGGGCTCGAGGACGTGAGTTCGGGACAGATCCGCATCGACGGCGCCGATGCCACCGACATGCCCCCCGCCAGGCGGGGGCTGGCCATGGTGTTCCAGAGCTATGCGCTTTACCCGCATATGTCGGTGCGCAAGAACATCGCCTTTCCGATGAAGATGGCCGGCGTGCCCGAGGACGAGCAGAAACGCCGCATCGACAGCGCCGCCAAGGCGCTGAACCTCACCGATTACCTCGACCGCCGGCCCGGCCAGCTCTCGGGCGGGCAGCGCCAGCGGGTGGCCATCGGGCGCGCCATCGTGCGCGAACCGCAGGCCTTTCTCTTCGACGAGCCGCTGTCGAATCTCGACGCGGCGCTGCGGGTGAACATGCGGCTCGAGATCATGGAGCTGCACAAGTCGCTGGCCACCACGATGATCTATGTGACCCACGATCAGGTCGAGGCGATGACCATGGCCGACAAGATCGTGGTGCTGCGGGCGGGCAATATCGAGCAGGTCGGCTCGCCGCTGGAGCTTTACCGCGAACCGAGGAACGAGTTCGTGGCAAGCTTCATCGGCAGCCCCAAGATGAACCTGATCCGCGGCGAGGTCGCCAGGACCTATGGCGCCCAGAGCATCGGCATCCGCCCCGAACATATCGCGGTCTCGACCGATGAGGGGCTGTGGCATGGCACCGTGGGGGTGGCCGAACATCTGGGCAGCGACACCTTCGTGCATGTGCACGGCCATGGCATGGGCAGCGAGCCGCTGACCGTGCGGGTCGATGGCGAGCTGCCCGTGCGCCACGGCGACCGCATCTTTCTCACCCCCGACACCGAAAAGCTGCACCGCTTCGACGCGCAGGGGCTGCGCCTGTGACCCGGCTTGACGGGAAATGCGCGCTGATCACCGGTGCCGCGCGCGGCATCGGCGCCGGTTTTGCCCGCGCCTATGTGGCCGAGGGCGCGCGGGTGGCCATCGCCGATATCGACATAGCCCGCGCCGAGGAAACCGCCGCCGCGCTTGGCCCGGCGGCGATCGCGGTTGCGCTGGATGTGACCCGGCAGGACAGCATCGACGCCGCCGTGGCCGAAACCGTCGCCACGCTGGGCCGCATCGACATCCTGATCAACAACGCCGCCATCTTCTCCGCCGCGCCGCTGACCGAGATCGCCCGCGCCGATTACGACCGGGTCTTCGCCATCAACGTAAGCGGCACGCTTTTTACCATGCAGGCGGTGGCCCGGCACATGATCGACGCGGGCATCCGGGGTCGGATCATCAACATGGCCAGCCAGGCCGGGCGCCGGGGCGAGCCGCTGGTCGCGGTCTATTGCGCCAGCAAGGCGGCGGTGATCTCGCTCACGCAATCGGCCGGGCTGAACCTGATCCGCCATGGCATCAATGTGAACGCCATCGCCCCCGGCGTGGTCGAGGGCGAGCACTGGGACGGGGTCGATGCCTTCTTTGCGAAATACGAGGGCAAACCGCCGGGCCAGAAGAAGGCCGAGGTCGGCGCGGCGGTGCCCTATGGCCGCATGGGCCGGGCCGAGGATCTGACCGGCATGGCAATTTTCCTGGCCTCGGAAGAGGCCGCGTATATCGTCGCCCAGTGTTATAACGTGGACGGCGGTCAGTGGATGAGCTGACGGAGGCGTGACATGAAACTGGTGACCGAAACGCTGGGCGATCTGGACAAGCGCGTCGCCCTGCCCGCCTATGACCGCGCATCCCTGCGCCATGGCATCGTGCATGTGGGGCTGGGCAATTTCCACCGCGCGCATCAGGCGGTCTATCTCGACGATCTCTTCGCCACCGGACGCGATCACGACTGGGCCATCACCGGCGCCGGCGTGCGCGCCTCCGACGCGCGGATGCGCGCGGCGCTGCTGGCGCAGGATGGCCTGTCGACGGTGATCGAACTTGGCCCCGACAGCACCCGCCCGCGCATCGTCGGCGCGATGATCGACTATGTGGAGGTGGCCGAGACCAACGGCCCTCTCATTGCCAAGATGACCGACCCGGCCACCCGCATCGTCTCGCTGACCGTGACCGAGGGCGGTTATTACGTCGATCCCACCACCGAGACCTTCGATCCCGGCCATCCCGACATCGCCGCCGACGGCGCCGCCCCCGAGGCACCGAAAACCGTCTTCGGCGCCATCGTGGCGGCGCTGAAGGCGCGCCGGGCCGCCGGCACGCCGCCCTTCACCGTGATGAGCTGCGACAATATCCCCGGCAACGGCCGCGTGACGCGCGACGCGGTGGTGGGCACGGCGCGGCTTTCGGACCCGGCGCTGGCGGCGTGGATCGCCGACACCGTCGCCTTTCCCAATTCCATGGTCGACCGCATCACCCCCGCCACCGGCGCCGCCGAGCGCGCGCTGGCCGCGGAATACGGGCTGGACGATCCGGTGCCGGTGACCTGCGAACCGTTCCGGCAATGGGTGCTGGAAGACCGCTTTCCCCAGGGTCGCCCGCGTCTGGAGGAGGTGGGCGTGACCTTTACCGACAAGGTCCACGATTACGAGCGGATGAAGATCCGCATCCTGAACGGCGGCCATGCGCTCATCGCCTATGCCGGGGCTCTGCTGGGCTGCGAACTGGCCGATGAGGCCATGGCCCATCCGCTGGTGCATGGCTTCTTCCGCAAAGTCGAGGAACAGGAGATCCTGCCCCATGTGCATCCGGTGCCCGAATTCACCCCCGCCGCCTATCTCGATCTGATCGACGGGCGGTTCTCGAACCCGGCGGTCAAGGACACGATCCGGCGACTTTGTCTCGACGGCTCGAACCGGCAGCCGAAATTCATCGTGCCCTCGATTGCCGACGGGCTGCGCGCCGGCGCGGCCGTCGAAGGGCTGGCGCTGGAATCCGCGCTTTGGTGCCGCTACTGCGCCGGCACGCTGGAAGACGGCAGCCCGGTCGCGCCCAACGATCCCGACTGGGACCGCCTCGTGGCGCTGTCCGCCACGGCAAAGGCCCGCCCGCAAGCCTGGCTCGAGCAGCGCAGTGTCTATGGCGATCTGGCCGGCAACGCGGTTTTTGGCGCCAGCTTCGCCCGCTGGCTCGACCGGGTCTGGACCCAGGGCGCGCGGGCGGCGCTGGACCGCTATCTGGCAGAGTGAGCCCGTCATGAGCTTTCTCGGCATCGACCTCGGCACCTCCGGCCTGCGCGCCCTGCTCACCGACGCGCGAGGCGCACCGCTTGCCGCCGCCGAACGGCATTACGAGGTCTCGCACCCGGCGCCCGGCTGGTCCGAGCAGGACCCGGCGGATTGGGTCGCGGCGCTGGAAGGCGCGGTGGCCGAGCTGCGCCGCCACCCCGCCTGGCCGGAGCTGCGCGGGATCGGCGTCGCCGGGCATATGCACGGGGCGGTGCTGCTGGACCGCATGGGCGCGGTGATCCGGCCCTGCATCCTGTGGAACGACACCCGCAGCGCGGCCGAGGCGGCGCGGCTCGACGCCACGCCGCAGGTGCGGGAGCTGTCGGGCAATATCGTCTTCCCGGGCTTCACCGCGCCCAAGCTGCTCTGGCTGCGCAGGCATGAGCCCGACGCCTTTGCCCGCGTGGCCAAGGTACTGCTCCCGGCGGCCTATCTCACCCATTATCTCACCGGCGCCTATGTGGCGGATATGTCCGACAGCGCCGGCACAAGCTGGCTCGACACCGGCGCGCGCGCCTGGTCCGACACGCTGCTGCGGGCCGGCGGCATGACGCGCGGCCAGATGCCCCGGCTGGTCGAGGGCAGCGACAAGGCCGGTGAGCTGCGCGAGGATCTGGCCCGCCTCTGGGGCGTGCGGCCGGGTGCGGCGGTGGCGGGCGGCGCCGGGGACAACGCCGCCGCCGCCTGCGGCACCGGGGTGCTGTCGGAGGGTCAGGGCTTTGTCTCGCTCGGCACGTCGGGCGTGCTGCTGGCGGCGCGCGACGGCTACCGCCCGGCGCCCGAAAGCGCGCTGCACAGCTTCTGTCACGCGGTGCCCGGGCGCTGGTATCAGATGGGCGTGATGCTGAGCTGCACCGACAGCCTCAACTGGCTGGCCCGCATCACCGGCACCCGCCCGGCCGAGCTGACCGCCGCCCTCGGCGACAGGCTTTCCGCGCCGGGGCGGCTGCGCTTCCTGCCCTATCTCTCGGGCGAGCGCACCCCGCACAACGATTCCGACATACGCGCGGCCCTGACCGGGATCGGCGCCGAGACCACGCGCGACGACCTGACCCGCGCGGTGCTCGAAGGGGTCTGTTTCGGCCTGCGCGATTCCGCCGAGGCGCTGCGCGCGGTCGGCGCGCGGCCCGCGCATCTGCTCGCCATCGGCGGCGGCAGCGGGTCGCGCTACTGGCTGCGGCTGCTGGCCACGGTGCTGAACCTGCCGCTGCATCTGCCGAAGGCCGGCGAGTTCGGCGCCGCCCTCGGCGCCGCGCGGCTGGGACGGACCGCCGCCACCGGCGAGGCGCCTGAAACGGTGATGACGCCGCCGCCCATCGGCGAGGTGATCGAGCCGGTCACCGCGCTGGTGCCCGCCTACGAGGCGGCCTATGCCCGGTTCGGCCCGGCCTATCGCGGCATCAGGGCGGTGCAGTAGGCGCCCGCTCCGAGGGCGCCCTTATGCCCGGATCGGCACCAGATGATTGTCCCAGGCGGCTTCGGCCCGGCGCAGCGGTGTGGCGCCCTCCGGAGAGATCAGCATCACCCCGCCCAGCCCGTCGCTGGCCATATAGCCGCCCGCGTGGCTGGCCAGCCCGCAAATATCGTCGCGCGACACCGACCCGAGGAAAGCGCCGCTCTCCGAAAACCGGTGCAGGCGCCCGCCGCGCGGCGAGGTGATGGCGATCTCGGCGCCGTCGCCGGAAAACGCCACGCTGCCCGCATAGCCGTCCATCGCCAGCTCGTCGCCCAACGGCGCCTCGCAGAGTACCAGCTCCTCGCCTCGCCGATGCAGCGCCAGCAAGGGCGGCGCCATGCCCGGCTCGCCCTCCCATTGCATGGCAAAGCCCACCAGCCCGTCGCCGCGCAGCGCCAGATGGCGGATGGAGTTCTGCGAGAATTCCGGCAAGTCGCGCTTTTCCAGCAGCGTGCCGTCCAGCGCGGTGTAGACGAGGCTCGGGCGCATGGTCTCGATGTTCAGCTTGGTCCGGTCCCATCGGTCGGTCTGGATCCCGCCATTCGCGATCACCAGCGTCTGGCGATCCGGCATCATGCGCAGATCGTGCGGCCCGACCCCGTGGCTTTCGAATTCGCCGATGCGGGTGTAATTCGCCTCGGCGTCCCAAAGCCCGATGAACCCGGCGCTGTCCTCCACCCGCTGTTCCACCGTGTAAAGCAGGCTGCCATCCGGCGAAAACGTCCCGTGGCCGTTGAACTGCCGGTCTTCGGGCGGGGTCAGCCGGTGCAGCACCGCGCCATCGCGGCAATCGACCACCAGCGCATAGGTGCCGGGCCGCCGGGCAAAACCCACCGCCTCGGCGCGGCTGGGATGGGCCGAGGCCGCGTGGCCGCGCGCCGGCAGCGGCACACGGAACGCCTCGGACCCGTCCTCGCGCAGCCCCGCCAGCATATAGCTGCCATCGGGCAGTTTCGCGGCGGCCAGATAGCTCGGGTCGCCCACGGCGGCCCAGCCCACCGCGGGGCTGGCCCCGGCGGCGAGAAGGCTGGCAAGGAACGCGCGTCGGGTGGTCATGACATCAGTCTCCGTCCTGCGAATTGAACCCCGGGGTCAGCCCGAGCGGGAGCCCCAGTTCCTGTTCGATGGCATCGTGCAGGGCCCGCACATGCTGCTGCACGATCTCGACGCGCAGCCGCGCCGCGGGGTCCTCGACATCCTGAAACGCCGGATCCGTCACACGCGCGGCGACCTGTTCCAGCCGGTCCATGGCCGCCTCGGTCGCGGGCATCTCCCAATCGGCAAGCGCCACCGCCAGATCCTTGGCCGCCGCCGCATCCAGCAGCACATTGCGCAGCGACCGCCCCGAGCGCCAGGCCTCGGCCCGGGTCGGGCGTGGGCGTTCGAAAGTGCCGAGCGGACGGCCAAGCCGCGTGTCGGCGGTGAATTCGAGGCTCGACAGCACCTGCGTATAGACCGCGCGCAGCGCCTCTTCCGGCGAGAGATAGGTGGCGTTCCCCGCCTCTCCGGCGCTGAGGATCACCTGCGCGAACCCGTCGCGCCAGCCGCTTTCCAGCGCGCCGGCCTGCGCCGCCAGATCGGCGGTCATCGTCTGCACCAGCGCGCAGCCGTAGCTGCCGCTCTCATATCCGGCGAAGGCGTCGTCATAGAGCATCTGCTCGAGCGCAAAGAGCCCGCGCGCGGCGATCGACACATGCGCGAACGCCTCGAGGTCGCGCCCGGCGGGTTCTTCGCCCGAGATCATCCGCGACAGCGTCTTGGGGGTAAAGCCGCGCGCATCGGGCCAAAAGACCACCGACAGCGCGCCGGTCTCGGACGGGCCGAGCCGCACGTCGCCGATCCGTGTCCAGGCGTCGAAGGCGGCGTTCCAGGGCGCCCGCAGCGCCGGGGCGGTGCAATCCGCGCCGGCGGCCTCGGCAAGCGCCGTCGAGGCCGCCGTAAACCCGGCGAAGCCCGGCAGGATGTCATGGGTCAGCGCATCCTCGACCCCGGCCGCAGCGTGGCTGGCGGCGAGGCTGGCGCAGAGCAGAAGAGCATATCGCATCTCAGAGACTTTCCAGAAATTGGATCAGCGCGGCACGGTCCGCAGGCGCCATGGAGATCACCGCGTCGCGATGCGGCTGCGCCTCCCCGCCATGCCAGAGAATGGCTTCGATGAGCGACCGCGCGCGGCCGTCATGCAGGAACGTGGTATGCCCCGAGACCCGTTCGGTCAACCCGATGCCCCAGAGCGGCGGGGTGCGCCATTCGGTCCCGGTGGCGCGCCCCTCGGGCCGGTGATCGGCAAGCCCCTCGCCCATGTCGTGCAGCAGCAGGTCGCTGTAGGGCCAGATGAGCTGAAAGCTCTGCTCGGGCCGGTCGGGCATGCGGGCGGTGACGAATTTCGGCCTGTGGCAGCTTGTGCAGCCGGTCTCGTAAAAAACCCGCTTGCCGCGCAACACCTCCGGATCCTCCAGATCGCGGCGCGCGGGCACGGCGAGATTCTGGCTGTAGTAGCTCACCATGTCGAAGCCTTCGACGCCGATCTCAAAACCCTCCGCGTCGTCGCCATGGGGTGCGTCGCGGCAGGCCGCCTGCGCCTCGGTGCACTCGCCCCAAAGCGCCGGGTGCAGTGGCGTCGCGATACCGATGTCGCCCGCGAAGGCCGAAGCGGATTGCGCGCGCACGGTGGGCTCCCCCGCCTTCCAGCCGAAGCGGCCCAGCATGGGCGCGTCGTATTCCAGCGACCAGACCACCGCGGCGCGGCCGGAAATCCCGTCGCCATCGGCATCCTCGGGGTCGGCCCCCGCCAGGATATCCTCCGCCGGGATCGCCTCGAGCAGCCCCAGCCCGATCATCTGCGGCGCCACGCGCGGGCTCAGCATCGCGCCGTCGCCCAGAGGCCCGTAGGCGAGATCCGTGGCGCGGTAACGCGGCACGCGCAGCGAGACCGTCTCGCCGCCCGAGAGCGGCACCGCGATCTCTTCGTAGGTCACCTCCAGCCGCGCCTCGCCCCGGTGTCCGACGGTGCCGAACTCCTGCAACTGCGCGCCATAGACCGGATCGGGCGCGGTGGCGATCCAGCCGGCGATGGCGGGCATCTCGGCCTGCGGATCGGCGGGCACCGAGACGCGCAGGAACATCGAGACCGCATCGTCGCCCGCCCCGTCGGGCGGATGGCCGCGCCCGTCGCGGATATGGCAGCCCAGACAGCTTCGCGCGTTGTAAAGCGGCCCCAGCCCGTCCGAGGCACGGGTCGAGGACGGGGACGAGACCCACAGTTTCTGAAACAGCGCGTCGCCGAGGTTGAAATCCATCCGGCGGTCCGGCGCCATATTGGCCGAGGGTTGCGCAAAGGCCTGCGCGTCGGCACGCGCGGGCACGGTGGCGGCGCCGGCGGGGCGCGCCTCGAAGGGTTCGGGAGCGGAAAACGCCCGCGCCGGCGCGGTCACCGCCGCGATCCGGGCCCGCTCTTCGGCGCTGCGCGGCAGGCTGGCCAGATGCGGATCGTCGAGCGCCGGCAGCACCGCCTCGGCCGCTGCCGCGGCGCCGCCCGAAAGCAGCGCCGCGCAGAGTGCCAGGTTACTCGGCCTCATCCATCGGCGAGGCATTGAGAAGCGCATAGCGTTCCTCTCCAAGTTTGCCGTAGAGCTCGAGCTGCGTTTCGAGAAAGTCGATATGGCCTTCCTCGTCGATCAGCAGTTCCTCGAACAGCTTCATCGTCACGTAATCGCCGGCGGAATTGCAGTATTCACGGGCTTCCTTGTAAAGCGCGCGCGCCTCCTGCTCGGCGGCGAGATCGGCCTCCAGCGTTTCTTTCGGGGTCTGGCCGATGCGCAGCGGATCGAGCTTTTGCAGGTTGGGATGGCCGCCCAGAAAGATGATCCGCGAGATCAGCTTGTCCGCGTGGTGCATCTCCTCGATGCTTTCCTCGCGGCTTTTCTTGGCCATATGACCCAAGCCCCAATCCTCCTGAAGCCGGAAGTGCAGCCAATACTGGCTGACGGCGGTCAGTTCAGACCGGAGAGCCTTGTTGAGATAGTCGATGACGGTGTCGTCGCCCTTCATAGCGCTTTTCCTGTGTTGATCCGGGGCGTTTCAGGCCACGGAGTTCCATGGGGACTTCCAGATTATCATTTGTGCGCATGGTTTTCAGGAAAAGCGGCATGCAGCCTCCGCAATCGGCCGCTTTTCCGAGGGCATGATAGATCTTGCCGGGGGTGATGATCGTCTGCGGGTCCGCCGCGCGCATCCAGTCGATGGCCGCGTGAATGTCGTGATCGGTGATACCCTGACAATGGCAGACGATCATCTCGGTCTCTCGCGTTACTGGAAGACGGAGCCGGGGTTGTCGAGGCTGTCGGAGCCTTCGAAGTCGATCCCGCCGAGGTCGAGCGCCGAAACGATGCGCTCGATGGTGCGGGTCTGGTCGATCAGCGCATCCACGCCGCCCATCACCAGTTCTTCGCCCTTCTCATCGCCCGGTGCCAGCATCTGGTCATAGGCGAACCCGCCTTCGGCCGCCGTCTTGATGGCGCCGAGCTTTTCCATGGTGGTGTCCAGCTTGGCGGTCATCTCGGCGTCGAGCGCCGGATCGGTCTCGGCCACCAGCGCGCTCAGCGAGGGCCCTTCGACGGCGCTGCCGTCGATGCGGGTGTAGCTGCCCAGATAGACGTTCTGGATGCCCTTGCCGTCATAGTAATGCGAGTTGTGGGTGTTGTCCGAAAAGCAGTCATGCTCTTCCTCGGGGTCGTTCAGCATCAGGCCCAGCCGCATCCGCTCGCCCGCCTGCTCGCCATAGGACAGCGAGCCCATGCCGGTGAGGATCGCGGTGATGCCCGCGTTCTCGTCGGCGGTCACGGTCTCGCGCGCATCGCCTTCCGCGCCCCAGGCGGCAACCATCTCCTCGAGATCCGAGACCAGCAGGTCGGTGGCGGCCTTCAGGTAATCGGCACGGCGGTCGCAATTGCCGCCGGTGCAGGCGTCGCCGCTGGCGTAATCGGTATAGGGACGGTCGCCCGCGCCCGGGCCGGTGCCGTTCAGATCCTGCCCCCAGAGCAGGAACTCGATGGCGTGATAGCCGCGCGCCACATTGGTTTCGATCCCGTCGGCCTCGTTCAGCGTGTCGGCGATCAGTTCCGGCGTGATCTCTGTGGCATCCACCGCCTGCCCCGCCAGCGTCACCTGCGGGTTGGCGATGATGTTCAGCGCCGCATATTCGTTCTCGTCGCTCTCCATATAGGAGCCGTCGACATAGTCGATGAGCCCCTCGTCCAGCGGCCAGGCATTCACCTTGCCCTCCCAATCGTCCACGATCGGATTGCCGAAGCGGAAGACCTCGGTCTGCTGATAGGGGTTGCGCGCGGCGAGCCAGGCGCTCCGGGCGGCAGCGAGCGTCTCTTCCGACGGGCTGGCGATCAGCGCCGCAACCGCCTCCTGCAACGCTTTCGCAGTGGTCAGGCTGTCCTCGTAGCCGGCCAGAGCGATGTCGGCATAGGTGTCGAGCACCGCCGCCTTGTCGGTCGCGGCCAGGGCCGGCGTGGCCAGAAGCAGCGCGAGAGCGGTTGAAGTGGCACGTTTCATAAAGAGTCCTCGTTGGCGTGTCGTGGTCTTGGGGTGGCTGACGATGGTGTCACTTGGTCAGGATCAGCTTGCCCGCTTTGGTGATGCGCAATGTATAGACCTGCCCGTCCAGGTCGATTTCGGCAATGTTTCCGCCCCCTGTCAGCGCGCGCGCCTCATGGCGCGGGATGGCGGGCACGGCGGTATCGGCGTTCAGTTTCGACTCCATCATCGCCCCGCTCCCCGCGCTTCGATCCGGTCGAGCAGGGCCTCCAGTCCGGCATCGTTCGGCCAGAGGCCGGCCAGCACCAGGTTAATCAGGTCGTCGCTGTCGCGGCGCGGGGCAGCGCCCTGAGCGCGGGTTCGGTTTTCGGTCATCGTCAGCCTCCATGATCGGTTCATATCGGGCTGCCCCGTCGTCGTTGCAGGGTGGCTGGATGCCCTCATAACTGAGCAAAAGAATCGGAAAAGTCAACCTGACAATTTAAGTCACCTTTATGACGGCCACAAAAAACCGCAGACCGCGACCGGTCTTTGAGCATTTTTCAGGAAAAGCGCGCGAAGGAGGCACGGGCGCCAGCCGGGCATCCTTGCCGGCCGGCGCCCTTGCAGCGATGGCGGTTCAGGGCGGCGGTCCCGCCGACTGCCCTGCCCGCCGGATTGGATCGGTCCACCCCGTTCAGCGGGAATCCTCGTCGCGATCCCGTGCGCTGGTCAGCGCAAAGATCACCACTGCGATCACCGTGAGTGCGGCCAACCCTGCGATAAAGATATCGGTGGACATGGCGGCCTCCTTGACTGCGTTCACAAACACAACCGAGGGTCCCGGCAGAAGTTCCGGAACATTTTGCCGCAGCCGCGGATTTTTCAGGAAACCGTGGAACCCGATGCGGTCGGCGCAAAGACCGCCCTGCTCAGTTCCAGAGCGCCGCGCGCGCCTCTGCTTCGGCCTCGGCGGCGGGAAGCTGGGCCGCGTTGTTGCGCCCGGCCCGCGCCGCGGCCACCAGCGACCGGAACAGCCGCCGGTGCGCGCGGCGATAGATCAGATGCTCGGGATGCCATTGCACCCCCAGGGCGAAGGGGTCGGTCACCCGTTCGATGGCCTGCACCATGCCGCCCTCGTCACGCGCCGCCACCCGCAACCCCTCGCCCAGACGGTCCACCGCCTGGCTGTGCAGGGCGTTCACATACAGGCAATCGGTGCGCGCCGAATGCGCCAGCAGCGTCTCGGAGCCGATCCGCACCCGCTTGCGCGGCAGGATGGTGCGGATATTGCGCGACGCATAGACCTGATAGGCGTCCTGATGCAGCGTGCCGCCCAGCACCACGTTCAGCATCTGCGAGCCGCGGCAGATCCCCAGGATCGGCAACCGCCGTTCGAAGGCGCCGCGCAGCACCTCCTGTTCCAGCGCGTCGCGCGCCGGGTCGAGCCGCACCCCCACCCGCAGCTCGCCACCGTAAAGCGTGGGCGCGATGTCGTCGCCGCCGCCGATCACCACCCCGTCGACCGCGCTCAGATCGACCCTGCGGTAGCCCGCCTGCCAGCGCAGCGCCCGCCCGCCGGCCAGCCGGATCGCCAGCGCCATGAGCGGGAACACGCGCCAGCCCGAGCGGCGCGAGACGGTCACCCCGATCACCGGTCTCACAATCCCGCCTCCAGCAGCAGCTCCTGCACCCGCCAGGCCCAATCCGCACGGATCGTGGTGAAGGAGGCGCGATGCTCCCGCCACGCGGATTTGAGCCGCTCCAGCAACGCCGGATTCCCGGCCACCCGTTCGACCAGAACCCAGCGGTTCCATTCCCCCGCCAGCGACCAGTTCGGTTCGTCGATGCGGCAATCGGGCAGCCGCCAGTGATAGGTGGGCCGCGCTGAAATCTGCTCCATATCCATCACCCGCGCGACGCGGGTGCGGTCGATCCGGGCGAAGAGGCAGAGCATGTCGAGCCCGTGATTGCGCGACGGCGCATGCTCCAGATAGGTGTCGATCAGCCGCCGCATGTCGCCCGGCGCATCCGGCGCCGCCAGCCGGTCGACCAGCGCGCGCGGATACGGATCGACCCAGGGCAGCAGCCGGCGCGACATATCTATCCCGGCGACGCGGCGCAGATGATCCTCGATCAGCGCATAGGCGGTGAGCACCGGTGCGATGTCCGCATGGCTCAGAGACACCGCCTCGGGGTTGAAATGCACGCCGAAGCCCAGCAGCACGCCGCCGCTGGTGCCCGTCGCCCCGGCCAGCGCCAGCGTGCGCAGCGCCTTGTCGAGCGCGGCGATCTGCGCCACCTCGAGCGGGGTGCTGACGATCTCGAGCGGCACCACGCTGCGGGCCAGATCGCGAAGCTGCCGCCCCAGCCCCTCGTGTTCGAGCTTTTGCAGCGGACGGCTGTCGAGATAGATCTCGAAATCCCCCAGCGCGCTGCCGAGGACCTTCCAGCGTCCGGGCGCCTCCTCGCGGGCATTGCCGCCCAGACGGCCCGCCAGCAGCCCCGCCGCATGTTCTTCGGTCAAGCCCGAGAACTCGATCTCGATGCCGACGCGGCGCGGGCGGCCCTCTGCGGTCAGCGGACGCGGCAGCGGCAAAAGCGGCGGTGGATTAGAAGTCGGGGACATCGGGCACCTTCGTGGGCGTGGTTTCGTCCGGTTCGAATTCCTTCAGGGCAAAGGCCACCCGGACCCGGTACAGCCCCTGCGCCATCCCCTGCTCCAACGACCCGCCGAGCTGCGTCGCAAAGGCCTGGATCAAACGCGAGCCGAGCCCGGCGGGTTCGCCCGCCATCTCCGGATCGGCGGTCCCGTGACGCGCGGCGGTGTTGGAGATCTCGAGCACCGCACGGCCTTCCTCGTCGCGCTGGAACCGCACCGAGACCCGCGCGGCCTTGGCGCCCTCGGGCGGCGCGGCGTATTTCATCGCATTGGTCAGCGCCTCGGCGGTCAGCAGCGACAGCGGCACCGCCTGATCCGGCACCGCCTCGAGCGGCGCCAGATCGGTCTCGACCTTGACCGGCCGGCCGCTCACTTCGGTCATCTGCGCCATCTGCTGCACCAGATCGGCCAGCAGCCGCCCCGCATCCACATGGCCCAGATCCTCGGTCTGATAGAGATTGCGGTGGATCGTGGCGAGACTGCGGATCCGGTCCTGGATCCGGTGCAGAACCAGCCGCGTCTCGGCCTCGCGCGCCTGCCGGATCTGCATGTTCATGATCGAGGAGATAAGCTGAAGATTGTTCTTAACTCTGTGATGCACTTCCTTGAGAAGAATGGTCTTTTCCCGAAGCGCGTTTTCCTGCTGCGCCTCGTCGCGAAGGATCGCCTCGGCCATGGCAAGGAAGTCGTCCTCCATCTCGGCAAGCTCGGCGGGCATCTCGTGCTGGTCGCCCTGATCGGGCAGCCGGCGCGACCGCGCAAAGCTGCGCATGCGCCGCGACAGGCGCTGGATATGGCGGATCACCAGACGGTTGACCGCCAGGAAAGCCACGATCACCGAGGCGCCCCACATCAGTAGCGGCAGCGCCTTGGCCAGCCCGCTCACCGTGATCGCCTGCGCCTCGGCATTGTCGCGGCTCCAGATCCCCAGCGCATGCACCATGCCCGGCACCAGCGGCGCCGCCGCATAGACCCGCGTCGTGCCATCGGCGCTGCGCGCCGCAAAGCTCTGCGCCCGGGCGCCGACCAGGCTGGCCAGATCCAGATCCGCCGGCAGCAGCCCCGCCACCCGGTCCCCCCCCTCGCGCGAGGACAGGATCTCGCCATGCTCGTTGATGGTGACGAGATCCTCGAACTCGGCGGGCACATCGGCCTTCTGGCCGCGCGGCAGCAGCGCCGAGGGCACCGACAGCAGCACATGGCCCGCCAGCTCACCGCCCAGGAAATAGGGTTCGGCCACGACGATGACCGAGCGCTTGCTGATCGGCGCGGAGCGGTTGAGCCACGCAGTGGCGCCCGGCGTTTCCTTGAGCGCCTGCAAGCGCGGGAATTCCGAGACATCGAGCGAGGCGCCCGCCGAGGAACAGGGAATGCGCCCGTCGGCGGTGAAGAGCGCGGCAAAGGAATAGCCCGGCGAGGCGGCAAGATAGGCCGACAGCCGCGCCGAGCATTCCTCGAGATCGTCGATCTCGTTCAGCTCCTGCGCCAGCGTCGCCCCAAGCGCCTGCGCGCCGCCCTGGGCCCGCAGCACCGTCTCGCGCTCTCCCACGGCGGCGGCCTCGGTCAGCGCCACCAGCGAAAGCTGCGAGCGCAGCCGCGTCTCGTGCTGCAGCTTGGCGGTCTGGAAATAGGCCACCACGCCGATCGGCACCAGCGCCAGTGTCAGAAACAGGATCATCCGCGCCGCCAGCCCCATCGGGCGCAGGCGCCGTGCCTCGGCATTGGTCATGGTGTTCCGCTCGCGTCCTCTCACCTTGCCCGGCGTGCCGGCCGGATCAGCCGAGCGCGCCGCCGGCGCGCCCTGCCGCGACCACTGCCATCGTCGCCTGGTCGGTCATCTCGAGTTCGTCCTCGTCGTCGAGCTTGAGCAGCTCGGCCAGACGTGCGCGGGCGCGGTTCACCCGGCTCTTGATGGTGCCCACGGCGACTCCGCAGGTCTCGGCCGCATCTTCGTAAGAGAAGCCCTGTGCACCGACAAGGATCAGCGCTTCGCGCTGTTCGTCGTTGAGCTGCACAAAGGCACGGCGGAAATCCGCAAGCTGAAGACGCCCGTCATGCGCCGGCTTCTCGGAGAGGCTTTCGGTAAAGATCCCGTCCGCGTCCGACACCTCGCGCCCGGCCTTGCGGCGGTTGGAATAATAGGTGTTGCGCAGGATGGTAAAAAGCCAGGCGCGCATGTTGGTGCCCGGTTCGAACGTGCCGATCTTGGTCCAGGCCTTGACCAGCGTGTCCTGCACCATGTCGTCGGCCACGGCGCCATTGCGGGTGAGCGACAGCGCAAAGGCGCGCAGCGCGGGGATGTGTTCGACGATCTCGTCGCGTGGGTCGGCGCTCATTTGCTGTCCCCGCCCGTGGGCTCGCCGCCCTCGTCCTGCGCGCGCAACTGCGCGATCAGGTCAAGAAACCGGTCGGGTACCTTCTCCTCCAGCATGTCCTGATAGACTCGCCGCAGGTTCTCGTCGATCGCCTCGGCGCCTGTGTCTTTTCTCCGCGTATGACCCATGTCCGTCCTTGCTCTTCTCTGCGGTGCCCGCGCATTATTTTACCATTCTGCGGGAACCAATGCGGCATGGGGACGTTTGGTTCCCGAAAAAGTCGAAAAAAGGATCATCGGACATGACACAGGGCGATCTGAGCCAGGCCATCGGATCGGCGCTGCCCTATCTGCGCCGCTACGCGCGGGCGCTGACCGGCAGTCAGACCACCGGCGACAACTACGCCGCCGCCACGCTGGAGGCGATTCTCGCCGACCGCAGCAGCACCGCCGAGGCCAGCACGCCCAAGGTGGGGCTGTTCCGCGTTTTCCATGGCATCTGGGCAAGCACCGGCGCGCCGGTGGTGGACGAGGCCAGCGGTGCGCTGGCCAAGGCGCAGGACCGTCTCGCGACGCTGACGCCCAACAGCCGCGAGGCGCTGCTGCTGCACACGATCGAGGAGTTCAGCCTGTCCGACGTGGCCGAGATCATGCAGATCGAGACGGACGAGGCCGAACAGCTGGTGCGGCTGGCACGGCAGGAAATGGCCGATGCGGTCTCGGGCCGGGTGCTGATCATCGAGGACGAGGCGATCATCGCCATGGATCTGGAAAGCATCGTCGCCGATCTGGGCCATCGGGTGACCGGCGTGGCGCGCACCCGCGACGCGGCCGTCGCGCTGGCGCGCGAGGATGTGCCCGATCTGGTGCTGGCCGACATCCAGTTGGCCGACAATTCCTCGGGGATCGACGCGGTGAACGACATCCTGACCGAATTGGGCGCGCGGCCCGTGATCTTCATCACCGCCTTCCCCGAACGGCTGCTGACCGGCGAACGGCCGGAACCCGCCTTCCTGATCTCGAAACCCTATTCCGAGGATCAGGTCCGCTCGGCGGTCAGCCAGGCGATGTTCTTCTGCTCGACGGAGACGCTGAAGGCCTGAGGCCGGTCCTGCTTCTGTTTCGAAAGGCGCGCCGTCTCCCGGCGCGCCTTTTTCGTGCGGCGTCGCGTCGTAGGGTGGGCAATCCTGCCCACCGCCCCGGCTTTCCCGAACGAAAAACCGCCGCGCTCCTCCGAGCGCGGCGGCGGGCGCATTCACCTTGCCCGAGCGTCAGGCGCGGCGCGCGATCCGCATGATCAGCGTGACCACGAAAAGCACCAGGAAGATGAAGAACAGCACCTGCGCGATGCCCGCCGAGGCCGAGGCGATCCCGCCGAAGCCGAAGACAGCCGCGACGATGGCGACGATGAAGAAAAGAAGAGCCCAGGACAGCATGAGAAGAACCTCCGGTTGTCTGTTGATTTCACTATGGTTCAGGCGTCAGATCACGGCGCGCGCGGCGCGCGGCCCGGCGATCAGCCAGATGATGAAGCCCAGGATGGGCAGCACGATCACCAGCAGCGTCCACAGCACCTTGGCGCCGGTGCTGGCACGGGACGTGAGGATCGAGACGATGGCCCAGATGTCGAGCACGAGGACGAGAAAGCCTCCGATACCGGCATATTCCATTGCAAAGCCTCCTTTGCGTTGCGGTGGCGGAAGACAAGAGCGTCCCTGGGGCGGCACGCGGCCACCGTCGGGGCGCCAGCCCCGCAGGTTCTCGGACTTCCGGATTTTGCATGCCCCGGCGCCGTGCCGGGATCTGAGAAGAGAACGCCGCTTAGGCGTGAAAGGTTCCCTGGTTTGCGAGATCGGCGTCACATACGCTGTGCCGCACAGGCGTCAAAGCAGGCTCACTCCCGCGTCTCTGGCCCGGAAGCAAGGCAACGCCGTCGGACCCGGCTTTTGTTGCGCATCCGGAAATCACCGGGACATGACCACGCATGCCGGAGCACGCTCTTCTATTAGAAATTAAGAATTCCCTTTCCACCCCCCGTGCCAGAGGCTGGTCGCCAGATCCAAGGGAGGAGACCCCGATGACCCGCAGCCTGATCGCCGCGCTTTTCACGACCGCAAGCCTCATCGCCCTGCCCGCCATGGCAGAGACCCCCACCGCCGAGCAGACCGCCAAGATCCTGGCAATGCTCGCGGAGATGCAATGCGAGATGGACCCGGACGACATCGAGATGGAAGACGGCGGCTACGAACTCGACGATGTCTATTGCGCCGACGGGCAATATGACATCGACCTCGACGCCGCTCTCAACGTCACCAACAAGCGCAAGGAATAACGACCGGCCGCCTCACTCTCCCGGCCGACAGACCGGCGCCGCCCAGCTCCCGGGCGGCGCCGTTTTTCATGTCACGCCAGCGATGGCAGCCAGAGCACGATGGCAGGAAACGCCACCAGCAGCCCGATGGTCACCGCATCGGCAAGAAAGAACGGCGTCACCCCCCGGAACACGTCCTGCACGGACAGATCGGGCCGCACCCCCGCCACCACGAAGCAGTTGAGCCCGATGGGCGGGGTGATCAGGCAGAACTCGGCCATCTTCACCACGAGGATGCCGAACCAGACCGCGCACATCTCGCCGGACATGCCAAAGGTGCTCTCCGCCGCCGAAACGCCTTCGCCGCCGTTCAGCGCCATCACCGCCGGATAAACCACCGGCAGCGTCAGCAGCAGCATGCCGATGGCATCCATGAACATGCCCAGCACCGCATAGGCGAGCAGGATGCAGATCAGGATCACCATCGGCGGGTAATGCAGCGAGGAAATCCAGTCGGCAAAGGCCGAGGGCAGATCGGCGAAGCCCAGGAAGCGCACATAGATCAGCACGCCCCAGATGATGGTGAAGATCATGATCGAGAGTTTCGCCGTCTCGACCAGCGCATCCTTCAGCTCGGCCCCGCGCATGCCGTGCAGCAGCGCCATGACGAAGATGATGAACGCCCCCACCGCGCCGCCCTCGGTCGGCGTGCCCCAGGCGTCGCCGAAGGGGTTGTAGACAAAGAAGATGATGATCACGACCACCGCGAGGATCGGCAGCGCCGGCGGCAGCGCGGCAAAGCGCTGGCCCCAGGTGAAGCCCCGCACCGGCGGCCCGAAATTGGGGATGACCAGCGCAAGCCCGACGATCAGCAGCCCGTAGATCACCGCCGAGAAGGCGCCGGGGATGAAGCCCGCCAGCAGCAGCTTGCCCACGTCCTGCTCGACGATGATGGCGTAGATCACCAGGATCGCCGAGGGCGGGATGAGCGAGGCCAGCGTGCCCCCCGCCGCCACGACCCCCGCCGCAAAGCGCTTGTCGTATCCGATCTTCAGCATCTCGGGGATGGCGATGCGGGCAAAGACCGCCGAGGTGGCGACCGAGGCGCCCGACACGGCGGCAAACCCCGCCGTGGCAAAGACGGTGGAGACCGCGAGCCCGCCCGGCACCCAGGCCATCCAGCGCTTGGCCGCCTCGAACAATGCCTTGGTGAGCCCGGCGTAATAGGCCAGATAGCCGATGAGGATGAAGGTCGGGATGAGGCTCAGCGCCTGGCTCGCGACCTTGCCATGAGGCACCTGCCCTGCGGTCTTGACCGCCACGCCGATGGCCCAGCCCAGCATCTCGGGATCGTAGCTGCGCTTTTCCCAGAAGATCCAAACGAGGCCCAGAAGCCCCGCCAGCCCCGCCGCAAAGGCCACGCGCATGCCCAGCACCACCATGACGAAGAGCCCGCCGGTGACCCAGAGGCCGATTTCGATGGATGTCATTGATCATGCCCCTGAATATGCTCTGCCTCGGCCGCCGCCTGCTCGGCGGCGCTTTGCACCAGCGGCACCGCCGGGGGCGTCTCGAGCCCCAGCACCAGCGCCCGGCCGTAACCCCAGAGCTGCAACACCAGCCGCAGGCACATCACCGAAAACGCCACCGGCACGATGAGCTTGGCAGGCCAGAGCGGCAGCCCGAGGTCGATGGTGGAATCCCGCGACCAGAGCGGTTTGGTCAGATCGAAGCTGCGGTCGAAATGCGCCCAGCTTCCCCAGACCAGCGCCGCCATCAGCACCAGGATGCCGAAGGTGGTGACAAACTCCGCCAGCCACAGCGCCCGGCCCTTGAGACGCCCCACGACGATGTCCATGCGAATATGGCCGCCGTTGCGCTGCACATAGGAAATGCCGAAGATCGCGATGAGCGGCATGGCCATCTCGATCCAGTCCACATAGCCGCGCAGCGGTTCGTTGAAAAGCTCGCGCCCGCCGACCGAGGCCACCGCCAGGAACATCAGGCAGAAGGCGCCCAGACCCGACACGAAAGCCATGGCATATTCGAGATGCTGCAGCAGCCGGTCGAGCCGACTGACAGCGGAGTCGTCGGAAAGCACGGCGGAATGTCCGGCCATGGCGGGTCCTTTCTCTGAAATACCGGTGGGGGCAGGCCCCGGCCCGACGACCGAGGGCGCGTGGGGCGGGCATGCGTCCCCCGCCCCGGACTCTTCTGTCGAAAGGTCAGTTCGAGGCGCGGGCCTCGGCCAGCGTCGAATAGACCAGATCGTAGAGCTCCTGCGCGGGCAGCCCCTGCCCGGCCATATCGGCGATCCAGGCCTGGTGGATCGGATCGCCGCCCACCTCCTTGAACTTGGCCAGTTCCTCGTCGGCGATCACCACTTTCTGCACGCCCTTCTCTGCGAGCACGGAATCCCATTTCTGCAACAGCGCGCCGTAGTTTTCGAGGTAATAGGCGATGGCCTCGTCGATGGAGCCGTCGAGCGCCGCGCGCTCGTCGTCGGTCAGCATGTCATAGGCGTCGATATTCACCACCACCGGGCAGTTCACCGTGCCGGGGTTGAGGTTCGCGGTCCACCAGTCGGCCTCGTTGATCGTGCCGAAGCTGAGATGCGCGTGTTGGGCGAAAGACGCGGTGTCGATCACGCCGGCCTCCATCGCCTGATAGACCTCGGAGGCGGTCATAGAGGTGGGCACCGCGCCCACCGCCTCGAAGGCCTTGCCGATGCCGCCGGTGGCGCGCACCCGCATGCCGTCGAAGCTCGCCAGCGTGTCGCGCGGCGCGCCGGTGCCGACGAGATTGTACTGCGGCATGGGCGTGGTCATCAGCAGCCTGGCGTTCCACTGCGCCATCTCGTCGGCCACCGCCGGATGGGCGTAGATGGCATTCGACACGGCCACCTCTTCCGCCAGCGTGTTCACCCCGATGAAGGGCAGCTCCAGCACGGTGATCGCGCGGTTCTTGTCCGGGTGATAGCCGGCGCAGAACTGCGCCATCTCGAAGGCGCCGATGGAGATCCCATCGAGATTCTCGGTGTTCTTCGACAGCCCGCCGTAAGAGATGTTCATGGTGAATTCGCCGTTCGTCCTCTCCGCGACGAGATCGGCGAGCTTGTGCACATGTTCGGTAAAGGCGCGCCGTTTGCCCCAGAGCGAGACGTTCCATTCGGTCGCCATCGCCTCGGTGGCGAAAGCGGTGGTGAGCGCCGCCACACAGAGCGTCGTCGTCAGTCGTTTCATATCGGTCAATCCTCCCAAGATTGCGGCGGGTGTCACCGCCTTGGCGCAGGAGGTTAGAGCATCGACCGCATGACGCAACCCCGATCCCGAGTCGCCGTGGCGTCGCCTGGGGGCATGCACATTGCGCTGCTCGGTATACAATTGCATTCCGCAACCTTTTGTCACACCCGCGTGAACGGGGCCCATTGCCCGGCACAGCTTCTGATTGTTTACAGCCCCTGAAAGCGAGCCCCTTGAATCCATGGGAAATTCCCGCCTCCCAGCGAAGATATTTACAACTATATGCACGCTAACGAAAATAGTTTACAAATAAACGCTTAGTTTACCGTTACTTATTCCATTCTTTTCGAACGGCGGTATGATCGACGCAGGGATGGGAAATGCCGCAGTGCGGCGTTCGAGAGCTTTAGATCTAGGGAGGATCTCCATGAAAGATGATGCTCAAACCACCGCTGCCGGGGTTTACCCCCCGTCGTCCGAGTTTGTGACCGGCGCGCATATTGATGCGGCGCGGTACGATGAGATGTACGCGCGGTCGCTGAGCGACCCGGACGGGTTCTGGGCCGAACAGGCGCAGCGGCTCGACTGGATGGCGCGGCCGACCAAGATCAAGAACACCTGCTTCGAGTTCGGCAAGGTCGATATCAAATGGTACGAGGACGGCGTGCTCAACGTCGCCTACAACTGCGTCGACCGCCACCTCAAGACCCGCGCCAACCAGACCGCCATCATCTTCGAGCCCGACAACCCCGAAGATCCCGCCCAGCACATCACCTATGCCGAGCTCTACGACAAGGTGAACCGCATGGCCAACGTCCTGCTCTCCCAGGGCGTCATGCGCGGCGACCGCGTCGTCATCTACCTGCCGATGNGAGCTCTACGACAAGGTGAACCGCATGGCCAACGTCCTGCTCTCCCAGGGCGTCATGCGCGGCGACCGCGTCGTCATCTACCTGCCGATGATCCCCGAGGCCGCCTATGCCATGCTGGCCTGCGCGCGCATCGGCGCCATCCATTCCATCGTCTTCGCCGGCTTCTCCCCCGACGCGCTGGCCAACCGCATCAACGATTGCGGCGCCAAGATCGTCATCACCGCCGACACCGCGCCCCGCGGCGGCCGCAAGACCGCGCTCAAATCCAACACCGACGCCGCCCTGCTGCACTGTTCCGACAAGGTGCGCTGCCTCGTCGTCAAGCATACCGGCGACCAGACCACCTGGATCCAGGGCCGCGATGTCGATCTCAACTACCTCATGGAGCACGCCGCCCCCGACTGCCCGCCGCGCCCGATGAACGCCGAAGACCCGCTTTTCATCCTCTACACCTCGGGCTCCACCGGCAAGCCCAAGGGGGTTGTGCACGCAAGTGGTGGATATTTGGTTTACGCCGCCATGACGATGGAGACCGTCTTCGATTACCACGAGGGCGACGTCTATTGGTGCACCGCCGACGTGGGCTGGGTGACCGGGCATTCCTACATTGTTTACGGGCCCTTGGCCAATGGCGCCACGACGCTGATGTTCGAGGGCGTGCCGACCTGGCCCGATGCCAGCCGGTTCTGGCAGGTTTGTGAGAAACACAAGGTAAATCAGTTCTACACCGCGCCGACGGCCATTCGCGCGCTGATGGGCCAGGGTGACGATTTCGTAACCGGTTGCGATCTATCCTCGCTCAAGGTGCTGGGCACCGTGGGCGAACCGATCAATCCGGAGGCGTGGAACTGGTATAACGACAAGGTGGGTCAGGGCCGCTGCCCGATCGTCGACACCTGGTGGCAGACCGAGACCGGCGGGCATCTGATGACGCCGCTGCCGGGTGCGCATGCGACCAAGCCGGGCGCGGCGATGAAACCGTTCTTCGGGGTCAAACCCGTGGTGCTGGAGCCGACGAGCGGCGAGATCATCGCCGACCGCCCGACCGAGGGCGTGCTGGCGATTGCCGATAGCTGGCCGGGGCAGATGCGCACGGTCTGGGGCGATCACGAGCGCTTCGAGCAGACCTATTTCCAGCAATACAAGGGCTATTACTTCTCCGGCGACGGCTGCCGGGTGGATGCGGACGGCGATTACTGGATCACCGGGCGGGTCGATGACGTGATCAACGTCTCGGGCCACCGCATGGGCACGGCCGAGGTGGAATCGGCGCTGGTGGCGCATGCCAAGGTCGCCGAGGCCGCGGTGGTGGGCTATCCGCATCCGGTGAAGGGCCAGGGCATCTATTGCTACGTGACGCTGATGAACGACGAGGAGCCGTCGGAGGATCTCAAGAAGGAGCTGCGCACCTGGGTGCGCACCGAGATCGGCCCGATCGCCTCGCCGGATCTGATCCAGTGGGCGCCGGGCCTGCCCAAGACCCGTTCCGGCAAGATCATGCGCCGCATCCTGCGCAAGATCGCCGAAAACGATTTCGGCGCCCTCGGCGACACCTCAACTCTCGCCGACCCCTCCGTCGTCGAGGACCTCATCGAAAACCGCGCAAACAAGGGGTNAAAACGATTTCGGCGCCCTCGGCGACACCTCAACTCTCGCCGACCCCTCCGTCGTCGAGGACCTCATCGAAAACCGCGCAAACAAGGGGTAGTCGCTCCATCAATCGCCACAAAAGGGGCGGCGCCCATCCGGGGCCGCCCCTTTTTGCTGCGTGCGCCGCGCCCGCGAATGGAAAGGCCGGGCTAACCACGCGGTCGAAAATACCGATAAGTTTCGCAAAACCGCTGCCGCGGCACGCGCTTTGTGCTAGGCTCGATCCGTGGGGGCCTTTGTATCTGATGGAGTGGATCCATGCAGTTTACAGGTGTTCCCCCCGCGGCGGCACCTTTGGCAACCGGGCATCCTCTCGGCCTACCGGCAGTGCCGGATGGCCCCCCGACCGAAACCAAGGTGCAACCCGTTTCCGAACAGGCAAAAACCGGCGCCGATGCCGGCCCCTCCGGGCAGACCCCCGCCCGGTTCTGGCGCGGCCTGAGCGGGCAGCCCGACCCGGCGCGCCATGTCGCACCGCCTTCGATCGTTCAGATCAAGATCTCCGCGATTCTCGAGAAACAGGCCGAGAAGCTCTTGAACGACGCACACAAGGCCGTGTTTCAGGACAGCGCCGACGCCGACCGCACGCCCCCTGCCGACACCGCCCCGCCACCGTCCGCCTCGGAAGAAGCCGAGCCGCCCCATATACCCGCCGAAACGGCGCCCGACGCCTCCCGGTCCAAACCGGACCCCACGGTTCCCGATGGCAGGGACGAGAGCGCAGCGGATACGGGCACTTACGGCCCGCGACACGGGTTTTCGCAAGAGGCTGTCTTCGCCCCGGCCACCTGACCCCGCCGCGTCCGGCTCCCCTGTACGCGGCCTCGCGCCGGGGAGCCGTGCCCTTTGGCAGCGCGGATCCCAGACGCTCGCTATCCGCAGCGTCAAATGCGGAAACAAGCGTGCATTTCCCCCTCACCCTCGCTTTTCATGCGCAAACGCATGGCCTATAAGCGCCCAATCAAGGGGCCAGGGAATAAAGGCCCGGCAAATCACCGGCGAGGATTGCATGAGCAAAGACACCCACGAAGCCGATGTGGCCTTTATCAAGGCATTGGCAGAACTGCTCCGCGAAAACGACCTGACGGAGCTGCAGGTGAAACGCGACTACGGCGAGGACGACAGCCTGAACGTCCGGGTCAGCCGCGCGGCACCGCAGGCGGCCCCCGTCATGACCGCCGTCGCAGCCCCCGCCCCCGCGGCCCCTGCCGCCGCACCGGTCGCCGCAGCGGCCCCGGCACCCGAAGATCCCGCGGCCCATCCCGGCGCGGTGACCTCGCCCATGGTAGGCACCGTCTACATGCAGCCCGAACCCGGCGCCCCCTCGTTCATCAGCGTGGGCCAGCAGGTCAAGGAAGGCGATACGCTGGTCATCGTCGAGGCGATGAAGACCATGAACCACATCCCCGCCCCCCGCGCGGGCACGGTCAAGCGCATCCTCGTCGAGGACGGCGCCCCCGTCGAATACGGCGCCCCCCTGGTCATCCTCGAATAAGGAGCGACCCCGATGTTCGACAAGATCCTCATCGCCAACCGCGGCGAGATCGCGCTGCGCGTCATCCGCGCCTGCCGCGAGATGGGCATCGCCTCGGTTGCGGTGCATTCCACCGCCGATGCCGACGCCATGCATGTGCGCATGGCCGACGAAAGCATCTGCATCGGCCCGGCCCCCTCGACCGACAGCTATCTGAGCCCGCTCGCCATCATCTCGGCCTGCGAGATCTCGGGCGCGCAGGCGATCCACCCGGGCTATGGGTTCCTGTCGGAAAACGCCCGCTTCGTGCAGATGGTCGAGGATCACGGGCTGACCTTCATCGGCCCCTCCGCCGAGCATATCCGCGTCATGGGCGACAAGATCACCGCCAAGGACACGATGAAGGCGCTCGGTGTGCCCTGCGTGCCGGGCTCGGACGGCGGTGTGCCCGATGTCGAGACCGCCAAGAAGATCGGCCGCGAATTCGGTTATCCGGTGATCATCAAGGCCACCGCCGGCGGCGGCGGGCGCGGCATGAAGGTCGCCGCATCGGAAGCCGAGATGGAGCGGGCCTTCCAGACCGCACGGGCCGAGGGCAAGGCCGCCTTCGGCAATGACGAGGTCTATATCGAGAAATACCTGCAGAAGCCGCGCCATATCGAGATCCAGATCTTCGGCGACGGCAAGGGCAACGCCGTGCATCTGGGCGAGCGCGACTGTTCGCTGCAACGGCGCCACCAGAAGGTGTTCGAAGAGGCCCCGGGCCCCTGCATCACCCCCGAAGAGCGCGCCCGCATCGGCGCGACTTGCGCCGAGGCCATGGCCGAGCTGAAATATTCCGGCGCGGGCACCATCGAGTTCCTTTACGAAGACGGCGAGTTCTATTTCATCGAGATGAACACCCGTCTTCAGGTGGAACACCCGGTGACCGAGGCGATTTTCGGCGTCGATCTGGTGCGCGAACAGATCCGCGTGGCCGAGGGCTATCCGCTGTCCTTCACGCAGGAGGATCTCACCATCGACGGCCACGCCATCGAGGTGCGGATCAACGCGGAAAAACTGCCGAACTTCACCCCCTGCCCCGGCAAGATCACCCAGTATCATGCGCCGGGCGGGCTGGGCGTGCGGATGGATTCGGCGCTCTATCAGGGCTATTCGATCCCGCCCTATTACGACAGCCTGATCGGCAAGCTCATCGTGCGCGGCCGCGACCGGACCGAAGCGCTCTCGCGGCTCAACCGCGCGCTTGGCGAGCTGATCGTGGACGGCGTCGATACCACCGTCCCGCTCTTCCACGCGCTGCTACAGGAAGAGGCGATCCTCGCCGGCGACTACAACATCCACTGGCTGGAAAAATGGCTGGCCGAGGATCCGTTCTCCACAAGCTGATGTTGCGCGGCGGCGGATACCGGTCGCCAGGCGCGCGGGGGGGCCGTGGATGACGGTAACCCCCGAACTTCTCGTGCAAGCCTATCGCTCGGGCATCTTCCCCATGGCCGAGCATCGCGACGACCCCGAGCTGTTCTGGGTCGATCCGCGCCGCCGGGGCATCGTTCCGATGGACGGGCTGCACATCTCGCGCAGCCTTGCCAAGCGGCTCGGACGGGACGATTACCGCGTGAGCGTCGATACCGCTTTCGAAGAGGTGATCGACGCCTGCGCCGACCGGCGCGAAACCTGGATCAACCACGAAATCCGGGCGCTTTTCGTCGATCTCCACCATCGCGGCCTTGCGCATTCGCTCGAGGTCTGGATGGATGGCGCGCTGGCCGGCGGGATCTACGGTCTGGAAATCGGCGCTGCCTTTTGCGGAGAGTCGATGTTCTCGCGCCGCCGCGACGGCTCCAAGATTGCGCTCTGCTGGCTGATCGACCTGCTCGGGCGCGCGGGCTTTACCCTGTTCGACACGCAATTCCTGACCGAGCATCTCGCCTCCATGGGCGGGATCGAGATTTCACGCGCCGACTACCGGGCCCGGCTTGCAGAGGCGCTGACGCAGACCGCGGATTTCGCGGGAACCCCGCTGGCGCGCTCGGGTCAGGAGGTGGTGCAGCGCAACACCCAGACGTCGTAGCGCTGATGATCCATCGCATTCAAAGCGGGGGAGGAGGCCACCATCCAGCCACGGAACACCGGCTCGGCCTCTCCGGCCTCGCGGACGGTCAGGAAGGCAAAGGCGTCGCCGGCCCGGTTGCCTTCGGGATAGCGGCATTCGCGCAGCGCGATCTCGATACGACCGAACTGTACCGATTGCCCCGAGAGGATCTCGATATCGGTCGCCTTGCCGGTGAGCTTGTCGAGCCCGCGCAGCACGGCCCCATTGCCCGTGCTGGTCGCCTCCTGCGCCGGCAGCGCAGTCGCGGCAAGGGCAAGGGCCAGCGTCAAACTGCGGATCATTCGTTGCCTCCCCCGCCGACATATTTCAGCAGCAACGAGATCAGGCTCACCGAGCCCTGCGTGTCGAGAATCTCGTCTCCGGCCTCGTAATAGAACAGCGAGCCGCCGGGGCTGATCTCGACAAAATTCCCGCCCAGAAGCCCTTCGGAAGAGATCACGATGGCGCTGTCGTCGGGAATGCGGATCCCGTCCTGCACGCTGAGGGACATATCGGCGCGATAGGTTTCGTCGTTCAGCGCGATGCCGGTCACCGTGCCGACCTTGACCCCCGCAAGCCGCACATCGCTGCCCACGGTGATGCCTTCGAGCGACCGGAAGCTGGCGGTCAGCGGATAGCCCGCCTCCCCCAGCCGGAACCCCGTGGTCGTCACCGCATAGGCGCCGAACGCAATCGCGGCGGCGAGCACCGCCCCGCCGACCAACACCTCTGTGGCGGACGTGGTCATGAAGTTATTCCGGGCTCCAGGCCTCATAATCCTGCCGGGCCTTGGGCTCGATCTGGCGAATCGAGCCCTGCGGCGCATAGGCCAGCGCCGTCCCGGTCAGGTTTTCGATATGCGGCTTTTCCCAGCTCTTGTGGGGCAGCGGCTTGTCGGTGGGCGGCTCGTCGAACGTATAGTGCAGCCAGCCATGCCAGTCGGGGCTGATGCGGCTTGCCTCGATCTCACCGTTGTAGATCACCCAGCGCCGCTTGCCGTCCTTGGTCTGGTAGAAGGTGTTGCCCTGTTCATCCTCGCCCACACGGGTTCCGTTGCGGCTGCTCCAGAGACGGGTGTTGAGCGTGGCCCCGTTCCACCAGGTCAAAGCGCTTACGAGCGAGTTCAGAATGCCCATGGACGACTCCTCGGTATCTTCCTGTTTTCTATATGGCGAATTCGGCGCCGAAGGTCCAGCGCGCATCCGGCTTACGCCGGCGCCAGGGCGGTCACTTCGATCTCGATCCGGTATTGCGGTGCGATCAGGTTGCATTCGATCATCGTGGCCGCCGGCGGGTTTGCCCCGAAGGTCTCGGCCAGGATTGGCCAGCAGAGTTCGAACTCGGCCGCGTCCGGCAGGTAGTAATTGACCCGCACCGCATCGGCAAAGCTCGCGCCCGCCTCGTCCAGCGCCTTGCCGATCACCTCCAGCGCCGAACGGCACTGCTCCTCGACGCTGTCGCCCTGCCCGACCGTGCCCGCCACATGCACGAAGCCGCCCGCGACAACCGCGCGACAATAGCCGATCTTGGCCTCGAAGGCGCCGCCGGAAGAAATACGTCTGATGGTCATGTTCCGTCCTCGCACGAAAAAGGCGGGGCCGAACCCCGCCTTGAAATCCTTTTTATCCGCGCCTCAGCCCGCCGACGCGCCCTCTTTCTTGGGGTCCGCGTAGATCATCAGCGGCTTGGCCTCCGAGGTCACCGCCTCTTCGTTCACCACCACCTCGGTCACATCGTCCATGCCCGGCAGCTCGAACATCGTGTCGAGCAGGATGCCTTCGAGGATCGACCGCAGCCCGCGGGCACCGGTCTTGCGCTCGATGGCCCGCTTGGCGATGGCCGACAGCGCATCGTCGGTGAAGCTGAGCTGGGTATCTTCCATCTCGAAGAGCCGCTGATATTGCTTGACCAGCGCGTTCTTGGGCTGGGTCAGGATGGTGACCAGCGCGTCCTCGTCGAGATCCTCCAGCGTCGCGATCACCGGCAGACGGCCAACGAATTCCGGGATCAGGCCGAATTTCAGCAGATCCTCGGGCTCCAGATCCTTGAAGATCTCGCCAGTGCCACGCTCGTCCGGGTCGCGCACATCGGCGCCAAAGCCCATGGCCGAGCCCTTGCCGCGCTGCGCGATGATCCGGTCGAGACCGGCGAAAGCACCACCGCAGATGAAGAGAATGTTCGTCGTGTCCACCTGCAGGAATTCCTGCTGCGGATGCTTGCGCCCGCCCTGCGGCGGCACCGAAGCAACGGTGCCCTCCATCAGCTTGAGCAGCGCCTGCTGCACGCCCTCGCCCGACACGTCGCGGGTGATCGAGGGGTTTTCCGACTTGCGGGTGATCTTGTCGACCTCGTCGATATAGACGATGCCGCGCTGCGCACGCTCGACATTGTATTCGCTGGCCTGAAGCAGCTTGAGGATGATGTTCTCCACATCCTCGCCCACATAGCCGGCCTCGGTCAGCGTGGTGGCGTCGGCCATGGTGAAGGGCACATCGAGGATGCGCGCCAGCGTCTGCGCCAGCAGCGTCTTGCCGCAGCCGGTGGGGCCGATCAGCAGGATGTTCGACTTCGCCAGCTCGATGTCCGAGCTTTTCTGCGAGTGATTCAGACGTTTGTAATGGTTGTGCACCGCGACCGAGAGCACGCGCTTGGCCATCGCCTGGCCGATCACGTAATCGTCGAGCACGTCGCAAATCTCGCGCGGGCTGGGCACCCCTTCGGAGGATTTCAGGCCAGCGCCCTTCGTCTCCTCGCGGATGATGTCCATGCAGAGCTCGACGCATTCATCGCAGATGAAGACGGTGGGCCCCGCGATCAGCTTGCGCACTTCGTGCTGGCTCTTGCCGCAAAAGCTACAGTAGAGGGTGTTCTTGCTGTCGCCGCCGGAATTCGTCGCCATATCACACCTTTCGGGGCCGTTTCACGCTTTGGCTGTGCCAGACTGCCAGCCACAGGCCCATCTTTTTCGCCAATTCCGCAAAGTCTAGGGCACTGCCCCGCGGTCTACAATCTGAAAAATGCCCCGCCGCCCTCGGACGGCGGGGCACCCGATCACGATTTGCTCTCTTCGGCGGCACCGCGGCTTTCGACGATTTCGTCGATCAGACCCCAGGCCTTGGCATCTTCGGGCGACATGAAATTGTCGCGCTCGAGCGCGGCCTCGACGTTTTCGAGCGTCTGGCCGGTATGTTTCACATAGATTTCATTGAGGCGTCGCTTCAGCTTCAGCGTTTCCTCGGCATGAATCATGATGTCGGTCGCCTGGCCCTGGTAGCCGCCGGAGGGCTGGTGGACCATGATCCGGCTGTTGGGCAGCGAGAAGCGCATGCCGGCCTCGCCCGCCGTCAGCAGCAGCGAGCCCATCGAGGCCGCCTGGCCGATCACCAGGGTGGAGACCTTGGGCTTGATGTACTGCATGGTGTCGTAGATCGACAGGCCCGAGGTCACAACACCACCGGGGCTGTTGATATACATCGAGATTTCCTTGGCCGGGTTCTCGGCCTCGAGGTGCAGAAGCTGCGCCACGATCAGGCTCGACATGCCGTCATGCACCGGGCCCGAGACGAAAATGATGCGCTCTTTGAGCAGGCGCGAGAAAATGTCGTAGGCGCGTTCGCCCCGGCTGGTCTGCTCGACCACCATGGGGACGAGAGTATTCATGTAGATGTCAAAAGGGTCTTTCATATCCGCCTGCCTGCTGTTGTCCTGAAATGCCTATCCGGTCAGTGTTAAGAGATTCTTAGTATCGGGCCCCGGGCGCCGCAAGGGCTCGTGGCGGATTTGGCACGGCGCATCTCAGGCACCGCCCCAGTCCTGAGGGGCCGCACAGGCGTGCTGGGCGCATTCCATCTCAAGCACCACATGGGCGATTCCGAACCGGGCTTTCATGCGATCCTTGACCGCGGCCTTGATCGTGTCGGCCTCTCCCCAGGCGCCCTCGCGCACCACGAGATGGGCCTGAAGCGCCGCGCGATGCTCGTCGATCTGCCACAGATGCGCCTTGTGCAGACCGTCCACCCCCGCGACCTTGCGCGCCTCGTCGAGCACCTCGCGGGGCGTCAGTTCGGGCGGGCTGCCCAGCATGAGGATGCGGATCACCCCGCCGATCTCGGAAAACGCCATCCAGAGGATGTAGCCGGCGATGAGCAGCGTCACCAGCGGGTCGATCCAGGTCCAGCCGAAGAGCAGGATCACCGTGCCCGCCACGATCACGGCGACCGATCCGAGCGCATCGGCAAGGTTGTGCAGAAACGCCGCACGGATGTTCACGCTGTCCTTGGACATTGTCCAGGTGAGCAGCGCGGTGACCAGATCCACCACCAGCGCCAGCGCCGCGATGATCACCACCAGCCAGCCCTCGACCGGCTCGGGCGACAGGAAGCGCAGCACCGCCTCCATCACCAGATAGAGCCCGATGACGATCAGCGTGGTGTAGTTGACCAGCGCCGCCACCACCTCGGCGCGGGCATAGCCGAAGGGCATGTCGGCACTGGCCGGGCGGCGTGCGATCTTTCGCGCCACGGCGGCGATCACCAGCGAAATCGCATCGGAGAAATTGTGCAACGCATCGGCGATCATGGCGAGGCTGCCCGACAGGATCCCCCCGGCCACCTGCGCCACCGTCAGCAGAAGATTGACCGCGATCGCACCGGCAAGGCGGGCGTCGCCGGCATCCGGATCCACGTGATGGTGATGATGGTGGTGATGGTCGTGCGGCATGGGAGAAACAGTCGGCAGGAGGAGACGGACGGCAGGGCCGTTTCCTGTCAGAGTGCGTCTGCACAGGCAAAGGTCAACCCCCACACCTCACGGCGCCAGCGGATCCGGGCGCACCAGACGCCCGTCGAACACGCCACGCGCATACCAGGGCCGGCGCCCCCAGGTTCGCGCGACCAGCACATCGACCTGCGGACGCCACCTGAACATGCGGTCGTCTTTCACCCGCGCCCAATAAAGCCTGCCTTCATGGCGGCACGCGTCCAGCACCAGACCGCTTTCCAGCGGTTTGCCGCGCGCGCTCACCACAACCGCGCTGTGTTCCACCGGGAAATAGAACCGGCCGGTGGATATGACGACATGGCTCTCCAGCAGTGCGAACGGCTCTTGCCGGAGTTTCGCATCAAAGGCTTCGGCCCAGGCCCGGCAGAGCGCCGGCGTCTTGACGTCGAAGGCGATGCCCCGGCGTTTGGCCTGGGCCATGAGGTGCTGACCGTAGTCGCGCGCCAGCGCGCGCGGAACGTCATAGGCCAGATCGGAGAGGCGCCGCGCATCGGGCAGCGCAACCCCGGGCTCAAGCGTCAGGATGGCCCAGGTGAGCGCATCGCGCTGCTCCGCGGTTGCGGTGGGGGGCAGTTTCGGCGGCGGCGGCGCGCAACCGGCAAGGGCCAGCACCACAAGCCAGCCAAGGAGAGGCGGAACCCGTGTCATGCCAGCGCGCTAGCACGAGAGCCGGAAAGGTCGGGTTAACGCGGGCGGCGCTGTCGCCGCCCGCGCCGGATCTCAGCCGAACATGTCGGCGGTGATGCCATCGTACCAGCCGAGGCTTTCCTCATAGGTCGCCTTGCGCAAGGCGGTATCCTCGCCGGTCTGGCTGACGAAGCTCGACACGCTGGCGATCTTTTCCTCGGTCGGCTCATAGGCCGCCCCGACCTTGACCCCATCCTCGGGCGCGATGAGCGACCAGCAGGTGTTGGAGTATTTCGCCGGGAACACGCGCGATCCGGTCAGCGCGCCGCGAATCGCCATGGCCGCCACCTTGGCCTGGGAATTGGCCGAGAACCCGGATTTCGGCATGTCGCCCTGCGCCGAGGCATCGCCCAGGATATGGATGTCGGGATCCATGCGGCTGACCATGCTGTGCCCGTCCACCGGCGCCCAGTTGCCCTCGGTCAACCCCGCCGCCGCGCAGATATGGCCTGCCTTCTGCGCCGGAATGACATTGACCACGTCGGCCTTCACCAGCTCGCCGTCGATATCGACCTCCATGCCGGCGGGATCGACGCGGACATTGCCGCCGCCGAAATCCGGCCCCAGCCGTTCGACCATGCCTTGATAGTGCCGTTCCCATCCCTCCTCGAACAGCGCCTGTTTGGAAAAGCCCGGCTTGGGATCGGCGATGAGGATCTTGGCGGTGGGATTGTGGGTCTTGAAATGATGCGCCACCATCGAGATCCGCTCGTAGGGGCCCGGCGGGCAGCGGTAGGGGTTGGGCGGTGCCACCATGACATAGGTGCCGCCCTGAGGCATCGCCTCGATCTGCGCCTTCAGCAGCGCGGTCTGGGTGCCGGCCTTGTAGGCATGCGGCATGACGTCCTGCGCGCTGAGATCCCAGCCCGGAACGGCCCCCTCGACAAAGTCGATACCGGGGCTGAGGACCAGCTTGTCATAGGGCAGGCTGGCGCCCCCGGCGAGGTGCACGGTTCTGGCGTCGCGATCCACGCCAATCACCCAGTCATGCACCACATTAACCCCGTAACCCGCCGCCAGCGTCCCATAGCCATGCGCGAGGCTGTCGAGCGTGCGGAACCCGCCGAGATAGAGATTGGAGAAAAAGCAGGTGTAATAGCTGCGCGTCGGTTCGACCAGCATGACCTCGATCCCGCCCTGGCTGTCCTTGGCCAGATAGCGCGCGGCGGTGGCGCCGCCCGCGCCGCCGCCCACCACCACGACACGCGGTCGCCCCTGCGCGCCCAGCATCGGTGCCGAAAGCGCGGCGGCAGCCGCCGCGCCTGTGCCCATGAAGACCCGTCTGTTCCATCTCATGTCCATTCCTCCCTTAAGCTGGACAGGTTGCGAAACTTGGAAACCGGCGCCAGCCCGGCCCGCGGGCGCCGGATCGGGCGGACTCGCGAGACAGGGGGTGGCGGGAATAGGCAGCAGACGCGACGGACCGAAACAGGCGGGAGGGCGCGCTAGAGGCGGAAGGCCGGCGCCTTGGGCAGCGCGTTCGGCGCGCGCTCTTCGGCGTGGCCCTGGGGCAGAAGCCCGAAGGCGGCGGCCAGGGCGATCAGCCCGGCGAACCAAAGGATTCTCGCACGAAAGGTCATGGTACAATGCTCCGATACAGACCCGCGCCCGGCGCGGTGAAAATGCAGATCTCGCGCGGGACCATAAAACCGGCCCGTGCCGGGGGTCCGAGGCCCCCGCGCCATCCTGCCTCTGTCCTCTCATACGGAGCAATTGCGGAATTCCTGACCTCCCCTATTCGAGATTTCGGAAATAGGCGGCCAGCGCCGCGATCTCCTCGTCGGAGAGGCGGCCGGCCATCATCTGCATGACCGGATGCGGGCGGAGCTTGCGTTTGTAGGCATGCATCGCCACCACAAAATCTTCGACCGGCCAGCGGGTGATCGAGGGAATGCCCGCATCGGAGCCGTCCTGCTGATGGCAGGTAAGGCATTCCGAGGCGAGATAGGCGCCGTAATCCGCATCGCCCACGATGGCCAGCACCTCGGGCGGCAGCGCGACCTCGCGCGGCAACGCAGTCGGGGCGGATTCGGGGATGTCCTGCGGGCTGGCGGTGAAATCGCGCAGATAGGCCAGCACGTCGTGCCGGTCCTGTGGATTCGCGAGGCCACGAAAGGACATGCGGGTGCCGCTGACCAGCGCGCGGGGGTTTTCGAGATAGGCGTCGAGCCGGTCGTAATCCCAGACCAGACCGTCGGAAAAGGCGCGGTCCATTGCCTTGGAATAGGAGAAATCCTCGATGGCGCCGGCGCGGCGTCCGAAGATCTCGTTAAGATGAGGCCCGATGCGATTTCTCGCACCGGGCCCGATCTGATGGCATCCCTTGCACAAACCGAAGATCTCCGCGCCGCGCGCGGCGTCTCCGAGGCGTTCCGCCTGATCTTCGGCATGCGCGGCCCCTGGCGGGGCCAGCGCGATGCACAATGCGAGAAGCCGGGCTTTCATGGCATCATTAGAACTGACGCAGATACTCGATCACCGCATCCACATCTTCCGGCTTTTTCAGACCGGCGAAGGACATCTTGTTGCCCTTGATGTAGTTGCGCGGATCCGCCAGGTAGCCGTGCAGCGTTTCGACATCCCAGACGCCGCCATGTTCGGCCATCGACTTGGAATATTTGAAATCGCCGACCGACGCGATCGGACGGTCCACGATGCCGTTCAGCACCGGGCCGGTGCGGTTCTTGGCACCGTCGCCGACCTGGTGGCAGGCCTTGCACTTGCGGAAGACCTTTTCGCCTTCGGCGGCCAGCGCGGCGTCGATGGGCGCGGCAGCGGCCATCTCTTCGGCGGCGGGGGCCTCCTCGGCCGCAGGCGCAGCCTCTTCGGCAACGGCGGCGACCTCGGTCGTCTCGGCGGGGGCTGCGGCGGCCTCTTCGGCCATGCCGTCCTCGCCACCGTGATCCGGGGTCACGTCGAGCACCGTGGCCCGCATGGTGATTTCCACGCTCTCCTTGCAGTTCTCCATGCAAGGTTCGCCGCTCCAGATCGTGTATTCGGTCTCGGCCCGGTCATCGACGATGAACCCGTCCTTGTTGGGCATCTCGAACTCGGCGAAATTCTCGTCCGACAGAACGAAATCGTCATCCACGAGATCGTTCGAGTAGAGAATATAGGCCACGATCGCATAGACCTCGTCCGGCGACAGCGTCTGCGCGCTGCCGAAGGGCATCGAGCGGTGCACGTAATCCCACACGGTCGAGAGATACGGCCAGTAGGAGCCCACGGTCTTCAGCGGGTCCTCGTGGTCGAGCGTGCCGTCACCGCCGGCCAGTTTCGGCCAGTTGTCCACGCCTTCGGCAAAGGAGCCGTGGCAGACCGCGCAATTCTCTTCGAACACGGTCTCGCCGGTCCAGACATCGCCGGAGCCGGCCGGAAGACCGGTGCCGTCGGGGCTCACGTCCACGTTCCAGGCAGCAACCTCTTCGGGCAGCGCCGCACGGCCGAGGCCGAACTTCTTGTCCGCGTCGGCGGTGGCCGCCTCGGCGGCACCGACCAGCAGGCCCGAAGACGCATGCGCCACCGGCTCGGGCGCGGGCAGCGCCGCCATGGTGCGCGGGCTTTCCGGCCATTTGGCGACGTTGCGGTCAGCGAAATTCACCGATGCGGTCAGCACCAGTGCGATGCCGACAGCCGTCCCGGCATAGAGATTAAGAGACTTCGACATTTTCGGCCTCCCCGTTCGGTTTGACCCACCAGGTCTGGATGCAGTTGTTGTGATAGATCGAGTTCAGCCCCCGGACCTCGCGTAGCTGCGCCTTGGTCGGCTGGACATAGCCCGTCTCGTCCATGGCGCGGGACTGGAGGAACATCTCCTCGCCGTTCCACTCGGTGTCGAGATAGAAGCGGACCATCGCCTTGTCGCCGGCATCGGTGGCCAGACGCGCGGTTTCCCAGGTCTTGCCGCCGTCCTTGGAGACGTCCACACGGGTGATCTTGCCGTGGCCGGTCCAGGCAATGCCGGTGATGACCAGCGGGCCGTGGCCATGGGTGATCGGCATCTGCGGGCTGGGCGAGGTGACGACCGACTTGGCGTCCATGACCCAGGTCCACTTGCGCGACGTGCCGTCGGCCAGCGTGTCGGTGTATTTGGAGGTCTCTTCACGGCTCTCGATGGGGCCGTCGGTGATCTCCATGCGGCGGATCCACTTGACCCACATATTGCCTTCCCAGCCGGGAACGACCAGACGCGCCGGATAGCCATGCTCCTTGCGGAGTGCCTCGCCGTTGGCCTTGATCGCGACCAGACAGTCGTCGAGCGCCTTTTCCAGCGGGATCGAGCGGCCGTTCGACGACGCATCGGCGCCCTCGACGTAAAGCCACTTGCCCTCGACCTCGCCGTTCCAGCCGGCTTCGGCCAGAAGCGTGCGGACCGGGATGCCCGAGTATTCCATGTTATGGATCATCCCGTGGGTGAACTGCGCGCCGTTTAGCTGCGCGCCCGCCCATTCCATGCCGGTGTTCGCCGCGCATTCGCAGAAATAGACGTGGTTCTCGCGCGGGAAGCGCTCCAGGTCCTCGTAGGAGAAGACCATCGGCGTCTCCACTAGGCCGTTGATCATCAGCCGGTAGTCTTCCTTCTTCAGCTCGATCGCGCCCGAGTGGTGCCGCTCGAAGGCGCAGCCGGTGGGGGTGATCGTGCCGTCCAGCGCGTGGATCGGCGTGAAGTTGATCGACGAGATCGTGTCGGCGGTCAGCCATTCCACGTTCCGGCGGATCACGTCATCTTCGTATTTGATCGGCAGGCCGTAGGGCGTGGCATCGACGCCGTCGCCAAAGCTGCTGGCCCAGTCCTGCACCTCGGTGATCAGCGGATCGGGCTCTGCCGCACGGGCCACCGTCGCCGCGACGGTCCCGGCGCCGATTGCCGCCGCGCCCGTCAGGAACTGACGGCGCGAGGCGGACATGCCGTTCTTTTCAGTCGTCATGGTTTCTCTCCTCTCGATGCGCGGGGGCTCAGGCGCCCACCACCTCGACACTCGTATTGGGCGCCACGGTCACGGTGCCCAGCTTCTTGACGTGGCTCTCCACCACATCCCAGATCTGCGGGCCCTCGGTGCCCTCGTTCACAGAGGCCCAGCCGGCGACCACATAGGTCTTGGCCGGGTCGATCGCCTCGCCGGACTTGAGCAGCGTCATATTGGAAATGCGCTCGCCCTGCGGCTTGGTGATGTCGATCCGGTAGCCCATGCCGCCGATGCGGACCATGTCCCCGCCCTGCTGGTAATAGGGATCGGGGTTGAAGATGTTGTCGGCCACGTCCTCGAGGATCACCTTGATGAACTCGCCGGTCATTTCCGAGCGGTAAGCCTGACCGTAGGTCATCGAGGTCACGTTGAAGATGTCCTCGCGGGTGATCGGATCGCCGGGCAGCAGCGACGGGCCCCAGCGCACGCCGGGCGACATGGCGATGTCGGCCTCGCGCTCGGACATGAGCGCGTCGCAGATCAGATCGTCCCAGGAGCCGTTGAAATTGCCCCGGCGATAGAGCAGATCGTCGGTCGTGCCGACCACCTCCTCCAGCTCGGCCTTGAAGGGCGCGCGCTGTTCGTCGATCAGCGCTGCCACATCGGCGTCGGGTTCGATCACGTCCGAGAAGATCGGGATCAGCTTGTGGCGGAAGCCCATCATGCGGCCGTCGCGCACATCCAGATCGACGCGGGAGACGAATTTGCCGTTGGAGCCGGAGGCGATGATGATCGTCTCGCCCACCAGCACCGGCTCGGGCAGCGCGTCATGGGTGTGGCCGGACAGGATCACGTCGATGCCGGTGACCTTGGTCGCCATCTGCTTGTCCACGTCGAAGCCGTTGTGTGACAGGCAGACCACCAGCTCGGCGCCCATGCCGCGCACCTCGTCGACCATCTCCTGCATATGCTCGTCACGGATGCCGAAGCTGTATTCCGGGAACATCCAGCGCGGGTTGGCGATGGGCATATAGGGGAAAGCCTGGCCGATCACCGCCACCTTCACCCCGCCCCGCTCGAAGAACTCATAGGGTTTGAACAGCTCGGCGGGCTCGTCCCACTCGGCGTCAAAGATGTTCTGGCCGAGCGCGGCGAAAGGCAGCCCCTCGACGATCTCCTGCACCCGCTCCGAGCCCAGCGTGAACTCCCAGTGGAAGGTCATCGCGTCGGGCTTGAGCGCGTTCATGACGTTGACCATGTCCTGGCCTTCGGTCTTGTAGCAGGTCATCGAGCCGTGCCAGGTGTCGCCGCCGTCGAGCAGGATCGCATCGGGGCGGTCGGCGCGGATGGCATTGATCACGGTGGCCACGCGATCGAGACCGCCGACCTTGCCATAGCCCTTCGCCAGCGACGAGAAGTCGTTGTAGGTCAACGCATAGGCGGAGGGAGAGCCGTCGTCGATCCCATAGAGCTTGCGGAAGTCGGCGCCGGTCACATGCGGCACCGCGCCCTTGTTGCCACCCACGCCGATGTTCACTTCCGGCTCGCGGAAGTAGATCGGTTTCAACTGCGCATGAATGTCGGTCACGTGGATCAGAGACACGTTGCCGAACGTGTCGAACTGAAGAAGCTGATCCTGCGTGAGGCTTTGCTGCGCGGCAAGCCGCGCCCAGTTGCCGAACCCGCTGGCCCCCACGAGGGCCGAGGCCGCCATGGAAACCTGGAGAAAATCGCGTCTTGAGATCATGGGAGGGATCTTTCTCTGGCTATTCTCAACACACATGCGCATGTGTGAATAAGTTGGAACGTGGACACCCCGCGCGTGAAAACGCACGGGGTGAACCGGTTAGTTGCGGACCGAGGGGCCTTCGACGTCAAGCCCGTTGCCGCGCGAGGCGACATAGAGCTCAAGCGCCACGAATTCCGGCGAGCCGGGGCTGAAGGTTTCCGCGCGCGTGTCGCGGATGCAGCCCTTGAAACGGCCATGGGTGCCGTTCAGCTTGGCGTTCTTCAGACGGTATGTCGGGAAGGCGTTGACCTGCCCTTGGGACAGGTGGTCGGCACGGATGTAGTTGCCGTAGTTCTGCTCGTGGCAGTTGGCGCAGGAAAGCTCCAGCATCCCGTAGCGGGTGTAGTAGATTTCCTTGCCCTTTTCCCAGGTCTCGGCGGCGGGGCCGTCGATGGCAACGTTGACCGGCATGCCGCGCGACACGGAGGACAAAAGCGCCTCCATGTAGATCGCGTCGTTGGCGTCGTATTTCCACTCCTCGGCGCCCATGCGCTCGGTGCGGCACGCGTTCATCTGCATTTGCAGGGTGCGGACCTCGCCGGCCTCTTCGTTCCACTTGGGATAGACGGCGCGCACGCCGGCCATTTCCTCGGGCTCGCCATGGCAGGAGGCGCAGGACTTGCCCTCGGAGCCTTCGACGGTGTTCCAGGTGTCGGTCGCGACATCCACGAAGATCATGCCGGGATTGTCGAAATCGTCCATCTCCATGGCCTGGGTGTCGTCGTCGCGGAAGTGCCAGCCCGACATGACCTCGTCGAGATGCCCTTCCAGATGCGGCGCCGCGGCAGCCTTGGTGGTGATCTCCAGATCACCGTTGATGACCAGTTCGTCGTCGTCAGCACCCCCGGCCGAAAGCATCGGGGCCGTCAGGGCCAGAGCGGCGACCATGGCCGTCATCGTCTTGAATTTCATATATGTTCCCTCCCTGAGACGACCCTGCCCCGGGGAACCGGGGCAGGGCTGCAACCGTTTAGCCGATTGCGATTTCTTTGGTGTCTTCGTAGACCGACCCGTCGTCGTCATACCAGGTGAACTTGAAGGCGCCGGCTTCGGGCACGGTCGCTTCGAATTCGATATACGGGTTGGTCGAGATCGCGGGCTCGAGCGTCACGTCGATCACGCTCTGGCCGTTGAACTCGCAGGTGAAGCGGTTGATGATCGACCGCGGGATCACATTGCCGCTGCTGTCCTTGCGCTGACCCGATTCCATCGGGTGGCTGATGAGCGTCTTGATCGTGACCGCTTCGCCGGCCGACGCTTTTTTCGGGACTTTGACGCGGGGCTTAACACCGTCTGCCATGTTGTATGTCTCCTAAACCTATCTTGTTGCCGATCAGCCGCCGCAGCCGCCGATGGTCACTTTCACGGTCTTGCTGGCCTTGGCGAAAGAGCCGTCGGCGAGCTTGGCCACAGCGACCACGTCCTGCGTGCCGGCGAGGCGGATGCGGGTCGAGGCGTATTGCGAGGCGGCCAGCGGACCGAAGGTGAACTTGGCCACGCCCGGGGTCGGGTTGCCGGCGGCAAGCACCAGGATCTCGGAGGCGCCGGGGGCGCTGACTTCGATCGGAACGGTGTTGCCGTTTTCGGCGATTTCCGGCGCGGTCAGGTCAATGCCCGCATCGGCCATTTCGGCACCGCCGGTGAATTCGGCGATCCATTCGTCCGTGGTGGCGGCGTAAGCGCCTTTCGGCAGCATGGCGACCAGCGCGGCGGCCCCGCCCACGGCAAGGGTTTCACGTCGTGTGAATTCCATGTTTCCGTTTCTCCTAAACAGTTTCAGGTCGCGTGCGTCAGTCTTTCAGCGTCATGAGGAACGCGACCACGTCCTCGACATCCTGGGCCGACAGGATCGGCTGGATCGGGTCTTTCGCCGCCTTGCCGGTGTAGTTGTCGCCCGGGCGGATGAACCCGCTGGTCTTGTAGAAGGCCGGCATCACCGTGCCATCGAAGGTCTTCTTCGCGTTGACCAGGATCCCGCGCAGTTCCTCGGGGGTCCGGTATTCGCCGATCCCGTCGAGCAGCGGGCCGACCTCGCCCTGGAAGGGCACGTCGGGCAGGGCGCCGACCTGATGGCACGACACGCAGTTGCCCAGCGATTTTTCGGAAAAGATCTCGCGCCCCTTGTCGACATCGCCCGGGGCACCGGTCAGCGAGGCCTCGACCTCACCATACTCCCCGAAGGTGACATCGTCGGGCGCCACGACATTGGCGAAAGCCGCACCCGCAACAAGCACGGCGGCCACAGTCAAACCAGTAAGCCTCATATTCCCTCCCTTGGCTCCTGCGGTCCTTGAGGACCTGTTCGTCTTAGCTGCGGCATACCGTAGTCGACCGCAGCCCGTTCACGCAACAACAAATTCACAGAAGTGAATTATTATCACCGTCGCCCCGGCTCAATCGGTCTTGCCGTTCGAGCGCTCCTGGATGCGGCGCGCGTGGTAGCGTTGGAAATCCTCCCCGTTATCAAGTTCGTAGCGCTTCTCGTTCACCCAGGTGAACATATCGAGCGTGGTCCCCTTGCCGAAGGCGCCGGGCATCACCGCGACGGCGGACTCGATGGCCGTGGCGCCCTCGGCGACCTCTTCGGGAAGGAAGATGATGTTGGGGGTGAAGAGCACTCGCCACTTCGCCGCGGCGTCCTTCTCGGACAGCGATTCTCCGTCGAAATCGGTGATCTCGGTGTCGCCGTGCAGGTTCACCTGAATGACAAAGAAATTCTCCTCGATATAGGCTGCCATATCGGGCTGCGAGAAGACCTCCTCATGCATCTTGTGGCAGTAGATGCAGCCGCGTTGCTCGACGAACAGCACCATCCGCTTGCCTTCGGCATTGGCCTCGCCCAGATCCTCGCGCAGATCCTTGAAGGTGTCGCGCATCCAGGGCTCTTTATACAGCCCGTCGTCACCCAGAGGCGCCACATCCGCCCAGACGGGCAGCGCCAGGGCGGCCGCAAAGGCGGCGCCGATCCATGCTTTCATAATTCCCTCCCTCTCAGCTCAGAGACGACCAGCTCGGAAACGTCTCGATCATCCACTGAGCGATGATGTTTACGCTATCAGTCGCGATGAGAACCGCAAAGAGGATCAGCATCGCGCCCATGACTTTCTCGACATATTGCAGCTTGCTCCGGTGCCGCGCGGTCCAGCGCAGGAACGGCCCCGAGAACAGCGCCGCAAGCACGAAGGGCGCGGTCATGCCGACGCCGTAGACGAACAGCAGCAGTCCGCCGCGCGACAGATCGCCCATGCCGGAAGCGATCATCAGGATCGAGGCCAGCGCCGGGCCGACGCAGGGCGTCCAGCCGAAGCCGAAGGCCAGCCCCATGACATAGGCGCCCAGCACCGACGTGGGTTCCGCCTTCGACTCCATCCGCGCCTCGCGGTAGAGCAGCGGCACCCGGATCACGCCGAGGAAATGCAGCCCGAAGATCAGCAGCACCGCCGCCGCCACATAGGAGAGCGGCTGCTTCCAGTCGGCAAAGGCCTGCCCCACCGCGGTGGCCCCCATGCCGAGCAGCACGAAGATCGTCGTGACGCCCGCCGCGAAGAACACCGCAGACAGCACCAGCCGCTTCTGCGCGCCGGGGGCCAGCCCCGAATCGTCGCGCAGTTCGGTCATGGAAATCCCGGCCATGTAGCAGAGGTAGAACGGTACCATCGGCAGAATGCAGGGCGTGAAAAAGCTGAGCAGTCCGGCCAATGCCGCACCTGCAAAGGAAATCTCCAGCACGGTGCCTCCCTCACCTTGAATAATTCATATATTCATATTAGGTTGACTGAACGGCATTCGTCAATCGGTGTGCAATGGTATTCATGAAATCCATCGCCGGGGCCGCGCTTTCAGTGCTGCTGCTGGCAGGGTCCGCGCTGGCGGACGTGCGTCTGGTCATGGTCGAGCAGGTGGGCTGTGCCTATTGCGCGATGTGGAACGCCGAGATTGCGCCGGCCTATCCCAATACAGCCGAAGGGCGTTTCGCGCCGCTTTTGCGTGCAGATTTGCGACAGGGTCCGCCTGAAGGTGTGTCATATAACCGTAAAGTCTTGTTCACTCCCACGTTCATTCTGATAGAAGACGGTGTGGAGCTTGCCCGGCTCGAGGGGTATCCGGGCGAGGATTTCTTTTGGCCATTGCTCTCGCAAATGCTTGAGCAGCACACAGAATTCGACCCGGCAGCGGTGATGGTAACGCCGGCGAATACTCTGGAGGGTGGGTGATGAACATGGCGCTTCCCGTGATCCACGACGATCTGAGCGAGGACGAGCTCGACCGCATCGTCGACAAGGCGACCACCGCGTCGGCCTTTCTGAAAGCGATCAGCCACGAAGGGCGGCTGATGATCCTCTGTCACCTGGTGACCGGGGAAAAATCCGTGACGGAACTCGAAGAGCTGCTGTCCGCCCGTCAGGCGGCCGTCTCGCAGCAGCTCTCCCGGCTGCGTCTCGAAGGTCTCGTGGTGCCCCGGCGCGACGGCAAGGCGATCTATTACCGGCTCGCCGACCACCGGCCCAGGCGCATGCTGGAATGCGTCTACGACCTGTTCTGCCGCGACGAGGACTGAGGCAAAGCCCCTCCGCGCCCCGCTGCTTCGCGCCCGCAGCATCGGCGAGATGTGATCGTCTGACGCTGCGCTTCCCCTTGAGAAACCCGGCCTGTCGCGACATAGTGCAAGGCCACGGCGCCTGGCCGCGTGAGGGAGAGGTCGCGCATGCTCGATATGCTGAGTGAACACCATCTGGTCGCCCTGATCGGGCTGGGCAGCGGCATTCTTCTGGGGCTTGCCGCGCGGCTCGGGCGCTTCTGCACCCTCGGCGCGATCGAAGACCTGCTCTACGGCGGGTCGGATATGCGGATGCGCATGTGGGGCATCGCCATCGGCACCGCAATCATCGGCAGCTTCTCCCTGATGGCCGCCGGGCTGTTCGACGGCGGGCACAGCTATTACCTCTCGATCCGCTGGATGCCCGTGGCCTCGGTCCTCGGCGGGTTGCTCTTCGGCTACGGCATGGCGCTGGCGGGCAATTGCGGCTACGGCGCCATCGCGCGGCTGGGCGGCGGCGATCTGCGCAGCTTCGTGATCGTGCTGGTGATGGGCGTCTCCACCTATGTGGTGCTCGCCGGGCCGCTGGCACCGCTGCGCGCCATGGTCTTCCCGCAGCAGGAGGTGATCTCCGCCACGCCCCCGGGCATCGCCCACCAGCTCGGCGCGCTGACCGGCGTCTCCGCCAATGCCATCGGCATCGCCCTCGGCCTGGCGCTGCTCGCCTTTTCGCTGGCCTCGAAACCGCTCTGGGCCAAACCGAAACATATCTTCTGGGCCGCCATGGTCGGGCTCGGCGTGATCCTCGCCTGGGCGGGCACCGCCTGGGTGGCCCGCACCGGTTTCGAAGGGCTGCCCGTGGTCTCGCACAGCTTCGCCGCCCCCCTGGGCGAAACCATCCTGTGGTGGATGACCGGTTCCGTGCGCCCGCTCTCCTTCGCCGTGGGCTCGGTCGCCGGCGTCTGGACCGGCGCCTTCCTCGGCTCGCTCCTCAAGGGGCATTTCCGCTGGGAGGCCTGCGAGGATCCGCGCGAGCTGCGCCGCCAGATCGTCGGCGCGGCACTGATGGGCGCGGGCGCGGTGCTCGCCATGGGCTGCACCATCGGCCAGGGGCTCTCCGCCTTCTCGGTGCTGGCCTTCTCCGCCCCGGTCACCATGGCGGCGATCTTCGCCGGCGCCGCCTTCGGCCTGCGCCAGCTCATCGTCGGCTTCCAGCCCGCCGAGTAACCAAGGCCGGGGGCTCAGACCTGCGCCCTGCCCTTCTTCTCTTTCCAAGTACGCAAAAAAGCAGCCGCGCCGCCCGCGCGCCGCTCAGGACATCTCCGCCAGCCGCGCCACATAGCGCGCCATGGTGTCGATCTCGAGATTGACCTTGTCGCCCACGGTCACCCCGCCCCAGGTGGTTACCTCCTTGGTATGCGGGATGAAGTTGACGCCAAAGACCCGGCCCTGCACCTCGTTCACCGTCAGCGAGGTGCCGTTCAGCGCCACCGAGCCCTTGGGCGCAATGAACCTGGCCAGCTCCTCGGGCGCGCGCAACTGCACCCGCGTGCTGTCGCCCTCGTCGGAAACCGAAAGCACCTCGGCAAGCCCGTCCACATGGCCCGAGACGATGTGCCCGCCCAGCTCGTCGCCCACTTTCAGCGCTCGCTCCAGATTGACCCGCCGACCCTCGGCCCAGGTCCCGAGATTGGTCTTCGACAGCGTCTCGGCGCTGATCTGCACCTCGAACCAGTCCTCGCCCAGATCCACGACCGTCAGGCAGACCCCGTCGCAGGCGATGGAGGCGCCCAGGTCGATTTCCGAGGTCTCGTAGGCGGTGCCGATCCGCGCCGTCAGGTCGCCCGCTTGCGTCAGGCTCCGAACCTCGCCCATATCCGTCACGATGCCGGTGAACATTCGCTACCTCCTGCCACGCCACGCTGGCCTTATTTTCGTCTAAAAAGCGGGATATGCATCCGCTGTCGAGTTATCCATTACCGGGGCGTTATGACCAAGGCAACCGCTTCCCCCCGCGTCTTCCTGTTCCTGCAGGGGCCGCACGGACCCTTCTTCCACCGGCTGGGCAGCATGCTGCGCAAGGCCGGGGCCGAGGTCTGGCGGGTGGGCTTCAACGCCGGCGACCGCGCCTTCTGGTTCCATTCCGACAGCTATATCCCCTTCACCGGCACTCCCGACGACTGGCCCGCCACCTTCGAGGCGCTGCTGGCCGAAAAGCGGGTGACCGACATCGTGCTCTATGGCGACACCCGCCGGATCCATGCCCATGCGGTTGAGGCCGCCCGGGCGCGGGGACTGACCGTGCATGTCTTCGAAGAAGGCTACATGCGGCCCTATTGGGTGACCTACGAGCGCGGCGGGTCGAATGGCCATTCCCGGCTCATGCAGATGAGCATCGACGACATGCGCGGCGCGCTCGCGCAATCGGATATGGAGGCCCCGCTGCCCCCGGGCCATTGGGGCGACATGCGCCAGCACATCTTCTATGGCGCGCTTTACCACTGGTTCGTGATGTTCCGGAACGGCGGCTACCGCAATTTCCGCCCGCATCGCGCGCTCTCGGTCGGGCAAGAGTTCCAGCTCTACCTCAAACGGCTGCTGCTGATGCCGCTGCACCGCGCCGAACGCCTGCTCGAAACCCTGCGCATCCGGCGCGGCGGCTTTCCCTATCACCTTGTGCTGATGCAGCTCGAACATGATGCGAGCTTTCGCGAACACTCGCCCTTCGGCTCGATGACCGAATTCCTGGAACTGGTGCTCGACGGTTTCGCCAGGGGCGCGCCGGGCCATCACCATCTGGTCTTCAAGGCTCATCCGCTCGAAGACGGCCGCGCCCCGGTGCGCCGCACCATCCGCGAGGCCGCCCGGCGACTGGGCATCGCCGACCGGGTGCATTTCGTGCGCGGCGGCAAGCTGGCCCAGCTTCTCAACGATGCCCGCACGGCGGTCACGGTGAACTCGACCGCCGGTCAGCAGGTGCTCTGGCGCGGGATTCCGCTGAAAGTCTTCGGCGACGCGGTCTATGCCAAGCCGGAATTCGTCTCCGATCAGCCGCTGCCCGATTTCTTCGGCCAGCCCGGACGCCCCGACAACCGCGCCTATCGCGATTACCGGCGGTATCTGCTTGAAACCAGCCAGGTTCCCGGCGGCTTCTATTCCGCCCGCGGACGCCGGCAATTGCTGCGCCTCGTGGTCGATATGATGCTGTCCCGCGACGATCCCTATGACGCGCTGAGCCTCGGAACCGCGGCGCCACGGCAACAGTTGCGCCTCGTCCACTGACCGTCTCTGCCCGCCGGACTGGCTTTTGCACCCGGATTTCGATAGGTTACCGAAAAAACCTGAGGCAGAACGAGAACAGGTCGAGGAGACCGAGCAGTGAAACACTCCCCCAACCGATGGGTGAAGTCCATCGCGATTCTGGCTGCGGTGTCGATTCTGGCATCCTGCGGCCTGCCGCGCATGGGCCCCAACAAGCGCGAAATCTTCGCGGGCTCGGTGATGCGCAAGGGCGATGCATTTGTCGTCTCCGTCAACGACCGCGTGACCCGCGCCACCGCCGTGGTCCCCGCCCTCGGCTTTTCCGACAATTTCAAGAATGCCGCCGTGCTGGGCTCGGACACGATCCGCGCCGGCGACACGCTGGGGCTGACGATCTGGGAAAACGTCGATGACGGCCTTCTGGCCGCCGAGACCGCCAATGCCACCGTACTCGAAGAGGTGCAGGTGGATGGCTCGGGCTATATCTTCGTCCCCTATGCCGGCCGCATCAAGGCCTCCGGCAACTCGCCCGAGGCGGTGCGCCGCATCATCACCGACAAGCTCTCCGACCAGACCCCAGACCCGCAGGTCGAGGTGCGCCGTCTCGCCGGCGACGGTTCGACCGTGAGCCTCGTGGGCGCCGTGGGCGGCCAGGGCGTCTATGCGATCGAGCGGCCCACCCGCACGCTCTCGGCGATGCTGGCGCGGGCCGGCGGCATCACCATCCAGCCCGAGATCGCGCAGGTTTCGGTCATTCGCGGCGCCCAGACCGAGACGATCTGGTTCCAGGATCTCTACGATTATCCGAAATTCGACATCGCCCTGCGCGGCGGCGACCGGATCCTCGTGGAAGAGGACAGCCGTTCGTTCACCTCGCTCGGCGCGACCGGCACCCAGGCACGGGTGCCCTTCGAGACCCAGACGCTTTCCGCGGTCGAGGCGATTGCCCAGGTCGGCGGGCTGGTGCCCACCGCCTCCGATCCGACCGGGGTCTTCGTGTTCCGCAACGAACCGGCGGAAATCGCCAACCAGGTGCTGGGCCGCAGCGATCTCGTGGGGGCCCAGCGCATGGTCTATGTGCTCGATCTCACCCAGCCCAACGGCATGTTCATGGCCCGCGATTTCGTCATCCGCGACCAGGACACGCTTTACGTGACCGAAGCGCCCTATGCGCAGTGGAGCAAGACGATCTCGGCGCTGACCGGGTCGCTCAGCGCGGTCAGCACGCTCGCCACAACCGCCACCGCAGTCAACGGAGGCTGACCCTGAACAACGAGGGACAGGGTGGCGCCGGGGGAGACAACCCCCGGCGCCTTTACGTTTTCAGCGCCGGTTTCCTGCGCCAGCGCCGGTTGCGGCGGATCCTGTCGCTGACCGGCTACCCCGTGTCGCTGGGGCTGCCCGGCCCGGGCGACATGGTCGGGGTCTGGGGCCAGTCCCCCTATGCCCATCGCGGCAAGGCCGTCGCCGCGCGGCGCGGCGCGCGTCTCTTGCGGGTCGAGGACGCTTTCCTCCGCTCGCTGCATCCGGGGCGCAGCGGCGAACCGCCGCTGGGCCTGCTGCTGGACCGAACCGGGGTGCATTTCGACGGGCGCGCGCCGTCGGATCTGGAGACGCTGCTCGCCACCCATCCGCTCGACGATCACGCCCTGCTCGACCGCGCGCGGGGCGCCATGGCGCGGATGCGCGCAGCGCATCTGTCGAAATACGCCGCCGTCGATCCCGCGACCCCCGCGCCCGAGCCCGGCTATGTTCTGGTGATCGACCAGACTGCTGGCGACGCATCGGTGCGCGCCTCCGGCGCCGATCGCAACCGCTTTCTCGAAATGCTCTACTGGGCGCAGGAGGAACATCCCGGCAAGCGCATCCTGCTGCGCACCCATCCCGAGACCCGCGCCGGGTTCCGCCCCGGCCATTTCACCAAGGCCGACGCGCAGGGCCGGATCGCGCTCTTCAGCGATCCGGTCTCGCCGCAGGCGCTGCTCGACGGGGCGGTGGCGGTCTACACGGTGTCGTCCCAGATGGGGTTCGAGGCGATCCTCGCGGGGCACAAGCCGCGCGTCTTCGGCCACCCGTTTTATGCCGGCTGGGGGCTGACCGAGGACGAAACGCCCCTGCCCCGCCGCCAGCGCCGCCTGACCCGCGCACAGCTCTTCGCGGCGGCGATGATCCTCTACCCGGTCTGGTACGACCCCTATCGCGACCGGCTCTGCGAGATCGAGGATGTGCTCGCCACGCTCGAAGCCCTCTCCCGCGCCTGGCGCGAGGACCGTCACGGCTGGGTCGCGGAGGGGATGCGGCTCTGGAAACGCCGCCCGCTGCAACGGTTTTTCGGCAGTGAACGGCCGATGGTCTTCGCGAACACCCCCGAGGAGGCCCGGAAACGGGCCGAGGAGGGGCGCCGCCGCATGGTCTGGGCCGGAAAGGCACAGGACGATGGCGCGCTGCGGGTCGAGGACGGCTTCCTGCGCTCGCGCGGCCTCGGCGCCGAGCTGGTGCCGCCGCTCTCTCTGGTCGCCGACGATCTCGGGATCTACTACGATCCCACCCGCCCCTCGCGGCTGGAACGGCTGATCGCCGCAGGCGCCCAGCCCCGCCCCGACCAGGAAGACCGCGCCCGGCGCCTGATCGCCCGGCTGGTCGCCGGCGGGCTCACGAAATACAACCTGCCGGGCGCCCTGCCCGATCTGCCCGACGGCCACCGGATCCTCATCCCCGGTCAGGTCGAAGACGACGCCTCGATCCTGCTCGGCAGCCCGCAGATCCAGAGCAACGCCGATCTGCTGGCCCGGGTGCGGGCGAACAACCCCGGCGCCGTGCTGATCTGGAAACCCCACCCCGATGTCGAGGCCGGGCTGCGCCCCGGCGCCGTGACCGCGCCGGACCGCTGGGCCGACCTCACGCTCTCCCAGGCCGACATGGGCGCGCTGCTGCCGCAGGTCGATGAGGTCTGGACCCTGACCTCGCTCACCGGTTTCGAGGCTCTGATGCGGGGCCGGAAAGTCACCGTTCTGGGGGCCCCGTTCTATGCCGGCTGGGGGTTGACCCGCGATCTCGGCCCGGTGCCCGCGCGCCGCCTCGCCGGACCCCGCCCGACACTCGAGGCGCTGGTCCACGCCACGCTCATCGCCTATCCGCGCTACCGCGACCCGGTGACCGGCCTGCCCTGCCCCGTCGAAATCGTGGCCGAGCGGCTCGAGACCGGCGCGATCCCGCATCCCGGGCCGGTCAACCGCGGGCTTTCGAAACTCCAGGGCCTGCTGGCAAGCCAGGCGCATCTGTGGCGGCGCTGATCCCTGCCCGGAAACACCTGCCCCGCCCCGGGCCGCGCACCCACTTGTCCATCGCCCGCGCGGCTGCGATAACATCGCCTGACCTCCGGGCCGCGATCCCCGCGCGCCCTTCAGACAGGAGAGACGTGATGCTGAAAGGTTTGGGCGGGCTTGGCGACATGGCCAAGATGATGAAGGCCGCGCAGGAAATGCAGGGCAAGATGACCCAGCTTCAGGACGATCTGAAGACCATCGAGGTCGTGGGCGAATCCGGCGCCGGGCTGGTCAAGGCCACCGCTTCGGCCAAGGGCGAGCTGCGGGCGCTCGACATTGACCCGTCGATCTTCAATTCCGACGACAAGGAAGTGGTCGAGGACCTCATTCTCGCCGCCATCAAGGATGCTCAATCCAAGGCGCAGGAGCGCTCCGAGGCCGAGATGCGCAAGCTCACCGAAGCCATGGGCCTGCCCGCCGACATGAAGCTGCCGTTCTGACGCATCCGCCAGCGGCATGGCGCCCGTCCGCGGCGCCGGAGTGATCCCGTGCCCGATCGTACCGAAATCGACGCGCTGATCGAGCTGATGGCCCGGCTTCCGGGCCTCGGCCCCCGCTCCGCGCGGCGCGCGGTGCTGCATCTCATCCGCAAGCGCGCGCTGCTGCTCACGCCGCTCGCCGATGCCATGCAGGCGGTGGCGGTCTCGGCCCGCGAATGCCTCAACTGCGGCAATGTCGGCACCTCCGACATCTGCCCGATCTGCGCCGACGAGAAACGCGCCAATGGCCAGCTCTGCGTGGTCGAGGATGTGGCCGACCTTTGGGCGATGGAGCGGTCGGGCGTCTACAAGGGGCGCTACCACGTTCTGGGCGGCACGCTCTCGGCGCTCGACTCGGTGGGGCCGGAAGATCTGCGCATCCCGCAGCTCGTCACCCGGCTCGACACCGAAAGCATCACCGAGGTGATCCTCGCCCTGAATGCCACCGTCGATGGCCAGACCACGGCGCATTACATCGCCGATCAGCTCGAAACCCGCGTCGAGCTGACCTCGCTCGCCCAGGGCGTGCCCATCGGCGGCGAGCTCGACTATCTCGACGACGGCACCATCACCGCCGCGCTGAACGCCCGAAAACGGGTCTGAGCCGCGCGTCCTAGATCAGTAGAGGCGCTTGCGCTCGTCCTCGCCGTGGTCCTCCTCGACCTCCGCAAGCGTCTGGTCGCGCTCGACGGTCGCGATCACCCAATCGGCCAGCGTCGGCGCGCTTTTCCGCGCGGGCCAGCCCTCCGGGTGCCAGAGCCGCGACCGGAGGAACGCCTTCGAGCAATGCATGAAGGCTTCCTCGACCTCCACCACCAGCGCCAGCAGGGGTGCCTTGCCGTTGACCGCAAGGCGGCGGCTGACCGCCTCGTCCCGGACGATCCGCGCCTTACCCGCCACCCGCAGCGTGTCGCCATGCCCCGGAACGATGAACAACACCGCCACATTCGGATCCTGCAGGATGTTCTGAAACCCGTCGACGCGGTGATTGCCCAGCCGGTCGGGGATGATCAGCGTCTTGTCGTCATAAACCTCGACAAAGCCCGCCGGATCGCCCTTGGGCGATACGTCGATCAGCCCGTCCGCGGCTTTCGTCGCCAGAATGATGATCGGCGATTTGGCGATAAAGTCCCGCGCCACATCGTTCAGCCGGTCGGAGACCTTGAGAAACGTGTTCACGAACCCCTCGGTCGGCATCAATTCGCGCAGCCGCGCCAGGCTGGTAATCTCTTCGTCCACGGCCATCATCCGCCTGTCCTCTCCTGCTTTGCTGCAACGCAGGGTACCTCAAATTGGCACCCGTTTGAATCGCGTGCCTCGGGCGCCAGGGCTCCGGCAAACTCCAGGTGCCGCTCCGGACCTGCCCGCCCCAGCCGCCACCGCGCGTTCCGGGCTTCTTCAGGGCATGAAAAAAGGCGCCCCGCTTTCACGGGCCGCCTTTTTGTCAAATCGCAAAGCGCCTCAGCGGCGGGGATCGTCGCTGTCGTCGTCCTCGTCGTCATCGCTACCCGCCGGCAGGTTGAAGAAGCTGTCCGCGTCCGAGAAATCGCTCGGCCCCTTGTCCTCCTCGTCATCGTCCCCGCGCGGATCGGAGAGCGAGAAGGTCTCCAGCCCCTCGATCGCCGAGGGCAGCCGCGGCTCGGTGTCCATGCCGAGGCTCTGCTCGGTCGACACCAGCTTGCGGCGCTCGTCATCGGTCATCACCTCGTCCATCTTCTTTGCGGCCTTGGCGACGGCGGCGTCCAGCTCGGACTGGCGGCAGAGCCCCAGCGCCACCGGGTCGATGGGCTGCATGTTCTGGATGTTCCAATGGGTGCGCTCGCGGATCGACTGGATGGTCGGCTTGGTGGTGCCCACCAGCTTCGAGATCTGCCCGTCGCTGAGCTCGGGGTGGAATTTCACCAGCCAGAGAATCGCGTTCGGGCGATCCTGACGCTTCGACAGCGGCGTGTAGCGCGGGCCCCGGCGCTTGTCCTCGTCCACGGCGGCGGCGTTGTATTTCAGCTTGAGCTTGAGCAGCGGGTTCTTTTCCGCCTTGTCGATCTCGGACTGCTCGAGCTGGTTGTTGCCCACGGGGTCGAACCCCTTCACCCCGGCGGCCACATCGCCATCGGCAATGCCCTGCACTTCCAGCTCGTGCATCCCGGTGAAATCGGCGATCTGCTTGAAGGTCAGCGTGGTGTTATCGACCAGCCAGACGGCGGTCGCCTTGGGGTGCAGCAGTTTGGCCATCGTTCCATCTCCTTGCAATGCTTCTTCCCCGCCCCCAGACCATTTTCTGGCCGGGAGGTCCCGGATCTGATCCGGGACGGGTTACCGTTGTCGGGGAACTTCGGGTCTATATAGTGGCGCGAGACCCAAGAGGAAAGAGAAAATGCGCTGGCTTCTGCTGCTGCTCGTCTCCGCCACGCTGGCCCGCGCCGATGGCGAGACCGCAGGCGAATTCGATTACTACGTGCTGTCGCTGAGCTGGTCGCCAACCTGGTGCGCGCTCGAAGGCGACGCCCGCCGCTCGCCGCAATGCGACACGGATCACGGCTGGATCCTGCACGGGCTCTGGCCGCAATACCATCGCGGCTACCCGTCTTATTGCCACAGCCCCCAGCGCGCACCGACCCGGGCGATGACCGCCGAAATGGCGGATATCATGGGCACGTCCGGGCTGGCCTGGCATCAGTGGAAAAAGCACGGCGCCTGTACCGGGCTCTCGGCAGAAGCCTATTACAGCCTCGCCCGCCGCGCCTATGAGGCGGTGCGCCGTCCCGCTGTCTTCCGCAAGCTGAAAGACCCGGTGACCTTGCCCGCAACCCTGGTGGAAGAGGCCTTCCTCAAGGAGAATCCAGGGCTCGAGCCGGACATGCTGACGATCACCTGCAAGTCGGGCCGCATCCAGGAGGCGCGGCTCTGTCTCTCCAAGGCCCTGGATCCGGTGCCCTGCGGCCAGGACGTGATCCGGGACTGCACCATGACAAACGCGCTGCTCGACCCGGTACGCTGACCCGCCACGCCCCTGCCCCAGACCTCGAAACCGTTTGTTAAGGTGAATGCCCGACACTGTCCCCACGGTACAGGCGGGGACGCCGATGACCGTGCCGATGGAAGCCCCGCGCTTCTCTCAGCCCGTCTCTTTGCGAGGCGGGCTGTTTCCCTTCGCGCCTGTGTTTCCATTGGCCCCAAATATCCCCGCCGGAGGCAGACCGCCCCTGCCGACCGCGCGCCGTTCCGGCGCGGCGCGCGCGCTAGCCGAAGGCATATCCGAACCGCGCGATGTCCTCGGCGCAAAACGCCGCCACCCGCGCCGCGCTCTCGTCGTCGTAATAGAGCCGGAAATCCGCGTCCCGCGCCGAGGCGTTCTTGCGACCGACCTCCAAGCGGAATCCCAGATGCGCCTCGACCGGCGCCAGATCCTCTTCCAGATGTTCCAGCCGCAGATAATACGAGGCCCGCTCCCGCCCCGTCACATCCCGCATATAGCTGGAAAACGGCGCGGCCCCAACACTCGCCACCGTCTGCGGATGGGCAAGAAACCCGGCAAAATCCAGGCGTTGCGCCAGCCCCACCGCCGGATGGGCAAAGCTCTGCGCCCGCAGCCAGTGGTAGTAGCTCACCATCCGGTCCCACGGGTTGCGCACCAGCGTGAAGGTCACCATTCGGCCGATCTCCTCGGGGCTCAGCACCCCGTCGATGTCGGCCAGCGTCGAGTGTTTCCACAACCGTCCCCGTGCGCTCAGCCGGCCGACCCGCCCCCGCCGCCTGCGCGCCTTCGGTGTGTCGCCGATCAGGATGTCGTCGCGATGCGCCCGCGCCTCCAGCGCGACGGCCAGCGAGGTGCCGCCGGTCTTGGGGATATGCACGAAGATATAGCCACGGCCCGGCGAGATGATCATGCCTGTCAGAATAACCCTGCGTTTCGAAGGTGAAAATCCCCGATTCGGGGCTTTTCCCTCCCCGCGCGACTGCGCATAGTCCCGCCAGGACATGCTGAGGGAGGAGATGCCATGGGCTGGCTCGCCAATGAAACCGGACTGGGGAAATGCGCCGCGAATTTCGTGCCGCTGACACCGCTGTCCTTCCTGATCCGCGCCAAACAGGTCTATCCCGATCACATGGCCGTGGTCTACGGACCCCACCGCAAGACCTATGCCGAGTATTACGAGCGCGTCACCCGGCTCGCCTCGGCGCTGACCAAAATCGGCGTGGCGCCCGGCGATGTGGTCGCCACCCTCCTGCCCAACATTCCCGCCCAGGCGGAGGCGCATTTCGGCGTGCCCGCCTGCGGCGCCGTGCTGAACACGATCAACACGCGGCTCGATATCGACACCATCGCCTATATCCTCGATCACGGCGAGGCCAAGGTGGTGCTCTGCGACCCGCAGTTCATCCCGCATCTGGCCGAAGCCATCGAACTGATGGAGACCGACGCCCCCACGGTGATCGAGGTCGCCGACCACCACGGCGGCGCGCCGCATCTGGGCGAATACATGGAATACGAGGAGTTCCTCACAACCGGCGATCCCGATTTCGCCTGGATCATGCCCGAGGACGAATGGGAAAGCCTCGCGCTCAACTACACCTCCGGCACCACCGGGCGGCCCAAGGGCGTGGTCTATCACCATCGCGGCGCCTATCTGAACGCCATGGGCCAGGTGCTGAGCTGGCGCATCGTGCTGCACCCGGTCTATCTGACCATCGTGCCGCTGTTTCACTGCAACGGCTGGTGCCACACCTGGATGATGCCCGCCGTGGGCGGCACCGTGGTCTGCTGCCGCGACATCACTCCAAAAGCGCTCTACAACGCCTTTGCCGACGAGGGCGTGACCCATTTCGGCGGCGCGCCCATCGTGCTCAATATGCTGGTGAACGCCAAGGACGAGGACAAGCGCGACTTCCCGCAAATCGTCGAGGTCTTTACCGCCGGCGCCCCGCCCGCCCCCGCCACGCTCGCCAAGATCGAGACCATGGGCTTCAACGTCACCCAGGTTTACGGGCTGACCGAGACCTACGGGCCGGATGTGGAATGCGCCTGGCAATCCGCCTGGGACGGCATCGAAGGCCCCGAGCGCGCGGCGCTCAAGGCGCGTCAGGGTGTGGCCATGCCCTTCATGGAACACATCACCGTCATGGACGAGAAAATGCAGGTGATCGCCGCCGATGGCGAGACCAAGGGCGAGATCATGCATCGCGGCAACGGCGTGATGAAGGGCTATCTCAAGGCCCCCAAGGCGACGCGCGAGGCGTTCGAGGGCGGCTATTTCCACTCCGGCGACATCGCCGTTCTGCATCCGGACAGCTATCTCCAGATCGCCGACCGCGCCAAGGACATCATTATTTCGGGCGGCGAGAACATCTCCTCGGTCGAGGTCGAGAACACGCTGATGGCGCATGAAGCGGTGCTGCTCTGCGCGGTGGTCGCCAAGCCCGACGAGAAATGGGGCGAGGTGCCCTGTGCCTTCGTCGAGCTGAAGCCGGGCCACGAGGCCAGCGAAGCCGAGCTGATCGCCTTTTCGCGCGAGCGGCTGGCCGGCTTCAAGACACCCAAGAAGGTGGTGTTCGAGGAACTGCCCAAGACCTCGACCGGCAAGATCCAGAAATTCCAGTTGCGGGCCCGCGCCAAGGCGCTGTGACGGCGGTCCGCGCCGTCACGCTCAGATCAGAACCGACCCGACGGGCCGGCGCGGCGAGAATGGCAGCGTCGGCCCATAGCCGAACCGCATGACAAGATCCGGGCGCTTCCCCGTCACACCGGCAATCGCGGCCAGCTCGGGACGCAGGGCAGCGACCTCGACAGGCTGGTTGACATAGGAACAGCGCAGCCCGCGCGCCGTAACCGCAAGGGCAAAGCGCAGCGATGCCTGTCCCACGGCGATCCAGTGCGCCTTGTCCTCCCGCTCTCCGGTGAAAACCGCAACGCCCGATGCGGTCTGCATCTGGCGCGCATAGCTCTCGCGCTCGGTCTCGGCCTTGAAGAACAGCTCATAGGCCACCCCTCCCAGGGCGGAGGGCAGCACCGGATTGCCGCTGGAGGCCGAAAACAGCCCGTCTCCGCGCGCCATAGCCTCGGCGGGGTTGAAGCGCAGCCAGTGCTTCAGTTCGGCCATGAATGCCGGATCGGCCATCTGCGTATCGTTCCCGGCAAGCACCAGATCGCGGACCCGGGCGATCTGCGATCGCTCGGTGAGCAGCGTCACACCGACTCCCGGAACCTGTGCCGCCGTTTCGAGCCCCCTCAGATCCGGCAGCGGGATCTCCCGCCCGTCGAATGGCGCCCGCGTCGACTGCCGCTGCGGGATGGCCTCGAACAAGACGTCCGGCCGAGCGGCCCCCGCCGCATAGACATAGCGCGGCGCCCCGGTCTCCGCGCCCTCCACCGTCCCCGGCCATCCGGTGGCCGCCGCCGCGATGCCAAGCGTTTCGACCGCCGATCCGAGACTGACATAGAGATGATGATCGTCGGGATCGACCGCCGGTGTGGCCCGGGACAGATCCGGTTCGATCCCGATCACGTTCTCGCCAAGCCTGAACCGCCAGGGCTGCGTGTTGTGGCCGTTCGGTGCGAGGGTCGCATAGCGCACAAGCTCTCGCGCCTCCGGTGACGGGCCCAGTTTCGCGCGCAGCGCCGCGCCATAGCTCTCGTAATCCCGCATGGAACCTGTCGCACGGCGCCATCCCCACGCGCCGGCGGCGCCCACCGCCGCAAGCCCCGCGGCCCCCTGAAGAAACCCTCGCCGCTTCATAATCGCCTCCCTTCGCTCAACTCCCCGTCAGGCTAGGCCGATGCAGGCGACATCGTCATGACGCATATCAAGCCGCGCCTGCGGCAAAGCCTCTCGGGGCGCAGCGTCACGATGTCGGGGGCGCATTGCCCCCCGCCGCTCAGCCATGCTACGTTGCATCGAAACGAGGCAGAGCAGCCCGAAATGACGGCACTCAAAGAGTATGAACGGCTGGAAGCCTCGGGCCTGTGGCGGCCCGAGCCCGACGCGCAGCGCCGCGAGGTGATCGTGTCGCTGGGCGATGCCACGCTGACCATCTCGGAGTTCTCCGGACGCGCGCTGGCGCATTGGTCCCTGGCCGCCGTGCGGCGCGCCAACAAGGGGCAGCTTCCCGCCATCTACCACCCCGATGGCGACCCCGGCGAGACGCTGGAACTCGCCGCCGACGAAACCGCCATGATCGACGCCATCGAGCGCCTCCTGCGTGTGATCGACCGGCGCCGGCCGCGCCCCGGCAAGCTGCGTCTGATCCTGATCGCCGCCTTCGCGCTGATCGTGCTGGGCGGCGCGGTGTTCTGGCTGCCGGGCGCGCTGCTGAGCCACACCCAGCGCGTGGTGCCCGTGGTCAAGCGGCAGGAGATCGGCGAGGCCTTACTGGCGCGGATCACCCGTGTCGCGGGTCAGCCCTGCATGACTGACGAGGCCCGCCAGCCGCTCCGCCATCTGGCGCTGCGGGTGCTGGGCGAGACCCGGCAGGACGATCTGGTCGTGCTGCCCGGTGGTGTGCGCGACACCGCGCATCTGCCCGGCGGGCTGATCGTGATGAACCGCGCATTGATCGAGGATCACGAAGACCCCGACATCGCGGCGGGCTATATCGTTGTCGAGGCACTGCGCGCGCGCCGCGCCGATCCGCTGGGCGACCTGCTGAACCATGCCGGGCTCTGGTCCGCGCTGCGCCTTCTGACCACCGGCAGCCTGCCCGAGCGCGCGCTCGATTCCTATACCGAAACCCTGCTGACCCGCGAGCCGCCCAGACTGCCCGAGGAAGCGCTTCTAAAGGCCTTCTCGGCGGCCCAGTTGCGCAGCACGCCCTACGCGTTCGCCGTGGATGTCACCGGCGAAAGCACCATCGGCCTGATCGAAGCCGACCCCCGGGCGGCAGAGGGCAGCCGTCTGGTGCTGTCCGATGCCGATTGGGTGCGCCTGCAAGGGATCTGCGGCGGCTGAGACCGCCGCATTGCCGTTTTCCCCTTCCCCGGAAACGAAAGACCCCGCCTTGAAAGGCGGGGCCGGATCTTTGATCGTCTGGTATGGGCGAGTGCCGCTCAGCGCAGATAGGCCTGCACATAGCCGGTGGCGCGCACCTGGCGCAGCGCACCGTTCAGCGCCTGCGGGCTGGCATAGGGCCCCACCATCACACGACGCATCTGCCCGGACATGCTGTAGCGCACCGGAAGGCCAGCGCCGCGCAGCCGCGCCGCTGCGGCATCCGCCTTGGCCTCGGTGGTGAAGAGGCCGATCTCCACATAGCGGGCCCCCGTCGTCGCGACCCGTTTCACCGGCGCCGAGCGGGTCGAGATCACCGGTGTCCGCTGCGCCACCGCCTGTGCCTGTGCCGCACTGCGGCCGCTGGTCGAGATCACCGGCGTGACGACGGGCGCCTCGGCACGGTACAGGATCACCGGGTTGCGGGCCGGGATGCGGCGCGCATAGGGCAGGTTCTGGCGCGGGACGGTGTTGGTCCAGCGCTTTTGCGTGGCGTAAAAGCCATCCACCGTCTGCCACGCGCGATAGGGGTTCAGACGATCGTCTTCCCAGGCCGGGCGGTAGCCCGCCGGCACCACCGGCGGCACTTCCGAACGGCTTTCCCAGACATGCTTGGGCACGATCCGGGTGCTGCCCTGGGTGCTGAGGCGGCTGTCCTCCCAGCTCCCGCGACCGTTGCCCTGGTTGTAATAGACGTTCTTGTTCTTGCTCGGCGCCTCGCCCCGGCGCACCTCCGTCACGAAGGGGCTCGACTGCGGCCCGCAGCGCACCTTCATGCCATTGCGCTCAATGGTGCCGGAAAAGCCCGCGGGGCAGGTCTGCCCCGGAGCAACCTTCACGACACGCTTGGCCTGCGGCGCGGGCGCGACCGGCTTGGGCACCGAGGTCACAACCGTCCTGGGCGGCGGGGCGGAGGGCGGCTTCGAAGCCGGCGCCTTGACCACCTTGCGCGGCGCCGGCGCCGAAGCGGCCGGTTTCGACGCAACCGTGGTCATCGGCTTGCGGGTGGTCGAGGTCACCCGCGTCGGCGCAGGTGCCGGGCTCGGCTTTGCCGCCTGCACGGGCGCCCGTTTCGGTGCCGGCGCCGGCTCGGGGGCCGCGGCGGTGCGGGTCTTGCCGAAGGTCGGCTGATAGCCACAGACCTGATCGCGGTCGCGGGTCACCCGGGGCACCCAGATCACCGCGCCGTCAAAGCCCGCGCGCACGAAGACGCAGCCCCGGCTGTCCACGAATTGTCGGCCCGAATAGCTCGCCGGCGGCAGCTCGGCGGGCGTGTCGATGGTGCTGATCCCCTGAGCCTGGGACGGTGCCGCCCCGAACCCGGCATAAACCGCCGAAACGGCAAGGATCGCCAATCTTTTCAATCGCATGACTGCCCCCACAGATAATAGGGCTCAGCATGCAACATCCCCTTGACGCTGTAAAGCGTTAGGACGGCTTATTTTGTGCCGAACATCCGGTCACCCGCATCCCCTAGTCCCGGAACGATATATCCCTTTTCGTTCAAGTGGCTATCGAGCGAAGCTGTCACGATCGGCACATCGGGGTGCGCCTCCTGCATCCGCGCCACCCCTTCGGGCGCCGCCAGAAGGCAGAGAAACCGAATATCCTTGGCCCCCGCCTCTTTCATCAGGTCGATGGCGGCAGCCGAGGAATTGCCCGTAGCCAACATCGGATCGACGACGATGACCGTGCGGTCTTCGAGATTCTTGGGGACCTTGAAATAATACTGCACGGGCTTCAGCGTCTCCTCGTCGCGGTAGAGCCCGACAAACCCCACCCGCGCGGCGGGCACCAGCTCGAGAATCCCGTCCAGAAGACCGTTCCCGGCCCGCAGGATCGAGACCAGCACCAGCTTCTTGCCCTCGATCACCGGCGCGTCCATGCCGCAGAGCGGCGTTTCGATATGCTTGGTGGTCACCGGCAGCTCGTGGGTGACCTCATAAGCCAGCAGCAGGCTGATCTCGCGCAGGAGCTGGCGGAAGGACGCGGTCGAGGTATCCTTTTCGCGCATCAGGGTCAGCTTGTGCTGCACCAGCGGATGATCGACGATGGTGAGATGTTTCATGGCCCCAGTGCTCCTTTCGCGTGCTGCGCCTTTCTCCTTAGCCCCCGCGCCCCGGCCCCGCAACGCCCGCAGCCCGCGCGGCAACGCACCGGACGCCATGACGCGTGGATCTGCGGAAAATAGCGGCGCGCTCAGCCCAGCCGCTTGAGCAGCGCCGCGCGGGTGTCCTCGTTGCAGAAGGCCGCCTCGACGGAGGTGCGGGCGATCTCGCCAAAGACCTCCTCGTCCCAGCCGAAGCTCCGCGCCAGCGCCTCGTATTCCTCCGCCATGGTTGAATGGAAGAACGGCGGATCGTCGGTCGAGACTGTGATCTTGACCCCGCGTTCGCGCAGCTTTTCAATCGGATGCGCCGAAAGCCTGGGGTAGACTCCCAAGGTCACGTTGGAACCGGGGCAAACTTCGAGAACAATTCCGTTCTCCACAAGATTGTCCACAAGCGCCAGATTCTCGATGGCACGCACTCCGTGGCCGATGCGTTCGACCCGCAGGTCGCGCAGCGCCTCGGCCACCTCTGCCGCGCCGCGCCATTCGCCGGCATGCGTGGTCAGCCGCAGCCCCGCCTCGCGCGCCATGTCGAAGGACCAGGCGAAATCCTTCTGCTTGCCCTTGTTCTCGTCTCCGCCCATGCCGAAGCCCACAAGCCAGTCATCGGCCGTTTCCGCGGCGCAAAGCGCGGCACGCTTCGCCGTTTCCGGCCCGAAATGGCGGATGCAGGTGACGATGCCGCGCAGCACGATCCCCATGCTCTTTTCCGCCGCCTCCGCCGCTTCGCGAATGGCGTGCAGATATTCCCGCCAGGCGCCCAGATCGCCGCCGCCGCAGAAATCCGGCGACAGGAAACATTCCGAATAGATCACGCCGCTTGCCGCGCTCTCCTCCAGCACCGCCGTGGTCAGCCGCGCATAATCCTCCGGAGTTTTCAACACCGAGGTCGCGGCCTCGTAGACCGACAGGAAATGCACGAAATCGCGGTAGGCATAGGCCCCGTCCTCGCCAAAGACCCCGTCCAGCCGCACCGATTTCTCCTGCGCCAGCCCACGGATGAATCCCGGCGGCGCCGCCCCTTCGAGATGCAGATGCAGCTCGATCTTGGGCAAGGCGCGGATCGCCTCGATACGCTCTTCGTCGATCATAGAAAACTGCTCCCGCACCCAACCGATTCCACCCCCAGATGCGCCGCGATGCTGGCGGCGACATCGGCAAACCCGACCTGACCGAGACCGCCCCGGCCGGTGCCCGCGACCAGCACCGGAACACGCTCGCGCGTGTGATCGGTGCCGTGCCAGCTCGGGTCGTTGCCGTGATCGGCGGTGATGACCAGCATGTCGCCATCGCGCAAGCGCGGCAGAAGCCGCCCGAGCGCCGCATCGAACCATTCCAGCGCCCGGGCATAGCCCGCAATGTTGCGCCTGTGGCCGTAAAGACTGTCGAACTCGACAAAATTCGCAAAGGTGAGCGATCCGTCCTCGGCCCCGTCTACCAGAGCGCCCAGATGCGCCATCAGCGCGGCATCGTCGCCTTTGTGCAACTCGTCGATCCCCTCCATCGAGAAGATGTCGCCGATCTTGCCCACCGCATAGACCCGCCGCCCGGCAGTCTGCACCCAGTTGGTCAGCACCGGTTCGGGCGGGCGGATAGCGTAGTCGTGCCGGTTGGCGGTGCGGGTGAAACTGCCCTCGCTCCCGACGAAAGGCCGCGCGATGACCCGCCCCACCTTCATCTCGTGCAGCACGGGCGCGATTCGCTCGCAGAGCGTCAGCAGCCGGTCGAGCCCGAAGCGTTCCTCATGCGCGGCGATCTGGAACACGCTGTCGGCGGAGGTGTAGCAGATCGGCCAGCCGCTGCGCAGATGCTCGGCCCCGAACCGGTCGAGCATCACCGTGCCCGAGCCATGGCAATTCGCAAGCGTCCCCTCGGTGCCGGCGATCTCGCAGACCCGAGCCATCAGCTCTGCCGGAAAGGCGGGCTGGGTGTCGGGGAAATAATGCCAGTCCCAAGGCACCGGCAGCCCGGCCAGTTCCCAATGGCCGGAGGGCGTGTCCTTGCCCTTTGACCGTTCCGTCGCGGCGCCCCAGCGCCCCTCGGGTTTGGCCCCCAGCCCCGGCGGCAGGGTGCCGCTCGCCAGTTTCACGGCGCGCCCCAGCCCCAGCGCATCGAGCACGGGCAGGTGCAGCGGGCCGCTCCGCCCGTCGTCGGCTGCGCCACGCGCGCAGGCTTCGGCGATATGCAGCACGGTATTGGCGCCGGTGTCGGGCCGCCCGTCGTTGAAAAAGGCGGCGGCATCCGGCGCGCCGCCGATGCCCACCGAATCCATCACAACCAGAAAGGCTCTCATCCGATGCGCTCCCGGATCAGCGGGCCCGGCTGCGCCGGATCGCCCAGCGCGACCGCCTTTTGCACCACACGGATCGCCTCTTCGGCCTGATCCTCGCGGGCCGCATGCACACGGGCGAGCGGGGCGCCCTTCTCGACCCGGGCGCCCAGCCGCACCACATCCGAAAGCCCCACGGCGGGGTCGATCATGTCGGTCTCGACCGTGCGCCCGCCCCCGAGCCGCACCACCGCGAGGCCCAGCGCCTCGCCGTCGATGGCCGCGACATGGCCCCCCTCGGGCGCCGGGATCTCGCGGATCACCGTCGCCTCGGGCAGATAGCGCCCCCAGTCCTCGACAAAGTTCCGCGGACCGCCCAGCCCGTAAACCATCCGCCCCATGCGCTCGGCGGCGGCGCCCGAGGACAGCGCCGTGCGCAGCTTCGCCTCGGGGTCGGTCGCGCCCGTGCCGCCCAGAAGCGCCCCGCCCAGCGCCAGCGTCAGCTCGTAAAGCGGGCCCTCGTCGCGCCCGGTCAGCACGCGCATCGCGGCATCCACCTCCAGCGCGTTGCCCAGCGCGGCGGCGATCGGCTGGTTCATGTCGGTGACAAAGGCCGTGGTCGGACAGCCCGCCGCGTTGGCGGTCGAGACCAGCGCCTGGGCCAGCGCCCGCGCATCCGCGTCGGTCTTCATGAAGGCGCCCGAGCCCACCTTGACGTCGAGCACCAGCCCCTCCAGCCCCGCCGCCAGCTTCTTGGCAAGGATCGAGGAGGTGATGAGGTCGAGGCTTTCCACCGTCGCGGTCACGTCGCGGATCGCATAGAGGCGGCGGTCGGCCGGGGCGATCTCGGCCGAGGCCGAGACGATGGCGCAGCCCGCCTCGCGCACCACATGGCGGAAGCGCGCCTCGTCGGGGTCGACGACATAGCCGGGGATCGCGTCGAGCTTGTCGAGCGTGCCGCCGGTATGGCCGAGGCCCCGACCCGAAATCATCGGTACATAGACCCCGCAGGCGGCCAGCGCCGGGGCCAGCACCAGCGACACGCAATCGCCCACACCGCCGGTGGAATGCTTGTCCACCACCGGCCCGTCGAGATCCCAGCGCATCACATGGCCACTGTCCCGCATCGCCAGCGTCAGCGCCACGCGGTTCTCTTCGGTCAGCCCGCGCAGACAGATCCCCATGGCGAAGGCACCGGCCTGGGCAGCACTGACCGAGCCATCGGCCAGCCCCTCGGCGAACCAGCGCAGCCCCTCGGTGGACGGCTCTTCACCGCGGCGCAGCGCGGCTATGACGGTCCGTGCATCCATCAGGCGCGGTCCATATGGGCCACGCCGAAGGCGCCCGGCAGCAGATCGGCCACCGTGGTCGCCAGCTCGGCGCCATCGAGCGTGGCCAGCGTCACCTTGACATCGCCCCGGGCGAACTCGGCCAGCTTCTGGCGGCAGCCGCCGCAGGGCGGCACCGGGTGGGCGCTGTCGGCGATCACATAGACCTCGGCGATCTCGGTCTCGCCGGCGGCAACCATGGCGGCGATGGCGCCGGCTTCGGCGCAGGTGCCTTCGGGATAGGCGACATTCTCGACGTTGCAGCCCACATGCACCGCTCCCGACGGGGTGCGCAGCGCCGCGCCCACCTTGAAGCGCGAATAGGGCACATAGGCGTTTTCACGCACCGCCCGCGCGGCTTTTGCAAGCTCCATTACCCGTCTCCTCGACCCGTTTTCGGGACCCCATGTTTGCGAGCCCTCCTCCGCGAATGCAAGCGGACAATCCGCCGCCGTAACGGCAGGGCCTCGTCCGTGCCGGGTGGGCCGCAAGGCCCCGAAGGTAGCGCCGCCCGCCGGCTCAGCTCGCGCCGCGCGGCGGCGGGGTCTTGGCCTTGTTGTAGGGGTGCCAATCCTCGATGTCGGGATACCAGGTCTGCCGCCAGGCGCGGACCTTGGGGTTCATGATCCGGCGCCACACCGGCGGCACCATCGCCGCCATGGTCATGATCGGATAGCCGTAGGGCAGTTGCGGCGCCTCGCTCTCTTCATAGGTCTGCAACAGCGGAAAGCGCCGGTCGGGCTTGTAGTGATGGTCGGAATGGCGCTGCAAATTGATCAGCAACCAGTTGGTCGCCGTATGGGCCGAGTTCCACGAGTGATGCGGCTTCACATGCTCGTATTTGCCATCGCCGAGATAGCGGCGGGTCAGCGCGTAATGTTCCACATAATTGGTCAACTCCAGTTGCCAGATCGCCACCCCGGCCTGGATCAGAAAGAACAGCAGCCCGGCCCATCCCGCCAGCAGAACCGACAGCAGCAGCATCGCGAGCTGGAGCGCAGCGTATTTCCAGAACGGGTTGCGCCGATGCCACCAGGGCAGCCCGCGCCGCCGCAGCAGCGCCGCCTCGGCGCGGAAGGCCGAGGCCGGGCATTCCTTCAGAACCCGCGGATAATAGCGGTGAAACCCTTCGTTGTAGCGCGCTGTCACCGGGTCGCGCGGAGTGCCCACATAGGTGTGGTGCACCAGCAGATGTTCGGAGCGGAAATGCGAATAGAGCACCATCGCCAGCAGCCAGTCGCCGAGATGACGCTCGAGCTTGTTGGACTGGTGCAGAAGCTCGTGCGAATAGACGATCCCCACCGTCCCCGTCATCACACCGGTTCCGAAGAACACGCCGAATGTCTCCAGCGCCGAAAGATGATCGCTATGGCCGACATACCAGATCAGCGAGAACAGCGTGACGAACTCCACCGGCGCCCAGGCCATCGTGCCTGCGCGATACCAGAACAGGTCCTTCTCCTGGGTCTGCGGATCGGCGTTTTCCTTGTTCAGCCCCAGTGCCACGTCCAGCGCCGAGAAGAGATACCATGTCGCCAGGGGCGGCAGCAGCACCCAGAACCCGCCCTGCACCGCCCCCAGCCACACCAGAGGCGGCAGGATATAGGTCAGCCAGAAGGGCATCGCCGCCGTGATGCGAGCGACCTTTTCCGAAGAGATCATGATCCGTCTCCGTTTCGCACGATCCTGAGCGCGTTCCGTGGCCAGCTTAGACCCGCCGCCACGGCGCGTCACGGGGCGATCCGCGCGTTATTCGACAAATTCTCTCGGAAACCCGCCGCTGCGGGTCAGGCACCGCGCGCCAGATCATAGGCCTTCCGCATGACCGTCGGCAGATCGGCGGGCCGGAACTCGGACAGCGCGACGAAATCGCCCCGGATCGGCGGGCGGTCCATCGGCACCAGCGCGGTCTTGACCGTCAGGCGCAGGTGGAAATGGGTAAAGGTATGGCGTGCCTCTCCGGCAAGCGTCTTCCACTCGGCGCGGATCGGCGGGTCTTCCTGCGGCGCCTCGCCCCAATCGCTGCCCGGCCAGCCCAGCATGCCGCCCAGAAGCCCCTTGTCCGGGCGCCGCTCGAGCAGCCAGGCGCCATCGACCCGGCGCGCGAGATAGGCGATGCCCAGCCGCGTGGGCTTGCGCTTTTTCGGCGCCTTCTTCGGCAGTTCCGCCGCCGTGCCCGCCTCCCAGGCGGCACAGGCGCGGCGCCAGGGACACAGCCCGCAGGCCGGGTTGCGGGGCGTGCAGATCGTCGCGCCCAGATCCATCACCGCCTGAGCGTAATCGCCCGGCCGCTCGACGGGTGTCAGCGCCGCCGCCAGCTCGGTCAGCACCGACTTGGCCTGCGGCAAGGGCATGTGTTCGTCATGCAGGCGCGCCATGACACGCTCGACATTGCCATCGACCACAATGGCCGGCAGATCGAAGGCGATCGCGGCGATGGCCCCCGCCGTATAGGGACCGACCCCCGGCAGCGTCAGCAGCGCTTCGTAGCTGCCGGGAAAGCGCCCGCCGAATTCCTCCGCCACCACCCGCGCGCATTTCAGCAGGTTGCGGGCCCGTGCGTAATAGCCCAGCCCCGCCCAGGCGGCCATGACATCGGCATCCGCCGCCGCCGCCAGATCCTCCACCCGCGGCCAGCGCGCGGTGAAGGTCTCGAAATAGGGTTTGACCGCGGGAACCGTGGTCTGTTGCAGCATGATCTCGGAGAGCCAGACGCGATAGGGATCCGGGCGCAGCCCCGCCGCGCCTGCGCGCGGGCCGACACGCCAGGGGAGATCGCGGGCGTGGCGATCGTACCAGTCCAGAAGATCCGTCGCGCGGGCGGCTTCACGCAAAGCTGACATTCCCTTGATCGTGGGTGATTCCGGGCTGGCGCCCGGATGCGCGCTCACTAGAATAGTGCCGTGGAGAGGGATTCAAGATGCAACGGCGCACCACAACCTATGGCTTCGCCCAGACCGGGGGGCTTCTGAAACAGAACATCCGCCGGGCCAGCGAAAGCCGCGGCTTTGCTCAGTCCCGCGTCCTGACCCACTGGGAAGAGATCGCCGGCGCCGATCTGGCGGCAATCTCGCGGCCGGTCGAGGTGAGCTATGGCCGCGGCGGCATGGGGGCGACGCTGACGCTGCTGACCACCGGCGCCAACGCCCCGCTGCTGGAGATGCGCAAGGAGGCGCTGCGCGAACGGGTCAATGCGATCTATGGCTACAACGCCATCTCGCGCATCCGCGTGACGCAGACCGCCGCCACCGGATTTTCCGAGGGGCGCGTCGCCTTTTCCCACCGCCCGGAACCGAAATCCGCCCCCGCGCCGGCGCCTGAGATCGCCGCCAAGGCGCATCGCGCCGCCGAGGGCATCGCCGACGACGGGCTGCGCCAGGCGCTTGAACGTCTGGCGGTGAACGTCATATCGAAGACCAATCGCTAAACCCCGCATCCCGGGGCCAGAGCAGGAAAAAGGAAGACATATGAAGCGTATCCTGACCACCGCCGCCCTCGCGGCCGTTCTTGCCGCCGGTGGCGGCTGGCTTCTGACGCCCGCCGGCACCGGCACGACCGGCGCCGCCAGCGCGCAGGAAGCGACGGTGACCGAAATGGCGCTCGGCGCGCCCGATGCGCCGGTCGAGGTGATCGAATACGCTTCCTTCACCTGCCCACATTGCGCCGCCTTCGAGGATGAGGTCTTTCCGCAGATCAAGGAAAACTACATCGACACCGGCAAGATCCGTTTCGTGCACCGCGAGGCCTATTTCAACAAGTTCGACATGTGGGCCTCGCTGATGGCGCGCTGCGGCGGCGAGATGAAATATTTCGGCATCATCGACATGGTCTACGGCACCCAGTCGGACTGGGCCCGCAAGGGCTCCGAGGCCGAGGTGGCCGACGCCATCCGCAAGATCGGCCGGCTCGCCGGCATCGACAAGGAGGCGCTGGACGTCTGCATGAGCGACGGCGCAAAGCTCAAGGCGCTGGTGGAATGGTATCAGGGCAATGTCGAGAAGGACGGGTTCAACTCGACCCCTTCCTTCGTCATCGACGGCGAGCTCTACAGCAACATGTCCTATTCGAAATTCGCCGAAATCCTCGACGAGCGGATCGACGCGGCGCAATGACGGCAGCACCGCGAGGCCCCCTGGAGGGGGTGAAAGTCGTCGAACTGGCGCGCATTCTGGCCGGCCCCTGGGCCGGCCAAGTGCTGGCGGATCTCGGCGCCGAGGTCATCAAGATCGAAGCCCCGCGCGGCGACGACACCCGCAAATGGGGCCCGCCCTTCATCGAGCGGGAAGACGATCATTCGGCGGCCTATTTCCATTGCTGCAACCGGGGCAAACATTCGGTCGTGGTGGATTTCACCACGCCGGAGGGCCAGCAGCAGATCCGCGACATGGTGCGCGACGCCGATATCCTGATCGAGAATTTCAAGGTCGGCGGGCTGGCGAAATACGGGCTCGACTATGCGTCGCTGTCGCAGGTCAATCCCGGCCTGGTCTATTGCTCGATCACCGGGTTCGGGCAGGACGGGCCCTATGCGCATCGCGCGGGCTATGACTATATCATCCAGGGCATGTCGGGGTTCATGTCGATCACCGGCAATCCGGACGGCCAGCCGCAGCGCACCGGGGTGGCGATCACCGATCTCTTCACCGGGCTTTATTCCGTTTCGGGCATCCTCGCGGCGCTGCACCAGAAGCAGCGGACCGGCAAGGGGCAGCATGTGGACATGGCGCTGCTCGACTGCGCGGTGGCGGCGACGGCGAACCAGGCGATGAACTATCTGGCCACCGGCGAGGCGCCGGGGCGCACCGGAAATTACCACCCGAACCTGACGCCCTATCAGGTCTTCGACTGCGCCGATGGCTATATCATCATCGCCACCGGCAACGATCCGCAATATCAGCGGCTCTGCCGTCTGCTCGGACTGGAGGCGCTGGCGGAGCATCCCGATTACCTCACCAATGCCGACCGCATCCGCAACCGCGATGCGCTGGAGGCGGCGCTGATGCCCGAGACGCGCAAATGGTCCAAGGCCGATCTGCTGGCGGGCTGCGAGCGCGAGGGGATTCCGGCGGGACCGATCAACGACCTGTCCGAAGTCATGGCCGATCCGCAGGTGCAGGCGCGCGGCATGCAGATCGCGCCGGAGGGCGTGCCGGGCGTGCGGTCGCCGTTCCGGTTTTCCGACGCCGCGCTTTGTCTCGACCGGGCCTCGCCGAAGCTCGGCCAGGGGTGAGCGGAGGCCGGGGGCGCTGCCCCCGGCGCCCCCGTGGCCAGTGGCCATCCCGCGCCCGGCCGGCCTGCGGCGGGCCCGGGGAGACGCGGATTTTGCGTATTTGGAAAGAGAAGAAGGGGGCACGTTGAGCGGGTCGGACGGCCATGCGCGGGGCGGCGGGCCCCGGGGGCGGCAATCCCGCCTTGATACCCCCCCGCCTCCCGCGATAAAGCAGGCGGCACAATCGTTCCCTGCGGAGCCCGCGTGACCCGTTTCCTCGCCCCCCTGCTGTTTGGCCTGATCGGTGCCGGCATTCTTGTCGGGCTGGGGATCTGGCAGATGCAGCGGCTGACCTGGAAAGAGGGCGTGCTGGCACGGATCGAGGCGCGGATCGGCGATGCGCCGGAACCGCTTCCGGTCATGGTCTCGCCCGATGCGCAGCGCTATCAGCCGGTGGCGCTGGCCGGTGAGATCCTGCCGGGCGAGATCCGTGTACTCGTGAGCCGCAAGCAGATCGGCGCCGGTTACCGCATCGTCTCGCCCTTTCGGACGGACGAGGGCCGCCTGGTTCTGCTCGACCGGGGCTTCACCGCAGACGCGAACAAGGACGCGGCGCGCCGGACCGGACCGGCGGAGGTGCAGGGCAACCTGCACTGGCCCGACGACCGCAACAGCGCCACGCCGGAGAACGATACCAAGGCCAACATCTGGTTCGCCCGCGACATCGGCCCGATGGCCGAGACGCTTGGCACCGAACCGCTGCTGGTCATCGCGCGGCGGATCACGCCGGGCGATCCGGATATCACCCCGCTGCCGGTCGATACCAGCGGCATCCCGAACGATCACCTGCAATATGCCATCACCTGGTTCTCGCTGGCCGTGGTGTGGCTGATCATGACCGCTTATTACATCCGGCGGCAGATGAAGACCGGAGACACCTGAATGCGCTATATCTCCACCCGCGGACAGGCGCCCGCGCTGAGCTTCGAAGAGGCGATGCTGTCGGGGCTGGCCCGCGACGGCGGGCTCTATGTGCCCGAGACCGTGCCCGTGATGTCGAGGGACGACATCCGCGCGCTGCACGGGCTGAGCTATGAAGAGACCGCGTTCCGCGTCATGCGCCCCTTCGTCGGCGACAGTTTCACCGACGAGACCTTCGGCGATCTGATCGCGAAAGCCTATGCCGGGTTCGGCCACGGCGCGCGGGCACCGCTGGTGCAGCTTGCGCCCGGGCATTTCCTGCTCGAGCTCTTCCACGGGCCGACGCTGGCCTTCAAGGATTTCGCCATGCAGCTCATCGGGCAGCTCTTCGAGGAGGCGCTGACCCGGCGCGGCGAGCATGTCACCATCGTGGGCGCCACCAGCGGCGACACCGGCTCGGCCGCCATCGAGGCGTTCAAGGGGCTCGATGCGGTGGATGTGTTCATCCTCTTCCCCCATGGCCGGGTGTCGGAGGTGCAGCGGCGCCAGATGACCACGCCCGGCGAGGCCAATGTGCACGCGCTGGCCGTCGACGGGCATTTCGACGATTGCCAGGCGCGGCTCAAGGACATGTTCAACGATTTCGCCTTCCGCGACGAGGTGCGGCTGGCGGGGGTGAACTCGATCAACTGGGCGCGGGTGCTGGCGCAGGTGGTCTATTACTTCTCCGCCGCCGTGTCGCTGGGCGCGCCGGACCGGACGGTCAGCTTCACCGTGCCCACGGGCAATTTCGGCGACATCTTCGCCGGCTATATCGCCAAGAAGATGGGGCTGCCCATCGACCGGCTGGTGATCGCCACCAACCAGAACGACATCCTGCACCGCTGCCTCTCATCGGGCGCTTACCGGAAGGGCGAGGTGATCCCCTCGATCAGCCCGTCCATGGATATCCAGATCAGCTCGAATTTCGAACGCGCCCTCTTCGACGCGTATGGGCGCGACGGCGGCGCCGTGGCGCAGCTCATGGAAGAGCTGAAGGAGGGCGGGTTCGGCGTCTCGCAAGGGGCCCTGCAAGCGCTGCGCGAGCATTTCGAGAGCGGCCGTGCCTCGGAAGAGGAAACGCTCGCCACCATCGCCAGGGCCCATGCCACCATGGGCGAGCTGCTCTGCCCGCATTCCGCCGTCGGCGTGAAAGTGGCCGACGAGCACCGCACCGCCGCCACTCCGATGATCACGCTGGCCACCGCCCATCCGGCGAAATTCCCCGATGCGGTGGAACAGGCCAGCGGCATCCGCCCGGCATTGCCCGAACGCATGGCCGGTCTCTTCGACCGCGAGGAACGGGTGACCCGGGTCGCGAACGACCTGACCGCGCTCGAAACCCTGATCCGGGAGCGGCTCGCAAAGTGAGTGTGGAACAGACAACCCTCAAGAACGGTCTGCGCATCGTCTCCGAACGCATGGACGGGCTGCAATCGGCCACGCTCGGCATCTGGGTGACCGCGGGCGGGCGCAACGAGCGCGTCGAGCAGAACGGCATCGCGCATTTCCTCGAACATATGGCGTTCAAGGGCACCAAGACCCGCAGCGCGCTGCAGATCGCCGAGGCCATCGAGGATGTGGGCGGCTATATCAACGCCTATACCTCGCGCGAGGTGACCGCCTATTACGCCCGCGTGCTGGAGAATGACACGAAGCTGGCGATGGATGTGATTTCGGACATCCTGCTGAACCCGGTTTTCGACGGCAGGGAAATCGAGACCGAACGCCATGTGATCCTCCAGGAGATCGGCCAGGCGCTGGACACACCCGACGACGTGATCTTCGACTGGCTGCAGGAGCGCGCCTATCAGAACCAGCCGCTGGGGCGCACCATTCTGGGCGAGGCCGCCAATGTGCGCCGCTTCGGGCGCGACGATCTGGAGACCTTCGTGGCGGAACATTACAGCCCCGACCAGATGATCCTCTCGGCGGCGGGCGCGGTGGATCACGCGGCGCTGGTGGAACAGGCCGAGGCGCTGTTCGGCGGGCTTGCCTCGCGCAAATCCCGCCCCCCCGAGCCGGCGCGTTTTACCGGCGGCGAAACCCGGCACGAGAAGGCGCTGGAGCAGGCGCATTTCGCGCTGGCCTTCGAGGGCCCCGGCTATCGCGACCCGGGATTCTACACCGCGCAGATCTATGCGATCGCGCTTGGCGGCGGCATGTCCTCGCGGCTGTTCCAGGAGATCCGCGAGAAACGCGGGCTGTGCTACACGATCTTTGCCCAGACCGGCGCCTATGAGGACACGGGGCTGACCACGATCTATGCCGGCACCAGCGGCGAGGAGCTGGGAGAACTCACGCGCCTCACCATCGACGAGATGAAACGCGCCGCCGAGGACATGAGCCCCGAAGAGGTCGCCCGGGCACGGGCGCAGATGAAGGCGGGGCTGCTGATGGGGCTGGAAAGCTCGTCCTCGCGGGCCGAGCGCATGGCGCGCATGGTGCAGATCTGGGGTGCGGTGCCACCGATCGAGGAGACGGTCGCGAAGATCGACAATGTCACCACCGGCGATGTCCGGCTGTTTGCCGAAGAGCTGGCGGGCCGCGCGCCCGCCGCGCTGGCGCTGTACGGGCCGGTCGCGGGCGCACCCGGGCTCGACGCGTTGCAGGCCCGCCGGACGGTGTGATGCTGGGGCGGCGGCGCAGGCTTCGGCTCGATACCGAGCGTCTGGTGCTGCGCGCGCCGCAGCACAACGATTTCAACGCATGGGTGGCGCTGCGGCTGGAAAGCCGCGCCTATCTCACCCCCTGGGAGCCGTCCTGGGCCGCCGATCACCTGACACGGCGCGCCTTCACCAACCGCGTCTACTGGGCCAACCGGTCCATCTCGGGCGGCACGGCCATCCCGCTGTTCATCTTCCGCCGCGAGGACGAGCAGCTTGTCGGCGCGATCACGCTCGACAATATCCGCCGCGGCCCGGCGCAATCCGGCGTGCTGGGCTACTGGACCGGCCAGCCCTACGCCCGCCAGGGCTTTATGCGCGAAACCATCGCCGCGCTGGTGCATCACGCCTTCGAACGGCTCGACCTGAGCCGGATCGAGGCCGCCTGCCTGCCGGAGAACGTCGCCTCGCGCGGGTTGCTGGAGCGCTCGGGCTTCAAATACGAGGGCGTGGCGCAGAGCTATCTCCAGATCAACGGCCGCTGGCGCACCCATGTGCTCTACGCCGCCCTGCGCGGCGACCGGCGCGGCAAGACCCAGGTCGGATAGAGCGAGACGGTCAGCGCGGCGGGACCGGGGCCTTTGCTGCCGCCCTGCGCCGGCGGGCGCCATGGGCCAGCGCCGTGCGCATCAGGCGGCGGAAACTCGGGCATTCGAGATGGCTGGGCGCGGTGCATTGCGCCGTGTGCCGCAGCCCGTCGCGCAGCGCCGTCAGCTCGCGGATGCGCAGGTCGAGCGCATCGGCCTTTGCCAGCAGACGCTCGCGCGCGATCACCGGCGCCTCTTGATCGCGCAGGATCTCGGCGATTTCCGCCAGCGAGAACCCCGCGATCTGCCCCAGGGAAATCAGCGAGAGCCGGGTCAGCACATCCGATTCATAGACCCGCCGCAGCCCCCGGCGCCCGACGGAGCGGATCAGCCCCTGATCCTCGTAATAGCGCAGCGCCGATGCGGGAACGCCGCTTCTGCGCGCGACCTCGGCAATGTCCAGCATGTCCCTTGACCTCAAGCCGACTTGAAGTGGCATATCACCGGGCATCGCCTGATTCTGCAAGGAGCCCGACACGATGCTTACCCCCGCCCCCGGCCTTATCCCCCTGCTCTGCTCCGCTCTTCTGCTGGGCACCGGCGCAACCCTGGTCATGGATCTGACCGCCCTCTTCCGGCGGCGCGTGCTGGGGGTGTCCGGCCTCGACTATGCGCTTCTGGGACGCTGGCTGGGCCATCTGCCCCGTGGCCGGCTGATCCACCGCCCCATCGCGGCAAGCCCGAAGATCCCCGGAGAGCGGGCCCTGGGCTGGGCCCTGCATTATCTGACCGGCATCGTCTTCGCGGCGCTGTTCCTGTGGATCGTGGCGCCCGGCTGGCTTGCGGCGCCGACGCCGCTCCCGGCGCTCGGCTTCGGGCTTCTGACACTGGCGGCGCCGTTTCTCGTGCTTCAGCCCTGCCTTGGTGCCGGGCTCGCAGCGCGCAACACGCCCAACCCCTGGCGCGCGCGCCGCGGCAGCGCGGTCAGCCATCTGTCCTTCGGGCTCGGGCTCTGGCTCACCGGCCTTGCCATGACCTCGCTCGGCTGACCCCGGCAACGCCCGTTCGAGGAGCTTCTGCCTTTCATCTTTCCGAAAAATACTCCCCCTGCGGCGCAGAGCGCCGCACCAACGCAAATGTCAGATGCGCGGCGCGGTTTCCCTGCTAGGCTGACCTCACGCAACAAGGAGACCCGCCCATGCTGCGCCTCGGCCTTGCCCTGAGCCTTCTGCTGACCGCCGCCCTGCCCGCCGCCGCACAGGAACAGCGGCGCCCCTCGCATTGCATCGCCATCGCCGATGCCGCGCCGGGGCTGCGCTATCTGCACAAGGCCGCCTGGACCGACCCGGTGCCCGAATATTCCGTCCGCCTGCATTACATCTCCCATGCCAGCTTCCTGATCCAGACCCGTGGCGGGCTCGAGGCGGTCACCGATTTCACCGGCTTCATCGGCAATGCCGATCTGATCCCCGATGTGGTCACCATGAACCATGCCCACGACACCCATTGGACGGCCAATCCCGACCCGGCAATTCCCCATGTGCTGCCGGGCTGGGGAGCGTTCGGCGAGGGGATCGAGCACCATCTCGACCTCGGCGAAATGCTGGTGCGCAATGTCTCGACCGACATCCGCTCGCCCATGGGCGGGACGGAGGAGAAGGGCAACTCGATCTTCGTCTTCGAGGTCGAGGGGCTGTGCATCGGCCATCTCGGCCATCTGCATCACGAACCCAACGATGCGCAATATGCGGCGCTGGGCCGGCTCGATGTGCTGATGGTGCCGGTGGACGGCGGCTATACGATGGGGCTCGACGCCATGGTGCGGGTGGTGGACCGGCTGAAAAGCTCGGTCATCCTCCCCATGCACTGGTTCTCCGGCGCCTCGCTCAACCGGTTTCTCGACGATGTCTCCGACCGCTTCGTCATCGACCGGCGCGACGGCCCCGAGCTGGTGATCGGCCTGCGCGATCTGCCGTCGCGCCCGACGGTGATCGTTCTGCAACCCACCTGGCTGCGGGACTGAGCCGGCGACACAAGAAAGGCCCGGAGATCGGCGCCGCAAGCTCTTGGCTTCCCGACGAAACCGGACCAATCTGCCGGCCGAAAGGAACCCCCGATGACCCTGACTGCCGCCGACGACACTTTCGCTGAAACCCTCTCCCGCGACCTGCCCGAGAACACCCTGCGCCGCGCCGAGCCGCGCTATCTCGAAGAGCCGCGCGGGCGCTGGCAAGGATGCTCGGGCTGGGTCGCCCTGCCCCGCAGCACCGAAGAGGCCGCGCAGATCGTGCGCGCCTGCCACGCGGCACGGGTCGGCATCGTCCCCTTCGGCGGCGGCACCGGACTCGTGGGCGGGCAGGTCGCGCCCGAGGGTCCGGCGCCGTTGCTGATCTCGCTGGAACGCATGACCGCGATCCGCGCGGTCTATCCGCAGGAAAACGTGGCGCTGGCCGAGGCCGGCGCGGTGCTGGCCGATGTCCAGGCCGCGGCGCAGGAGGCCGGGCGGCTGTTCCCGCTCTCGCTGGCCTCCGAAGGCACCGCCCGGATCGGCGGGCTGCTGGCAACCAATGCCGGCGGCGTCAACGTGCTGCGCTACGGCAACGCCCGCGATCAGGTTCTTGGGCTCGAGGCCGTGCTGCCCGACGGCTCGATCTGGCACGGGCTCAAGCGGCTGCGGAAGGACAATACCGGCTATGATCTGCGCCACCTGCTGATCGGCGCCGAGGGCACGCTGGGGCTGATCACCGCCGCGGCGCTGAAACTTTCCCCGATTCCCGCCGCCACCGGCACCGCGCTGTTCACGGTCGAAAGCCCCGCCGCCGCGCTCGATCTTTTGGCCATCGCCCGCGACCAGCTTGGCGAAGGCATCAGCGCCTTCGAACTGATCTCGCGCCAGGGGCTGGACTTCCTCTCCGAGAAACTGCCCGAGCTGCGCCAGCCCTGGCCCACGCCCCCCGAATGGTGCGTGCTGGTCGAGCTGGGTCTGGCCCGCGGGCTCGATCCCGCCGAAGCGCTGGAGACCCTCTTTGCCGCGGCGATGGAGGCCGAGCTGGTCTCGGACGGGGCGGTCGCGCAGTCCGAGCAGCAGCGCGCCGATTTCTGGGCGATCCGCGAGCGCATCCCAGAGGCGAACCGCGCGATCGGGGCAATCTCGTCGCATGACATCTCGGTGCCACTGGGCTCGGTCCCCGAATTCATCGAACGCGGCGCACCGGTTCTGGCGAAGATCGGGACGTTCCGGATCAACTGCTTCGGCCATCTGGGCGACGGCAACCTGCATTACAACGTCTTTCCCGCCCCCGGAAAGCAGCGCGAAGACCATGTGAACCAGCGCGACGAGATCAAACACGCGGTGCACGATCTGGTCCACGAGCTGGGTGGCTCGGTCAGCGCCGAGCACGGAATCGGGCGGCTGAAGGTCGAGGATCTGGAACGCTACGGCGATCCGGCGAAGCTGGCCGCCATGCGTGCGATCAAGGCAGCGCTCGATCCCGCCGGCATCATGAACCCGGGCGCCGTTCTGCGCGGCTAAGCGCGTATCCGGCCTGGCCGGCCCTGCCCGGTGTCCCTCGATAAACCGGGGACCGGGCCATATGCCCCCCTGCTGGGCGCTCTCTTAGTTAGAGGCCACCCGGAACACGCAGCCATCCGAAATCAGTTGCGGCGGCGTGAGGCACAGCCCCCGTGCCACGCTGAAGGCCGCCAGCACCTTGGGCACGTAATCGCGGGTCTCGGCATAGGGCGGCACGCCATCGTGCTTGGGAATCGAGTTCTCGCCCGCGTTGTATCCCGCCAGCACCAGAATCGGATCGCCGTCGAAGGTCTGCATCAGGAAATCCAGGAAGGCGACGCCGCCGCGGATATTGTCCGCCGGGTTCATCGCGTCGCCGACGCCGAAGCGTTCGGCGGTTGCCGGCATAAGCTGCATGAGCCCCTGGGCGCCCGCCCCGCTCACCGCATCCGCACGGCCGCCCGATTCCACCGACATCACCGCGAGCGCCAGCGCCGGCGACACCCGCGTACCCACCGTGGCCTTCAGCAGCTCGACCCCGTGGGTGGCAGCAAGGCTTTGCAAATCCTGGAGCCGCGGCGCCGCGACGCCGTGGCCCTGCGGCGGGGTCGAGAGCTTGATCAGCGCCGGTTCCAGCCGCCCGGGGCCGCTGTCCGCCAGCGCCGGAGACACCGCATCCCAGAACCAGCCATAGGCGCCCGCGCCCGCAGCCCGCCCGGCAGGCGCCTTGCCGCCGGAAACCGGCGCCGGAGCCCTTGGCGCGACCGGGGTCGCCACGATCTGCACGGTGATCCGCTTCTTTGTGCCCGGTTTCGGCGGCTTGACCCGCTTGGACACAACCTCCGGAAACGGCGCAGGCGACTCGGCCAACAGCGCGCCGGCGCAGAAAACGGCCAGGAGGGCCGTCAAACCCAACTTGCGGAACATCGCTCGACCTGCCTCTGGTCTCTATTGTTTGGCGATACTCTGTCATAAACACCGGTTTTGGCCAATATCGTCGCCGCAATGTGCATGAAACCGTGCCATTTTCGCCGGGAATCGCACGGTCCAAGCCACCTCCGAAAGAAAAACACAAAGATTAACCGTTCCTTTTCAGGGGATTAGAGACAGATTCCTGCAATTCTTCTCAAACTACAAAAACAAACCAATTGTGCCCAATTCTTGCCTGATTCCGGGGGCTATATCTCCTCATACCGCAGCGGGACGGGGCAATGAGAGAGGCCCACAACGCTCCGGAGCGGTGACGTGAGCAACAAACTAGACTTTATATCTACGGAGAGAGACATGCTGAACTTCATCAAAAACTTCCGCAACGACGAAGACGGTGCTGTGACGGTTGACTGGGTCGTGCTGACCGCTGCCGTGGTCGCCATGGCGATCGGCGCCTACACCACCATCGAAACCAACGCTGATGCCCTGATCGGCGCCGCCGGCACCGCAGTGGGCAACCAGGAAGGCATCCTGTTCCCGGAATAATCGGACCTGACATTTGCCGCCGGATCGGTCCAAACCGATCCGGCGGGCGATGTCCGAGGCAAGGTCTAACGGAATGGATATGAAAATGTTTCGATTTTTGAAGACCTTTCTTCGCAACGACTCCGGCGCCGTGTCCGTCGATTGGGTGATCTTGACCGCCTCTGTCGTCTTCATGTCCGCCGTGTCGTTCTTCCAGATCCGCGACAACAGCGCGAACCTGGAAGCTGCGGCCGGAGGGGCGCTTGCCGAAGAGCAGCAGGCCCTGTTCCCCGAATAGAGGGACCGCCAGACAGGCACACGCAAAAGGGACCGCTTCGTTCTCGAAGCGGCCCTTTTTCGTTCTGAGAGACAGGATGGCGCAGCCCCTCGCCCGGCTAAGGGCTGCGGCCTCAAAAGCGCTAAGCAATGGGCCAGAATTGGCCACAATCTTTGGTTACCCACGAATTTGAAGGCGCCCGAGCAACGAGAGGCGCTTCCGAGGTGAAACCCCGAGAGGAAAGAGTAATGCGACTGGTATTCGGAATCGTCCTGATCGCTGGCCTGGGCCTGGCCGGCTTTGCCGTTCACCTGGCCCAGAAGCAGTTCGGCGCCTATCAGAACGCGCTGCAGCAAGAGCGCGCCAAGGCCGTCAAGGCCGTGCCGACGCAGATGATCTACGTCACCCAGCGCGCCATCAACCACGGCGAGGTGCTGACGGCGGAAGACGTGAAGCTCGCGCCCTGGCCCAAGGAAATCCTGCCCGAAGGCGTGTTCGACGAAGCGACGCCGCTTTTCGTCGCCGGCGAGCCCGCCCGCGTCGTCGTGCGCGCCATGGACAAGTTCGAAGCCGTGCTGACCACCAAGGTCAGCGAACCCGGCGGCGATGCCGGCCTGACCTCGCGCCTCGAACGCGGCCAGCGCGCCTTTGCCATCAAGGTCGACGTGTCCTCGGGCGTGTCCGGCTTCCTGCGCCCGGGCGACCGGGTCGATATCTACTGGACGGGCCGCGTGCCCGGCAACGATCCCAATCTGCCGCAGGGCGATGTCACCAAGCTGATCGAGACCGGGATCAAGCTGATCGCCATCGACCAGACCGCAGAGGTGGACAGCAACGACCCCACGATCGCGCGCACCGTGACCGTCGCCATCAGCCCGCAACAGGTGGCGGGGCTGGCCCAGGCACAAAGCACCGGGCGTCTGTCGCTGTCGCTGATGGCCGCGAATGACGAGACGGTGGCCGAGGCGATCGAGGTCGATCAGCGCGCGCTGCTCGGGATCGCCAAGCGGGAACGGCAGGCAGAAAAGAAAGCCCTGGAAGTCTGCACAACCCGCGTGCGCCGCGGCTCCGAGGTGGTCGAAATCCCGATCCCCTGCACGAACTGAGCGAATTCAAGAGCTTGATCATGGGGCGCCGACTGGCGCCCCTTTTGCCATCGCCCCGGCGAAAACCCGGGATGTTGCCCGTTATCCACATAAATATTGCCGCGGAAGCCGTTGATTCTTGCAAAAAAACCGAAACTGACGCAAAGTCCGTTCAAATGCAGGCAGCAAAGACCTGCTCCCGAGGCGTGATCGAGAGGCAGGTCACATGACAATTGACAAGTTTATCAAGGCAGCCCTTGTCGGGCTCACCCTGGGCGTCAGCCCGCTGGCCCTGACCGCTCAGGCCGAAAACCTGCGCGTGGTCCGGACCGGCACGGAAAGCGTGCTGAACGTGCCGATGAACCGCGCGGTTGTGGTGGAAAGCGACGTTCCCTTTGCCGAACTGTCCATCGCCAACGCCGCCATCGCCGACATCTCCTCGCTCTCGGATCGCACGATCTATGTGCTGGGCAAGACCCCGGGCACCACGACCCTGACCATTCTCGACGGCAATGGCCGCCTCATCACCAATGTCGATGTGCGCGTGGCCGCCGACGTCACCGAATTCAAGGAACGCCTGCGCCAGATTCTTCCCAACGAGAAGATCGAGGTGCGTACCGCCAATGACGGCATCGTTCTGTCCGGCACCGTTTCCAGCGCGCAGAAACTTCAGCGCGCGCTCGACCTTGCCCAGCGCTACGCGCCCGAGCGCGTCTCCAACCTGATGGTGGTGGGCGGCGTGCAGCAGGTGATGCTCAAGGTGCGTTTTGCCGAAATGCAACGCTCGGTGGCCAAGACGCTGCGGTCCTCGCTGGCCCTCGGCGGCACCATCTTCGACGACGGCGCAAGGCTCAGCACCGAGACGGGCACCTGGCTGAACGGAAACAACGCGCTGGGATCCGACGTCGAAATCAACGGCGACGCCCAGGGCGCGCTGCTGCTCGGGTTCAACTCTGGCGGGCTCGAGGTCGGGCTGCTGCTGGAAGCGCTCGAGAACAAGGGGGTGTCGCGCACCCTGGCAGAGCCGAATCTGACCGCGCTGTCGGGACAGGAGGCCACTTTCCTCGCCGGCGGCGAATATCCGATCCCGGTCTCGCAGGGCGACGGGAAGATCACGATCGAATACAAGCCTTTCGGCGTCGAGCTGAACTTCACGCCGCGCGTGGTCGATGGCGACCTGATCAATCTCGAACTGAACGCGGCGGTCTCCTCGATCGACAGCGCCAACGGCATCACGCTGGATGCGCTTTCGGTCGATGCGTTCCGCAAGCGGCAGACCTCGACCACGGTCGAGATGCGCGACGGCGAGAGCTTTGCCATCGCCGGTCTGCTTCAGGACGATTTCCGCGATCTCAACGGTCAGGTGCCGTGGCTGGGCGACATTCCCGTGCTGGGGGCGCTGTTCCGCAGTGCCGAATACGAACGCGAACAATCCGAGCTTGTCATTATCGTGACCCCTCATCTGGTGACCCCGACGCGGGGCGAGGCGCTTGCGCTGCCGACCGATCGCGTCCGGCCGCCCTCGGAAAAAGACCTGTTCCTCTTCGGCCGGACCGCCTCGGACGGCGCACCGCCGAAGACCGGCGGCGCGGCTGAGGTTGCAAAGCAGGACTTCACCGGCTCTTATGGCTATGTGATGGACTAATACGATGCAGGGGCGCAGCAGAATGATCAGGATCAGCGTGGCCGGCCTTGGTCTTGGCCTTCTTGCCGCCTGCGGCGGATACCCCGGTGATCCGGTTCGCGACCAATTCTATCGGGAGGCGGGATCGATCGTCGATAACGGCGATTTCGGCAATGCCACGATGAACAACACCCAGATCATGAACGGCGACAAGGCCTATGTCTTCGATCTGGGCCGGCGATTCGCGCAGGAAGTGCCGGCGATGGTGAACTTCGCCTTCAACAGCGCCCAGCTCGATGCAGGCGCGCGCGACACGCTGCGCGAACAGGCCAACTGGATCCGCCAGTTCCCCGAGGTGCGGTTCCGCGTCTATGGCCATACCGATCTTGTCGGATCGGAAAGCTACAACAAGCGGCTCGGCATGGCCCGCGCCCAGGCCGTGGTCGCCTATCTTGCAAGCCAGGGCATCTCGCGGTCGCGACTCGAGGCGGTGGTCTCTTACGGTGAAACCCAGCCGCTGATCGTGACCGAGGGCCAGGAGCGCCGCAACCGCCGCACCGTGACCGAGGTCTCGGGCTTTGTGAAAGGCCATCCCACGGTGCTCGACGGCAAATATGCCGAGGTGATCTATCGCGAATACGTGCGGAGCGCCTCGCCCATGTCGACGCTTTCGGGCGTCTCGGGGATGGGAGAGTCGTCCGGTCAATAACCGGACGCGCCCCGGCATCGTCCGGCAATACCGTACAATTACGGTTTTTCGGCCCAAATGTTGCCCACATTTTGAGTGATCTTATCCGCAAAGGGACAGTTGCGCCGGGACGACTCGGCGCACGGGGCCCGGAACGCGGGTAAATGTGCCATCAAACGCCTTTGCCTTTGCCGCCCGGGACCCTCCCCAATAGGTAAAGGATGAGAGGCAATGACGAGTACGACCGCTCTGCACACTCCCCCCAGTCCGATCGTGGCCTGCACGATCAGCCGGAACGTGCAGAATTTCGATCTTCTCATCGAAGACATGGAAGACCTCCTCGGCGAAGGCTGGGGAGACCTGGGGTTTGGCGAGGCGCTGGCCTTTCTGAATCAGCCGGACGCCCAGAAACTCGAATTCGTCGCCGTCGCCATCGACGAAGAGGATGAAGACGATCTTGGTCTGCTCGCCGAGATCATCGCCGCTGCCAAGGCGCGGAACGTCAAGGTGGTGCTGATCGCCGAAGACGTGACCCCGGCGGCGCTTCATCAGCTTCTGCGTGGCGGCGCCGACGAATTCGTGCCCTACCCGCTGCCCGAGAAAGAACTGGCCGCCGCGGTCGAGCGGCTGCGCCGCCGGCCCGCCCCGGCATCGGCGCCCCAATCGCAGTCCAAAGGCGTGCAGCTTTCGGGCGGCGGCGACGGCGTGCTGATCGCGGTGCAGGGCATGTGCGGCGGCTGCGGCGCGACGACCTTTGCGGTCAACCTCGCCTGGGAACTGGCGACGGTCAGCAAGGAGCACGCCCCGCGGGTGTGCCTGATGGACTTCGGACTGCAATTCGGATCGGTCGCCACCTATCTCGACCTGCCCCGCCGCGATGCGGTTCTTGAACTGCTCAGCGAACTCGAGGCGATGGACGGCGACAGCTTCGGCCAGGCCCTGGTGACCTTCGGCGAGAAACTGCAGGTGCTGACCTCGCCCGCAGACGTGATCCCGCTGGACATGATCTCGCCCGAAGACGTGAAATCGCTTCTGAACGTGGCACGCGAGCATTTCGATTACGTGGTGGTCGATATGCCCTCGACGCTGGTGCAGTGGAGCGAGACGGTCCTGGTCGAAGCGCAGGTCTATTTCGCGCTGCTCGAACTCGACATGCGCTCGGCCCAGAACACCCTGCGCCTGAAACGCGCCCTGCAAGCCGAGGAACTGCCCTTCGACAAGCTGCGGTTCGCGATGAACCGGGCGCCGAAATTCACCGACCTGCAAGGCAAGAGCCGGGTTCGCCGCATGGCCGAAAGCCTCGGGATCAACCTGGGGCTACAGCTTTCCGACGGTGGCAAGGCGGTGACCATGGCCGGCGATCACGGCGAGCCGCTTGCCGCCCACGCCGCCAAGAACCCGCTGCGCAAGGATATCGCCAAACTGGCGGCAGAGCTTCACGCCATCGGTCAGACCGATGCGGAAGCCGCCTGAGAAGGAGCCTGAGACATGTTCTCCCGCTACAAGAAGACCCCGGTGAAAGAGGCGGCTCCGGTCGCTCCCGCCACCGCAGCGCCCGTTCAGACCGCCGCGCCCAAACCGGCCAGCATGCGCAAGCCGCTGCCCAAGAAGGTGGCCGAGGCCGCGCCGCAGGATCGCGAGAAGCGCCGCAAGGAACGTCTGGGCGACGTCAAGCTCGAGCTGCACCGTGCGCTTCTCGACAACCTCAACCTCGCCGCCATCGACCATGCGAGCGAGCGCGAGCTGCGCGAGGAGATCGGCGCCATCGTCGCCGAGACGTTGCAGGAAAAGGGCATCGTCCTGAACCGCGAAGAGCGCACGACGCTCAACCAGGAGCTTTACGACGAGGTCAAGGGCCTCGGCCCGCTCGAGACGCTGCTCAAGGACGACACGGTGTCCGACATCCTGGTGAACGGCCCGCACCAGATCTTTGTGGAACGCTCGGGCAAGCTGCAGCTTTCGGATGTGGTGTTCAAGGACGAACGCCACCTGATGCGGATCATCGACAAGATCGTCTCCGCCGTGGGCCGCCGGGTCGATGAATCGAACCCCTATGTGGACGCCCGTCTGGCCGACGGCTCGCGTTTCAACGCCATGGTGCCGCCCATCGCGGTCGATGGCTCGCTGGTCTCGATCCGGAAATTCAAGAAGGACAAGCTGGCCATCGACGACCTGATCCAGTTCGGCGCCTTCACCGAGGAGATGGCCGTCTATCTTCAGGCCGCCGTCGCCACCCGGCTCAACATCATCGTGTCCGGCGGGACCGGCTCGGGCAAGACCACCACGCTCAACGCGCTCTCGTCCTTTATCGACGATGCCGAGCGGATCCTGACCATCGAGGATACGGCGGAACTTCAGCTCCAGCAGACCCATGTGGGCCGGATGGAAAGCCGCCCGCCCAACGTCGAGGGGCGGGGTGCCGTCACCCCGCGCGACTGTCTGAAAAACGCGCTGCGGATGCGCCCCGACCGCATCATCGTCGGCGAAACGCGCGGCGAAGAGGTCATCGACATGCTTCAGGCCATGAACACCGGCCACGACGGTTCGATGACCACGATCCACGCCAACAACCCGCGCGACGGCATCAGCCGGATGGAAAACATGATCGCCATGTCCGGCGTGGAAATGCCGCTGAAAGCCATGCGGTCGCAGATCTCTTCGGCGGTCAACCTCATCGTGCAGGCCTCGCGGCTTCAGGACGGCTCGCGCCGGATGACCTCGATCACCGAGATCACCGGCATGGAGGGCGACGTGATCTCCATGCAGGAACTGTTCCGCTTCCAGCGTGTGGGCCTGACGCCCGACAACAAGATCATCGGCCATTTCACCGCCACCGGCGTGCGCAGCCACTATTCGGAGCGCTTCAAGATGTGGGGCTTCGACATCCCGCCGTCGATCTACGAACCCTTCCGCCCGGAGTAACCCATGCTTTCCGCTGAACTGATCATCTACGGTCTGATCTTCGTCGGCGTCCTCATTCTGGTCGAGGGCGTCTATCTGGTGGCCTTCGGGCGCTCGATCAGCCTCAACCGGCGGGTGAACCGCCGGCTGGAGATGCTGGACAAGAACGTCAATCGCGAAGAGGTTCTCGCCAAGCTCCGCAAGGAGATGGACCAGCACCTCGAAAGCCGGGGCATCCCGCTTTATTCGCTGCTGGCGGACCGGGCGCAGAAGGCGGCAATCGCCTTTACCCCCAACCAGCTCATGATGATGATGGTCGGGGTCAGCGTGCTGGCCTTCCTCGCCCTCACGATGGGCACAGAGGCAACCCTGCCGGTGCGCATCGTGCTGGGCATCGGCATGGGGGTCGGCGGCGTCTTCATGTGGGTGAGCAGCAAGGCCAAGAAGCGCTTGGCCCTGATCGAAGAGCAGCTTCCGGACGCGGTGGAACTGATGGTGCGCTCGCTGCGGGTCGGACACCCGTTCAGCTCCGCCATCGCGGTCGTCTCGCGCGAGATCAAGGACCCGCTGGCCACCGAATTCGGGATCATCTCGGATGAATCCACCTATGGCCGCGACATCGGCGAAAGCCTGAAACACATGGCCGAGCGGCTCGACATGCAAGACCTTCGCTTCCTCGCGGTGGCGGTGTCGATCCAGCAGCAATCGGGCGGCAACCTCGCCGAGATCCTCGAAGGGCTCGCCAAGGTGATCCGCGCGCGGTTCCGCCTGTTCCGCCGGGTCAAGGCGATCACCGCCGAGGCGCAATGGTCGGGCAAGTTCCTCTCGGGGTTCCCGGTGGCGGTGCTGCTCGTCATCCAGGTGACCGACCCGCATTACTACGACGAGGTTCTGGACCACCCCTGGTTCATCCCCGCCTGTTTCGTCGTTGCCATCTTCCTGATCGCGAACCTGCTGGTCATGCGGATGCTCGTGAATATCAAAGTCTGATAAGGGACACGACCCATGTTCGAGACGCTCAATACGATGGTCACCGAGACGCTGGGCCCCGCGGGACCGCTGATGGTGGTGGCCGGGCTCGCCTTCCTGCTGATCATCGCCGCCATTCCGCTGATGCTGAACCAGCGGCCCGATCCGATGGACAAGCTCCGCAAGGACGGCCGCGCCAAGATGGATGCGGAAACCAAGGCGATCCTGCGCGACACGCGCCGCAACGCCAAGCTGAACAAATACGCCCAGTATCTCGAACCGCAAAGCGCCGAGGAGCTGGGGCAGATGCGCCTCAAGCTGCTGCAGGCCGGCTATCGCACCCGTGACGCGGTGCGGCTCTACTACCTGTCGCAGATGGTTCTGGGCCTCGGCCTGCTCGCCGTCGGCACGGTCTATTACTATCTCTTCAAGGACGGCCCGGACGCAACGCTGCAAACCAAGCTGATGTATATCATCGGCCCCGGCGCCGTCGGCTATATGGCGCCCAAGTACTGGGTCACCAAGCGGGTGGAAGAGCGCAAGAAACAGATCGAGGAAGGGTTCCCCGATGCGCTCGACATGATGCTGGTCTGCGTCGAGGCGGGCCAGTCCCTGGACCAGTCCATCGTGCGGGTCGCGAAAGAGCTGCATGCCTCCTACCCGGCGCTCGCCGATGAGTTCGAGATCATCAGCCACGAGATGAAGGCCGGCAAGGACAAGAGCAACGTGCTGAACGACATGGGCGAGCGCTGCGGCGTGCAGGACGTCTCCTCCTTCGTGACCGTGCTGAACCAGGCGGCCAGCTTCGGCACCTCGATTGCCGACGCGCTGCGGATCTATGCCTCGGAAATGCGTGACAAAAGGGTCATGCGCGCCGAAGAAAAGGCAAACAAGCTGCCGACAAAGATGACGCTGTCGACTATGATGCTGACGGTTCCGCCGCTGCTGATCATCCTCGTGGGTCCGTCGGTGGTGAGCGTGAGCGAGCTCGGGAACATCGCCTTCAAGTGACGACATGAACAAAGGCCTCATCGCCTGTCTGATACCTCTGCTGCTGGCCGCCTGTTCATCGGGCGGCCCGTTTGCGTCCAAGACCGGAGAGCAGACCTATGCCCCGGCGCTCGATCCGCGCGGCACCGCCGTGGACGGGCTGGTCGTGGGGCACCGGCTGATGGCCGCCGGGCAGTACGAGCTGGCGCTCGATGCCTATACCCGCGCCGCCGGCGAGCACGGGCTCACCGCCGAGGTGCTGACCTCGCTCGGCTCGGCCAACCTCGCCCTCGGGCGGCTCAACCAGTCCGAACCGTTGCTGCGCCGTGCCGTGGATACGGAACCGCTCTGGGCCGAAGCCTGGAACAATCTGGGCGTCGTGCTGATCGAGCGCGGCAAGACCGCCGAGGCGGCCGAAGTGTTCCGGCGGGCCTATGCGCTCGACAATGGCGAAAGTGACGCAATCCGCGACAATCTGCGCTTGGCGCTCGCAAAATTGGATAATCCGGACTATGGTGAGGGCGGACAACAAGAATACAAGCTGGTGCGACGGGGCAGCGGGAGCTATCTGATCCGCCGCGCTTACTGAGGCAAGAGCAGTAAAAGGACGCAACAAATGCGCCACCCCATCCTTGTGACCCTCTGCGCCGCAGGGGTCCTCGCCCTGTCAGCATGTGAAAAAGGCATCGACAAGGACGCGGTTGACCGCGAATTCGCTGGTGTGAACGCCATCGACGGCTCCGGTCTGAACGATGTGATGCTCTCCGCGGGCGACCCGAACGAGGCGGTTGCCTATTTCCAGCGCGCCGACAAGATCGAGCCGGGCCGGATTGATCTGATGCGGGGTCTGGCCAAATCCCTGGTCCGCGCCAAGCGCAACCAGGAAGCCTCGATTGCCTGGGCCCGGGTCGTCGATCACGACGAGGCCACGGATGACGACCGTGTGGCGCTGGCCGATGCGCTGATCCGCAACAACGATTGGGACAAGGCCGAGCAGGTGCTGGATTCCATCCCGCCGACCTACGAGACCTATCAGCGCTACCGGCTGGAGGCGATGATCGCCGACGGTCACAAGGAATGGAAAAAGGCCGACAGCTTCTACGAGATCGCGGTGGGTCTGACGACCAAGCCGGCTTCGGTGCTGAACAACTGGGGCTATTCCAAGCTGAGCCGCGGCGATTATGCCGGCGCCGAGAAGATGTTCTTCGAAACGCTCCGCCACGATCCCAGCCTGTTCACAGCCAAGAACAACCTCGTGCTCGCGCGCGGGGCGCAGGGCAACTACACCCTGCCCGTGATGCAGATGACCCAAGTCGAACGCGCCGAGCTGCTGCACACGCTGGGCCTGGCCGCGATCAAGCGCGGCGACGTGGAGATCGGCAAGGGGCTGCTGCGCGACGCGATCGAAACGCATCCGCAACATTTCGAGGCGGCCGCACGGTCGCTTGCGGCTCTGGAAACCAGCGTCGCGAACTGACCGATGCTGTCGATTTCCGCCTCCGCCGCGATCTGGTTCGCGCCTTTTGTGCTGCCGGTCTGCCTCTATGTCTGTTTCACCGACATGCGCGAATTGCGGATCACCAATCAGGCCGTCGCCACGCTCTTTGCGATCTTTGCCATTGTCGGGCTGATCGCCCTGCCCTTCGACGATTACCTTTGGAGATACACCCATCTTGCGGCGGTGCTGGTCGCCGGGATCGCGCTGAACGCGGGCGGGGTGATGGGCGCGGGCGATGCGAAATTCGCCGCCGCCGCCGCCCCCTTCATCCATCTCGGCGATCTGCGCTTCCTGCTGGCGCTCTTCGCCGCGAATCTTCTCGCGGCCTTCCTCAGCCATCGCGTGGCCCGGATGACGCCGCTGCGCCGGCTGGCACCGGACTGGAAGAGCTGGGACAGCGGCAAGCGGTTCCCCATGGGGATGGCGCTGGGCGGCACCCTGGCGCTCTACCTCGTGCTCGGGATCTGCTACGGAAGCTGACCTCCGGCAAGGTCCCCGCCGCCGCTTTTCCCAAGCCCGGCCCATCTCTCGCCACAAAGCTGTTGTTTCCTAACACGCAACAGAACCCAATGGGGCATAGCAGAGATGAACATGGAACCCTGCGCCGTGATGGCGCCGCCTCCGCCCAAGCGACTGGAAGACCTGAAGCTGCCGGCGGTCTTCATGCGCGACATCGCGCTGAAGACCATCTTCCGCAAGAACGCCGGCACGGTCACCTATCTGGCGAAGGCGATCTGCCTGCCGATCGGCATCACGCAGGAGCTGATCGACCTGGCCCGCTCGCAGGGGCTGCTCGAGGCGATGGGCACGCTCAATGCCAATTCCGGCAACGAGATGAGCTATCAGCTCACCGACGCGGGCAAGGCCCGCGCGCTCGACGCGCTGTCCCAATCCGAATATTTCGGCCCGATGCCGGTGCCGCTGCATATCTACAGCGAGCAGGTCAAGCGCCAGTCGATCCGCAACGTCCAGATCACCCGCGAACAGCTTCTGGCCGCCATGGGCCACCTGGTCCTGCCCGAAGAGCTGATCTCGCATCTCGGTCCGGCCGTCGGCGCCGGCCGCTCGATCCTGATGTACGGCCCCCCGGGCAACGGCAAATCCTCGATCTCCAACGGCATCCGCGATGCGATGGGCGACAAGATCTATGTGCCGCGCGCCATCGAATATTCCGGTCAGGTGATCTCGGTCTACGACCCGATCGTGCATTCCGCCGCCGAAAGCGCCGAAGACGATCCCACCCGCCTGCGCCGCACCAACCGCTTCGACACCCGCTATGTACTGTGCGAGCGGCCGACGGTGATCACCGGCGGCGAGCTGTCTCTCAATATGCTGGATCTGGTCTACAATCCCACGGCGCGGACCTATCAGGCGCCGCTGCAACTCAAGGCGACCGGCGGCATCTTCATCGTCGATGACCTTGGCCGTCAGGCGGAACCGCCGCAGAAGCTGGTGAACCGCTGGATCGTGCCGCTGGAGGAGAACAAGGATATCCTGGCGCTGCAATCGGGCGAGAAATTCGAGGTGCCCTTCGACACGCTGGTGATCTTCTCGACCAACTTCCACCCGAACGAGATCTTCGACCAGGCGGCGCTGCGCCGGATCTTCTTCAAGATCAAGATCGACGGGCCGAACCAGGAGGACTTCCTGAAGATCTTCGCGCTGGTGGCCCGCAAGAAGAAGCTCCAGCTCGACGAAGCCTCGCTGGTCTATCTGCTCAAGACCAAATACCCGACGATCAAGAACATCTATGCGAACTACCAGCCGGTGTTCCTGATCGACCAGATGATCTCCGTCTGCGATTTCGAGGGCTGGCCCTACAAGATGACGCCCGAGCTGGTGGACCGCGCCTGGGCGAATATGTTCGTCAAGGACGAGGTCATCGTGAAGTAAGGTTGGGGCGGGGATGCCCCGCCTCCGCCCTCAGGCGCATCACTGGATCGACAGATCCAGGCCGAAGGGCACGGTCTTGCCGGAATCCTCGTCGTTCCCCATCAGATAGACGCGGATCGTATAGGTGCCCTTTTCCGGCAATGTGACGGTGGTGCTGTTGCCGTTGATCGCGCTGTTGTAGATGGCAACCCCGTCGCTGCCCGGAGGCAGGATGTTGAAATAGGCCGATCCGCCGCTGTCAAGCTCGACGAACATCTCCTGCCCCTTGCCCGCGCCCAGGCGGTAGTCGTGATAGGCGTGACCGGTCACCTTCCCCTCGACATATGTGCCGTAGTCGCCCTTGCGGAACTGCACATCGCTGACCGTCTGCGCCGCCGCGAGCCCGGGCAGCCCGGCGGCCAGCAACAGGCCCATCGCGTGATACCTGACTTTGCGTTTCATCGGGTCCTCCTCCGACCAAGTAACGAGGCTTCAGCCTACACCTTGCCGGGCGTCCCGGAAGACCCTATTTTCGCCTTGCGATCGGGATGTTGCGGCCCGCGCTGTCTTGATGTGAAAACCTGCATTTTTCAGCTTGACGCTTCGCGCTCGCTATCATACCCACCACTCCACGGTTTGGCGGAGTAGCTCAGTTGGTTAGAGCAGCGGAATCATAATCCGCGTGTCGGGGGTTCAAGTCCCTCCTCCGCTACCAAATCCCTCCAAAAGCACGAAATGTCCCGCTGCTGTCACAAGGCGCTATATGGCTGTGGAGTGACGACGCTGTGCATCGCGGAATAGTTGCACAGAGAACCCCATCTGACATAGCGACTGCCCAACTACGACGCGCAGATCCTGGATAGTGTTCCTCCCTGATCGGTCGGTAGACTCCACTGACCAGGTAGCGCGTTGTGCTTTGCGTCCTCATTTGCTCGAGCAGATCAATGACCTCACAGCTCGTGTCACTCAGGCATAATCCGCGTGTCTTGGCCTCGTATACCAACTGCGAAAGACGATGACCGAAGGACAGCCGCGAGAGGTCTTCATCGGAGAGGCCTGCCGCATGCAGATAGGCTTTCGGGTAGAGTTCACTCGCGTGAACCGTTGAAACAGGATCGGTGCGTCCGGATGGGTTCTGCGCAGTTGCGCATCTCGAAGCGCCAAAGCTGTCTTTCGGAAGGATTCTGCATCGTCGAAGGGACCCGCAGGTTGGTAACTCACCTGTCACTCCGTCGATACGGCTGCTGCAACAAGCGAAGCCTACCATGTTTGCCGTGGATGAGATCTCCGCGCGCTGAGGTATTTCGATCTCTCCGTCTTGATATCCCGCCCCCTACCAAGTGTTCAGGAGCCCAGATTCCAAGGCGATCTTCAAAACAGAAGCACGGACGCGCAATGGACTCCCCGATCGCCCCCTTTGTGTCATGCATCGTTGCGATGACCGGCAAGCTGAACGTTCTGCGGCCATGCGGATCTCTGACCCGACTGAGCCGCAAATACGCGCGTTACCGGCATGGCAACTGGCCTGTGCGATATTTTTTTGCGTTATGAAGTTTGGAGATTTATCGTATTGAGAGATATATTTTGGTTTTTACTAGGTTTGGCGGTGACCTACT
>NZ_JAMDHK010000015.1:100110-142633 GCF_024721115.1 Salipiger pentaromativorans | reverse complement strand
CGGCAGGCCCGGCGCTGCGAGATGTCGTGATCCCGCATCGCTCTGAGCGCTGCCTCTCGCCGCTTGGTCAGCGTCGTCAGTTCTTTCCCAAAAGATCTTTCAGGACCACGTTGTCGAGCATCGTATCGGCCAGCAGGCGCTTGAGCTTGGTGTTCTCGTCTTCCAGCGCCTTCAGCCGGGCGGCTTCTGACACCTCCATGCCGCCGTATTTGGCTTTCAGCTTGTAAAACGTGGACGGGCTCAGCCCGTGACGACGGCACAGTTCGGCCGTCGGCATGCCCGCCTCTTGCTCCTTGATCATCCCGATAATCTGCGCCTCGGTAAAACGGCTCTTTCGCATTCGTCTGCTCCTTCAAGGTTGGGCAGACTCTACATCATGATGAGGGATTTCGCGGGGGGCAGGTCACGTCCTTAAGACGGGTCGAGGGCGCTCAGAGAAGCGCTTATAACTGCATCTGCGTTCAGGCTGTCGCTGGGGAACCTGAAGGAGCGTTTTCTTGTTTAGGCGGCTTGATCAAGAAGAACAGCGCATACAATACCGGCACCGCGACCAGTGTCAGGATCGAGGCGAACGCGAGGCCACCCATGATTGTGACAGCCATCGATGCGAAGAAGGCGTCTGATATGAGCGGAATCATACCGAAAATCGTTGTGCCCGCAGCCAGCACGACGGGCCTCAAACGGCTGACCGAGCCATCGATCACCGCCTGATAGTCCTCGACATCTTCGGCGCGTTGCTGATCGATTTCTTCCACCAGCACAATGGCGTTCTTCATCAGCATCCCGGAAAGGGACAAGAAGCCGAGAAGCGCCGTGAACGTGAACGGGAGCCCCGTGAACAGCAGACCGAGAACCATGCCTGTGACCGACATCGGTACGACGAGCCACAATATCAGCGGCTGGCGCACCTTGTTGAACATCAGGATCGAGATCGTCAGCATCACAATGAGGCTGATCGGAAGCTGCTTGCCGAGACTTTCGTTGGCCATCTGCTGGCTTTCGTATTCGCCACCCCACTCCATCGAATAGCCGTCGGGGAGCCGCATCGCTTCGATCTCGTCGCGCACGCTGTTGAAGGCTTCGTTCGCAGTCAGATCCGGTCGCGCGCCGCCAAGAGCCGTGATCGTTCGCGCCCGGTCGCGCCGGTGGATCAGCGCCTCGACGAGGCGGGGCTCAAAGCTGGAGACGAGGTTGGCCATCGGCACATAATCATTTGCCCCCGGCGACCAGACCGAGAGGTCGCGCAAACGGTCCAGCCCGTCGCGCTCGACCTCGGGAAGCCGCAGATACATAGGGATTTCGGCATCGCCTTCGCGCAGGGTGCCCACCCGCAGGCCCGAGGTGCCGTATTGCACGGTGTCGGAAATCGATCCGCGAGTCGCACCGGCCAACCGCATGCGAGCCTCGTCGACGATGGGTTCGACGAGAATTTCGCGCTGCCGCCAGTCTGTGCGCGGGTTTTTGATCGTGCCGGCCTCGTCGAAGATCGCAAGCGCGTTATCCGATAGCTGCCGGAGGACAACTGGATCGGGTCCGGAAAACCGGACGGCGACATCGGCCCCGGCAGGCGGACCGAAGACGATCTCCTCGACGCGGATAAGAGCATTGGGGAATTGCGCCGGCAGTTCACGATTGAGACGCGCCGCAACATCGGGGATGAGTGTGGCATCGGTCGCACGCACGATCAGCTGACCGTAGCTCGCATCGGCCTGCTCAGGGTTGTAGGTCAGCATGAAGCGGCTGGCCCCTCGCCCGACAAGCGTCGTCACGTCCGTCACGATCTCCTCGCCTAAGATGATCGCCTCCAGCCGAGCGATTTCTTCATTCGTGACTCGAATGTCCGTGCCTTGCGGCATCTGGAATTCGACGTAGAATATCGGGGTGTTCGACGCCGGAAAAAAAGCCTGTTTGACCTGACCAAAGGCCATGACCGACCAGACCGTGATTCCGACGATCGTCAGGACGACGAGCACACGGGCGCGCAGCGCCAGCCTGAGGAAACCGCGGTAGGCCGAATAGACGAAGCCGCGATAGGGGTCCTTGGAGGTGTTTTTTGGCGCCTTCAGAAGGAGCTTCCCAAGATAGGGTGTAACGGTCACGGCGAGGATCCAGCTCATCAGCAACGAAATCGCGATAACCGCGAAAAGCGAAAACAGAAATTCGCCGGTGGCATCTGGCGACAGTCCAATTCCAGAGAACGCCATGATCCCGATCACGGTAGCCCCAAGCAGAGGAAATGATGTCGCGGTCTCGGTATCGGCGGCGGCGTCTTCGGCGGACTTGCCCCGTGCCATGCCAATCAGCATGCCTTCGGCGATCACGATGGCGTTGTCGACCAGCATACCCATAGCGATGATCAGCGCCCCAAGACTGATCCGTTCCATCTCGATGCCGAAGACAGACATGAAAAACAGCGTGGAAAACACCGTTAGGCCCAGCGTGGCACCCACCACCAGACCCGCGCGCCAACCCATGGTCAGCATCAGCGCCCCGATGACGATGGCCACGGATTGACCGAGGCTGACAAGAAAGCTCGAGACCGCTTCGTCGACGACCTTATGCTGTTCATAGATCGGTACGATCTCGACGCCGTCCGGCAATTCGGTCTTCAGTTGGTCCAGTCGTGCCTCGACCGATCTGCCGACCTCGACAACGTTGCGGTCCACGAGCGCCGAGACCCCAAGAGTGAAAGCTCGCGTGCCATTGTGACGCACGATCTGGCTCGGCCGCTCTGTCTCCTCTCGGACCACGCGGGCGATGTCGTAGAGCGCAATCTGCCCGACCTCTCCGGGGGCGCCGAGCCGCAGCGCCTCAATGCCCTCGACGCTGACATAACCCGGCGGAACGGACACACCTAGCCGAGACAGCCCTTCGCTGATCTCGCCGTTGGAGAAAACCTGGTTCTCGTCGGCGATGATACCGAGGATCTGGTCCGGTGGCAGCCCCAGTTCGGTCAGGCGCGCCGAAGGGACCGAGATGATGATCTCCTCTTCCGCCAGCCCCTGAACCTCGATCTTGGCCACCCCGTCGACGGTGACAAAGCCGCGCCGCAGTTTAGTCGCGAGGTCTCGCTGTTCCGAGGCGCTCAACCCATCGGCCGTCACAGCGTAGAACATGCCGTAGACGTCGCCGAAATCGTCATTGATGATCGGAGACTGCGCACCGGAGGGGAACTCTCTTTCGATGTCGCGGATGCGGCGGCGCATTTCGTCCCAGACCTGTGGGATCTCGTCGGGCCCATAGGTCATCTCGATCTCGACCGTGATCTGGGCCATGCCCGGCATGGATTTCGATTCCACCCGGTCGAGCTGCTTCATCTGTTGGAGTGCGCTTTCCACGACATCGGTGACTTCCTCTTCCACCTCCATCGCCGTCGCGCCCGGATAGGGCACGAAAACGAGCGCCGTCTTGAGCGTGAAACTCGGGTCTTCGAGGCGTCCGACCGTGTTCAGCCCCCACAAACCGCCGAGAAGGCAAAAGATAATTGCCAGCCAAACGGCGACCGGACGTCGGATGCTTGCGCGGGAAATACTCATTGTCATGGTTTCGGTTTTCCGGTCCAGGATCGTTCAGAGGCCGCGAACCGCGACTGTTTCGTTTTCCTTCAGGCGCCACCACCCGCCGGACACAACCAGTTCGTCTCCGGAGAGCCCCTCAAGCACGACGATTTCGTCGTCGTTCGGCAGCCCCAGGCGGATCGTCTTACGGGACACCCGGCCGGTCCCCTCGTCATACAGCCAGATGGACGGCTCGCTCCGGCTCGTCGTGTCGATCGCCGAGACCGGGACGACTACCAACCGCGATTGCGCACCCTCCGCGGCGGCGGCTACGCGCACATTCGCCGTCATTCCGGGCAGCAATCTCGGGTCGATGGCGCCCTCGATTGCAAACTCTACGTCATAGGTTTGGGCTGTGGGGTCTGCATCGGTCACGAATGTCCGCAGATACAGAGTTGCGTCATACCCCGGCACGGCGGGGAAAGAGGCGGTTACCCTGAATGCATCGGGCTGGGCCCGTGCCATCGCAGCGAGTTCCTCGGGCAGCGAAATCCGCACCCGCATTTCACTGATGTCCTGCAACCTGGCAATCGGAGCCGCAGGGGTGACGTTCGAAAACTCCTCCAGAAAGATGCGCGCGACAATGGCGTCGAAGGGCGCGGTGATCGTGGCTTGAGCCAAGCGTCGCTCCGCTTCACGCAGGGCGACTTCTGCCTGAGCAAGCTGCGCGCGGTTCGTTTCAAGTCGGGCGTCGGTCGCCACCCCTTTCTCGGTCAGACTCAACGCACGATCGTATTCGGATTTTGCGAGGTCGAAAGAGGCCTGCGCCCGATCCACGGCCAATTCGAAATCGACTGGGTCGAGCGCGGCAATTAAATCGCCTTTCTCAACCCGAGTCCCGGCATCTACCGTGAGGTCGGAAAGCTGACCCGAAACCTGAAAGGCGATATCCACGGTCCGGGCGGGCTCCACGCGGCCTGCCAGGCTGCGCGCTCTATCGCTATCGCGAAGCTCGGCACGCGATACTTCGACCGTGACCGGCTGGGCCATATCTTGCTCGGCGCTTCCTTGCGCATCGGCACCGGAAACCTCATCCGTAGTCTGCGCGAAGACCTTGGATGCGATGTCCGGGTTGAATTGCACAAGAAGGACAATGGCGAGAAGGAGGGCGACCAATCCAGCGGCACCTCCTAGGAAGTATCTGGTTCTATTCAAGCTCATTTATCATGTCCCACAATCTGTCGATGGCGGCGTCTTGCTGATCGGCATCACCATCCGCGAGGCGAAGGAGCCTCTGGAAACGAAGACCCTGGATCGCCAAAAAGAGAACCATCGCCGCAGTGTCGTCCTGCGCGTCCGAACGGATGCGCTCGACATCACGGGACAGCTCTCTTCTCAGCGGGTCCAGAAGATTCGGATCCGACGCCGAAACCGCGAGAATAGCCATCGAAAGGTCATCATCGGTGCTTCTGGCTTGCAGAACTGTCTCGAGATGACCGCGCAGGGTGCGGGAACTGTGCCCTTCCGGGACCGACGCCAGACGTTCGCGGTGCTCCGCGAGCATTTCGTCGAGCAGCCCGGCCAGAAGCGCTTTCTTGGTGGGGAAGTTGTACAACACCCCACCCTTGCTGAGGCCGGATTCCCGAGCGACGGCGTCGATCGTGATCTTTCCCGCGCCTTCTCGCAGCGCAATCGCCCGCGCAGCGCCGAGAATCTTTGGCGAGGCGTTCTTCGGTTGCTTTTCCACTTGTGCAGTCACCCTGTACCGTCCGGTCGGTTAAGTCATTGGGCGAACTAATGCGCTGCCCCGTATTTGGCAAGCGAGCTCAATCTGAAAATTTGTCTCTGTGGCCGCTACCGTAAAGTCGCAGGAATGCAGCGACCGCTTCGCGCGCATGTTTCTCGCGGTGGACTGGTCGTTTCACTGCGAGAAGGCGCGGCATAAGTAGCCCCGAAACGCAAAGGTGTATGAAGTGATCGGACGCGCGCCGGGCGTCATCGACATCGAGCGCGCCTTCGCGCGTAAGGCGCTCCAGAACCCGCCCGACGAGTTCGCGGGCCGGTTTCGGGCCTGCGCGAAAATACACCTCACCCACTTCGGGAAGCGCCTCGGAGGCGCCGATGCACGTTCGCAGGAGACGGATGTAGGTGTCGTCCAAGATGAGGTCGACCATGCGCAGGGCGAGTTCTTCCAACCGGGCGCGCGGCTCCAAAGACGCGGTCAAGGGCCGGAGGATTTCGTCCGCAAGCCGACCGCACTCGGATTCAACCACGCTCAGGAACAGTTGCTCCTTGGTCGGGTAATACGAATACATGGTTGCCTTCGACACTTTTCCCTCGGCGGCAATCGCATCGACCGTGGCTCCTTCATAACCGCATCGGAAGAAGACCTCGCGCGCACCAACCATGACGTCGGCCAACTTTCTCTCGCGCATCTCGTTCTCTCTATCCCAGGCAGGACTAGGCGGTTACAAGCTTTACTGTACCGTCTAGTGAGTATAGTAGATAGAAGTTGATTTAGCAGCAAAGCGTAAAGCTGTGCGGATCTACCCCACCAAGCGCCGCTTGGCGGCTTTTTCTAGCGCCGTTTTCAATTCGTCATGAGCTTCGGGTCTGATTCTGCCTGAGTTGTTCTCGGGCGCGGGATTATCCCGCGAACAGGAGGGGTACCGTCATTCTGCCGCGCTTGCGGTCCCGACAAAGGCACCCTCGGCCTCCCAGCGGCGTGCGATCGAGCCAAGCTTGTCCAGCACGCCGCGCAGTTCCGCGCCGCGCTCAGTCAGTCCGTATGTGACAGCGGGTGGGATGGTCATGGCCTGCTCGCGCCAAACAACGCCAGCATGTTCCAGCATTCTCAGCCTCTCGGTCAGAACGCGAGTGGAAATTCCGGGCACCAAACGCTTGAGCGCGCCGAAACGCTGCGGTCCCTGCTCGGACAGAACCCAGAGTATATAGATCGTCCAAGGGCCTGTAATGACACGCAGAAGCGCCTCCATCGGGCATAAGGGGGGCTGGACGCTCTTCATCGTGGATTATCCTCGCGGTTAAAGTAATCTAGTTACTTTTAAGTGCCTACTTTCACGAACAATGCAAGACACCTAAAGGTACTTAGAGCGGAAACTGCGGCTGAACAAGCCCTTGCAAACAGGGAGTGCGGTGATGAGTGACAACGTGGCAAAGTATGTCTACTGGATCGCGACCGGCCTTGTGGCGCTGGTCTATCTGGGTGCGGCGACTTTCTACATCTCATCCCACGATATGGTCGCGGGCATGTATCGCGAGGTGTTGGGCTATCCCACATACATCATCTGGCCGCTCGCGATTTTGAAGATTGTCGGCGCGGTGGTGATTCTCTGGCGCCCTTCGGCGATGCTGGCGGACTGGGCTTACGCGGCGATGTTCTGGCATCTGGTGTTGGCGTTCGGGGCGCATGTCGGCGCGGGCGATCCAGGCTGGCCACCGGCTCTTGCGACCTGGGTGCTCCTGATCGCCTCGTGGATGACAGCCAATCGCGTGCGTGCGGTAAAGTCGGCATATGCGCCGACGTTTCCGACAGAGACGAATTAATCCGATGCGGAGTTGCCACGGCGCTGGCCATCCACCCTCGGGCTTGGGGTTCAAAAGGACGACAGAATGACCGAAAGGCAGCCGACAGTGTTTGTTCCCCATGGAGGCGGCCCTTGCTTCTTCATGGACTGGAACCCGCCTGACACCTGGGACAGGCACCGCAGATTCCTTGAGGCTTTGCCTGCGAGCCTGCCGGCAAAGCCCAAGGCGCTTCTCGTGATCTCAGGCCATTGGGAGGAACGGGTGTTTACCGTGCAGACCAACTCCGCGCCGCCGCTGCTGTTCGACTATCAGGGGTTTCCCCCCCATACTTATCAGCTGACCTGGCCCGCGCCAGGCGATCCTACGCTGGCGGCCCGTGCAAGCGAGCTATTGAAGAACGGCGCGGGTTTTGAAACCCGGGCCGACGCTACGCGTGGCTTCGATCATGGGGTGTTTGTTCCGCTAAAGGTGGCTTTGCCTGAGGCCGACATACCTACCGTCCAACTGAGCCTGCGCGACGATCTCGACGCTGAGGCGCATCTTGCTGCTGGTCGCGCGTTGGCGCCCTTGCGAGACGAAGGTGTTCTGATCATCGGGTCCGGCAACACCTATCACAACATGGGCAAGATGATGCGGGCGATGAGGGGCGGACCCGATGGCCCGGTGAACGGCGGCGACTTTGACCGATGGCTCACGGGTGCGGTGACCCATGAAGACCCCGGGGCGCGCCGCGCCATGCTGGCTGCTTGGGATCGGGCACCCGGCGCACGCGACGCCAATCCGCGCGAGGAACATCTAATTCCATTGCACGTCGTGGCCGGCGCCGCGCTTGCGGATCGGGGGGAAAAGACCCTCGAGGATCACGTATTGGGCGCGGTCGAAAGCGCGTTCAGATTTGGATAGGACCAGATATGTGCTTCGAACTTCCCTTGCGGCAGGGTCCGCGCCCCGAAACCACCGAGTGCGCCCCGCATGAGCAAGTGTCGCAGAACTCCTCGGCCGAGATTCACGCATTGTTCAAGCAGAAGGCCTTCGCCCTGCCCTTCGTCGAGCGTTGCCGATCGGGTATTTCGGTCCCCGGCGCCGAAGCATTAGTCCTGCCGCGGCCGCATGCCTGCGGCCCGCGCGAAGCCTTCATGATCGGACGCGAATTTGCGCATGTGCATCCCGCCTATGACGGGTCGTCGCACATGATGCTGCCGCTGGCGGCGGTTGAGGAACTCATCGCGAAGGGATGGGGCGAACAGCACCCGATGGCCTCGGCCGGATACATCCCGGCCAATGCGATCATGGCCTTTGCTCCACGCGATGAGGCAGAGGTCGATGTGATGATCAAAATCCTGACCACAAGCTGGGGTTTCGCGCGCGGCAAGCTGGCGAATCCCGCCCCCACCCAAATCCACGATTGATCGCAAGCGCGCTTGCAGAAACATCAAGATAAGAGAGATACCATGTCCAACATCCAGAACGGCCCCTTCATCGTGACCGGCGCGTCCGGACAACTTGGCCGGCAGGTAGTCGACCTGCTGGTTCAGGCAGGTGCCGGGCCGGTCATCGCGATCTCGCGCACTCCCGACAAGCTTGCCGATCTGGCGGGAAAAAGAGTCGAGGCGCGCGAGGGCGATTTCAACGACCCGGCTTCTCTTGAAGCAGCCTTCGCGGGCGGCAAGCGTCTCCTCATCATCTCCACCGACGATCTGGAGCCGGGCAAGCGGCTCGCAGCTCATTCCAATGCGATTGCTGCGGCCAAGATGGTAGGTATCGACCACATCGTCTATACCTCCTTCGCAGGCCCGGTCGCGGAAAGTCCGATCGGATTCGCTCAAGACCACGAAGGGACCGAGAAGCTGATCACGGAAAGTGGGGCGGATCATACGATCCTACGCAACAATATGTACACCGACTTTCTGTTGATGGGCGGCCAGCAGAGCGTCGCCATGGGCACGCATTTCTCTGCCGCAGCAGATGGCAAGACCGGATATGTGACACGCGCGGATTGCGCCCGTGCCGCAGCCGCGGCGCTAATGAAAGCTACGGGAAGGGAGACCCTCGATATCACCGGGCCGGAGACGGTCAGCCAGGCCGAGGTCGCGGCGATCTTGTCCGAAATTGCGGGTAAGGAAATCCCCTATGTCGCCCTGCCCGCCGAGGATCTGGTGCAGGCGATGATCGCAAATGGACTGCCGGAGTTCATGGCGAGGGTCTTTGCCTCCTTCGACGAAGCAATCGCGCAGGGCTATCTCGATGTGGCCAGCGGCGATCTCGAATCGCTCACCGGCAAGCCCGGACAGTCGGTGGCCGATTTCCTGGCCGCTAACCGCGCGGCGCTTCTTCAGGCGCCGCAGGAACAATAATGCTGGAAAATGTCATGAGGCTTTACAACGCGAACTTCTCACCGAATGCGCTGCGTGTACGGGCGGTGGCGCACGAACTGGGCGTGGAACTCGAAATCGTCGAGGTCGACATCCGTGCCGGGGACAACCGCGCGGCGGAATTTCTTGCCCGCAATTCAAATGCAAAGGTGCCTGTTTTGGAGGACGGGAATTTCGTGCTCTGGGAGTCCCGGGCGATCTGTGCCTATCTGGCCGGGATCCGGCCCGAGGCAGGGCTCTATCCTGATGGCCTCAAGACGCGGGCCCTCGTCGATCAGTGGGCCTGGTGGCAAGCCATCCACCTTGGCCCGGCGATGCAGAAGTTGTCCTTTGAGCTGTTCCTCAAAGAGAAATTCGGCATGGGCGATCCTGATCCTACTGTGGTCGAAGCGGAACGGAAAGCCACCGATCAGTTCCTTGCCGTTCTGGAAACCGGACTCGACGATAAGGATTGGATTGCAGGCGCACTCAGCCTTGCCGACTTCTATCTGGCGACGACATTCATGTATCGCGACCAAGCGGGGATTTCGCTGGACGAATTCCCCAGAATCGCGGGCTGGATCGGCCGGCTTGAAGCGCGTGACAGCTGGCAGAAGGCCGTAGCACCGCTTCTTGCGCTCTTCGCCTGACATCGCGCTCGCCGCGATGATTGAACGATCATCCCGATTTCGGACCAACCCTCTTCGGCATCCCAATAGTTTGCGATTTTTTACATCGCGTCCAACACCGACCCTCTGCCAGCTTTGGCCAGAGCGATCCGGCGGTCGTCGAAACTCCTTTGCGGTCAATGATGGCAGAACAGCATGTCCGGCAAAGCGAGGACTAACACCGGCTGACACGGGAAAAACGAGACTATTGAAGCGACCCGCCCCGCCCCAGCAACCGTTACCGAATGGCCGAGATGCAGCGTTGCCACGACCATGCGACGGCTGGTCGGGCTGGCTCCGGAGGAGACGGCACGGCCAGCGGTACGTCGCAGGGAGAGGCAGCGTTTCAGCTCGGGGAGGGCGGCTGCATGCAAGGGCATCGCATACGACCAGGTTCCGGTGAACGTGCTGGCCGGCGAGACGCGCCAGCCCGAGCACCTCGCCCGCCATCCCTTCGGCAAGGTGCCGGTGCTCGACATCGACGGGATGCGCCTGCGCGAGACCGAGGCGATCGCCCGTTATCTCGAGGCGCGCAACCCCGATCAGGCGATGTGGCCGGCCGATCCCAAGCGCCGCGCCAAGGCCGACGAGACGGCCGCGCTGATCGGCAACTACGGCTATGGCGCGATCATTGGCTTTGTCGCCTACCACCTGTTCCCTGATCTGGTCGGCGGCAAGAACGAAGATGCGCGGCGGCAGAACCTTGACGCCGCGGTGCGCCTTGCCGGGCTTGTGATCGAGAACCGGGGCGGTTCGCTCTGGCTCGCGGGGGATGCTCCGGGCTATGCTGATTATCTGCTTGGCCCGCTGGTCGCCTATGCCACGATGACAGAGGATGGCGGCGCGCTGATGGCGGTGCCGGGCATGTCCGACTGGTGGACGCAGCTGGCCGCCGATGCGGCCTTCACGGCCACCGCCCCGAACCTGGGCTGAACCGACCAAGGAGGTTATAATGATCACGCTGACGATCAACGGCGCGCGGCGCGAGGTATCTGCCGCGCCGGACACGCCGCTTCTGTGGGTGCTGCGCGACGAACTGGGCCTGACTGGCACCAAGTTCGGCTGCGGCGTGGCGTCCTGCGGCGCCTGCACGGTGCATCTGGACGGGGTGCCGGCGCGGTCCTGCCAGAGCGCGGTGGGCGATCTGGAGGGGGTGGAGATCACCACCATCGAGGGCGCGTCCGATGCCGCCGCAAAGGCGGTCCGCGCCGCCTGGGTCGAGATCGAGGTGCCGCAATGCGGCTATTGCCAGTCCGGGCAGATCCTGTCGGCCGCGGCGCTTCTGGCCGGGACGCCGAAGCCGACCGACGCCGACATCGACGCGGCGATGGAGGGCAACCTCTGCCGCTGCGCCACCTATGCGCGGATCCGCAAGGCGGTCCACCGCGCCGCTGAGATCATGGAGGGCTGACCATGCTGGACCGGATCATCGCGGGGGCCGTTCCCGCCGTTCGCGCCGCGCCGCTGTCGCGCCGTGGCTTCCTGAAACTTTCCGCCGGTGCCGCGGGCGGGCTGATGCTGGGCGCGGCGCTGCCCGTAGGGCGGGCGGCCGCCGAGGGGGCCGCCGAAGGGCTAGCCACGCCCTTCGTCCATATCCGCCCCGACAACAGGGTGGTGGTGATCGTCAAGCACCTCGACAAGGGCCAGGGCACGGCGACCGGGCTTGCCACGCTGGTGGCCGAGGAACTTGATGCCGATGCCGCGCAGGTCACGACCGAATTCGCCCCCGCCAATACCGCGCTTTATGCCAACACGTTGATGGGGGTGCAGGGCACCGGCGGCTCGACTGCCATGGCCAATTCCTGGCAGCAGTATCGCGAGGCGGGCGCCACCGCGCGGGCCATGCTGGTGGCCGCCGCGGCCGAGACCTGGGGCGTGGATCCTGCCGTCGTCACCGTGGCGGGCGGCCGGGTCAGCGCCGGGAACAACAGCGCCACCTTCGGCGACCTGGCCGAGGCCGCGGCGCGTCAGACGGTGCCCGGCGAGGTGACGCTTAAATCGCCCGATCAGTGGGTCTATATCGGCAAGTCTTTCCCCCGCGTCGATGTGACGCGCAAGACGGAAGGCAGCACGGGCATGTTCGGCATGGATGCGCGGATCGAGGGCATGGTCCATGCCGTCAGCCTGCGCAGCCCGCGCTTCGGCGGCACGCTTGCCACGCTCGACGACAGCGCCGCCCGCGCCATGCCCGGCGTGATCGACGTGATCCGCCTGCCCGACCGCGCCACCGTCATCGCCGAAACCACCTGGGCTGCGATCCGGGCGCGCGACGCGCTGGTGGCCGAGTGGGATTTCAGCGCGGCCGAGAACCGTGGCACCGAGGAGCTGCGCGCCGAATACGCGGCGCTTCTCGACCGCGAGGGCACGCAGTTCCACGCGGCCGAGCCCACGGGCCGAGAAGCCGCGCAGGTGATCGAGGCGGATTATTTCTTCCCCTATCTCGCCCATGCGCCGATGGAGCCGATCGACGTGACGGTCCGCTTAGACGGCACGGCAGCCACCTTCTGGACCGGCTCGCAGATCCAGACCCTCGATCAGAACATTGGCGCGCAGGTCCTGGGCATCGCCCCCGAGGCGGTGACGATCAACACGCTCTGGGGCGGGGGGTCGTTCGGGCGGCGGGCGATCTATGACAGCCACTACGTCGCCGAGGCGGCGATGGTGGCGAAGGCCTGGCTCGACGCGCATGGCGAGGCGCGCCCGATCAAGCTGGTGTGGACGCGCGAGGACGACATCCGCGGCGGCTACTACCGCCCGATGCACATGCACCGGGTCCGCGCCGGACTGGACGCCGAAGGCAACATAGCCTTCTGGCAGCACCGGGTAGTGGGTCAGGGCATAATGCTGGGAACGGCCTTCGAGCCTTTCGCAGTGAAGGACGGGGTGGACAGTTCCTCGGTCGAGGGGCTGGGCGAAAGCTCGCCCTATGCGATCCCGGGCTGGACGGCGGACGTGCATCATCCGCGCGTCGGCGTGCCGGTGCTGTGGTGGCGCTCGGTTGGCCATACCCACACCGCCTATGTCGTCGAGACGATGATGGACGAGCTGGCACAGGCGGCCGGTGCCGACCCGGTGGAATTCCGCCTGCGCTACCTTGCCGATCCCCGCGCGCGCGGCGTTCTGGAAATGGCCGCCGACAAGGCCGGCGCCCTGCCCGAGGGGCTGACGCGCGGCATCGCGGTGCACAAGAGTTTCGGCTCCTATGTGGCCGAGGTGGCCGACGTGAGGATGCGCGAGGACGGCAAGGTCAAGGTCGTGCGCGTGACCTGCGCGGTCGATTGCGGCGTACCGATCAACCCCTCGAACATCCGCGCCCAGATCGAAGGCGGTCTGGGCTACGGCCTGTCGGCGATCCTTCGCGAGGAGATCACCCTGACCGAGGGCGAAGTGGACCAGTCGAACTTCTACGACTACACGCCCCTGCGCATCACCGACATGCCCGAGGTCGAGGTGCATATCCTGCCTTCTACCCAGGCCCCCACCGGTATCGGAGAGCCCGGCACCCCGCCGATCGGCCCCGCCGTTGCCAATGCCGTGCGCCGGGCGACCGGGCAGGCGGTGCGCGAGCTGCCCTTTTCGCGGCACGGCCTGGCCTGACCCCGGTCGTAGGGCCGCAACGCCACGGGCGCACCCGGACCGGGTGCGCCCTTCCTTCTCATGCCAAAACACGGATGCAGATCATGCAGCTCAACACCAATTTCACGCGCCCGACGGTTGTCCACGGCAGCCGGCTCGATTGGGTGCCTAGCCCGGCCGCGGGGGTCGAGCGCAAGATGCTTTATCGCGACGGTGCCGAGGTCGCCCGCGCCACCTCGATCGTACGCTATGCCCCCGGCAGCGCCTTTCCCGAACATGTCCATACCGGCGGCGAGGAAATCCTGGTGCTGGTCGGCACCTTCCAGGACGAGCACGGCGACTATCCCGCCGGGAGCTATTTCCGCAACCCACCGGGCACTCGCCACAGCCCCGCCGCTGCCGAAGGCTGCGAGATCTTCGTGCGGCTCTGGCAGTTCCGCGCTGGCGATACTGCGCAGATCGCGTTGCCGCCCGGACAGGCTGAGGGTGTCCTCTTCGACGACGGGTTCGAACGGGTCGGCATCGAGACCTGGGACGGCACGATCCGGCGCGACAACCCGCGCGGGCTGGAAATGATGGTGCTGTCGGGCAGCCTGCGCGTCGGGGGCGAGGAACTGACCGCACAGAGCTGGCTGCGCCTGCCTGCCGGGCTTGCCCTGGTGGCCGAGGCCGAGGGCGCGGGGGTCTGGCTCAAGGATGCGCCGCTACAACACGCCGATGTGCTGCCCCTGCCGGGTGCGGCGGCATGACCGAAGGCCGCATCGCTGTCGTTGGGGCCGGGCTCGCTGGGCTGAACGCGGCCCGGCTGCTGTGGCGGGCCGGCGCGGATGTCCGGCTCTACGAAGCGCGGCCGCGCCTTGGCGGGCGTATCCTGACCGTCGGGGCGGATGGCGCACCCGGTGCCGGCTTCGATTTGGGCCCGTCCTGGTTCTGGCCCGACATGCAGCCCGAGATCGCCGCGCTGGTGGCGGAACTCGGCTTGGCCTGCCAGAGGCAGGATGAGGCTGGGCAGATGCTTTTCGAGCGCCATCCGCAGGAGCCACCTTTGCGCGTGCCCCATCCCGGTAGCGTCGCGTCCTGGCGGATCGCGGGCGGGACGGGGGCGCTTACGCAGGCGCTGGCCGCCGTGATCCCGCGCGACCGCATCCGCCTCGGCGCGCCGGTCCGGCGGCTGACGCGGGCCGAGGATGCGGTCGTCCTTACCCTGCCCGAGGGCGAGGTGCGGGCCGATCACGTCATCCTGGCACTGCCACCCCGGCTGATCGCGCAGGGCCTGACGCTCGATCCGGCACCCTCTCCGGGCGTGCTCGATCTGTGGCGCCGGACGCCGACCTGGATGGCTCCCCATGCCAAGTTCCTCGCCGTCTATCCGAGGCGCTTCTGGCGCGAGGCCGGCCTTTCGGGAGGGGCGCAAAGCCTGGTCGGCCCAATGACCGAGATCCACGACGCCACGAGCAGCGCGGGCGAGGCGGCGCTGTTCGGCTTCGTCGGGCTTTCCGCTGCCGGGCGTCAGCAGATCGGCGAGGCGGCGGTGATCGCGGCCTGCACCGCGCAGCTTGTGCGCCTGTTCGGATCGGCGGCCGCCGAGCCGCGGTCGGTGCGGCTGAAGGACTGGGCGGCGGACGTCCTGACCGCGACCCCGGGCGACCTGACTGACCCTGGCCATCCGGCGCCACAGGTCTTCGCCCTGCCTGCGCCCTGGTCGGATCGTCTGACCCTTGCCGGCAGCGAGACCGCGCCCCGCAATCCAGGCTACCTGAACGGCGCGGTAATCGCCGCGCATGCGGCGGCGGGCCGGGCCGCGGCGCTGTGCTCGGTCTGACCTCGGCCGGTCCGGCGGGCGCTCAGGTTCTGGCCCGCCACATGAACCAGGTCGGTACGAGCGCCAGAACGAAGATCGCGAACACTACCATGAAGCCGTCCTGAAACGCAGCGTTTGATGATTGGATCACCACGGTCTGCCCCAGAAATGAGGCTGCGGCCGGTAGGAGCTGCGTGTCTGGCAGCCCTGACGAATGCATCAGGCCGGCGACTTCGCGCAGAAGTTCCATCGTGGTGGTATTGTCGCTGGTTTGCGTGGCTGCAAAGGCATCGGCGTGCATGACTGTGCGCCGCTCAATGAACACAGTGAGCAAGTTGACCCCGAAGGCGCCGCCGAGCTGGCGGATGAAGTTCGATGCCCCAGAGCCCTGCCCCAGGAGATGCCGGGGCAATACTTTCAAAGCTCCTGAGGAAATTGCCGGGAACACCAGCCCTAGACCCACCCGGGAAATCACGGTCCACCAGGCAAGTGTCCAGAATGTCGTGTTGATATTCGCATCCGCCATCAGCCACGAGGACCAAGCGAAGATCGCCATGCCGATGCCGATCAGGATTGCGGCTGGAACCCTGTCGGACAGGCGCCCTGCGATCGGGAAAACGATAAGCATCACGAAGCCCGACGGCATCAGCAGAAGACCCGCTTGCGTCGGCGTCATGCCCTGGATCTGCTGGACAAAGACGGGCAAGAGATAGGTCGAGCCAAAAAGCCCTGCCCCCATGATGAAGGACACCACCGAGGCTGAAACGAAGGCAAAATTGGCAAAGAGCCGCATGTCGAGCATGGGTTTGTCGGTGTGAAGCTCCCATAGAATGAATCCTGCGGCCGAGGCTGCGGACACCATAAAGCCTACAAGTGTCATGTTCGAATCCCATCCCAGACGCTGAGCATTCGACAATGTGCTGAGGATGACTGCGAGAAAGACCGCAAGGATCGCGACGCCCGGGAAGTCGAAAGCGGGAAGCGGCCCGGTCTGCTCTCGACCTGGCAGAAAAAGGTTTGACAGCAGGATGGCGACCCCGGCGAAGGGAAGGCCCAGATAGAAGACGAAGCGCCAGTCGAAGGCGTCCATCAATACGCCGCCGATCCAGGGCCCGAGAGCGGGGGCGAGCACCACACCCACCCCGTAGATACCCATCGCCGCACCACGTTTGTCAGGGGGGAAGACCTTGAACAACATGATCATCGCCAGCGGCTGGACAATGCCTGCTGCGGCACCCTGGACGACGCGCGCCAACGTCAGCATGGTTTCATTCGGAGCAAGACCGCCGACGACCGAGCCGGCCAGAAAGACGCCCATCGCGGCATTCATGGTCAACCGCATGCCGAAGGCGCGGTCCGCCCAGTCGGCCAGCAGCATCGTGGCGGTCATGGCGGCAAGGAACCCCGTCGAAATCCATTGCGCCTGCACCGCGCTGATCCCGAAGGCGCCCATCACCGCCGGGATGGCGACGTTCACGATCGTGGTCGAGAGAACCACCGAGATGGTTGCCACCATGATAGTGCCGGTGGCGTACCACTTGTAGGCCGGACCATACCGCTCGAAAAAGCGATCAACCTGCGACATCGACATAGATCTCAACCATCATGCCCGGTCGCAGTTCCACACCATCGGCATCGATCGAGACGCGGATCGGCAGGCGCTGGGTGACCTTGGTGAAGTTGCCCGACGGGTTCGGGCTGGGCAGCAAGGCAAGCTGGCTGGTCGCCGCGCCGCCCATGCCGATCACCTCGCCCTCGAAGGTCCGACCGGGGAAGGCGTCGACAGTGATGCTGGCTCTGGACCCCACACGCAACCTGGAAAACTCGGTTTCCTTGACGTTGGCATCGATCCAGACATTCTCGGGCGCGTGATACATCACCAGTCTTGTTCCGGGGGTTACATACTCGCCGACATCAACGAAGGTCGCGTCAACAATACCGTCGAAGCTGGCGTCAATCGTACGGTGCGCGAGATCGATTTCCTTCAGCCGACGTTCCGCCTCGATCGCGACGCGCCCTGCCCTGACAGAATCGATCTGAGAGTCCAGTACAGCGATTTGGGCTGCGTCTGCTTCGACGATTGCAAGATCTGCCCGTGCGGCTTCTGTTGCGGCATAGGCTGCGCGCTCCTGTTGTGTCGCTGTGGCGAGGGCCGCGTTCACCTCATCAAGCGATTGTTGCGACGAAACATTCTGCTCGGCCAGTTTAACCACACGGTCGTGGCGGGTTTGCGTATTCTGCAGCACGGCAAGCGCGGCTTCATGGTTGGCTTCGGCAGCCGCGATGCCGGCATTGGCTGCTTCTCGCCGCGCAGCAAGCTGCTCGGTCAGCATGCCCTTGCGGTTTTCGAGTTCAGAAAGCTGGGCATCTGTCGCCGCCAGCTTTGCGATGACGGCATCGAGTTGCGGCTGCGACGATTCCTGGTCGATCGACGCTAGAACAGTTCCCGCAGCGACCGAATCCCCGACAAGCACCGGAAGTTCGGTCACGCGGCCAGCGACTTCGCTCGACACGGTCACGACGCTCGCTGCGATGCGGGCATCGTTGATATGGACCTGAGTGAACCGTGCTATGATCCACGGGGTTCCCAGCCAGGCCACGACCCCAAGGACTGCCGCCACGACCAACAGCCGGGTCCATTTAACCCGGCTGCGCCGCGCAGCCGGTTTTGGCAAATCCGGCACGGAGGTCTCGCCTGTCTCCTTTGCTTCGGGTGCTGCCGGTTTGATCTCATCCATTTTCGTCATTACCCATCTTCTCCAGCCGGGATGCAATCTGCGCCAGGACGCGGGTCGCGGTGCGAAGATCGTCCGCAGGAATGTCCTCAAGAACTTCCAAGCGACTATTTGCGGCGATCGACTTCATCCTCTCAAGAATCCTCATCGCTGCTTCAGTCAGGACCAGTTTCTTGGCGCGTCGGTCCTCGGCACTTGGGTGGCGCTCGACAAACCCCATTCTTTCAAGACCGTCCAGCAAGCGCACCAGGGTCGGCCCCTCGATGCCAAGGACGCGCGCCAGTTCGATCTGGGTCGCATCCTCGTGCCGGGACAGTTCTAAAATCACGCCCCAGCGTGCTTGTGAAAGACCCAGATGACGAAACTGTACGTCGAGCCTGCGCTTCCACTGGCGCGACACAATTGCCAGAGCGCGTGTGAAGGTCTCCGCCATGTCTGGTGCAGCAGTCATCAGCTCTTGCTTCTGGTTGTCTTGCAAAAAGATAGGAAGCTAATTAGTATGCAAGCAACCGTCTTGCAAGACTAAATTCGAGCCCGGAGGCCAAGCCGTGTATTCCAGAATCCTGCTCTGCTATGATGGCTCTCGCGAAGGGCGATTGGCGCTACGCGAGGGCGCGCGCCTTGCGCAGATCACGGGCGCTGCCGTGACTCTTCTGGCGGTGGTCGAGACAGCCTCGGGCAATGTCTACGCGATCGGGGCCGATACCGTTGCCCTGGGCCAGCAGAAGGCCGATCTGGACGCAATCCTGGAGGAGGGCCGCCAGCGGCTGACGGGGATGGGGCTTTCGCCGCAGGTCCGGATCGAGTTCGGCGATCCCGTCGCAACCATCACCAGGGTATCCGTTGAGACCGAGGCGGATCTTGTCGTTGTCGGACACCACCGGCACGGTTTCTGGACGCGCTGGTTGAGCCGCTCGATCGCGGCCGAACTAAGTGACAGTCTAGGGTGCAGCCTGCTTCTGGCGCAGAAGGTTGTCGAGGATTCGGAACTTTTTGGGAAGGCGTGAAAAGGATGGTGCCGCCGCTACGGCTTGTGCGTCATCTGGCGGTCCTAACCCGCGCTCACGATCGCTTCACCCCCTTCCAGAGGTGGCAGAGCCGCTGACCACGCCGACCCAGCGCGTGCCCGCCGGAAACCTTCGGCATAGAGGGCGCGCATATAGGCGGTATTGAACTCGAGGGTGTCGACATCGTCGGGCGCGACCATGTCAATAGAGGTGACATGGAAGCCGATTCCGGCAGCGTGTGCAAAGTCATGGGTCGCGTTGACCTGGCGCAGCATTTGGTACTTCAGCAACGTCGAAACCGAGCGGGCGGTGATCGCGCTCGGTCGCACCGCCACGACGTTGAATTCCGGTTCGAGATTGACATTCATCAGCATGTGGATGTCGGTCAGCGCCGCCCCGACCGCGCGCTGTCCCTGGAACGAGAACAGCACAGTCTCGGGCAATGTGAAGACGTTCGACACGACGGCACCGTCTCCGTGCAGTTCCTCGAAGGTGCGGCCGTCAGCGGTCTGCCCGCGAATACGGATCGGCGGAAATGCACCCGGGATCGCGGCCGAGGCCATCAGGACGTCCTCAAACAAGGACAGAGCGCCCGGATCGCCGCTGCCCGCAATCGCACCCATGTTCCAGATCACCCCGAGCTGGGCGTCCAGATCGGTCGTGAATACGAAGAGGCGTCGGCCTCGGGCATGTTCTTGCGCGACTCCACGCAGCAGCGAGGGTGAGACGAAAAATTCGACCAGTTGGCGCAGCGGCTGGGGATCGACAAGCGCACCCCGCGTAAGCAACCCCAGCAGCGAGGGCTTGCCGCCGATGCCCTCGGCAACGCCGCCGGTATAGAGATTGCGCAGCGTAACATCATGTTCGGGGCCCAGAAACGCGAGCGGTGCGATCAGCGCCCCGGTGCTGACGCCGCTTATGACCGAGAAGGTCGGTCGCGTTCCGGAAGCGGTCCAGCCCGCCAGGACACCCGCGCCAAAGGCACCGTTTGCGCCACCCCCGGAAATGGCCAGGTAATGCGACCGTCCGTTCTCGCGAAACCTCGGGCCCAGGTCCGGTGGATAGTCCTCTATCGCCGCGTCCGTGCGGATGCGATAGGGTGCACCCAGCAACGGTGTCGCGGCCCTGTCATCCGGGCGGTATGGGATGCGCGGTTCTACACCGCAGGCGCTTACCGCCGCAGCTCCCATCAGTGCGAGCGTCGCCCGCCTTGTCGGTATGCCCTGCCGCCTTTCGGTCACCTCAGGAGCCCGTGGAACCGACGCAGTGCAATGGAAAACATAGCGGTGCCGATCAGCGCCAGTGCCAGAAGTTGCGGCCAGACCACCGAAAGCCCCGCGCCGCGGAACAGGACCGACTGCGAAAGGGCGATAAAATGCGTGTTGGGCGCCGCGAGCATTGCGTACTGCACCGCCTCGGGCATGGATTCGCGCGGGGTCATGCCGCCCGACAGGATTTCCAGCGGCAAGAGGACTAGCAACAGCAGCATGGCAAATTGCGGCATCGAGCCGGAGATCGTGGCCAGCAGGATACCCAGAGAGGTGGTGGCGAAAAGATGCAGCGCCACCCCGACAAGAAACAGGGTGACCGAGCCGGCTATCGGCACCTCCAGCACCCCCTGGACCATGAAGTTCAGCGACAGCCCGGTTGCCACAAGCACCACCGCGCCCATGCTGAGAACCTTGCTTGTCATGATCTCGGCCGGCGTGACAGGCATCACCAGCAGGTGTTCGACCGTGCCGTGTTCGCGTTCGCGGATCAGGGCTGCGCCCGACAGGATGATCGAAAGCATGGTGACGGCACTGATCACCGCTGTAAGGGCGCCGAACCAGCCGGGGTCCAGCGCCGGGTTGAACCGCGCCCGCACAGCCAGATCGACCGGAGGCGCAGCCGCAGCGGCATCGCGGGCGGCCCAACCGGTAATTTCCTGATCGACGATCGCCTGGATATAGCCGGCGCCGGTGAAGGCCTGGCTGACCCGTGTGGCATCGACGTTCAGTTGCAGCTCCGGCCGGTCGCCCGCCAGCAGGTCGCGCTGGAAATCGGGGGGGATCACCAGCGAGAACGTGTCGATCCCGGCATCCATCCGCGCATCCATCTCGGCCAGGCCAATCTGCGCCGGCGGCACGAAATAGGGTGCGAGGAAGGCATCTGCCATGCGGCGCGTGAGCGGCGAGGCATCCTCGTCCACGATGCCGATGGTGGCGCGGTTCAGCGTCTCGGGCATGGCGGTGGCGTGGGTGTATATGTCTAGCGTGAACGCGTAGACCACCAAAACCATGAGAAGCGGGTCGTGCAACAGGCCGCGCAATTCTTTCACGGCAAGATGTATCACATGTCTTGGTCGCAACCCCTATTTCTCCTGCTTGCGAACGAACACCGCGCCGAGCGCCACCACCACCGGCACCAGGGCAAGCATCGGCAAGAAGGATCCCCCTAGATCGCCTAAGCCGAGCGCCTTGGCGAAGGTGCCGCGTGAAATCGTGACGAAATGGCTGGTCGGGAAGACCTCGCCAATCACCCGGCCCATGCCTTCCAGCGACGACACCGGGTCGATAATGCCGCCATATTGCGTCGCCGGGATAAGCGTCGCGAGCGCAGTGAAGAACAGCGCCGCCACCTGGCTGCGGGTGAAGGCGGAAATCAGCAGCCCGAGCCCGGTCGCCAGCACGACATAGACCAGCGCACCGGCAGACAGCGCCAGAAGGCTGCCCTTGACCGGTACGCCGAAGACCAGGACTGCCAGCGCCAGCAGCAGCAGGTAGTTGACGAAGCCGAGGGCGACATAGGGCACCTGCTTGCCCAGCAGGAACTCGAGCCGCCGGGCAGGCGTGACATAGAGGTTGACGATGGAGCCCGTCTCCTTCTCGCGCGAGACGGACAGCACGGCCAGCATGGCCGGGATCAGCATGAGCAGAAGCGGAATGACCGCGGGGACCATGGCGGCAAGGCTTTCCACATCGGGATTGTAGCGAAAGCGCACCTCCAGCGCATAGTCGCCAGCCACGGCGTCCTCTCCGTAGGCTTGGCGGAGCTGGTCCGTTAGCCAATGCACATGCATCCCCTGGACGTAGCCGCGCACCGTCTCGGCTCGCATCGGCATCGCGCCGTCGAACCAAGCGCCGATCTCGACCGGGCGGTCCCGGGCGAGGTCGGCGGCAAAGCCGGGCGGGATCTCAAGTGCAAGGCTGATTTCGCCCGCGCGCATTCGCGCGTCGAGATCGTCGTAGCCCGTCAGAGGGGGCGCTTCGTGGAAATAGCGCGATCCGGCAAGGTCGTTGACATAGGACTGGCTGAGAATAGTCTGATCGAGGTCGAGCACCGCGAATTTCAGGTTCTGAACATCCATGGAGATGCCGTAACCCAGCACGATCATGAGGATCACGCTGCCGACACTGGCCAGCGTTAGGCGGATTGGATCCCGGCGCAGCTCCAGCGCCTCGCGCCAGGAAAAGCCGAACAGTCGGGCCAGGCTGAAGCGCCCGGGCGGTCGGGTCTCTCGGCCGTTCGGCTGTGCAACAATGGTCGCGGGTGGATGGGCTGCGCCGTCATCCGCAGCCCGACGAAGATGGTGGACAAAGGCATCGTCCAGCGTTGCCGCACCGACCTCCTGCCGGATTGTTTCGGGCGCGCCCGAGACCAGCACACGGCCGGCGTGCATGAACGAGACGCGATCACAGCGCGCGGCTTCCGACATGTAGTGCGTGGACAGGAAGATCGTCACGCCGTCCTTGCGCGACAGGTCAGCCAGCGCTTGCCAGAACTGGTCGCGCGCCACCGGATCGACGCCCGAAGTTGGCTCGTCGAGGATCAGGATCTCGGGCTGATGGATCAGCGCAACCGCCAACGACAGCCGCTGCCGGACCCCTAGCGGAAGAGCTGCGGGCAGGCTGTCCAGCACGTCCTCTAGATCGAAGCGCCGCGCCAGTTCGGCGATGCGCGGGGCGATCTCGGCCGGGGCCATGTCGAACAGCCGCCCGTGCAGGTCGAGGTTCTGCCGCACCGTCAGTTCGGAATAGAGCGAGAAGCTCTGCGTCATGTAGCCGATGCGCTTGCGCGTTTCCATGTCGCGGGCATCGATCTTGCGGCCATAGAGGCGCGTGCTGCCCTCGGACAGTTCCAGAAGCCCGGTCAGGACCTTCATCGTCGTGGTCTTGCCGCAGCCGTTCGACCCGAGGAAGCCGAAGATCTCGCCCGGCTGAATGCGGAAGCTGACGTTGTCAACTGCGGTGAAGTCGCCGAAGCGGACGGTCAGATTCTCGGCCTCGATCACAGGGCCGTTCACAGCTTCGCGCTTGCGCGGCGGGATGACCAGTTCATGATGGCGGGCGCGCCGTTCCTCGGGCAGAAGCGCGATGAAGGCCGCGTCGAGATCCTCCGAGCCGGTCTGGGCCAGCAGGTCGGCGGGACTGCCGGTGGCCAACACCCGCCCTTCGTCCATCGCCACGAGGTGATCGAAGTTCGCAGCTTCCTCCATGTAGGCGCTGGCCACGATCAGGCTCATGCCGGGGCTACCAGCACGGATGCGGCCGATCAGCGCCCAGAACTCCCGCCGCGACAGCGGATCGACGCCTGTGGTCGGCTCGTCGAGGATCAGCAGGTCGGGTTCGTGGATCAGCGCGCAGCACAGGCCCAGTTTCTGCTTCATGCCGCCCGACAGCTTGGCCGCCGGGCGGTTGGCGAAGGCGTCGAGATCGGTCGCTTGAAGCAGGTCGGCGATCCGGCGGTCCCGTTCCGCCCGGCCTTCGCCGAAAAGGCGCCCGAAGAACTCCACGTTCTCGCGCACCGAAAGCGTCGGGTAGAGGTTCCGCCCCAGACCCTGTGGCATGTAGGCGATACGTGGGCAGATGCGCGCCCGGTGGCGGGCGCGCGCCATGTCGCCCTCCAAGACCTCAAGCCGCCCTTCCTGAAGCTTGCGGGCCCCAGAAATCAGCGCAAGCAGGCTGGACTTCCCCGCCCCGTCCGGGCCGATCAGCCCGACGACGCAGCCTGCCGGAAGATCAAGCGTCACCCGATCAAGTGCTGTGACCCGGCCGTAGCGAAGCGACAAGCCGTCGGCCCGCACGACGGGGGCGGTCGGCGTCATTCGAGGACGCGCCCGTCGGCCTCAGCAGGCCAGGGGGCAGCGGGGTCGAGCCGGACCCAGGTGACCCCGGGCAGGCCGGTCTTGGTGTAGTCGGCATATTTCGCCAGCAGTTCCGGCGCGATGCGGGCGCGGACGCGGAACATCAGCTTATCGCGCTCGACCTCGGTCTCGACGGTGCGGGGCGTGAACTGCGCCACGTCCGAGACGAAGTACACCTCGGCCGGCACGACGATGCCCGGGGCCGCGTCCATGATGAGCCGCACTTCGGTGCCCAGCCCGATCCGGCCGACAGCCGCGGTCGGCAGGAAGAAGGTCATGTAGACCTCGCCCAGATCGACCATGTTGACGATCCGGCCGCCCGCGCCGACCACCTCGCCCTCGCGCGCCACGATGAACTGCACGCGGCCGTCGCGCGGTGCCGTCAGGGTGCTGTCCTCGATCTGGACGTCGATCGCCTCGACGGCGGCCGTCGCTGCCGCGACCGCCGCCTCGGCGCCGATCACCGAGGCCTTGGCCGAGGTCACGCCGGCCCGCGCCGCCGCCAGGGCGGCCTCGGCCGAGGCGACAGCCGCCTGGGCCCCGAGCGCGTTCGACCGATCAAGTTCCAGGGCGCGCTCGGACGTGACGTTTCCAGCGGTCAGCGCCTCTGACCGTTCCAACTGGCGTCGGGCCACGACCTCCGCCGACTCTCGCTGAGCCAGAACCGCCTCGGCGGCCCGTACCTCGGCCGCACGCTGTTCGACCAGCAGCCTGGCATTCTCGACCGCGATCTCGGCTCTCTGGCGCTCGGCCTCGGCCTGATGACGCGCAGCCTGCAACTGCCGGACATCCAGTTCAGCCAGCGGATCGCCGGCTGCGACCAATTGTCCCTCACGCACCTGGATGCGCGCAATCCGCCCCGGGCGCGTGGCCGCCACGTCGATCTCCACCGCCTCGATTCGCCCGTTTCCACGAGCAAATCCGTCGGGGGTCGTCCCGGTGCCGTCGCCGCGCCAGAGGAAGAACCCCGCCCCAACAAGGGCCAGCCCCGCGATTAGTACAAGAACGGAATTGAAGCGTGTCATCAGTCCCTCGCCCGACCGGAAACCGGCATTCCAACGAATCTGCCAGGTCGCCTTGACCCCATGTGGAGGCGACGCTGTCTCGCCGCTCACCTATACCGACCGGATGGTACAGTCTTGATGCAGGAATAGAAAAGCGCGCGCCGGAATGCAAGTCTGCGGATCCTTGCCGCGGCGCGTGCGATTGCCGCGCGCGAGGGCGTTGCGCACACCTCCTTCGAGGCGGTCGCCCGCGAAGCGGGGCTGTCGAAGGGAGGTGTCCTCTACAATTTCCCGACGAAGCGCGGCCTCATGGCGGCGCTCTTGAAGGAGATGCTGGCCGAACACGATGCGCTCGAGGCCGGCCTGCCGCAGGATGCGCAGCACCGCACGCTGCGCCGGCATCTGGCATCGCTGAACGGCCTGGACACTGCGGATTCGGACCTGTCGATGTCGATACTGGCGGTCGCTGCGGCGCGCGCTGGACGCCGATCTTGCGCGCATCGAGGCCGAGGCGACGGACGCAAACCTTGGTCGTCTCGCGGTCGTCGGCCTCTGACGGCGGGCGCTTTGGCCGTCGTCCAACGAACTGCGGAACGGGAGAATGACCGGCATGGCATCCGACACGGTTGATGCAGCACGCATGAGTATTGCGCGGGGCGCCATTCGTCGCCCCGTGGCCGTCTGGCTGGCGATCCTGTTCTGCCTGTTCGGTGGGCTCTGGGGGCTTGCCAATGTCGGCCGGCTCGAGGACCCGCCGCTACCAGCGCCGCCGCGACAGGTTCCGCGTCAACCTGACCAAGGCGGCTGGACTGTAACTGGTCAGCCGTCGTTCAGATAGGCCATAAGGTCTTGATGGGTATGCAGGATACGGATGATCTCGACCCCCTGCCCTTCCCGCCGGTAGATCACCAGATGCGACCCGCTGGGATGGATGCGCACCGGCGGCGTGAATTCTTCCCGCTCCCGGGCCATCTCTTTTCAGCGAGCTATGCTGGGAAATGGGTGACGGTGTTTGAGAAGGCGGCGTATCGTGGCGGGTGTCGAAGCCTGCCAGAACTTCCAGAAGGAACGATACGCCTATGACGAAGAATACCGACATCATCGCCCTGCGTCAGCCGGAATCTGTTGACGATCCGCTGACCGAGATTGCCCGGGATGGGGCGCGCCGGATGCTGGCCGCTGCACTTCGGGCAGAGGCTGACGCCTTCGTCGCTCAGCATGCCGAAGAGGTCCTGCCGGATGGCCGGCAGCGTATCGTCCGGCATGGGTATGGGCCGGAGCGAAGCATCCAGACCGGGATCGGCGCGCTTGATGTGCGCCGCCCGAAGGTGCGAGACCGCGCGGCCGGACCTGCTGACGAGAAGGTGCGGTTCAGCTCCGCCATCCTGCCGAAATGGGCGCGGCGGTCGCGCAGCCTCGATGCCCTGCTGCCAGTCCTCTACCTGCGCGGCATTTCCACCGGCGACTTCCGGGAGGCGCTCTCTGCGATCTTGGGGGCGGAGGCGCCAAACCTGTCGCCGGGCGTAATCTCGCGCCTGACCGGGGAATGGCAGCAGGAACATGACCGCTGGCAGCGCCGTGATCTTTCGGCGCGGCGGTATGTCTACATCTGGGCGGACGGCGTCTACCTCCAGGCCCGGATGGAGCCGCAGGCCGAGTGCATGCTGGTCATTCTGGGCGCCACGCCCGAAGGGAAGAAGGAACTGGTCGGCTTCCAGATCGGCGTTCGGGAAAGCGCGCAGAGTTGGCGCGAGTTGCCGGTCGACATCAAGGCCCGCGGCCTTGCCGTCCCGCCGGAGATCGCCGTGGGAGACGGGGCCATGGGGTTCTGGAAGGCGCTCGACGAGGTCTTCCCCGGCACGCGTCATCAGCGCTGTTGGGTCCACAAGATCGCCAACGTGCTGAACAAGTTCCCGAAATCGATGCAGCCGACGGTGAAGGCCGACCTGCGCGAGATATGGCAGGCCGAGACCCGCGCTAAGGCCAAGGCCGCCATGGACATCTTCGCCGAGAAATATGGGATCAAATACGAGAAGGCGGTAAACTGCCTGACAAAAGACCGCGACGCGCTGCTGGCGTTCTATGACTTCCCGGCCGACCATTGGGATCACCTGCGCACGGGCAACCCAATCGAAAGCGTCTTCGCCACCGTCCGGCACAGGACCGTCCGAACCAAGGGGGCGCTGTCGCAAACGACAGCGAAGCTGATGGTGTTCAAGCTCGTTCAGACCGCCGCCAAAACATGGCGCCGCCTGAAGGGCGCGAACCAGTTGCCTTTGGTCATCGAAGGCGTCACATTCACCGACGGTGTCGCCGAGAACGACACCGAAAACCGCGCCGCGTGATCAAGCCGCATCACCCAGATTTCAGCATAGCTCTGGATAAGCTGCAAGCAAGTCAAAGAGCGCGAACAGGCCATCTGCGTAGCGCTCGGCTTGACTCATGTCCCATTCCGCCGCGCCCTGGATCCAAATGTCCGCAAGATCGGCTTCCGCTGCAGGACGGATGGTCCATCTGCTATTTTCCGGCATGCTTCGCGTGCATCCGGGCCTTGAACGCGTTGCAGTCAAACGACTTTGCCGGGCCGCTGGCGATTCCGGCATCAACCGCTGCCTGGATTTCAGCGATTGCATCGTGCCGCATCCTGTCGCGCCGGATCAGGTCACGGACATAATCGCTCGAGTTGGCGTAGCGTCCCGACTTCGCCTGATCCTCGACCCAGGACTTCATCGGATCCGGCAGCGAGATGTTCATGGTGCCCATGGCTGTCTCCTTCGCGGCGAGGATATGGCAAGCTTTGCCATCAAGCAACCGTCTCCCCCTGCCCTGCTCGGCCAATCCGTCAATTGACGACATGTTCCGCTGTTGCAGAGAGCTAGTGAAAGGGAAGCCCTGGTGCTGGGCTTAAAAGGATAGAGAGAGTCTCTTCCGGGTCCGGCCTCAAGGTCCCTTGCCATGGCTAAGACCACAAACCACTCGAAATCCGCCACTGCGAAGAAGAGCGAAACCACCAGATCGGTCGCGCCTGACGGCGCAGCCGACATCCGGATAATGCCGCTCGATTAGCTAGAGCCAAGCCAGTTGGACGTCCTTAAATTGGCCGCGAACGCCAAGGACGAAGCAGAGCTTTTCGCCAGCAACCGCGAGACTGGCATCAAGCAGAAACCGGTGATCCTTGCGTATAGAAGACGCATCTTGTTGTCGATGCCGGTGGACGTCGGCTCAAGACTTTGTAACAGTTCGCAAAGAATTGCGTGCTTCCGGCAGATGTGCGACGGGCAGCTAAGAGACCTGATCGACATATTGCATGAACGGTTTAGGTCGGTCACGTTGAAGGACGCCCTCAGAAACGCTCATTCCGTTTTCGGCGAAGCCCCCTGCCCTACCGCACCTCACGAATCTCGCTAGTCAGAACTTCCGAACGCAGCAGCCTCGAACGCATCGCGCGGGCGCTCATCGCAGCAGGCAAGCCGGTGCTTGGCAATTTGGCCACGACCAATTTGCAATGGCGTGGGATCAAATGGCTTGGTCCGGCAAATTCGCTATCACTTGCGGGCATTTTTGCAGCAGAGCGAGGACGATCCTGATCCGCCGCAATGGGCCCCTGCCCCGCTGGCGATGGTCACCGACAATCGCGGCTAGGTCGCTGGATGCGCGCGCACCCTACTAGACCCGTCCACCAGCAGTTAGGCCGCGATCAAGCTCCCCAAACGGATCCTCGGGTAGCTTCAGGGCCACGCCATCCGTTTCTGGTCCGGCAAGCGGCGTCCCGATCTCATCTTCGGCGAAGGTCTCAGGAGCGCCTCCTCGATCGGCAAAGCTATACCGGAGTTTGCGCTCGCCTTCTGTCTGACCGCTAGCCATCTTTGCCCCCTGCCCCGGCCTGTCGAAGTCGAATTCGCACGGCGACGTACTCGAGACCACCATCGGCCTCCCCACGGGCAGTCAACTGGAATCCGTCTCAATGAGATGCTCTGGTCCTTGACCTCGAACTGCATCAAATTCACCAGCGCCGACATCGAAACCGGCAAGGGCGTCGGCTCCATCTCGACCCTGACCTTCGATCTCGACATCACGGTCGAACCCGTCGGGAGCGCGAACCCGATGGCCCCCACGCACCGCGTCCTCGGCCGTTCCCCACGAGGCAAGCTCGTCGAGTGCGGCGACATCTGGAAGAAGCAGAACAATGAGGCCGGCGCCGACTACTACATGCTGACCATCCGCGACCACGGCTTCAACGCCAACCTCGGCAAGGCCGCGAACCAGGACGATCTGCCCTGCAGGACGTCATCCCCTGGGGGGCCGAAGGACGCCGCCTAAATCATCGGCCAGACCGCTTCGGCGGCCTGGCTGCACCAGGCTTCGACTTTTTGCACGCGTGCAAAATCACCTCGGCGGCTCAGGTTGTCGTCCGCATTTTCGCTCGGTGTAGCCCATATTGTGCGCCGGAAATCCGGTAGGCGTACAATATCTGTACATTTCCTTAAAAACCGTGCTATTTACAACTCGGTGCGATTCCGTGAGAGAATCGAAAAGAGAGCGGTGCAATGGGCGGCAGTATAGAACAGTTCCTTCAAGAGCTCGAGCGGGGCCTTGGCCGGACCATGGTTTCGGTCAATAAGGAGTTGACGATGCGTGAGCGCATCAAACGCTCTTGGTCGATGCGCCAATGTGCTCGCTTCCTGAACATTAGCCATCAGCATCTGACGAAGTTCGCTAAGGACAATGAGGATTTTCCTGCCGGCAAGCATGTAGGGCGCGAGCGTGTTTTCACCCTGACGGAGCTGATGCACATCAGGGCTTTGATGGCTGCCTCATCAAAGCGGCCTGAGCATTTTCTTGCTTGGCGCAAACCCGACGATCCTTTGCCCGTCATTTCATTTGCAAGTCAGAAAGGTGGAACTGCGAAGTCGCTTAGTGCTGCGCACTTCGCTCAGTACCTGAGTCTGCACTACGGCATGCGAGTCGGCGTCATGGACGCTGACCCCCAGAGCACGATCACTCTCTACTTTGTCGGCGGCGAAGAAATGCCAACTTTGCCAGATGACGAAACTCCGACGATGGTTGACTTCGCGGGGCTGTTTCAGACCGACGAGGCCATCGCTTACACTGACTATGATGCGGAGACGCTTGACGGGTTCTTCAAGAAAACCTCCTGGCCGGGCGTGCGGCTAGTACCTGCACATGGCGAAACCTCCGAAGGCGAAATTCAGATCGCGAGGTTGCTGCGAGCGGGCACCCCGGAGAAGCGGTTTTACAGGTTCCTAAGAGACGCCATAGATCGGTGGAAAGAGGGGCATCCACCGGTCAGCCGTCCTAATGAGCTTGTGAGCAACGGTAGGGTCGACCAAGCGAAGCTTGAAAGTGCCCTGAACGAGACCTTGGATTGCATCATTATCGACTATCAGCCTGCGCTGACACTGTTCCAGCTGAACAATGTGATGGCGTCTACTTCGTTGATTATCCCGCAGACGATGAAGGGGTTCGACATTGCGACCTTGTCCACCTTTGTGACTGGTCTCCTCACCATGCTGCGCCACATTTTCGCGACGGATCGGATCGATATGGGCGGTGCGGCGCATATGCTGTTGCCCACGATCGTTCAGAGAACAAATGAGCAAGATCTCACACAGGTCGGCAACCTGCTCGAAAACTGCCCAGATGAGGTGCTGCCGGTATTCTATCTTCGCTCCGATGCTATTTCGAACGCGTCGGACGTTTATCAGTCCGTCTACGAGTACGACCCAGATACGCCAGGCAAGCGAAAAGGCATCAACAGGTTCATCGAGAATGCGGACGCAGTGAATGACGCCATCGTCTCACGCCTCTGGCCAGGTCTTGAGCGTGGCTATGCCGAGGATTGGATGCAGAACTTCTACAATTTCGAGGAGGAAGCCGAATGAAGCGAACATTGAGCAGCTCGGTCCTCAAGAAAAAGTCCTCGCGCCCAGATGAGGATGTGTCTGCGGCTCCTGGATCTGGTGCAAGCGAACAGCTCCACGAAGACGAAGCGAAACTGGTTGGTGGGGTTAAGCCAAGACTTGGCGGCTCTGGCAGTGCTTGGAAGGCTGGAGCGCTTTCAGACGCCAGCCAGATGCTTCAAGTTGAGCGTGCACAGGTCGTGGAGCGCATTCTCGCGGGTCGACATGAGTTGCAGATTGATCCGTCTCAAATTGTGGACGTGATTGGATCGGACCGGCGTGAAGATTGGCGGGACCAAGAGGCATTCGAGAAGCTCAAAGAGAGTATCGAGAAGAATGGTCAAGATACGCCCATTCATGTTCGGCCAGCGGATCCTGACTGGCGACCGGATGAACGTGAGCCCGAGAACGTAGAAGGCGTGACATTCCAGTTGATCGTGGGTCGGCGACGCCATGCGATCCTTGAAGCTTTGGGATTGCCTGTCCGCGCCATTCTGATTCCACAATCCCATCGGGGTTTCCGTGAAGAGCAGTTCGAGATGCTATTCATGCGCTTCCGGGAGAATGAGGAACGTGAAAACCTCAGCGCTTTCGAGCGTCTGGTTTCGATAGGCGAAATGTTCGAGCGGCTACAAGATGCCAAACCGGACGAGAAGATAACTGCAACCGAGTTCGCCAAACGTGTGGGTGTCCATAACAGCGCGGTATCACGTGGTCGCGCTGTCTATGCCGCTAGAGGTGAGATTTTGCACGCGTGCAAAGATGTCTACAATCTTAGCCACCGTGACCTCGAAAAGGTTCTTGGCGACCTGACTGAAAAGCCGTCCAAGCCTGCAAAAAAGAAATCGCAGAGCCCAAAGAGACTCACGGTACAGCGAAAGATCGGTTCGCGGAAATTGAGTGTTACAGGGCAGGGCGGGAAGCTCTCAGTCGCTGCCACGGGGCTAACATTGGACGAGGACATTCTCAAAGGTTTGAGTGATGTCATCGCTGAGTACTTGGAGAAACACGGATCGAAGTAAGAGGCAGGAGCCGCGGAGACGGTGGTCTTCGATCCAAACGAGGTAAGAAACAGGAGCGGATATGCTTTGAGATAACGGCAAAAGAAAAGCCCCCAAGCTGAGGGCCTGAGAGCTTATCAAGATTAGTTTGGTCGCTATCAAGATAGTTCTCCGGCGAATCACTGTCAACAGCAACGCTCCTGAGCGAACGGGATTCTTTTGCCCTCCATCAAGCAGAGGAGGCGAGAACTATCCATGAAACATACAGGTTGGCGCAAGCCGACACCGGGTCTTGGCATTGCAGAGCAGCTTGCCCAAGCCGGTGAACAGGTAGCTATACCCAAAACGCGGGCCTTCGTGGCCGTCAAGCGGGTAGGAGCCTACATTGGCCTCAAGGCCGGAGACATGATGCTCCTCGACACGCTCGGGGCCTTCACCCAGGCCCAGGATTGGGAGGAGGGGCAGCGCCCGATCGTCTGGGCGTCAAACGCCTATCTGATGGAGCAGACCGGGTTCTCGCTCTCCGCGCTCAAGCGCCATGCACGGCGTCTGGCCGAGATTGGCGTGATCTCCTTCCAGGACAGCCCCAACGGCAAACGCTGGGGGCGCAGGGATGCCGAGGGGCGCATCGTCGAGGCCTATGGCTTTGATTTGTCGCCGCTGTCGGCGCGTGTCGAGGAGTTCGAGGAGCTCCATGCCGATTTGCAGGCCGAGCGCGAGCTCTGCCAGCGCCTGAAGCGCCAGATCACGGTGGCACGCCGTATGATCCGCGCTCGGATCGAGGCCGCCGTCAGCAGCGCGCTACGAGGGCCTTGGACGCAATTCACGGGTCTCTTCGAGGAACTTCTGGACCGGCTTCCTCGCCGCCGCGAAGCTTCCCAGCAGCTTGCCCGGCTGCTGACGTGGTTCAAGGAGCTTCAGGAGCGTGTTGAGGCGGCCTATCTCAAGGCAACCGAGGTTGTCCAGTCTGTGGAAAACACGCCGGAAACCAAGGAACAAGCTTCTGAGAAGACTCAAGAAATGAACCCCAGGGAGGTCATTTTTGACCCTCATATACTAATTACAAACCAACTTGATCCTGTAATCTGTAATTCCTCAGGAGATGAGGAAGTCGCGGCCGTGGTGCCCAATGCTCAGCCCGAGGATCAGGTTGATAGGGAGCTGGAAGAATGGGTTGCCGAGGTGCGCAAGAAACGCGCCGCACTGGATCTACCGACTGTCATGCAAGCCTGTCCTGAATTCGCGTCCTGGGCGCGCAATATGGGCGGGTTCCTGAAGGATTGGGGCGATCTGCATCGGGTTGCCGGGCAGCTCAGGCCGATGATCGGAGTGTCCGAGCATGCCTGGAACGTGGCGCAGGACCGTTTGGGCAAACAAGTGGCGACAGCGGCGTTTGCACTTGTGTTTGAGAAGCATAGCGCAGGTGAAGTTTCCTCGCCGGGCGGCTATCTGCGCGGCATGGTCGAGAAGGCCGGGGCAGGGGAGCTGCATCTTGAGCGCAGCTTCTACGGCAGGCTCAGCGGGCAGGCGGCGTGATGGAGCAGGGGGTCAGAGACCGGCGGCCTTGGTCAGGTTCACCCGGAACCGATCGCGCCGGCGCTGGTAGCGGCGGGTCATCTCGGCAGAGGCGTGTCCGAGCTGTTTCTGGACATAGCGTTCGTCGACCTCGGCGGAACTGGCAAGGCCGGCACGCAGCGAGTGGCCAGAGAACAGCGCCAGGCGCTCCTTCTCGGGCAGTTCGGATCGGATACCGGCATCCAGAACCGTGCGCTTGATCAGCCGCGCGACATGCTTGTCGTTGAGCCGTGTATCGAGGGCGCGCTTGCCATCGCGAGAGGTCCCTACAAAGACAGGGCCGAAGTCGATCTTCGCAAAGTGCAGCCAGTGCTCGAGAGCATGCACGGGGCAGGTCTGATCCTTAGAGCCGCGGCCGATCTCGACCTCGCGCCAACCTGTCTTCGCATTGAGGGTCAGGAGGGCGCCTTTCTCCATGATCTCAATCCAGCCGCCGGAATCTGCCGTGTCATCTTTATGTACATCGAGGCTCACGATTTCCGAGCGGCGGAGGCCTCCGGTGTATCCGAGCAGCAGGATCGCGCGGTCCCGCAGCCCGCGAAGATCGTAGGACAGGGTGGCAACCATTGCGAGGATGTCCTCGGCCTGGATCGCTTCCTTCTGCACCGGCGGGCGCGCGTGCTTGCGCTTGATCCCCGCCAAGACCGAAGCAATGTGGCGGTTCTTGCGATCGAGAGTGAACCCCCGTTGCGCATAGTTCCATGCCAGACCTGAGAGGCGACGCTCGATGGTGCTGACCGAGAGGGTAGGGGACCCGTTGGTCGGCGCGGCCAGGTCGGCCAGATACAAGCCGATCATCTCTGAAGACGGAGGTAGGGGCTCCGCACCCTTCAGCCTGCACCAACGCGCGAAGTGCTTCCAGTCGGCGGCATAGGCCTTGTTCGTGTTCTCGGCCGTCGAGGCTTTGGCGTAGTCCCGAGCGGTGTCGACCAGGCGGTCGAGTGTGCCGGAACCGGCGACATGCACGGGCAGGGTAATCCGATCGTCATCCTCCCTCATAGTAGAACCTCTCTCGTTGAGCTGAAGGCCTTCGGCCGGACATGGGTGCGCGCAGGTCGACGAGAGAGCATGCCAAAATACCAGGAAGCGTCCGAACCACCGCCAGTCTCACGAATACTGCTCCACCCAGTCTCATGAACCCCGGCTCGAATTTGGTCCGCTTCGGGCTGGTTTGGCATTTAGTCAGGAGTCCAGTGTTTGAGCTAAAGCCTTGCCCACCAATGAAATATGAACGAGGTCGACGAGAGGGGCGATTTCGGGCGAGTCCAGTGATGAAACATGAGCTGAAGACCATGTTTCGCAGCATATCACTATCACGTCCGATAATGCAAACTTATTGGACATGATCTGGAGCCACAGGGTGGGGCGGTTTGCACATCATATTGTGGACGAAAGCGCCGCGAGAGACTAGTGTTGTTATATGACATACCAGCCGACAGCCATCTCGAACGACTTGGACAAGTTACCGCACCTGCCGGGCTGGGTCACCTCAGGACGTGCGGAAACCCTTGAAACTGTGGCCTTTCGGTCGGGGTCGGCGCTGACGGTGCTCGATTATCTAGTCGGTGATCCCAGGCATGGTGTGCCCGTGAAGCTGCTCGCCAACCGGTTGGCGCTGAGCGCCGCAACGGCGACCTCGAAACTGGAAGGGCGGCTGGCGCGGGAGGCGGACATCCGCGACGCTTTCCACCTGACGCCGCCAGGCGAAGCACGGGGTCCGGATGGCGATCTGTTGGCGTTCTGGCGCGAAGGCGTCCGGCTTCGTGCAGGCCGGACGGGCGAGATCGCCGACTTCGTTGGTGCGGAGTTCGCGGGCGAGGTGGGCGCTTGGCTCGACGTGGGATTGGAGCGCGCACGGACCCATGGCCCGTTGTCGGGTTGCGTCGCCGCCCTGCGCGCCGTGCTCGAAGTCGACGACCGGGCAGAGCGCACCGCCTGCCTTCTCTCGGACGTCGTCCTGGCGTGGGCGCAGAACTGGAAGCAGGTACTGTCCGTGACTGCGCAGCGTTTGACAAAGGCGGTTCTGCGCGACCTGACCGCAAAAGGGCAGGGGGCCGATCTCGCAGTCGAGGTGCGGATCTTCGAGGCTATCGAAGAGTCGATCCGGGTGGCGCGGGATCTGGCCCGACGCGCCGAGGCCCTTCGCGCCGTTGCGCCGAAGCTGCGGGCCAAAGGGTCGGACGCGGCGGTCGAGCTGTTCCTGACCGAAGATGCGGTAGCCCCGGCGTCGATGCTGTCGCCGCGTATTCGCGGGACCTCGATCTCCATGACCGATCGCGCCGCGCGGCGTTTCTGCGATCGGCTGGTCGAGCTGGGTGTCGCACGAGAACTGACCGGGCGGCCGACCTTCCGACTCTACGGGATCGCATCATGACGGTCGCGACCCGGAAGCGGAAACCGGCGGAGGAGGGCGGCGCCGTCTTTGACCGGGATCTGGACGACCTGCCGCAGGAGCTGCGCTGGCGCGAATGGATGGGGCGGATCGAAGCGGTGCTGTTCGCCAGCGCCTCGCCGGTCGGATGTGAGGATCTTGCGCGTGTAGTGGGGCAGGGGGCCTCGGTCGAGATGTTGATCGAGGACATCCAGGCCGAGTTGAACGGCCGCCCTTACGTGCTGGTACAGGTAGCCGGCGGGTGGATGTTCCGGACTAGGGCCCAGTTCGCGGACGCGATCAAGGCCGCCGCTGATCTTGGTGAGCAGTCGTTGGCCTTCACCGAAATGGAGATGGGCGTGCTCTGCGCGATCGCCTATCATCAGCCGATCGACCGGGCGGGGCTGGCCGACATCTTCGGCAAGGAGGTCAGCCGCGATCTGCTGGCCCGGCTGCGCTACAAGGATCTGATTACGAGCGGGCCCAGGTCGCCGCGTCCCGGAGCGCCGCATACCTTCGTGACCACGGAGACTTTCCTGGTGACGTTTGATCTGCAAAGCTTGCGTGACCTGCCAGAACTGCAACTCCAAAGAAATGAGGGTTGAGTGGCATTGAATGGCGAACACGAATGACAACCGAATGGGAGTGGATCGTCCCCTTCAAGGGGCGAAACCACTCAGGGTCCGTCGAACAGAACTTTCTCTGCAGAGCAGGTAATGTCTACGTGATGGACAATCATCGTGCGGCCCTGTGGTGCTGGCTGCAGGAACTCGATCTCACCGCACCCCATTCCCTCATGCACATCGACCGTCATCCCGACGCGCTTCAGAGCCGTTTGGACGAGTGGCTTAAGCATTTGCCAAGTTGGACCGCTGGGATCGATGCTTATCTCGAAAAGACCTATCGGAGCGACGACTTCGATTGTCCTGTCATCCGCTGGGACAACTATCTCTCCATCTATTTGCGGGAGTTCGGGGACAGCCTCACAAGCTTCCGATGCCTAACCCATGAAGATGGGGACTCACCCAACTTCGGCCGTCCGATGTACAGTTCGCCATGGGAACTACCCGAGAATCTCTCGTATTGGCTTGCCGAGCGGGAAGCGCCATGGATCGTCAACATCGACCTGGACTATTTCTACTGCCAGTTCGTGTCTGACATTCGCAAGATGGTCTCCGATGACTACATTGATGCCGTCGCTTCAGGCCTCAAGGATGCGATGGATCGTGGCACGATCGGAGTTCTTACCCTTTGCCTGACGCCGGATAGCTTTACACCAGGCTGGGCGGCGACTGAGGCTCTGGCTGCCCGGATTCTGGAGCGGCTGGATCTGGAATTCCAGCTTCCGAATGCTGTCGAACCCACATAACGAGAATGATATCGCCCGCCGGAGATTATCGAACCCCCAGCCCTTTGGTACCCTAGTGCAATGAGCCGCATCGACCCCGCCAACTTCCGACAGGACAGCATTTCCGACAGGTACGTCTGCACAAAGTGCTTTGGCGACGAAGATCTCAAGGACGTCATCCGGAATGATGGGGCCCCCGGCAGGTGCAGCTATTGCAACGCGCGTCGCCGGAAGGTTTTGCCCCTTGAAGAAATCGCGGAGTTCATCGAGGGTCGGATGGGAACATTCTACGGTACCGCGGTCGACCAGCTGCCCTACAATTCCCGTGAAGGTGGTTACCTGGGGTCGCATTGGGATACACAAGAGCTGCTTTTCGACGAGATTGGTCTGGCTATCGAAGCTCGGGATCACGACCGGCTGATGGACGATCTGCTCGGCGAGATCGAGGACGATGTCTGGTGCGAGTACGACTGGCTTTCCCTCGAATTCGACGACAGCATGGCGTTTAGCTGGCGCGATTTCCGGCGCGTCACGATGTCGGAGCGAAGGTTCTTCTTTCACTCTGTCGGCGCAAGCGATGTGTCGCACCCGGATGAACGCTCTGCCGGCATGTTTCTCGTGGAACTCGCAGAGCTTGTCGAAGAACTGGGATTGGTGCGCTCGGTACCTGTCGGGCAATCGTACTATCGGGTGCGAAATCAGACCGTGCCGCCGTTCGAACCCTCGGCTGCCGCCCTTGGCCCGCCGCCCGCCCGCATCTGTCTGCAGTCAAACCGAATGAACCCGCCGGGGATCCCCATGTTCTACGGGGCTGAAGATGCGCCTTCCGCGATCGCCGAGGCCCGCGCTGGCGAGCCTGTCTTAGCGCGTTTCCAAACCGAGATCCCGATCATCCTGCTCGACCTTGCCGAGCTTCCACGGATCCCGGGGTTTTTTTCGAATGCGCCCCGGAGGTATCTTCAAGGCCTGTCGTTTCTGCGCCAACTGACTCGAGGGATGGCGGAGCCGGTCGAGCAGGATGATCGAGTGAATGTCGACTACATCCCGACCCAGATCGTTACAGAGTTCTTCAGGGACTGGACATTCTCTGCAGGAAGCCCCGACGGCATCCGCTACGTTTCGGCTTTGGGGGCTGCGGCTGCCAATGTCGGGCTGTTTGCCGGTCCTGAAAATGTCGTCGATGCTGATACGTCCGAAGATGGTGCTTGGCTGCGGCTCGTCGAAGTAGAACTTCTGTGACCTGTCCTTCCGGCTCCTCAGGAGATGGAGGTTTCTTAGCGGCACTTGATCCGCGTCGTCACCATCCGGTGGAACGCAATGCCGCCGCTATCGCACCCGACGCAGCAGGTTGTCGATGAGCTGATTGGGCAAGAAGACCGCCTTGTCGTTCCGCCAAAGCGTCAATGCCGTTTCAAGCAACTTGGGATCGCAAAGGCTGTCCCTCAGTAGTTGCTCGACCACCCATAGAACGCCATGCGCGGCGATCCCGTCGTCCTCGGCGACGCGCCGCAGCAAACGGTCTCCGGTGAGCAAGATGGCTTCCGCATGCACCCGTGCCGTCACGAGACAGAAGCAATCGTTCGCTGACAGTCGCCCGTGCTGCTTCTTGATGTCGAATGCCTGGCCAACTTGGGCCGGCGGCAGGTCGTATGTCGCCATGCCGCTGCCGTCGAGGATCGCCCATTCCTGAGGTGTGAAATCCAGGATCTCGCTCGCGCGCACGGGAAGCGGTACGATGAACTCGTAGGGTAGGGCGCATAGGACGTGCAGCAACCGACCCTTCCGAAGATCGATCAAACAGCTGGCATCGTTGACGATCACGCGGGCCACGAGACGAACTATCCCCTGATATTCTCTTCAACGGTGGACAGCGATAGGTGCAGCATCTGAGCGGCGCGTACCGGCGAGATCAATTCCTCACCGAGCGCTCGCCAGACCAGGCGCTCAAACCGCTGCGGATGCTCGAAAGCACCGAACCCCTCATCATCCCGTATCTCGTCCGGTTCGCTGGTGCGCCAGCGCCGTGCATAGGTCCGAAACGCGTAGTCGATCATCGACTGGGGCAGGATGCCAACCTGTCCGAGACGCATTAGCATCGCGGCTGCCGACACGCCATAGAGCCGCTTCAGTCGCATGATCTCCAAATAGGTCATGCCGCTGCGCGAGGGACCGGCCTCCTCGATCAGGTGATCGGTGGGTATCAGGAACGCACCGGCGAAACGGTTCATCGCCTTCTCGAGCTTGATCGCCGAGTTTCCGGTCGCCCGAATGACACGGTGCGCCAGTTCATGTGCCAGATTGAACCGCCTGCGCTCGATATTGGTGCGGCTTGAAACCACCACGACATCGGTGGAACTTCGACCCTCGCTGCGCCGCACCTCGCAGGCCAACCCATCGAAGCGCTCGGCGAAATCGGCTTCGATGACCTTGATGCCCTTGTCCTCAAGCAGCCGCGACATGCTGGGAATTGGATCGTTTCCGAGCTTCCAATGCCTTCGCAGCTTGCGCGCGAGCAGGTCCAGATCTTCGTACCTCTCGACAACATCGGTCACCAGATCGCCGAACGGGTCGTCTGGCGGTGCGATTTCCAGGATGTCCTCGATCGCCAGGTAGTCCTCCAGCCGCTCGATGACGACGGCTTCCGCATGAGCGCGGTCCCTTGCGGAGGTGCTGGAATGCTTGCGGAATTCGACGCCGACAAGCTCTTCGACCTGACCCCCCATCAGGAAATCGAGCGACACGCCCAGAGCCTTGCTCAGACCGACCAACACCGAGGAGGACGGATTCATCTTGTCCGCCTCGTACTTGCTGATGGCCTGCGCGGTGATCCTTGGCGAGGTGCGGTCGGCAAGCGCCTGCATCGACAAACCCGCCTTCTTGCGGGCCAGTCGCAACCGTTGTCCAAACATGGTCTGCTCCCGTGAAAACGTCGGTTGATAAACGACATTTCTTGATGTATATATCAACACAAGATTGACGAATCGTCAAGGAAAAAAGGTACTTGGAGATCAAAATGACCAAGAAAAATCAGCATGTTGTTCCCCACAAGGACGGTTGGGCCGTGAAAGGCGCGGGAAACGCAAAGGCAACGGCCATCCACCCGACGCAGCAATCCGCGATCACCCAGGCGCGTGACATCGCCCGCAATCAGGGCACGGAAATGCTCATCCACGGAACCAACGGTCGCATCCGCGAGCGCAACACCTACGGCAAAGACCCCTACCCCCCGGAAGGCTAAGTAAATCATGAGACGTATCCTGTGCATCGATGGCGGTGGCATAAAAGGCACCCAACCCGCGGCCTTTCTGGCGGGTTTGGAAGAAGACCTTGATGAACCGATTGGCCGCTACTTCGACCTGATTGCGGGAACGTCAACCGGGGGCATTCTCGCGATCGGCCTCGCCCTCGGCATCCCGGCCAAAACCCTCCTCGAACTCTACGAAAATCGCGGGCCGACGATCTTCGGGCAAGCGGGGGACAAGAACTGGCTCGGACAAAAGGCCCGGGACGCGCGTGCCGCCCTGCGTCACCTGGTCAAGCCCAAGCACGAAGCATCCACGCTTCGGGACGAGCTCCGCGCCGTCCTCGGTGACAAGCTCATCGGCGAAGCGGAGACCCGGTTGCTCATCCCGGCCTGGGATGCCGATCAGCGCAGCGTCTACATCTACAAGACGTCACATCATCCGCGGCTCACCAAGGATTACCGGAAGCCGGCCCTCGACGCCGCGATGGCGACGTCAGCCGCTCCGACCTATTTCGCGCGCCACAAGACGGTGGATGATGTCGGGCTCCTCGATGGCGGCACCTGGTGCAACAATCCGGTGGGCGTCGCGACCGTCGAAGCGATTTCGATGCTTGGCTGGTCTCCGCAGGACCTGCACATCCTAAGCCTCGGCTGTGTCGACGAGGTCTACATGCTGCCTGAATCCCCCGGCAAGGCCGGTCTCGGGTTGAAGGCCCTGAGTCTTTTCATGGACGGGCAATCCCGTGGAGCGCTCGGCATTGCCCGTCATCTGACAGGCGATCCGCACGACCGGACGGCTGTGTACCGGTACTCGCCGAGCGTGCCGGAGGGTTTCTTTTCCCTCGATGACACCACCAAGATTCAGAGGCTCAAGGGGCTTGGCGCCTCGAGTGCCCGGCACGCGAGCCCCACACTGACCCCCATCTTCTTCCAGCAACCTGCCGAGCCGTTCGTGCCCGTGCATCAACTCGAACGGAACGCGGCATGAACCAGATCTTCTCGCACCTCCTCACCGATACCGCCATTCAGCGGCGGGCGCAGGTCTTCACGATCCTCGAAGAAATCTGCCAGGAGCTGGAATGGACGCAGACCCAGTTCGAGAAGGCCCGCACCAGCTACGAGGCGGTCGCGAACTGGTTGGCCGGATCGAGCGACCCGATGCTTGCTTCCCTCCATGTCTACCTGCACGGTTCCGGCGCGCTTGGAACTTCGATCAAACCGATCGGGCGCGACGAGTTCGATGTCGACCTGATCAGCTTCATTCTCGGCCTTGGCCCGGCAATCGCACCGGCACGCCTGAAGGCTGCGATTGGCAAGCGCCTGCGCGAACATGCCTACTACGCGTCGATCCTGGAAGAAAAGAAGCGCTGCTGGCGCCTGAACTACGCCGGTGACTTTCACCTCGACATCTCCCCGACCATTGCCAACCCGAACTGCATGAACGGCGGTGAGCTGGTGCCCGATCGCAAGCTGCGAGACTGGCATGCTACGAATCCTCGGGCCTATCGGGCCCTCTTCGACGAACGGGCTGCCCTGGTTCCGAGAATGACGCAGTCGATCATCGCGGCACAACGCGATGCGGCGACGACAGAGCCTTTCCCGGTACGTCAGTCCGTAAAGGGCATTCTGCGGCGGACCGTGCAGCTTCTGAAGCGTCACCGGGATCTGGAATTCCTGCATGTTCAGGAGGAGATCGCGCCGATCTCGATCATCATCACGACCCTGGCCATGCGATCCTATGAGGTGTGCG
>NZ_JAMDHK010000015.1:96516-100100 GCF_024721115.1 Salipiger pentaromativorans | reverse complement strand
ATCTGATACGGGAATGGCAGCTGCAAGTGCGATATCCGGCAAGCGGCAACGGTCGTGAAGCGTCCGGCCCGTTACGGCATCTCATAGCCAATAGATGACGGTTGCGGCGAGAGCGATTGCGGAGAGGAAAACCTTTGGGCACCTGTCGTATCGGGTCGCCACACGCCGCCAATCCTTTAGCCTGCCGAACATGATCTCGATACGATTGCGGCGTTTGTAGCGCCGCTTGTCGTATTTGACGGTCTTCTTGCGCTGTTTTCGACCGGGGATGCACGCGCGTATCCCCTTGTCTTTCAACGCTTCCCGGAACCAGTCGGCGTCATAGCCGCGATCTCCGAGCAGCCAGTCCACCTTGGGCAAGCTGCCCACCAAAGCGCGGGCACCGATGTAATCGCTGACCTGTCCTGCGGTCACGAACAGATTCAGCGGTCGTCCCCGGCTGTCGCAGACGGCATGCAGCTTCGTGTTCATGCCGCCTTTTGTCCGACCGATCAGGCGTCCACGCCCCCCTTTTTCACGCCCATGCTGGTCGCTGTTCGGTGGGCCTTGAGATAGGTTGTGTCGATCATGACGGTTTTCTGTTCGCCGTGCTCGGCTGCCAGACCCGCCATCATCCGAGCAAAGACGCCCTTGTCGCTCCACCGCTTCCAACGGTTGTACAGCGTCTTATGCGGACCGTATTCTCTGGGCGCATCGCGCCATCGTAACCCATTGCGATTGATGAAAATAATCCCACTCAGAACCCTGCGGTCATCGACCCGAGGTTTGCCGTGGGACTTCGGAAAATAGGGTTCCAGACGCGCCATCTGCGCATCGCTCAACCAGAAAAGATCAGACATGTCACCGCTCCGTTTTCGGAGCCGTGAATCACGCGCCCGGCCAGAAATCAATGGGTCCTGACCCTAGGGCACACAAGGTGCTGCGCAACCATAACGATCTGGAGCAGGAGGGCTCGGCCTTTACCACTCAGCTGGTCGTGAGCACCCATTCGGGCCATATCGCACACGCCGCCGCGTTTGAGGAGCTGCGTTACTTCAAGCGCGAGCTACCAAGTCACGGAGTTGTGCCCACGGCCAGTGTGGCGAATATGACTGGGCTCTTTGGTGCGGACAATGAAACCCATCGCTTCGTGACGCGCTATCTGCTGACTACACATTTTGATCTATTCTTCGCCGACGCCATCATCGTGATTGAGGGTGCTGCGGAGCGGATTCTGCTGCCGCATCTGATCCAGCATCACTATCCTGATTTGGCTGCGGCCTATCTGTCCTTTTTGGAACTGGGGGGCAGTCACGCGCACAGGCTGCGGCCTCTGGTCGAGGCGCTGGAAGTGCCGACGCTGATCATCACCGATCTCGACGCGGTGGCAGAGGTCAACAAAGGCGGGAAGGTCGTCAAAGAATCGGTCCAGCCTTGCTGCGGGGGCGCTCAAACCACCGCCAACCACGTACTAAAAACCTGGCTCCCCAAGCTGGCAGAGATCGATGCGTTGTTAGCCTCGCCTCCCAAGGCCCTGTGTCACACGGCCCCTGACCGCCCCATCGCCGTCAGCTATCAAACCCCGCAAAACGTGACACTTGGCTCGGTGTCCACGAACGTCACGCCCAGTACTTTCGAGGATGCTCTTGTCCTGACCAACCCCAAAGCCGTGACGGACGCCGCAGCGACAGAGTTCTCCTGCGTTATGACCCGTGCCTTTGCCAAATCCATCGCTGAGGCTCAGGCCCCTGAAGACCTCGCCAAGGCACTCTTTGAAAGGTTGGCAAAAAGACCGGAAAAGGCCGCCTTCGCACTGGATCTACTGTACATCAAAGACATCAAAGCGTTGCGCGCGCCGCCATATATCGACACCGGCCTTAACTGGCTCGCGGGCCAGCTAAAGGGCGTGGAGGGCGCGGCATGACAGATATGACCGACGCTACCCGCGACGCGGGCGCTGACGCGACGATTCGCGAGTGCCTGTCCCTCGATCAACCGCGCAGCTTCTTTCTCTTTGCCGGGGCGGGGTCGGGCAAGACGCGATCTCTCAAGGAGGCACTTGAGGGATTGGACACACAGACCCTGACCACGTTGCGCAAACACAGCCGCAAGATTGCCGTCATCACCTATACTAACGCCGCCGCAGATGAGATCACACGCCGCGTCAAGGCCGATCCGGTGTTTCAGGTGCAGACCATCCACAGTTTCGCCTGGTCGCTCATCGAGGGACGCACGGCTGATATTCGGGGCTGGTTAGAGAGCAACCTGCGGACAGAAATTGCCGAGATCCAGGCAGCCCATGCGAAGGGCCGTGCGGGCACCGACGCCCATGACAAACGCGAGAAGAAGATGGCCTCCAAGACGAAGCGTCTGGAGCGCCTGGCTGAAATTCGCGCCTTCACCTATGCGCCCGAGGGGGACAATTTCGGCCGCGATGCGCTGCAACATACCGAAGTCATTGCGCTCGCCGCGCATTTCCTGACTGAAAGCGAGACGTTTCAGAACATCGTTCTGGCGCGCTACCCGTTCATCCTAATCGATGAGAGTCAGGACACGATGAAACCGCTGATGGAGGCGCTATTGACCTTCGAGGCGCACCATCGCGGCCGCATCGCCCTAGGGCTGCTCGGGGACACGATGCAGCGTATTTATACCGATGGTTTGCGCGATCTTGACCAGCGAGTGGGGGATTTTTCGCAACCGGCCAAACAGATGAACCACCGCAGCCGCAAGCGGATCGTGGACCTGGCGAATTCGATCCGGCGCGACGATGATGGCCGCCAGCAGCGGGCGCGCGAAGACAAACCGGGTGGCACCGTGCGTGTCTTTCTTGCGCCAAGCGACGGCACAGATCGCGCAGTCTTCGAGGCCTCCGCCCGTGCAGAAATGGCCCGCATCACCGGAGATTCCGCGTGGCAGAACGCGGAGGCGATCAAGACCCTCACGATCGAGCGTCACATGGCCGCCGCACGGCTTGGTTTCAGTGAGTTGTTTGAGCCCCTGAGCAAACCCGACAAGCTCAAGGACGGGTTTCGCGATGGCACCCTACCTGCGATGCGGCTGTTCACCCACCGGGTCTTGCCTTTGGTGACGGCACAAAGGAATGGGGATGCCTTTGCCGCGATGGCAGTGCTGCGCGACGGCTCACCGCTGGTCGATAAGAGAGGTATCCGGACGGGGCGCGGGGGCCAGGCTACTGGCCTCGACGCGGCACGGGCGGGCGTTGCAGCGTTGATGACGCTATTTAAAGACGAACCGGATCCGAGTTGTGTCGACGTGTTGGCAGTCGTGGCCGAGCACCGGTTGTTCCCGATCCCTGACCAGCTTCGGCCCTGTTTGCCTGACGACAATCCTGCGGCCCAAGACATGGCCGATATCTTTGCCGAGCTTGATCCCTTGTTTGACGAGCTCGACATGACCACACCCGAGGTCTCACCACCTACTGAACCCACCATCACCGAGGCCTGGACGCAGGCGCTTGATGCCCCGTTTTCCCAGGTGGCGCGCTACCTCGCCTATGTCGAAGATCGCAGCCCCTATGGCACGCACCAAGGGGTCAAGGGGCTCGAATTTCCACGGGTCATGGTGATCGCTGATGACGCCCG
>NZ_JAMDHK010000015.1:96028-96506 GCF_024721115.1 Salipiger pentaromativorans | reverse complement strand
CACCGAGGCCTGGACGCAGGCGCTTGATGCCCCGTTTTCCCAGGTGGCGCGCTACCTCGCCTATGTCGAAGATCGCAGCCCCTATGGCACCCACCAAGGGGTCAAGGGGCTCGAATTTCCACGGGTCATGGTGATCGCTGATGACGCCCACACACGCTTCAAGGGCCTTGCCTCCTACGAGACGCTGTTTGACGTAAAGCGCCTGTCCCCAGCCTCTCAGAAAAAGGCGGATCAGGGCGAAGAAACCACGATCGAGCGCACCCGCCGTTTGCTCTACGTTACCTGCACGCGGGCCGAAGAGAGCCTCGCGCTTGTGCTCTATTCCGAGGCCCCCGACGCGGTTCGCAGGTTTCTGATCTCCAACGGATGGATGGCCGCGGATGAGGTTATGATAGCTGCGGCCGACGGGACCTATCAAGAAGCTGCACTGCAGCGCTGAGCTAGAAAAAGCTTTCCTGCTTCGAGTACTCAGCGACAT
>NZ_JAMDHK010000015.1:95664-96018 GCF_024721115.1 Salipiger pentaromativorans | reverse complement strand
CTATTCCGAGGCCCCCGACGCGGTTCGCAGGTTTCTGATCTCCAACGGATGGATGGCCGCGGATGAGGTTATGATAGCTGCGGCCGACGGCACCTATCAAGAAGCTGCACTGCAGCGCTGAGCTAGAAAAAGCTTTCCTGCTTCGAGTACTCAGCGACAGCATCCTCTTCGAACTCGATGCCAGACATGGCGCCCAAGTCCCTGACGATCCTGACCAGATGGTGCGCGGTGTTCAGTTCCCGCCAGCCAGTCGCGTCGCCGCAGGTTTCTGTCAGCCCCTTCGCGTTGCGCCAGATCCGGTCGTCTGCGGGGGAGAAGCCTCTGCCGCAGTACTCCTTGCTCTCGACGATCTGT
>NZ_JAMDHK010000015.1:93422-95654 GCF_024721115.1 Salipiger pentaromativorans | reverse complement strand
GGCGCCCAAGTCCCTGACGATCCTGACCAGATGGTGCGCGGTGTTCAGTTCCCGCCAGCCAGTCGCGTCGCCGCAGGTTTCTGTCAGCCCTTTCGCGTTGCGCCAGATCCGGTCGTCTGCGGGGGAGAAGCCTCTGCCGCAGTAATCCTTGCTCTCGACGATCTGCCTGCAGACTTCGCGCATCGTCGGCGTGAAGGCTCCCGAGTCGCTGCCTCTGATCACCAAGGTGTGGGTTTTACCGGTGTAGCGAAGGTGCGGCCTCGGTCGTCCACCGCCCTTGCCCTTCGGGAACACCATCCGCCCGCAATCCGCGCCGAAGTCGCCGTAGGCCAGTCGATCTGGTTGGACACCAGTCTCTTTGAGAGACGCCAAGAAAGTGGTCCACTCTGCTCTGGCGATCAACGTTTGGTCGTTGGCACCGACCGGAAGCTTATCCGGGTACGCTGACGCTTGGTAGACGATTTTGCTCCACCGCGCCGCGCCGTCCAGTTGATCGAAGATTTCGCCGATGGCGGGCGCGAAGTCAGCGCCCAAGGGAGCCCCAGTGAAGTCCACGAAGAGAACACACTGTTCCGGCCGGACGCCCGCCTTCTCCACCGCCTCGACCAAAGCGGCGGGATCAACTTCCTCGAAGTCCATGTAGATACCCGCCCTGACGTCCCCCTCCCGAACGAGTGCCTGGCGGGCCGGATTGGACAGATCTGCTATCGACAGCACCGGAAGCAGGCGGGGATTTACCGCCGTGGCGATGCGGAAGAGGGTCGCCACCCCCTCGTCGCCAAGGGCCGCCGCTGCCAGTTGCGGGTCGAGAAACGCACGCCGGTGCGGCCAGCTCTTTCCGAGGCGCTCGCCCATCATGTAGGCAATCTCGTCCAGCGTGGGTATGCGCCCCTTTTCTGGGTCTGACTCTGTGGTAGGCGGCACCACGAAGCGAGGGCAGACATGCCCTTGATAACGGGCGGCCAGCCTACCGCAGGCAGCGAATTCGCCGGGTTTAGCCCTGAGGGCCGGGAAGTATGGGAGCATCACTCTTTCCTTTCTGGGCTTCGCCCACAAACAGTTTCCTCACGGTGTTCCTCCCGATCTTGTTTGCGAACAGGGACCACTCTCCCCGTTCTTTGCGTATCCGCCCGAAAACAATCGCCGGATGGATACCCAACTCGTTGGCAAAGCGCTCGATTACCGCAGCCGACTTCGCGATGCGGGCGGTAGAGCGCCGCCAGCGTTCTTCCGGGATGAGCAGGTTGGAGGCGAAGCGGTTTGCCTCCTCCTCCTGTTCATCGACCGATGCCTCTTGATCCGTCTGATCGTAGAAGCCTACGGCCAGCCCGGTGGAGAAGTGAAGCGTGACGTGGGCAAGCTCGTGCATCAGCGTGAACCAGAAGTTGTCCACGGTGTCGGTCCTGACGGTCATTCCGATGACCGGTCTCCCATCCACGATGAAGGCTGCGCCGTCGATCTTCAGGCCGGGGACCTGTGGTTCCACGATCAAAACGATGCCGCGGTCGGCGAGCACTTCCACCGCCCGGAGCGGCCCGCGGGTGTCGTTGCTCAGACGGACCAGTCCGGGCATCCACTTGAGTTCAAGTGGCTCATGAACGTCCTCGACGCTCGCGAAAGCCTCGCGCGCCCTGGCTGTTACCCTAGCACGCCAGGCATGGAGCATGACGTCTTCGGTGTGGTCGACAACGTTGAGGCCAGTTCGGAGTAGCCCAGGGCTTCCAAAGTCGATCCGGTTCTCGGCGATGTAGCGGCGAAGCTCAGCCTCGGTGAAGTCCTCGGCGAACCAGCCGTTCTCGCGTCCATGTTTTAGGATTTTCTTGATTTCGGACTTCGAGACCCCGTCAATCACTTTGTCCAGCCCACGGAAGGCAGGTTGGTCGGGCATGTCCGCAGTCAGGCGTACGCCGAGCAGCGCCGCGACGCGGTTATAGTTCTTGAGGCTGATCTGTCCGTATCGCTCTGCTTCCCAACGCTGGACTTGCTGTTCTTTCACTCCTAGGCGCCATGCTAGATCCTTCTGGGAGTAACCGTTGGCTATCCTAGCGACGATCAGCATCAAACCCGGCTCTTGGTTTACAAGGGCCTTTAGTGCTGTGGGCTTTTGTGTTTCCTTGGCCACTTCATAAGCCTCGACTGCTTGGGTCAGGCGCTCGCGTTCGGCCTTCATCATTCGCGAGACTTGAGAAACCACCTCAGGCGGCAGACCGGCCACGACCGGCTCCATCGCGA
>NZ_JAMDHK010000015.1:30359-93412 GCF_024721115.1 Salipiger pentaromativorans | reverse complement strand
GCTGTGGGCTTTTGTGTTTCCTTGGCCACTTCATAAGCCTCGACTGCTTGGGTCAGGCGCTCGCGTTCGGCCTTCATCATTCGCGAGACTAGAGAAACCACCTCAGGCGGCAGACCGGCCACGACCGGCTCCATCGCGTGCTCCGAGTGAAGTGCCTCGGAGAGACGAGAAATCCGCGCGCGCGCTTCCCGTGCTTCCTTTTCGTTCAGGATGATTCCGTTCATGGTCATGCCTCAATATACCCAACTTTTATGTTGTGGCCAAGTACGCAACGGATAAGTTGGGTGCAATGGGCTTTTGAACTGCCGTGAAGCGTTGTTGCAATGAACTCGGGCCTTCCGGTGCTGCCATCACGCCTGCTATGGGCATGTGGAGTTTGGCTAAATGAGCTGGCAGCACCTCGATGCGGTTCGCGGTTTCCGCAGGAGAGACCTTGGGTTCGCTTGGGTCCATTCCCCAACAATTCACCAGTGCGAAGTCAGAAATCGTCATTAAAAGGCCGCATGCGGCCGCTTGATGGCAATCCGGCGCCACAAGAGGCCACTTGAGACCTGTTGACAAAGTAGTCTACAAAGGGCCATATGTGACCGGCTACGGCAAGTTAACTAGCTTAATCGGCAACGTTTGGCCTTTAGAGAAGCAATGGCGACGTCACAACAAATCGAACATGAAATCGGGCAACGTCTTGCGCGTCTGCGCCTCGCGCGCAACGTAACGCAAACTGATCTCGCCGAGAAGGCGGGCATCGGAGTGCGCACCCTGCGTCGCCTTGAGGCTGGGGATCCTTCCACACTGGACACCTTTCTTCGCGTCGCCGCTGCGCTCGATTTGGAGCATGCGCTACTCTCTGTGTTGCCAGAGGGAGAGATCAGGCCAATTGAACGCGTCTCACAGAAGGGGAAGGAACGAAGGAGAGCGAGTCCTGGATCGGAACAACACAAAAAATCATCATGGACCTGGGGTGACGAAGTAGATGACTGACGCGAGCGTAGTATTGTGGGGTCGGCGCATCGGTGCCGTAAGTTGGGATGAAACACGCGCACTCGGCATCTTTCAATACGACCCGGCCTTTGTGGGCGCGGGTATTGAGGTCGCGCCTTTGAAAATGCCAGTACGGGAAGCCCCCTACGAGTTTCCTGCTCTTCCGAAGGAAACGTTCAAAGGGCTACCCGGCATGTTGGCCGACGCGTTGCCAGACAAGTTCGGCAACAGGTTGATTGATGCATGGCTCGCAGAAACGGGGCGAAGCGCGGGCCGGTTCAGCCCAGTAGATCGATTATGCTACATCGGCAACCGCGGAATCGGGGCGCTGGAGTTCGAGCCAACGGTCCGCAAGGCGACCCGGTCCAAAAAGCTGGAAATGGCCCAGTTGGTGGATCTGGCTAACAGGGTCTTAAGCGAGCGCGAGGACCTTGCCGGCAGGCTCGGAGGCGAGGATGACGCAGGGGCGCTGGAAGATATTTTGAGCGTCGGGACTTCGGCGGGTGGCGCGCGCGCGAAGGCGGTGCTTGCCTGGAACAGAGACACCGGGGAGTTCAGGTCAGGGCAAGTTAAAGTCGACGAGGGATATGAGCACTGGCTCTTGAAGTTCGACGGTGTGTCCAACAATCGAGATAAGGAGCTTGCCGATCCCCAAGGCTTCGGAAAAATCGAGTACGCATACTACTTGATGGCGACGGCGGCGGGCATCGACATGTCAGAATGCAGGCTTCACCATGAAGGCGGACGAAGCCATTTCATGACACGTCGGTTCGACCGCGACGAACGAGGGCGAAAGGTCCACATGCAATCGCTCGGCGCGATGCAGCATTTCGACTTCAATGACCCGGCCTCTTATTCCTACGAGCAGGCCATCATGACGATCAGGGATCTTGGGCTCGGAATGGATGTGGTGGAGCAACAATACAAGCGCGCTGTCTTCAACGTTGTCGCTCGCAACCAAGATGACCACGTCAAGAATATCTCCTTCCTCATGGACCGGTCCGGCGCTTGGCGACTGTCCCCAGCCTATGACGTGGCCTATTCCTACAATCCCTCTGGCTCATGGACGCGCGACCATCAAATGAGCCTGGCCGGAAAGCGAAACGATTTCACTCATGGCGACCTCATGGTTTTTGCTTCGAACGTGGGGCTGAAATCCAACAGGGCGAACCAAGCTATTGAGGAAATCGTGGGCGCGGTCGCGCAGTGGCACGAGTTCGCTGAACGGGCGGGTGTCGAGCATTCTGATGTGAGCCGCATCGAGAAAACGTTTCGCATGAATTTGCGTGACAAGTAGCGCAGGATTGCCTGACATTGTTTGCCTTGGGATCAGTCGTGGAATTTGTTGTCCATCGCGCGAAGTTGCAGCGCGATATCACCGGTGTCCGGCTCACTCTGAGATCGTTTTGAGCACTGCGTCGCTCGCCGCGTACAGGTCACAATAATGGCCCGCCTTATCATGCGTTGACATTTGCGCGCGCCCAGAACAGCCTGCGGGCACTCACCCGGGGGGTCCCGACAAGGGGCTGAGATACTGCTGGCGCATGCAGCGCAGTGACCCGATGAACCTGATCCAGTTCACACTGGCGTAGGGATGGTGCACCGGCTGCGCGGGCTTTGCCCGAAACGTCCTCAGACGTCTCCCACGCGGGCCTTCTCCATTCGACGCGGAACTGGGTCTCCAACGCCTAGAGCACCGGAGGCTCCGACCGATGAAAGACCTGTCCCCAACCGTTACCACGGGCCCGCTGCCCGCTTCGCGCCGCGTCTGGCATGCAGGCGTGCGGCATCCCGATATCCGCGTGCCCATGCGCGAGATCGACCTGCACCCGACGGCGGGAGAACTGCCCGTCACCGTCTATGACAGCTCCGGCCCCTATACCGACCCCGACGCAGAGATCGCCATCGACCAAGGGCTTGCGCGCCTGCGTGAAAGCTGGGTCGCGGCGCGCGGCGATACCGAAAGCTACACGGGGCGCCATGTGAAACCCGAAGATAACGGGTTTGCCGAAGGCACGCGCCTGACCCCGGAATTTCCGGTGCGCCATGCCCCGCGCCGGGCGACGGAGGGCAGGGCGGTCACGCAGATGGCCTATGCCCGCGCCGGGATCGTCACCCCCGAGATGGAGTTCGTCGCGATCCGCGAGAACCTCGGGCGCGCGGCGGCGAAAGAGGCGCTGGCGCGGGATGGCGAAAGCTTCGGCGCGGAAATCCCCGATTTCATCACACCCGAATTCGTGCGCGACGAGGTGGCGAAGGGCCGGGCGATCATCCCCGCCAACATCAACCACCCCGAGGCCGAGCCGATGGCGATCGGCCGCAATTTCCTTGTGAAGATCAACGCCAATATCGGCAATTCCGCCGTCACCTCGTCGATGGCCGAGGAGGTGGAGAAAATGGTCTGGGCCACCCGCTGGGGCGCCGATACGGTGATGGATCTCTCCACGGGCCGCAACATCCACAACATCCGCGACTGGATCATCCGCAACTCCCCGGTGCCCATCGGCACCGTGCCGCTCTATCAGGCGCTGGAGAAGGTGGGCGGCATCGCCGAGGACCTGAGCTGGGAGGTGTTCCGCGACACGCTGATCGAACAGGCCGAGCAGGGGGTGGACTATTTCACCATCCACGCCGGCGTGCGGCTGCACATGATCCCGATGACGGTGGACCGGGTGACGGGGATCGTCTCGCGTGGCGGCTCGATCATGGCCAAGTGGTGCCTGCATCATCACCGGGAGAGCTTTCTCTACGAGCATTTCGACGAGATTTGCGACATCGCGCGGGCCTATGACGTGTCGTTCTCGCTGGGTGACGGGCTGCGCCCCGGCTCGATCGCCGATGCCAACGACCGCGCGCAGTTCGCCGAACTGGAGACGCTGGGCGAACTGACCCAGATCGCCTGGGCCAGGGATTGCCAGGTTATGATCGAGGGGCCGGGCCATGTGCCGATGCACAAGATCAAGGAGAACATGGACAAGCAGTTGCGCGAATGCGGCGAGGCGCCGTTCTATACGCTTGGGCCGCTCACCACGGATATCGCGCCGGGCTACGATCACATCACCAGCGGCATAGGTGCTGCGATGATCGGCTGGTTCGGCACCGCGATGCTCTGCTACGTCACCCCCAAAGAACACCTCGGCCTGCCCGACCGCGACGACGTGAAGGTGGGGGTCATCACCTACAAGATCGCGGCCCATGCGGCGGACCTGGCCAAGGGGCATCCGGCGGCGCAGATCCGCGACGACGCGCTCAGCCGCGCGCGGTTCGAATTCAGGTGGGAAGACCAGTTCAACCTTTCGCTCGATCCCGAAACTGCGCGTTCGATGCATGACGAAACCCTGCCGAAGGAGGCCCATAAGGTCGCGCATTTCTGCTCCATGTGCGGGCCGAAATTCTGCTCCATGCGGATTTCTCACGATATCCGCGCCGAAGCGCAGAAGGACGGCATGGCGCGCATGGCCGAGAAATTCCGCGACGGCGGAGCGCTTTATATCCCACTGGAGGACAAGGCATGAGCCAGGCACCGAACACCCTTCTGACCGCGCTGCGCGCCACGCCGCCGCTGGTGCAGTGCGTCACCAACTACGTCGCCATGAACATCGCCGCAAATGTGATGCTTGCAGCGGGGGCCAGCCCCGCCATGGTTTCGGACGTGGAAGAGGCCGAGGAATTCGCCGGGATTGCCGGAGCCGTGACCGTGAACATCGGCACCCTGTCGCCGCCCTTCGTCGCCGGAATGCAGGCAGCGATCCGGGGGGCGCGGGGCGCGGGGCGGCCCTGGGTGCTGGATCCGGTGGCCTGCCAGGCGACGGCCTATCGGCGCGAGGTCGTTCAGGCGCTGGTGGCCGAACGCCCGACGATCATCCGGGGCAATGCCTCGGAAATCCTGTCGCTCGCCGGGGAAGCCAGCCGGGGGCAGGGCGTCGACGGGCGTGATCCAGTCGCGGCGGCGGAAGAGGGGGCGCGTCGGCTGGCGCGCTCCAGCGGTGCGGTTGTCGCGGTGACGGGCGAGGTCGATTATGTCACCGACGGCACCCGCGCAGTGCGGGTCGAGGGTGGTTCGCCTTTCATGCCGATGAACACCGCCCTGGGCTGTTCGCTGACCTGCCTTTGCGGGGCCTATGCTGCGGTGGCCGACGACGCCTTTGACGCCACCGTCGCGGCGCTGGCGCATTTCGCCGTAGCCGGGGCGAAGGCGGGTGAAGGCGCGGCAGGGCCGGGAAGCTTTGCGCCACTGTTCCTCGATGCTCTGGCTGCGGTCACGCCGGAGGCGCTGGCGCGGGCGGCGATCCGCGATGCGGCGGTGCTCGCGTGAGGTGTTGCCCCGACCTCTCGCTTTACCTCGTGCTCGATCCCGGCCTCTGCGCCGGGGTCGGCGTGATCGCCACGGCCCGCGCCGCTGTGGCGGGCGGGGCGACGGTGGTGCAACTGCGCGACAAGGCGGCAGGCACCGCGCGGATGATCGAGACGGGCCGGGCACTTACGGCGGCGCTGGCCGGAACCGGCGCGGTGCTGATCGTGAACGACGACGTGGAGGCCGCCGTTGCGATTGGTGCGGACGGGCTGCACATCGGGCAGGGGGACATGGCCGTGACCGAGGCCCGCGCCCGGATCGGTCCGGCGATGGTGCTGGGCCTGTCGGTCGAGACACCCGTGCTGGCCGCCGCCGTCGATCCGGCGCTGATCGACTACATCGGTGCGGGGCCGGTCTTTGCCACGCCTTCCAAGCTGGATCACAAGGTCCCTGTGGGTTTCGAAGGGCTGGCGGCGCAGGTTGCGGCCAGCCCGGTGCCCGCCGTGGCGATCGGTGGGCTGAAGGCCGAGCACGTGGCGCAGGTCCTGAAGGCCGGCGCGCAGGGCGTCGCCGTGGTTTCCGCCATCTGCGGCCAGCCCGACCCCGAGGCCGCCGCCCGCGCCCTCAGGGACAGGATCGACGCGCTAACCGTCTGACGCCCAGAGCGCGTGGAAATGATGCACCGGCCCGTGCCCGTGGCCCACGCCCAGTGCATCGCTTTGGGCCAGCGCGGCATGCAGATAAGCCTTGGCGCGGGTCACGGCCCCGGGCATGTCGTGATAGGGCAACAGCGCGGCAATGGCCGAGGACAAGGTACAGCCCGTGCCGTGATCGTTGGTCGTGGTGATACGGGGCGCGCGCAGCGTCTGCGTACCTTCGGGGCCGGCCAGCAGGTCGGTACTGTCCGCGCCCGACAGGTGCCCGCCCTTGAGCAGAACGTAGTCGGACCCGAGAGACAGGAGTTCAGGCAGGGCGGCGGTCATGGTCACGGCGGTCCAGTCGTCGGGACGGTTCAGCAGGACGGCGGCCTCGGGCAGGTTCGGTGTGATGACTGCTGCCAGAGGCACCAGCGCCTCGCGCAGTGCCGAAACCGCCGGCGGGTCCAGAAGGGCATGACCGCTTTTCGCCACCATCACCGGGTCCAGCACGATGTTGCGCGCCGCGTGATGGCGCAGCCGGTCGGACACCGCGCGGGCGATCCCGGCGTTGGCGATCATGCCGATCTTCACCGCGTCGATGCGCACGTCGTCGAAGACCGCGTCGATCTGGTCGGCCACGAAAGCGGGATCGAGCGCCTGAAACGACCGCACGCCGCAGGTGTTCTGCGCAACCACGGCGATGACGACCGAACAGGCATAGGTGCCAAGCGCGGAGAAGGTCTTGATATCGGCCTGAATACCCGCGCCGCCCGAGGGATCGGTGCCTGCAATGCTCAGAACATTGGGGATCATGCCGGCACCTCTGCCATCAGGGCGGCCGCGTGATCCGCAAGCTCGGCCACATCGCGGCTGAGCGCGAGGTGGCCTTCCTTCAGCGCCGTGATCTCGATCCAGCGGGCCTCGAGCGCGTCATCTGCGGCAATCGGGTCTCCGGCGGTCCAGCGGCACAGGACGGCGACCAGGATGAAATGGCGGCGCAAGGTGCCGGTGCCGTCGTGATCAAAGGCGTCGAGCGCCGTGATCACCCGCAGCGGGTCTGCGGAAACGCCGGTCTCCTCGGCCAGTTCGCGGATGGCTGCGTCGAACAGGGGTTCGCCCGGGTCAATCCTACCGCCGGGAAATCCCCAAAGGCCCGCATCGGGCGGATTGGCGCGACGCACGAGAAGCACCTGGGTGTCGCGCACGACTACGGCGATGGCCGCCGGGATCGGGCGTGGGTCTGTCGGTTGATATGGCAAGGCGGCCTCGTCATGCTGAGGCCGGCAAGGGCAAGAGAGCGCTGCGATCCTGTCCCTTCGCCGGCATGATCCGGATCAGGTTCAAAGGGTCACCGCGCTGCAATCGCCAGCGATATCTCAGCCCCTTGTCGGGACACCCCTAGGTGAGCGGCAGCTTATCAGGCTGAGCGCCCGGTTCAATGCCGGGCGGATGTGCTTGCGCCTGCCGTCGCTTGCTGAAACTTTAGGCAAAACAGACAAGGCAGCAGTCATGGAGTCCCTGTTCCGTTCGCTTGGCCCGGTTATTGGCCGCCCCTCGCCAGCCGAGGCCCTTCGCGCCGGGATCGGCGCCCTGATCGGGCTTGGGGTGACGGGCGCATTCCTGTTGTCGCCCGTGGTCGACCTGACGCTCGGCCTTTACCTGATTGCCCCGTTCGGTGCGACGTCGGTTCTGCTGTTCGCAATGCCCAACAGCCCGTTGGCGCAGCCGTGGTCGGCGGTGGTGGGCAACACTCTCGCGGCACTGGTCGGTGTGGTGGTCTGTTCCGCGGTCGCTGACCCTGTCCTGCGGATCGCCCTTGCGGTCGGGCTGACGATTACGGTCGGCATCCTGTGTCGCGCGATCCATCCCCCGGCGGGTGCGGTCGCCATGACAGCGGCGATGAGCCCGGAGGCGGTCGAGCGACTTGGACTCTGGTTCGCGATCGCGCCCGTCGCCACAGGCACCCTCGCGCTGGTCGTCTGTGCTGCGATCTACGCCCGGCTCACGGGGCGCAGATATCCATTCCGCCAGTTCGATGAGCCAAGTCGCCACCGCACCGAAGATCCCGATCCCGCCAAGCGCATCGGGCTGTCCCGAGAAGAACTGAAAGAGCTGCTGGACCGGTATCGCCAGTCGTTCAATCTGGGTGTCGAAGACCTGGCGCGGTTGATCGGCGCGGCCGAGTTGCAGGCCGCCGCGCACCGGACAGGTCCGCTTCTCGCGACCGACGTCATGTCGCGTAATCTGGTGACCATTGGCCCAGACACTCCGCTGTCAAAGATTGCGGACCTGTTCAGACATCATCGCTTCACATCGCTTCCGGTGACCGGGGTCGAGGGGCATTATCTTGGCGTGATCTTCCAGATTCACCTGATCGACCGAGCGCGCGAGGATGCGCTTCGGCTCGACCGTGGCTATCTCGCGGCGTTTCGGCGCCTGATCGACCAGGATCGTACGCAGCCGGTCCGAGCCAAGGACATCATGAGCGTCGCCGGGCCTCGGGCGGTACCGGCGACTCCGGTCGGAGTGCTCCTGCCGATGATGGCCGATGGTGATGTCGATGCGGTGCCGGTCCTTGAAAAGGGCCGGATTGTCGGCATCGTCACCAGGACGGATCTCATCGCCGCCCTCGCGCGGTCCGGTTTGCGAGCCCAGGACTGAGAGGCGGCGGCCCGGGTCAGGCCGGCTCGAGCGGGTGATCTTCGGGCGCCGGGACGCTTGCGAGACCCGCGACAGGGACATTGTCGATCAGGCGCACGCCATCGAGCCAGGCGGCCAGGAAGAGGCGACCGGGGCGGTCTGCCCTGTTCATCAGCTTGAGGTCGGGATCGCTGCGCAACTCCAGGTAGTCGATCGTGTCGAACCCGGCAGTGAGCAGCGCCGCCCTGGCGTTATCGAGGGCCTGCGCGACTTGTCCGCCGCGGGAGATGACACGCGCGGCGTCGTCCAGGACCTGGGCGATCACCGGCGCAATTTCGCGTGGCCCGGGCCCGAGCCGGAGGTTGCGCGACGACATGGCGAGGCCGTCGTCCTCGCGCACGGTCGGACAGCCGACGATCTCGGTCTTCAGATCCAGATCCTCGGCCAGCCGGGTCACCACCTGCAGTTGCTGGTAATCCTTTTCACCGAAATATGCCCGGTCGGCATCGCACTGCAGGAACAGCTTGGTCACCACCGTCGCCACCCCGTCGAAATGCCCCGGCCGCGCCCCCCCGCAGAGCCCTTCGCTGACGCTGGCCACGGAAATCGTGGTCGCAAAGCCTTCGGGGTACATCTGCGTCCCATCGGGCACATAAAGGACATCCGCGCCGTGAGGCGTCAGCTTTTCCGCATCGCTGTGTTCCGTTCTGGGATATTTCGCCAGATCCTCGGGGTTGTTGAACTGCTTGGGGTTCACGAAAAGCGTCACGATCACCCGGTCATTCTCGGCGCAGGCGCGGTCGACAAGGCTGAGGTGACCGGCGTGCAGCGCGCCCATGGTCGGCACGACGCCGATGCTCTCTCCGGCGCGGCGCCAGTCTTGGGTCATGGCGCGCAGCTCGGCCTTGGTCCGGATGATCAACATGTGCCTGGTTCCTCCTGCGAAAAGACATGTTCAGGGGCGGGGAAGCTGCGGGCGCGGACCTCCTGGGCGTAGGTGCGGATGGCGGTGCGGGCGTCGCTGGCAAGATCGCCATAGCGCTTGACGAACTTCGGCTTGAAGGCATCGAAAAGGCCGAGCATGTCGTCGATCACCAGGATCTGTCCGTCACAGCCTGAAGAGGCCCCGATGCCGACCGTGGGAATGTCGATACCCGCGGTGATCTGATCCGCCAGAGCGGCGGGCACCTTTTCCAGCACGACCGAGAACGCCCCGGCGCGGGTCACCGCATGGGCGTCTTCCAGGATCCGGTCCGCATCCGCGCCGCGTCCCTGCACCTTATAGCCGCCTAGCGCGTTTACCGCCTGTGGCGTCAGGCCGATATGGGCCATGACGGGGATGCCGCGATCCACGATAAAGCGGACCGTCTCTTCCATATGCGCGCCGCCTTCCAGCTTGACCGCGCCGGCCCCGGTTTCCGCCATCAGTTTGGCGGCATTGCGAAAGGCCTGGGCCGGGCTTTCCTCATAGCTGCCGAAGGGCATGTCGACGACCATCAGCGCGCGGCTGAGGCCACGGGCGACGGCGCGGCCGTGCAGCACCATCATCTCCATCGTCACGCCGAGGGTCGAGGGCAGCCCGTGCAGCACCATGCCGACACTGTCACCGACCAGAACCAGATCGCAGTCCGCGTCCGCCAGCTGTGCCACGGGGGTCGTATAGGCGGTCAGGCAGACCAGCGGATCGGCCCCCTTGCGCGCACGGATGTCGGAGGCGGTGAGGCTGCGTTGCGGGGCGGATTGGCTCATGTCGGTCCTCCTCAGACAGGCTTCCGTGGGGTTACCCGGTTCGACGTTATTTCGCAAGCGAGGCGTAATATTATTGCGTTTGAACATGAGAAAACGTCATACATGTGCGTGGTGGGTTGTGGGCTCAGAAGTCCAGTCCGAAGTCCAGCACCCGCGCCGAATGGGTCAGCGCCCCGGACGAAATATAGTCCACGCCTGTCGCCGCGACCTCGGCGATGCGGTCCAGCTTCATGTTGCCCGAGGCCTCCAGCACCACCTGGCGGGCGGTCATTTCCACCGCCTTCGAAAGCTTTTCCGTGTCCATGTTGTCCAGCAGAACAACGTCTGCGCCGCCCTCGTCCAGCACCTCGGCCAGTTGGTCCAGCCGGTCGACCTCGATCTCGCAGCGGATCATGTGGGACGCCTGTGCCTTGACCGACTGCAGCACCGGGCGGACGCCGCCGGCGGCGGCGATGTGGTTGTCCTTGATCAGGATCGCGTCGGACAGGCTGAAGCGGTGGTTGAACCCGCCGCCATGCAGCACGGCCTGCTTTTCCACGATGCGCAACCCCGGCGTGGTCTTGCGGGTGCAGGTCACGCGGGTGTCGGTGCCGCGCGTTTCCGCCACGAAGGCCGCGGTCAGCGTTGCGATCCCCGACATGCGTCCGGCAAAGTTCAGCGCGACCCTCTCGCCCGACAGGATCGAGGCCGCGTCGCCTTTGATCTCCATCAGCAGGTCGCCCGGCGCGATCACGTCGCCGTCTGACTTGTGCGCGATGATCTTCAGCGCGGGATCGACGAGCCGGAACGCCAGCGCGGCAATCTGCAGGCCCGAGACGACGCCGGCGTCGCGGGCATTCAGACGTGCCGCATAAGTGGTTCCGGCCGGAATGACCGTGCGGGTGGTGATGTCGCCATAGGTGCCCAGATCCTCCATCAGCGCGGCACGGACGAGCGGTTCAAGGATCAGGTCGGGCAGGGGGGCCGATTTTGCACGGGGGCTCATGCTGGTTCCTTTCGGGTCAGTGTGTCGCGGATCGTCAGCGCGTCGTTCAGGGTCATCAGCGAGCGGGTGCCGGTTGCGCCGTCGGGCTTGGGAAAGTCCGAGCGGAAATGCGCGCCCCAGCTTTCGCGGCGCTTCAGCGCGGCGGCGGCGATCAGGGTGGCGGTGGCGGTCATATTGAGAAGCGCGTCGCAATCCGGCTGCGCCGCTTCTATGTCGGCGATGTCGGTCAGCGTCCGGGTCAGGCCGTCTGCCGTGCGGATCACGCCTGCGCCATCGGTCATCGCTTGCCGCAGCCGTGTGACCAGCGCGGGCTCGGGGGTTTCTGCCGGGGGAAGGTCGGGCAGGGTGACGGGCGCGACATCCATGGGCGCAGGCAGCGTGGCGTCAATCGCCAGCGCGCAGCGGCGACCATAGACCAGCGCCTCGAGCAACCCGTTCGAGGCCAGACGGTTCGCACCATGCAACCCGGTCGAGGCGACCTCTCCACAGGCCCAAAGGCCGGGCAGGGTGCTGGCCCCGCGGGCATCCGTCGCCACGCCGCCCATGTGGTAATGCGCGGCGGCGGCCACGGGGATCACCTGGGTCACTGGGTCCAGCCCGGCCTGCTGGCAGGCGGCGGCGACGGCGGGGAACTCCGTCAGGATCTTCGCGCCCAATGCCGCGCGGGTGTCCAGCGCCGGGGCCAGCCCTGCCTGCGTCTGGGCATAGACGGCGCGGGCCACGATGTCGCGCGGGGCCAGTTCGCCATCGGCATGCGCCCGGGTCATGAAACGGTGGCCATCGCGGTCCACCAGCACCGCCCCCTCGCCGCGCAGCGCCTCGGTCGCCAGGGGGCGGGGTCGATGCCGCAGGCAATGGCAGTGGGATGAAACTGCACGAATTCCGCATCGGCGATCTGTGCGCCGGCGCGGGCGGCCATGCCGATGACCTGGCCCCGGATGCGCGGCGGGTTGGTCGTCAGCGCATAAAGTCCGCCCGATCCGCCCCCGGCCAGCAGCACGGCAGCGCCGCGCAGGGTGACGCTTGCGCTTTGCCCCTGATCGCAGCGGGCGACGGCCACGCCGGTGACGCGGCCGTCCGAGACCTCAAGCCCGGTGGCCATAACCCCTTCGAGCACCTGGATATGTCGGGCCCCGCGCACCTGTGCCGTCAGGGCGCGCATGATCTCGGTCCCGGCCTGATCGCCCCGCACCCGCACCACGCGGGCAAAGCTGTGCGCCGCCTCACGCGAGAGCACATAGCCGCCGTCTGCGGTTCGGTCGAACGGCGTGCCCAGCCCGGTCAGGTCAAGGATATGACCCCGCGCCTCGGCGGTGACCGACGTCGCCACGCCCGGATCGACGGTGCCCGCGCCGGCGGTCACGGTATCGCGGGCATGGGCATCGGCGCTGTCCGCCGGATCCATCGCCGCCGCCACGCCACCCTGCGCCCAGGCAGAGGACGCGCCGGTCCCCAAATCCTCGGGAGAGATCATCAGCACGGGACGCGGGGCCAGTTTCAGCGCGGCATATTGCGCCGCCAGCCCTGCGACCACGATCAGGATGCGACCCGTGTCGATCGAGGTCATCGCCCTAGCCGGCCATCTTGGCTGAAAGGTCGATCATGCGCTGAACCGCGATCCGGGCCCTGTCGGCGACCTCCGTGTCGACCTCGACCGCGCCTTCCATCGTGTGCAGCGACCAAAAGCACCTTTTCCAGCGTGATCTTCTTCATGTAGGGGCACATGTTGCACGGGCCGACGAAATCGACATCCGGCAGCGCGTCCGAAATGTTGGAGGCCATGGAGCATTCGGTCACCAGCATCGCCTTTTCCGGCCTCTGCTGTGTCACGTAGTCGATGATCCCGCTGGTCGAGCCGGAAAAATCCGCCTCGGCCACCACGTCGGGGGGGCATTCGGGATGCGCGATGATCCGGGTGCCCGGGTTCCATTCGCGGAAATCCCGCAGGTCCTGCGCGGTGTATTGTTCGTGCACGATGCAGGCGCCGTCCCACCACACGATGTTCTTCTCGGGCACCAGATTGGCGATGTTCTGCGCCAGGTATTTGTCCGGCGTCATGATCACCGTTTCCGCATCCAGCCCGCGCACGATCTGCACCGCGTTGGACGAGGTGCAGCAGATGTCGGAGGCCGCCTTTACCTCGGCCGTGGTGTTCACATAGGTGACGACAGGCGCGCCGGGATACCTGGCGCGCATCTCCGCGATGCCCTCGGCGGTGATGCTTTCGGCCAGCGAACAGCCGGCCTCCATGTCGGGGATCAGCACCGTCTTCGCAGGGTTCAGGATCTTGGACGTCTCGGCCATGAAATGCACGCCGCATTGCACTATCACGTCGGCCTTCACCTTCGTCGCCTCGATCGCCAGCTGAAGGCTGTCGCCGACCACGTCCGCGATGCCGTGATAGATCTCGGGCGTCATGTAGTTATGCGCCAGGATGACCGCGTTGCGATCCTTCTTGAGCTGATTGATCGCCGCGACATAGGGCGCATAGATCGCCCAGTCGGGGGGCGTCACGACACGGTCCATCCGGGCGTAGATGTCAGCATTTGCCTTGGCGATGTCGGTGGACGGAGATAGATCGTAGTGATCGGCGAGTTCGGCGCGCAACGCGATCTGGTCGAGCAAAAGCGGAGTTCCTGAGGTTACTTCGGGCCGCCGCAAAGGGCGCGGCCGTACGCGGAGGGCGTCGGCTGAAGGGTATCTACGAGGCGAATGACGTAAGGGCAAGCTTGAGGGAGCGTGCCACATTAATTGCATATGCTAACATTTGCGGCAGGCTGGAGGTCCCAATCCCAGGTCTAAGCGTCTGACCAGGGTTTCAGTGCGGCTCCGGCCGCGAGTCGCGACCTCAGGGGGAATTGTCGTATTCCGAACTGACCTCGGAATCGAACAGGATGCCGCCTCACACGTTAACAATGGCCTCATCGCCCTTTTGGAAGGCGAGGTTGCGGACGGATGGCGACATTGCCGCGCACCAGGCCAGAAGGATCTATGAATTCGATGGCCCCGCAGTCGATGTCACGCGGACGTCCCTCCAGCGCGCAGGGACTGTATTGCGCGGATCAAGGCCACAGCCTGTCTCGTAGCTCACGTAGGCCGCGCACCACTGGCCCGCGGTCCGCACGCGTTCCATGCGGTCCAAGGCCCGTGGCACCTCGTCAACATGGTCGGCGTAGATAAACTCGCGAGGTGCGGTGAACCGCATCTCGGTGCCTGCCCAATCGTCGCGCAGCAGGAGGCGGTGAGCGTCCGACTTGGTCTCTACTGGTACCCTCGAGGGGTCAGGCCTCTTCATCGGCCGTTACGAAGGCCTGAGAGGTGTCGTAGTCCACCGCGAAGCGCATCTCGCGGAGGGGTTTCACGCGCCGGATGGATTCGGCGTAGATCTCGTGCGCCTTGTAGGCGGCCAGCGCCGCGTCATCCACGAACTCTCCGTAGACGACCACGTCGACCTCCTTGCTGGCCGGATCCGTCTTGCGGTTCAGAGCGATCTCGAGGTGCTTCGCATACGGAATCCGCGTCAGGATCTGCAGTCCCTTTCGGACTGTGTCGAGGTTGCCGTCGTTCGGAACAGTGAAGAATACGACATGGCGGATCATTGAAATACTCCGGGCGTTCAGTGGTGGGAGCTGGCCCCAAGCCTCATGCTGGGAACCACGCGCCCCGCGCGGTAGCCCTTGTAAGGTTTCGGCCCGACACCGCAACCCGATCGGCCCGCCATCGTCACGTTTCGCCCTGAGAAACAGGTGCGATGTGGGAGGGAAGACTCTCGTTGAACTGAAAGATTTTATGCCGGGGCACCAGGTTCGGAGCCGGGCGGGAGGTCCGTTCTGACAGCCGATTTAACCGCTGTGCGACCGAGTCTCGGAAAGTGAAAGCAGGCTTTGAGAGGGACGGATCCGAAGACGGAGGGAAGGGTCTGGCGGAATTTCAACCGGACCCGTCAGCCTTGAGTGGTGTTGCTCACCACCCTTGTCCGATCCGCGCGCGGCTGCCGCGCGCTCCTCAGACATCGGAGATATTTCATGGCCAAAGCCACCAAGCGCAAATTCGACGCCGCCGCATCGATTACTGACGAGCTTATCGCAATCATCGACCGGGGCGTGCTGCCCTGGCGCAAGCCCTGGACGGTCGGCGGCAGTGCGGTGCCGCTCCGGCAGAACGGCGAGGCCTATCAGGGGATCAACAACTTCCTCCTGACTCTGCGCACCATGATGGCCGGGTACAGCTCGCCCTACTGGATGACGCTCAAGCAGGCCAACGAGCTGGACGCGCGGGTCATCAAGGGCGAACGATCGTCGCTGGTCGTCTATTACGGCACCGCGGAGCGCCGCGGAGCCGATGCTGCGTCCGACGAGGATGCCGAGCGCGAAGACTCCAAGGCCATTCCCTTCCTGAAATCCTATCGCGTCTTCAACGCTGACCAGATCGAAGGCCTGGACGCGCAGTTCCACCCCGTACCGCCCGATGCGCAGGAGTATCCCGAACGTGCGCCGATCCCGCACATGCAGGACTTCTTCGAGGCTATCGACGCGATGGTCAGCTTTTCGGGGCGTGATGCCTGTTATGTTCCTGCGCTCGACAAGATCTATCTCCCTCCGATCGAGCTCTTCGAGGACCCGCGCAATTTCTATGCCGTCTGGGGACATGAGCTAGGGCATTGGACCAAGGCGCGACACCGGCTGAACCGAAGCTATGGGGATGCGCGGTTCGGCAATACCGCCTACGCCCGGGAAGAGGTCGTGGCCGAGCTCTGCACCGTTTTCCTCGGACAGAAGCTGGGATTTTCCGCGCATACGCTGGAGCTGAACGCGGCGTACCTCGACAATTGGGTACGCGTGCTCAAGTCGGACAAGCGCGCGATCTTCAAGCATGCGGCGGACGCGCAGCGCGCCTGCGACTACCTCGTCGCCGCGTCGGAGGCGGGGCAGGGGAAGGCGGCCGCATGAGGGCGTGGAATTGCCCCCAGGCCGTCCGAGATGTGACCGGTCGGGGGCGGTGCACCGAAAGGGAAAGCAGGCTTTGGGTCTGGTGGTTTCAACACATTCCGAAAGGACGGACCCATGAGCCACCCTCAGCCCAAAGACACGGATGCCCCTGATGCGACGGTCATAGCCGCCCAGAACGATGCCTTCCGCAGGCTCGCCTGCTTGGGGCTTGCCCCAGACCAGCCGATCCCGGGCCGGATGCATGTCACCCGTTCGCTCATGGAGGCCGGAGACGGGTTCATGGCCGAGGCGGTGAAGGCCACGGGGGAATTCGACGCCTTCGAGCCCGAGAACGACCCCGAGGGCTGGCACGATTTCGGGGCGGTCACCATCCGCGGCGAGACCGTGTTCTGGAAACTTGATCTCTACGAGGCGGCATCGGAGTTCCGCTACGGCGCCGAGACCCCGGACAATCCTGCGACCACCGTCCGCGTGCTGACCATCATGATGGCCCACGACTGGTAGGGCGGGGCGTACCTCCCTCTTCAACATCGACAGGCCCGCTGACCCTTCAAAAGGGAAAGCGGGCTTTTTGTCATGTGATCCCCGGAAGGGGGATCGGTCAGGCCGCCCGGGAGAAGCCCGGGGGCCGGATAGCGTGGAAAGGACATCCCATGACTTTGAGCTTCAAACCCGTCTCCGTCGCCATCGGCGATCTCGGGATCCACCCGGCCAACGTACGTGCCAGATCTCCGGAAACCTATGCACCGGAGGATATCGCCGACCTGCAGGCCAGCATCGCGGTGCTGGGCCTGCTGCAGCCGCTCCTCGTCCAGGAGATCGACGGGGTCTTCGGCGTTCTTGCCGGCGGGCGCCGTCATGCGGCGCTCCGTACGCTCGTGGCGGACAAGTCCGCCAAGGGGTTCACGGCCCGCACCAAGGTCGAGTGCCGCCTGGTTCCTGACGATTGCGACCTGACGACCGCAGTGTCGCTCGCCGAGAACATCACCCAGGCGCCAATGAGCGCGATCGACGAGTTCGAGGCCTTTGCGCGCATGATGGAGGTCGACGGGCAAACGCTCGAGAGCATCGCTGCGACGTTTGGCACTACGGTCGCGGCGGTGAAGGGGCGACTGCGCTACGGTCTCATCCACCCCGATATCCGCGCCGCGGCGCGCGCGAAGTCGATCACTCTCGACGTGATGAAGGCCTTTGCGGACCATCCGAGCCAGGAGGTTCAGCGGGAGGTCTTCGAGGCGCTGACCAGGGAGGACGGTTACCTCCAGGCCTACACGGTCCGGAGCGCGCTCAAGTCCCGCGGCGTCCAGGTCAGCGACGACATCGGCGCCTTCGTCCGCGAGGAGTACGAGGCGCGCGGCGGCGCGATCGCGGCCGACCTACTGGACGAGCATTCGGTGCTCGAGGACACCGCGCTGGTCGAAACGATCCTTCTCGAAAAGCTTACCGCAGCCGCGGAACAGGCGCGGGCCGACGCCGGCTTTGCCTGGGCGGAGGCTGTGATCCGCTACGACTATGCGTCCATGGCGGAATACGGCCGCGTCTATCCCGGTCCGGTCGATCCCGACGAGAGGGGCCAGGCCCGGCTCGACCAGATCATCGCCGAACTCGAGACGCTCGAGCGTGAGATGGAGACGAAAGATCTCGAGGATGAGGCCTATCGCGCGCTCTATGACAAGGTCGACGATCTCGAATCCGAGGCGAGAGGTCTGCAGGAGGCCTACAGCGCCGATGACCTGGCGCGCGCGGGCGTGATCGCCGCCTGGTCGAACGGTCAGGTGACCTGCCATGTCGGTCTCGTGCGCCCCGAGGACAAGGTCGCGAGCTCCGATAGCAATCCGGCGCCGACGACGAACGTCACGGGGGCCGGGGAGAGCGACGAGATCAGCTATCCCGCCTCTCTGACGGAGGACCTCAAGACCGAACGGGCGATGGCGCTCGGCGCGGCAATGGCGATGCATCCGGAGGCTACGCTGGACCTCACGCTCTTCAAGCTGGTGACCGATGTGCTGGGCCACGGCATGAGTGTCACCCACGCGATCAAGGTCGATGCGCGCCAGGAATATCGCAGCCACGCCAAGATGGAGGAGATCGACGGCACGTCGCTCGACCAGGTGGCGGAGGCGCATGACGCGCTCGACCTCTCCTGGGCCGACGAGGCCAAATCGCCCGCCGATCAGTTCGCCCTCTTCCGGGCGCTCGATGCGGGCGAGAAGGCGAAGCTCGTGGCCTACGCCGCCGCGGCGACGACGCAGCCGTGCTTTGCTAGGGATCGGCGACACGACAGCCTGATGCATGACTTCGAGGCCGAGATCATGCCGGACATCCGCGCGCATTGGACACCGAATGCGGCGCTCTTCAATCGCTTCAAGAAGGCGTGGCTCCTGAAGATCCTCGGCGAGGAACTGGGGCTCGCACAGGAGGCGGTGACCCTGGCGTCCTCGACGAAGAAGGAGGTTGTCGCCTTCTGCGACAAGCTCTTTGCAGAGCCCTTCGCCACCCTGACAGACGCTCAGCGGGCGGCGGTCGCGGCCTGGTGTCCGCCGATGATGCAGACCTCCGGCTCCGAACAGGCCGAAGCCGAGACCGACGCGCGCGGCGAAGAGCCAGCCGTCTCTGAGGCGGCCTGACGATCCGAAGACCCGCGCCGCTCTCCGAGCCCGGCGCGGGTCAGACCCTTTCTCAGATCACACCGAAAGATAATCCCATGGCACTTCTCACCTTCTCCGCGACCGAGGTCGCGGCCCAGATCGCGCATGCGCGCAGTTGCACGACCTTCCTGCCGAACTGGAACGGTCCCGTCGGCCTGCCTGCGTTGATCCTGATCGTCGGGACCGGGGTCCACCTCCGCTCGAACGGCATCGACGGCACGACGACGCGGATCGTCACCACCGAGCAGGCCGATCCGTCCTTCGCCTTTGCCCAAGGCATCGACCCGTTCCGGGACCGGGACTGGATGGCCGCCCGGCAGGCGGCATTCCGTGACCTGACGGGACAGTTTTACACCGATATTCTCGACGACGTGCAAATGCTCATCGACCGTGGGCACGACACCATCCGGCTGGCGACCGATGGACACACGATCCGCGTCTTCCTGCGCCGGGCGGCCGATTACCTGATCGGCGGCGCCTACGATGTGCCTTCCGGGCTTGGCGGCACGTTCCGGGTGATCCTCAAGGACGCCACCGACACCCACGCGATCGTACAGAACCGCGGCAATTGCGAGGATTTTGACGAGATGCTGCCTTACCGGGTGCCGCTCGACGCGCTGATCGAGGTCGGGGATCGGCGGGCGGCGTAACCCGGCCTTTCTTACACCCGCATCGCCAATGCCCTGCAGGCTGCGTCCTCTCGGGGCATTGGCGACAAACCATATTTTCAAGAGAAAGGACCCTGAAATGGGCTGGCTCTTCTATACCGACCGCCGCGTCAAATCCCATGCCGACGAAAAGGCAGAAATCACCCGGATCTGTAGCTTCGAGAGCGATACCCACAGGACGGTCCTGGTCCGGGCCAGCAAGGTCGGATCGACATGGTACGCCGCCGCGAGGGTCACGCGCCTCGACAGCTCAGCGATCGAGGATGCCACCTATCTGACCGATGAGGACGGGTCGATCACCTTCGCTGCCATCTTCCTGACACGCTACGATGACGGATGCTGGGGCTACAAGGACATGGAGGAGAGCGCCGGGCCGGTGGAGTCGCGGGCGCCGCTGAGCCTATTGGCACTGCTGTCCGAGTTGAAGGACCCGGACAGCCATGCCCATGCCTGGCGCCAGCGCTGCCGGGACTGGGCGGCGATCCCGGACTACGCGGAAGGCGACAGGATCAAACTTGCCGCGCCGGTCACGCTGACCGACGGCGGCACCTGCCAGGTCGTTACGGTGACGCATTATCGTTGCGGGCGGCAAAAACGCCGATGTTACCGCATGGAGGGGACCGGCGGTCTCGTACGACTGTCGAAAGCCTCGTTGGCAGGATCCGTGCTTCTCGGCTCCGCCAGAGGCGATGCGAGCCCGGTCCTGGCGGAGTTCTTCTCGCGGCAACAGCCTCTCTGAGATATCGCCGACGCGCTACGCTCGCGATTGCTCCTGCTCGTTTCCCTGAACCGCCCCAATTCGAGCTCTCAAGCGCCTCCATCCTCCAAAAGGGAAAGGGGGCGTCTTGTTCTTTGGAATTTAGACCCTGACCCAAAGGACAAATGAAATGGCCGACCGACGCCTGAACCCCGCATCCTCAATCCCGACGAAAGCCCTCCTTCGGCATGCGCTGTCGGAGATTGGCATCGAACTCGAAAGCCAGCCCCTCCGGAGCTCCACGCTGGCCCGGATCATGCGCGAGGCCTTCAGCGGCAGCGATGCCGGTGGCGCCTGGTCCTGGCGGATGGCCTACGACACGATGCAGGCTGCCGCCGTGATGGAGACCATGCGCGCCAGCGGATCAGACGCAACCACGGCTGCCAGATCGATTGCCGCGCGACTCCTGACGGAGACCCGGCGTTCCGAGCAGCAGATCCGCCTGCAGCAATTCTCGACCCCGCTGCCCTATGCGGCTCTGGCCGTGCGTGCCGCCGCCATCCGCGCCGGCGAAACCGTCCTGGAGCCCTCGGCCGGGACCGGCACGCTGGCCGGGCTGGCCGCACGCGCGGGCGCGACGGTGATCCTCAATGAGATCGATCCCTTCCGCCGCGCGCTCCTTGAGGTGGTCTTTGACAGCGAGGTCACCGGCTTCGATGCGGAGCATATCGATGATCTCTTGGCGGTCTCCGAGCTTCCGGGCATCATCGTGATGAACCCGCCCTTCGCCTCTTCGGTCGATCGCTCGCGCGACAGACACATCGCGGCCAAGCACCTGATTTCTGCCGCCAAGCGTCTCGCGCCCGGCGGACGTCTCGTGGCGATCATGCCGACGGGCTTTACGCCCGAGCGGGACGCGGCCCATTGGGCCCGGGCGTCGGATATCGCACACCCGCTTCTCGCTCTCACACTCCCGGGTCATGTCTATCGCAAGCTCGGCACCACCGTGGAGACCCAGCTCATGGTCTTCGACAAGGTGGAGGGCGAGGTCGAGATGCTCCGTTCTGAGGTCGCCGACCTTGAAGCGGCTCAGGAGATCGTCGATGACATCGCCAAGTGCCGACCTGCCACGCCGATCCAGACCCGAACGCAAGTCCGGCACATCCGGCGGCAGGGTGGCTTGCGCACAACGCGCAAGCCCATGGCTCCCGCATCTCGCACCTCCAGTTCGACATCAAGCGCCGCGATCCCGCTCACCTTCACCCCGCTTGAGGCGGCCCGCGAAAACACCCCCGTGTCAGACATCTATGCACGCTACCGCCCGCAGCGGATCGAGATCGCCGGCGCACAGGAACACCCGACGCCACTCGTCGAAAGCATCGCCATGGCCTCGGTCGCGCCGCCGGTGCCGTCAAATTCTGCCGCCAAGGAGCTGCGCCTTCCGGCTCGGCTCATCGAGGAGGGCCATCTCTCGGAGGCGCAGCTCGAGACTATCCTCATGGCCAATGACGCGCACGCGCGTGACCTGCCGGGCCGGTTCACGATCGAGGACGATCAGACGCGGATGGTGCGGGCGGACGCTGATCCGGAGGCCCGTGCCTATCGCCTTGGCTATTTCCTCGGCGACGGGACGGGATGCGGAAAGGGTCGGGAATGTGCGGGGCTCATCCTGGTGAACTGGCTCGCCGGTCGGCGCAAGGCGGTCTGGATTTCCAAGTCGGCCACGCTCATCGAGGACGCGATCCGCGACTGGACCGATCTCGGCGGCTCGCCCGCCGATATCCAGCCGCTCTCGAAATGGAAGCCGGACCAGGATATCGCCATGGGCGACGGCATCCTCTTCGTGACCTACACCACCCTGCGGTCCGTCGGCAAATCCGGACAGACCCGGCTTGAGCAGATCCTCGACTGGATGGGTGAAGAGTTTGACGGCGTCCTGGCCTTCGACGAGGCGCATGCGATGCAGAACGCCGCCGGTTCCGACGAGGGGAGAGGCGTCAAACCCTCGCAGCAGGGCCTTGCGGGCCTGCGGTTGCAGCTCGCGGCCCCTCGGGCGCGGGTCTTTTATGTCTCGGCGACCGGGGCCACCAATGTTTCGAACCTCGCTTATGCCTCTCGCCTCGGCCTCTGGGGGCCGGGGGCGGAGTATCCCTTCCCGAGCCGGGAGAGTTTCGTTGCGGCGATGGAGGCTGGCGGTGTCGCGGCCATGGAGGTGGTGGCGCGTGACCTCAAGACCCTCGGCTTCTACACGGCGCGGGCGCTGAGCTTTGACGGCGTGGAATACGACGTGCTGGAGCATGCGCTGACCCCGGCCCAGATCGAGATCTACGATGCCTATGCAGGGGCCTTTCGGACCATCCACCAGAACCTTGAGGCGGCCCTGACCGCAACCGGAGTCAACGATGCCTCCGGCGAAACCAATGCCTCGGCCGCCCGGGCCTCGGCCAAATCCCGGTTCGAGAGTACCAAGCAGCGGTTCTTCAACCATCTGCTGATGGGGATGAAGGCCCCGACCATCATCCGCGCCATCGAGGAAGATGTCGCCGCAGGATATGCCTGTGTGATCCAGGTGGTCTCGACGGGCGAAAGCCTGCTGAAGCGTCGGCTCGAGGCGATGGACCCCGACGACGCGCTGGTCGAAGGCGCGCTCACGCCTCGGGATTACGTGCTCTCCTATCTGGAACAGGCCTTTCCGATCCACGCCCAGAAGCTTGTCGAGATCGACGGCAATGTCATCGCCGAGCCGCTGCGGGATGAGAACGGGGCGCTGGTCGTCTCGCGCGAGGCGCTCGCTCTGCGAGACGCCGCAATGGAGGACCTCATGGTGCTGGCACCGATCCCCTCGGCGCTCGACCAGATCCTCTGGGCCTTTGGCGACGAGGCCGTGGCCGAAGTCACCGGACGTTCCATCCGTCCGCTGAAATCGCAGGACGGCGCGCTCTTCATCGAGAAGCGCAGCGCCAGCAGCAATTCCTCGGAAACCCGCGCCTTCATGGATGGCGAGAAGGACATCCTGATCTTTTCGGATGCCGGTGGCACGGGCCGATCCTATCACGCCGCTCGATCCGCCAGGAACCAGAAGCGGCGGCGGCACTACCTGCTGGAGCCGGGCTGGCGGGCCGACGCGGCAATCCAGGGGCTTGGCCGCACGCATCGCTCCGCCCAGGTCAGCGCGCCCTTCTTTCGGGTCTGCACCTCGGACGTGCATGGCGAGAAGCGCTTCACCTCGACGATCGCCCGGCGGCTCGATCAGCTGGGGGCGCTCACCAAGGGCCAGCGCGAGACCGGTTCGCAGGGCATGTTTCGCGAAGAGGATAATCTGGAAAGTGCGATTGCGCGGGGCGCGCTGCGCGGCTACCTGGCCGACCTCGCGGCCGGGCGTGCCCGCGCGATGACCTACGAGACATTCTCCGACTGGACGGCGCTGCGGCTGATCGACCAGGACGGCGTGCTGCTTGAGGAATTGCCGCCTATCCAGCGGTTTCTCAACCGGGTGCTGGCCCTGCCGATCCACATGCAGAACGCGCTCTTTGCCGAGTTCATGTCCCGGATCGCCGATCAGACCGAGCGGGCCCGCGCCGCCGGCACGCTCGACCTCGGGGTGGAGACGCTGCGTGGCGAGAGGATTGAGCAGGTCTCGGCGGAGGATCTCTGGACCTGTCCGCGCTCCGGGGCCGTGACACGGATCATCGGGCTCGAGGTGACGGATCCTGTTCGTGTTCTCTCTGCCGCAGAGGCGCTGGAGAGAACCCCCGACAAACTGCCGATGGTCAATCGTGCCTCCGGCCGCGCGGCGCTCGTCTCCTCCCGTCCCATGCAGATGTATGACGAGGAGATTGTCACGCTGATGCGCAAGGTAACGCGGCCGACGGGGTCGTCTTATCTCGAGGAGACGAAGTTCGAGGCCTCGGCCTGGGAAGAGATCGACCGCGACGCGTTCATGCGCCTCTGGGACGAAGAAGCCGATACCCTGCCGACGACCACCACGACAAAGCTCTATCTGCTGACCGGGCTGCTGCTGCCGATCTGGAAGGACATCCCCTCGGGCAACGAGCGCATCTACCGCGTCACGCCCGAGGGGTGGGGGAGCATGATCGGCCGGACCGTTAGCGAGGACGGGGCCGCGGCCCTGCGCGCCCGGTTCATGGTCGGTGCGCCGAAGACACCGGGGGACATGCTGACGGCCGCTCTGGGCTCCACCGCCCCGGTCGATCTGGGGCGCGGGCTGACCCTGACCCGGCGCCGCGTCGCGGGCGGGGCGCGCCTCGAGATCGACGGGGCGGATCGGGGGGCGATCGACGGGCTGAAGGCCATGGGATGCTTTACCGAAATCATCGCCTTCCAGCTCCGGGTCTTCGTGCCGCACGGGGAGGGGATCGATGTCGCCGCGATCCTCGGTCGGATCGTCGGGTCGGCAACCGCCAACTCTTCAGACCGGGCCGCCTGAACAGGCACGGTCTTTGCGGCGTCGCGGGACCAGAGGACGAGGTCCGTCCCCGCGCCCTTCGCCGGACCGACAGATGGATCAGATCGATCGACACCTTGCCGCAACCCGACCTTCCCGTCGGGTTGCGCGCCAACCCAACATCACATCGACATGGAGAGCCAGATGACACTCGCAGAAATCAGGGCGGCTGTGGAGGCCGGCACGACGGTCCATTGGGCGAACGAAAGCTACCGCGTGATTAAGGACCGTCTCGGTCAGTACCTCGTCATCTACACGCCGAACGGCAATGCCATCGGGCTCACCGATCACGCGGGCCAGAGGCTGAACGGGCGGGAGGCGGACTTTTTCGTGGCCCAGGCGGGGGCAAATACTTCGGGCGGTCAAGGGAGCCACGCGTGTGGCGATCGAAGGCCGTCGCCCGAGCGCTGCCGCGGACTGACCGGCAGGAGAGAAAGAAAAAGAGGGCTTCTGGTTTTTGCGATCCCATGAGGGGTCGGAAAGCAAACCGGGGTGCTGGCACGAGGTCAGACCCCGCAACCTAAGGAAGGTAAGACCCATGTTCGCAGGAACCCTGATCAAAACCGCCGACACCGCCGCCGCAGCCTTCACCGGCATGATCCATTCCTCGCGGTTCGACATCGCGATCCAGCTCGAGACCCGGACCAAGATGTCCGAGCGCAGCCCGGACTTCGACGTCACCGCCGTCAACAAGTCGGGGCGCAAGGTGCGCATCGGCACGGCCTGGAGCGAGATCGGCAACACCACCGGCAATCCTTACCTGTCGATGCAGATCGATGTCGGCCTCGGCCCGTTCCGGGTCAACGCGGTGCAGACCAAGGAGGCGCGGGAGGCACAGAGCGGCGAATACGAGGTCATCCCGCTGGTCTCGAACGGCACCATGAAGTCCGGCTCGATCTCGGGCGAGCTGACCGCGATGGATGCCGACAACGCCTTCGCGGGATACATCGCCAACATGATGTTCGACCTCGATTTCATCCTCGTGGAGAACACCTACAAGACCGAAGAGACCCATCCCGATTACCGGATCGAGGTCAGCTCACCGCGCGGCACGCCGATCCGCGTGGGCTCGGCCTGGATGGCCCGGAGCAGCCGGACCGGGAACGACTACGTCTCGCTCCTCATCAACACGCCCGACGGCGATCTGCGCGTGAACGCGGTACAGAACGAAGAGCAACGCGGCGGCCAGACCTTCTCGATCATCCCCTTCGTCGAGAGCGCCGCGCCGGACCGCCCGGGCAGCACCGGCATGGCCCTCGTGGGGTAGGAGACCCCGCACGGCGCGCCCGCTCAAACGGTTTTGAGCGGGCGCGCACTCCAGCCCAGAGAGGCCGGTCCCGGGAGGGGAGCCGCGGGATCGCGGTTCCCCTTTTCCCATTCCATCCGAGAGAAAGGAAAATCCCATGTTCAACTTCGACCATCCCAAGCTGATCACGCTGGCCGAGACCGAAGGCTACAGCGATATCGTCGACTTCCTCGAAGACTGCGCGCTCTACAGTCTCGTTCCTGCGATCTGCATGGCGCCCGGATGCGATTACACCGCCGAGCTTGAGCCCGATCAGAGGGCCGGGTTTTGCGAGCTCTGCGGCCGACCGTCCATGAAATCGGGCCTCGTCATCGCCGGCTTCATCTGACCCCCGGCCCTTCCGCTCCACTTCTCATGACTGGGAATGTACTAATGTCACACAACACTTCAGACGCCGCGGTGACACCCGCTGCGGGGTTTTCCGAACAAGAGATCGCCATGATCGATGCGGCGACAGCGATCCTGCGCCGCCATGTGCGGGCGACCACGGCGCTCCAGTCCTGGGACAAACTGACCGACTATCTCGCGCTCACCGCCGTTCGGGAACGGGTCGAGACCTTCCGGGTGCTGCTCCTTGATCGAAAAAACAAGCTGATCCGCGACAAGGTCATGTCCCGCGGCAGTGTCAGCCATGTGCCGGTCTATGTCAGCGAGGTTCTTCGCGCCGCGCTGGTCCTCGATGCCTCAGCAATCATTCTGTGCCACAACCACCCCTCCGGCGATCCGCAGCCGAGCCAGGCCGACATCGACATGACCCGGAAGATCGTTGACGCATGCCGGGTGATGGAGATCACCGTCCACGACCATCTAATCGTCGGTTTTGGTCGGGAGAAAGCCGCGTTCAGCATGCGGGCAGCGGGCCTGATCGGAGCGTGAGGCCAGATCATCGACTCTGGGGTTGACGTTAGTGGCGGATACGATGCGGACGTGCGCTTGCGAGACAGCCGCAGCAACCTGCGCGGACGGCCCGGTTGGTCGCGCGTTCACATTGGCGGGATGCGCTGCGCGGCGAAGCAAAGCGCATTTACGCTTATTTCGGTTGTTTCGCTTATTTCTCTTGAAGGGGATGGTCTACGGGCGCATATCTGCATCAAACCCAAGGGAGAAAACCATGACCGACACCACGCACGCGGAGGTTGAGAAGGGCTTGGAGAAGCGCCTTCCTACTCCAGAAGAAATCAGCTCTGCTGCGCATGCGGCCACGGCCATCGCCATCGCGATGGATGCCGACGGAAACCTCAAGGTTTCAGGTCAGGATGGGGACCATGTTCACATCGCGCCCGCCGTCGGCCATCTAATCATCGACCTGCTGGGTCATGTGGCCTCCGGCAATATGGTGACCCTCGTCCCGGTCGGCACGATGCTGACCACGCAAGAGGCAGCGGATATGCTGAATGTGTCTCGGCCGCATCTCACGAAGCTCTTGAAGGCGGGCGAAATCGAATTCGAGGAAGTCGGCAAGCACAGGCGCGTCCCGCTCGAAGCGTTGACCGCCTACCGTGACCGAAAGCGTCAGGAGCGTGAGGACGCGCTCGACGAGCTCGCTCGGCTCGGCCAGGAGTTTGACGCAGCTTGAGTATCGTCGCCAATCCCTTTGTCGTGATCCTTGACGCGAACGTCCTGTTTCCGTTTCGCGTCCGGGATGTGCTGCTCACATTCGCGCACGAGGGTCTGTTCCGTGCCCGTTTCACGGAGGAGATCATGGCCGAATGGACAGAGAACCTGATCGAATTGAAGCCATCGCTCGAGGACAGCATAAATTCTCAAGCCCGCATGATCCGGCAGACCTTCGACGAATGCTTCGTGACGGGACATATGTCTCTGATCGACGGCCTCGATATGCCGGACAAGGATGATCGACACGTCCTCGCGGCCGCGATCCGATGTTCCGCCCAAGTCATTGTCACTGAAAACTTGCGCGATTTCCCGTCAGGTCTTCTTGACGACTATGACATCCCAGTACTGGGCGCCGATGATATGCTCGTGAACACATACGAGCTCTTTCCCGTCGAAGCTGCTCGTGCGCTCGGGCGGGTCCGCCGCCGCTACAGGAACCCGAGCATGACCGTGAGCGAATTTCTTCTCGATCTCACACGGGCAGGCCTTCCGAAACTCGCAGCGGTCGCGCGACGAGACATCGAGGCGCTTTGACAGCCAGCGTGGGCGGTGCCGCAAGGACGCAGACCAGGAAGGTCGGCTCGCAGGTGGTGAGCTTCAAACGTGATCGATGCGTCTCGCATGCGGCGCGGTGGTCACCACCAGCCTGACGGCTCTCCCCTGCTCGGCTTCGCTTGTCGCAGGGGAGATATCGGCCCTTGGCCGATCGCGCATTCGGCCATGCGGCCTCACCGCGGCGTCGCACCCGGCATCCCGGTTTGCCCGTCTCGCGAGCACGTCGCTCCCCGGCCGCTGCGCCGGATTGCGCTCTGGTCTGTTTTGGCCGGGGCCAAAACGATCCCGCCGCTCCATCCGTCTGCCGCGTCCGGTCGCGCCGCTTGCCTGCTCGCGTCGGGCAAACCTACCGTCATTCACACACACATGAGCGCGGAAGCATATCCTCCGGATGGCCCCCAAATCAGCCCGCCTCAAGGATCGCAAAACTTTTCGGCGAGGGCGGTGCGCGCGGAGGTGTCAGCCCAGTGGTCGACGGCGCGCCCGTGGTTGGCGATGCGCCCGGAAAACTTTTGCGCCCGGCAAGCCGGCGGCTGCGCCGTCCCTGACCCGGACAGATTCGGTGAACCAGACATTCGGCCATGCCCCCACACTCACGTGGTGGCGCCTCAAACATCTGGAGATACCGACATGTCTTACGATCAAGCCACCGCCTACGAGACCATCGAACTTTACGGGCTGACCGAGAAGGGCGCGGTCCTGCCGATCCCGGAGGACGACCTGCTCAAGGACAGCATCGTCCGGGAGACCTTCGAGACCTTGCTCGGCCAGCTGCGGGGCACCGGGCTCGAGGCCGAGATCGAACCGCTGGCGCACGGGCTCGCCACGATCCTGCAGCGCCGCAAGGTGGCCCTGACGAAGGAGGTCGACCGGACCGCCGACAAGATCGGCGCCCTGGCCAAATCGCACGACGGATCGGAGATCGCAGAGACCGCCCTCGAAGAGGCCCAAGTCCGCTTCCTGCAGCTGAGGGAAATCGTCGGAGCCGTCGAGACGATGGCCGAGGCGGCGGCGGAATGCTACGAGGTCGAGACCGGCCACGCCTTCATCCCGGCCGCAGGCTCGCGCGCGAGCGTCCGGGCGCAGGAGACCGGCGCGGTCTTCGAGGCCCGGCAGCTGCTCGAGCAGCACGATCGCGAGACAGCCGCGAAGTCGAAGGTCGAAGGGGTGCCCCTGATCGTCTCCGGCGCCACCGACTGGACCGACATCGACGTGATCTTCACCACGCTCGACAAGGTTCGGGACCGGATCCGGCAAAACCGCAATCAGGAGATCTTCCTCTGCCACAAGGGTGGCAAGCACGGGGCCGAGATGATCGCGGCGAGGTGGGCGCGCGCCCGGGGGGTCGCGCAGGCGCGGTTCGATCCGCGCTGGTCTGCGTATGGACGTGCCGCGCCGTTCAAATGCAACGACGAGATGCTGGACGACAAGTTCGCCGCGACCGGGGTCGTGCTCTTCGGCGGCAACGGGGTCGCGCTGAACCTCGGGCAGAAGGCCGAGGCAAGAGGGCTGACCGTGATGCGGGTCGCGGATCCCGCGAAAAAGAAGACCGAGCAGTGAGAGAAGAGGCCGCCTTCGGGCGGCCATTTCGTCGTTCTCATGGTCCGTGGCCGGTCGGTGTCTGCGGCGTCGGGGTGTCCGCGAAGGAGGTCAGGATTTGGGCGCCTGCCCGCTCGTCGAAACTATCGGGTCGGAGTGCGGTATTCGGCGAATGGGGATCACAGGTCATCGTTCGACCTACGACTGAGGGGACACCGTTCAGCACAATGCAGTTGCGCCCGATCCTGCTCGGATCGCTGGCATCAAACATGCTCCCGTTTCGGGTCGGGCGGGGAATGCGACCTTGCGGCAGATAGCCGTGCCCAGCCGATCCGGGGCTTCCAAACCATCGCACCGACGTGGATGCAGACATCGTTCTCGGCTCTCGCACCTGGCATTCGACCTTGATCTGGACGGTGGCATTTTAGATGCGGGCGAGCCACCCGGATCACGCCTCTTTGCTCACACTTTCGGATCGCACGGGGGCGGGTCGTCCGGTCCCTCCGCTTTAGCGTCGGCAAGAGCAAATACGGCTTCCACTCCGGGTGTCGCGGACCCTCCGCATTTGCGCTTGCGACCGACCCTCGGCTCCCCGTGCCAGGTGATCCTCATCGCAAAAAGGAGAGACCCAGATGACCACCCATTACGTTGCCACCGTCCCCGTCAAGTTCACCGATGCCGAGGGCGAGGTCCGCACCCGCTTCCAGCGCGTCGGCGCGATGTTCCGCAACACCCGGACCGGGGACGGAACGGAGTTCTTCAGCCTCAAGCTCGACTTCCCGGTCGCCGTCCAGGAACTGGTGATGTTCCCGCCCAGCTCGAAAGAACCGCAGGACTGATCGCACCCCCGAAGGGCCGCCAAAAGGCGGCCCTTCTGACTGTCGACTTGCGCATCGACCCCTCCCGTCAGGACCCAGAACGGTCCTGACGGGAGGAGGTGAAAGAGCCGCGAACAGGTCTGCCAGCCAGCCTCAAGGGGGCCATCCCCAAAAACAGTCAGGCGGGGCCTGCCGGTTTTTGCGGCAGAGATTTGGTGGGCCAAATCTGGCCTCCCTTGACCCTGTCTGTCAGCCCCGTCGGGGGGAAGGCGCGCCGCCCCTCGCGTCCGTCCGAACACCTGCGTGTTCGGCCAGACCCTCCGGCGCGGGCGTAAAAAAGGCGGCCGGTGCGCTCACGGAAAGGGGGCTGGCGACCCTTCGGGCCGCGGCCTCGCGCCCCCGGTTTCACCGGGGCCGCTCGGCGGAAAACGGAATACGAGGCCGCCAGCGCTCCATCTATACAATAGTATATCATTGACACGTTTATATAGGTTCGTATGGTAGAGGCGGCCTCGTATGAAGGTGGCAGGAAATAGGGGGGCTTTCTTCGTATGAGCCGGACCAAGAGACTGACACAGACGGAGCGGGCGGAGATTATCCGCGAGGCCGCAGCAGGTGTGGGGACTTCCGCGCTCGCGGAGCGGTTCGGGGTCACGCCGCGGGCCATCCAGTACACGTTGAAGGCGGACGAAGAACGCCAGAAGGATGCGGCCGTGGCGACGGCCGCGGTGACGGTGAAGCTGACACCAGAAGAGCTTGCTGCGCTGGATGAGGTGCTGTCCGCGGCGGGGATCGAGACCCGCACGGAGGGGGTCCGGCGGCTGATCCAGGCGGCGGGGGGAACGTTCGTTCCGGACGCGAATCTGGCGGCTGAGATGGCGCGCTACCGGGCCTCCTTGCACGAGGTCGGCAACGGCGTCGTGCAGGTCGCCAAGCAGATGATGAAAGCCAGCCGGGAGGGGCAGGGGGAAGGCTCCGCGCCGAACGCAGAGTTGTCCGAACTGCGCCTCGTGCAGATGCGTGCGCTGGCGCGGTTCATCCTCGATTCCGCTGACGAGATCGACCTGCTTTTGCGCCGTCGTCGGGATGGGATGCGGCTCTCCGCCACTGCCGCTCTGAGGGAGTTTGCCCATGCGGCTGAATGATGCCGTCCATGACGTCACCGGAGAGATCTTCCGGGATGGCTGGAGCCGGATACGGGGCTCGATGCAAGGGCTGCAGGCGTCCCGGCAGAGGCAGCTCGTGCGCGCCGCTGCGGGGCATCGTGCGGCGGTCTTCAAGGCGATCCGGGGCGGGGGCACGCATACCAAATCCCAGCTCATGAACCAGCTTGATTACCTCACCACCAAGTCCTCGCATATCGTGGACAGCAGCGGGTTCCTGGACGGGAAGACGAGGCTTGAGGGATCGGAGATCAAGGACCTGACGGAGCGGTTCGCCAAGCGCTGGAGTGCGGGGTTCAAGCCCAAGCTCGGACAGACGACGCATATGCTGATGTCCTATCCGATCGGCACCCGGGGCGAGGACGTGCGCGACATCACCGCCAATGTCGCCGAGCGGTTCTTTCAGTCCGAAGAGGGACATTTCGACTACATCATCGCGGTGCATGAGGATCGCGATCACCCCCACGCACATATAGTTTTGAATCGCCGGTCGCAGGAGGGTGAGTTCTTCTTCCTGGGTCGCGATCACCGGTTCAACTACGACGATTTCCGCCTCGCCATGGTGGAAGAGGCCGAGCGGTTCGGCGTGCGTCTGGAGGCCACGCGGCGGCTCGATCGGGGTGTCGTGCACTACCCGCCGCGCACCCGCGAGGTCTATGCGGCCAAGGTTGAGGGGCGGGCCGCGGAGCCACGGCCACGGGTCGGGGCCGATCTTGATCGCGCCCTTGAAGAGATCGCAAACACCCGGATCATCTATCACTCGCTTGCCGCTGAGGCCTCTGCGGACAACCGCGAGGACATCGCCGATGCCCTGTTCCGCTCGGGAGAGCTTCTGGCCAAGGGCGGCAAGCTGACTTTGGAAGGAGGCGTCTACATGGCAGAGGAGCAATCGTTCGAGGATCTGAGGACCCGTTATGCCGATCAGGTCGCGCGCGTCCAGGGCATGATCGATGCGAAGCCGGAGGCCGAACGGCCGCGGCTCGAGCGCAGCCTCAACGAGATCCAGTCGCGGCTCGCGCATATGCAGCCGCTAGGGCTCAGATCCGTGACATTGACCGAAAAGCCCTCGGAGGGCGGGGTCTATTCCGAGACCAATATCGATGCGGCCCGGCTCGACCGGTTGCGAGACCCCGAGGTGCGGGCGCAGGTCGACACCGCGCTGCGCGGGACCGGGATCAGTTCGTCCGTGGTGGTCGCCCGGATGGAAACCGGCGCGCAGAACGCCGCGCTCGAGCGGCAATGGATCGCTGACGATCTGGCGCGGGTGGCCGAGAGGGACGGTCTCAACCTCGAGCGCCGCGCGGATCTGGAGACGGCGCGCGAGACCCTCAACCGGGCCCATGTCCAGCTCGGCGTCGCGCTGGAGCGGGCAGGGGTCTTGCGTGAGGACGGTGTCGTGGAAGATCGCACCGTGACGGAGAGGGTCCATTATCATCGGGACGCCACTGAGGACATGGAGCGCGCCATCCGCCAGGACATGCGTTCGGAAGGTCTGACCGAAGACCAGATCGAGGCGCGGGAGTGGGAGATCGTCTCCCGCGCGGAGCGGCGTATCGAAGAAGAGCAACGCAGCTACCTCGATGCGCATCCCGAACTGCTCGCGCGCCCGGGCGACGTGATCGACCGGTCCGAGCCCTACCGGGAGCGCATCACCGACGAGGCCCGGGCCCGCGAGATCACCCGCGAAGTCGACCGGATCATGGAAGGTCGCGACGCGCGGACCCCCGTTGCGGATGCCGTCACGGACGAGTTCCGCGCGCGCTATCCCGATATGCCGTCGCATCTCGCCCGCGGGCTTGGCGCGACCTATGCGGCCGTCACCGATCTGCGCGACACCGAGGCCCTCAACCAGGTCCGCCGCGACAACGAGTTGCGGGAGGTGGCGCTCGACCTGCGCGACGGGCGGCTTTCGGACGCGCGCGAGGGGGACGCTGTCGAGGGGGCACCGATCGCCGATCCGGACATCCGGCGGGTCGTCGACCATGAACGGGCCGGCAATCTGCAGTCGCCGTTCCAGGACGACGGTCAGCGACTGACCTACCGCGACGCCGTCGAGCGCGAGCTCGACGCGGCGCAGATCGACCGGCTGCGGGACGGGGATGTCGACGTGCTGAAGACCCAGATCGAAGACCGTCTCGATCGGCTCTACGCCGCGAAGACCTACCTGCAGTCGGACGCGGCCACCGCCAACAGCGAGGCGACCCGCGCCGTGGTCGAGGAGATCGCCGACCGCGAGTTCGAGCTCCACCGCGCCGATCTTGTCGATGGCGAGACCGAGCGCGGGGAGACGCACTGATGGGAGGGGTAGGGAAGGGCCGCCTCGCCCTCGGCGTCGCGCTGGTCACACTGGTCGCTATCGCGATCGGCTATGTCATCGCCTCGGCCGTGATCAGTTTCCGGGACCTGGGTTTCCGGGCCGAGATCGACTTCTTCTATATCGTGCAGAACTACCGCGCCATCGGGGCCGCCCGTCCCGACGACTTCCGCCTGATCAACCTGATCATGGGCGGGGCCGGGGTGGCGGGCCTCATGATGAGCCTTGCGATGTCGGGCTCGGCGCTCACCCGGTTCGGCTATACCCATTGGCAGACCCGCCGCGAGATGAAGCGGAACGGCTTCTTCGGCGCGCCGGGCACGGGCTTTGTGATCGGCAAGCTTGGAAAGCCAAGCTCGCGTGCGCCGTTCCTGTGTTCCAAGACCTTTCCCCATGCGTTGATCGTAGCGCCGACCGGGCGCGGCAAGACCACCGGCTTCGTCATTCCGAACCTCCTGACCTGGCAGGGCTCAGCGGTGGTGCTCGACGTAAAGGGAGAATGCTTCGAGGCCTCGGCCCGCCACCGGGCGGCGCAGGGTGACGAAGTGTTCCGCTTCGCGCCCACGGATTGGGAGGACAGGCGGACGCATCGCTACAACCCACTTCTGCGCATCTATGAGCTCAAAGACCCGGCCCGCCAGCAGATGGAGTTGCAGCTCCTGGCCACACTCTTCCTGCAGAACGACAACGACCGTGTTCAGGGGCTTCTCAAAGGGGGGATCGATCTCTTCGTCGCGGCCGGGCTACTCGCGTTCCAACGCCGCAGGCCGACGCTCGGCGAGATATACCGCATCGCCGCCTCGGGCGGGCAGAAGCAGAAGGAATATCTCGCGCGCGCCCATGAGGTCCAAAACGCCGCGGCGCGGCTGATCTTCACACGGCTGGCGTCCACCAACAACGATACGCTGACATCCTATGTCTCGCTCCTGATGACCTCGGGCCTCGATCAATGGCAGAACCCGGCGATCGACGATGCGACGGCGACCTCGGACTTCGACTTCCGGACGATCCGCAAGAAACCCTTCAGCGTCTACCTCGTCGTCCAGCCCCTCATGGTGAAACCCCTCGCACCTCTGATCCGGCTCTTCTTCTCGGACCTGCTGTCGGCGCTTCAGGACAAGGAACCGGGTCCGGACGAGCCCTGGCCGGTTATGATCATGCTCGACGAGTTCAACCGGCTCGGAAAGATGCCGATCGTGGCCGAGAGCATCGAGGTGCTGCGCGCCTATCGCGGGCATCTCGCGGTGGTGACCCAGACCATCCCGGCCATCGACGATATCTACGGCGAGAACACGCGGCGCGCCTTGCAGGGCAACGCCGGGATCAAGCTCTACCTGACGCCCTCCGACGAGAAGACCGTCGAGGAGCTGAGCAAGGCGGTCGGCAAGACCACGAAAACCGTCGTCACGCGGTCCCGCGCGGTCGGGAAGAACCCGTTCGAGGGCCGCAGCCAATCGGAGCGGACGGAGGAGGTGTCGCTCCTGCCCGAGGATGAGGCGCGGCGCCTGCCGCTCGACGAGATCGTCGTCGTCGTGGACGCCCAGATGCCGGTCCGGGCCAAGCGCGTGGTGTATTTCGAGGACCCATTCTTCAAGGGCATCCATGCCGCCCAGGAGGGGGAGCTACCCTTCCCGACGGGGCCGGTCCCTCCGATGGGGGAATTGCCCCTGAGCGTCAGGGCGATGCCCACGGCGCCGCGGGGGTCAGGTCTCACGGAACGTGATTTCGAGGCCAGGATGGGGCTAACAGAAGGCGGAGGGATTGCACCCCTTGAGTCCGGTCCGGCTCAAGCGCCTCGGCGCGGCCGCGCCGCTGTTCTTGCGGATGATCAGCGGCAGATGGAGATGGAGTTCGGGCGGCAGACAGATCTGGAGGTGGAGGCTGCGTCCGAAAACGACGTCGCCCGAGTTCAGGACGCCGTGAGTGATCTCGAGCGGTTGGAGGCGGAGATGTCCGGTTCGGAAGCAAACGTCAGCGAGACGGGCGAGAAATTCGGGCTTGGCTGAGCCGCCATGCGGGCGACACGAAAGAATGTCGCGATGGTGTCTTGTGGCCACGGCCTTGAGCCGACCATTGTCACGGGTGAAGAAAGCCAGGGTCGTCGCGCTCTGGTCGAGGGGCTCGCTCAATCGTCGCAGGGTCGATCTCACGCATCGTCAACTGGGCGTTCACCCTGCGGGCCGCGGGGCCCGCACGAAACCACTTCGCGGCGGAAGCCAGGTTAAAGCGCGGACGACGCTGCCCCTTTGCCGGGTTTGCGGCCTCCATCAGAACCTCGATCATTTCATCGATGCGGTAGAGGCCACCCGCAACGGGGAGGGGCATCTTGCGCTGCTGGAGCGCCTGTCGCTTTATCTCGAGCTTCTCGGCGACATCCGCGAGAGACACCAGGTCGGGACGGACCTCGCGCAGGACTGTGCCTTGCGGCAGCGCCTTGATCAGAGCCCGCGCCGCTTCAAGGATCGCGCTCTCGGCCTCATCCCCTTCAAGTTCCAGTTCTACACCCAGAAGACCGGCGTGACCGGTGCCCACGAGCGCATCTTCAAAACCCGCCTCGAAGATCGCGTCAGAGAGCGAAAACGCATCGTGCTCTCCGTCGGGGAGTGCAAAGACCAGTTCGAATTCGAATTCTTCAGCCATCGGCATTACCTTCGTCGTTCTTCTGAAGCTTCACGCAGGCCAGAGCCTTCTGTCGGATCCTTTTCGCGAACTGCTGTGGATTCTTCGGGGTCGACCAGACAGACATCTGACAAAACTCGCCACAGCGGCAATCCTTATCGTTGGCCGGGCATCGGAGGATCCCCCACGCGTGCCCCTTGCCCTCAATAAGGTTCCATCCCAGCTCTTCGAGCTCCTGGATGACGGCCTCGATTTCCTTTGATGTGTGCTTCTTCCTTGGCACCTTAGATACTCCACTCTCTTAAATTGTCAAGTGACAAGTTAATGTCTCGGCAGAAACATCGCTGCAATTTGCTGCCCGCTACCTGCTCATTCCCTAAGGAAGTTTGCTGTCATACGCTTTGATCTGAGAACGGGATACAGGACCGGCGTCCCAGACAACAACACCGGGGCTGATGGCGGTCGGTTGCGTCGCAAGTATCATTCGCTGCGGTTTTGGGGTGCGGATACTTCTCAATAGCCAACGGTTGCACTCTGAGTGATACGCATATATCATCTTTATGCGTATTTTGGATGTTAAGATGGCAAGCACCAGCGTGACACTCGGCCCGCATTGGGACCAATTCATCGCCCTGATGCTGAAGGAGGGCCGATACGGGTCGACCAGCGAGTTGATCCGTGCCTCGCTGCGGCTCATGGAAGAGCAGGAGGGTCAACGCGCCCGGCTCCGGGTAGCCCTGATGGAGGGCAAGGACTCCGGCGATGCGGGACCGCTGGACATGGCCACGATTAAACGCGAGGCGTGGGCCAGGTCTGGCGCCAATGACGCGTGAAATCCGGCTCAGCGAGGCTGCCAGAACCGATCTTATCGACATCTGGACGGAGACTGACCGAAAATGGGGACCCGACCAAGCGGACAGATATCTCGACGACATCGAACATTCCCTGAACGGATTGCTCGACAATCCGCGGATCGGAACGGACTGTTCGGATCTCTTGCCGGGATGCTGGCGACTGATCACCGGCCGCCACCTTGCGTTCTACGAGGTCGATGGCGCCGCGATCTTCGTGATCCGGGTCCTGCATCAGTCCATGGATGTGCCGCGACATTTGAGGGATCGGTGACGGCAGAGGAAGTCCGGTTGGCCGAGGGAGGTTCGCTGCACCCCATCTGGGAGCCAAACCCGTTTCCCCGGTCTCTGCTCGCCGTGGCGTCAGGCCGAGATCGCGTAGACTGACCCGTCGCCCAAGTCCTTGAACATATCAACCTTCGCGCCGTCCCAATGGTAGGTGATGTGGCGCCCTTGGACGGGAGCGGCGGCGACATCGGGATAAAAAGTCGCGAAACATGTGCCGGCAGGGTTTCGGACGGACGGGTAGACGATACCACTCGCACCATCAGCACGTTGGTCTCGCGCGAAGGCCTGAGGGCTGGTGTAATCTTCCGGGTTGAGAAGATCGTCAAACCCCTCCCGGACGTCGACAAGGACCGCATCTAGTTTCCCGATCAGCTCGCGCTTGTCGGCGATCCATCCCGGCGCTTCGTCGGTTGCGGCAAAAAACAGCTGGGTGTGATGGACGGTCTCAAAAAGGGCTGTTTCGAAATCGTCCGCTCCATAGAAGGCGCCGAAGGTGCCGTCGTGGAACCGCCCCTTGTGATCGGGTGTCACATGCACGAATGGGGCCATCAGATAGGATGCTCCAGGCCCTCCGACGCGCCGTTCCTCGGGGACGAGGTCCAGGTTTCCGATGGTCAGGGCGAGCCTGGGGTTGGTCTTGCTCTCGCCCGAGCCGAGAAGCAACCAGTCGGCTGGGTCTGCGATATCCTCGAAGAGATCGATCGGTGGGTAGGCCGAGTTTATCAGGCGATGGTACCTGTCCCAGGTGACCCTGGTTTCGGGCGCTGTCACCAAGGCCCCCGCACCGCGTCAAGGTAACGCCTGACCCGCATGATGTCGGTGATCTGCCCCCCAAGCATGACCTCCAAAGCCGTCGCGCCGCCAAATGCGGTATTCGAGCGCTTGACCCAGCTGTAACCTCGTGCTGGCTCCTTGAAGAGCAGTCGGAGCGCCTTGTGGATCCCCATGATGTTCGAGAGGCGTGCGGCGGTATCGATCCCGGCACGGCCGAATTCCCCTGCTTTCCAACGCCGAAACGTCCGCACCGAAATATCGCCCATGAGGACGGAGGCCTGCTCATCGCTCAAACCCCAGAGGCCGGCGAGTTTAATAAAGGCGCGCTGCATGGCCTGCACCTCCTCATCGGAGAATTGCGGTACGGGAGCGGCGACGTGTGGTTCGATCCGTCTGAGTTCAGGCATAACAGCCTCCGGAATGGACATATGGCATATATATGCAAATTAGCTGCCACTTGTCAACATCCGGCCTGGACCCGAGGTACACTGCGCGGCGACAGCTTAGCAGCTGTGACTTATCTCAGAGCCCCCGATATCGGCTCGAGGAAACGGCACAGACTCTGTGACGGGACGATTGGGATCATAGGCAAGGCGATGCATACACTGTTGAGTGCGCATTCGGGGATTATCGCCTTCCCAGCCTGCTTAGACGGGCCAACTGTGCCATCATCTTTGCGCCTGTGCCGGGTGGGCCCGATCCGGGAGAAACGGGTGTGTTCTGATTGACACCCGGCCTTTGAGGCATCGTCTGGACGCCAAAGAATTGTCGGGCGCGGAGTGCAGCGTACTCCGCCCCACTCGCTCCGCCGATAAGATACCGGTTGTAGGCCTGCTGGCTGCCGCCAAGGGCTCTGCCGAACCCGTAGGCCCCACCCATCCCTGCCGAGAGCGCAGGCATCATGATGTTTCCCGAAATCGCCCTGACGATGAAGGGCGTCGCGATGATGAAGCCCTTTGCCATGAGCACCATCATGAAGAATGGGATAAGGGCCCCAATGTTGGACGCGCCCTCGGGATCTCCAAGCTCTCCGATCAGTGCCGAACTGACGCCGGTGATTGTCGCGAAAACACCTGCGACGACTATTGGATAGAGCGCGAAGGAGACCAGCGCCGAGAGCCAACGCGCAAAATAATCCTTGGTCACCTCGAAAAGCGTCAGGAAGATCATGACCGGAGCGATCCCGATCAGAAGTGCGATCATGAGCCGGGATGCGACGAGAATGAAGGCAGCAAGCCCGCCCAGGATCGAGAGCAGGAGCACGCCAAGAACATCTAGCAATGCGCCGGCCACCCAATTCAGTTCCGAGCCTGCGGCATTCAGGTATTCTCCCAACTCGGCAATGAGCCGGTCAAACTCCTCTGCGAACGTGCCGCTTGGGCCCGGCGTGCCACCACCAACAGAGGCGACTAGCGATCCGGCGATGCTGTCGATGCCGTTCAAGACGGCTGATGAGAAGGCGTTGAACTGAACCCAGTTGGTCGCGAAAACGCCTATGAGGCCGACTTTCACCGCGAGCCAGAAAGCAGTGCGTCCGTCCATGGCACGGTACTGGTAGATCATGTTCACACAGACCAGAATGACCACAAGCGTCGTTCCAAGAACCAGCATCGTGCCGACTGTTGCCGCCACCGCGCCGAACTGAGTCTCTGCGGCAGAATCCAGGTAGCCCTGGGAGGTTTCGACGAAGTAGGTGACGACGCTCATGACCCGTTACCAGTTGCCCTCGGCTTCGCAGATCGCCATCGCGTCAGGTCTCAACGCGTTGGCGCGCCGGTTGTAGGTGTCCGAGGCCTCAAGCATTTCCCATCGTTCGGTTGTGGCGAAACGATCCCGAAACTCCGTTTCCGCCGCCCCCCAGGACGGGAAACGGGTGTCGCAGGAGCAGGATCCGGTTTCGACGATACGTTCAAGGTTTTGAGCCCGGTAGATGTCCTGCACCAGGACACGTTTGAAAGCCTCTCGCACGGTGATGTTCTGCATCCACTCAGGCTCAGCGGGCCGATCGATGCAGACATCCGACGTGCCGTCGAGAGAGGGGACGAGGTCGCGTTCGGCGGCAGCCGAAAACCCCACAACGGTGATCGAGATGCAAAGCAAGGCGGTTCTCAATTCGCGCCAGCTCCTTCGGCAATCTCACGCTTCAGAAACGCGGTGTGGCCAAGATGCGCGAACTCGGACGTGCTTACGGATACGACCTCCCATCCATCCCGACCACGGGTGTTCAGGTCGTCCTGCATCGCGATCAGGCTGGTTTTCTTGTCCACCGGATAGGTGATGATCTGGTACTCAAACCGCTTCATGGGTCATGCCTCCGCTAAGATCGGTTCCCGGGAGATAGAATTCGGTGATGCCGCGTTGGCCGTCTTCGCGGCCCGCCTGGATGATCACGTCGATCGAGCTTTCGATGTATTGGACCATGTCTTGATAGGTCATCGGGATCTCGGTCTTGAGCGCGGCGATGGCGAGACGCTGGACGGCGAGCTGCGGGGTTTCGGCATGGAGGGTTGTCATCGAACCGCCATGGCCGGTGTTGATCGCCTCGAGGAAAGTCATGGCCTCCTTACCGCGGACTTCGCCGAGAATGATCCGGTCGGGCCTCATGCGCAGCGTCGTGGTCAGAAGCACATCGGCGGATTGAAACTCCGCATCGCGGTTGGCGATCAGGGTCACCGCGTTCGGCTGGGCCGGGAGCAACTCTGCGGCTTCCTCGATGGTGACGATCCGTTCCTCATCGGGAACGTAGGAGAGGATTTTCCGAGCCGCGACGGTCTTGCCGGTCGAGGTGCCGCCGGAGACGATCATGTTGAGCTTGTTCTCGACGCAGAAGCGGATGGCCGCGTAGATGTCACCGGAGGCGACGACCTCGCGCAGCGCGCGGTTTTTCTCCTGGCGCAGTTCCTCGAGCTTGCGTTCTTCGCCGTAGAGGAAGTGGAGTTCGATCTTGTCGAGGGGCAGGCTCGAGAAGAAGCGGAGCGAGATCGACATGCCCGCGAGCACCGCGGGCGGGGTTACGACCTGGGCGCGGATGGGGCGGTCGCGATAGGTGATCGAGACCGAGACGATGGGCTTGTCCTTGCTCATTGTCGTGTTGGCTGAGGAGGCGATCTGGTTGCCAAGATCGCGCACCTCCGTAACCGTCAGTCGCTGATCCAGTGCCCGCATGAAGTGATCCCCCTGGAACTCACCCCAGCAAGAGCCATCCGGGTTGATGCATATCTCGATGACGTCGTCGCGTCCGGCGTCCTTCAGCTTGTCGAGTGAGGTCTGGAGATAGGAGAGCGTCATCTCAGAAAATCTCCAGATCCCGGCCGACCATGACGGTGACGCGCGCGCCTTGGTCGACATAGATGACGGGCCCGATGGAGAGATATTCGCCAATCACACTGTCGGTGGCGTCGGCTAGGTCATCGCCCACGTCTTCAAGTACGTCCGCGGTGGTCTCATCCTCGACCTGGGCGGCGGCCACACTCGGGGCGGCCGAAATGATCGAAATCAGCGCGGCGGAACCGAACCGCTCGTCAAAGCGGGTATCGACGAAGCCGGTGACACCCGAACGCCCCAACTCGTCTCCCCCGAAGGAGCTTATCTGGACGGTCTGGTTGTTTGGCAGGACGATCCGGTCCCAGGCGATGGTGACGCGCTTCTGCGCAATCTCGATGCCGGAACGATAGCGTCCGATGAGGCGCGAGCCGCGCGGGATCAGGAGCCGTGAGCCGTCATAGCTGAAGATGTCTTCGGAGATAATGGCGCGGGTCTGTCCGGGGAGCGAGCTGTCGAGTGCGGTCTCCATCACGGCCTGGATCATCGTGCCCTGAATGACCGTGTTCGAGGGATTTGCGATGACTTCGGCTTGTGTGATGGCGCTCGGCAACGCGCCGTTCAGCACGAAGTCTGTCACCTCGCCGAAGGTGCGTTCGGTAAGTTCTGTCTCGCCCGCATTGGCGCCGCCCGTTCCGCCGAAGGCGATGACGGAGGAGGAAATCCGCCGTTCCTGGAAGGCACGCTCCTCCTCGGCCCGGCGTTGCAGTTCGGCCAGCCGTCGCGCCTCTTCCTCGCGCCGCAGCCTCTCTTCTTCTCGGGCGCGCAACTCTTCGTCGGTGGGGCCGAGCGGTGCGGGTGTCGGCTTGTTGGCCTCCAGCCGCGCGAGGTCCAGGTCCATACGCAGCTGTTGCAGCTCCCGATCTCGCTTGGCCAGTTCGGCCTGAAATTTTTCCTGAGCATTCTCGGAGGCGTCCTGCAGGGCGGCAATCCGTGCGGTCAGCGCATCGATCGCCTCGGCTGCCACACTGTCCGCCCCGACGTCGGTGTCTGGCGCGTCGCGCAGCTCCTCGATCTGGGCCTGGAGTGCGGCGATCTGCGCCAGAAGTTCGGCGTTGGGTTCTGGTTCGACGAGAACGATCTCGGGTTCCGGGGCGGGCGGCGGCACGAAGGGTTCGATCTCTCCGAACCCGTCACCCTCGGTTTGGAACTCGTCCGGGGTGGCCGTCGGCAGGGCGACCTCTTCCCCCGGGCCCGAAAACAGCAAGAGGACCAAGCCGCCCGCCAGGATGAGCCCTGCGAGGAGGAGGGCGAGGAGCGGTAAGCGGTGTTTCGGGGCGGGTCCGTGGCGCGGGTTGCCCCGTTCGAGCGCAGCAAGACGCTGTTCGAGATCCGGGTTGTTGTCACTCATGAGGCGGCCTCCGCGGGCGGCGTCGCCTCGATACACACCACGTCCTCGCCCAGACGCAGCACCCATTGGCGCCCCACGCCCGAGACACGGATCACACCGTCTTCGACCGCGCCTGTGTTCACCGTGCGCTCGCGCCCGTTCGTGTAACGGAAGATCGCCGGGACGGGTGCGTTCCGTGGGAAGGCGAAATAGGTGAAGGTGCCGTCGTCCCAGACCCGGGTCGGCGTGAACTCCGTCCGTGCGCTGGCCCCGTAATTGGTGTTTGGCGCGGCGCGTGCGATGGCGTCGGCCGAGCGGCGATTGTCTTGCGGGTAGCGGAATTGCACGACATAGAAGGTTGGGCTCGAGACCTCGTTCACGTTGAAATAGTAACTCCGTCTGTTGGTGTAGACGGTCACGTTGGTATGGACGCCGCGGGCGACAGGTTTGATCGCAAAGGCGCGACCACCTGGGACGCCGTCGATCTCAAATCCTTCCGTGTCGCCGGCGATGATTGAGCGGATGCTCTCGCCTGTCCCGAACTCGATGGTCGTGACATGGGTCAGGGAAACGTTCAGCCTGTAGACCTGGCCTTCCTGGTAGGACGCGACCCGCACGCGGTGGTCGTTGGGTCCCCCGCGCGGGATCGCCTCGGCTGACGCGTGGGGCGTAAACAGCGAGACCATCAAAAAGGCCGCGACGAACGCCTTGGCGTGTCCGGCGTGTTTCGCATTGCAAAAAGCCTGGCGCCTCTCGCGCTTTTGGGACGCTGGCAAGGCGTTCCCTGATTTCTTGTTCCGGAAGCGAATTTACTGGTTCTCCAATCTGTCCGAGCGGATCGCGTATTCGACGACCGTGAAGCCAAACGGGTTGGTCCAGACCTGGTCGATGGAGCGGCTCTCTTCGGGGCGGAACTCGAAGAGGAGCGTCGCGGTGAAGAGGCCCGCTTGGACCCCCTGGATCGAGGTCAGGCGCTTGCGAAGCCGCACCGTGGCCCGGTTGTTGCCGATCAGGTTGATGCTGAGAATCTCGACATCGAGCCGTGCATTTGGCCCGTAGACTGACGGCGGATACTCTGCATTGGCCGAGTTCCAGATCTGGCGCAGTGAGGCCCCTGCTGCACGGTCCGAACGGCGCAACACGCTGCGGATGCGCACGTCATTGTCGAGCTGGTTGTAGACCTCGCGGTCCGTCACGTAGCGGAAGACCTCCGCCTCGATAATGGCGCGGTTCTCGGTGACGGTGGTGGCCCCGACGGTGGCTTCGGGGAGGGCGAAGCCGGTGGCGGGATCGTAAGGTACCACTACAGGGGGCGGATCGACATCGAGGATGGACACGGCGGCCGCGCTGAGGCAGCCCAGGATGCCAAAGCCGAGGCCGAAAAGTCCCAGGCGCTGCCAGAGCCGTTCCCGTCTCAGCGCGCCGTAGACCAGTTCCTCCTCGATGATGGCGGTTTCTTCGTCCAACAATCAGTCCTCAATCCGCATTCAGTTCCGGGAGTGTGAACTCCATGAAGCGTTGTTCTTCGGCGATGGTGGCGGCATCGATCACGCCGCCGGTGCCATCTCCTACGGTCTGGATCGCTTCGAGCTGCCACATGGCGACGAGCGCGATGGCGAGCTCTGCCGTCACCCGCGTGTTGAGATCGACGCTCTCCTTGAGCTCATCCATGTCGTCGATGAGCCCGACGAGCCGGTCGACACGTTCGAGCGACTGCCCGGCATCCTCATAGCTGTTCTGGGCCGCGGCCGAGACCAGCGCGCCGGTCGTGGCCTGTGTCGCCACGCGCACGGCCCCGGGATTGCCGCTGCGGGCCATTTCCGAGAGCGTGTCCTCGTCGAAGCCGAGATCGGCCAGCACCCGGTCCATCTGGGTTTCGATCTCGACGGCGCCGGATCCGGTGAGCCCGGAAAAATCCCCCGTCTTGATGGCTTGAATCGTGGCGATGATGTCGCCGAACTCCTGGTCCAGGAGACCGTTTAGTTCGTCTTCCATCTGTGTCCGGATGATCTCGGGCAATTCTGCGAGACGCGTTAACGCCTCATACGTTCGTTGTAGCTCGGCGAGCTGCTCCGTGAGCGTGGCAAGCTGTTCGCGGAGCTGCACGAGTTGCTCGTTTTGCAGGATCTCGTCCTCGATCATCTGCCGGAGCTGCTGGATGTTTTGGGCGATGTTCTGGGTGTCCACGACCGGCACGCCCTGGGCCAGGGCGGGGGCACTGGTCACGAAAGGCGAGCAAAGCGCCAAGACGCTGGCCAGGGTCAACGCGCGAAATGGTGCTGAAATGAACATTCTGCGGGGCATCAATCCAGATCCTCCAATGTGAACTCCATGAATTCGTTCTCGGCCATGCGGGTCGCGGCCTGGGCCAGTTGGGCCGCGCTGAGCGGTTGGGTCCGTGCGGCTTTCAGGCGAATGCGCGCGGCCATCAGCCGGACCAGTTCGGCGCGGGCATAGGTGTTGAGCGCCATGCTCTCCTGGATGTCCTGGGTCGCGCCGATCCGGGTGACGATGTCCTGGACGCGCAGGGCGGCCTGCCGGATGGCGGCGGGGGAATTGCTGCCGTAGAAGGCGGCGCCGAACCCGCTGAGCGAGAGATGGGCGTTGGCGAGAAGCGCGGGGTCGATCGTGCCGAGCGCGTCGATGCCACCGATCCGCGCGAGGTAGAGATTGTAGCGTTCGGGGATGACCCTGATGTAGTGCCGGGTCTCCTTGAAGGGCGGTACACCGCCATATTCGAACACACGGCCAGGCCCGGCGTTATAGGCCGCGAGCGCGTTGACGACGTTGCCGTCGAAGGTGGTGAGCTGGGCCGCGAGGTAGCGCGCGCCGCCCTCGACCTGCAGGTAGGGGCTGTCATAGTATTCCGGGTTGATCCCGAGATCGCTCGCGGTGCCCGGCATGATCTGGGTGAGGCCGAAGGCGCCCACGGGCGAGCGTGCGCCGATGGAGAAGCGGCTCTCCTGCCAGATGAGCGCCTGCAGGAGGGCGCGCCATTGCACGACGGAAAGACCGGCCCGCCCGACCCCGGGCCGGCCGTGGGTCTCCTGGGCGACCCGGATGATCAGCTGCTCGATGTTTTCCGCCGCATCCCCGAACGTACCCGCGCCGCCGGGGTTGGGATCGATGTCGCCCGAGCCGTAGACCCCCGCTGCGGACCGGTCCGGATCGCCGCTGCCGCCCTCGAGGTCTTCGACCATGCCCGGCAGTCCCTGGCCGCCGAAGCTCGTCTGCGCGTCTAGGATCGCGCGAAGCGCGGCGAGCTGTTCCCGTTCGATCTCGGTTAGCAATTCTTCGACGGTGAGTTTCTCACGCTGGACGGCGAGGTCGGCGTCCCGGTCGCCCGTCTCGACGATATCGCGGGCCGTTAGCCCGGAATCGTTGGTGGGCACGCCCTGGGCGAGCGCGGCCGCCGGCAGGAGAGCCGCCAGGAGGATATGTGCGACCCTAGACCTCAACGCCGTCGTCCGGGTTTCCGATGGGTGTGAAGATGCAATCCGGCTCGGCGCGGTCGAGCGAGGCGCGGAAGGCGAAGCAGTTGGCCTGGGGTTCGCGATATTCGGCGCAGGACGAGAGAACGCCGAGCGCGGCGAGGAGGATGAGGGGTCGGATCATGAGAGCCTCCAGAAATCAGGTCTGTCGCGGTAGCCGGGGCCGACGAGAGCCTCGCCCTTCTCCATGCCGCCGAGGATGGTGAGGAGGGGGCCGAGGGCGGAGAGGTCGGCATCGACCACCACGGAGCCGCTGTCGTCGCGGATGAGGGCGAGACGGCTGTCGCTGCCGGTGTTCAGGAGCACGTCGAGTTCCTTCTCGAAGAGGTTCAGCATCGCGTAATCCGAGGCATGAGCGCGGATGTTGGGGAGCAGGATCTGGGTCGGCACCGCCTCGACGATGGTCTTGCCGGTGCGCGTGCGCTCTAACTGGCTCGCATATTGCGTCATCATCACCGCGACCGTGTTCTGCTTCCGGGCGGTCACCAGCCAGTTCGAGAGCCGTTCGGCAAAGTACGGGTTGTCGAGCGCCTTCCAGGCCTCGTCGATCACGATGATGGTGGGGCGACGGTCCTCGATCTCCCGCTCGATGCGGCGGAAAAGATAGGAGAGCACCGCCATGCGCTCCTTCTCGCTCTCGCTGTCGAGAATGCCGGTCAGGTCAAACCCCACGACATCGCCATCGAGGGAGAAGGTGTCCTCAAAGCTCTGGCCGAAGATCCAGCCGTAGCGGCCGTCCTCAGTCCATTCGAGAAGGCGTTGGTGCAGGTCGCCACTGTCGTCGGTCGAGACAAAGAGCGAGGCGAAATCCTTCCAGTTCCGAAGAGCGGGGTTACCGGCAGTGGCGTTCTGGCGAACGACCTCCTGGATGCGGTTGGTCTGGGCCGGGGTCAGGGGTTTATCCGAGCGATAAAGAAGCGAGGCGAGCCAATCCGAGAGCCATGCCGTGCCGCGCTCATCAATCTCGGTCCAGAGCGGGTTGAGGCCTGTCGCCTGTCCCGCCTTGATCGAGGCGTAGCGCCCGCCATTGGCGCGGACGGCCATCTCCATCCCGAGCCGATAATCAAAGACGAAGATGCGCGCGCCGACCCGGCGGGCTTGCGTCATGAGGAAGGCCGAGAGGACGGATTTGCCGGAACCGGGTCGGCCGAGAATGAGAGTATGTCCGCCAGTGGGCTCCTTCTCCGGCGAGCCTTGCTCGTGATAGGAAAACCGGTAGGCGCTCTGTTCCGGCGTCGGAAAGAGCGTGATCTCCTGGCCCCAGGGCAGTTGGTGTTTCTCCTTGCCGAGCTGCGTGCGATGAAGTGCCGCGAAATCCGCAAAGTTGCGGTTGGTGACAGCGCTGGCGCGGACCCGTTTCGGCTGGTTGCCCGGATGCTGGCTGAAATAATGCGACTTGGCCGCCATCCGCTCGCCGATCATCTTCACGCCCTCGGCGGCGGCGGCGTTCACGATCTCGGCTCCGAGGGTCTGCAGCTCGTCGAGACTGTCACAGAAAACGGTCACGACCATGTGGTGCGCGCCGAAGCTCTGGCGCTTGGCTTCGAGATCATCATGGGCGATGTCGAGCGCTTCGAGGAGTGAAAGCGCGGCATCCTGGGAGGCTTGCATCTGGCGCTTCTGGCGCTTTATCCGGCCTGCCATCAGGTTCGAATTGATCGGCGTGAAGGAATGGGTGACGATCATGTCGACCGGCAGGTTCAGCATGTCGAACATGGTGCAGGTCGTGCCTTCGGCATATTCGCCGATGGTGAAGCTCTTGCCGAAGCGGTGGCCGACAACGCCGTCCGATAGCTCGAAATGATCCTCGAGAAACGTGACCCGGGTGTTGGCGACGTTACAGGCGAGGAACCCGTAGCGGTTTGCGGGATAGAGCGGCAGTTCGCGGCCCGTGTTGAGCGCGCCGAGAAAACCGACAAGCTCGCCAGAGGCTGCTGAAAGGATGCGGGGCTTGAGTTCGGCGAGGCCGGAGGTGAAGACGCCGACCGCCTCCTTGAGACGACGGATCCGTTTCGCAGTCTCTTCCCTAAACCGCTCCGGCGCAGATCGGTTCACGAAGCCGAGGAAGCTTCTGGGCGGCGGGCGGTGGATGATGGTGAGTGTGAGGGTCTTGTCCCGGAGACCGGCCGAGGCGAGCTTTGCGCGCCAGGCATCATCCACCGCCGCCGCGAAGCCGTCGCCCCGGACCGGGAGCAGGTCCGGGGTGATCGACTTCGAGACCTTGTGCACGTAGTAGCTGAACTCCGGCCCGAGCTGCGCGATGATCCGGGCGAAGAGCGCCGTCACCTTGTCGAGATAGGTATCGTCCGTGGTGTAGCTGTTCACCCCGCTCAGGCGGATGCATTGGAGGAGCTCGTTGGCACGCGTGCGGACCGTGTGGTCGTCCACGAGACTGACATAGGGCAGCATATGCGCGAGGCGCTTCTCGCGCGCATACCAATCCGGCATGAGGGTGCGTTCATCGACGGTCTCGCCCAGGGCTTCACTATGGCGCATAGCTGTCGCCCCCGTGGATGGACCGGTTCCGCGTCGGTGGGGTCTCCTGCAGAGACGTCATCATCACGTCGATGAACCGCGGGTCCCAATCCGCCGCTTTCCAGAGAACCGGATAGAGAACCGCCGCGATGCCCAGGACAACCAGGTGCTGCACCCACACGAAGAGCAGCACCGACCCGAAGAGCCAGATCATGGCATACATGATCGGCAGGCCGAGGAGCTTGGGCGGGCGTACGAGGCCCAGAAAGAGCGGCGATCGTTCGGCCACGTTCGCCTCCTCTCACGACCCGAAGACGGCGGCAACGATGGTCGGCGCGGCCGCAACACCCGCGATTCCCACCAGCACCCAGAGGGCTTGGCGCAGATCGATGATGTTGAAGAACCAGCTGAGGAACACTCCGAGGACCGCGAGGGTGGCGATGACGACGCCAAGCGGTCCGGTCAGCGCGTCCACGATGCCCTGTAATAAGCTCTGAATCGGTGAGAGGTCGATGCTCTGGGCCAGGGCCGGTTCTGCCGCAACGATGAGGAGAGCGGCAAGGGTGATCAGGGGGTTCGTCAATGGCTTCATGGGGACGCTCCTTCCAGCCGGTTGAAGACGGCCAGCACCCGCTGGACGTGGTTTTGGGTTTCTCGAAACGGTGGAATGCCGGAATGCTCGCGCACGGCGTCGGGTCCGGCATTGTAGGCGGCGAGCGCGAGGCGCGCGTCGCCAAACTCGGCCACCATCAGGGCGAGGTAACGCGCGGAGCCGTCGAGGTTCTGTTTCCAATCATGGGGGTCGACGGCAAGAGCGCGGGCTGTATCGGGCATCAACTGCCCGAGCCCGACCGCCCCGACATGGGAGACGGCGTGCGGATTGTACGCACTCTCGATCTCGATATTGGCGCGATAGAGGTGGAGCCAGTCCGTGACGGTGATATCGGCTGCACGGAGCCCAGGGTGGCTCGCATAGCGCAGTCCGGTCTCCTCGATCGCGGCGAGGATATCCGGGCGTGGTGTGAGCGCGCGAGGGATCATCGCCGCGACGCGCACCCCTTCACGTCGCTCAGTGCGGCGCTCCTCGCCCAAGATGCGCAACCCTTCTGAGGTCGAGCCAACGCCAACCCCGTCATTGTAGTTGCGCGCGAACCGCTCCTGGGCGCGCGACGGCGAAAGAGAACCGTCCCCCGCCATCACCAGGACCATGTCTGCCGATGCCGGGAGGCCCAGGTAGGAAAGGAAAAGGGCGCTAAGCCCGGCTGGCAGCCATCTCTTCGCTGGAGAGTTTGTGAACCGTCCGCTTGCCCTCTTCCAGAGGCACGTCGGCGTGCGAGAAACCGATCCCTTGCAGGAAGGAGATGACCCCGGTGACGGTCTTGATCTCGCGGATCTTGATGTCGTTGCGCGAGGTTCGGGTCCGGGCCGTGACCAGAAGTTTCTCGATCCCATCGTCGCTGACAGCGCGCATGATCCAGACCCCATGCCAGTTGGGGCCTTTCTTGAAGGCGTCCTCTTTGCAGACAACTTCGACGCGATAGCCGCTGGCGACCAGATCGCGGAATCTGGGTTCGGTGACCACATTCGGGGCTTCTTTTTCTAGGTCCATCACCCGGATCACGTTCTCCAATAGGGCGAATGACCAGGTTTCAGGTGTTGAAACCAAGTCATACGATCATATAGTATTGACGCACAAGATAAACTTTTGATGCGACAAGCGGATTCTTGCTCAACTAACGAATAGACGGTTCCCATGCATTTGATCAAGAAAATAAGGGGGTTGGACGCCCTCAGGTTGTGCGCATCGACCGTGGCACAAGCTATACTTCTGGTCACGTGCCTGCCGGGCCACGCCTTCGCCGCGTCCTGTTTGCCGCCGCCCAGGCCCTTCGTGCCGAGCGATTCCGAGGCCGCGCGGGACTATGCAGATCTCATCCGCAGCGACTTTGAACTCTACATCCGGGACATCCAGAGCTACTTTCGGTGCTTGGAGGAGGAGCGCGCCCGTGCGTTCGAAGAGGCGCGCGAGGTGAGCCAGGACTACGGTCGCTTCCTGGAGCTGGTGGACGAGTGATGTGACCGCGACCTTTCCAAAGGGTCGCCGCCTAGTGACATCCGGCCGTATCGGCGGCGTGCAGTTCGGAGTCTCTATCATCATGTAAACGCCCACTATCCACTTTTTAGATAATCTATAAAGTAGATTAGCCCTGTCACAAGAGGTTTGTGACACGTGGCGAAAACGATCAGGAGTTCGGGACATGAGGCACTCCGCGACGCTTTGATTGCGGCGCGGAAGGCGGCTGGGTTAACGCAGGCCGAGCTCGCTTTGCGTCTCAGATGCCACCAGTCCTTCGTCGCCCGTCTCGAGAGCGGAGAGCGCAGGGTCGACGTAGTTGAGTTGATCGTGCTCGCGCGTGCTCTGCAGATCGATGCGGTTATGCTACTGGCAGCGGCCGAGGCGGCGACAGAACTCGATCACCGTATTTAGGGCGAGGTGATGGGCTCGTCTTCTCGGATGGTATGACGAGATCGAGTCCCGGTGGGGCGGAAGAGAAATGATAACAATGGATTGTTATGGGGCGCTGCGCTGCACTGTCTCTAATACAGGTTTGGTGGAGAGAAAAACGTCTTAGTAGTTCACCTGCTCGAACCCGTAATTGCCCTCGTAGTCTCGCCAGTCGACGAAGACCGAGCGGTGATAGATGGAGGGACAATGATCGCCCCAACGTTCCAAGCCGACATGGGCCTCGGGCAACGTCGCGACGGACGAGCGAGACCAGGAAAAATCGCCCTGGGTTCCATAGGAACCGAGAAGGACGGTTTCGCTGCGGCTGCAGTCACTGTCACGGGATTCGTGTTGGCGCGCGTAGCGCACATCATAGACACGGATCGACCGGACGAAATTGAACTCTGGTCCGCTGATGTCGATGTCTGCTCGGTCCTGGATCAGATGAAATGCGAACCCGTCAGGATGCGGTAGAGGGTCGACGCCTTTCGACCGCACGGCGGCAGGCAAGAGGGCGCCAGATTTCTCGGGGTCAGATTCCGCAAGAGTCTGGGGCAGGGGAGAAGCGTTGGAGAAGAGGACGTCGAAGACATGCGGAGTACGGCCGGTGCCGTCTATAGGTTCGAAGGAGGCCCCCATGGGGCAACGCCAGATCTGCAGCGGAGGCTCGACAGGCCACGGCGTGATCCGACGGATGAACTCTGCACGCGCCCTTGAGCAGGGCTCTGATGCCGGCCAGCCGCCGGAGAGGCAGAGCAGGATGGCGCAATCGATCGGGTAGGTCTGTGCCGACGCCTTGGTCGAGGCGCCGAAGAGGGAAGCCGCGCTCACAATCGTTCCAAAAGTAAAATGTCGAAGGAAACTGCGCATGACGAGGTTCTCAGTCGGCTGATATGCGTATGTTGTGTGAAACAATAGTATACTATTGTAGGAATGTCAATGTTGCGGAATTTGTTTCTCGCCGTTTCCGGTTTAGGGCAGATCTGGTGAGATCGATCACCTGCGTGACAACCTTTCAAGGAGATCTGTGACCGCATCGTGGGTTACTGCCTTCGCAGCAGCGAGCATGTCCTTGCTCAGAAGTGGATCTATTTGGTCGGCTGCGCGCTCGGCGCCGAGCCAAAGTATGGACAGCTCTGATGTGTTCCATTGATAGACCCAGCCAACAGTTCGGCCTTCGGGACTGCGGATGAGTCGAGCGACCGGAGCCGCTTCTTCCTTGTCGATACTCACTGGTTCTTGTTCGCCTTTTCTGCTTCGGTTCTTCAGTCCTATTCGGCTGGGACGTTCCCGTGATCTGATCTCGGTCGAACTTATTCCTGGCTCGTTAAAAAGGGGCGACACCGACCGCGTCGGTGCCGCCAGAGGTTCGCCCACAGGGAGGTGGTAGAGGGCGAAACCTATTGAAAATATGTGGATTTCATTTGAACTATTTGGCGCATAATCCATCTTATGTAAAAGTTCTTTCCTTGTGTGTATGGTAGTGCGCAAAATTCTTGCCCATACGTTTCTACTTGCCTCGATTTCGTGTGCGAAGAACGACATCCCAACTGTGAAGGTCTCTAGAATGATTTTCAGTCTACAAATCCGTCAGGGTTCCCAAGTAGGCATCCGCAGCGAAAGCCACCGTTTCGGAAAGGGTCGGATGGGGGTGGATTGTCAGACCGATGTCGTCAGCTTGTGCCTTCATCTCGACGGCCAGGGCAATCTCACTGATAAGGTCGCCTGCGTTGGCGCCGACGATGGCTCCGCCAAGCACGGTGCCGGTCTCCCGATCGAAGATCAACTTCGTCAAACCTTCACCCTTCCCCATCGACAGGGCCCGTCCTGATGCCGCCCAAGGGAACGAGGAGGTCTTGACTTTGAGTCCCTGCGCAATGGCCTGCGCCTCGGTCAGGCCGACCCAGGCTAGTTCTGGGTTCGTGTAGGCAACCGACGGGATGCAGGCGGGTTCGAAACCGGCCTCCTCACCGCAGGCTATTTCGGCGGCTACTTTCGCCTCGTGCACCGCCTTGTGGGCCAGCATCGGTTGACCGACCAGATCGCCAACAGCGAAGATGCTGGGCTGCCGCGTGCGCATCTGCACATTCACGGGGACGAAACCCGACTCGTTAAGTTCGATGCCCGCTCGGTCAAGTCCGAGACTTCGGCCATTGGGAAGACGACCCACGGCTACGAGGATCAGGTCGTAGGCCTCTGACGCTTCCCCACCCGGCCCGACGAAATGCGCAGTCAGCGCATCGCCCGCCTCGACCGCCGTCACCCTGGTCCCGGTACGAAGGGTCAGGCCCTTTGCCACCAGACGCTTGGCAAGCGGTGCAACGATGTCCCTGTCCGCGCCGGGGATGATCTGTTCGGCGACCTCGACGATCTCGATGCGCGCGCCGAGCGCGTGGTAGACCTGCGCCATCTCAAGCCCGATGATCCCGCCGCCGATCACCAGCATCCGCTCCGGAACAACCGCAAGGTCCAGCGCTCCCGTGCTGTCGATGATCCGCGGGTCCTCTGGCAGGAATGGCAGTCGCGCCGGTTCGGAACCGGTGGCGATGATCGCCTGATCGAAGCTCAATGATGTTTGCCCGTCCTTGGTGCTCACGATCAGGCTGTTCGGGCTGTCGAAGGCGGCAGTGCCGCGGATCACATGCACCTTGCGTCGGGCAGCAAGCCCGCTCAGTCCGTTGGTCAGCTTGCCGATCACCTCATTCTTGAAGCCCCGGATCGCATCAATGTCCATCTCAGGGTCGCCAAAGGTGACACCATGCATCCTGGCCGAGGCCGCCTCGTCGATGACGCCAGCGATATGCAGCAGCGCCTTCGACGGAATACAACCCACATTGAGGCAGACACCACCGAGCGTGGCGCGCGGGTCAATCAGTGTCACGTCGCGACCAAGATCGGCCGCCCTAAACGCAGCGGTGTAACCACCCGGTCCTGCACCGATTACCACGAGCGGGGCGTGGTCCGCCGAGCGGGAAGTCACGGCTTCTTGCGCGGCCTCCGGTGCCCCGGCACCCTCGACGCTCTCGAAGATCATGACGACATCGCCCTTGCTGACCAAATCGCCCTCTGCCACCCGGATCTCCTGCACCGTGCCTGAAACAGGGCTCGGCACGTCCAGTGTCGCTTTGTCACTTTCCAGAGTCAGGATCGCGTCGTCGGCAGCGATGCTGTCGCCAACGGCCACGAGGACTTCGACGACAGGCACGCCGGAGAAGTCCCCGATGTCGGGAATGCGGATCTTGGATCTCATCGTTTTTTCCTCAAATGGATACGCGCCGGAAATCGGACAGGACCCGGCTCAAGTGCTGCAGGAACTTGGCTGCTGCGACGCCATCGACCACGCGGTGGTCCCAACTGAGGCTCATCGGTTGAATGAGGCGTGGTTGGAACGTGTCCCCTTGCCAGACCGGCTGAATCTCGGCACGTGTCATGCCGAGAATGGCGACCTGCGGCGCGTTGATGATCGGGGTGAAGCCAGTTCCGCCAATGCCACCAAGCGACGATATGGTGAAGGTTCCGCCTGACATCGCCTCGGGCTTGAGTTTTCCGGCACGCGCCAGCGCGGCCAGTTCGGCCATTTCCGTAGCGATCTCGGTAACGCTTTTCTGATCCGCCTGTTTGATCACCGGCACCATCAGCCCGTCGGGCGTATCTGCCGCGACACCGATATTCCAGTATTGCTTGAGGACCAGCGACCCACCGTCGAGCGAACTGTTGAACTTGGGAAAGGCCTGCAGCACCGAGACACAGGCTTTGACGGCGAAGGCCAACATGGTAATCTTGGTGACCTCTGCGCCCGCTTCGCTGTTCAGTGTCTTCCGGAAGCTCTCGAGGTCGGTGACATCGGCCTTGTCGAAATTGCAGACATGGGGAATGGTGATCGAATTTCGCGCCAGAGCGGGGCCCGAGATCTTAGCGATGCGGCTAAGCGGGACTTGGGCCACCGGGCCGAATTTTGCATAGTTCTCTTCCGGCCAGTCCGGCAAATCCGGAAGGCTGCCTGTCTTTCGCGTCGGCTCGGCAAGGCGGGTCTTCACCCAATCCTCGACGTCCTCGCGCAGGATGCGGCCCTTAGGACCGGTGCCCGCCACCTCGCCAATGAGCACGCCTAGCTTGCGCGCATAATGCCGTATCGCCGGTGATGCATGGACCGAAGGATCGGCGGCAGGGGGGACAGGGGCTGGTTCGGCAGGGGCCTGTGGCATTACCGGCCCCGGAGCGGGCGCCTGCGCCGAAGTGGGCGTGGCCGCCTCGGGCTTCGAGGCCTTCTCGGGTGCAACTTCCCCTACTACGTCCGGGGAATCGGATAGCTCCATTCTGGCGATGAGCGTACCCTCACTGACCAGGTCCCCGTCACGCACCAGAAGTTCGACGATCTTGCCTGCATGGGAAGTAGGAATGTCGAGTGTGGCCTTATCGGATTCCACCACGACAACCGTATCCTCAGCGTGCAGAACATCTCCTATCGCCACGCTGACTTCCACGATAGGAACGTCCTTGAAGTCTCCAATGTCGGGCACGCGGATTTCGATGGTCTCGATCATGGTTTCTTCCGTCACACGGTCCAGGGGGCGTCAGGGCTGGGGTCGATGCCCAGTCTGTCGATGGCAGAGGACAGCACCTCAGGTTCAAGCTCACCCCGACGGACGAGAGACTCGATCGCGGCAAGTGCGATGTTCTGACGGTCGACTTCGAAGAACTGACGCAAGGCTTTGCGATTGGCCGAGCGGCCGAACCCGTCGGTTCCGAGCAGGGTTATCGATGCACTCAGGTATGGCGCGATTTGTCCGGGGAAGGCACGGACATAATCGCTCGCCGCCACGATCGGAGTGTCGCCGGCGAGTTCGTCCTCCAGATGGCTGGTCTCAAGCTCCGTAACCGGGCGGAATCTGTTTCGACGTTGAACTTCCATCGCGTTGCGTGCCAACTCGGTATATGAGGTAGCGGAATAGACATCCGCTCCGATGCCGAACTCGCGATGTAGGATATCTGCTGCTGCCAGCACCTCGAGCAGGATGGTGCCCGAGCCGATCAATCGAACACAGGCCTCGCCCTCGGCTGGTCCCCCCAGTCGGTAGAGCCCGCGGATGATGCCCTGCTTCACCCCTTCAGGCATAGTTGGCTGGGCATAATTCTCGTTCATCACGGTGATATAGAAAAACTCGTCGCGTTTCTCGTCCAACATCCGTGTCATCCCGTGTTCCATGATGACAGCAAGTTCGTAAGAGAAAGCTGGATCGTACGCTCGACAGTTGGGAATCGCCGCCGCCCACATGTGGCTCGAACCGTCCTGGTGCTGCAGCCCTTCGCCCGACAGCGTGGTCCGACCCGCGGTTGCTCCCAGTAGGAAACCCCGCGTCCGCTGATCTGCGGCGGCCCAGACGAGGTCGCCGACCCGTTGGAAGCCGAACATCGAATAGTAGATGTAGACCGGAAGCAATTCGGTATCGTGGACGGAATAGGCCGTGCCCGCCGCAGTCCAAGAACTGAGCGCCCCGGCCTCAGTGATGCCTTCTTCCAGTAGCTGGCCGTCCTCGCTTTCCTTGTAGAACAGCATCGAGCCCTTGTCCTCGGGGTCGTAGAGCTGGCCTGACGGCGCGTAGATACCGATCTGGCGGAACAGGTTATCCATGCCGAATGTACGCGCCTCGTCGGCGACGATTGGAACGATGCGCGGACCGAATTTCTTGTCCTTGAGGAGGTTGCTGAGCATCCGGACTGCCGCCATCGTGGTCGACATCTCCTTGTTGTCCGCGCTCAGCGCAAAGGCCGCATATTGCTCCGGCGTCGGGCGTGTTGGCACGCTTTTTGAGGCGTTTGGCGCCCGTCGCGGCAGATAGCCGCCAAGAGCGGCGCGCCGATCCTTCAGGTATCGGATCTCTTCGCTGTCCTCGGCCGGTTTGTAGAACTCAAGCTTTTCGACCGATGCGTCCGTCAGCGGCAGGTTGAATCGGTCGCGGAACGCCAAGAGGGCCTCAACGTCAAGTTTCTTGGCCTGGTGCGCCGTCATGCGCGATTCACCCGCGCCGCCCATGCCATATCCCTTCTTGGTTTTGGTCAAGATGACGGTCGGTCGCCCCTTGTGCTGTTTTGCGGCGGAAAAGGCTGCGTGCAGTTTCTTGAGGTCATGTCCGCCACGCTTTAGCGCATGGATTTCGGCATCGCTCATGTGTCGCACCAGGGCGGCGCTGGCGGGATCGGCGTCGAAGAACTTGGCCCGGTTATAGTCGCCATCCTTGGAACCCAGATCCTGGTACATGCCGTCGACGGTTTCGGCAAAGCGGCGCAGCAAAACGTGATCGGTGTCGCGGGCAAAAAGGTTGTCCCACTCGGACCCCCAGAGCACCTTGATGACATTCCACCCCGCTCCCACGAAGAGCGACTCCAGTTCCTGGATGATCTGACCATTTCCCCGCACCGGACCGTCAAGCCGCTGTAGGTTGCAGTTCACGATGAAGGTCAGGTTGTCGAGGTTCTCACGCGCGGCCAGCGTAAGGCCGGCGATGGATTCGGGCTCGTCCATCTCGCCGTCGCCGAACACGCCCCAGACATGACGGTCCTTGGTGTCGGCCAGTCCGCGCGCGTTGAGGTAGCGCATGAACCGTGCCTGATAGACTGCATTGATAGGGCCGATACCCATCGACCCGGTCGGCACTTGCCAGAATTCTTTCATCAACCAAGGGTGCGGGTAGGAGCAGAGCCCCTGTCCCGGCACTTCCTGCCGGTAGTTGGCAATATCCTGCTCGGTAAGACGCCCTTCGAGGAAAGCGCGAGCATAGACACCCGGCGCGGAATGGGGCTGGAAGTAGACGAGATCGCCTGCGAAATCATCGGTCCGGGCGCGGAAAAAATGATTGAACCCGACCTCGAAGATCTCGGCCGCGGAAGCGTAGGACGCGATATGTCCACCAAGCTCACCATAGGCTCGGTTGGCGCGCACCACCATCGCCAGCGCATTCCAGCGGATGATCGACGTAATGCGTTCCTCGAGCGGCAGGTTGCCGGGATAGGCCGGTTGGCGCGACAATGGGATCGTGTTTCGATAGGCCGAAAAAGGCAGGCCGCTGGAGGTAACGCCGATCCGGCGGGCATGATCGAGAAGCTCGTTTACCACGAAGTTCGCACGCTCGGGTCCGGATCTCTGGGTGATACTCTCGATAGCTTCGATCCACTCTGCGGTCTCGACCGGATCGTCGTCCTTGTGCGCCTGCATATGGCCCAGCTTGTACTTGGTCATGCGAAAATCTCCTGTCATCCCCAACATAATCGATGTGGCGCAGAAAAAGTGGCCATTTTGGCTATCACAATCCACTAAAATTGGCTAAATTCGCCAATGAGTAACCAGAGTTTGGTGATAATCGTCATGAGCATTTCTAGAATCGACTCGCTCGACCTAAGAATCCTATCTGAACTTCAACGCGATGGGCGGCTTTCGATACAAGATCTAAGCAAGCGTATCGGCCTTTCACCGACGCCTTGTGCGAGACGCCTACGCATCCTCGAGCAAAACCGCATAATCAGGGGATACTCGGCGATCGTCGACGAGGTGCAGTTGGGCTTCCCCATCAGCGTTTTTGTTTCCGTTAAACTCGACCACCAGATCGATGATCGACTTCAGTTATTCGAGGCGGCCATCCGCCAGATCCCGGAAGTCACCGATTGCTGGCTCATGACTGGTGGAAGGGATTATCTCGTCCGTGTCGCGGTCGCCGATTTGTCGGAATTTGAGCGTTTCCTGACCGGAAAGCTGACGAAAGTTGAAGGGGTGGCATCAATCGAGTCCTCAATTCCCATCAGGAGGGTCAAAGCAGAATCCGCCCGCCTTTCTTAGCGTGCTGCACGGATAACGTTTCACGGCCACGCGATCCATTCAGATGCGAATACCCTAGCGTTCAAGCGGGTTGCCATAAGATCACTTCAATTCCACCAGCAGGTCCTTGGCGTCGATCTGGGCGCCGGCGGTCACGTGCACGGCCTTTACCGTGCCGTCCTGATCCGCGTGCAGGCCGGTTTCCATCTTCATAGCCTCGATGGTCAGCAGCAGGTCGCCCGCCTTGACCTTCGATCCTGCACCCACGGCAAGCGAGGCGACGACGCCGGGCATGGGCGCCGCGACATGCAGGGGATTGCCCACCTCCGCCTTGGGCCGCGCGGCCTTGCCGCCCGTGGCCTTGCGGTCGAGTACCCGGATCACGCGGGGCTGGCCGTTGAGTTCGAAGAACACCCGGACCTCGCCGTCATCCTGCGTGTCGCCCAGGGTCACCAGCCGTATCTCCAGCGTCTTGCCCGGATCGATCTCGGCGGTGATCTCTTCCTCGGGCTTCATGCCGTAGAAATAGGTCAGTGTCGGCAGGCTACGGACGGGGCCGTACATCTCGTGCCGGTAGGCGTAGTCGGTGAAGACCTTGGGATACATCAGGTAGCCGTTCAGATCCTCGTCGTCGATCTCGATCCCGCCGCAGGCCGCGCTGACCTCGGCGCGCTTCTCCTCCAGGTCGACGGGCTTCAGCCGCTTGCCGGGCCGGTCGAGGTTCGGTTTCTCGCCCTTCAGCGCCTTCTTCACGATCGCGTCGGGGAAGCCGCCCGGAGGCTGGCCGAGGTTCCCGCGCATCATGTCGATGACCGAGTCGGGGAAGGAGACCTCCTTCTTCGGGTCCACCACGTCGGCGCGGGTCAGGCCCTGGCTGACCATCATCAGCGCCATGTCGCCCACCACTTTGGACGAGGGCGTCACCTTGACGATGTCGCCGAACATCTTGTTCACGTCGGCATAGGTCTGCGCCACCTCGTGCCAGCGTTCCTCCAGACCCATGGAGCGCGCCTGCGCCTTGAGGTTGGTGAACTGGCCGCCCGGCATCTCGTGTAGGTAGACCTCCGACGCGGGCGCCTGCATGCCGCTCTCGAAGGCGGCGTACTGGCCGCGCACGGCCTCCCAGTAGTTGGAGATCTCGCGCACCTTCGCGATGTCGATCGACGAAGCCCGCGGTCCTTGCTTCAGCGCCTCCAGCACCGACCCGAAAGTCGGCTGGGAGGTGTTGCCGGACAGCGCGTCCATTGCCACGTCCACCACGTCCACCCCCGCGGCCGAGGCCGTCAGGATTGTGGAGATCGCCGCGCCCGAGGTGTCGTGCGTGTGGAAATGGATCGGCAGATCGACCGCATCCTTCAGCGCCGGGAAGAGCACCTCGGCCACGGGCGCGGTCATCACGCCCGCCATATCCTTGATCCCCAGCACATGGGCGCCGGCCTTCTGCATCTCCTTCGCCATGTCGACGTAATACTTGATGTCGTACTTGGACCGGGCCGGGTCCAGCGCGTCACCGGTGTAGCAGACCGTGCCTTCGCAGATCTTGCCCGAGGCGATGACCGCATCCATGGCCACGCGCATATTCTCAACCCAGTTGAGGCTGTCGAACACCCGGAAGACGTCGACGCCGGTCTCAGCGGCCTGCCGCACGAATTCCTGCACCACGTTGTCAGGATAATTGGTGTAGCCCACGCCGTTGGAGGCGCGCAGCAGCATCTGCGTCAGGATGTTGGGCATCATTTCGCGGATGTCGCGCAGCCGCTGCCACGGACATTCCTGCAGGAACCGGTAGGCCACGTCGAAGGTAGCGCCGCCCCAGCATTCGACGGAGAAGAGCCCCGACAGGTTTTCCGCATAGGCGGGGGCGACCTTGATCATGTCGATCGACCGCATCCGCGTGGCCAGCAACGACTGGTGCCCGTCGCGCATGGTGGTGTCGGTGAAGAGCAGCTCCTTCTGCGCCTTCATCCACCTGGCGAGTGCCTCCGGGCCTTCGCGGTCCAGGAGCGTGCGGGTCCCGTCCGGCACCGCGCCCGAGGTTTCGGGGATGCGCGGCGGCTTCAGGTCGGGATGCGGACGCGGCCGGCCCTCGACCTCAGGATGGCCGTTTACGGTGATGTCGGCGATGTAGGTCAGTACCTTTGTGCCGCGGTCGCGCCGAGTCTTGAAGTCGAAAAGCTCGGGGGTCGTGTCGATGAACTTGGTCGAATACTGGTTCGACAGGAAGGTCGGGTGCTTCAGCAGGTTGATGACGAAGTCGATGTTGGTGCTGACGCCGCGGATGCGGAATTCGCGCAGGGCGCGGTCCATCCGGCGGATCGCGGCCTCCGGCGTGGCGGCCTTGGCGGTCACCTTCACCAGAAGCGAGTCGTAGTAGCGGGTGATCACGCCCCCCGCATAGGCCGTGCCGCCGTCCAGACGGATACCCATGCCGGTGGCGGACCGGTAGGCGGTCAGCCGGCCGTAATCGGGGATGAAGTTGTTCGACGGATCCTCGGTGGTGATCCGGGTCTGCAGCGCATGACCCGTCAGCTTGATGTCGTCCTGGCTGGCCTCGCCGGTCGCCTCCGCCAGACTCTTGCCCTCGGCGATCATGATCTGGGCCTGCACGATGTCGATGCCGGTGACTTCTTCGGTCACGGTATGTTCGACCTGCACGCGGGGGTTCACCTCGATGAAGTAGAACTTGCCCGTCTCCATATCCATCAGGAACTCGACGGTGCCGGCGCATTCGTAATTCACATGGGCGCAAATCTTGCGGCCCAGCTCGCACAGCTCTTCGCGCTGCGCGTCGCTCAGGTAGGGGGCGGGGGCGCGTTCGACGACCTTCTGGTTACGGCGCTGCACCGAACAGTCGCGTTCATAGAGGTGGTAGATATTGCCGTGACTGTCGCCGAGGATCTGGACCTCGACGTGGCGCGCCCGGGTGATCATCTTCTCCAGGTAGCCTTCGCCGTTGCCGAAGGCAGCCTCGGCCTCGCGCCGACCCTCGAGCACCTTTTCCTTCAGCTCCTTGGAGTTGTTGACCGGCCGCATCCCGCGCCCGCCGCCGCCCCAGCTGGCCTTCAGCATCAGCGGATAGCCGATCTCCTCCGCCTCCCTGGTGATGGCTTCCCAGTCGTCGCCCAGCACTTTGGTCGCGGGTATGACCGGTACGCCGGCCTCCTCCGCCACCTTACGCGCGCTGGCCTTGTCGCCAAGGGCCCGCATCGTCGCGGCCTTGGGCCCGATGAAGGTGATGCCGGCTTTGTCGCAAGCATCGACAAAATCGGGGTTCTCCGACAGCAGGCCGTAACCCGGATGGATCGCATCGGCGCCCGACATCTTGGCCACGCGGATGATCTCGGAAATCGAGAGATAGGCCGCCACCGGGCCCAGACCCTCGCCGATCCGGTAGGCCTCGTCCGCCTTGAACCGGTGCAGGCCCAGCTTGTCCTCCTCCGCATAGACGGCGACGGTCTTCTTCCCCATCTCGTTTGCCGCCCGCATGATGCGGATGGCAATTTCGCCCCGGTTGGCAATGAGAATGGTTTGAATATCTCGCATTCTGATATAATCCAATATT
>NZ_JAMDHK010000015.1:0-30349 GCF_024721115.1 Salipiger pentaromativorans | reverse complement strand
GGTTCGCCCACAGGGAGGTGGTAGAGGGCGAAACCTATTGAAAATATGTGGATTTCATTTGAACTATTTGGCGCATAATCCATCTTATGTTAATTTCCAGACTCCGCCATCTTGTACCACCCGCGACTCAGACAACAGCTTCTCCAGATGCGCCGCAACGTTTCGTTCTGCGGCCATTGCGATATGTGGGTCGGTTTTCTGGTAGACGGAAGCGGCGATATTCTGGACCGAACCCGGGGTGTTTGAGAGGTGGGCGAGGATCTCCGCCTCGCGACGCATGCGGTTGGAAAGCAACCGTTTGACGTAAGGTTGCGGATCCCGGAGTATAGGTCCGTGCCCCGGACAGTAGATCCTATCGTCGCGCTCAATCAGCCGCTGTAGCTGCGCGCAGTAGTCGTGCATGTTTCCGTCAGGGGGGCTGACGATCGAACTGTTCCAGCTCATAACGTGGTCGCCCGTGAAGAGCACTCCGTCAGGTCTCGCGAAACAAAGGTGGTCGCTCGCGTGACCAGGTGTGTGCAGGACGGTAAGACCGGCAATGACCTGTCCGTCCTCCAGAAACCGGTCAGGTCGAAATGCATCGTCAGGGAATGCCCGTGAGGCATAAACAGGTGCGTCTGTCCGTGCTCGCAGGGCTGGGACGACTCCAAAATGATCAGAATGGTGGTGTGTGAGCAGAATCCCGGATGGTTTGGCCCCCAAATTTTCGATGATTGCCTCGAAATGTGTACTGTCTTCTGCTGGGCCGGGGTCGATTATGAACCGACCATCAGGCGTATCAATGATGTAGCTATTTGTCCCGTGGTAGGTCATCTTTCCGGGATTGTTCGCGACGATCCTCAGAATTCCAGGGGCCAATTCGACTCCCTTCGCGCGGCAAGGCTCCGGCTCTGAGAAAAACATGCTGCTTCTTTTCATTGTGTGCGACCAGTTATTGATTGCGAACAATCCGGTTCGCACAGTTTTGTGCGTTGCTCTCGCATGGCGCCGGAAACCTCAGGCTGGCGTCCGGTGCCTACCAAATCTGGCATCGGACCATTTCAACTTATATCGGACTAAGACCGTATGAGACTAAAACAGTCTGATACGGTCTTGGGCTGGCAGTCACACAGCGCGGCGATTATGGTAAGCAGAATACAGAACTACAGCAATTGTCGCCTTCGTCAGATCCCCGATCAGGAATGGGTAAAGCCCGGCGTTCAGCAATTCCTCGCCATAACCGACAAAGCCACCCAACCAGAACAGCCCTGCGCAATACATGAGTATCGAGCCCGAAAAGACCGCGACAGATGCTCTGAATGAAGGCCAAAGTCCTTGCAGTGCTTGAACAACCCAACCGGCAGCCGCCGCTGCAAGTGCGAAGCCTACCAGGTATCCGCCTGTGGGACCCGCGATATATGCCAGTCCTGCCGGAGCCGGAGGCGTGCCTGCGAAGACCGGCAGGCCAAGCAGACCTTCAAAAAGGTATGTCACAACAACAAGACTACTACGCACCGGCCCCAGGAAAAGACCCAGACCCAAGACAACCAAGGTCTGTGTAGACATAGGTACGGGGTAGAACGGCACCACGATTTTGGCGGATATTGTCAGAAGAATTGTGCCGACGAGTATTATCGAGATCTCTCGGGTCAGTCTTGCGACTGATCGGCTTTGAGTGGTTTCCAGATTCATCTTTTTCGTCCTTGTTTCTGTAGATTGTTACTTTTTTGGATAGTAAGCTCACATGCGCTTGGCGACTTCTTCCAACATGACTTCGCTCGCCCCGCCGCCGATGGCCTGCACACGGGCATCGCGTGACATGCGTTCCACCGGTGTTTCGCGCATATAGCCCATACCGCCATGAAACTGGACGCAGTCATAGAGCACGCTGTTCACCAGTTCGCCGCAATAGGCTTTGACCATCGAGACCTCTTTCACGCAGTCACGGCCCGCGGCATCCAAACCGGCGGCGTGATAGACCAGCTGACGCCCTGCCACGATCCGCGTCTGACAGTCGGCCAGTCGCTGGCGCACGGCCTGCTTGTCCCAAAGAGCGCCGCCAAAGGCCTTGCGCTGCTTGACGTAATCCACAGTTATGTCCAGCGCGGTTTGCGCCTCGGCACAGGCCATCGCACCCAGCACGATGCGTTCGTTCTGGAAGTTCTTCATTACCGAATAGAAGCCGTGGTTGACCTCGCCCAAAACGTTTTCGGTCGGGATGCGGACTTCTTCGAAGATCAGTTCGGCAGTGTCCGAGCACAGCCAGCCGGTCTTATTCAACGCCCGGCCCACCGAAAAGCCCGGCGTGCCCTTTTCGACCGCGAACATGGTGATCCCGCGCGACCCCTTGGCATCGGGATCGGTCTTGGCACCGACAAAGTAGAGATCGCCATGCACGCCGTTGGTGATGAACATCTTGGTGCCGTTCAGCACCCAGTCCGACCCGTCCCGCACCGCGCGGGTGCGCATGCCGGCCACGTCCGAGCCCGCGCCCGGTTCAGTCACAGCAACGGCGGTGATCATTTCGCCCGAGACGATCGACGGCATCCAGCGCGCCTTCTGTTCGGGCGTGCCGGCGTTTTCCAGATGCGGCGAGGCCATGTCGGTGTGGACCAGAACCGTGGCCGAGAACCCGCCGAAAGTGGATCGCCCGACCTCTTCGGCCAAAACCACGCTGGACATCACGTCCAGCCCCGCGCCGCCATACTGTTCGTCATAGCGCATCCCCAGCACGCCGAGATCACCCATCCGGCGCAGCACGTCGCGGGGTACCTTGCCCTCCTCCTCCCAAGGCTCGGCCTTGGCGATCACCTCGGCTTCAATGAACCGGCGCAACTGGTTGCGGATCAACTCGAGGTCTTCGTTGAACGGGCCGGTGACCTGAGTAATGCTGTCTTGTCTGGTCATGTGTTTTCCTCTGGATCGAGTTTGATAAGTGGGGCGTGCCCGGCGACCGTATCGCCGGGTGCACAATAGATTTCAGTCACCACGCCCGCGACCGGCGCGGGCAGGCTTTGCAACAGCTTCATGGCCTCAAGCACCACCAGGGTGTCACCGGCTTTGACGCGGTCGCCGAGTGCGACGCGCACCTCGGCCACGGCGCCGGGCATGGGTGCGGACAACAGGTCAGCGACGCCAGACCCGCCGGTGGCACGTTGCAGATGCTGGTCTTCCAGCGTACGCAGGTCTGTCGCGGTCATTCCAGCAGGGGTTTGCAGGTGCACTCGCCAGTGACTCGGCGCGCGCACGACGTAAGCGATGCGCGAAAACGGAACCCCATCGATGCGTCCGCTCAGTCGGCATCCTGTTAAAGCGGCACTCTCGACCGTGATGGTCTGGCCGTCCGGCTGAATGGCAGTCAACCCCGACCCGGAGCCGTTCATGCGGATCGGTTCGTCTTTGGTTGTGTCCCAATAGAAGGCCGCGCCGGACTGTCTCGCAGGGGCTGTGAGTCGCCATGACCCCAGGCTTTCCCAGGGCGACGCGCCCGCCGGCACGAGACGCAGATGCAGCGCCATCGCGGCAAAGGCCATGTCCCGGGGATCAGCGGACGGTTCAGTCCAGCCGCCTGGAAACATCTCGGGCAGGCCCGAGGTATGGTGACGGAACGCCGCAAAATCCGGGTGTGTCAGCAACGCGCGCTGATAGGCCAGGTTCAGACCGACGCCACCGACGGCAAAGGCATCCATTGCGACGACCGCCTGACGGATCGCACCGGCCCGGTCCGGCGCGTGGACGATCAGCTTGGCAATCATCGAATCGTAATGGTGGCTGACGACCGAGCCTGCCTCGACCCCGGTATCGAGCCGCACGCCGGCGGGCGGAGCCCAAAGGCTGATCTCGCCCGTTTCGGGGCGGAAATTCTCGGCCGGGTTTTCGGCGGCGATGCGGATTTCAATCGCGTGCCCGTCGAATTTCACATCCGATTGCGCCAGTGTCAGCGGCTCGCCCCGCGCGATGCGCAACTGCCATTCAACAAGGTCGATGCCGGTGATTGCCTCAGTCACGGGGTGTTCGACCTGCAAGCGGGTGTTCATTTCCAGAAAGTAGTATTCACCGCGCCCGGGGTCATAGAGGTATTCCACCGTCCCGGCGGAGCGATAGCCGATCGCCAGCGCCAACCGCACCGCTGCAGCACGCATGCGGTCGCGCACAGCCTCGGGAAGATCGGCGGCGGGGGCTTCTTCGATCAGCTTTTGGTGGTTGCGTTGCAGCGAACAATCGCGGTCGCCCAGATGCAGCACGGTGCCGTGAGTGTCGCCCAGAACCTGCACTTCGACGTGGCGGGCACGGGGCGCATAGCGTTCGAGGAACACCGCCGGATCGCCGAAGGCGCTCTGCGCTTCGGCCCGGGCAGATGCAATCGCTTCGGGTGCGTCGCCCAGATCGGAGACAAGCCGCATCCCGCGTCCGCCGCCGCCGGCGCTGGCCTTGACCAGAAAGGGGGTGCCAAGCGCCTCGGCCTCTTGCAGCAGGCGCGCGTCGGACTGATCCTCGCCGCGATAGCCGGGCAGGACGGGCACGCCTGCGGCTTCGGCGGCAGCCTTGGCCTCGATCTTGGAGCCCATCCGCGCGATAGCGTCGGGTTCCGGCCCGATGAACACAAGGCCCGCCGCCTCGACCGCCGCCGCGAAACCGGCATTCTCAGACAGAAAACCATAGCCCGGGTGCACCGCACCCGCGCCCGTCGCCCGCGCGGCCTCAAGGATGGCCTCGACGTTCAAATAACTGTCCGACGGGGCGGCTCCGCCGATGCAGACGGCATGATCGGCCTCGGCCACGAAGGGCGCGTCGCGGTCCGCCTCTGAGAACACCGCTACGTTTTCCAGCCCCAGTTTGCGGCACCCGCGCTGGATGCGCCGGGCAATCTCGCCCCGGTTGGCGATCAAAACGCGGGTGAAGCTCATTTCACCCGCCATGACGGAACGCCCTTGTTGATGAAGCTGTTGATGCCTTCGATACCTTCCTCCGTCTCCCACGCATCGGCCAGCCGGTCGGCGGTGTAGATCATATTGGTCTCCAGATCGTGGGACGCGACATAGGCGATCAGCGCCTTGGTATCGGCCACGGCACCCGGCGCGGCCTGAAGGTGATCATGCACCAACCGGTTCACCGTGGCGTCCAGGTCGGTCGGCGCGACAACTTCGGTCAACAGACCGATCCGCTCGGCGCGGACCGTGTCGAACAACGCCCCTGACAGCATGGTTTCACGCGAATGCACCTTGCCGATGCGGGCCACCACATAAGGCGATATATTCGCGGGCAGAAGGCCCAGTTTGACCTCGGTCAGACCGAAGCGCGCGTCTTCGGCGCCGATGGTGTAGTCGCAGACGGAGATCATGCCGACACCGCCACCGTAGGCCGGGCCGTTGATCCGCCCGATCAAGGGCTTAGGCAGCGTGTCAAGACGGCGCAACAGCAGCGCCAGCGTGGCGCTTTGTGCGACCCTTTCACTACGGGTTTTCTCGACGTTAGAGGCGAACCAGTTGAAATCGCCGCCCGCGCAGAAGCTCTTGCCCGCGCCGGTCAGGACCACAATACGCACATCGTCATCTGCAGCCAGCTTTTCTGCGGCATCGTATAGCTCTGCGATCAATTCGCCATTCAGCGCGTTGTGTTTGTCGGGGCGGTTGAGCGTCAGCGTGGCGACGCCGCGCGCATCAGTTTCGACAAGGATCGTGTTGTAGGTATTGGTCAACTTGAAGCCTCACATTCTGAATACAGGCGTATGGCGACCGGCTTCGGGCACCGATGTCACGATGGCCAGGCACAGGCCAAGGATATCGCGGGTTTGCGCGGGTTCGATCAGCCCGTCATCCCAAAGCCGCGAGGTGGCATAATAGGGATCGGACTGTTCACCATACTGGGCCCGAACCTGCTCCTCGATCAGCTTCATGTCGGCCTCCATCTTGCCCGGGTCGCCCCCTTTCTGGCGGCGCAGTTCCAGCATCACATTTGTGGCGATGTCGGCAGACATGGTGGCCAGTTCCGCCGTGGGCCAGGCAAAGAGAAAATTCGGGGCGAAACCACGTCCGCACATGCCGTAGTTGCCTGCCCCGTATGAGCCGCCCAAGAGGACCGACAGGCGCGGCACCTTGGCAACCGACATGGCATAGACCAGCTTGGCACTGTCTTTGGCAATGCCGCCGCGCTCGGCTTCGGTGCCGACCATGAAGCCCGAGATGTTGTGGAGGAACAAAAGCGGTATGTTGCGTTGATCGCACATCGACACGAATTGCGCGCCCTTGAGCGAACTGTCGGACACAAGCGCACCGTTGTTGGCCAGAATGCCAACCCGGTATCCATGGATGCACGCTGTGCCACAGACCAGCGTCTCACCCCATCCGGGCTTGAATTCGCGGAATTCGCCGGCGTCGATCATGCGCAGCAGAACCTCGCGCATGTCATAGGGCTGTTTGCGATCGGCGCTGATGACGCCAAGCAGTTCCTGGGGATCATGCGCGGGCGGCTGTGGTACCTTGTCGGGCTGCATCGCGCGCGACTGGCCCAGCTCGGCCACGATGTCGCGCATGAGTGCCAATGCGTGGTACTCGTCCTCGGCCAGATGGTCGGACACCCCCGAAACACGCGAATGCATCTCGGCCCCGCCCAGCGTTTCGCCATCGACCTCTTCGTTGATCGCCACCTTGACGATCGACGGCCCGCCCAGATGGATGCGCGCGTTGCCGCGCACCATGATGACCTCGTCCGACAGGGCCGGGATATAGGCCCCACCGGCCGTGCAGCCTCCAAAGACCGCCGAGATCTGCGGCAGACCGCTCGCCGACATGTTGGTCTGGCGATAAAAGGAATTGCCGAAATGCCGGGCATCGGGGAAGACCCTGTCCTGCTCTGGCAGATAGGCACCGCCGCAATCCACCAGATAGAGGCAGGGCAGCCGGTTCTCGGCTGCGATTTCCTGGGCGCGGATGTGTTTCTGCACGGTTTCGTGATAGAAGGAACCACCCTTCACTGTCGCATCGTTGGCGATCACAACGCAGGGCAGCCCGTGGACGATCCCGATACCGGTCACGATCCCCGCACCGGGCACCTCGCCTCCATATTGACCGTAGGCGGCAAGCGACGACAACTCAAGAAATGCAGTGCCCGGATCCACCAGCAGGTCGATCCGTTCGCGGACCAGCAGCTTGCCGCGCTTGCGATGCCGCGCGACCATGTCGGGGCGGCCGCCAGCCGTTGCTTCGGCGATCCGCGCACGCAGCGTTTCGACGCGCTCGCTTTGTGCGGCGTGGTTGCGGGTGTAGGTCTCTGATGCGGTCAGCACCGCTGTTTCAAGACGTGCCATGTAGTCAGGTATCCTGTCTTTGGAGTATCCCGTTGAGGAACACATCGGCATAGGTGCGTGACAACGCATCGGCGCTACCGCGGTCCGGGTCGAACCAATCGAGCGTGGCGTTCAATGTACCGATCAGCATCAGGCGCAGGCGACGGATATCGACGTCTTGCTTCAGCGTGCCATCTTTCTTAAGCTGGGACAGAAGACTGTCCCACTCTGCCTCATAGGCCCTTCGCGTGGGCAAGTTGGCATCCCGGACGGATTGCGGCACCTGCCCGAAAATACGCACATTCGCCGATGTATAATCGCTCACATCAAGAAGCGCGCGCAAATGCGCCCGGATCGCAGAGCGCAGGATCGTTTCGCCATCGGTATCGGCTGGCAGGTCGGTGATGGCGTCTCTCATACTCGCGTGAACGACCCGAATCCCTGCATCAAGAACGGCCGCGACGATCTCGTCCTTGGAACCGAAATGATAGTATATGCTACCCGCCTTGATCCCGGCGGCCTCGGCAATTTTTCGGAGCGAAACGGACCCGTAGCCTTGTTCGCGGAAAAGCCGCGCGGCAATGTCCAGCACCCCGTCCCGTCCGACCGCGCTGCGCGATGTCTCGTTGACTTTGCTTGCAGTGCTTTGTGCCATAGACCTTCGTTTCGCCTCAGCGCCTAACTAACGCCTGTTAGGTCAATAGCGCAAGTGAGTCAATCGTCTTAATCGTGCCCGATTGGAGTTTGCGGGAAATTCCGCATGGGCGACCGCCAAGAGGCCGCCCAGACAACAATGTGCTTGCCCGGACCCCGTTATCGGCTCCGGGCAAATGCTTTAGATCACGAAACCGCCGCCACATATGACGTGCTGCCCCGAAATGAAGTTCGATTCCGGCGCACAGAACAGATAGACGGCACCGGCAGCTTCTTCCGGAGTGCCGACCCGGCCCAGCGGGATCATGCGCTCCATCTGGGACAGGAGATCGGGATTCACGCCGACCTTGATCTCTTTTTCGTCGACCTTGATTGTGCTGTTGCCATCAGCGCTACCTTCAGTCAGGCGGGTGCGGATCGGGCCGAAGGCGACGGCGTTGACGTTGACCTTGTAGCGGCCCCATTCCTTGGCCATCGTCCGGGTGACACCCAGGATGCCGGCCTTGGCGGCGGAATAGTTGATCTGGCCGGCATTCCCGCCAGTGCCCGCGATTGACGAGATGTTGACCACCTTGCGGAACACTTCATGTCCGGCGGCGGCCTCTTCCTTTGCCTTGGCGCTGATCACCGGCTGCGCGGCGCGCAGGATCCTGAAGGGGGCCGTCAGGTGAACGTCGATGATCGCCTGCCACTGTTCGTCGGTCATTTTCTGAACGACGCTGTCCCAGGTATAGCCCGCATTGTTCACGATGATGTCCAGCCCGCCAAAGCTGTCCATACCGGTCTTGATGAACCGTTCGGCAAATCCGTCTTCGGTGACGCTGCCGGCACAGACCACGGCCTCAGCTCCCATTGCGCGCAACGCCTCGGCGGTTTCATTGGCCGGATCGGCGTCCAGATCGTTGATCACCAGCCGGGCCCCTTCCGACGCGAGTTTGAGAGCGATTTCGCGGCCAATGCCCCGGCCCGAGCCCGTGACCAGCGCCACGCGCCCGTCGAGTTTTCCAGTCATATTAATTCCTCCCGAAGGGCGCTATCAGGCTTTTTCATAAAGCGTGGCGACGCAGGCCCCGCCGAGGCCAAGGTTGTGCTGAAGCGCCAGTCGCGCGCCATCGACCTGCCGAGCATCGGCCTGGCCGCGAAGTTGCTGAACAAGCTCAGTGCATTGCGCAAGTCCGGTCGCGCCCAGAGGATGCCCTTTGGACAACAGACCGCCAGACGGGTTGGTCACGTACTTGCCGCCATAGGTGTTGTCGCCATCATCGACAAACTTCGCCGCTTCGCCGCGACCGCAAAGGCCAAGCGCCTCATAGGTGATAAGCTCGTTGTGAGCGAAACAGTCGTGCAGTTCGACCACATCCACGTCCTCGGGCCCGATGCCGGCGGCCTCGTAGACCTGATCGGCGGCGCGCTTGGCCATCGAAAAGCCGACCACTTCGCGCATGTCATGGGCTCCGAAAGTTTCCGGGCCGTCCGTTGTCATTGCCTGCGCCGCGATCCGAACGGAACTGTCGAGTCCGTGCTTGTCGGCGAATTCCTTGGAACAGATAATTGCCGCCGCTGCGCCACAGGTTGGCGGGCAGGCCATGAGCTTGGTCATCACGCCCGGCCAGACGACCTGGGCCGCCATGACATCCTCGGCGGTGACTTCCTGCCGGAACAGGGCCACCGGATTTTTGGCCGCATGCCGGCTGGCCTTGGCGCGGATCTTTGCGAAGGTCTCAAGGGGCGTGCCGAACTCATCCATATGCGCCTTGCCCGCACCGCCGAAGTACCGCAGTGCCAGCGGGATCTCGGCACTGCCAACCAGATCGTCGGTTTCTGCGTCGAAAGCTGCAAACGGGCTGACCCGATCATGGAACATTGCACCGATTGCGCCGGGCTGCATCTGCTCGAACCCAAGCGCCAGAGCACATTCCACCGCGCCGCTTTCCACGGCCTGACGCGCCAGGAACAGGGCGGACGACCCCGTCGAGCAGTTGTTGTTCACATTCAGAACCGGGATGCCGGTCATTCCAACATGGTACAGGGCGCGCTGGCCGCAAGTGCTGTCGCCATAGACATAGCCCACATAGGCCTGTTGGATTTTGTCGTAGTCCAGACCCGCGTCGGCCAGAGCGGAACGGGTCGCCGCGGTTGCCATCACATCGTAGCTCTCGGATTTCCCCGGCTTCTGGAACGGGACCATCCCGACGCCGACGACATAGGCTTTATCTGACATTTCTCTCTCTCAGGTTTGGACTGGCCTGCATTATACAAGTGCCATTGCATTTTCTACCGTTTGTTAGAATTTACATGACGCCACGCGGACCTGTCAACACGATCACACTGTGGAGTATGGTGCTTGTCGAAGTTTCTAACATATGTTTGGTTGTTCGCGCTGCCTGTCTCGGAAGTCCGGGCAATTTTCGGTCCAGACCTCTGAGTCTGACCATGGCCTGACACAGCGAATGATGCATTTGGGATGTCTGGATTTCGCGACCATTGGTTTACAGACTACGAAAGGGCAAGAAAAATGGCGCATTGCTATGAATTCAAAGGGTTTATACCCGTTGTTCCCGATGATACATATGTCCATCCTCAGGCCGTTCTGATCGGAAATGTCATCTTGGGTCATGGATGCTACATCGGACCCGGCGCAAGCCTGCGGGGCGATTTCGGCAGAATCGTGATCGGTGACGGCGCCAATGTACAGGATAACTGCATCATCCATTCCTTTCCCGGCCGCGACGCCGTCGTGGAAACCGACGGTCACATCGGCCATGGCGCGATCCTGCACGGCTGCACAATTGGCCGGAACGCTCTGGTCGGGATGAATGCCGTCATAATGGATGGTGTAGATCTTGGCGCGGAATCGATTGTCGGCGCGCAGGCGTTTTTGCGCGGCGAAACTGTGATTCCGCCCCGTTCGATGGTGGTCGGTTCGCCGGCAAAGGTGATCCGGGAGGTCAGCGAGAAAGAAGTCGCGTGGAAAACACGCGGCACCGCGGAATACCAGCAACTTGCGCGCGACTGTCTGGCCGGATTGATGCCGGTCGAGCCGCTGAAGACGGTCGAGGCAGACCGGCCCGGGATGGTGGCCTCTGACGTCGTCTCCATTCAGGAGGCGCGGCGGACATCGTCCTGACCTCTCCAGGCACCGGACCGGGGCGGGTTTAAGAAGCGGCCCGAAGCGGCAGGACCTATCTGAAAACGGGCGACACGACCGTTTCCCGGTGTATCGCCCGAGCCCCTCAAGCCGTTACAGACGGAAGATCCCGTAGTGCGGATCGTCGATCGGTGCATTTAGCGAGGCGGATATAGATATTCCAAGCGCGTTGCGAGTGTCTGCCGGGTCAAGAATGCCATCGTCCCACAATTCCGAGGTCGAGGTATAGGCCTCGACATCCCTTTTGTACTTTTCCAGCACAGGCTCTCGGATGGCGGCGATTTCCTCTTCGGTCAGCTCTTTGCCTTCACGCTGAAGCTGCCGGATCTTGACGTCCGCCATGGTGTTGGCGGCCTGATCCGCGCCCATCACGCCGATTTCGGCCTGGGGCCACATGAACAGCGTGCGCGCATCCCAGGCCCGCCCACACATGCCGTAATTACCGGCCCCGTAAGAGGCATTGGCGATCACTGTGAACTTCGGCACGACCGAGCCGCCCTGCGCCATCAGCATCTTGGCGCCGTCCTTGGCGATGCCGCGCTCTTCATATTCGCGGCCGACCATGTAGCCGGTGATGTTCTGGAAGAAGACCAGGGGCGTCCGGTTCTGATTGCAAAGCTGCATGAAATGCGCCGCCTTGAGCGAACTGTCGTTGAACAAAACCCCATTGTTGGCAAGGATGCCGACCTTGTAACCCCAGATATGGGCAAAGCCGCAAACCATCGTGGTGCCATAGTCGGGCTGGTATTCGTGAAAGCGCGAGCCATCGACGATCCGCGCCAGAACCTCGCGCATATCAAACTGGGTTTTCCGGTCCTTGGGGATGATCCCATAAAGCTCCTTGGGGTCGTAGTATGGCTCTTCAAAAGCGGCGGTTTCGATGATCGTTTTCGGGGTGCGCTTCCATTGGCTGACAATCTCGCGCGCCAGTGAAAAGGCGTGCTGTTCAGTGGCGGCTCGGTAGTCGCCGGTTCCCGAAACCGAGGTATGCATGACCGCCCCACCAAGTTCCTGAACACCGACCTCTTCGCCGGTGGCCGCCTTGACCAGCGGGGGACCGCCAAGGAAAATCGCGCCTGTGCCTTCGATGATGATGTTGTAGTCGCTCAGCGTCGGCACATAGGCACCGCCAGCCGTGCAGTGTCCGCCGACCACGGCAATCTGCGGGATATTGGCCTGGCTCAGCTTGACCTGGTTGCGGAACACCCGCCCGCCCAGATACCGGTCGGGAAACACCCCGTGCTGCAGCGGCAGGAAACCGCCCGCGCTGTCGCAGATATGGATGACCGGCAGGCGGTTTTCCAGCGCGACATCCAGAAGACGCACGACCTTTTTGACCGTATGTGGATACCAAGCCCCGCCCTTGACGCTGGCGTCGTTGGCGTGGATGGCGACCTCGCGACCTTGCACGATACCGATGCCCGTCACCACAGCGGCGCCAGGCACGGTGCCATCGTATTCGCGACAGGCGGCAAGTGTGGAAAACTCCAAAAACGGAGTGCCGGGGTCCAGCAGCAGTTTCAACCGCTCGCGCACGCCCAGTTTGTTCTGGCGGGCAAGGCGGTCGATATCGCGTTGCGGACGTTCGAAACGCGCCGCGTGCTGGCGGGCGTGGAATTCCTTCAGCCGTTCAGACATGGCGGCGAAATTTGCCTTGTAGTCGGCGGCATTGGTGTCGATCTGACTTTCAATCCTGCGCATTGTCACTCCTCCTCCGGGGCCAATTGGGCCAGGATGTCTTTCAGACCAAAACTGTCGCCTTCGGCGAATGGCATTTCGGCAACGACCCCGCCGCGCGGCGCCGTCAGTGTGGTTTCCAACTTCATGCTTTCGATCACCAGAAGCGGCTGGCCTTCTTCAACCGCATCGCCGGGTTTGACCGCAACCGACACCACGACACCCGGCATGGGCGCCACCAATCGGTCGTCGCTCGCGCCACCGTCGCTGCCGGCCAGGCGTTCGGCGGGATCAACCCGTCCGACTTCGTAGGTCCGGCCGTTCATGTGCACAAAAGTTGCTTCCGGCCCCACTGCCAGTCGCAGTTCGCGCACAACACCCTTGGCCCGCAACGTATACCCGCCCGGCAGACCCGTCGGGTCCAATTGGCAGGCAACAGCGCGAGTGGGGGTATGAAGCACGAACCGGCTGCCATCATGACCCAGCCAGCAATCTGTCTCTTCTCCGTCGATTTGAAAAATCCGTTGCATCAGTTTCTCCACCCGCCCATCTTGCGGTACATTTCCGGTATCTGCATGACCTCAATCACCAGCCGCTCGTCCGATAGGGCTGCCGCCGCCATCAGCAGGTCAGTGACATCTTCGCCCGTTGCAGTCAGCGTTTCGGATTGTTCCGCCAGGAACCCGGTTGAAACTTCCCCCGAGGCGAAATCCGGATGAGCTAGGATCGCATCCAGGTAACCGGTGTTGGTCGTCACCCCGAGGACCACATAGTTTTGCACCGCTTGCCGGGCACGGGCGATCGCCTGCGCGCGATCCTGGCCATGCACGATCAGCTTGGACAACATCGGATCAAAGTCGGTCGTTACCTTGCCACCGTCCAGAATGCCGCTGTCCACCCGCACGCCGGGCCCAGTGGGTTCGTCCAGCAGCAGGATATCGCCGACCGCGGGGCGAAAATCGACCGTCGCATCCTCAGCACAGATGCGCAGCTCGATCGAATGCCCGGTTTGAGGAATATCCGCCTGCACGGCGCTCAGCCCGTCGCGCGCCGCGACACGCAGTTGCTCAGCAACCAGATCGAAGCCGGTCACCATCTCGGTCACCGGATGTTCGACCTGAAGGCGGGTGTTCATTTCCAGGAAGTAAAAGGTCCCGTCCTGCGCATAGATGAATTCGACGGTCCCAGCCCCGCGATAGTTGACGGCGCTGGCAATACCTGCGGCGGTTTCGCAGATCTCGTTCCGTTGTTCGGGAGTCAGCGCCGGTGACGGCGTTTCCTCGATAATCTTCTGGAACCGGCGCTGGATCGAACATTCGCGTTCCCAGAAATGGACCACTTTACCCTGCCCGTCGCCCATCACCTGCACCTCGATATGGCGCGGACTTTCAATATAGCGCTCGACGAACAGCCGCCCGTCACCGAAATACCGCTCGCCTTCGCGGCGTGCGGTTTCGATTTCGGTCTCCAGCGTGCTGTCCTCGCGTACGACGCGCATGCCCTTGCCGCCACCGCCGGCCGAGGGCTTGATGAGCAGCGGATAGCCAACGGCGCGGGCGCGTTCGACAAAGTTCGCCGGATCATCATCCTCGATGGCCGAGGGGGCGACGGGAAACCCGCGTTCCTCGACAAAGGCGCGGGCGCGGACCTTGTCCCCCATCAGGTCGATGACCTCGGACGTCGGGCCGACAAAGGTCACTCCGGCTTTTTCCAGCGCCGCGACAAAACCGGCATTCTCTGACAGAAAGCCATAGCCGGGATGAACCGCGTCCGCGCCGATCCCTTTGGCGGCTTCGACGATCTGAGGAATATCGAGATAGGCGGCCACGGGCGTCGGGCCCTCGATCATCACGACCTCATCTGCGATCAGATGCGCCGGCCCCTCTTGCTCGGCGACATGACGCAACACGGCAGTCGCAAGCCCGCGGGCCTTAGCGGTGCGCAACACGCGCGCCGCGATCTCGCCCCGATTGGCGACCAGGAGTTTCGAAATGGTCATGGTGTCGTCCTCTTAGTTCCGGGCCGCGGCATTCAGTCCGTCACGTGCGGCCAGATCGGCTGGCACGGGAATTTCGATATCAAGCAGCATCTGCGCGAACCCTTTGCCCTGCGGGTCTATGCGGACCGAGGCGATGCCGCCACCGCCAAGCGATTCATGCAACAGGAAATTCAGCGAATGGCTTCCAGGCAAGTCGAACCGTTCTACCCTGCCGTCGCAGACATGGGAGAAATAGTCCTTCACCACCTCTTCGCTGAGAGCCGAGCGGATATATGGCAGGTAGTCCGGCTTGCGCGCGAGGATGCCGATATTGGCGATGTCCCCCTTGTCGCCCGAGCGGCCCCAGGCCAAATCGACGAGGCGGACCTTGACAACGTCCGGACCGGGCTCGCGGCTATCTGCGGGCGGTGCGGCAGGCGGATCAAGGTGGACTGGCGTAGTGGCCACGCTCACGGGCACATCCTTGCCGTCGACCTCGACCGCGACGGGGGTTTCGGCCTTGCTCTGAAGGAAGGAAAATAGACGGACCACCGGCTGCACCTTTGGCCGTCCGGCGAAGAACCCGGTCAGACCCTGCGCGGTCGAAATCGCCATCGGTGCGATTTCGCCGGCAAAAATGTTCAGCGCGGCGCGATCGTCATGGACCGCGCCGATCTTGAGCACCACCTCGCGGGTCCGGGCGCGCGCATTTGCGCCATAGGCCGCCTCGGCCCCCAGCACCTCGACGCTGACCTGCCGGAAATCTCCCATGTTGCGGTCGCGGAAAATCCGGCGACAGCGGGTCAGGATCGCCTCGGCCACACGTTCGGCCTTGGCGGGTGCGTCAATCGCAGCCAGTGTCAGGGTAGAGACCGCGCGCCAGCCATCGGCATGGGTCGCCGACACCTTGTAGCTGTCGGTGCGCCCAAGCCCCCTGCCGCCCTTGACCAGCACCCGGTCGGGTCCGACCTGTTCCAGGGTGACCCCGGACCAGTCGCAGATCACGTCGGGCAACAGGTAGGCGCGCGGGTCCCCGATTTCATAGAGCATCTGCTCTCCGACTGACCCGGGCACGACCAGCCCGCCGGTGTCAGGCGTCTTGGTCATGATGAAACTGCCGTCTTCGGACACCTCGACGATGGGCATGCCCATATTGTCCCAACCCGGCACGTCCTGCCAGTCGGTGAAGTTGCCGCCGGTTCCCTGGGGGCCGCATTCGATCAGGTGGCCGGCCAGCGATCCCTGGCTGAGCTTGTCCCAGTCATCGTCGCCCCAGCCGTATTCATGCATCAGGGGACCAAGCGCGACCGCGCTGTCGGCGCAGCGTCCGGTGATCACGATGTCGGCCCCGGCATCCAGCGCGGCAGCGATGGGGCGGGCACCCAGATAGGCATTCATGCTCCAGATATCATCTGGAAATGCGACACCCGAGAACATTTCCGTCTGACCGTTTTTGCGAATTTCATCGGCCCTGGGCAACAGGTCATCGCCTAGCACGACTCCGATGGACAGATCGATTCCGGCCTGGGCGGCGGCTTTGGCAAGCGCATCGCGGCAGCCACGCGGGTTCACGCCCCCTGCATTGGCAACGACCTTGATCCCTTTTGCCTTGATATCCGGCAACCAGGGTGCCAGCGCCTTGACGAAGTCCGGCGCATAGCCCGACTCGGGCGCTTTGGCGCGGGCCCGCGCCATCAGCGACATTGTCACCTCCGCCAGATAGTCAAACACCAGATAGTCGATCTCGGCCTTTGAGACCAGTTGACCGATCGCTTCCGGCGTATCGCCCCAGAAGCCCGACGCGCATCCGATGCGCAGCTTTCGTTCCGACATATTCCTCTCCTCCCCGTTTGATCAGCGGCCCGTCCATTCAGGTTTGCGCTTCTCAATAAAGGCATCAAAGCCTTCGCGCGCGTCTTCGGTCTGTGCTACTCGCGGTAACAGTGTTTCTGCAAACCGCATCTGCTGCGGATAGGTCATGTCCTCCATCGCGTGACAGGCGTATTTTCCCAGCCGGATCGCGCTCGGCGATTGCGCAGCAATCTGGGCAACCAGTTCTGCAACCTTGTCGTCCAACCCCGCGGCATCGGTCACATAGTTGACCAGATTGAACTGCAGGGCTTCCTCGGCCGTCAGAGGAACGCCGGTGATGAACATCTCCATCAGCCTCCGCCGGGGCAGCACGCGCATCATGGGTGGCACGATCGTCATGGGAAACAGACCTACCTTCACTTCCGGCGTTCCGATGCGGGCATGATCCACCATCACAGCCAGATCGCAGGCACAGATGATGCCCGCCCCCGCCCCCATCGCGATGCCATTGATGCGCGCGATCGTTGGCTTTCGGCACGCCTGTATCGTCTCGAACAACCTTCCGGCAAAATGATCCGGGTCCGCCGGATCCTGAACAAACGGGCCGCCATCCGCCCCCGCCTTGATGTCGCCCCCGGCACAGAAGGCGCGCTCGCCCTCGCCGGTCAGAACGATCACGCGACAATCGCTGTCCCTCTCGGCAGCACATACGGCGGCAATGATCCCGTCTGCGACCTCACGGTTGAGGGCATTTCGATTATCAGGACGTCGAATCGTGATACGCACTTCTTTGCCGAGCGCCTGCGATTGAACAACGCTCTCAGTCATTTCCGAAGCTCCCCCCTGTATTTAGGACACCGCGCTTTCTTACGTCAGGTCGTCAAAAGCTTGGCTTGATCTATTTTCTAACATGTGTTTGATTTTGGTCAACACGGCGGACGACATTTTTCGGGAGGATGATATGACGACTCAAAGTGAGGCTCTCGCGGCTGATCTGAAGGCCATCAGGGCAAACTATTCGTTGACCGATGAGCAGCGCCAGATTGTCGATCACGTGGATCGAGTATCGCGCGAGGTGCTGCATCCGCTACAGGCGCGCATGGACGAAGAGGAGTGGTGGCCCGACGATCTGTTCAAGCAGATGGGCGAACTGGGCCTTCTGGGCATCACCGCGCCCGAGGAGCTGGGTGGCTCCGGACAGAATGAATTTACCCAGGCGCTGGTCTCTGAGGTGATATCAAAATGGAACCCTGCCGTGGGACTGTCACATGGCGCACATGACAACCTGTGCCTGAACAACCTTCTACGCAACGGCTCGGAGGAGCAGGTCAAGAAATATGTGCCCGGCCTATGCTCGGGCGACTTGGTTGGTGCTCTGGGTTTGACAGAGCCGGGCGCGGGGTCAGATGCGCTTGGGTCCATGGCGACCACCGCGCGCCGCGACGGCGACGACTATATCATCAACGGCTCGAAGATCTACATCACCAACGGGCCGATTGCCGATGTGATCCTGCTTTATGCCAAGACCGACAAATCGAAGGGCGCCAAGGGCATTTCTGCTTTCATCATCGAGACGGACAATCCTGGTTTCAAGGTGGCGCAAAAGCTTGACAAGATGGGCTTCCGCGGCTCGCCAACCGGAGAACTGGTGTTTGAGGATTGCCGCGTACCCGCATCCGCCATGGTTGGACAGGAAAACACCGGCGTTTCGGTGGTAATGAGCGGACTGGATCTGGAACGCGCCATGGTCGCATCGGTCTGTGTCGGCATGGCCGAACGCGCGCTGGAACTGGGGCTGGAATACGCCAAGATTCGCGAACAGTTCGGCAAGCCAATTGCAAGTTTCCAGATGATGCAGTCGAAACTGGCCGAGATCTACACCGAGGTCGAAACGGCACGCGCCTTCGGGTATCGGGCGCTGGCCGCCTGTACGGGCCTGCCGAAAGGCGCCGGGGGCCGTGGCGAAATCCACAAGCTGACCGCGGCGGCCTGTCTTTACGCAGGCGAGGCATTCAACAAGGCGGTCACCGAAGCCTGCCATATACATGGTGGCTCCGGCTACATGCAGGACACCGAAATCAACCGGCTCTACCGCGCCAACAAGCTGTTGGAGATCGGCGCTGGAACAAGCGAAGTCCGCAAGATCATCATTGCCGAAGAACTTTTGCGCGCCTGAGGGAGACGAGACCATGAACAAGCAACTGCGCAACGATACCGCTCTGCCGAGCCATTTCATGACGGACGAACAGCAGGCGCTGGCCGATCAGGCTGGTAAGTTCTTCATGTCCGAGTTCCACCATCTGAACGCGGAAATGGACGACACCGACGATTTACCCCCTTCGGTTTTTCCAAAGCTGGGCGAAATGGGCTATCTGGGCCTGAACGTGCCGCCGGAATTCGGCGGCGCGGGGCTGGATTTCACCTCGGCCTGCATCATCACCGAAGAGCTGTCGCGCGCCTCCGCGGCCATCGGGCTGACCCATGTGGCCCATGACAACTTGTGCGTCAACAATATCTACCGCAACGCCAATGACGATCTGCGCCGCAAGTATCTGCCGGGGCTTTGCAATGGCACGCTGATCGGCGCCCTGGGTCTGACCGAACCCGGCGCGGGGTCTGATGCGCTTGGCTCGATGCGGACCACGGCCAAACAAGATGGTGACGACTACATCCTGAACGGCGCCAAGATCTACATCACCAATGGGCCGATTGCCGATCTGGTCCTTGTCTATGCGAAGACTTCGCCGGAAAAGGGCGCCAAGGGCATTTCCGCCTTTATCGTGGAAACCGACACGCCCGGTTTCAAGGTGGCACAGAAGCTCAACAAGATGGGATTCCGCGGCTCGCCGACGGGCGAACTGGTATTCGAAGATTGCCGTGTTCCGGCCAGAAACATGGTCGGCAAGCTGGATGGCGGGGTTGCCGTTACCATGTCCGGACTTGATCTGGAACGTGCCATCGTCTGTTTCAACGCCTTGGGCATTGCGCAGCGGGCGCTGGATATTTCCATCGATTATGCCAAGACACGCCAGCAATTCGGCAAACCGATCGCCAGTTTTCAGATGGTTCAGGCGATGCTGGCCGACATGTATACGCAGATCGAGGCCGCGCGCAGCCTGTCCTTGCGCACCGCAGCCATGTGTGAGGGCCTCGAAGAGGGCGAAGGCGGGCGCGGCGAAATCCACAAGCTTACCGCTGCGGCGATCTACAAGGCCGCTGAGGCGACATCCTTCGTGCTCGACAGGGCCGTCCAGATTCACGGCGGCTCGGGTTACATGCGTGATACAGAAGTGAACCGGCTGTACCGGACCGGTCGCGTACTTGAGGTCGGCGCAGGCACCCAAGAGGTTCGCAAACTCATCATCTCTGGCGAATTGCTGAAGAACTAGGGGCGGAACATGAGCGAAGCGAAATCAAGGCGTTACGCGTCGGATCTCATGGCGGGCCAGGTTGCCCTGGTTACGGGATCCGGATCTGGAATGGGCCGGGCGACGGCGATCGAAATGGCCGCTTGCGGGGCCAGGCTTGCGCTGTTCGCGCGCCGCGAAGAGCCGCTGGAAGAGACCGCCGAAATGATCCGGGCGGCGGGGGGCGAGGCCTTTGTCGTGCCCGGAGACACCCGCGACGAAGACAGTATCGAAACTGCGATGGGGCGGATCAAGGACCACTATGGGCAGTTGGATGTTTTGGTGAACAATGCCGGCGGTCAGTATATCGCGGCCGCCCGCGATATCACCAACAAGGGCTTTGAAGCTGTGATCCGCAACAACCTGATCGGGTCTTGGCAAATGACCCGCGCCGCTGCCGATCATTTCATGTACGAAAATGGTGGATCGGTTGTGTTTGTCACCGCCATCTCGGCGCGCACCGCGCTCACCGGCTTTACACACACCGTCGCGGCCCGCGCCGGTGTGACGGGCATGATGAAAACGCTGGCCGCCGAATGGGGCGAGTACGGCATCCGGCTGAACTGCGTTGCACCGGGCACGATCAAGACCGATGCGCTTGGCCGCTATCCCATTCCGCCGGAACAGTGGAAAAAGCTGAACCGTTCGGTCCTGAACCGGATGGGCGCGGCCGAGGACATCGCAGGCACGATCATATTCCTGGCTTCGAAACTTGGCGGTTTCATTACCGGCGAGGACATCTATGTAGACGGCGGTGAGACCCTGCACATGGGTCATGACGCGCGGGACATGATCAACCCCGCGATGTTCGAGAAACGCGAACGGGGAGATGGCAAGAATGAGTAAACACCCAGTCCTTCTGGAGATTTCCGACAGGATCGCCACGGTAACGCTGAACGACCCCGAGCGTCGCAATCCGGTTACCGGGAACGACATGATCGCTGCCCTTCTGGAGACCTTCGCCAAGGTGCAGGCCGATCCGCAGGTCAGCGTGATGATTCTGACCGGGGCCGACCCGGCCTTTTGTGCCGGCGGGGACATCAAGGAGATGAACGATCCCGACAGTGTGTTCCGCAAGGAGCCGCTGGCGGCGGCGCAGAGCTATGTTGATGGGGTGCAGCGGCTGCCGCTTGCGCTCTACAACATGGATATTCCGACCATCGCCGCAGTCAACGGCCCGGCGGTGGGCGCGGGGTGCGACCTGACCATGATGTGCGACATGCGCATCGCTTCGGAAAAAGCAAGGTTCGGCGAGGTGTTTCTGAATCTCGGAATCATTCCGGGCGATGCGGGCAGCTGGTTCCTGTTGCGTCGTCTGGGCCACCAGAAGGCCGCCGATCTGACCTTCTCAGGGCGCATGGTCGAGGCCAAGGAAGCGCTGGAGCTTGGTATGGTGCTTGAACTTGTGCCTCATGAAAAATTGATGGAACGGGCCCGCGAACGGGCCGCTGTCATCGCCGCGAAACCACCGCGCGCGGTGCGGGTCGCCAAGCGTCTGATGCGCAATGCCGAACGGATGGACCTGCCGGATTTCCTGAATTCCGCGGCGGCCTATCAGGCGCTCATGCATCAGACCGAAGACCACCACGAGGCGGTTGCTGCGTTCGTCGAAAAACGAAAACCCAATTTCACGGGGCGTTAAAGGAAAGATCGCATGTCAGACATCACCCAAAAGAAGATGGAGCAAATCGCGCAGATGTGGAATGCGCGCGGCAAGGGTCTGATAACGCATATGGCGCTTGAGATCGAAGAGGTCTCGACCGAAGGTGTTCGGGTTCGGATGCCGTTCAATCCGGACTTTTGCGTCGATGCGGAACAATCACTGCTCCACGGTGGTATCCTGACGGCACTTCTGGACAGTGTCTTTGGACTGGCGAACTTTGTTGCCATCGAAGGCGTCAGTACCATGGCCACTCTTGACCTCAGAGTTGATTACCTGCGCCCGGCCCGTTCGCGCGCGGATGTCATCGTTCAAGCGCATTGTTTTCGCAAGACCCGTCACATCGCCTTCAATTCCGGCAGCGTCTGGTTCGCGGGCCATGAGGATGCTGAAATAGCCAGGGGAACCGCCTCGTTTGCATTGACGCGCGGCGAAACCAGCCTGTTTGACGCAATGACAAAAGGAAAAACCTCGTGATGGACGTGCAAACTGTCAATGCCAATGTATCCCGGGTGCCGTTCTTCCGATTTCTCAACTTTGAGGTCAGAAGTCTAGACAGTCTCCATGCTGAGGCGGAAATGACCTTTGATGACCGCCATATCGGTAACCCGATCATGGAGTACTACCATGGCGGCATAATCGCGAGTTTTATGGAGGCCACTGCCGCCATCGCGGTACAGCCCGATTTCGCCGACGTTCCGGCCAAGCCGATCAACCTGACCGTCGATTACCTCAGACCCGGTGTGAAGGGACCGCTTTTTGCCCGCGCTAACGTCACGCGCAAAGGCAAGCGGATGGCAAGCGTCAGCGTGCTCAGCTGGCAGACGGATCGGGAAAAGGCGGTTGCCGAAGGGCTGTATCACTTCCTTCTGGTCTGACCGGGGCAACCGCTTTCAGGGCTACCTTGTCCTGTGGACGGGGCCGCTTCCCGGTTACAAATGCCTTCCAGTAACAGATTGATGAGCATGCTGGAGAATTCAGGCAGTGATAGATATCCTTCCACTCCTGCCTTGTTCGGGTCGAACCATTCCACCGTCCAGTTTAAGGCACCCAACATCACCTGGCGCAAGGGGACGATCTTGATATCCGACCGTATGGCACCGTCGTCCTGAGCTTCACGGAGTATCCAATCCCAGAGTTTTCCATACTCATGGCGAATACCCCTGTGCCTCTCCCTGAAATGATTGGGGAGCATTCCATAACTTCGGATGTTCGCCGAGGTAAATTCGCTTGCCTTGAAGAGGAAATCCAGGTGCGTCCAGATTGCGGTCGCTATCCTGGCGTGATGATCGTAGGGGGCATCGAATTGCCGAACGGCGGCTTCGACACCTGATAGCAGGTCCTTTAGTCCGGCGTTCAGCACTTCGTCAACGATCGCGTCCTTGGAATTGAAGTGGTAATAGACGCTGCCCGCTTTCAAGCCAGCATTGTCCGCGACCTTTCTCAGAGTCGTCGCCTTGTAGCCATTGTCCCTCAGAACGCGCGCTGCGGCCTTTAGAATTTCTGCACGGGTCTTAGCCGCCTTGCCGTCGGGATCCGGGATCTTGGCGGGAGTGGCGGGGCACAGCTTCAAGCCTTCGGTACCCGCCTTGCGATGTGGACACATTCCGTCAAGTATCAGCTTACTCATTCGTACCGCGAGGATGCGCACCGGATACTTGTCGACATCGTACCATTCCACGGTCCAGTTCATGGCACTCAGGATGAACTGGCGGATCACAGCAGTGGATATGTCGCTTCGAAGGTGGCCGGCGCGTTTGGCGTCATTCAGGAATTTGCCCCAGGCCCCTGCATATGATGCACGCAATTCGCGATGCGGGGCGCGTGTTTCGTCCGACAACATCGGATAGTTCCGAATATTAGCTGACGTAAAGTCACTGTCGGTCAACAGATAGGTAAGGTGTGTTTCAATCAGGGTTCCGAAAGTCTTGCGAAAATCCTCCGAACTTGTCGGTGCCGGCCGAACGATTTCACTGACCGTCTGATATAGTTGACGGACGCCAATTTCGAGAACTTCGCTCAGAATTTGGTCCTTGGATTGAAAATGGTAATAAATGCTGCCGGCCTCAATGCGGGCTTCCTGCGCGATGTCGCGCATCGTCGTTGCATGATAACCTTGATACCGAAAAAGTCGCGCGGCCGCAGCGAGTATGGCTTCGCGGGTCCTCTCCGACTTGCTTAGATCGTCATACACTATCTTGGTATCTTCACTCTGTCGTGCCATCCATTGTCGATACTTGTTGGCCCTGTGGCTGTCCATTGCAATAAATCTAACAGACGTTAGAATACATCCGAGAGAGTGTCGAATCAACTCTTTTCAAGGTGCAACGGAAGAGGAGGACCTCCACATGCGAGGATTGAGTGGAAAACGGGTCGTCGTGACCGGCGGTGGGAGCGGCATCGGCCGAGCGGTTTGCGAACGGTTCGGCGCAGAGGGCGCCGAAGTTGCCGTTTTCGATCTGAACAAGGATGGGGCGGATGAAACTGTCCGACTGATCATCGACGCGGGTGGAAAGGCCCAGGCCTTCAAAGCGGACATCACCGATCGTTCTCAGGTCGACATGGCAGTGGCCGCGTTCGAGGCCGGAGGCCCGATTGACGTGCTGGTGAACAACGCCGGCTGGGACGTGATCAAACCGTTCCTCGATACCGATGCCGATCTTTGGAAAAAGGTCATCGACATCAATCTTTATGGCCCGCTCAACATGCATCACGCGGTGCTTCCGGGCATGGTCAAGAACGGCAGCGGCCGCGTGGTCAATATCGCGTCCGACGCCGGACGCGTCGGATCATCCGGCGAGGCTGTGTATTCGGCCTGCAAAGGTGGCATCATCTCGTTTACCAAGACCGTGGCGCGCGAACTTGCACGCAATGGCATTCAATTGAACGCGGTCGCCCCCGGACCGACCGACACGCCTCTGTTCGCGCAGGTTGCCGAAGGCGAGGCCGGTCAAAAGATCGCTGAGGGTCTCAAGCGGGCGATTCCGATGAAGCGCCTGGCGCAGCCGTCAGATTACCCGGGCATCATCTGTTTTCTGTCGTCCGACGACGCGGGATTCATCACCGGTCAGGTGATTTCGGTTTCGGGCGGCCTGTCCATGCACGGTTAAAACGCTGGCAGCAGCGCCGGACTCAAGGCGCTGCTGCCATACCGTGCCAAGAGTTACCTCCCCGACTGGCCGCGCCTTATGTGCGGCCCTTTTTCATTCTAGAAAGGTTGCGAATGTTTCAGCCAGGCTCTGACATCCAGCGGACAAGCACGCTGACCTCATTTCTGAAGGGCTGCGGCATTGACAGTTACGAGGAACTCGTCCGCCGTTCGAATGAAGACCCAGACTGGTTCTGGGGCCAGATCATTGACCATGCCGGGATACGGTTCGCGCGGCCCTACAGCCGGTTGCGAGATATCTCCGAAGGGCCCGAATCGATCCGGTGGGCCGTCGGGAGTACTTTGAATCTGACGGAAACCTGTCTTGACGCCCGAATTGCCGATGGCTTGGGCGACAAGGTCGCAATCGACTGGGTCGGCGAAGACGGAAGCCGCCGCCGCTGGACCTATTCCGACCTTACCGCCGAAGCCTCCCGCGTCGCCTCGGCCCTTGCCACGCGCGGTGTAAGGCCCGGTCAGGCGGTGGGCATCTATATGCCGATGATCCCCGAAATCGAGGCCGCGCTTCTGGGTATTGCCCGGCTGGGCGCGGTTGCGGTGCCGCTGTTTTCCGGTTTTGCGCCCCATGCCATCGTATCGCGCCTGAACGACGCGGATGCCGTGGCGGTGTTGACGGCGGATGCCACACCCCGGCGAGGCAAGCCGGTCTGGATGGAAGCGACCCTTGCCCAGGCTTTGACCGACGTACCATCGGTTCATACCGTGATCAGCCTGCGACGGTTCGGCGATGCGGTGGCCGATCCGGCCCGCGATCTGGACTGGACCGAAACAGTGGGCCGCGCCAGTCCGGAGTTTGCCGCCGTTCCCGTCAGTGCCGATGACACCTTTCTCATCGCCTATACATCGGGCACCACCGGGCGGCCCAAGGGTGTCGTGCATACCCATTTGGGCGTGCAGGCCAAGGCCACGGCCGATTTCCTGCTTTGCCTCGACATGAAACGGGATGACCGGCACCTCTGGATGACCGACATGGGGTGGGTCATGGGACCGCTCACCCTTTTATCGGTGCTCTTGTCCGGTTCGACTCTGGTGCTGGCCGAGGGCGCACCATCAATGCCCGGCGATCCCTTCAGGCTGCTGCGTCTTGCGTCCGAGATGGAGGTCACGCATCTCGGCGTGGCCCCGACCCTGGTACGGCAGTTCATGACGCAGGATACGGAAACTTTGTCGGGCTACGACCTGTCGCCCCTGCGGATTGTCGCCTCGACCGGCGAGCCCTGGACCGAGGATGCCTGGCTCTGGCAGCTCGATCATATCTGTCGCCGCCGCGCCGTGCCGCTGAACATCTCGGGCGGGACCGAGCTTTTTGGCGCGATCCTGACCTCGACCGTGCTGCACGAGCTCAAGCCCGGCGGATTTTCGGCCCAGGCCCTGGGTGTCGGGGCCAAGGTTCTGCGCCAGGACGGCAGCGAAGCCGCACCGGGCGAGGTCGGCGAACTGGTCGTGACCCAGCCGCCTCTGGGTCTGACCCCGGCCATCAGGGGGGACCGCGATCGCTACCTTGACACCTACTGGTCCACCTTCCCCGGCCTCTGGCGGCACGGCGACTGGGTGCGCTGCGATCCGGACGGGACATGGTATATCCTGGGCCGGTCGGACGACACGCTGAACATCGCCGGCAAACGCATCGGCCCGCCCGAGATCGAGGCGGCCCTGACCGAAACCGGAGAGGTGGTGGACGCCGCGGCCATCGCGGCACCTGATGACATCAAGGGCGTGGCTGTCGTCTGCGTCTGCGTGGCGGCACCAAATGTGTCGCCGGACGCGGAGCTCGTGAACCGGCTCAAGGATCGTGTCGGGGAGATCGTCTCGAAACCCTTCCGCCCGCGCGAGATCCACTTTGTCGAAGCGCTGCCCAAGACCCGCAGCATGAAAACCATGCGCCGGATCGTGCGCGCCGCCTTTCTCGGTGAAGATCCAGGCGATCTGTCGTCGATCAGCAACCCGGAAACCATTCAGCCCATCGCAGACCTGCAAAAGGAAAAGTCATGATCACTGTTTTCGGAGCCACGGGCACGACTGGTGCGCCCCTCGTCGACACGCTTCTGGCAAAAGGCGCGACCGTGCGCGCTGTCACCAGCGACCTCTCAAAGTTAGACGCGCTAAAGGCCAAAGGATGCGAGGCGGTCGTCGCGGATTTCACGGACCCTGCCGCGCTGGCGCGGGCCTGTGACGGGGCAGAAAAGATATACCTGGTCACGCCTGCCCATCTGAACATGCGCCAGTGGAAGGCGAACGTGATCGAGGCGGCCAAGGCCGCGGGCGTGCGCCATATCGTTGTGGCCACGGGGCTTGGCGCGTCGCCCAAGGCGGGGCTGACCTTTGGAAAGTGGCATTCCGAAACCCAGGAGCTGCTGAAGCAAAGCGGCCTTGACTGGACCTTTGTCCAGCCGACCTATTTCATGCAGAACCTGCTGTGGCAGGCCGGTAACATTGCAAAGGACGCCGTGTACTATGACGATCTGGGCGGCCCCGTGGCCTGGATCGACGCCCGCGACATCGCGGATGTCGCCGCCGAGGCGCTGACCGCTCCGGGTTACGAAGGCAAGGCTCTTGGTCTGACCGGGCCCGAAGCTCTTACCGGAGAAGATATCGCCGCCCTCCTGTCCAGGGTGACCGGGCGCACTGTCACCTGCGCACCCCTGTCGGCCGAAAATGCCAAGGCGGGCATGGTGGCTGGCGGAATGCAGGACGAGGTCGCCAGAGCCATGGTCGAATTGGCTTCCATCGCGCCCAAGGGCTACCTTGCCGGCATCGAGACCACGGTCAGCGATGTGATGGGACGCCCGGCGCGCCGATTTGCCGATTTCGTCGCCGAGAACCGGGATGCTTTCGTCAAGTAACCTGATGGCGGCGCCGCTTTATCTCGAACTGGCGCCGCCTGAGGAAGCGGCCAAACAGATCGACCATTTGTTCGTGTTCCGCGATACCGGTGTGCTGAGCGGTGGTGGACGCGGGCGGTTCGCAACCGACCTCTTTACCCTTTCGGTAACGCGCGACGACAGCGGCGGCGGGCGCGTATCGCTGGCAGAACCGCGCCCCTATTTTTCGCCCCGCCCAAGGCCATTCCAGGGTGTCGTGGCCGGGCTGCGACTGTCGTCACGACCGCAGCGATTTCCCGACTCCAAAGGGCTGGACATGCTGGCCTCAGAACTGGCCCGGATTCAGACCGGGGACGATGACCTGCCTGCGCTCATCGCGGTGCTTGACGGCCTTGCGAGAGACCTGAGCTTTGCCGCACCAACCGGAGCTTACAGCGACCGGACCAAACGTCGAAAGGTGCGGGCGGAAACCGGCGTGTCGCGGCGGCGGCTTGCGACCTTGCGACGCTTTCGCCGGGCTCTCGGGCAGCTTGCGTCAAAGACCCTGCCGCTGAGCGATCTGGCGCTGGACGCCGGATATTACGATCAATCTCACTTGTCCGCCGCTTGCCGGATCTTCGCCGGCAAACCGCCCGGCGCGTTGCGCGCTCTGTCTATTCCGCGTCGTTTTGACCTTTCGCTACAAGATACGCGCCTCAAAGACCGCCTAAGATTGGTCATTGACGAATGAAATCGAAGAGGAAGACCCGCCATGACACAATTCAAACCGAAAAACCCCGACTATGACGCACGCGTGCGCAACAGTTTCGATCGCCAGAAGGTGATGAACACGTTGGGGATCAGCATTGCCGAGTTGTTACCCGGCCGCATCGTTCTGGAAATGGCACATCAGGTTGCACTGACCCAGCAGCATGGGTTTTTGCATGCCGGAATCGTGTCGACAGCGCTGGACAGCGCCTGCGGATACGCGGCCTTTTCGCTGATGCCAGCGGACGCGGCAGTGTTGACGGCCGAATTCAAGATCAACCTACTCAACCCGGCGGACGGCGAACGGTTTCGCTTCGTCGCTGACGTGGTGAAACCAGGCAGGACGCTGACCATATGCGAGGCGCGTGCCTATGCCGTGAAGGGCCAGGATGAAAAGCTCGTCGCAACGATGACCGGAACGCTCATGGCGCTGATCGGGCGGGCGGGGGTCGCGGACTGAGCGCAACCCGGCCGCAGCACATCCGATCCGGGCGGTCGGGCCGATTATTCAGACAGCTGGATCAGCTGTTCCAGCGGCTCGCGACCTCGGCCAACCGTTTCCCGTAGGCGCGCGCGGTATCCAGATCGCCGCCAGCAGGTTCAGACCTGTCAAGCGGTAATGTTAGCTTTTAGCAGTGCGGTCGCCGATTGTCCGTCGTCAGGGTTTTTCGGAGAGCTGAGACTGTATCGTAACGGAGGATCTGGTTCGGTTTCTGTTCAAGTTTATGCGGCAGCGGCCTGATGCTGCAACCGTAATTGGAACGGATGGACGCCCACGGTGCCGATGGGCTGCCGTCACGCCGGAGTTTCCAGTCAGGGCTGAGCTGGCGCACCATTCTGGCCAAGCGCGAGAACTTTCGTGCTGCCTTCGCCGGGTTCGACTTTCGGGGAGTTGCGAACTTTGACGACAACGACATTGAGCGCCTACTTGCCGATGAAGGAATTGTTCGCTATCGAGGCAAGATCGAAGCCGTGATCAACAACGCTCGCCGTACTTTCGAGGTCGTCCAAGAGGAAGGCTCCTTCGCCGCATTCATCGATCACGTCCCAATTGGTGGTGTAGCTCAAGGCTGGCCAGCTGGTTTTCGGCGCGCCGAGCTGGTCAGTCCGTCTGCGCGGCAGGCAGGCTGACGATGGGATCATCGCAGACGGGCCCAAGGTTTCCAGTGTCATGTAGCGAGAGCGCTGGACGGCCCATTCCTCAGTCTGCTCCATCAGGATCGCGCCGACGAGACGCCGGATCGAGGCTTCATTGGGAAAGATCCCGACGACATCGGTGCGCCGCTTGATCTCGCCGTTCAGACGTTCGATCGGATTGGTCGAGTGTAACTTCGCCCGGTGTTGCTGGGGGAAGGTCATGTAGGCCAGCACGTCCTCCTCGGCGCCATCCATGAGGGTCGCGAGCTTGGGCAGCTTGCCCCGCATCTGGTCGGCGACGTTTCGCCATTGGGTCTTGGCCGCCGCATGGTCCGGCTGGGCGAAGGCGGTGGCGATGAAGGCTGATATGACGCGACGGCTGCTCTTGCCGGCATGGGCGAGCGCATTTCGCTGGAAATGCACGCGGCAGCGCTGCCAGGTGGTGGACAGGACACGCGCCGTGGCAGCCTTGATCCCCTCGTGTGCGTCGCTGATCACCAGCTTCACCCCGTTCAGTCCGCGGCGCACCAGGTCGCGCAGGAAATCGGTCCAGAACGTCTCGGCCTCGGACGGCCCGATGGACATGCCCAGCACCTCGCGGCGCCCGTCCGTGTTGACGCCGACGGCAATGGTCACGGCGACGGAGACGATACGACCGCCCTGTCGGACCTTGAGATAGGTGGCGTCGATCCAGAGGTAGGGCCATTCGCCCTCGATCGGGCGGGTGAGAAAAGTATCGACGCGTTCGTCGATTTCCTCGCACAGGCGGCTGACCTGGCTCTTCGGGAGTGTCCTGAACTTTGTGTATCCGGGCCGGCCCATGCGGTTTGGGATACTCAAGCGTCGAAGCGCTCGCCGAACATTATGGCGAACT
>NZ_JAMDHK010000014.1 GCF_024721115.1 Salipiger pentaromativorans | reverse complement strand
CGCTCAATGCGACCTCGGAGAGAACCATGCCCCCGGACGGACACAACCCCACGCTTGACGAGGCCGCAATCAGAGAACGCTCTACAACCGTTGGAAGCGTTGGAGCGACAAAGGCATCTTTGCACAGATGCTGGCCGGGTTGGCAGCCGGGCACGGCGAGAAGAAGACGGTGATGATCGATGCCACCTATTTGAGGGCCCACCGAACGGCTTCCAGTCTGGGCGTCAAAAAGGGGGGCGTGGTCGCCTGATCGGGCGAACCAAGGGTGGCATGAACACGAAGCTTCACGCCATCTGCGACAGCAAGGGCCGCCCGATCGACTTCTTCGTCTCAGCAGGACAAGTCAGGGACTACATCGGTGCGCGGGCGCTGCTCAGCAGTCTGCCGAAGGTCGACTGGCTGCTCGGCGACCGGGGCTACAATGCTGACTGGTTCCGAAAAGCCCTTCAAGACAAGGGGATACGCACCTGCATTCCGGGCCGGAAGCAACGCAAAACCCAAGTCAAATACGACAAGCGCCGCTACAAAAGACGCAACCGTATCGAGATCATGTTCGGCAGGCTTAAGGACTGGAGACGCGTAGCAACCAGATACGACAGATGCCCCAAGACATTCTTCTCTGCCATCGCCCTCGCCGCGATCGTCATCTACTGGCTATGAGATGCCGTAACGGGCCGGACGCTTCACGACCGTTGCCGCTTGCCGGATATCGCACTTGCAGCTGCCATTCCCGTATCAGATTTTATGGAGGTTGACGGGATGAAGCTGTTTGTCGGGCTGGACGTATCGCTGGCGAAAACTGCGGTCTGCGTGCTCACGGAGCATGGAAAGATCATAGAAGAGGTGGAGGTGATCAGCGAGCCGGAGCCGCTGATCAGCTTGCTCGAGGGTCTCGAAGGAACCGTAGAAGCGGTCGGTCTCGAAGCTGGTCCGCTGTCGCAATGGCTGCACCGTGCGATGAAGGAGATCGGCCTGCCTGCCGTCCTGATGGAAACGCGGCAGGTGAAGGGCGCACTCAAGGCCATGCCCATCAAGACCGACAGGCGCGATGCGGAAGGGATCGCGCGCCTGTTGCACCTCGGCTGGTTCCGGCCGGTCCACTGCAAGTCGGTCTCTGCTCAGGAGGTGCGCGCGGTTTTGGCGGCGCGCAAGGCCATCCAGGGGAACATGATCGCCTTGGAGATGTCCCTGCGCGGGCTGCTTAGGAACTTCGGGCTCAAGGTGGGCGCCATCTCGCGCGGCAGGTTCGAGGCGCGGATCTGGGAGCTGGTCGAAGGGAACACGATGCTTGAAGCCGCGGCCGCACCCATGCTGCGGGTTCGCGCGGCCTTGCGCCAGGAGCTGGCAGGGCTGGAGAAGCTGGTCCGACAGAAGGCTGCCGAAGACCCCGTTTGTCTGCGCTTGATGACCATGCCGGGCGTTGGAGCCGTCGTCGCACTTACCTTCCGATCCGCCGTCGATGACCCGTCGCGCTTCCGTTCTTCGAAGAATGTCGGTCCTTGGGTTGGTCTAACGCCCTCTCGCAGTCAGTCTGGAGAGCGGGATGTATCAGGCGGCATCACCAAAGCCGGGGATGTGAACCTAAGGCGTGCCCTGTGTCAGGCTGCTACGGTCATGCTGAATCGCGGGCGTGGCAACGCACTACGAACATGGGCATCCCATGTTGCCAAACGCCGCGGACGGAAACGCGCGATGGTTGCCCTGGCTCGCCGTATTGCTGTCGTGTTGCATCGCATGTGGATCGACGGATCGACCTTCAGGATGGAGGTTGCGCCGACCAATTGAGCCTGATCGCTTCGCCTGCCTGATTGTAGGCTCACGAGGTCCCGTAGGGACGCGGTTCCGGTGATGTCGGGGTCTGGACAGTCGCCAGCCACGCTGAGCACGCCAATGAGATGGACACGCCGGAACTGCATCGAACCAGCATCATGTCGGCAGCCCTCGCGGCTGACCACGGACCGAAGCATGTTCCCCAAGGATCTCACGAACGAGCCGCGAGACGTCGAGCGGATCGACTGAGCAGGAATAGCCCGTCGGCGGGGCCAAATCGCTTGGCCGAAATCTCTTGACTAAGAGAGACCCGTTACCGAAGTCCTGACCCTANGACTGAGCAGGAATAGCCCGTCGGCGGGGCCAAATCGCTTGGCCGAAATCTCTTGACTAAGAGAGACCCGTTACCGAAGTCCTGACCCTAAGGCACAAGTTCTTAGGACCATATCAACCTACCCAATCGCCGATCTGCGCTGCTCCACCATCAAGTCGAAGGATATCATCGAGTTCCTTCAGTCTCTGCCCGGACAACCGCAAACCGTCGGGAACTACGCGAGCCATCTCGCCTCCATATTCGCAATAGCACGACCGATGTGGGCCTTCCGCCTAGATGACCGGGAGATGAGAGACGCGATCACCGTCGCGCGCCGATCGGGGATCATCTCCCGTTCCGCGCAACGGAACCGGCAGCAGGCCAGACCCACCCTTGATAAACTCGACCGGCTGCTGGCTCATTTCATTGATCGGCGCCAGAGAACCCCTCACACCATGCCCATGCACAAGGTGATTGTTTTCGCTCTCTTCTCGACGCGCCGACACGCAGGGATCACCCGCCTCACCTGGGATAACTTGCAGAAGGAGTACAAGCGCATTCTGGTCCGTGACATGAAGCATCCCGGCGAGAAGCTCGGCAACGATACCTGGGGCGACTTAACCGAGGAGGCCATTCGGATCATCGACAGTATGCCCGAGCGTAGAGCTGAGATCTTCCCCTACTCCCCGGACGCGATCACGGCCAAACTCACCCGCGCCTGCAAGCTGCTCCGGATCGAGGATTTGCATTTTCACGATCTGCGCCACGAAGGCATTTCTCGGTTGTTCACAGTCGGCCGTCGGCGTCGCCTCTCCGTCACGCCAGAGTCCCGTGGAAATCGACGCCATTTTCGAACTGGCCGAAAAGCTGTAGGATTCGGTGAAGCGGGTCAGCGCGTCGCGCGCCCGGCCAGACGCCACACCGTTCGGGCGTGCATTTTCTTTTCCAAGAGATCTTCCCCACGGGCCGCTCTCCTGCCAGACAGGCGGCAAACGCCCGAGGCCCCGATGACGACTCTCTCCCATCACCCTCCTGACCGGCCGCGCCGCCCCCCTGACCGGCAGCGAGGCGCAAAGCGGCATCGTCAAGACGCCGGTGGACCGCCCCCTGGCACTCGGCCCCGAGGGGTTCGAGGTTGACGAGCAGGCCGACCGGCGGGTGCATGGCGGCGTCGAAAAGGCGGTGCACCACTATCCCCTCGACCATTACCCCGACTGGCGGGCCGAGCTGGGGCCCCTGCCCCCGCTTGCCGCGCCCGGCGGGTTCGGCGAGAATATCTCGGCCTCGGGGCTGACCGAGCGCAGCGTCGCGGTGGGCGATACCTTCCGGCTGGGGAGCGCGATGGTGCAGGTCTCGCAGGGGCGGCAGCCCTGCTGGAAGCTCAACAAGCGCTTCGGCCTGCCCGACATGTCGCGGCGCGTGCAGCAGAGCGGACGCACCGGCTGGTATTACCGTGTACTGGAACCGGGCACCGTGGCCCCGGGCGACCGGCTGCAACGCCTCGACCGGGTGGCCCCGGAATGGACATTGCACCGGCTCTGGCACGCGCTTTACGTCGACCGGCTGAACCTCGCCGAGCTGGAGGGCATCGCCGCGCTCGACGTGCTGGCCGAGGGCTGGCGCAAATACGCGGTCCGGCGGCTCGAAAGCCGCCGGGTCGAGGACTGGAGCAAGAGACTGGACGGCACGGCATGACCCCTCCTCCCTTTGTGATCTCGATCCAGAGCCAGGTGGTCTTTGGCCATGTGGGCAATTCCGCCGCGCTCTTTCCGATGCAGGCGGCGGGGCTGGAGGTGGCGGCGATCCCGACCGTGGTGTTCTCGAACACGCCCGATTACCCCACCCTGCGCGGCCGCGCCCTGCCGCCGGAATTCTTTTCCGACCTGCTGCAAGGCGCCCGCGAACGCGGGCTGCCCGAGCGGGCGGATTTCATCCTGACCGGCTATATCGGCTCGCTCGACGTGGCCGAGATGGTCGCCGATTTCGTCGCCGAGGCGAAGGCGGCGAACCCCGCACTCACCTATCTCTGCGATCCGGTGATGGGCGACGATGGCCCCGGGCTCTACGTGCCCGAGGCCATCGCCGGCGTGATGCGCGAGCGGCTGCTGCCGCTGGCCGATCTCGCCACTCCCAACCCGTTCGAGCTGACCTGGCTGACCGGCCAAGAGATCCGCAGGCTGGACGATCTCGAAACCGCGCGGGAGGCCCTGCACATCGCGCCAAACGCGCATCTTGTCGCCACCGGCTGCGCGCTGGACGACACGCCCCAAGGCCATATCGAAAGCGTCATCCTCGGACCCAAAGGCACCAGCCGCCACCCGACCGAACACCTGCCCATCGCGCTGCCGGGCACCGGCGATCTCTTTGCCGGGCTCATCATGGCCGGGCTGGGACAGGGCCGCGCTCTGCCTCAGGCGGTGGAGACCGCCCAGACCCTCACCGCCCGCGCGCTCCGCCACGCCAAGGCGCTGGGCGCCGGCGAGGTGGTGCTGAGCGAACCCGCGTTCCGCCGGGCGCTCCTGAACCCCGGCGCCGAATAGGCACGCACATCCTCGACAAAGGCGGGGGGCGTTTCGGGTCCCGCCGGGCATATCTGCGCAACGCAGCGCTGCGGGCAGATCGCCGGAGGCCGGGCGCGGCGCCGGGAAGCGGTCATGGACTCACTTTGCGATCAGCCCGCGCGCGGTTCCCGCGATGAGCAACGCCACATCGCCCATCGCGCGCATGGGCGAGACATTCGGCGGCAGCGCCAGATAGCGCGGGCGCCACTCGGGCTGGAATTTCTGCTTGAAGGCGCGGAGCCCCTCGAAATTATAGAACGCGCCGCCATGGCGATAGAGCAGCCGCCCGAACCGGTTCCAGGACCGCGCGACCGAGCGTTCCGACAGACCCGACAGCGGCGCGGTTCCCAGGCTGAACGCCTCGGCACCCTGCGCCTTGTAATGCTCGATCAGGCTCAGGAACATGTATTCCATCAGCCCCGAGGCCTCCTCGGGCAGATAGCGCATCAGATCGACGGCGACCTGCCGCCCGCCTGAGGCGGTCAGGATGTTGGCGAAAGCAACGATGCGGCCCTCCTTGCGCACCACGGCGATGTCGAAACGCGCCAGATAGTCCGGATCGAAACGCCCGACGGAAAACCCCTTCTCGCGCCCGGTCTTGCCGCCCAGCCAGACATCCGAGATCGCGCGCAGCTCCGCGATCAGCGCCGCTGCATGCGGCGGCGAGAGCAGCACGCAGTCATAGCCGTCCCGCTTGCGCTTGTTCAGCGCCGCGCGCATGGTCTTGAACCGTCCGCCGGCGAGGCTGAACTCCGGCAGGCGGACAACGGCTTCCTCGCCGATCTTGTGCAGCGTCAGCCCCAGTTCGACCCAAAGCGCGAGATTGCGCCCGCTCACCTCGTAGAAAACCGGGCGCCCGTTGGCCTTGGCCGCTTGGTCGGCGAAGGACCACAGCAGCCCCTCGAAAGCAGCCGGATCGCCCACCGGATCGCCGAGCGCGATCCAGGAGGTTCCGCGAACCGCATACATCAGAAACGCCGTGCCGGACTCGGACAGCAGAAAGCGCTTGTCGCCGGTCTGGCTCAGCCAGGCTTGCGGATCGTCGGCCTCGGCGCAGATCGCCGCCACACGGGCCCGCGTGTCCGCATCGGACTCACGGGGCGGTTTGCGGCGGATCGGACGGGTCAGCAGATGGATCCCGAAGAAGAACAGCAGCGCCGTCGCCGCCATCCCCGCCCGCAGCGCGCGCGGCGTGTTCGAACTTGGCGAGAACTCCGACCACAGGTCGTTGGAATAGGGCACGGCCTTGTGCACGAAGAAGAAAAACGCGGCGGCGGCGACTGCGGCGGCGATGACCGTCACGAACCAGCGCGGTTCGAACACCCCCTCGGTCAGCCGACCCGGCCGATCGAACGCCTTGCGGAACGGCAAAAGCGCCAGCGCGCCGGCGCAGAGGACCGCCGCGTTTTCGAGCCCGAAATCGCTGAGCGCCGAGGCGACGGCCCCGGCAAGCAGCGCCCCCATGGCAAACCACCACGCCGAGGAGACCCGGCGCGCCAGCCCGTGCGACACGATCAAAAGCGTGACACCGGCGACGGCGGCGGCGATGGTGCCGCCCTCCAGCAGCAGCACACCGATCAGGTCGCCCTCGGCGATGGCATCCGCGCGCACCGCCGGCAGCATCGTGACAAGCAGCAGATAGACACCGAAGCCGAAGGCGACCGCCGCCACGAGCCCGGGCGAGACTCCGTGCAATGTCGCAAGCGCCGGCTGGATCGCCGGCATGCGCGCCAGAAGGCGCGCGCCGTGGCCGCTGGCCAGCCGCGCCTCGTTCAGCGCGACCAGCAGGAAGGCAAGCGCGAAGGGCACGAGATAATAGACCAGCCGGAAGAGCAGCAGCGCCGCCGCGGCATCGCCCACGGGCACCGCGGCCGGCAGCGTACCGATCACCACCGTCTCGAACACGCCGATCCCGCCGGGCACATGGCTGAGCACCCCGACCATGGTCGCGGCGGCATAGACCGCCACGAAGGTGGCGTAATCGGGCTTGCCCTCGGGCAGAAGCACCCAAAGCGCAAAGGAGGCGGCGGCGATGTCGGCCAGGGTCACCCCGAGCTGCCCGGCAAGATCGGCGGGCGGCGGCAGGCGCAACCTGTGCCCCCGGAGGGTCAGGCTGCTTTGCGTGGCCGACATCCAGCCGATCAGCGCCACGGACAGCGCCGTGATCGCGCCGGCGACAAGCTGGATGGTGCCCGGCGCATAGGGCAGATAGGCGCCGACGGCGCCGGGATGCACGGCCAGCGCGGCCACCCCGACCAGCGTGAGGCCGGTGCCCAGCGCAATCGCGATATAGCCCGACACCGCCGCCACCTCGAAGCCGTTCAGCCCGGCGGCGGAATAGATCCGGTAGCGCACCGCGCCGCCGGAAATGACGCTGACACCGATGGTATTGCCGAACGCATAGCCGAGAAAACCGCCCAGCGCGACGATCCCCCGGTCGAGCGTCCGCCCGATGAAGCGCAGCCCGAACCAGTCGTAGAAGACCAGCGCGACATATCCGACCGCCGTCGCCGCCAGCGCGGCACCGAGGGTCATAACCGGCGTTGCCCGGATCTGAGCCGCCACATCAGCCGGGTTGACCGGTTTCAGCAGGTGATAAAGCGCGTAGAGCCCCAGAACGAAGAGACCGGCGCCCAGCAGGATCGGCGCCGCGCTGCGCAGAGATTGAAACGTCAGTCGGGCCATATCCCTCCTCCGGCACGGTCACTTTCGTGGCGATGGCCCTGTCAGTACCCAAACGCCCCCCGTCGCGGAAAGCCTAAATCGGCAAATGGGGCGCTTCTTATGCATATCGCTATGTCGGGAAAGGCATTCTGCCGGATCGCGCCCCGCTTGGCAGCCGGCAGTCCGGGCACTGGGAGCGGACCACGCTGGGGGACCTGCGCCGCGCGATGCCCGCCATCCCGAACTCCCGGTAGCGATCCTCGAGCGCACTGGCGGGCGGCCCATGCAGGCGACATCGGCAAGCCCGTGGCGGGCGAACGCCTGGAAGAGCTGGCCTCCCGCGCGGCAGCAGCGCCGGCGGCGGGGGCAAGCGCGATGCGGGGCCGCGCACCGGAGGCAATCCCGTGGGCCCAGCGTCTGTGCGGCCCGGCACATGCGCGAAAAGCCTCCGCGCATGCGCATGGTTTCGTCCGCCGGTCAGGCGGTCAGGATCACCTTCATCGCCTTCTCGCGCGCGGCATTCCCGAAGACCTCATAGGCGTCCAGGATCTCGTCGAGCTTGAAGCGGTGGGTGACGAGCTTGCCCGGGTTGACCTTGCCCGAGTTCAGCGTCTTCAGCAGCATCGGCGTGGTGTTGGTGCTGACCAGACCCATCGAGATATTGATGTTCTTGATCCAGAGCTCCTCGATATGCAGCTCCACCGAAGTGCCGTGCACGCCGACATTGGCGATGTTGCCGCCCGCCGACACGATCTTCTGGCAGATATCGAAGGTCGCGGGCACGCCCACCGCCTCGATCGCCACATCGACACCCAGCCCGCCGGTCATCTCCATGATGACCTCGACCGGATCGTCCGCACCGACCTGAATCGTGTCCGTGGCGCCGAACTGCTTGGCAAGCTCAAGCCGCGCCGGATCCATGTCGATCATCACGATCTTGCCGGGCGAATAGAACTGCGCGGTCAGCAGCACCGACATCCCCACCGGCCCCGCGCCGATGATCGCGACGGTGTCGCCGGGTTTGACGTTGCCGTATTGCACGCCGATCTCCAGCCCGGTGGGCATGATGTCGGACAGCATCACAAGCGCCTCTTCGTCGGCCCCGTCCGGGATCGGATAAAGCGAATTGTCACCATGCGGAATACGAACGTATTCGGCCTGCGTGCCGTCGATCAGATGGCCCAGGATCCACCCGCCATCCGAGCAATGCGCATAAAGCTGGCGCTTGCAGTTGGCGCATTTCCCGCAGGACGTGACGCAGGAGATCAGCACCGCATCGCCGGGCTTGAAGTTCTGTACGGCGGCGCCGACCGACTCGACCACGCCGACCCCTTCGTGGCCCAGCGTCCGGCCGGGCGTGACCGCCGGAACGTCGCCTTTCAGGATGTGCAGATCGGTGCCGCAGATCGTGGTCTTGGTCAGCTTGACGATCACGTCGGTCGGCTTCTGGATTTCCGGCTTTTCCTTGTCGGTCCAGGTCTTCTCACCCGGTCCCTGATATACGAGAGCTTTCATAGGTCTCCTCCTTGGCTTTTGGCGGCTTCTTTGGCTCTGCCGGAAGTCCAGTGCATCCGCACCGCCTGCCGGCGCGATGGAGCCTAGCCGCGCGCGGCCAGAGGGGTAGACCACGGCATACCGCAAACCGATCCGGACCGGAAATCCGCGATCCATTCCGGAGGCAATCTCATGCCGCAGGGCAGCAAACGCCGCCCGGCCACGTGACATGCCGTGGAAATGTTATATCATAACAGTTTTAGCGGCGTGCGCTGCGCAGCGTCTGCGCCGGGCTTTCGCCAAAGCGTTTGCGATAGGCCGCGGTCATCGCCCCCAGATTGACATAGCCCCGGGCGCCCGCGAGCGCGGTCACCGTATCGCCGGGGCGGGCCCGCAGCAGTGCCTGGCGCAGACCGTCGAGCCGCTGGCTCTTGAGGAACTCATGCGGGCTGATGCCCCGGAACCGGCGGAACCCTTCGGACAGGCTGCGCGCGCTCACCCCGAGCTGCGCCGCGATCTCGGTGATGCTCGGAGCCTCGACGGCGCGTTCGATCATCATGCGCTCGGCCTCGCGGACATAGCGGGGCGCGGCGGCACGGGCGCCGGTCTCCAGGTTGAGCCCCGCCGTATCCGCCCAGCCACGCAGCAGCTCCAGGCACAGGGTCTCTTCGATCCGCCGCTCGATGATCGGGTTGCCGATCCCGTCGAACCGCGCATCGAGCGAGCGCGTGGCATAGTCGAGCAGCGACAGCCAAGCCGACTGTCCCGCGCCGAAGATCAGCCGCTTCTGCCAGAGGTCGTCGCCGGGCACAAAGCCGTACCAGCGTGCGGCCGTCTCCTCCATCAGCGTGTGGGGAATCGTCAGATTGAGCTGAAGGTCGCCGCCATCGGCGATGTTCCAGTAATTGGTGCGGGAGCAATCCACCACATAGCTGTCGCCCGGGCGCGTATCCACCGCGTCATTGCCGATGAGCGGGTGGCGCACGCTGCCACGCAGCGTGTTGACCACGATGATATTGCCCGAATCCGGATCGAAATCATCGGCGCGGGTGGGCGTTCCGAAACAGAAGCGGCTGAAGGTGATTCCGCCCACCTTCACCATCCGGATGGTCGCGTCGGGATCCATCCCGCGCGTCAGCGGCCGGGTCGACAGCGGCATGTAGGTCCGGTTGCAGAAGTCGTTCACAACCGACCACTCACGCGTGTCGTTGAGCTTGCCTCGCAGCAGTTCCTCGCCGCGCCCATCCTCCAAGAGCGCCGTCTGCAACATCGCCAGAGTCTCCCAATCCCGCGACATTCCGCGCACCCGGAGCAATGGCAGAATGCCCAAGGACCCGGCCCGCGCGATGCCTCATACTGCCGAATCCGGGCCCTTGCGGCAAGAGATTTCCCGGTGTCCCGACGCGGGATCCAGGCCCCGCGCGACGGATCGCACGCCGTGAAAACGCCGAAAATCTCCGGTTTACAACGCCCTGCCGCCTGCTCCCTGGGGGCTGCGCCGGCCCGCAAAAGCGCGAACGCCCCCCGCGCCCGGCATGCGGCAGGGGGGACCGGAACTGCCCGGGCACAATTTGATATGGGTCGTTTAACCTGCTGCAAAAGCGCGTATAGTCCCCGTGGCAACAGTTTGGAGTAGGTGACGTTTGTCACGGGAAACGGACGCAGCAGGGCGCGTCGTCGCGATCCGGGGCGCGGTTGTCGACATCGCCTTCACGCAGGACAGCCTGCCCCCGATCAACGATGCGCTGGAAATCCGGGACACCGGCCGCAGAGCGGTTCTGGTCGAGGTGCAGGCGCATCTCGATTCCCGCAGGGTGCGCGCCATCGCGCTTCAGGCCACCAACGGGCTGCGGCGCGGCGCCGAGGTGTTTCACCCCGGCGGGCCGGTGACCGCGCCGGTGGGCGACGCCGTGCTGGGCCGCCTGCTCGATGTCACCGGCACCGTGGGCGACAAGGCCGGCCCCCTGCCCGCCGACACGCCGCGCCGCCCGATCCACGCCCCGCCGCCGCCGCTGCGGGCGCAGAACGGCACCTCCGAGATCTTTCACACCGGCATCAAGGTCATCGACCTGCTGGCGCCGCTCGCCCAGGGCGGCAAGGCCGCGATGTTCGGCGGCGCCGGGGTGGGCAAGACCGTTCTGGTGATGGAACTGATCCACGCCATGGTGGCGCGCTACGAGGGAATCTCGGTCTTTTCCGGCGTCGGCGAACGGTCGCGCGAGGGCCACGAAATGCTGGCCGACATGACCGATGCGGGCGTTCTGGACCGCACGGTGCTGGTCTATGGCCAGATGAACGAACCGCCCGGCGCGCGCTGGCGGGTGCCCATGACAGCGCTCGCCATCGCCGAGCATTTCCGCGATGCCGAGCACCGCAACGTCCTGCTGCTGATGGACAATGTCTTTCGCTTCGTCCAGGCGGGCTCCGAGGTCTCGGGGCTGCTGGGCCGGATGGCGAGCCGGGTGGGCTATCAGCCGACGCTGGCGACCGAGGTAGCCGAGCTGCAAGAGCGCATCGCCGCCACCGGCAGCGCCGCGATCACCGCCATCGAGGCGGTCTATGTCCCGGCGGACGATTTCACCGACCCGGCGGTGACCACCATCGCCTCGCATGTCGACAGCACCGTGGTGCTCAGCCGCGCCATGGCGGCAGACGGCATGTATCCGGCGGTCGATCCCATCGCCTCCTCCTCGATCCTGCTCGATCCGCTGATCATGGGCGAGGATCACGTGACCGTGGCCAACCAGGTGCGCCGCGCCATCGAACATTATCGCGAGCTTCAGGACGTGATCTCGCTTCTCGGCATGGAGGAGCTGGGCCGCGAGGACCGGCATATCGTCGAGCGCGCCCGCCGGCTCCAGCGTTTCCTGACGCAGCCCTTCGCGGTGACCGAGGCCTTCACCGGGCTGCCGGGCCGCTCCGTCGCGCTGGAAGACACCATCGCGGGCTGCAAGGCGATCCTCGCGGGCGAGGCCGACGACTGGGACGAAAGCTCGCTCTACATGGTCGGCAATCTCGACGAGGCCCGCGCCAAGGAAGAGGCTGCGCGCAAGGCGCAGGACGCGGCATGAGCGGGGCGCTGCATCTCACCATCACCACGCCGATGGAGCTGCTGGTGGACGAGCCCGCCGCGCGCGCGCTGCGCGCCGAGGACGAAAGTGGCGCCTTCGGCATCCTGCCCGGGCACACCGATTTCCTGACCACCCTGCCCGCCTCGGTGCTGCGCTGGCGCGACGCGGCGGGGGCGCTGCGCTTTTGCGCGCTGCGCTCGGGGTTGCTGACGGTACGTGACGGGGCACGGGTCGCCGTGACCTGCCGCGAAGGCATTCTCGGCGACGACCTCGAGGCGCTGGCCTCGGAGGTGGCGGCGCTGCGGGCGGAAGAGGCCGACGCCGACCGCCGCGCGCGGGTCGAGCAGATGCGGCTGCACTCGCAGGCGGTGCGCCAGCTCATGCGCTATCTGCGCCCCGGCCAGACCGGCGCCTTCGCGCATCCTCCGCAACTGGCCGACAGCGGCGACGGGGGCACGCCATGACCGGCACTCCGGACGAAACCGCCGAGGCCGCCCGCCGCTCGCAGGCCCGAGAGAAGCTGGCCGAGGAAACGCCCGAGCCCTCGCTCGGCACGCGGCTGGGCCAGATCGGCATTCTCGGCTGGGCCATCGTGGTGCCGATGCTGCTGGGAGTCGTGCTGGGCCGGCTGGCGGACCGGCATTTCGAAACCGGCGTGTTCTTTACCGCGCCCGCCATCATGATCGGCGCGGCCATCGGGCTGCACGCCGCCTGGAAATGGATGCACCGCCAATGAGCGCCGCACTCGCCGACCTGCCCCTGCTGCCCGCCGCGCTTGGCCTGATGGCCGGGCTGGCGCTGGGGCTGGTGCATTTCGCCACGCTGCGGCGGGTGACCGCGCTGTATCTCTCCGGCGCCGCCCCCGCCCGCGCGCTGGCCTTCCAGCTTGCCCGCTTCGCGCTGCTGATCGGCGTTCTGGTGCTGCTCGCCACCGCCGGCGCCGCGCCGCTTCTGGGCGGCGCGCTCGGCGTTCTGCTCGGCCGCGCGATCATCCTGCGCAAATCCCGCGAGGCCCGCTGATGGACAACCCGCTGAGCCTCGAGCCGCTGTTTCACCTCGGTCCCGTCCCGATCACCGCGCCGGTGGTGGTCACCTGGGCGATCATGCTGGCGCTCGGTCTGTTCGCCGCGCTGGCCACCCGGCGCCTGTCGCTGACGCCCGGCAAGCTGCAAACCGTGCTGGAGCTGCTGGTCACCACGGTGGACAGCCAGATCCGCGATACGATGCAGCGCGACCCGGCGCCGTTCCGCGCGCTGATCGGCTCGATCTTTCTCTTCGTGCTGATCGCCAACTGGTCGGCGCTGATCCCGGGCATCGAGCCGCCGACCGCGCATCTGGAAACCGACGCGGCGCTGGCGCTGGTCGTGCTCGCCGCCACCATCGCCTATGGCATCGCCGGGCGCGGGCTCGGCGGCTATCTGGCGACCTTCGCCGAGCCCTCCTGGGTGATGATCCCGCTCAACGTGGTCGAGCAGATCACCCGCACCTTCTCGCTGATCGTGCGTCTTTTCGGCAATGTGATGAGCGGGGTCTTCGTGGTGGGGATCGTGCTGTCGCTGGCCGGGCTTTTCGTGCCGATCCCGCTGATGGCGCTGGATCTGCTGACCGGAGCCGTGCAGGCTTATATCTTTGCGGTGCTCGCCACCGTGTTCATCGGCGCCGCCGTGGGCGAAAGCCACGGCCCTGCCGGACAAGACCAGAAGGACCTCCCGCGATGACAGCGAACCTCATCGAAATCGTCTCCATCCTCGCCGCCGCGCTGGCGGTGAGCTTTGGCGCCATCGGCCCGGCGCTGGCCGAGGGCCGCGCGGTGGCCGCCGCGATGGATGCCATCGCGCGCCAGCCCGAAGCCGCGGGCACGCTGAGCCGCACGCTCTTTGTCGGCCTCGCGATGATCGAAACCATGGCGATCTATACGCTTGTCATCGCGCTGCTGGTGCTTTTCGCCAACCCCTTCGTCTGAGGCGCGGCGTATCATGACCATCGACTGGTGGACCCTGGGGCTACAGACCGTGAACGCCGTCGTTCTGGTCTGGATCCTCGCCCGGTTCCTGTTCCGCCCGGTCAGCCGCATTCTCGCCGAACGGCAGGCGGCGGCCCATGCGGCGCTGGACGAGGCCGAGGCCGCGCGCGAAGAGGCGCGCGCCGCGCGCGACACCGCCCAGCGCGAAACCGCCGCCATCGCCGCCGAGCGCGCCGCGCGGATCGCCCGGGCCCAGGACGAGGCCGCGCAGGAGAAACGCCGGCTTCTGGACGAGGCGCGCGCCGCCGCCGAAAAGGCTCGCGCCGAGGGGATGGACGATCTTGCGCGGCTGCGCGCCACGCAGGAGCGGGACCTCTCCGTCGAGGCCGGCGCACTGGCCACCGACATTGCCGCCAAGCTGCTGGCGCGCCTGCCCGACGAGGCCCGCATAGCGGGGTTCATAGACGGGCTGGCCGAGGCGGTGGCGAAGCTGCCCGAAACCACCCGCGCCGGGATCGCCGGCGGCGGGCCGGTCACGCTGCGCAGCGCGCGGGCGCTGAGCGCCGAGGAACAGGCGCAGATCGCACAGCGGCTGGGCGCGGTTCTGGGGACACCCCCGGCGCTGTCGGTCGAAACCGACGCGACGCTGCTGGCCGGGCTGGAGCTGGAAACGCCCCACGCCATCGTCCGCAACCATTTCCGGGCCGATCTCGACCGGATCCGGGCGGAGATTGCAGATCATGAGTGACCGGACGCCCCTCTCCGACTGGCTGGATCACAGCCGCGCCACCCTGGCCGGCACCCCGCTCACCCCGCAGGCCGAGGCGGTGGGCCGCGTCGCGCGGGTGGCCGACGGCATCGCGCAGGTCACCGGCCTGCCCGATGCCGCGCTTGGCGCGCTGCTGCGGTTCGAAGGCGGGCAATACGGCTTTGCCCACAGCCTCAACACCGACGAGATCGACGTGGTGGTGCTGGACGACACCAGCGCCATCGAGGCCGGCGAAAAGGTCACCGACACCGGCGAGGTGCTGCGCGTCCCCGTGGGCGAGGCGCTGCTCGGCCGGGTGATCGACCCGCTGGGCCGCCCGCTGGACGACGGGCCGATGCCCGAAACGGACGAGACCCACCCGGTCGAGCGCCCGGCCCCGGCGATCATCGAACGCGACAACGTCTCGCAGCCGCTGGAAACCGGCGTGCTGGTGGTGGACAGCCTCTTTGCGCTCGGGCGCGGCCAGCGCGAGCTGATCGTCGGCGACCGCGCCACCGGCAAGACCGCGCTCGCCGTCGATGCCATCGTCAACCAGAAGGACAGCGACGTGATCTGCGTCTATGTCGCCGTCGGCCAGCGCGCCACGGCAGTGCAGCGGGTGATCGAGGCGGTGCGCGAACACGGGCGGATCGAGCGCTGCATCTTCATCGTCGGCGGCGCGGCCTCGGCCCCCGGCCTGCAATGGATCGCGCCTTTCGCCGGCATGACCATGGCGGAGTATTTCCGCGACAAGGGCCAGCACGCGCTCATCGTCATCGACGACCTGACCCGCCACGCCGCCACCCATCGCGAGCTTGCCCTGCTCACCCGCGAACCGCCGGGGCGCGAAGCCTATCCCGGCGACATCTTCTATCTGCATGCCCGGCTGCTGGAGCGCGCCGCGAAACTGTCGGAGGAAAACGGCGGCGGCTCGCTGACCGCGCTGCCCATCGCCGAGACCGACGCGGGCAATCTCTCGGCCTATATCCCGACCAATCTCATCTCGATCACCGACGGGCAGATCGTGCTCGACAGCCATCTCTTCGCGGCGAACCAGCGCCCGGCGGTGGATGTCGGCCTCTCGGTCAGCCGGGTCGGCGGCAAGGCGCAATGGCCCGCATTGCGCAAGGTCTCGGGCCGGGTGCGGCTGGATTACGCGCAGTTTCAGGAGCTCGAGATGTTCACCCGTTTCGGCGGTATCTCGAACCCGCGCGTACAGAAGCAGATCGCCCGGGGCGCGCGCATCCGGGCGCTTCTGGCGCAGCCCCGCTTTGCCGGGCTGCGGCTGGCCGATCAGGTGGCGCTGCTGGCGGCGCTGGCCGATGGCGCGCTCGACGCCACCGCCCCCGAGACCATCCCCGCTCTGCGCCTGCGCCTGCCCCGCTGGCTCGACGCGCGAGCGGGCGAGGCGGTGGCCGAGATCCGCGACACCGGCACGCTTAGCGACGAGACCCGCGCGGCGCTGGTCGCGGCGGTGGCCGCGCTGGCGCAAGAGATCGCCCCGCGTGAGGCGCAGCCGGAATGAGCGGGCGGCTCGCCGATGTCGAGGCGCGGATCGGCACCGTCCACAAGCTCGCCTCGGTGATCTCGGCCATGCGCGGCATCGCCGCCGCCCGGGCACAGGAAGCGCGGCAGCATGTGGACAGCATCCGGCTCTTTGCCGAAACCATCGGCGCGGCCATCGGCGAAGCGCTGACCCTGCTGCCCGACACCGGCACCGGCGCCGGGGATCGCGCCCGGGACGGCGGCGGGCGTGGCGCGGTGATCCTGCTCGCCGCCGAACAGGGCTTTGCCGGCACCTATAACGAACAGGTCTTCGACGCGGCCGCGCCGCTGCTGTCAGCGCCGCACGATCTGTTCATCGCGGGAGACCGCGGCGGGCTGGTGGCCGCCGAACGCGGCCTTCCCGTGGCCTGGTCGGCGGCGATGATCGCCCATCCCGCGCAGGCCGCCACCCTGGCCACCCGCCTGACCGATGCGATCTTCGAGCCGGTCGCGCAAGGCCGGATCACCCGCGTCTCGATCGTGCATGCGGCGCCGGGCGCCACCGGCGGGCTCGAGATGATCGCCCGGCCCCTCGTGCCCTTCGACTTCTCGCGCTTCCCCGCCCCCGCGCAGGGGATCGCCCCCGAGATCACGCTGCCCCCGGACAAGCTCCTGTCGCGGCTGGTCGAGGAATATGTCTTTGCCGAGCTGAGCGAAGCCGTGGTGCTGGCCTTCGCCGCCGAAAACGCCGCGCGGATGCGGGCGATGATCGCGGCGCATGACAATGTCATGGCCTCCCTCGACACGCTGGTCGCCGCCTCACGCCGGTTGCGCCAGGAAGAGATCACCGACGAAATCGTCGAACTCGCCACCGGCCGCCAGCCGGTGCGCTGCCACCCCGGAAGCCCCTTCTGATGTCCATGCCCGATCCTGCCCGCAAGCCCGCCCCCCCGCACGAGACCGAGCGCCTGGTCGAGCTGCCCGAATGCACGCCCAAGCCCGGGCGCGAGGACCGGCGGGCGCCGGATCTCGTCCGCCGGATCATGGCCGAACCCAACTACCGCCCCGCCGACGAGGACATCGGTTTTCTCAACCGCGACGACATGCGCAGCACGCGGCTGCAACTTGATTACCAGAAGGCCGAAACGCTGCTGACCGAACATGGCATCGCCCATTCCATCGTGGTCTTCGGCGGCACCCGGATCGGCGAACCGGCCCGCGCCGAGGCGCAGGTCTGCGCGCTGGAGGCCGAACAGGCCCGCGATCCGCACTGCCCCGATCTGGCGCGGCGGCTCGCCGTGGCCCGGCGGCTGCGCGACAAGAGCAAGTTCTACGACATCGCGCGCGATTTCGGCCGCCTCGTCGGCTCGGCCGAGGGGCAGCACGGCAACCGGCTGGCGGTGGTCACCGGCGGCGGCCCCGGCATGATGGAGGCCGCCAACCGCGGCGCCCGCGAGGCCGGCGCCCGAACCGTCGGGCTAAACATCACGCTGCCGCACGAGCAGTTCCCGAACCCCTATGTGACGCCGGAACTGTGTTTCCGCTTCCGCTATTTCGCCCTGCGCAAGCTGCATTTCCTGCTGCGGGCCCGGGCCCTCGTGGTGTTTCCCGGCGGCTACGGCACGCTTGACGAGCTGTTCGAGACGCTGACGCTGATCCAGACGCGCAAGATCCGCCCGGTGCCGGTGATCCTGGTCGGGCAGTCCTATTGGAGCCGGGTCTTCGATGTCGATTTCCTGGTGGACGAAGGGGTGATCGACCCCGAGGACCGCGAGCTCTTCTGGTACGCGGAGACCGCGCAGGAGATCTGGGACGACATTCTGGCATGGTACGCCAAGGCCGGTCGCCCGCTGACCGAGCCGCCCGACGCCGGCACGGCAGAGCCCTGACATCGCGCAAAGCCCCCCATCGGCGCGGGAGACGCGCCGAGGCTCCCTCCGGCGCTGGAGGCTCCGGTGGCCTTCGAGCGGCGGCAAGCAGCGCTGAGCGCAGACGACAAAGCGCCCGCGAGGCGGTGCTTATCGCATTCATTTCCATGGGGAAAAGTGGCAGCCCGTAGGGGAATCGAACCCCTCTTTCCAGGTTGAAAACCTGGCGTCCTAACCGATAGACGAACGGGCCAGCGCGGTTGGTGAGGGGCGTTTTAGGCAAAGCCCGCAGACCTTGCAAGCGCAAAATCACGAAAAAAGCGGCCCGATGACGGATTTTTCCAATAGCACGCCAAATTCCGGATTTTTACTGCAATCTCATACCGTTACAAAATCATCCCCGGGCCGGCGCCGCATCCTCGAGCCGCAGTTGCACCGCGCGGCGGCCATTCCACTCGTTGATTTCCAGACGCCCGGCCACATGGAATCGCCGTCCCTGATGCCCCGAGAGCGCGGCCCCCAGCGGCCCGTCGAAGGCCCCGAAGCAGATCGCATCCAGTCGCGCCCCCAGACCGTCGCCCAGCGACAGTTTGAGATGCGACGCACCGACCTGCCGCGCATAGCCGATCTGAACATCGGGCAGCGCAAAGCGCGGCGCCGGCGCCCCGGCGCCGAAGGGGCCCGCCTGCTCCATCTTCTCGCACAGATCCAGCGTCGCCGCCCCCGGCATCAGCATCCCGTCGAGCTTCAGATCCGCCGCGCCGCCCTGCCCCGCCCCCTGCCGCGCCAGCAGCTCGGACAGGCGCGCCATGGCGCCTTCCAGCGCGTCGCGCGCCACGGTCAGCCCGGCGGCCATCTTGTGCCCGCCGCCCTTGAGCAGCAGCCCCTCGGTCGCCAGACGCTGGATACTGGCGCCCAGATCGACCCCCGCGACCGAGCGGCCCGAGCCCTTGCCCTCGGCACCGTCGAGCCCGATCACCACCGCCGGACGGTTGGTCAGTTCCTTCAGCCGCGAGGCGACGATGCCCACCACGCCCGGGTGCCAGCCCTCACCCGCCGCCCAGACCAGCGGGGCGTCGAGCCCGCGCGCCTCGGCCTGCGCCAGCGCGGCGGCACGCACGCCCTCCTCGACCTCGCGGCGCTCGGTGTTGAGCAGATCGAGCCGCTCCGCCAGCGCCTCGGCCTCGTGCCGGTCGCGGCAGGCCAGCAGCCGCGCGCCCAGATCCGCCTGCCCGATGCGCCCGCCGGCATTCACCCGCGGCCCCAGCACATAGCCCAGATGATAGGAGGACGGCGCGGTATCGAGCCGCGCCACATCCGCCAGCGCCACCAGCCCGGGCCGCGCCCGCCGCGCCATCACCGCCAGCCCCTGCCGCACCAGCGCCCGGTTCACGCCCTTGAGCGGCGCCACATCCGCCACCGTGGCCAGCGCCACCAGATCCAGCATCGCCATCAGATCCGGGCCGCGCTCCCCCGCCTCGCGCAGTTGCCGCCCGCATTCCACCAGCATCAGGAACACCACGGCGGCGGCGCAGAGATGCGCCAGCGCGCCGTCCTCGTCCTGCCGGTTGGGGTTCACCACCGCCACGCAGTCGGGCAGCGTCTCGCCGGCAAGGTGGTGATCCAGAACCACCACATCCGCCCCCACAGCCGCCGCGATGGGCCCGTGCGACAACGTCCCGCAATCGACGCAGACGATCAGATCATGTCCCGCCGCCAGCTTCGCCATGGCCGGCTCATTGGGCCCGTAGCCCTCGTCGATCCGGTCGGGGATATAAAGCGTCGCGCCCATGCCCCGCTGGTGCAGCCAGTCCAGCAGCAGCGCCGCCGAAGAGCCGCCATCGACATCGTAATCGGCAAAGATCGCCACCCGCTCGCGCCGCGACACCGCCGCCAGCAGCCGTGCCGCCGCCACCTCCATGTCGCGCAGCCCGCGCGGATCGGGCAGCAGGTCGCGCAGCCTGGGCTCCAGATAGCCCGGTACCTCCGGCGCCGCGACCCCCAGCCGCGCCAGCACCTGGCACAGCGCCCCCGGCAGCCCGGTCTGCTGCGCCATGGCCTCGGCCTGGCGTTCCTGCTCCACCCCGGGCCCGACCCAGCGCCGTCCGCTCAGCGAGGCTTCGACCCCAAGATAGCTCATGCGCCCTGCTCCCTGCCTGAAACACCGCCCGCCTTAACGCGAAAAAGCAGGGACCGGAACACCGCCCCCTGCTTTCATCTTTCCCAAAATACTCAAAATCCGGCCCCGCGGCCGGGCGTCCCGTCTCAGTGGAACGGGTTGCGGTAGATCACCCGCCGCACCGAACCGGTCTTCGAGCGCATCAGCAGCGTCTCGGTGGTGATCCAGCCGACCTCACGCTTGATCCCCGAAAGGATCGAGCCGTTGGTCACGCCGGTGGCGGCAAAGATCACATCGGCGGTCACCATCTCATCGCGGGTGTAGATCTTGTTCAGATCGGTGATCCCGGCCTTCGCGGCGCGGCCCTTCTCATCGTCGTTGCGGAACAGCAGCCGGCCATACATCTGGCCGCCCATGCATTTCAGCGCCGCCGAAGCCAGCACGCCCTCGGGCGCCCCGCCCGAGCCCATATACATGTCGATTCCGGTGATATGCGCCTCGGCGCAATGCATCACACCGGCCACGTCGCCGTCGGTGATCAGGCGGATCGCGGCGCCGGTGGCGCGCACCTCGGCGATCATCTCCTCGTGGCGCGGACGCTCGAGGATGCAAACGGTGATGTCCGAAGCGCTACAGCCCTTGGCCTTGGCCAGCGCCGCGACGCGCTCGGAGGGCGTCATGTCCAGCGTCACGGTGTCTTCGGGATAGCCCGGACCGATCGCCAGTTTCTCCATGTAGACATCGGGCGCGTGCAGCATCGAGCCGCGCGGCCCCATGGCGATCACGGTCAGCGCGTTGGGCATGTCCTTGGCGGTCAGCGTGGTGCCTTCCAGCGGATCGAGCGCGATGTCCACCCCCGGGCCGCCCTGGCCAACCTCTTCGCCGATATAGAGCATCGGCGCCTCGTCGCGCTCGCCCTCGCCGATCACCACCACACCGGAGATTTCCAGCTTGTTCAGCTCGTCGCGCATCGCGTTCACGGCGGCCTGATCGGCGGCCTTCTCGTCGCCGTGACCGATCAGCTTGGCCGAGGCGATGGCGGCCTGTTCCGCCACGCGGGCGAGGCCCAGCGACAACATCCGGTCATTAAAATCCTTGGGGGTCGACATGGAGACTTCCTTTGAAATGTTCGTCGCTGACGGGTGTAGCCCGCCGGACAAAGCACTGGCAAGTCCGGTCGCGCTAACGCGCGCCGGCCAGCCGCCCCGCTCCGCCTTTTCCGCCGAATCGCGCCGATGCGGCGGCCGTTTCCGCCGCCGCCGGGCCGGGTCTCAGACCTGCTCGATGCGCAGCGCCACCGGATCGCCGCGCACCACCCCGGTCGCCGGCATCGCGGCCAGCGCCGCATCCAGCGCCGCGCGGGTGGTCTTGTGCGTGACGATCAGGACCGGCGCCGCGTCAGAGACATGCTCGTATTGCCGCATCCGGTGGATCGACACCCCCGCCTCGCCCAGCGCCGAAGCGACCTTGGCCAGCGCTCCCGGTTTGTCGGCCAGCGCCATGCGCAGATAATAGGGGGCGGGCGTGGTGGCCTGCGCCGGGGTGGCGGGAACCAGCGCGCTGGCCGGTGCCCCAAAGGTCGTGACCCGCGTGCCGCGCGCGATGTCCATCACATCGCCCATCACCGCGCTGGCTGTCGGGCCTTCGCCCGCACCGGCGCCGCGCAGCACAATCTGACCGACCTGATCGCCCTCGATCACCACCATATTGGTGCCGCCATCGAGCTGGCCCAGCGGCGAGGTCGCGGGCACCAGGCAGGGCGACATGGACTGTTCCAGCCCGCGCCCGGTCATCCGGCTCACGCCCAGCAGCTTGATCTTGTAGCCCATGTCCGAGGCCTGGCGGATGTCCTCGATGCTGACCCGGCCGATGCCCTCCAGCTCCACCGCGTCAAAGGCCACCTGGGTGCCGTAGGCGATGGCGGCGAGCAGCGACAGCTTGTGCCCGGCGTCGATGCCGCCCACGTCGAGCTCCGGATCTGCCTCCAGATAGCCCAGCCCGTCGGCCTCGGCAAACGCCTCGTCATAGGTCAGGCCGCCGCTTTCCATGCGCGTCAGGATATAGTTGCAGGTGCCGTTCATCACCCCCATGACGCGGGTGATCTCGTTGGCGGCCAGCCCCTCGGTCAGCGCCTTGATGACCGGGATGCCGCCCGCCACCGCCGCCTCGAAGCGCAGCACGCAGCCATTGGCCTCGGCGAGCTCCGCCAGCGCCTGCCCGTGATGGGCCAGCAGCGCCTTGTTCGCGGTCACCACATCCTTGCCCGCCTTCAGCGCCGCCTCGACCGCCGCCTTGGCGGGGCCGTCCGATCCGCCGACCAGTTCCACAAAGACATCCACGTCGTCGCGGGCCGCGAGCACCACCGGATCGTCTTCCCAGGCATAGGCGCCGAGCGGCACGCCGCGATCCTTGTCACGGTTGCGCGCCGAGACCGCCGAAATCGCGATGCCGCGCCCGGTGCGCGCCTCGAGCAGCGCCGCTTTCTGGCGCACGATCTTGACGACGCCGGCACCCACGGTGCCCAGGCCCGCAATCCCGAGGCGGAGGGGGTCAGACATGGGTGGGCTCCTTCTTTTCTGTCGGTGCAGTGCAATTCGGAATCCGGCTTAGCGGCAAGGTACAACGGGATGCAAGGGCGGAACCGCCGGCGGTTCTCTGGCGGACCGCAAGAACACAGCGCCGCGGCCCATCAGCCGCCCTGTGCCTTCCGTGGCGCCCATTCCGCGTGCAGCAGCGCATAGATCAGCTCGTCGCCCCAAACGCCGTTGAACCGATCGTTCTGTACCAGATGCGCCTCGCGCCGCATGCCCAGCCGTTCGACCACCCCCACGGAGCCGGCATTCAGCGGATCGAGCCGGGCAAAGATCCGGTGGAAGCCCACCCGCCCGAAGGCCAGATCGAGCAGCGCCCGCACGGCTTCGGTGGCATATCCCCGCCCCGCAACGTCGGGATGGAAGATATAACCGATCTCGCCCTGTCGGGCGGACCGGCTGGCGATCCTCAGCGACACCTGTCCCAGCAGCGCCTCATCCGCCGCCCGCGTGACCGCGAGCCGCAGCCGGTCTCCCTCTGCCGCGAAGGGTGTGTCGAGAAAACCCGCGAATTTCTCTGCCATCTCCGCCCCTTCGGGCACCGCCTGATAGAGATAGCGATAGACCTCCTCGCGGCTGTGATAGGCGGCGAAACCGACCAGATCGTCCGGACGGAACCGGCGCAGGACGAGGCGCTCGGTCACAACCGGGAGGCAGGATAGGTCGGTGTTCATCGCCATATCTTTCCGGACCGGCCCGCGCTCAGGCCGCAAGGCAGGCGCCGAAGGTCAATAGGGCCACGCAACCCCCTGCTCCATCCGCGCCCGATCGCTGGCCGAGACGACGGGCCGCTGCAACCGCGCCGCGCGGGCGCGCAGCCCGGCCACCCGGCCCTCGATCCCGCTGCGCATCTCGGGCGTGGCGCGCGGTTCGGGCCCCACGAGAAGCCCGTCCAGCGGCAGCAGCGCCGGAAACGGCGCCTTTTCCACGCCGGGCGTGCGGGCGGCATCCAGTTCGGGAAACTGGGTGCAGCCGCAGAGGGCGAAAAACATCAGATAGGGCGTCAGGCGCATGGGCAGGTCCGTCTGGTCTGTCACCCTCTTGCCGCAGTCGCGCGCGCGGGGCAAGCGCCTGGCTTGATCTGAACACATGTTCAGATAGCTTTGGGCAATGGCCCGCACTCAAGGTTCCCACTCCGACATCACCGGCCCGCGCGTGCGGGAGGCGGCGCTGCGCCTTTTCGCCCAGCACGGCTATGCCGCCGTGTCGATGCGCCAGATCGCGCGCGAGGTGGGGGTGCAGGCGGGCGCGCTTTACAACTACACGCCGGACAAGCAGGCGCTGCTGTTTTCGCTGCTGCAAGGCCATATGGACGAGCTTCTGGCCGCCTGGGAGGCCGAGCCCAGGCCGCAGGGCGCGCGCGACCGGCTCGAAGGCTTCGTGCGCTTTCACATCCGCTTCAACCTCGCGCGGCCAGAGGCGATCTTCATTTCCTATATGGAGCTGCGCAATCTCGACCCGGAGAATTTCGCGGTGATCGAGGCGCTGCGCAAGCGTTACGAGGGCGCGCTGGAGGAGATCCTGCGCGACGGCCAGACCGAAGGTGCCTTCTCGGTCCCCGACACGCGGCTCGCCTCCTATGCGCTGATCGCCATGCTGACCGGGGTCAACACCTGGTATCGCGCCGGCGGGCGGCTTTCCATCGAAGAGGTCGCCGACATCTATTGGGACATGGTGCGCAAGGCGGTGTCGGCGGGCTAAACCCTGCGCCGGACCGAACGCAGGCGCGCCCGAGCCCCCTCGGGCCACCGACTCACGGTCCTCCGCCCGGCAGAGCCCCGCTGTCTCGGGACAGACCCGCCGCGCCCGTTATTGCTGGATCGACTCGAGATATTCCAGCAGCGCCACCAGCTTGCGCGGCGTCGGCGTCAGGGTGCCGTCTCCGGTATCGAGCGGCACGAGATCGCCTTCGAGCAGCTCGCCGAATTCCGGCATTGTCGGCCCGTCGAGATCCGAGCGCGCATAGCCGTCGATGGTCGACAGGACCATGGCCCGCGGGAAGCTGCCGCCGTGGCGCTGCGAAATCCGCGTGAGATCCTTGGGCGGCGGGGTCATTTCCCGCGCCAGTTCGCCGTCGCCCCGGGCGTCGCCGCCATGGCAGACCGCGCAATACTCCATGAACAGCGCCCGCCCGTCGCCGGCCTGCGGCATCTCGTTGGGCACGCAGGCCGCAAGTCCCAATGCGGCGCCCAGCCACGCTCCGATCACCAGCCGTTCCATCGCGGTTGCTCCCTGCTTTGCCTCTGCCCCTGTCTCACCCGCGGCGCGGCTCAGATCAAGCCCTCTCTCCGTGCCACCTCCGGTCGGCGGGTCAGCGCCCCGCCCTGCCCCCCCCATTCCCGGCCGCCTTGTGCACGGCATGGATGAATCGTGGCGCCGACCGTCTCTTTCGGGGATGACACCGCGCGTGGGCGTTGCCATGGTGCCGGCGACCACTGGAAGGAGAGCTCATGCCCGTTCACGCGCTGACCATGCTTGCCGCCGGGCTCGGCATTCCGATCCTCGCCGCGCTCAACGCCCGGCTCGGCGCCCATATCGGCTCGCCGGCCGCCGCCGCCGTGATCCTGTTCTGCGTCGCGCTGAGCGCAACCACCATCGTGCTTTTCACCCTCGACCCGCGTCCCATCGCCCGCGCCGTCGATGCCCCCCGGCATCTGTTCCTCGGCGGGCTGTTCGTGGCCTTCTACGTGCTGAGCGTCACCTATGTGGCGCCGCAGTTCGGTGTCGGACGGGCGGTGTTCTTCGTGCTTCTGGGGCAGTTGATCAGCGCCGCGCTCATCGACCATTTCGGCCTCTTCGGCGCCCGCGTCTCGCCGTTCACGCTCAACCGCGCGGGCGGGATCGGCCTCATGGCGCTGGGGGTCTGGATGGCGCAGCGCGGCTGAGATCAGACCGCGACCAGCCGTCCTTCTTCCAGACGCACCTGACGGTCCATGCGCCCGGCCAGCTCGAGGTTATGCGTGGCGATGACCGCCGAAAGCCCGGTCTCGTGCACCAGCCGCATCAGCGCCTCGAAGACGGTGTCCGAGGTTCCCGGATCGAGATTGCCCGTCGGCTCGTCCGCCAGCAACAGCTTCGGCGCATTCGCCATGGCCCGGCAAAAGGCGACCCGCTGTTGTTCGCCGCCCGACAGCGCCGCCGGACGGTGTTCGGCCCGCGCCTCGACACCGACGCTGCGCAACAACGCGCGCGCACGTTCGTCGGCCTCTTTCGGCGCCACGCCATTGGCGCGCTGCGGCAGCACGATGTTTTCCAGCGCGGTGAACTCGGGCAGCAGATGGTGGAACTGATAGACAAAGCCCACCTCCTGGCGGCGCAGGATTGTGCGGCGCCGGTCGGATTTGCCGCTCAGCGCCTCGCCGGCAATGGCCACCTCGCCCGCATCGGCGGTGTCGAGCAGCCCGGCGATATGCAAGAGCGTCGATTTGCCCGCACCGGAGGGCGCCACCAGCGCCACCACCTCGCCGCGCGCCACCTCAAGATCGGCACCGCGCAGCACCGCCACCTCGTTGGGCTTTCCGGGGTTGTAGCGTTTCTCGATGCCCGAAAGGCGCAGGACCGGATCACTCATAGCGCAGCGCCTCCACCGGGTTCATCCGCGCCGCGCGGCGGGCGGGAAAGATCGTGACGACAAAGCTGAGACCCAGCGACAGCGCCATGGCGCTCAGCACGTCGCCCAATTGCAGCTTGGCCGGCAGCGAATAGATGCCCCGCACCGCCGGGTCCCAGACCCCGCCGCCCGCGACGTAGTTCACGAAGGAAAAGATCGGGTCGATATAAAGCGCGAAGAGACAACCCAGCCCCACGCCCATCAGCGTGCCGATCACCCCGGTGAACGCGCCGCAGATGAAGAACACCCGCAGCACCGAGCCTTCGGTCAGCCCCATGGTGCGCAGGATGCCGATGTCGCGGCCCTTGTTCTTGACCAGCATGATCAGCCCCGAGACGATATTCATCGTGGCGATCAGCACCAGCACCGAGAGGATGACGAACATCACGTTGTCCTCGACCTCGAGGGCGCGCAGGAAGGCGCCGCTGGCATCCTGCCAGGTCCAGATCAGCGCACCGGAGCCCGCCGCCATCTGTACCGGCACGGCGATGTCCTCCACATGTTCGGGATCGGCGGTCATGACCTCCAGCTCGTCGGCCACGCCTTCGCGATTGAAATAGAGCTGCGCCTCGGAGAACGGCATGTAGACGCGGGTCCGGTCGATGTCGTAGCGCCCGGCGGTGAAGATATAGACCACCTCGTATTGCTTGACCCGCGGCGAGACGCCAAAGGCCGTCTTGACCCCGTCGGGCGAGATCAGCTTGATCTGGTCGCCGATGCCGAGCCCCAGCTCGCGCGCCACGCCCGAGCCGATGGCCACGCCCTCGCCGAAGCGGTCGAGCGCGCCGCGCCCGGTCTCGGGATCGGCGATGCGCGGGATCGCCGCCAGATCCGCCCCGTCGATGCCGAAGACCTCGACACCGGCGTTGCGCGCGTTGGCGGTGGCCATGACCTGTCCCTTGACCAGCGGCGCCACGCGAATGACCCCCGGCACCTCGGCGACCCGTTCGGCCCGGTCACGGAAATCGGGGAAGGTGCGGACGAGGCGCCCGAACTCGTCCTCGCGCTGGCTGGCATAGACGGTCACATGGGCGTTGGCCCCCAGGATCGTATCGACGAATTCCGCCCGGAACCCCGAACGCACGGCCAGCGTCGCAATCAGCGCGAACACCGCGAGGGTGATGCCGATGAGGCTGATCCAGGTCATCACGCTGACACCGCCCTCGGCGCGCCGCGCGCGCAGATAGCGCCAGGCGATCATCCATTCGAACGGGGCGAAAGGGGGCGGTGTGCTGGCCATTCGTCGGGCGCCTTTGCATTGGGATTTGTCTGCCGCTGCTCGGGCGGGAAAGTGACCGCTCCACCCGGCGCGGTCAAGCCGCCCACGCTTGATAAAGCGGCGATCCTCCGCTAACCTCATCGCATCATGTTCAGCTGGACCCGCCTCACCGAACGACAGATCCGCAAGGCCGAAGCCGAGGGCAAGCTCTCGGGGCTGGCGGGCGAGGGCAAACCGCTGCCCGACCGTCCGGGCGACGCGATGATCGACCCGGGGGATGCGGTGGGCTTTCGCATGATGGCCGAAGCCGGCGCGCTGCCGGAAGAGCTGAAGCTCAAGGCGCAACTGGACGCCGTCCGCGCCTCCTGGCAGGCGGCAGAGGATCCCGCCGAGAAAATGCGCCTGATGGCGCAGCTCGCCGATGTGCAGATGCGCTACGAGATCGCCCGCGACGCCCGCAAGAAATTCCTCCGCTGACGCCGCGTTTGACCGCGCCCCAACGGCATTTTTCTTGACCCGGGCGGCTGCCGGGGCGTAAACGCCGCGTCCATGACCGGACCTCGCTTTCCAGACCTGATCGCCCGGCTGCCCGCCACGGTGCCCTTTGTCGGCCCCGAGGAGCAGGAGCGCACCATGGGCCGCCCCTTCCGCGCCCGGCTGGGCGCCAATGAGAACGTCTTCGGCCCCTCGCCCCGCGCGCTGGAGGCGCTGCGCGCGGCGGATGCCGAGATCTGGAAATATGCCGACGCGAGCCATGCCGATCTCAAGGCCGAACTGTCCGCCCGGCTGGGCTGCCGGCCCGCGAATATCGTCTTCGGCGAGGGGATCGACGGGCTTCTGGGCTATCTCGTGCGGCTTCTGGTCGCCCCCGGCGAGGCGGTGGTGACCTCCGACGGCGCCTATCCGACCTTCAGCTACCATGTGGCGGGCTATGGCGGCGCGCTGCACAAGGTGCCCTACCGCGCGGATCACGAGGACATCGCCGCGCTCTTCGCCCGGGCCGCCGAGGTGGACGCCAAGATCGTCTATCTCGCCAACCCCGACAATCCGATGGGCACCTGGCATGACGGTGCGGCCATCGAGGCGGCGCTGGACGCGCTGCCGGAGGGCACGGTGCTGGCGCTGGACGAGGCCTATATCGAATTTGCGCCCGAGGGCACCGCCCCCGTCATCGACCCCGAGGATCCCCGAGTGATCCGCTTCCGCACCTTCTCCAAGGCCTATGGCATGGCGGGGGCGCGGGTGGGCTATGCGGTGGGCGCGGAACCGCTGATCCGGGCCTTCGACAAGGTGCGCAACCATTTCGCGATGAACCGCCCGGCCCAGGCCGGCACGCTTGCGGCTCTGCGCGACGATGCCTGGCTGGACGAGATTCGCGGCAAGGTGCGTGTGGCGCGCGAGCGCATCGCCGGGATCGCCCGGGACAACGGGCTGTCCACCCTGCCCTCGGCGGCGAATTTCGTGGCGGTGGACTGCGGCGGCGACGGCGGTTTTGCCCGTGCCGTGCTACAGGCGCTGGCGGCACGCGGGGTCTTTGTACGGATGCCTTTCGTGGCCCCGCAGGATCGCTGCATCCGCATCAGCGCGGGAACGGAGGCGGATCTGGAGATCCTCGCCGAAGAACTGCCCAAAGCACTGGCAGAGGCGCGGGAAACCGCTTCCTGAGCGTGCCCCGCACAAAAGCGTGACCGCGCCGGCCCAGAAGCGCCGGTGACAGGCCGCGTCCGCGCGCTAGACTGCTTCGGACGACAGCCTTTCCGCAAGGACCGCCGAGATGACCGGCCAGACCCGCCAGCCCGCCCCGGATTACACCAAGCCCGCGCTGGTGTTCCTGTTCGTCAACCTGCTGTGGATCTTCGGTGTTGTCTGGGCGACCTTGGGTCTCGCCCCTGTGCTGCTGGGCGCCATCGCGCTCAACCATGCGATCACGCTTCTGGACCGGCGTTTGGCGCGAAAGGGATAGGGTGCGGTGGGCAATATTGCCCACCCTACACCCGAGCGGCGCCCAGGCCCCTCCGGCTGGCGATGAGATTGCCTCCTCGCACAGACGCCGTAGGGTGGGCAATCCTGCCCACCGCACTGCTGCCGAAAGCGTCAGGCCGCGCCGATCACCTCGGCCGCAGCGGCCACGCCGCCGCGCCCGTGCGGCACGCCCAGCGCCTGAAGCCCCGCCTCGATCACCCCCAGCATCCCCAGCACCATATGGGCGTTCACATGTCCCATATGGCCGATGCGGAAGAACCCGGTGCCCTGCGGATCCTCGGGCTCGGACATGCCCAGCCCGATGCCCAGCGTCACCCCCGCCTGCGTATCCGTCCATTCGCGAAGCTGCGCCCCGTAAGGCGCCCCGACCCGCAGCGCGGTGACCGCATGGCTGCGATAGGCCGGATCGGCGACGTTCATCTCCAGCGGCCCGTCCGAAGCCCAGACATCCACCGCCGCCCAGATCGCCCGGGCGAGCGTGGCGTGGCGTGCCCAGATCGCCTCCATGCCCTCGGCGCGGATGATGTCCAGCGCGGCGCGCAGCCCGTAAAGATGATGCGTCGGCGCGGTTCCGCCGAAGTAGTTGTAGAAGAATTCCGGATTGGCGCGCGGCGTCCAGTCCCAGTAGCGGCTGACCCGCTTCATCTCGGCCCGCCGCTCTGCCGCGCGGTCGTTGAAAAACACGAAACCCAGCCCCGGCGGCACCATCAGCCCCTTCTGCGAGCCGGTCACCGCCACATCGGCCCCCCATTCATCCATCAGGAACCGGTCGCAGCCCATCGAGGCGATGCAATCGGCCATCAGCAGCGCCGGATGGCCGGCATCGTCGATCGCCCGGCGCACCGCCGCCACATCGTTGCGCAGCGAGGTCGCCGTATCCACATGGGTGACCATCACCGCCTTGATCTTATGCGCCTTGTCCGCCGCCAGCGCCTCGGCCACCCGCACCGGATCGAGCGGCGTCTTGCGGCCGAAGTCGATCAGCTGCGTCTCGACCCCGAGCCCCGCCGCCATATCCGCCCAGCCATGCCCGAACCGCCCCGTCGCGGGCATCAGCACCGTGTCGCCCTCGCCCACCACATTCGACAGCGCCGCCTCCCATGCGCCGTGACCGTTGCAGATGTAGATCGCCGCGCTGCCCTCGGTCTGCGCCACGTATTTCAGATCCGGGATAAGGCCGCGCACGATCTCGACCAGCTCGCCCTCGTAGATATTGGGCGACGCCCGGTGCATGGCCCGCAGAACGGCATCGGGCATGACGGACGGGCCTGGAATGGCCAGATAGGGGCGGCCGTGGGCAAGCGACATAGATTTTCTCCGTGAAAGCGCCCCTTGAAATAGCGGGACGGCGGCCAACCTAACCGGCGGGGCGGCGGCGTCAATGCACCCCCGCGCTTGCCACCATGGCCCAAGGCCACTAAACCCCGCGCAGAAACCGGGACCACACCATGCTGAAGACCCTCTGGGACAAGATCGAACGCGGAGAACGGCGGTTTCGCCGCTCCTTCGGCAAGGACATCTCGTCTCCCGGCGCCCGCGCCCTGTCGGTGCTGCATTACAACCTTTTCGATCACGCATGGCTGCGGACGTTCTGGACCAATTTCTGGCAGATCGCGCCGGGGGTCTGGCGATCGAACCACCCCACGCACCGCCGCTTCGAGAAATACGCGAAGATGGGGATCAAGACGGTGATCACCCTGCGTGGCGAGGAAGAGTTCTCGCACTACCTGTTCGAGAAGGAGAGCTGCGAGACGCTGGGGCTCACGCTGCTGCACGCCAAGCTCTGGGCCCGCATGGCGCCCAAGCGCGAGCGGGTGCTCAATCTGATCGACACCATGCGGCAGGCGGAAAAGCCGATGATGTTCCATTGCAAGTCCGGCGCCGACCGCGCGGGCTTTGCCTCGGCGGTCTATCTGATGGTGTTCGAGGGCGTGCCGGTGGAAGAGGCGCGCAAGCAGCTCGGGCTGAAATACATCCACCTGGAATTCACCCGCACGGGCATCCAGGGCTACATTCTCGACATCTATGCGGCGCGCAACCGCCGCGCCCCGATCGCCTTCGAGGAGTGGATCGCCACGGAATACGACAGCAAACCCGTTCAGGCCGGGTTCGACGCCCGCCGCCCGCCGGAAGAGCTGGCGTGAGCGGCGCGCCGGACAAACCCCGCGGGCTGTTTCTCTGGCTCTGGTGGACCTATCTCTGGCGCTACCGGCTGCTGCTGGCCGTGGCGCTGGTGTTCATGGCGGTCGAGGGCTCGATGTTCGGGCTGCTCAGCTACATGATGAAGCCGATGTTCGACAGCGTCTTTGTCGGCGGCAACGCCGGCGCGCTGTGGTGGGTCGGCATTGTGATCTTCGGCAGCTTCCTGATCCGGGCGCTGGCCAGCATCGCGCAGAAGGTGCTGATGACGCAGGTCTCGGAACGGACCGTGGGCGACATCCGCAACGATCTGCTGCAACATCTGATGACGCTGGACGGCGGCTTCCATCAGGACCACGGGCCGGGCTACCTCATGCAACGGGTCGAAGGCGATGTGGGCCAGATCAGCAAGGTCTGGCGCATCATCATCACCGGCGCCGGGCGCGACGTGATCGCGCTCATCTCGCTCTTTGCCGTGGCGCTGGGGATCGACTGGCGCTGGACGCTGGTGGCGCTGGTGGGGGCGCCGCTGCTGGTGCTGCCCTCCATTCTGGTGCAGCGCTATGTGCGCGGCAACGCCCGCAAGGCGCGCGACATCGCGGCCAAGCTCTCGACCCGGCTCAACGAGGTGTTCCACGGCATCGTGCCGATCAAGCTGAACCGGCTCGAAGAGTATCAGGCGGCGCGCTACCGCAAGCTCACCAACAGGCGCATCCGCGCCGAGACCCGCGCCGCCATGGGGCAGGCCTCGATCCCCGGCCTCATCGACATCATGTCCGGCGTCGGCTTCATGGGGGTGCTGCTTTACGGCGGCGGCGAGATCATCGCGGGCACCAAGACCGTGGGCGATTTCATGGCCTTCTTCACCGCCATCGCGCTGGCCTTCGAGCCGCTGCGGCGGCTGGGCGCGGTGAGCGGCAACTGGCAGATCGCCGCGGCCTCGATCGAACGGCTGAAGGAGCTGCTCGAACTGGTGCCCGACCTGCGCGATCCGGCGCAGCCGAAACCCGCGCCGCAAGGGGTGCCGGGGATTGTGCTGAACAACGTGCACCTGGCCTATGGCGAGGCACCGGTCTTGCGCGGGACGAGTTTTACCGCCGAGCCGGGCCAGACCACGGCGCTGGTCGGCGCCTCGGGGGCGGGCAAATCGACGGTCTTCAATGTGCTGACCCGTCTGGTGGACCCCGAGAGCGGCCGGGTGGAGATCGACGGTATCGCGGTTTCGGAGCTGCGGCTGGCCGAGTTGCGCGGGCTCTTCTCGGTGGTCAGCCAGGAGGCGCTGCTGTTCGACGAGACGCTGCGCGAGAACATCCTGCTGGGCCGCGACGATGTTTCCGAGTCCCGCTTGCAGGAGGTTCTGAGCGCCGCGCATGTGGCCGATTTCCTGCCCCGGATCGAGGGCGGGCTCGACGCGCGCGTGGGCCCGCGCGGCTCGGCGCTGTCGGGCGGGCAGCGCCAGCGGGTGGCCATCGCCCGCGCGCTGCTGCGCGACACGCCGATCCTGCTGCTCGACGAGGCGACCTCGGCGCTCGACGCGCAATCCGAGGCGGTGGTGCAGGCGGCGCTGGAGCAGCTTTCGCAGGGACGCACCACGCTGGTGATTGCGCACCGGCTCTCGACCGTGCGCCATGCGGACAAGATCGTGGTGATGGATCAGGGCCGTGTGGTCGAGGAAGGCACACATGACGCCCTGCTTGCCCGCAATGGCGCCTATGCGCGGCTTCATGCCATGCAGTTTTCCGAAAGCTGAGCCCGCCCCCTCGCAACCCGGCGCCCTGCCCGCTACATATCGCGGGAACCGACAGGGAGAACGCGATGAACGGCGAACGCAAGGTGCTGCGGGTCAGCGGCCCGGATGCGGAACATTTCCTCCAGGGCCTGGTGACCAACGATGTGGCGCGCCTGAAGGACGGGCTGGTCTATGCCGCGCTGCTGACGCCGCAGGGCAAGTACCGGGCCGATTTCTTTCTGGTGCCGGCGGGTGCGGATATTCTGATCGACGTCGATGCGGATCTGGCGGGCGATCTGCTGCGCGCGCTGTCGATGTACAAGCTGCGTGCCAAGGTGGAGGTCGCCGAAACCGGTCTGGCGGTGACGCGGGGCACCGGTGCGCCGCCCGAGGGCGCCTTTGTCGATCCGCGCGATCCGCGCCTGGGCTGGCGCGGCTATGACGGCCAGCCCGGCGAGCCCGCCGACTGGGACGCGCTGCGCGTCGCGGCCTGCGTGCCGGAAAGCGGAATCGAGCTGACCCCCGACACCTTCATATTGGAAGCCGGGTTCGAGCGGCTGAACGGGGTCGATTTCCACAAGGGCTGCTATGTCGGTCAGGAGGTGACCGCCCGGATGAAGCACAAGACCGAGCTGCGCAAGGGGCTGGCCATCGTCGCGGTCTCGGGCAGCGCCCCGGCCGGCACCGAGATCCTGGCCGGCGAGAAACCGGCCGGCGTGCTTTATACCCAGTCGGGCGGGCATGGCATCGCCTTCCTGCGCTTCGACCGGGCGGTGGGAGACCTGCGCGCGGGCGACGCCGCGCTCCGCTACAAGCCGTGACGCCCGACCGGCTGTCGCGCGTCTTCGGGGCCGCGCCGGCCTCGGTGCAGCGGTTGCAGGGCGGCGATCTGTCGGAGGTGATGAAACTCACGCTGACCGACGGGCGGCAAATGGCGGTCAAGCGCGGGGCGCGGGTTGCCACCGAAGCGCGCATGCTGAGCGCCATGGCCGCCGCCGGCGCGCCGGTGCCGCGCGTGCTCTATCAGTCGGAAGACCTGCTCTGTCTGGAATGGCTCGAAGAGACCCGGCCCTCGCCCGCCGGCTGGCGGGCGCTGGGAAAGGGGCTGCGCCGCCTGCATGACGAGACCGGGCGCCCCTATGGCTGGCCCGAGGATTATGCCTTCGGCCCGCTGCCCATCGCAAACGGCGCGCTGGCGGACTGGCCGGTATTCTGGGCCCGGCGCCGGCTGCTGCCGTTCCTGCCGGCTCTGCCCCCGGCGCTGGCCCGGCGGCTCAAGGCTCTGGCCCGCGCGCTGCCCGAGCGCCTGCCCGCCGCACCCGCCGCAGCATTGCTGCATGGCGACCTCTGGGCCGGCAACGCGCTTTTCGGCGCAGAGACCGCCTGGATGATCGACCCGGCCTGCTATCGCGGGCATGGCGAGGTGGACCTCGCCATGCTCGAGCTTTTCGGAACGCCGCCCGCGGCCTTCTGGCAGGGCTATGGGCCCGAGGCGCCGGGGCGGGCCGCGCGGCGCCCGATCTATCAGCTTTACCCGGCGCTCGTGCATTTCCGACTGTTCGGCGCGGGGTATCAGAGCCTCGTGGCCCGGCTGCTGGGCGACGCCGGGATCTGAGCGCGGGCAAATCTCTTGAAAGAGATTTGCAAGATCCTTCGAAGGATCTTGCCCCCTAGCCCAGCCGTTTTTCCAGAACCTCCACCGCCAGCGCGGCACCCGACTGCCGCATCAGCCCCGCCGAGGCGCCGTTGAACGCATGCACCATGGTGATCCAGCCCTCGCAGCCCGCCGCCCGGGCCTCCGCCTCGAACCGCGCCACCAGCCTGCGGCCGATGCCCCGCCGCCGCCACGAGGGCGCCACGGCGATATGATCCAGCACCGCCAGCCGCCGGGCGCGGTCCACCGCGCTGGCCGGCATGTCGCGGCGCTTCCACAGCAGATAGCCCCGGGGCACGCCCTCGGCGCGGTAGACCAGCGCCTGCGCGCCCTCTGCCATCTGCTGCGCCAGGAAGGCTGCCAGCGCGGTCTCGTCCGCCGCGTCGTGAAAGCGCTGCGGCACGCGCGCCACATGCAGCGCATTCAGTCCGCGCAACAGCGCGGCCACATGCGGCAGGTCGGTTTCGGTGAAATGGTCGATCATGAAAAGAGCCTCCTTTGGCTTGCCGCCGGAGGCCCTTGGTCACTTTCTTCTGTTACGCCCCCGGATCGCACGGGGACGGAACGGTCGGCGCGCGGGTTATGCGCGTTCCGAATATTCCATGGTTTCGGTGTTCACGACGATGTCTTCGTCCTGGCCCACGAAGGGCGGCACCATGACCTTGACACCATTGTCCAGAATCGCCGGCTTGAAGCTGTTGGCGGCCGTCTGGCCTTTGACCACCGGCTCGGTCTCGACAATCTTGCAGGTCACCTTCTGCGGCAGCGTGGCGTTCAGCGCCTCGCTTTCGTAGAACTCCACGACAATGGTCATGCCGTCCTGCAGGAACGGCCGGCGGTCGCCCAGGATGTCGGCCGGAAGCTGCACCTGGTCATAGGTTTCGGTATCCATGAAGACGAGCATGCCGGAATCTTCGTACAGGAACTGCATGTCCTTCTGTTCCAGACGCACGCGCTCGACCTTGTCGGCGGAACGGAAGCGTTCGTTCAGCTTCGATCCGTTGCGCAGGTTCTTCAGCTCGACCTGCGCAAAGGCGCCGCCCTTGCCGGGCTTCACATGGTCGACCTTGACCGCGGCCCAAAGGCCATCATTGTGCTCCAGAACGTTGCCGGGGCGGATCTCGTTTCCGTTGATCTTGGGCATGGGACTAAACTTTGGCCAAAGGTTGATGATTTCCTGGCCGCTCCTATATCTGGCCAGTGATGCCCGTGCAAGACAACGATATATCGTATGCGCACAAAGCAATCCATGCGCTGGGCGCATGGGAGACATGCGTTTCAAGTGTATCCGAATCAAACGGAATAGTTCATAACCCCACACACGCCCGAAAAGACAAGAGCAATAATCAAAGGTCGAAATATGAAAGATTTCGTGGATAGCACAGCCTTTAATGCCGAACAGGGCAACCGCGCGCGCAAGCTGTTTGCCGCCGTGGTTCTGGCTGCGCTCGACGACGCGATCGCCGACGACAAGAAATACGGCAACGGTCCCGAGCAAATCGCCCGCTGGGCGCGCTCGCGCGACGGCCGTGAAGTCCTGAGCTGCGCCGGGATCGACCCGAACGAGCGCGTGGTCTCCGGTCTGATGGAATTCGTCGGCAAGGGTGTGCGCACCTCCGTTGCGCTGTCGCGAGAGGAGAGCGAGCGCCGGAACGCCGCCGCAGCCGCCGACCGGGCCGAAGCCGCCTGATCCTCCGGCCCTCAAGGTCACCGGACCAAACGAAAGGCGCGCCCCGAGACGGGCGCGCCTTTCGGTTTTGCATACCTATGTGCCAGATCCGTGCCAGAGACCGGCACCAAGGCCCTCTCTGCAACGCGCACCAGAAGAGTGGGCGCTCCCTGCTCCCGTCCTCCGGTCGCGGAGTTGCGCGTCAGTCCAGATCCTGGCTGACGATCATCCGATGGATTTCGCGCCGCACCAGCTTGCGCACATTGCGCGTGATGCGTTCGCCCAGCGAGCCCTGCAACTCCTGACGGACAATCTCGGCGACCATATCGCGCAGGATGTCTTCATCAATCGCGCCCAGATCGTCGCTCCGCGCCGGCGGCTCGGCCTGCGCGCTGTCCGCGATCTCCGCCCGGGGGGCCGACTCGGCCTGCCAGGCCGGGCCGCGCAGAACATTGGCTGCGGGCTGAGGCGCGGGCTCCGGTTCCGTCTCGGCAGCCGGGGCCGGTTCCCCCGACGGGACAGGTTCGACAAATTTCTCTTCGGCGGGCTTCGCGTCGGTCGGGATCAGCCGATCCCAATCCATCGGCTCGGGCGGATGATGCACAAACGCGGCATTGCCGCCCTCGCCGGGCAGATCCGCCTCGTAACTGTCGGGACTGCGGGAAATCAGCGCTTCCAGCTCGGCAATCTTGCGGGCAAGCCCACCATCCCCGGTGTCAGTCTCGGGCTCGGCGCGCGGCGCCGCCTTCAGGACCGGTTCGGTGGCGGGAATCATGTCGGCGGACATCGCGGGCCAAATATCGTCGGAATCGCCGAGCAAAGCGCCCAGAGCCTCGTCCTCGGCATCCTCCTCATAGACCGGATCCTCTGTCGGTTCCGCGATGCGGCCAGAGGTCAGCGCCCGTGCCAGCTCGTCCTTGACGAGCGCTCCCAGCGTTGCGGGCCCTGCCACCGTCTCCTCTGCCCCGGTCGCCTCCGGCACCGGATCGGCCTGTGCCTCCGCCACGGCAGGCGCGGCCTCCGGCTCCGGCTCTGCGCCCGGGCTCTCCGGCGCGGGAACCGCCGTTGGAGAGGTCAGCAGCACCGGCGGTTCGGCAGACCCAGCGTCATTCACGGAGTCATCCTCGACGGTGCCGAATTCGGGCACGCGCTGCGCCGGGGTCAGCACCAGACGTTCGGGCTTGTCCTGTTTCTCACGGTTGGCCGGAGACGCTTTCGGACGCGCATCTTCAGAGACCAGCCGCCGGATAGAGGACAAGACGTCCTCGATTTCCACATTTGTTACGGGATCCGACATTCAATTCCCACTCTTGCCTCGGGGAAACTGTAGCCCGAGGCGCGATTCCAAACAACCGATGTGGAAAACCCTAGTTTTTCCCGAGGGCACGAAGGACACGCTCGAGATCTTCGCCCTGCTGGGACTTCACCGGAGCCGTCTTGACGAGGTTGTAATACTCCGCCGGATCGTAACGCGGCACTTCGAGCGCCAGCGCCTGGGCGGTCAACTGCCCCACCGAGGCCAGCACCGCATAGGCCGCCAGCGTCTCATCGACCTGCGACGAGATCAGCGCGGCGCGGGCGTCGAGCAGTTCCTGCTCGGCATCGAGCACATCCAGCGTGGTACGGGCGCCCAGGGTCGCCTCTTCGCGGATGCCGTTGAAGGCCACCTGCGCGGCGCGCACCTGTTCCTGCGAAGACCGCAGCGAAGCCTGATAGATGCCGAGCTGCGCATAGGCGCTGCCGACATTCTGCTCGACCGTCTGACCCTCGGTGTAAAGCTGCGCACGGGCGGCGTCTCGGTCGGCCATCGCCTGCCGCACGCCCGAGGCGAGCGCCCCGCCCTGATAGATCGGTCCCGTGACGCCGATCGCCACCGAGCCGCCCCGCGAGGCGGATTTCGAATCGAAGGATTCGGTGACGCCCCAGCTTCCCTGCACGGTGACGGTCGGCTCCATCCGGGCCTTGGCGATGTCGATGCCCAGCTCGTTGGCCGCAACCACATGCTTGAGCTGAATCATGTTGGGATGATCGCGCAGCGCCTGTGCCTTGGCGGTCTCGACCCCGCCGGGCAGACGCGGCAGGCTGCGCGGCGTCACCAGACCGTTCGGGTAATGCCCGATCACCGCCTTGTAGGTTTCGCGATTCACCATCAGCTCGCCTTCGGCGGCGGCCAGGGCGCTGCGCGCGGCGGCAAGGCGCGCCTCCGCGGCGGCCACGTCGGTGCGGGTCACCTCGCCCACCTCGAACCGGTCGCGCGCGGCGCGCAGCTCTTCGTTGATCACCCGCACGTTGTTGCGGCGCAGCGCCACGGTTTCGGTGGCCCGGCGCATCTCCATGAAGGCCGAGACGCCGTTATAAAGAACCTGCTGCTCGACCGAGACAAGCGCCGCGCGGGTCGCCAGAACCGCCTCGCGGGCGGCGTGAAAGCCCATGACCCGCGATCCGCCCGCATAAACCGTCAGCGATGCCAGAAGACTGGCGGTGGCGGTGGTGCTGGTGCTTCCGCGCCAGACCCAGTCGGTGGTGGTGACCGGCACCAGACCGACATAGCTTGTCTGCGACTCGAGGCTGCGCTGCGACCCATAGCTGCGCGTCACGTTCCCGGACCAGCTCAGCACCGGACGCAGCGAGGCGACGGCCTGGGCGACGTCTTCGTCGGCGGCCCGCAACACCGCGCGGTTCTGATCCAGCAGCCCGCTGGTGACATAGGCGCTGGAGAGCGCGCTCGCCAAGGTTTCGGCCGAAGCCGGCACCGTCGATACCGCCGCGAAGCAAAGCCCCGCCATCATTCCGAACACCGTCCTGCGCGCCATGACTGGCTCCCTCTGCCCGATTGCCGCCTGTTCGCGCCTCAGAGCGCGAAGGCCACTTCTTTTTCAAAACCCGGAAGTACCGGCGCTGCCGCGTTGAACGCGAAGCGCCAGGTGATCGCACCGTCGATCTTCCAGCCGATCCGGACCGTGCCAAGCGCCCCGTCCATGAACAGGCAGGCGATCCGGCCGCCATCCTTGAGCTGATCGGCGATCGCCGCCGGCAGCTCTCCGACCCCGCCCTCGATCACGATCGCGTCATAGGGGCCGTGCTCGGCCGCGCCCGCGGCCAACGGGCCGGTGTGCAGAATCACATTGTCGGCATGCTCGCCCAGAAGCGCCTGCGCCTCTTCGGCCAGCGCCTCGTCTTCCTCGACGGCGACTACCGCCTCGGCAATCCGCGCGATCACAGCCGCGGAGTAGCCCAGGCCGCTGCCCAGATCGAGCACGAGGTCATCATTGTCGAGGTTGAGCGCATCGAGCATCTTGGCCAATGTGCGCGGCTCCAGCACCACGCGACCGTCTGCAAGGCGCACATTGCGTCCGGCATAGGCGGCCTCGCGCCGTGCGTCCGGCACGAAGGCTTCGCGCGGAATTTTCAGCATGGCCTCGATGATCGGGAACTTGGTGACATCCGAGGGCCGGACCTGCGTATCCACCATCATCCGGCGGCGCGTGGCGAAGTCGGTCATCTGCTAAACTCTTCCGTTCAGTATCGACTGATCCGGTTGTGCCACACTTGTTCCGAGGCCGCAATGTCTCAGGCGCTCACAAATGCCGCGGCCCCCGCCGGAAACCGGCGGAGCGCCCGAAAGCCGGTCATCGCGCCCGTCGGCCGCCATGCATCGCATGGCCCGCCGCGCGCCCCGCGAGAAACGCATCGAGCAGCGCCCCCGACGCGGCGGGCGCGGGTCTGGGACGCGCCCGGACCGGCAGCACGAGCAGCAACGCACCCGGCACCGCATAACACAGACCGAGGACAAGCGCCGCGACCTCGGTGCCATGGGCGGCGGCCAGAACGCCCCATGCCGCCACGGTCAGGAAGGCGGCGGCAACGGCCAGGCAGAGCGCCCCGGCCAGCCGGCGCCTGCCCGTCAGCAGCCATGTTTCGATGTCCTGAAGCATAGTGGGCCTATCTGCGCGCGCCGAGATAGCCCACGAGAAAGCCAGCCGCCGCCGCGAGCCCCATCGCCTGGAACGGCGTCGCACGGATGCGCTCGGCGGCGCCGTCTTCGATCTCGGCGACTTTCCGGCCGGCGTCGCGCAGCGCCTCTTCGCCCTGCCCGCGCAGATCCTGTGCCCGGGTTTCAAGCGCCTCGCGCGCGGCCTTGCCGCGGCGCTGTCCGATCTCGCCGACCAGCTCGGCCAGCGAGGACAGATCTCCCCGCAGGGCGGCGATCTGATCGCTCAGCGCGTCGATGTCGCGCTGCACCGGATCCGCGCCTTTGCCGGCGCCATTTGCGGATGTCTGTGCCATGGTCGAATCTCCCGTCTGTTGTCGGTCGTCATGGCTTTAACGCGCTGCGTCCTCACAAGGTTCCGGTTCCCGCTTGACGCGCGCCGCGCCACGCCCTAGAGAGGCGCAGCTCTGGCGAGTTGGCGGAGTGGTGACGCAGCGGATTGCAAATCCGTGTACACCGGTTCGATTCCGGTACTCGCCTCCATTTACTTTCAAGCACTTGCGTCATCATAGCCTCCTTGAGAGTGCGACCGTTTACAGGTCGGTTTACAGTTTTGTTCCATTTTTTGCCTTCTGGGCAGCTTCCAGCGCCCGCTTCACACGGTCAGTTTCGTCTTCGGAAATCACCGCATAATGCTCGATGACTTGGCTGGCGTAGCGAATGCTCCAGCCCATGTATGACGCGATATCGTTCAGCCCCAGCCCCGCCTCCAGCAGCCGCGTTGCCGCCGTGCCGCGCGCGTCGTAGAGCCGAAGATCGAACCCCTTGGCCTCAGGCGTCAGCTCTGGGATACGGTTGCGCCATCGGCTCACCGCCTTTGAAGCGCTCTCCGCATCGAGCTTTTGCCCCTTGTCCCCCACGAGGATCAGCATTCGGTCACTTGGCGTCGCATCCAACAATGCTGCGAGCTTTTGGGATACTGGAATTGTCGCGATCTTGCTGCGCTTGTTCGTACGCACGCGCAACCTTCGACCATGTCGCGTCTCGTGAATGTGCCCACGGTTGAGCCCCGCCAGATCGCCGGGGCGCAACCCCGTTTCACAGGCACAAATCAGTATGCGGCGAGCGTATTCGGGGGCAGCTCGGCAAAAGAGATCAACGTCGGCGGGTGTCCAGACAATCTCGGCCCGATCCGCCTCATAGACCTTTGGCAACTTGTGGCAGAAGTGGCGGCTGATCTTACCGTTGTTCTCAGCCCAGTTCAGGAACCTCGTAACAACCGTTCCGCAATAATCGAACTGTTTGGGCGAGTGCGCCCACTGTTGCCGCCATTCAGATACCTCACCGCGCGACTCCGGCTCGGCGAACATGGCAAACGGGTCGTCAGAGAACTCTTCCTGAAATCGCAGCATCCATTTTTTGTAGTCTTTCTGGGTACGCGGCTTCGTGCTGAGGAACTCGGCGGAGTCGAGGAACTGATCAACAACAGTCTTTGTAAAGTTGCGCGGCTCGGTCGGTCTCGCCGCATGGGTCGAAAAGGCCGCAATGTACTCAACCCCATGCTTTGGAAAGCTCATATCGCTTGACCAGAAGCAAGGACCGCCGCGCCAAGCATAATGCCGCTCTCGATACGTGCCATTCGCCAGCTTGCGCCTGACACGGTGTACGCCTTTCAATTCAATTCTTGCCACGTCGCGCTCTCCTGATCGCGACGAAACTTTCTTTGCCTGGGCCAGCCATGTCCTGACGGACCAACCCTTGAGCTTCGTCTAATCGAGCGCGGACCAACTTAGGGTCGTAAAACCCGCGTCGGCCAGGCACTGGGGTAATGCGCATTTGGCTACACCAATCCCGGAACGCGTTGTTCACGCCGGAATAACCGAGCGACTGGGCCAGCTCCTCACCAGTGACCAACTCAATCATGGCCGCCCTCCTCTAAGGGAACAGCTTCTGCTTCTGGCTGCAACAGCACTGCTAAATGCTTGGGATTCAAAAGCATTGCGCGGCCCAGTGACAGGTATTGTCCCGTTTCACGCGCCTTTGCCCGCAACGTTCGCGCCGAAACGTGCGCACCTTGCTGCCGCAGCATTGCGCACCACTCTTCCGGCGTTTTGGCTCCATCCACAACTGTCTGCATGTACGCCTCCTGAACTGCATGTAACTACACGTTTTTGCGGTCAAGCATCACAAGTCCAGAATTGTCAGCGTGTCTTTTCACTCAAGCTTAAAAACGGTAGAATACTGCCTATTTGCTAAAGGTATGAAAGTTCAACATGTCCTCCTCCCACCACCAAGGCTGGCACACGCGTCGGCAGCGCCAGAAGACTCGTCAGCAACAGAGGGATATCTGGCAACAAGATGCCACTGAAGCCCGCAAGGAGGCCCGCCGAGGACTGGACCTTGCGGCGGGCCTAAAGGCATATCGCAAATTTTTAGGACTGACCCAAGCCCGGTTCGGGTGCGAGTTCGGTTACTCTGAAAAGTCGATACGGGATTACGAGGCCGGCATTCGTGATGTGCCCGGAGCCCTCATTTCCAAGATCCTGCTACGCGGTGACACTGAACTGCACTCGCTCTTCAACGTCAAACCCGACCCTGTCCCTCGACACATAAAATCGGCCATATTTCAACGCCTTCTCGAAGCGACAAGGTATTTTCAAAAGAAAAATCTGTATGATCTATTTGACGCACAAGATGACATTATTGAGATTGGCTTCGAGCTGAAGCACTTCGGCGCTGACCAAGATAGCGTTGTTCAAGATCGTGTTGATCAGGCCTGGCAAAGCATCGACGCCATGTACAAGAACGGATGGCTTGGACACGCAAATGTGGAATGGGAACAAGAGGCATTGGAAAAGCAGCTAGAGAGCGAAAAGCGTCGCCAACTCCGTCAGCGGCGGATCAAAAAACGCGCCGCTACTCTTCAAGGCAACTCTGGCAGCCCAAGTTCCTGAAGAAACGCATTGTGTTCCGCCTTCGCCGCCGAGATCTTCTCCTCCAAGCCCTTTAGCCGCTGATTGGTCTTGATCAGATCAATTTCTTTCTCGGCTTCGGCTATGCTGACATACCGGGCAATGTTGAGATTGAAGCCCTTTTCTTCGATCTCGTCCATCTCAACCCGCCGAGAATAGCGGTCGTCTTCTTTCCGAAACTGATACGTTTCAATGATGTCTCGAATGTGCTCAGGTGCCAATTGGTTCTGACGCTTGCCCTTCTTGAACCGATCCGGCCCCGTGGCATTGATGAACAAGACGTCGTCGAATTTCTTGCACTTCTTCAACACCAGAATGCAGACGGGGATACCTGTCGAGAAGAAAAGGTTCGCAGGCAAGCCGATCACGGCGTCGATATGCCCGTCCTTCAGGAGCTTTGTTCTGATCCGTTCCTCGGCCCCGCCTCTGAACAAAACGCCATGCGGCAGGATGATCGCCATGGTGCCTTCATCTTTGAGGTAGTGGAAGCCATGGAGGAGAAATGCAAAATCAGCGGCAGACTTTGGCGCAAGACCATAGTTCTTGAAGCGTGCATCCTCACCAAGGGCCTCTGAGGGGTCCCAGCGATAGCTGAAGGGCGGGTTTGCGACTACCGCATCGAAGCGCGGCATCTTGGCGGGATTTGCCTCCCTCAGCATGTCCCAGTCATTGGTTAGGGTGTCACCGTGGAAAATCTCGAACTCGGTATCCTTGACCCCATGCAACAACATGTTCATCCGGGCTAGGTTGTAGGTCGTGATGTTACGTTCTTGGCCGTAGATCTTGCCGATGCCGCGCGGCCCAAGCTGGTTACGCACGTTCAGCAACAGGGACCCCGAACCACAGGCGAAATCGAACACACTGTCGATGTGATCCTTCTTGCCAAGCGCGGGGTCTTGGCTATCCAGGGCGACGATCTCTGACAAGATGCTTGAGACTTGTTGCGGCGTGTAAAACTCGCCTGCCTTCTTGCCCGATCCGGCGGCGAATTCGCCGATCAGGTATTCGTAGGCATCGCCCAAGGTGTCGTTGTCGGTCGAGAACCCGACCAACCCTTTGGCGATCTCCTTGATGATGCTGCACAGCTTTGTGTTGCGCTCGGTGTACCCCTTGCCCAGCTTTTCCGAGTCCAGATTGATCTCGGAAAACAGCCCGTCGAAGGTGCTGGAGAATGACTCGTTCTCGATGAACTTGAAGCCCGCCTTGAGCTTGGTTAGCAGGTCATTGTGCCCCACCCGCGCCATTTCGGCGATGCTGGCCCAAAGGTGCTCCGGTTTGATCACATAGTGTGTCTTGCGGCGCATCAGCGCTTCAAAGGCATCGACGTCGCCTTCGTTTTGTTCATACCAGACGGACAGAGGCGTGCGGCGGTCATCCTTTTCCAATGCAGGATAGTCGCGCCCAAGTTCGCGCTCTGCGGCCGCCTCGTAGTTGTCGGACAGGTAGCGCAGGAAAAGGAAGGACAGCATGTAATCGCGGAAGTCGTCCGCGTTCATCGCGCCGCGCAGGGTGTTGGCAATGTTCCAGAGCGTCTTGCCCAGTTCTTGTTGTTCTTGATCGGTCATTGGGCTGGCTCTTTCTGCTTGATGATCTCGGGCAGCTCGAAGCGATATCGTTCGAGGAACGCTTTGAAGATGTCTTTGAACAGGTCTTTGTTGTCGCCCACCATATCGCGCGGCTCATAGATCGAGTACTTGCCATGGCTCAGCAGGTTCAGGGCGCGTGAGTAAAGGGCTTCGTCGTCGATCCCGTGGATGCAGGCCGAGAAATCCTTGTATCCGAAGAACGTTGCGGTTTTCTCAAGGATGCTGCGCATCATGTTGAAATGGTGCGTGTAGAGCTGGTCGCTTTCGACGGCCATCTGCAATTCGCTTAGCATGGCGACATGGTGGAAGAACGGCGTTTCGTCGGTCGTGCGCAGGGTATGCAGCTCGACACCCTGTGGCCGGTGGTAGAAGTAGGCCTTGTGCTTGACCTTCTTCAGCTCGTTCCACATGACGTTGAAGAACAGGCTGTGATGGGTCGAAACCACCGATTTCGCTCGGTCCTTCCCGGATTTCAGCAGCTGGGCCAGATCACTGGCGACGGCAATTGCGTTGTTGTCGTCGAGGGACGAGATCGGGTCATCAACATAAATGTGCTTCACCCACTTGTAAGCCTCGTGGTTGTCGAGAACGAGCTGGCAGATCGCCAGGAAAACACACCAAATGAAGAGGTTCTGCTCGCCGCGCGAAACCTTGATGTTCTCGGTGGCATCGCGGTAGAAAATCACACGCCAGTTTTCATAGTCGATCCGAAAATTGAAGCTGGCATAGCGTTCAAGAAAACTGAAAATCCGCTCCTCCAGATCGAGCGACTGGAAATCCTCGAAAAATGCCGAGGCACTGTTGATGTTCAGATAGCGGTTTTCGTCGCCATCCAGATCGTTGTCCCAGACGAACAGGTCTTCGGTGAAGGCGTTGAAATAGAGCGTGTCGCGCTCGCCCTTCTTCTTGGCCACATCCTTGAACGCCATCGACAGACGGGTCTTGCCCGTGCCGTTATAGGCGAAAAGCAAGACAAAGCTGTGATCATTCAGATCGTCCCGGATGCGGGTGACGAGCTTGTCGATGGACTTGTACTCGTACAGTTTCGGCGTGTTCGTCATCCGTCCACCTCATCGAGGGCGGGGAAGAGCTGTTGGAGCAGGCCAAGTTTGTGCAATCTCAAGCGCTCGATGCGATTTTCCTGCGATTCCATCAGGTTGTCCGCAGCCGTGAGAACCTTTGATACCTTCAATCGTTCACTCGGATTGCGCGGCATTCTTAGCTTGATGGATTTGACGATTTCACCCGAAATGTTCCCCTGCCCACCTTGAATATAGGTGTTCACAATCCACTGCTTTAAGTGCGACCAGTACTGAGCAACAAATTCGCTGTCAGGGCCAACCTGGAGACAGATGATTGCTTGGTTAATTGCCCCCGCGATCTTGGAGACGGCAACTTCGCCGCTATTGGCACCGTAGAGAGCGATCAATACGTCGCCGGGTGCCACCAGCTTTGCTGCTGAATTTGTCAAACCCTCAGGGGTAAGAAATAGCTCCGTCCTCTCAAGCGCGATTTCGGCAGATCGGATAAAAGGAATTTCGCCTCCGTAGTATTCATCACGCGAGGTAGGAGGCGTGCCACCACTGAAAGGCTTGCATAGTTGATCAATCCGCGTTTCTTCCCAGGCACCTTCGTTTGCAAACTCTGGGAAACGGCGCTTTGGCAGGTCTTCCCCTTCGGTGGGGAAAAGCTGCTGCATCAGCCCTTGCTTGTGGTCCCTGAGCGCTTCGAGCTTTTCGGTTTCCGCCTCGATTAGGGCGTCAATCGAGGCAAGGCATTCGGCGATCCGCTCCTGCTCCTCAAAGTTGGGCGGAAATGGAAGCTGAACGCCGTAGAATTGGCTAGCGTTCAGGTTGAGCAAGCCATTGCTGCGAGCCCCGCTGGTGATGTGCGCTGCCAACTGCCGACCGTGGGTGTTCCGGTCAAACAGCCCTTTGAGAAAGGTGGGGTCGTATCCGTCTTTGAGCTTGAAGCATATGAACGCACTGGATGCCGCGACTTCGTCGAATTCGTGGAGCTGGCATACATAACCTTGCGGAAAACTCTTCGAGTTTCCCTTGTTATAGGCGAAATCGCCTCGCCGCAGGTAAGTGTAGTTCTTGTATTGCTCGCCAGAAATATCACGCCCGAACTTGTCGGCTTGTGGCACAAACCCGACGCCAGCGGTGATACTGACAGGCGTAATTTTGTGTTCCCCGACCTTTTCCTTGATGGGTTCAGAAATCTCGCCGATGGTCTCGGTATGCCAAGCGCCATCTTCCCCGAACTCTGGAAACCGGACTGTTGGTCGGAGGTCAGGCTGACCGTTCCCGTTCTTTTCGCCTGCCCGCCTCATTGCTCATACGCCCCAAGACCGGCGATCTCGCGCCCGTGGGCGCGCTTCTGCAACAGCGGGATCAGGTCTTCCATCAAGGCCAGCTCTTTCTGTGTCCTTGCCTTCCAGCCCAGATCGAGCGGGGCCAGAAGATCGCTCAGCGCCTCCCCATCAAAGATCATCCGCCGCAGGATGGCATCGACAAACGCCTGCAAGGCAGCGACATCCAACTCGTGCTTGTCCGCGATGGCCGCAAGCGCCTTGGCGTTCTTCTCGGCTTTGAATTTTTCGAACTCTTCGCGGATCGCCTTTTCGTTCAGCCCCTCGCCCACGGTCAGCGTGTCGATATAGGCTGCGATCTCCTCGCGGTCATCAAGGAACTTGGCATCCGACTGGATCAGCCCAATCAGCTGCGCGCGGGTCATCTTCTGTTTGCCCGGCTGCTGCTGCGAATAATCCGCGATCAGCCCCATGATGTAGTCATAGTCGATCACCGCCGAGGCGAAGAGCACGAACTCGAAATCGAGCTGATCGACATCTTCGGGGGTCTTGTCCGGCCCCTTGTCCTGCTGACCCTTCAGCCGCTGCGCGGTGTCCAGATAGACACCCCGGAAGCCCTGAAGTTGTTCCTTGGGCATGACATCTTCGATGGTCGCTTTGTCCTCGGGCGACAGGTCGGTGTATTGGTCGATCTGGGTGTTCAGCCGCTGGACCTCTTTGAAGAGGTTGATGAACTGGCTACGCGCCGCGTCGCCCCTGAGGTTAGGAACCTCCTCCGGCGCACAGGTCAGGCCCTGCGATTGCATGAAGTCATCTAGGGTCTTCACCGCTGTCTTGAGCTTGTCGATGGCAACCGGGGCCGTGTCAGCCAGCCAGATTTCCTTGGGAGGCCTGCTGGACTCCCCCGAGAACATTGTGATGGCTTTGTTTACGGCGTCTTGTTGCTGGCGGAAATCAAGGATGTTGCCGTATGGCTTTGTGTCATTCAGCACGCGGTTGGTACGCGAGAAGGCCTGGATCAGGCCGTGATGTTTGAGGTTCTTATCGACGTAGAGGGTGTTCAGGTACTTCGAGTCAAAGCCCGTGAGCAGCATATCGACGACAATGGTGATGTCGATCTTGTACCAGTGGGCCAAGTCCTGGTTCGGGAACTGCTGGTCTTTGATCCGCTTCTGAACATCCTGATAATACAGGTCGAATTCGTTGATGCTGTAATTGGCCCCGAATTGTTCGTTGTAGGCCGCGATGATTGCCTTCAACGCTTCCTTCTTCTTGTTCGGCTCGACGGCGTTGTCGGCCTTTTCCTGGGGCAGGTCTTCTTGCAACTGCTTGACGTCCTTGCTGCCTTCGGCAGGAGGCGAGAACACGGCGGCGACGTTCAGCGGCACGAAATCGGGATCAGCGGCTAGGCGTTCCGCCTGGATGGTCTTGAACAAGCCATGGTACTCGATGGCGTCATTAATCGAGGCCGTCGCCAGAACCGCGTTGAAGCGGCGACTCGCCGTTACCGCGTCATGCTTTTCAAGGATCGTTTCCACGACCTTGCGCTTCTGCACCGTGTCACCAGCTGCCTTCGCGCCCTTCCCATCGGGCTTGAAGTAGTCGACGTGGAAGCGAAGGACGTTCCGATCTTCAATGGCGTGGGTGATCGTGTAGGCGTGCAGCTGTTGCTGAAAAATGTCATCGGTCGTGACATAGGAGGCCTGTTCGCCGTCTATCTGCTGATATGACGCGTTTTCATCGAAAATTGGCGTTCCGGTGAAACCAAAGAGTTGAGCATTGGGGAAGAACTCTTTGATCGCGCGATGATTTTCGCCAAACTGGGAGCGATGGCACTCATCGAAAATGAAGACGACGCGTTTGTCGCTGAGCGGCGCGAGGCGCTCCTTGTAGTTCTTCTTGTTCGTGCCATCCAGAGCCAGTCCCAGCTTCTGGATTGTCGTTACGATCACTTTGTCCGCGATGTCGTCGGAGAGCAGCCGACGGACAAGAGTCTCCGTGTTGGTGTTTTCCTCAACGCAGCCTTCTTGGAAGCGGTTGAACTCCTCGCGGGTCTGCCGGTCGAGGTCTTTTCGATCCACCACGAACAGGCACTTCTCAATCTCGGGGTTGTCCTTGAGGAGCGTCGAGGCCTTGAACGACGTCAGGGTCTTGCCGCTGCCGGTCGTGTGCCAGATGTACCCGTTTCCGCAGTTCTGCTGGATGCAATCGACAATCGCCTTGACGGCGTAGATTTGGTACGGGCGCATCATCAGGAGCTTTTGCTCGCTCGCGACCAAAACCATGTATCGGCTGATCATCTGCCCCAGAGTGCATTTCGCCAAGAATTTCTCGGCGAACTGGTCGAGGTGCGTGATCTTCCTATTATCTTCACTGGCGTATTGATAAAGCGGCAGAAAGCGCTCATCCGCGTTGAAGCTGAAATGACGGCTATTGTTGTTCGCAAAATACCAGGTGTCGCTACGGTTGCTGACGACAAACAGCTGTAGGAAGCACAGCAAGGTTTTGCCATAGCCATTCCCAGGATCGTTTTTGTAATCGACGATCTGCTGCATCGCACGACGCGGACTGATCGTGAGAGTTTTTAGTTCAATTTGCACCACCGGAACGCCGTTGATCAAAAGGATCGCGTCATACCGATGGTGGCTGTTTTCGGTGTTTATGCGGAGCTGGTTGATGACCTCGAAGTGGTTTTTGCACCAGTCCTTGGTATTGACCAAAGTATAATCCAGGGGCGTGCCATCTTCGCGCTCTAGCGTATTCTTTTCTCGCAACATTCGCGCCGCGGCAAAAACGTCGGGAGTAATAATTTCCTCCAAGAGGCGCGCAAACTCAGCATCCGTCAATTTGACACGATTGAGCTTCTCAAAGTGGAAACGAAAATTATTCTTCAGTGCGTCCAGGTCACGAATATCGCCCCTATATTCGTACTTTAGCTCCTGTAACTTCCGGAGCAAATCCAACTCAATTTCGTTCTCTTTCATTCGCCCACCGCCCCAACACAACGCTTGCAGGTGTTTCCTGTCGTTTGCTTACAGATAGCAGCAGTTTCTCGCAGTTGCAGCCCCTATCGAACGACCATCGGCACATACCGAATTTACCGAAGAAGCACTCTGACAGGCCTTAACACCGAGCCAAGCCGCATCCGCAGCCTACACCCATAGCAACCGCTTACCAGTCTCAGCGCATCAAACCCATATCCCAAGTTCCGTCAGCCCGCACTGAACAGTTCAGCCACAGGCACCCCAAGAGCCTCAGCGATCCGAAGGATCGTCTTGAGGCCCGGATTCCGTTCCCCACGCTCGATGCCGCCGATGTAGGTTCGGTCCAGCTCCACGGTCAGGGCAAAGCCCTCCTGCGAATAGCCCTGTGCCTTGCGCAGCTCGCGCAGGCGCTTCCCGAAATCCTCGACTGTAAACTTGCGCTCCATACCGCTGTAGCGCAAAAAAGGTGTTTAATCGTCCACGGACTAATCGTATCAACTTGGATAGCAGAGGAGATTTCGATGAGTTTCGTACGATTTGCCCGCAAGTTGTTCATGGCTTCGCTGATTTCCGGTGCAGCGGTGGCCGCCTACGCGCAGGACAGTCTGACCGAAACGCTGACTCCGGAGCCGCGCCCTTACCCCTACGCGATCCTCGACATTCAGCCGGGAGCGGCGGCGATGGAAGCGAGCAGCATGTTCGGGGAGCGGATGATGCTGATCCTTGTGCCTGAGCAAGTAGCGCTGCGTGTCGAAAACGGTGAGGGGCGCGCCTTTGCGCTGAGCTTCGACCAGAAACTGGTGACGCAGGGCGTGGGGCTGCACACCCGCATGGGCCGCGATCCCTATGCCGAGATCAACGCCACGCTGGCGACCGAGGCCATGGGTGGACGGGTGCTGCAAATCAGGCGCACGATCCGTGAACCGAACGAGAACCTGCCAGAACCTGCCGCGCTGATCGCGCAGTTGGAAGAGCGCTATGGTCCGCCCTCCAAGCGCGACGGGAGCAGCGCAACCTGGGCCTGGGGCGAGGATGGCTTCATCCCCGATCTCGACGGCCAGCCGCTGCATGAGATCACCACAGTCAGCCAGTTTGGGTCGCGCAAGACGATCCAGTACCGACCCTGCTCAACGGGATTCAGCGCCGATGCCGAGTACCGCTTTCGCCAACACCGTGAAACGCCGATCATGCCGGGTTGCACGGCGCTGTTCACGGTTGGGGTTAGCGGCGGCGCGCAGATCTCGACGGTCAGCTTTTCGCTGACCGATTTCGACCTGATCCGCCAGCATGTGGCCGAGGTGGATCGTCAGATCCTCGAAGCCTTGACCACCGACGCGCCGGTCGCGCCCGCCGATATGGACCTGTGACGCCATGACAGACGCCACAGCGGAAACCCAGACCTGCCCGTTTTGCTACACCGAATTGGACGCCCGTGCGACGGTCTGCGGCCAATGCGGCGCTGTCAAAGACCTCACCCCCGCTTGGATGAGCCGCCTGAAGTTCTATGGATTGAGCATCGGGCTTGTGCTGGTCGGAGTGTTCCTCGCCTTCGTGGACGGCAAGGGGATCAATTGGTGGGCGGTGCCTTTCGCGGTGATCGGAGCCGCCTTTCTGGTGATGGGCCGAAAAGTCGACCTCTCCAACCAGCTTTGGCACCGTAAGGAATGAGGAGGCCTCTATGGCGTGGTATGATACACTGGCGTGCAAGGAGCAGCGTCAGGAACTTTTCGCTTTGGCAGAGCGCGACCGATCCGAGGCTGAAGAGGCCCGCTTTCAGGAATTGATCGACCTTGTGAAGAAATGCGATGCATACAACAAGGCCGCCGAGGACTTCGTAAACGGCGCGCCATGAGCGGCAAGCCGCCGCGCAAGGTTGAGTGATGGCACATTGGTACACGGCGGACCCGCATTTCGGGCATGAAGCGATTTTGGCTCATGCCGCGCGGCCCTTCCGCAGCATCGAACATATGGACGCAACCCTGATCGAGCGGATGTGGAGCCGTGTCGGCCCCGAGGATGATCTTTGGATCGTCGGGGATTTCGCCTTTGGCCCGAAGGCAAAGGATGAGGACTGGCTGCTCGGCCTCTTCGGGCAGCTTCCCGGCGCGCGCAAACATCTGATCACCGGCAATCACGACCTTGCCCCGACACTGGCCCTGCCGTGGGACAGTATCGCTCCCTTGGCTGAGGTGCCAGACCCCGAGGTCGAGCGCCCGATTACGCTATGTCATTATCCGATGATCACCTGGAATCACGCCCGCAAAGGCGCGCTGCATTTCTTCGGCCATGTTCATGGTAACTGGCGCGGCTCGTCCAATGCGGTGAATGTCGGCGTCGATGTCTGGGACTATGCCCCCGTCAACGCCAGCGAAGCCGCCGCCCGCGCCCGCAGCTTGCCGCCCAACAGGCACTGGCAGGATGCTGAGCCACGGGCGAAAGCGAGGTAATCCAAATGTCCCGCTCTCACCGCAAAACCCCGATCACTGGCGTAACAAAAGCCCCAAGCGACAAGACCTTCAAGACCAGCGAACACCGCCGGGCACGCCGCGCCCTGAACCAGATCGACCTGACCGCAGATGACGCGCCTCATGAAAAGCAATTCGGCGACCCATGGCGCGCCGACAAGGACGGCAAGCACCCTTTCGACCCGAAGGAAAACCCGGAGTTGATGCGCAAATGACCCGCAACCCTGAGCACCGCCCGACGCATCACGGCAACAACAAGCCATTCCGCATGAAATGCACGCTCTGCGGCACCATTGCGGAAAGCTGGCACTATGCAGCCAAAGCGCCGAAGGGGGCGACGAAGGGCATGGCGTCCTGCGCGTGCGGCAACATCACCGTCGACAGCCTGGGCTACAAGAACCTCGGGCGGGTTTTCGAGAAGCAGCCAGGCACAGCGGAAGGCGTGGAATGACCCGCGATTCTCCGCATCAGGTGCGGAGAATAGGCCCTATAATCTCCGCACCCCGCCTGAAACCCCACAATCGCTCAATACTTGGCGTCTCGCTCATGTGGATTTTCCGGCTCCCGTGTGGCATCCGGCCCCGCCTGACATCGCCCGCCATAAGGCAGGGGAAGGCGGGGTGGCCATGAGCTTTGAACAGACCAGCAAGGCTGCCTCAATCCCTCAGGGCGCTCGCCCTTCGGCGACGTTCTTGCCAACCTGATAGCAATGCAGGGCGCAGGGAAAGTGCCGGATGAGGACCCCGTCAATTTCGCTCTCGGCGGTGATCGTCTTCGTAGTCGCCCCTGCGGGCACGCTGTTGGCAAAGTTGCGTTTGGCGAACTCGACAAGCCCGCGCAATTCGCCTGGTTGATCACTGGCGTAGCGGTCGGACCATTTGATTTCATATGCCCAGGTCGGCTTGAGGCGCGCCGGATCGACACGAACCAGATCAACTTCCAGATCGGTCCTTCCGTGCTTCCACCGCGCATAATGAAGGTTTTTCATCAGATCAGAGTGGAACCACTGCGAAAAAATCGCCGTCTCAGCCATCGCGCCCATCGCATCGTCACCATCGGCAATCGGAGCGAATAGCGCGGCGCGCATTGACGGGTTGGTCAGGTAGACCTTGAAGTTTCGCATCCGCTGAAATGTCTTACCAGTGTCATCTACACGGCGAATTCGGACAATCAGAAAAGCGGCTTCCAAGTATTCGAGATACTTTGTGATCGTGTTCTTGGCTACGCCCGAGCTTTGAGCCAGGCCGTCGAGACTGATTTCCTGCCCTGTATGGTAGGCTATTGTCGTGAAAAGCCGGTTGAGTTCCTGAATGTCCTGAATGCCATAGAGGCTGGGGAGGTCACGCAGCAAAACCTTGTCGATGATATCACGGCCAAGGAAACGCTGCACATCCGCTTGAATCGCCGGGTTGAGAACCGCTTCCGGATAGCCCCCGAAGTTCAGGTAATTGATGAACTCTTCGTTCAGCCGCTCGATATCGGGGGTGGAAAACCGCAAGGTAGCTCCAAGCGGGGCGGATTTGATCAGATCGGTTTCCAACTCCCTAAATGCGAGGAATTCGGCAAATGTGAGTGGCGGAAGGAAAAAGTCAGTGAAGCGACCTGCGCCCGATTCCTGACTTTTCAGGCGCAGCGCCGCCGCCGCCGAACCGGATGCGATGAACCTTGTGTTCGGGTGCTGGTCGGTCAGCACCTTGAGATGGACTTCCCAGTCTTTCAGATACTGGATCTCATCAAAGACGATGATCCGCCTTGCCTGCGCATCGTGCTCAGTCTCTTCCTCAAACAGGTCAATCAGGCGCGAGAGCGGCATTCCGCTATAGAGTGGCGTGTCGATGGATACGAACAGGATGTTCTGGCCGCTGAACCCCTCGTCTATCGCCTTCTCGATCAACTGACGCAGCATGACGGTCTTGCCAACCCGTCGCGGCCCCATCAGGATGGTTGAGCGTCGCACAGACCAGTCCAGGGCAAGCGTCGAGAAGGGGCTAAAATAGGCGCGCGTCTTCTCGGTCGGACTTCGAGTGATCTTATACGAAGTATCCCACCACGGGTTATCCCGGCGGAGACTTTTGAGGATGTCTGATTTCGCGATTTCAAGCATGTTTCTATAGTATCAAAGTATTGATCTTATGTCAACGAAAGCGCTCATAGCACTGATAACATGAAAAAATCCATGTAGTACTAGCGAGCCATACTCCCTGTCTGGACAGCCTCTTACGCTTAACTTCACGCTTAGTCTGCACGCACCACCCGGAACATCCGCCCGTTGTAGCGGGCGAGATCCGACAGTCCTGGGGCGTTCCAGCGGGTGATGGTTTCGCCTTGCGGCACCACGATCATTACGCGGTTGCGGTAGGGGATCAGATCGAACCCGATTTGATGCCGCAGGTCTGCAAAGTGTTCCAGATCGGCGCGCGCTGCATCGCGGTCGGCATCAAGCTGCGCCAAATCGGCACCCATCGCTTCGATCTCGGCGGTCAGCACAGCCTCACGGCTTGCCAACCGATCTGCGAGGGCATGCAAAGCAGCTTCGCCTTCGGCCCGTGCCTGGGCAATCTCCTGGGTGTTCTCGGCTCGGATACGAGCGGCCTCGGTTCGTGCTTCATCGAGCATGCGGCTGGAAACTGCCCCGGTCAGCGCCAGCACCAAAGCCCCGACGAGCGCGACTAGAACGACACCAACAGTCACACGGCGGCGAAGGACCGCGATCCTACTGCTATCGGCTTTGACGGCCTCAGACAGGGTTTGCCGGGCAGCGTCCAGTTCCGCGAGTTTGCTCTGGGCCTCGGCCAACCCCTCCCTCAACTGCGCAAAATCATCCGCAGCCGTGGTGCGGGCTTCAGCTTTTTGTCGCCGTATTTTTGCAAGACGTTCATCGAATTCATTCATGGCTGGCGACCGGGTTGTCGATCTAGCGCCGCCTTCACAGGCTCTGCAATCTGTTCGGAGACTGCCGCTTGTTCCGTGGGCGACAGCCGTTCGGAGAGCAGCGTCCAAGCATCGTGTAGAACCTTCATCGTGTCCTTGATCAACTCGACCAGGTCGAGCTTCTTCGCCCGCTCCCGAAGATCATCATCGCGGATGATCCAGACTCTCGGGTCGGCGGGATCTGGACGCACCGAACCATCAAGCACCCCAAGAAACAGCTCCAGAACAACGCGCGCGGCCTCTTTCGCCGCATTGCGCAGCGCGTCAGCCCGATCCTGGTTGAGCTGCGCCTGTGCATCACGCAGGCGGCGGGCTTCCTGTTCGGCCTCCTGCCGGGCGCGGTGAAGGTCGGCGCGTTCCGCTTCGCGCTGTTGCCGATGCTGAGCCTCAAGTGCCTCCTGCTTTTGGTCAAGCTGCCGCTGGATACGCGCTTCAGCATTCTGGGCATCCCGCGTAGCCTGCTCGCGCAAACGCTGCGCCTCTGCACGATCCGCTTCCGCCTCTTCCAGCGCCTGATCCGCCAGGTCGAGCTTTTCCGCGATCTCCTCGGCCTTGACAGCCAGTGACCGCTCCAGACCGTCTTCCGCGTCAACGACATCTTCCAGCCGCCCGTCGATTTCTTGGCTGATCTGGGCCGTCAGCTTTGCTGCATCCTTCCGCGCCTTCCATTGCTGGCGGCTGAGGCGTTCGCGTTTCGGGCCAGTTCGGGTCAAGCCAGAGGCCAGACTGACATGCTCATAGTAGTGGTCCTGCAATTCCCGCGCCCTCGCGCGATAGGCAGCATTGCCCAATTTCAGCGCAGCTTTGTCGTCATGACCGGCGGCACGGGCAACCTCCATCGCCTCCTCCTTGGCTTGCCAAGCCGGGTTGAGCTGGCGTGCCGAACAGGTCGGATCGTCCAGCGGCAATATGTAAGCGTGGATGTGCGGGTGCTTTTCGTCCCTATGCTCGATCACGGACACCAGCTTGTCGCCGAACTGAGCCTTGAGCCAGGCAAGGTTGTGGTCTCGCCAGCGCTCGTAATCGGCGCGGGCGTCGGGTTTCGTTTCCACCAGATCGGTCGGCAGGGGATGCGATGCGACAGCCGTCAGCAAAGTGTGTCGGTCCTTGCGGATGCCCCGCCGGGCCGTCCGGCCATCCTTCAGGGTTACGTCAACCCCACCGGCGGCAACCATCTCGTCGTGCAGCTTGCGGACCTCGTCAGCGGCCACGCCATAGACGAGAGACGGCGGGCGAGGATCGGCCACATGCTTGCTGTATTCAGGCACACGGGAGGCCTCGGCGAGCACTTGTTCGACAGATTGCCCACCCTCATTGGCTTTGCGTGAATAGGACTGAAGGTGCATGAATTGGGGACCGGACATCACAGCCCCCTAGTTTGATAAGAAACACAATATGGACCGACTATTATGTTGCAAGCAACATGTCGGCCAGGGCGCTGCCCCCCTGAACCCCGCCAAGCGGCTGCGCCGCCGGTCCCACCGGGACCGAAGCAGCCAGCGGCGGCTACAAACCTCTTCCTTCGCCAGCCGTGTGGAAGGCGCTTCGGAAGAGATTTGCGGAGAGGCCTCATTGCCCGGCAGACCAGAAGCCCAAGCGCAGCACAAAAGCCGGTAGAGCAGAAAAACAGGCGCACCTCGACGACCACGATCATGACGCCATCCTCAGCTCGGACGAAGAATTCGCGCGGATGGCCTTTTCCAGCTTCTCAGGCACCGCCCGGCCAGACATCCGATAAATCTGAGAAAGCTGGGTGTGCCAACCGATGCTTCCCTGCGGCTCCGGCCAGCTTCCGGGCAACAGGTAGCAACTCCGCCCCTGCTCGTCGCGAACATGTCGAAATAGTCGGTCCAAGCGTTCAAGCCCGACCGCCTGCAACCTGTCATTCCATGTTCGCTCAAAGACGCCGCCGCCGCCGGGCACCAACCGGAGCGCAATACGGGATTGCCCCTCATCAGGCAAATCCCGTGTCAGCGCTCTTTTTTCCTTTGTTTTTTCTTTCTCTTTTATTGGTGGACATTTTTGTCCGGGTTCGCGCGACATTTCTGTCTGGGTTCCGGGACAGAAATGTCCGCCTTTGGGGCCGCGAAGGGGGACAATTTTGTCCGTCTTTCCCGCCTCCTCTTTTTCGCGTAACTCTTGGGCTGCCTGATGCGATGTTTTGGACGGCACGTATTCGGTAGACTGCTTTTGACCATTCCCGCGCCTGATCTCGAACCACTTACCATCGAGTTCCTTGATCAGGCGCTGGATGGTCTTTTCGCTCTTCAGCCCGAGATCTTCGCAAACCGTTGCATGTGACGGCCATGCTTTGCCGACATTGTCGTTGTACCTAACCACGGCAAGGTATGTGGCGAACTGCACGGCACGAGGGCTGAGCGAAGTGTCAGCGAGCAGAAGGCGAAGCCATTGAAGCTGAACTTCTTTGAACGGGCGCAAATCACTCATCGCACACCTCCTCTGGAGGCGTTTACAGTTTCCTTGTAAGTCCTTGATTTCCCGTCGTGAACAAAACGGGGGCGTTTACAGGAAAGTCCAATAAAATCAGCGATCACAACCGGATTGCAAATCCGTGTACACCGGTTCGATTCCGGTACTCGCCTCCAATATTCCCAAGCACTTGCGTCACCCGGCTTGGATCCCCCCTTCCCCGGAATACAAACGGCTTTCCCCGGCCCGGCCAGTCCAGCAAACCCGGTCGGTTTCCCTCACGCATTGTGCAACATTGCCCCGCATCAGGCATAGCAAACGGACCAGGACGCCCCCAAGCCCCCTGGTCCCCGACAAGCCGCGCCGCGTCAGGCCAGAAGCGCCTCGATATGCGCGGGCCCGGTCGGGCGGATGCCCGTGGGGTTGAGCGCCTTGACCGAGTAATAGCCCCGCGTGATGTGATCCATGTTCACCGTCTCACGCACGCCCGGCAGCGCAAGGATACGCGCCATATAAGCCGAAAGACGGGGGTAATCCCGGATCTGCCGCCGGTTCGTCTTGAACAGACCGTGATAGGCCGCATCGAAGCGGATCAGCGTGACAAAGCTGCGCAGATCGGTCTCGGTCAGACGCGCGCCGAACAGGTAATCTCCCGTCAGCCGCGCCTCGAGCTCGTCCAGCATCTCGAACACACCCTCGACCGCCTCGTCATAGGCCGTCTGCGTCAGCGCGAACCCCGCCTTGTAGACACCGTTGTTGAGCAGATCGTAGATCCGCGTATTGAGCGCGTCGATCTCCGGACCCAGATCCTCGGGGTAAAGCCGCAGATCGGACGGCGCGAGATGCTCGAACGCGGTGTCGAACATCCGCACGATGTCGGCGCTCTCGTTGTTCACCATGACGTTCTGCGCCATGTCCCAAAGCACCGGCACCGTTGCGCGGCCGGTGAAGGCCGGATCCGCGCGGGTGTAGAGCTCGTGCACGTAATCGGAGGCGAAGAGCGGGTCCTCATGCGCGCCGGGATAGGCGCCGAACCGCCAGCCCTCGTCCGTCAGCGTCGGGTTCACCACCGTGACCGGGATCAGATCCGTCAGCCCCTTGAGACTGCGCGCCATCAGCGTGCGCGACGCCCAGGGGCAGATATAGGCCACGTAAAGCCGGTAGCGCCCCGGCTCGGCCTTGAACCCGCCCGTGCCGGTCGGGCCCGCGGACCCGTCCGGCGTGATCCAGTTGCGAAAGCTCGATACCTGCCGCACGAAGCGGCCTTCGCCATCGGCCTTCTGCACGGGCGTCCAGCCCTTGCTCCATTTGCCGTTCACAAGCATCGGAGGTCTCCTCAGTAATAGATGAAGCTGCGCATCGAGACCGAACCGAGGTCGATCGCGTCATTCATGAAGAGCAGCCTGTCCTTGTCGTCCGACGCCCCCGCAACGGTCAGCGCCGGCAGGTAGTGGTCGAGCGAGGGATGCGCCATCTGCAGCAGTTTCCCCAGCTTGGGCCGGTTCGACAGCGCGGCGATGTCGCCCTCGGCAAGCCGGTCGGCGAAGAGCGTGTCGAATTCCTCGGCCCAGTCATGCGCCGGACCGCCGCCCCAGCGCACCGCGCGCAGGTTGTGCACCACATTGCCCGAGCCCAGGATCAGCACGCCGCGATGGCGCAGCTCGGCCAGCGCGCGACCGATCTCCACATGATGCGGCAGGTCCGCGCGCATGTCGATGGAGAGCTGGAACACCGGCACATCGGCCTCGGGATAGAGGAATTTCAGCACCGACCAGGCGCCGTGATCGAGCCCCCAGGTCTCGTCGCCCTCCGCATGGTGGCTGGCCAGCAGCGACACCACCTCGGCGGCCACCTCGGGCGCGCCGGGCGCCGGGTATTGCTGGGCGAAAAGCTCCGGCGGGAAGCCGTAGAAATCGTGGATCGTCTTCGGCGCCCGCGATACGTTCACCAGCGTCGAACCGCGCGTCATCCAATGCGCGGAGACCACCAGGATCGCCTGCGGACGCGGCAGGTTGCGGCCCAGCTCAGCCCAGCTCCGCGAATAGGCGTTGTCCTCGATGGCGTTCATCGGGCTGCCGTGGCCCAGAAACACGACCGGCATCCGGTCCGAGGCTTTCAGACTGTCTTTCAGCTTTTGCAGCGATTGCGAGATGCTCATGGCCCTCTCCCTGAAAAATATATGCGCGGGCAACGGCCCGCGTCGATGAGATCAAGATGCCCCTTGCCCTCATGGAATGAAATGGCGATTATATGGAATAACCATCCCCAATGCGTTCTCAATAAACCGCCCATGGATCTGATCGACGGCCTGCGGGCCTTTGTTGCCACCGCCGAAACCGGCTCTTTCACCGCCGCTGCCGACCGGCTGGGCCTGTCGAACCGGCTGACCTCGAAATACGTGGCCGAGCTGGAAACCCGGCTCGGGGTACGGCTGTTGCAGCGCACCACGCGGCGGGTGGGGATCACGCCGGCGGGAGAGACGCTGCTGTCGCGCGCACCGGCGCTGCTCGACGATCTCGACGAGATGCTGGCCTCGGTCACCGAGGATACGCACGGCTTTTCCGGCACGGTGCGGATTTCGGCGCCGGTGACCTTTGGCGAGAAATACGTCAAGGATCTGCTCAGCCGCTTCGCCGCGCCGCATCCCGATCTGACCATCGACCTGCGGCTCAACGATACGCATGTGGATCTGGCCAGCGACGGGATCGACCTGGCCTTCCGCATCGGCGAAGGCGCGATCTCGTCGCTGAAGCGGCGCAAGCTGGGCAAGATCCGCAGCAATCTTGTGGCGAGCCCGGACTATCTGGCGCAGCACCCAGCCCCGCAAAGCCCGCAAGATCTGCGCGATCACGCCTGCATCGTCGATACCAACCGCGCCGATCCGACGCGCTGGAGCTTTCTGCGGGACGGCGCGGCCGTCTCGGTCTCCGTGCCGACCCGTTTCATGGTCAACAGCGCCCAGGTGGCGCGAGATCTGGCGGTGGCGGGCGACGGCATCGCCTATTGCCCGGTCTTCGTGCTGGGCGACGACATCGCGGCCGGGCGGCTTGTGCCGCTGCTGACGGGGTATGACAGCCCCACCCATCCGATCAGCGCGGTCTATCTCGAGGGCCGCACCCTTCCGCGCAAGATCCGCGCGCTGATCGACTTTGCCGTCGAGGATATGCGCCGGTCGGGCATGAGCTGAGGCTCGGCCCGCGTCAGAAGGCGCTGTTCTCCTCGGCCTGGATCGCCGCGACGCAGGCGTCGAAGTTCCGGCCCCGGTATTCCAGAATCGCAAAGCTCTCGCGCGAGAAGGTCGCCTCGACCCAGAACTGGATCAGGGCAAAATCCTCGTCCTCGCCGGCGGTGGCATCCTTCCAGGCAAAGCCATGCTGCCGTTCGTTCTGGCGGACCGCCATGACCCAGTCCTGCGGTTCCTTCCAAAGCGCGCCCGGGCGGAGAAAGCCGAAATCGTCGGACGCGCCGTATTTGCCGTTCAGCGCGCTGCGGATACCGTCCATCCAGGAGCGGATGCCATGGCCGTAGCGGTCATTCTCGAAAGGCTTCGAGATGGCCATGATGCGGCAGATCCCCGTGGCTTCGCTGTGCCAGACCGCATAGGTCGGAAAATCCGGATGCGGCTGCGGCACCGAACTCAGAGGCGGGCGCGGGCCCGGCTCCGACACCTCATAATTTCCGATGGGATCCCCGATCGTCACACCGAAGGGGCCCGCCACCGCCATGGCCGCCCACAGCACCCCGATCCAAAACGACACCAGACCGGCTAGTTTCATGGCCTCCCCCCAAACGATTGTCCGCCTGCGCCCAGAAGACCCGCTCACCTGTTAATATTCGGTGAATTTTTCGCCGGCATCCGGCGGAGTTGGCACGGTCAGAACAGGGTCTGGAACAGACAGAGCCAGCCCGTCCCGCCCTCAGCGATACAGAACCTGGTCCCCACGCGCTCGCCCACGAGAGAGAGGAACACCGCAAAAGAGGCGCCATGGGTCATCAGCACCCTCGCCGGCTTGCGTTCGCGTGACCATGCCCATCTCGGCGCTCAGCATCGGAGACCGGCGGTTGAGGCTGCGGAACGCGCGCACCATCCCCCGCGCCAGCCGGGAATGCACCCGAAGCGCGTTGCCGTTGATCCAGGTAAAGCCGCACCGCCACGCAGAGCAGCAGGGCAAAGGCCGTGCTGACCTCACGCCGATAGAACTGCAACAGACCGAAGATCGGGATATAAGTGGTGATGACCATGCCCCGGATGAAGTCGGCTTTCTGCCAGACCATGACGAAGATCCGCAGATCCTCCATCCGTTCCCTGTCGCCGCCGCTCGTCACTCCCCCGGCCCGAGAGGCGCGGAGCGGTCGGAAAGGAAAGCCCTTCGCCGCACCGCCCCATGGCGTCCGGCGCGGCGATCCTCTAGAGAAACGGGAAAACCCGGCACAGGATCCATGCAGCACCCCGACCTTCTGATCCATATCGGCCACGGCAAGACCGGCTCGACCTCGATCCAGCGCACGCTCGATGCCAACCGCCCGCTGCTGGCGGCGGCGGGCGTGGTTTTCGGAGATGCGGACGGGCATGCCAATCACCAGCAGATCTTTGCCCATCTCACCGGGCTGACCAAGGAGAACCTGCCGGGCTATGTGGACCCGGCCGAAGAGCTGAAGAAGGCCCGTGGCGATGGTGCCCGGCTCTGGGCGGCACTGGAGGCGCGTATCGCGCAGGCGCAGCCTCGGCTGGTGGTGCTGAGCTGCGAAAACCAGTTCCGCACCTATCCGGACGCGGCGTTCGAGCGGATGAACGGGTTGCTGCGCCCGCGCTTCGGCGACATCCGGGTGATGGCCTATCTGCGGGGGCCGGCCTCCTATTTCCTCTCCGCGGTGCAGCAGGACCTCAAGAAACGGCCGGAATTCGTGCTGCCTTCGGCCAGCCGGTTCCGCGACGCGCTGGAGCCCTGGGCCGAGAAGGGCCCAGGCAGGATCGCGCTGCGCCGCTTTGCCCGCGACGCGCTGGCCGAGGGCGACGTGGTGACGGATTTCATCGCGCAATATCTGCCGATGACCGATCCCGCCGCCTATCGGCGCGTCGCCGACGACGAGAACGAGACGGTCAGCGCCGAGGCGATGGAGGTGCTCCAGCAATATTTCCGCGGGCAGATCAAGGCGCCGCACCGCCATTACGACCGCCGCCCCCAGCGCTACAAATGGCTGGTGCGGCACGCGGATGCCGCCGTGCCCGGGCAGGCGAAACCCCGGCTCCTGCCCGGTCTGCGCGAGGTGATCGAGGCCCGCTGCACCGATCTCGACTGGCTGGCCGACCGCTTCGGCCTGCGCTTTCCCGAGATCGGCCAACCCGCGATGCCCCGGGAGGAGGCCGAGCGCGCCCATGCAGCGCTGCGCGACGTGGCCGATATCTGCACCGTCGATGCCGGGCGCAAGCAGGCGCTGCTGGACGAAATCGCCCGGATCGCCCGTGCCGAAACCGCCCCGCTGGCGCGGCTGCGCCGGGTACTGAGGAAATCCTGATGCTCTCCTACCAACACGGTTATCACGCGGGAAACCTCGCCGATGTGCAGAAACACGCGCTGCTGGCCTGGATGCTCGCCTACCTGACGCGCAAGGACAAACCGCTCAGCTATATCGAAACCCATGCCGGGCGCGGCCTTTACGATCTCGGCAGCGCCGAGGCGCAGAAGACCGGCGAGGCCGCGCAGGGCATCGGCGCGCTGGCCGGCGCCCTGCCCCCCGGCCATCCCTATGCCAAGGCGCTTGCGACGATCCGCGCGCAGCACGGACCCGCCGCCTACCCCGGCTCTCCGCTCATCGCCGCGACGCTCCTGCGCCCGCAGGACAGGCTGCATCTGGCCGAGCTGCACCCGCAGGAACACGCCGCGCTGCGCCAGGCCGTGCAGGGGCCGAATATCTCCGTGCACCGTCAGGACGGGTTCGAACTGGCGCAAAGCCTCTGCCCGCCGGAACCGCGCCGCGGGCTGCTGCTGGTCGATCCCTCTTACGAGGTCAAGCAGGATTACGACCGGATTCCCAAAGCGCTCGGCACCATCGCGAAGAAATGGAACGTGGGCATTCTGGCGCTCTGGTATCCGATCCTGACCTCGGAGCTGCATGCGCCGATGCTGCGGGCGCTGACGCAGGCCCATCCCGAGGCGCTGCGGCACGAGATTCGCTTTCCGCCGGTCCGCGAGGGGCATCGCATGATCGGCTCGGGATTTTTCGTGATCAATCCGCCCTGGGGCCTGTCGGAAGAAGCAAAACGGCTCGATTCCCTCTTCGCGCGGATCAAAAAGCGCTGAGCGGTTGCGACAAAGCCGTGTATCCTGCCCGGCATGCGCTGGCTCGTCTTCCTGCTTTGCGCCACCCCGGCGCTGGCCTGCGAGGACCCGATCTGCGAGGTTCCCGCAGACAGCCTGCGCTTTACCCGGATCATCGACTTTTCCACCCTGCCCTCGGGCTATGGGGTGGGCCGTGCCTTCTCTGGCGTGATCGACGAACCCGGCGCCAGCTTCGGCGAGCGCTTCGACGGGCAGGCGCTGGACACCGGCACCGGCCATGACCATCTGGCCGGCCTGCCGCTGCCGCCGCTGCGGCTGCTGGCGGGCGCGGACGGGTCCAATCTCGGCACCATCAGCCTCTGGGGCGACAATGTGCTCAAGGGCCACGGGCCGCGCGGCTTTCCCGATGCGGGGGCGGTGGGCGAAGGCGCCATCGCGGTGCTGTTCGACCGCGACCAGCCGGCGCTGGCGCTGGACATCCGCGGCGGCGAGGGCGGGACGGTGACGCTGGTCTTCTTCGACCGCGCCGGGCGGCAGATCCAGCGGATGACCCGGCATGTGGAACGCGACACCGGCACGCTGACGCTGCTGCGGCGCGGCGGGCTGACCGACATCGCGGGCTTCACGGTCGAGAACCAGGACCCGGAGGGGCTGGGCATCGACAATCTGCGCTTCGAGTTCCGCGAACTGATGGGCGCCCTGCCCGCGCCCCGGCCGGAGGCGCCCGCATGAAATATCTCGCCCTGCTCCTGCTGCTGGCCACCCCGGCCCACGCCGACGGCTTTGCCGCCCTGCCTTATGCAGAGCTGGAGGCGACCCCGCACCGCCGCGTGAGCTTTGACATCCTGCCGCCCGCCACCGAGCCCGGCCACGTTTTCAACGCGCCGCTGCGCTTCGACGGGCTGAGCATCGGCGAACGGCTGGCCGGGCAGACCTGCGCCGAGACGGTGACCGCGCAGGACCGGTTCGATGCGCTGCGCGGCGTTCCGGCGCTGCCGCTGGGGGCGCTGGCGGGCGCGCGGGGCCAGAACCTCGCGGTGGCGCAGCATGCGGGGTTCGGATCGAACGCGCTGTTCCCGCTCGGGCCGCGCGGCGCCACGAGCCGCGGCGGCCGAGGCGAGGGCGCGGTGGCGCTGCTCTTCGACGAGGGGCAATGGCGGCTGGGGCTCAGGCTGCACGCGGATTATGCCGATCCGCTGGGGGCCCGGGCGCCGCGCGGCACCATCACGCTGCGGTTCTGGGACGGGGCGGGCCGGCTGATCGCCGAACAGGCCCTGCGCGCGGTCTCGGGGGTGGTTTCCATGGCCTGGCAAAGCGATGTGCCGATCCGCGCGCTGACAATCGTCAATACCGACCCCGGCGGCATTGCCGTGGACGACATCCTGTACCAGACTGCTCCCGCGACAGGCTAGAAAGGACCGCGATGCTTCAGGACTGCTGGAACGAGCGCCACTTGGCCAGCCGGAAGGACCGCCCGGCTTGGGCCGGAACCTGAGGTTCTGGCTGAGCGCGCCGGAGGCGGCGCCCTTCGATCCCGGCGACGCCCCGGTGGCGCTGGGGGCGTTGCTGGTCCGTCTCGCGCGGCGCGAATGCGCCTGCCTGAGAACCGAAAGTGCCGCCATCGACGCGATCCTGGCGCGGCGATACGACCTGACCGCGCAGGAGGCCGCCGAGATGCGCGAGACCTGCGAGCGGATCGAGGCCGCCGCCCCCGACACGCCGCGCTTTGCCGCGAGCCTGTGCATGGCCGTGGCCTATGCCGAACGCCGCGCCGTTGCGCTCTGCCTCTGGGAGATCCTGCGGCAAGGCGCGCTGCATCACAGCGAAGAGGCCCGGATGATCGCGCTCACCGAGACGGTTCTGGGGGTGCATCCCGACGACATCGCCGCGGAACGGCGCGCGGGCTGAGCGTTTTCCCCTGTCGCGGTGGCCGCGCCGCTGGCAGACTGCGGCCAAAGACAGGCAAGAGGAGACCCGGTCATGTTCGAGCGACTGAAGGCATTTTTCCATCTGGGCGAGATCCCCGAAACCCCGCTGCCCGAAATGGATGCGGCGCATGCGCTGGGGGCGCTGCTGGTCAAGGTCGCCATCGCCGACAACGCCTATCTCTTCGAAGAGGTCGAGCAGATCGACCGCATTCTCGCCGAAGCCTATGATCTCAAGCCGCTCGCCGCCGCCAAGATGCGCGCGGGCTGCGAGAAGCTGGCATTCGAGACGCCGGGCATCGAGGAGATGGCCGCGCGCATCCGCGAAGGGGTGGATTACGAGCACCGCCGCGCCGCGGTCGAGGCGATGTGGAAGGTGGTGGTCGCCGACGGCATCAGCGACAACCGGGAAACCGAGATCGTCAATCTGATCGAGGGGCATCTGGGGCTGGAGCGCGCGGATTCCGAGGCGGCGCGCGTGGCGGCCTCGATCCCCTGAGCGGCCCGCGCGCTCACGGCTGCGCGACGGGCGCTTTCCCCGCCGCGTTCCGGGCGCTATATGTCCTGACATGTTCGCAGATTTTCTCCAGCGGCTGGTTCAGCCCAATCCCGACCGCCTTCCCGATGCCGATGCGCGGCTGGCGCTGACCGCGCTGCTGGTGCGGGTCGCCCGGGCCGATGAAAGCTATGACGACAGCGAGCGGAGGCGGATCGACAAGATCGCCGCCGCGCGCTTCGGGCTGTCGCCCTTCGAGGCCGCAAAGCTGCGCGGCGAGGCCGAGGTGCTGGAGGCCGAGGCCCCCGACACGGTGCGCTTCACCCGCGCCATCAAGGACGCGGTGGATTACGAGCACCGCATCGGCGTGATCGAGGCGCTCTGGCAGGTGGTGCTGGCCGACGGGGTGCGCGAGGCCGAGGAGGACGCGCTGCTGCGGCTGGTCTCGAACCTGCTGGGCATCAACGACCGGGATTCGGCGCTGGCGCGGCAGCGGGTGGAGCGTCAGGCGGGGTAAGGCGCTTTGACCTGCGGGAGCGGTGGGCGGGATTGCCCACCCTACGATGGCGGCACCTTTGAGCCTGCCGAGACGCAAGCCGGGCATGGCGGCGGCCCGCCGGGACGGGCCATGGCTCTGGCATGACGCCGGGTGCGAGGCTTGATCTTATGAAATGCGCAGCGGAGCAGCCGCTTTTGGGCCACGGGCGTCGGTAGGGTGGGCAATCCTGCCCACCACGCGGCGCCTCATCCTTCGCCACGCCCAATCCCCCAGCAAATACCGCCCGTTTCCCGTGCAAATGCCGCATGACGCGGCGAAACCCGCAGCCATGGCGGCGTTTTGCGCATTGCCAAGCGCGCGCCTTTGCGCCCATCCTCGCCCTGTCTTTCAACCGCCGCCGAGGTGAGGCTTGCCCGACCCCACGCCCGTTATCGAGATCACCAATCTCCACAAGGCCTATGGCAGCCTGGAGGTTCTGAAGGGTGTGCATGTCACCGCCCATCGCGGCGATGTCGTTTCGCTCATCGGCTCATCGGGCTCGGGCAAATCCACGCTGCTGCGCTGCTGCAACCTGCTGGAAGACAGCCAGCAGGGCGAGATTCTCTTCAAGGGAGAGCCGGTGCAGTGGAAGGGCGACGGCCATCACCGCCGCCCCGCCGATCCCAAACAGGTGCTGCGCATCCGCACCAACCTGTCGATGGTGTTCCAGCAGTTCAACCTCTGGTCCCACATGACGATCCTGCAGAACGTCATGGAGGCGCCGCTGACGGTGCTGGGCCGCGACCGCGCCGAGGTGGAAAAGGCCGCGCGCGGCTATCTCGACAAGGTCGGCATCGGCGACAAATGCGACGCCTGGCCCGCGCAGCTTTCGGGCGGCCAGCAGCAGCGCGCCGCGATCGCGCGGGCGCTCTGCATGGAACCCGAGGCGCTTCTGTTCGACGAGCCGACCTCGGCGCTCGACCCGGAACTGGAGCAGGAAGTCGTCAAGGTGATCAAGGATCTGGCGGCCGAGGGGCGCACCATGATCATCGTCACCCATGACATGAAGATGGCCCATGATGTGAGCGACCACGTGGTGTTTCTCCATCAGGGGCGGATCGAGGAAGAAGGCCCGCCGGAGACGCTTTTCGGCGCGCCCAAATCGGAACGCCTGCAAGGGTTCCTGAAATCCACCACCCACGCGTAAAAGCGCGGGGTGCGTCAAAAGACCAACCAAGGGAGCAAGACCACATGAAAAAGATCCTTCTCGGCACCGCCGTTCTGGCGTTTTCCGCCGGCATGGCGCTGGCCCAGGACGTTGTCCGCATGGGCACCGAGGGCGCCTACCCTCCGTATAACTTCATCAACGACGCGGGCGAAGTGGACGGGTTCGAGCGCGAATTCGGCGACGAGCTTTGCAAGCGCGCCGAGCTGACCTGCGAATGGGTCACCAACGAGTGGGATTCGATCATCCCCAACCTCGTTTCGGGCAACTACGACACGATCATCGCGGGCATGTCGATCAACGACGAGCGCGACGAGGTGATCGACTTCACCCAGGATTACATCCCGCCCGCCACCTCCTCCTATGTGGCGCTGAGCGAGGACGCCGATCTGTCGGGCGTCGTCGCCGCGCAGACCTCGACCCTGCAAGCGGGCTATATCTCGGAATCCGGCGCCACGCTGCTGGAATTCGCCACCGCCGACGAGATCGTCGCGGCGCTGCGCAACGGCGAGGCGGACGCGGTGTTCTTCGACACCGATTATCTGGCGCCGATCGTCGAGGAATCCGCCGGCGAGCTGATCTTCGTGGGCGAGCCGGTGGTGCTGGGCCGCGGCACCGGCATGGGCATCCGCGAAAGCGACACCGAGCTGAAAGACAAGTTCGATGCCGCCATCACCTCGATGAAGGCCGACGGCTCGCTGAACACGCTTCTGGTGAAGTGGTTCGGCGAAGACACCGACACCTACTGATGTGAGACGGGCGGCGGGGCCCCGGCCCCGCCACCCTTTCCGCGCCCATGTTTTCCTATTGCACCGACCCTTCGGTCCTCGCGGCCCCGGCCTGGTTTGCCTGCTACCTGACGACGGGCAAGCTGATGCTGTTCTACGCCTCCTTCGGGACGGTGCTCTTGCTGCTGGCGATCACCGCGCCGGTGGCGCTGGGGTTCGGCTTTGCGGGTGCCGCCGCCGCCCGCGCGCGCTTTGCGCCGCTGAGCTGGCTCGGCAAGCTCTATATCGCCATGGTGCGCGGCGTGCCCGACATCGTGTTCTTCCTGTTCTTCGTGATCGCGCTGGATCAGGGGCTGGAATACCTGCGGCACAAGGTCAAATGCCCCGACTGGGATCAGCCGATCCGTCAGGGCTCGGATTTCATCGTCTGTCAGGCGGCCAAGCTGCCGCTCTCCACCGCGCCGCAGATCTGGCACGAGATCTACGGGTTCACGCTGGCCGTCGTGACCTTCGCCATCGTCTTCGGCGCCTTTGCCGCCAATGTGCTGTTCGGCGCGATGCGCGCGGTGCCGCATGCGCAGCTGGAAACGGCGGAGGCCTATGGCATGACCCATCGCCAGATCTTCTGGCGGATCCTCATTCCGCAGATGTGGGTCTATGCGCTGCCCGGCCTCTCGAACCTCTGGATGGTGCTGATCAAGGCCACGCCGCTGCTGTTCCTGCTGGGGGTCGAGGACATCGTCTACTGGGCGCGCGATCTGGGCGGCGCCAAGACCGCGCGCTTCACCGATTACCCGCATGGCGACTGGCGAGTGTGGTATTTCCTCGGGCTGCTGGTCTTCTACCTGGCCTTCACGCGGCTTTCCGAGATCGTGCTCGACCGGCTGATGAAAAAGCTCACCCACGGGCAGGCGACCATGGGCGGCGAAGCCCAGAGGAAGGCGGCATGAGGCGGATGTGCCGCGCCGCAGGGGAGCGTTGCCCCGGTCCGCTGCGCGGACAGAAGGGGCGTATTTTGAAAGAGAAGAAGGGCAGAATCGCGCAGGGGGACCGCGCATGAGCTGCTGGGATGTGGTGGCGGATTACGGGCTGCGCTCGCTGGGGATCGGCGAGCGGCTGCTGCCGCGCGACGATTTCACCATCTGCAAGCAGGTGGTGCTGATCGGCTCGGGCATGATCTGGAACGTCTATTTCGGCGTGGTGGCGCTGATCTCGGGGTTCTTTCTGGCCACGGCGGTCGCGGTGGGCAAGGCGTCGAAGATCACCCCGCTGCGCAAGCTGTCGGAATGGTTCATCTTTGTCTTCCGGGGCTCGCCGCTCTTCATCCAGTTCTTCTTTGCCTATTTCCTGTTTCTCAGCCTGAAATCGGTCTCGCCCGTCTTCTCGCCCTTCACCTCGGCCTGGCTGGGCGCGCTGGTGGTGCTGTTTCTCAACACCGCCGCCTATTCCGGCGAGATCTTCTATGGCGCGCTGCTGTCGATACCCAGGGGCGATGTCGAGGCGGCGGATGCCTACGGGTTCTCGGGCTGGCCGCGGTTCCGCAAGATCGTCTGGCCGACCATGCTGCGGCTGGCCTGGCCCGCCTATACCAACGAGGCGATCTTTCTGTTCCACGCCACGACGCTGGTGTTCTTCTCGGGCTTTCCCGCCTGGCAGCAGCGGGGCGACGCGCTTTATTACGCGAGCTACTTCGCCGACAAGACCTTCAACCCGTTCATCGCCTACCCGATCCTCGCGGGCTATTTCATCGTTCTGACCCTGACGATCATCGGCATCTTCGGCGCCATCAACCGCCGCCTGAACCGGCATCTGCCGCAGGCCCGCAAGACGCGCATCCGTTACCGCCCGAACCTCATGCGCTGAGGCGCCCCCCGGGCCATGCCGAAACCGCTTTGCGTCCGGGCCGCCTGCGCGCATGATGACGCCGGGCAGTGTCGCCTGCCCGCGCTCAGCCAAGCGAGGACCCCATGCCAAAGCGCACCGCCGGCCTTCTGGCCGCCGTCATCGCCACCGGCCTTTTCGCCACCCCCGCCCTGCCGCAGACGCAGTCTCGCGTCGAATTCGAGAAAGGCGCATCGGGTGCCACGATCAGCGGGACGATCAAGGGCAACGCCTATATCGACTACCTGCTCGGCGCCGGGAAGGGCCAGACGCTGGAGGCGCGGGTGATCGTCGATGGCACCAACGGCAACGGGACGATCTATTTCAACATCATGCCGCCGGGCGCCACCTGGGAGGCGCTCTTTGTCGGCTCTCGCGACGGGCATGAGGCCAACGTCACCCTGCCCGAAAGCGGCGACTACACGATCCGAGTCTATCTGATGGGCAACGACAAGGACGCGGGCAAGACCGTGGGATTCCGGCTGCCGGTGTCCATCCGCTAGGCGCAGCCGCGCCACGCCCGCGCGTGGCGCGGCTTTTCCCTTGCCAGCCCCCTGCGGGCCGCGCTATCCATAATTTGATCAAATTCTGGATAGACCGATGAACGACCCGAAAAGCTGGCTGCGCAAGAACCCGCAGGTCCGCACCATCCGCGTGGCGGCCTCCGACCTCAACGGACAACCGCGCGGCAAGCGCGTGCCCGCGCGCTTCGCCGACAAGGTCGTCGAAGAGGGCACACGCTTTCCCATGTCCGTGCTGAACCTCGACATCTGGGGCGAGGACATCGACGACAGCCCGCTGGTCTTCGAGACCGGCGACCGCGACGGGGTGCTGAAACCCACCGAGCGCGGCTTTGTGCCGATGCCCTGGCTGGAGGCGCCGACCGCGCTTCTCCCGATCTGGATGTATCGCGAGGACGGCCGCCCCTTCGAGGGCGACCCGCGCCATGCGCTGGCGCAGGTGGTCAAGCGCTACAAGGCGCGCGGGCTGACGCCGGTGGTGGCCGTGGAGATGGAGTTTTTCCTGATCGACGACAGCGGCAAGTCGCTGCAGGTGCCGCTCTCGCCGCGGTCTCAGAAGCGACGCAAGGCCGCCGAGGTGCTGTCGATCCGCGCGCTCGACGCCTTCGACATCTTCTTCACCGATCTTTACGATGCCTGCGAGGACATGGACATTCCCGCCGACACGGCGATTTCCGAAGCCGGGCTCGGGCAGTTCGAGATCAATCTCATGCACCAGCCGGATGCGTTGCGCGCGGCAGACGATGCCTGGCTTTTCAAGATGCTGGTGCGCGGGCTGGCGCGGCGGCACGGGTTTGCCGCTTCCTTCATGGCGAAACCCTATGAGGATTATGCCGGCTCGGGCATGCATGTGCATTTCTCGGTCCTGGACGCGGACGGCAACAACATCTTCGACGACGGTGGCCCCAAGGGCACCGACCAGATGCGTCACGCGGTGGGTGGGCTGATGGAAGCGATGCATGACAGCACGCTGATCTTTGCCCCGCATCAGAACAGCTACGACCGGCTGGTGCCCGAGAATCACGCCCCCTGCGGCATCTCCTGGGCCTATGAGAACCGCACCTCGGCGATCCGCATTCCCGGCGGCAGCCCCAAGGGACGCCGCATCGAGCACCGGGTCGCGGGCGGCGACGTGAACCCCTACCTGCTGCTGGCGACGCTGCTGGGCGCCGCGCTGAACGGCATCGAGGACATGACCGAGCCGCCCCCGCCGATCACCGGCAATGCCTATGCGCAGGATCTGCCGCTGATCCCCGGCACCTGGAAGGGCGCGATGGACGCCTTCGAGGACAGCAGTGTGATGCCGCGCATCCTGCCCGAAGGGCTGATCCGCAACCTGCTGCTGACCAAGCGGCAGGAGCTGCATTTCATGTCCGAGCTCTCGCCCGCCGAGCAGGTGGAAATCTATCTCGACACGGTCTGAGCCCCCCTTGCCGCGTTCCGGCGGCGGGACTAGGCTCGCGCCCATCAACGACATTGGTGCTTTATGAAAATCGGCATTCTGCGAACCGGCCTCGTCCCCGACGTTCTTGTCGAGGAGGCTGGCGATTACCCCGAGCTGTTCCAGCGGCTGCTGGGCGGTCAGGGCTTTGACTTCCAGACCTGGAGCGTGGTCGAGAACGACTTTCCGCAGGGCCCCGGGGACGCCGATGGCTGGCTGATCACCGGCTCGCGCCACGGTGCCTATGAGGATCATCCCTGGATCCCGCCGCTGGAACAGCTCATCCGCGACATCTATGCCTCCGGCAAGCCGCTGGTGGGCGTTTGCTTCGGCCATCAGATCATCGCCCAGGCGCTTGGCGGCAAGGTCGAGAAATTCGAGGGCGGCTGGACCGTGGGGCCGACGCTCTACCGCTACCCCGACGGGGTGAAGCTGGTGCATGCCTGGCATCAGGATCAGGTGACCGAGCTGCCGCCGGGGGCGGAGGTCGTGGCCTCGGCCGAGCGCTGCAAATACGCGGCCCTGCTCTATCCCGGCCATGCCTATACGGTGCAGCCGCACCCGGAATTCGGCGACGATTTCGTCAAGGGGCTGATCACCCACCGCGCGCCGGGCGTGGTGCCGCAGCCGCTGCTTGAGGACGCCACCGCCAAGCTGGCCACGCCGCTCGACAGCGCCGATCTCGGCGCGCAGTTCGTGCGGTTTTTCAAGGAAGGGCGCATCGCATGAGCGACTGGTCGGAAAAACTGCCCGAAGCCGCCGCCGCCTATCTGGAAAACCGCCGGCTGGACGAGGTGGAATGCATCGTCGCCGACCTGCCGGGCATTGCGCGCGGCAAGGCGGTGCCCGCCTCGAAATTCGCGCGCCAAGCCTATTTCCACCTGCCGGATTCGATCTTTTACCAGACCATCACCGGCGAATGGGGCGAAGCGGCGGGCGAAGAGGGCTTTATCGAGCGCGACATGATCCTCAAGCCCGACATGTCCACCGCCAGTGCCGCGCCCTGGACCGGCGACTGGACGCTGCAGGTGATCCACGACGCCTTTGACCGGCATGGCGAGCCGATCCCCTATGCGCCGCGCAACGTGCTGAAACGCGTGGTGAAGCTCTATGAGGAGCAGGGCTGGAAGCCGGTGGTGGCGCCGGAGATGGAATTTTTCATCGTCGCGCGCAACCTCGATCCGGCCAAGGAAATCGAGCCTATGATGGGCCGCTCGGGCCGCCCCGCCGCCGCGCGCCAGGCCTATTCGATGACCGCCGTGGACGAATTCGGCCCGGTGATCGACGATATCTACGATTTCGCCGAGGCGCAGGGGTTCGAGATCGACGGCATCACCCAGGAGGGCGGCGCCGGGCAGCTGGAGATCAACCTGCGGCATGGCGATCCGGTGAAGCTTGCCGACGAGGTGTTCTACTTCAAGCGGCTCATTCGCGAGGCGGCGCTGCGCCACGATTGTTTTGCCACTTTCATGGCGAAACCCATCGCCAACGAGCCGGGCTCTGCCATGCATATCCACCATTCGGTGATGGATGTGGAGACCGGGCGGAACATCTTTTCCGGCCCGCAGGGCGGCGAGACGGACGCGTTTTTCCACTTCATCGGCGGCTTGCAGACCCATCTGCCGGCGGCGGTGGCGGTGATGGCGCCCTATGTGAACTCCTACCGCCGCTATGTGCGCGACCACGCGGCGCCGATCAATCTGGAATGGGGCCGCGACAACCGCACCACCGGCATCCGCATTCCGCTCTCGGGACCGGACAGCCGCCGGATCGAGAACCGGCTGGCGGGCATGGACTGCAACCCCTATCTGGGAATCGCCGCCTCGCTGGCCTGCGGCTATCTGGGGATGATGGAGGAGCGGCGGCCGTCGAAGCAGTTCCGCGGCGATGCCTATGAGGGCGAGGGCGACATTCCCCGCGTGCTGGGCTCGGCGCTGGATCTCTGGGACGAGGCGGACGCGCTGCACGGCGTGCTGGGACCGGAATTCGCGCGGGTCTATGCGATCGTGAAACGGGCGGAATACGAGGAGTTCCTCGCGGTGATCAGCCCCTGGGAGCGCGAGCACCTGCTGTTGAACGTCTGATCCGGCGGGGCGCTGACGCGCGCAGGCTGTCTCGGCGCCGGGCTTTGCCCTTTGCCTCGGGGCCCGTGGGTCTGTGACGCCTATGAGACGGGCCTGCCTGTGGCGCGGGTCCGGCCATGCGTATTTGGAAAGAGAAGAAGGGAGGGGGTGCGTGAACCTGCTGTTTTCCAACGACAAACGCGGCTTCTATCCCGAGAGCTGGTACGCCGCCACCGCGTCGCATCTTCCGGCGTTTCCGGTTCTGAAAGGCGAGATCCGGGCCGATGTCTGTATCGTGGGGGCCGGGTTCACCGGGCTGTCCGCGGCGCTGCATCTGGCGGAGGCCGGGCGCGACGTGGTGGTGCTGGAGGCGCATCGGGTGGGGTTCGGCGCCTCGGGGCGCAATGGCGGGCAGCTGGGCTCGGGTCAGCGGCAGGACCAGCTGTCGCTGGAGGCGATGGTGGGGCAGGACGACGCGCGCCATCTCTGGGATCTGGGCGAGGAAGCCAAGGATCTGGTGCGGGATCTGATCGCGCGCCATGGCATCGACTGCGACCTGCGCGACGGCGTGGCCTGGTGCGGCTCGCGCGCCGGCGAGGTGGCGCATCTGCATGACTACGCCGCGCATATGGGCGACGCCTATGGCTACGAGATCGAGACGCTGGACGCGGAGGCGTTTCACGCGCTTTGCCCCTCGCCCGATTACAAGGGCGGGGTGCTGGATATGGGCGCGGGGCATCTGCACCCGCTGCGCTTTGCCCAGGGGCTGGCGCGGGCGGCGGCGGCCGCCGGGGCGCGGATCTTCGAGCGGAGCCTTGTGCTGCAGGTGCAGGAGGGCGGCGACTGCGTCGTGCAGGGCGAAAGCGGCAAGGTGCGCGCGCGCCAGGTGATCTATGCCGCCAACGGCTATCTGGGGCGGTTGCAGCCGAAGGTGGCGCGGCGGGTCATGCCGATCAACAATTTCATCGTCGCGACCGAGCCGCTGGGGGACCGGGTGCGGGAGGTGCTGACCCGCGACGTGGCGGTGGCGGATTCGCGCCATGTGGTGAATTATTTCCGGCTGAGCCCGGACAGGCGGCTGCTGTTCGGGGGCGGCGAGAGCTATGGTTACCGCTTTCCGAAGGACATTGCCGCCACGGTGCGCAAGCCGATGCTGGAGATCTTTCCGCATCTTAGGGGCGTGCGCATCGACTACGCTTGGGGCGGCACGCTGGCGATCACCATGAAGCGCCTGCCCTATCTGGTGCGGCTGGCGCCCAATATCCTCTCGGCCTCGGGCTATTCCGGTCATGGCGTGGGCACCGCCGTGCATGCGGGGCGGCTGCTGGCCGAGGCGCTGCGCGGCCAGTCCGACGGGTTCGACGCCATGGCCGCCCTGCCCGTGCCGCCCTTTCCCGGCGGCCCGGCCTTCCGCAGCCCGCTGCTGACGCTGGCGATGACCTGGTACGCGCTGCGCGACCGGATCGGCATCTGACCCCCTGTCGCAACCTGTCGCAACGTTGCGTCACCCCGCGAAAAACCGCGCCCCTTCGGGCGCGGTTTTCACTTGGCTGTCACAGAGCTGCTGTTTAAGATTTCACAAAGCCAGTATTCGGGATTTTGAAATATGGACCGTTTGCCCAACATGCATGACGCCGAGCCGATCCCGGCGGAGGCCCGTGCCGAGATCGACCGCCTGCTGCAATCGGGCGACCTCTTCCGCTACACCGCGCCCGAGGATGCGCCGGTGGCGCTGCTCGAACGGGAATTCGCCGCCCTCATGGGCGCGAAATACGCACTGGCGGTGTCGAGCTGTTCGGCGGCGCTGTTCCTGTCGCTGAAGGCGCTGGGGCTGCCGCGCGACGCGCGCGTGCTGCTGCCCGGGTTCACCTTTGCCGCCGTGCCCTCCTCGGTGGTGCATGCGGATTGCGTGCCGGTGCTGTGCGAGGTGGGCGACAATTACCGCGTCGATCTGGCGGATTTCGAGGCCAAGCTCGATGGCGTCTCGGCGGTGATCATCAGCCATATGCGCGGCCATACCTCGGATATGGACGCGATCATGGCGCTTTGCGACGCGCGCGGCATTCCCGTGATCGAGGATGCGGCGCATTCGCTGGGCACCGTCTGGGGCGGACGCAAGATCGGCACCATCGGCAAGATCGGCTGTTTCTCCTTCCAGAGCTACAAGCTGGTGAATGCCGGCGAAGGCGGTGTTCTGATCACCGACGACGCAGATGTCGTGGCGCGGGCGGTCATCCTTTCGGGGGCCTATGAGCACAACTGGAAGAAACACATGAGCCGCGGCGACAATTCCGCCGATCTGGAAGAGGCCTTTGCGCGCTGGCAGAACAAGCTGCCGCTCTACAATCTGCGCATGTCCAACCTCTCGGCGGCGGTGATCCGCCCGCAGCTCGGCCATGTCGACCGCCGGGTGCGCGACGGGCGCCGCAACCACGATTTCGTGGCCGCGCGGATCACCCGCAGCCCCTGGATCGAGGTGCCCGAGAAGCTGGGCCCGGAAGAGCGGGCGCCGGATTCGCTGCAATTCAACCTGGTGGGCATGGATCGCGACGAGATGCGCGCCTTTGCCGAGGCCGCGGATGCGATGGGGGTGAAGGTGCAGGTCTTCGGCCTGTCGGCCGACAACGCCCGCGCCTTCTGGAACTGGCAGTTCATCGGCGAGATTCCCGAGCTGCCGCGCACCCGTGCCATGCTGGAACGCGCCTGCGACACCCGCCTTCCGGCGCGGCTGACGCTCGAGGATTGTTCTGCGGTGGCGGATGTCCTGGTGAATGCCGCCGAGGCGGTCATGGGCGAGGCCCGCGCTTACGGCACCTGACGGTCGCTGACCGGCGCATAAAACGCCAGCGGCCCGGTCGGGCCGCCGGCTTGTTCCGGTGACCATAGGCTTGCCCGCCGCCCCGCGCCAAGGCGCGCGGCGGGCAGCCGGTCACTTGCCCATCTTGGACAATTTGGCCTGAAGCTCCGCGAGCTGCTTCTTGATGGCGTCGAGGTCTTCGCCCTCTTCGCCTTCGCCCTCGGGGCCGGACCATTGCGAACCCATGCCGCCGGTCATCGCCTTGAGGAACGCCTCCTGCTGCGCCTGCATCGCCTCGAACCCGGGTATCTTGGGCATCATCGGGTTCATGTGGCTCATGCTTTCGGCCCATTTCGACTGGCTGTCGCGGAACGCCTCGAAACTCGCCGCAAGGAATTGCGGCACCACCGAGGTCGCCTGGGTCGTGTAGCTGCGCACCAAATCGGTCAGCACATTGATCGGCAGCACCGACTCGCCCCGACTTTCATGCTCGGCAACGATTTGCAGCAGATATTGCCGGGTCAGGTCGTCGCCCGATTTCAGATCGACGATCTGAACATCGCGCCCGTCGCGGATGAACCCCGCGATGTCCTCGAGCGTGACATAGTCGCTCGTCTCCGTATTGTAGAGACGGCGGCTGGCGTAACGTTTGATCAGCAACGGTTTTTCTTTATCAGCCACGTGGCGCCCTCCCTGGCATGCAGCGTTGCAGAAAAGCCTATGCGAGCGCAGAAAAAAAGAAAAGCCTTGCGTTACCGGAAACAGACTCGGCGGTTCGGAGCCTTGGCCGTTTCTGGACAGCGGCGCCGGATCTTGGCCGGTCTCCTTCCTCGAAACGAGCACGGCCCCGGTCAGATCTCAGACGGGCCACCCCGCGTTCCGGCCGAAACGCGACCGGCATCCGACTGTTCAGTGAAAGGCTGCCTCGCCGGGGCCATGCCGATAGGCGAAGGCCATCTCGATATCCGCCTGCGATGTCCGGCCCTGCGACAATGGTGGCACCTCGTCCTTGGGGAAATAGCCCCATTCGAGGATGTCGGCATCGCGTGGCAGATCCGATGTTCCCGTGACGTCACAGGCGAAGAACAGCTTGTAAAAATCCCGGACATCCGGCGCATGGGCGCCCTTGGCCTTGTGGCGGACGCCAATCAGCGCCGCCACGCGCACCTCGAGGCAGGTTTCCTCGCGGATCTCCTTGGCAATGTTCTCGGCGGGCGAGAGGCCGATATCGGCGAATCCGCCAGGAAGCGCCCACAACCCGTCCGCCCGCTCACGGACCAGAAGGATTCTGTCGCCGGAAAAAACCGCGCCGCGCACATCGACCTTCGGCGTGGCATAGCCCTGCGCAAACGGGCCGACCAGGGCCTCGATCCGCGCGACCGGCACGGTCCCGAGGGCCGCCATCATCTCGACCGCGATCTGTCCGATTTCCTGATAGCGTTCCTGATCGTAGCGGTCGGTCGCATAGGTCGCACCTGTTGTCGCCAAGGCCTGAAGGCGCTTGGCATAGCGCAGCCAGATGTCTTCCATGCCATGCCCTCCGGAACGCCCCACGCCGGTGCAAAATGCCCAAGCCGGGCAGAAACGCAAGATGCCGGGTGCCCCATAAATGCAAAACGCCCGCCCCGTTTCCGGGGCGGGCGGTCTGTCTCGGGACAGGCAGCGGCTTTACGCCTCGGCCATCATCCCCTGTTCCTCGGCCAGCTCGCGCATGCGCTTTTGCAGCTTTTCGAACGCACGCACCTCGATCTGGCGGATCCGCTCGCGGCTCACGTCATAGACACCCGACAGCTCCTCGAGCGTCACCGCCTGTTCGGTCAGCCGGCGCTGGGTCAGGATGTCCTTCTCGCGGTCGTTCAGCACGTCCATGGCCTGCGCCAGCAGGCTGCGCCGCGCCTCCAGCTCGTTGCGCTCGGCGTAATCGGCGGCCTGGTCGGCGTCTTCGTCCTCCAGCCAGTCCTGCCATTGCATCGAGCCGTCGTCATCGCTGCCCACGGTCGCGTTCAGCGAGGCATCGCCGCCCGACAGGCGCCGGTTCATCGAGATCACCTCGTCCTGTGTCACGCCCAGATCGGTGGCGATCTTTTCCACATGTTCCGGGCGCAGGTCCCCTTCTTCCAGCGCGCCGATGCGCGACTTGGCCTTGCGCAGATTGAAGAACAGCTTCTTCTGCGCCGAGGTCGTACCCAGTTTCACCAGCGACCAGGACCGCAGGATATATTCCTGGATCGAGGCGCGGATCCACCACATGGCATAGGTCGCCAGGCGAAACCCTTTTTCCGGGTCGAACCGCTTGACCGCCTGCATCAGACCCACATTGGCCTCGGAAATCACCTCGGCCTGCGGCAGCCCGTAGCCGCGATAGCCCATGGCGATCTTGGCAGCGAGGCGCAGGTGGCTGGTGACCAGCTTATGCGCCGAAGCGGCATCCTGATCCTCGACCCAGCGCTTGGCCAGCATATATTCCTCTTCCGGCTCCAGCAGCGGGAACTTCCGGATTTCGGAGAGATAGCGGCTCAGCCCCGCTTCGGGGGACGGCGCCGGGAGATTGGCATAGTTGCTCACGTACCCTGTTTCCTCCAATGTTACGGGCCTTAACATCCCATATGGGCGCCCGTGTGTGAATTTCAAGCCTTATGGCCGTCAAACCTTGATACGACGGTAACGCAGCTTTCCGTCGGTCGGAGCCGTCAAAATGACGCGCTCACCGAATTGGGAAGACGGTAACACTCGTGCAGGAATGCTGCGATTTCCAAAAACCGCACCCGAGTTGTGCGAAAATCGCTATACGCCAGACGTCGCCCGCAGCGCAGTCAGAAGCTGGCTCATATCCTCGGGCAGCGGCGCCGCGAAGCGCAGGCGCGCGCCGGTCACCGGATGATCGAAGCCCAGCTCCGCCGCGTGCAACGCCTGACGGTCGAAGATGTGCACCGCCTCTGCCGCTTGCGGCCCCAGCGCCTTGAGCGGCGGCTTGCGCCGCCCGCCATAGACCGGATCGCCCACCAGCCCGTGGCCCGCATGGGCCATATGCACGCGAATCTGATGCGTGCGCCCGGTTTCCAGACGGCATTCCACCAGCGCCATGGCGGGCGGCTGCCCGAAACGTTCCAGCACCCGTGCCCGTGTCACCGCGTGCCGCCCCTGCCCGTCGAAATAGACCGCCTGGCGCTGCCGGTCGGTCTTGTGCCGCGCCAGCCCCGACTGGATCCGGATCACGCCCCCCGGCTCCACCGAGACACCGCGCGTGCCCACCAGACGCGGATCGCCCGCGTCGGGCACCCCATGGACCACCGCGAGATAGGCGCGCTCGGCGCTATGCGCCTCGAACTGCGCCGCGAGCCCGTGATGCGCGCGATCCGATTTCGCCACCACCAGCAGGCCGGAGGTGTCCTTGTCGATCCGGTGTACGATGCCGGGCCGCGCCACCCCGCCGACGCCGGAAAGCCGCCCGCCGAAATGATGCAGCAGCGCATTGACCAGCGTGCCCGTGGGCGTGCCGGGCGCGGGATGCACCACCATGCCGGCGGGTTTGTTGACCACCACGAGGTCGTCGTCCTCCCAGACAATCTCCAGCGGGATGTCCTCGGGACCGATATGGCTCTCCTCGGCCTGCGGGACGGCAATGACGATCTCGTCGCCCTCGGCCACCTTCGCCTTGGGATCGCTCAGCACCTCCGTCCCGCGCGTCACCGCGCCCTCGGCGATGAGTTTCGCCAGCCGCGTGCGCGACAAGGCCGCTTCCTCTGGCACATCGCGCGCCAGCGCCTTATCAAGGCGCGGCGGCGGGGCTTCCCCGATGACGATGCGCAAAGGTGTGTCCATGTCCCAGACTCCAGACCCCGAGAACCTGCCCGAACCGGCCAACCTGCGCTTTCTGCGCCTGCTGGTGACGGTGCTGACGGGCGTGATGATCGCGGGGCTTCTAACCATCCTCGCGATGATTGTCATCTCTTACCGGACCGCCCGCGCGCCCCTTCCCGAGACCATCACCCTGCCCGGCGGCGCCACCGCAACCGCCTATACCCAGGGATCGGACTGGTACGCCGTGGTCACCGAGGATGACCGGATCCTGATCTTCGACCGCGCCAGCGGCGACCTGCGCCAGACCATAAAGATCGAGTCGCAGCCCTGAGCTGCGTTGCGGAGACACTGTAGCAAGGAAAGAGGAAAGTGGTGGGCGACCTTGGAATCGAACCAAGCGTGCGTCTCCGCGAGGGAGTTACAGTCCCCTGCCACACCTTGCGGCCTGTCGCCCACTTTCCCGCCGGTGACCCGGCGTGTGCGGCTGATTACAATCGCCCAAAACCATCGTCAACAGGAAAATCCCTTGCGATGCGGACGGCGTGGAGGCAAGGAACCGGCACCGCAGCAAAAGGGGCGCGTCATGGTCAAGAAACCGAAATGGGTGGTGGAAAAGGAGCAGGCGAAAAAGGCCCGCGCCGCCGAAACCGTCTGGCTCTTCGGGCTGCACGCGGTGCGCGACGCGCTGATGAACCCGCGCCGCGAGAAACTGCAGCTAGTCGTCACGCCCAACGCCCAGGCGAAACTGGCCGACGCCATCGAGGCCGCCGGCATCGCGCCCGACGTGCAGGACCCGCGCAAATTCCAGGCACCGCTCGATCCGCAATCGGTGCATCAGGGCGCGGCGCTCGAGGTGAAACCGCTCGACTGGGGGCGGCTCGAGGATGTGGCGCTTGGCGATGGCACGCGCCCGCCCCGGCTGGTGCTGCTCGACCGGGTGACCGACCCGCATAACGTCGGCGCCATCCTGCGCTCGGCAGAGGTGTTCGGCGCCCAGGCGGTGATCGGCACGCTGCACCATTCGGCCCCCGAAACCGGGGCGCTGGCCAAGACCGCCAGCGGCGCGCTCGAACGCCAGCCCTATCTGCGCGAACGCAACCTCGCCGACACGATCCGCGCGCTGCAGGAGATGGGCTATCTGGTGCTGGGCCTCGACGGCGAGGCGGAGGTCACCATCGAAGCGGCGCTCGACGGCATCCGCGACCGCGCCGTGGCGCTGGTGCTGGGCGCCGAAGGTCCGGGTCTTCGGGAAAAGACGAAGGAGACCGTGGACCGGCTGGTGCGCATCGACTTCGCCAGGGGCTTCGGCTCGCTCAACGTCTCGAACGCCGCCGCCGTCGCGCTCTATGCAGCGCGCCCTTAGATCAGCGCTCTATGCAGCGCGCGCCTGATACAGCGCTCTATGCAGCGCGCCCTTAAAACGATGCTCTATGCAGTACGCCCTTAAATCGGCGCTCTGCGCCGCGCGTCCCTGCCCCCCGGATCTTGCGTCCGGCGCGGCGACCGCCCATATCCCGGGTCATGCCGAACACCAAGATCGCCACCTGTTCCTATTGCGGCAGCCGCGCCGCTCTGGTCCTCGATGCCGGACGGCACGAGCTCGTCTGCGCCTCCTGCGGCGCACCGCTGCACGAGCTGAAGCAGCTCCGCAGCGCTGCGGTCAACCGAAATGCACCGCGCCACCGCCCGGCGCCGTTCTCCGAAGACCGGACGAAACGCGAAAAGGCGCAACGTAAGGCGAAGAAGAAAAAGAAATCCCTCGGCAAGAAAGCCGCCAAGGGGCTTTTCGATCTGCTCGACGACATCTTCGACTGACCCCGCCCTTTCATCTTTCCGCAAAGACTCGAAATGGCGCAGCGCCCCCGCCCGCAAAGCGGCTGTGCTCAAAACCGCCCTAGCCAAGCGCCGCCGCATCTCTTATCTGGCAGAGACGAGATGAGAGGTGTCGATATGGCGGATTACGAAAACCCGGGGCCCGTCGAGGCGAACTGGAAAGATGCGATTTCCTCGGTCGAGGAAATCATCGAGGACGCCCGCAACGGGCGGATGTTCATCCTCGTCGACCACGAAGACCGCGAGAACGAGGGCGATCTGGTCATCCCCGCGCAATGGGCCACCCCCGACGCGATCAATTTCATGGCCACCCACGGGCGCGGGCTCATCTGCCTGTCGATGACGCCGGACCGCTGCGACAAGCTCGGGCTGCAGCTCATGTCGACGAACAACAGCTCGCGCCATGAAACCGCCTTCACCACCTCGATCGAAGCCCGCGAAGGCGTGACCACCGGCATCTCCGCCGCCGACCGCGCCAAGACCATCGCCGTGGCCATCGACGCCTCGAAAGGCGCCGCCGACATCGCCACGCCCGGCCATGTCTTTCCGCTGCGCGCGAAATCCGGCGGCGTGCTGGTGCGCGCGGGCCATACCGAGGCGGCGGTCGACGTCTCGCGTCTCGCCGGCCTCAACCCGGCCGGCGTGATCTGCGAGATCATGAACGAGGACGGCACCATGTCGCGGCTGCCCGAGCTGGTGGCCTTCGCCCAGAAACACGGGCTCAAGATCGGCACGATTTCCGACCTCATCTCCTACCGCCGCCGCAACGACAACCTCGTGCGCGTCGAGAAGGAAGAGAGCATCACCTCGGAATTCGGCGGTGACTGGCAGATGCGGATCTACACCGACACCACCCATGGCGACGAACATATCGTGCTGAGCAAGGGCGATCTTTGCGCCCCCGGCCCGGTGCTGGTGCGGATGCATGCCATGGATCCGATGATGGACATCGTCGGCACCGGCCATACCGGCCGCGCCGATGAATTCCGCCAGGCCATGCAGGACGTGGCCGCCGAGGGCCGCGGCGTGGTCGTGCTGCTGCGCGACACCGCCATGAAGCTCGACCCGCAGGAGGGCAGCTCGCCCAAGACGCTGCGGCAATACGGGCTTGGCGCGCAGATCCTCTCCTCGCTGGGTCTGTCGCAGCTTGTCCTGCTCACCAATTCGCCCATCCCGAAAGTTGTCGGGCTCGAAGCCTATGGGCTCGAGATCGTGGGCACCCGCAAGATCGGAGGTGCCTGATGGCCTCGAATGAAGCGCATTACACCCTGCCCCGCCCGGAATTCGACAAGCCGGTCAAGATCCTCGTCGTCGTGGCGCCCTATTACAAGGACATCGCCAACGAGCTGGTGAAGGGCGCCATCGACGAAATCGAGGCGGCCGGCGGTTTTCACGAAGTGGTCGAGGTGCCCGGTGCGCTGGAGATCCCCAGCGCCATCGGCATCGCCGAGCGGATGTCGAATTTCGACGGCTACGTAGCGCTCGGCTGCGTGATCCGCGGCGAGACCACCCATTACGACACGGTCTGCAACGACAGCTCGCGCGCGCTGACGCTGCTGGGGCTACAGGGGCTCTGCATCGGCAACGGCATCCTGACCGTCGAGAATTACGAACAGGCCCGCGTCCGCGCCGAGGCGGCCGGGCAGAACAAGGGTGGCGGCGCGGCGGCGGCGGCCTTGCATCTGATCGCGCTGGCCCGTAGGTGGGGCGGCGCCCGCAAAGGGGTGGGATTCGTTCCCGCCCGCGACGAATATCAGGTGGCGGGCGCTTCGCAGGGAAAAGACAGCGCATGACCACCCCGGCCCCCAGCCCGGCGCCTTCCGGCAATCAGAAACGGCGGATGAAATCCGCCTCGCGGCTCTATGCCGTCCAGGCGCTCTACCAGATGGAACTGGCGGGGCTGACCGTCGAGAAGGTGCAGCACGAGTTCCTCGACCATCGCTTCGGAGCGGAGATCGAGGAAGGCGTCGAGATGATCGAGGGCGATGTCGAGCTGTTCGGCAAGATCACCTCGGAAGCGGTGAACTGGCAGGCGCGGATCGACCAGATGACCGATCGGGCGCTGGTGGCGAAATGGCCAATCGACCGGATCGACCCGACGCTGCGCGCGCTGTTCCGCGCCGCCGGCGCCGAGCTGGTTGCGCTCGACACGCCGCCCCGGGTGGCGATCACCGAATATGTCGATGTCGCCCGCGCCTTCTTTCCCGAGGGTCGCGAGCCGAAATTCGTCAATGCGGTGCTCGACCACATGGCGCGCGAGGCCAAGCCCGAGAGCTTCTGAGCCCTCGTCGGCCAAAGCGCCGCGGCATCGCTCCGGCTGCGCCCTGCGACCCTACGCCACTTGTCCTTTGCCCAGATACATTCCAATTTAAGGATGCAAACAAGGGCAATGCCGCTTTGCGCTTGCCAAACCGACGCAGTGCGATACCCTTTATCGCGCAGCAAGGAGAATACGTCATGCCTCGCCTCGTGCGCCTTTACATCCTGCAAATCCTGGCCGGCTTCGCGCTGTCGACGGTCTTCGTCGGTCTCCTGCTCTGGCAGAACGTCGCCAATCTCTATCATCTGGTGACCCATTCCGATGCGGGGATGCTGGCCGTCTTCCTGCTCTGGCTGTTCAACGGCCTGGTCTTCGCCGGCGTGCAATTCGCCATCACCATCATGCGGATGCAGGACAACGGCACCCCACCCGCCGGCGGCAAGCGCGCCCGTGTGCAGGCTCCGCAACCCGCTCGTATTCCGGTCGAGGCGCAGGCCCGGGGCAACGGCAAGGCCCGCCGCCTGATCTGAGCCCCACGACATCGCCGACACAGCCAAAAGCGCCCCTCAGGGCGCTTTTTTATTGTCCGGGGTCGGAAAGCGGCGTTGCGGCGGGAACCACGCCAACCGTGGGGTTATCTCATTCCCGAGGACCTGTATATACAGGTGGGCGCCAGGTAACCGGACCAGGGCCCGGACAGAGCCAGCTCCCTCGGAATTGCTTAAGGCCACCGGAATGCAACCATGTCACGAGAAGGGCAGAACCCGCCTGATCGCGAGATAGGCTGCGCAGCGCGGCTCGGCAAGGGGGCCGCATGCAAATCCTGACCGGAGATCGCATGGCTTGCATTTGTTCATGAAATGTTCATACTTTCCCCTCATGAGTCTGTCTCCCGATCCCCCCCTGATGCCCGGGCAATGGCTGGCCCGCGGCGTGTGCCGCCATCTTTCGGCGGGGCATGGTTTCGCCGTGGTCGAGGAATTTGTGCCCGAGCGCGGCAAACGCGTGGATGTGATGGCGCTGGGGCCGAAGGGGGAACTTTGGGTCGTGGAGTGCAAGAGCAGCCGCGCGGATTTCCTGTCGGACGGCAAGTGGCAGGGCTATCTCGAATGGTGCGACCGCTATTTCTGGGCCGTGGACGAGGCGTTTCCCACCGATCTGCTGCCCGAGGGCACGGGGCTGATCATCGCCGATGGCTACGATGCGGAGATCCTGCGCATGGGCCCCGAGAGCAAACTTTCCGGCGCCCGGCGCAATGCGCTTATCCGACGGTTCGCGCAGCATGCCGCGCGGCGGTTGCAGACGCTGCGCGACCCCGGGGCGGTTCTGGACGGTTGGGGCTGAGCGGACAAATTCCTTCGAAGGAATTTGCAACTCTCTTCAAAGAGAGTTGCAACGCGGCGTCACCGGCGCGGCTTGACCTTGCGGGCGGCGGCGGCGGCCGCGCGGAGCTCCTCGGCGATCTCCTCGGCCTCTTCGGGGTCGAAATCCATCGGCACCTCGAGATCGCCGGCGCTGACGTACAGCCGCACCATGCCGTGATCGGTCGGGCCGATCTGCAGATTCGCTTCGATGTCGCGTTCGGTGTTGATGCTCATGTCGCGGCCCTTCATCCCCTGCCGCCCGCCTGCGCGGCTGCGGCATTTCTGCGAAGTAGCTCCGGCACGCTTGATTTGCAAGCGGCCCGGTGAAACCCTCCCGCCATGACACTGCCCGTCCTGAAACCCTATACCGCCGCCGACCGCCCCTGGCTCGTTGCCGCCCATGGCCGGCTCTACGCCCGGGACGAGGGGTTCGACGACAGCTTTCCGGCGCTGGTCGATGACATCCTCCGCAGCTTCGAGGCCGAACACGACCCCGCCTGCGAGCGCGGCTGGATCGCCTGGGAGGGCACAGCGCGGCTCGGCAGCATCTTCTGCGTGCGGCTCGACGACGAGACCGCCAAACTGCGGCTGTTTCTGCTGGAGCCAGAGGCGCGGGGCAAGGGGCTGGGGCAGCGTCTGCTCGAGACCTGCATGGGCTTTGCCCGCGACAAGGGCTATCGCCGCATGACGCTCTGGACCCATGAAAGCCACCGCGCGGCCTGCGCGCTCTATGCCCGCAACGGCTTTGACTGCATCAGCGCAAAACCGGTGCACAGCTTCGGCGTGGCGCTGGTCGAGCAGCATTGGGACCGCGTGCTCTAAGGCCGGATTTTGGCTTGCAATCGCCGGACCGCGGCGCTATCTCCCGCGGGCGTGCCGCCTTAGCTCAGTAGGTTAGAGCGCTTGATTGTGGATCAAGAGGTCCCCCGTTCGAGCCGGGGAGGCGGTACCATCTCCCCCAGAGATCCAATTTTCCCGGACTGGCAGAGACGGTCAGGCTGCGGTCGGGCGCATTGCGCGCTTGCGTCATGACAGAGGATGCAGCGAGGCGGGAAGCCGGCGGGTGCCCGCGCATCTCTGCACCGCCGCCCGCCAGCTTCCCCGGCCCCGATCTGGAGGGATACGCCGGGGCCCTGAGCCCCCGGCATAAAGCGCCAGAACCTGAACGCAATCGTTAGCTGCCCTCTGCCCCTATGGCAGATTGCCGCCGGTCCCTCGCGACCGCCCGCCACACCCTGCCCTTGGCCCTTGCAGCGCCGGGCGGATGGCTGCCTCAGAACCAGCCCAGCAGACGCCACCACAGGTAATCGAGCGGCAGCAGAAGCAGCAGCGTCAGCAGGCTCAGGCTGACCGTCGCCTTGGCGAGATGCCCCAGCCGTTCCCCCGAAAGCTGCATCGCCACCACCAGCGGCCCCGCCTGATAGGGCAAGACCACCGTCGAAAAGGCCACGACCTGCGTCATCAGCACCGTCTCGAGCCCGAACCCCGTCAGTTCCGACAGATCCTGCGCCAAGGGCGTCAACACCGCCGGCACCCCGGGAATCGTGGTGAACAACCCGGTCACCATCCCCATCCCCGTCAGCGAGAGAAAATTGGCAAAATCGCGTCCCGGCCCCAGCGGCAACGCCGCCGCAAGTCCGCGCCCAATCATCGCTCCAAGCCCCGAGGCATTGACCAGCGCCCCCAGCGCCAGCGCCCCGACGACGAACAGCAGCATCCCGAAATCGACGGAGGATTTGAACGCCGGCGGCGTCACCACCCCGATCCCCGGCAGGAGAAGCAGCACCGCCGCGCCCAGCCCGACCCAGGCAGGGCTGACGCCGTGCAGGCTGTCGGTCATCCACAGACACAGCGTCACCAGCAAGATCGCGGAGGTGCGCAATTGCGCAAAGCGGTCCACCGGCCCCGCCGCGCCCGCTGCACCGGGCACCGCCTCCGTATCGAGCGGCGCGCCGATCCGGTCCGGGAACAGCCACAGCACCACAATTACCGCCAGCGCCGATTTCACGATCCCAAGAACGGGATAATGCAGCGCGAGATACTCGGTATAACCGAAATGAGTGCCGTAGATGGTCTCGGCCCCGCCGGCGAGAATCATGTTGGGAATGTTCGAGGGCAGAATGGCAAAGCTCGGCATGTTGCAGCCAATCGCCAGCACCGCCGCGATGCCGATCCGCCCGTTCGACCCGCGCCCGAACCCGCAGCGCTCTGCCAGCGCCATGCCGATCGGCACCAGCACCACCGCCCGCCCCAGCGACGAGGGCATCACAAAGCCCAGCGCCATCGCCACCAGCATCAGCCCGCCGATGAGCCTGGGATAGCTGTGGGTCAGCACTGGCCCCATGAATTCGGCCAGCCGGCGGCCCAGCCCCGACACCGTGATCGCCGCACCGATCACAAAGCCCGAGACGATCAGCCAGGTCGCCGTCGAGCCGAAGCCCTGAAACACCAGCTCTGCCGGCGCCAGCCCGAGGATCAGCACCACCGCGAAGAAGATCAGGCTGGCCAGATAGCCCGGCACCACCCCCGTCCCCCAGAGCGACAGCGTGACGAGCACAATGCCCAGAATCCGCGATTGCTCGGCGCTCAGCGCCGCCGGCGGCATCAGCGCCAGCCCCAGCGCCACCGCGACCACCGCCGCGACCAGCGCGGATTTTCCCGAAAACCTGATTTTCTGGCTCATGACACGCCCACGCCTCGCAACTCTCATGCGTTTTGCATATGATTTCTGAGAGAGGCGCAAGGCTGGCCGCCCGGACCAGATGTCGCGGGGCGCGCTGGCGAAAGCGCCGCAGCGGCTGACCGCGCGGTGTCAGCCGGTCAGCCGGCGCAACACCGTGGTCACCGCAAAGAGAATCGCCGCGGCGCAGACCATGGAAGGCCCGGCGGGCGTGTCGAACACATAGGCCCCCCAAAGCCCGCCCAGCGCCGCAAGCGCGCCGAGCCCGGCGGCGATCCCCGCCATGGCTTCGGGGCTGCGCGCGAAGGGGCGCGCGGCAGCGGCCGGGATCAGCAGCATGGCGCTGACCAGCAGCGCCCCCACCACCTTGATCGCCACGGCCACCGCCAGCGCCAGCGCCAGCGTCAGGATGCGCTGTTCGCGGCGCGGATCAATGCCGCTGGCCCAGGCCAGATCGGGCGAGACGGTCGCCGTCAAAAGCGCCTGCCAGCGCCAAGCCAGCAAGGCGATGACCGCCGCGGCCCCGCTCCAGATCACCGCCAGATCGCCGCGCGTCACCGCCAGAATATCGCCGAAGAGATAGGCCGACAGGTCGAGCCGCACGCCGGGCACGAAGGTCACCGCCACAAGCCCGAAGGCCAGCGCGCTATGGGCCAGCACCCCCAGCACCGTATCCATCCCCAGCCCGCGCTCGGACAGCGTGGCGACCAGCAGCGCCATGATCAACGCCACCCCCAACGTGCCCGCCACGATGGGCAGCGACAACGCCAGCGACAACGCCACCCCCAGAATCGCCGCATGGGCGGTGGCATCGCCGAAATAGGCCATCCGCCGCCAGGCCACGAAACAGCCCAGCGGGGCCGCCGCCAGCGCAAGCCCCAGCCCGGCAAGCGCCGCGCGCACCAGAAAATCGTCGAGCATCACCCCGCCTCCGCCGCTTTCGGCGCCTGCGCCGCCGCATGGTCGTGGCCGCAGGTCTCGTCATGCACATGGCTGTGCTCGTGCCGGTAAAGCGCCAGCGCGCCATGTGTGCCGGTGCCGAACAGCGCCCGGTACTCCGCCGCCTGCGCCACGATTTCCGGATGCCCCTGGCAGCAGACATGGCCATTCAGGCACACCACGCGGTCCGAGGCGCTCATCACCACATGCAATTCATGGCTGACCATCACCACCGCGCAGCCCAGATGTTCCCGAATATGCTCGATCTGCTGATAGAACGCCGCCGATCCCGGCTGATCGAGCCCCTGCGTCGGCTCGTCGAGCAGCAGCAGCTCGGGCCGGGTCAGCAGCGCGCGCGCCAGCATCACCCGCTGGAACTGGCCGCCCGACAGGCCCGACATCGGCCGCTCGCCCAGCGCCTCGGCCCCCGCCTCCGCAAGCGCGGCCCGGCGCTCTTCGGCGGGCACCCGCCGGGGCAGCGACAGGAAGCGCATGACCGTCATCGGCAGCGTCGGATCCATCAGGAGCTTTTGCGGCACATAGCCCAGCCGCAGCCCGGGCTTGCGCCGGATGCGCCCCGCACTGGGTTTCAGCGCCCCGATCAGCGTGCGCAGCAGCGTCGATTTGCCAGAGCCGTTGGGGCCGACGATGGTGACGATCTCGCCCGGTGCGATGGCGAAATCGACCCCCTGCAAAACCTCGTGACCGCCCAGCGAGACATGCAGCCCCGTGGCCTCGATCAGCGTCATGCCCGGGCCTCCCGGCACTTCGGGCAAAGCCCCTCGGCCTCGACGACCATGCGCGCCACCTCGAAATTCAGCCCCGCCGCGGCGCTGCGCACCGCCTGGGCAATCTCGCGCGAGGGCATCTCGGCCACCGTTCCGCAGCCCGAGCAGATGAGAAAGGCCGGCGCGTGGCGCTCGCCCGGATGGGCGCAGGCCACAAAGGCGTTCAGCCGCTCGATCTTGTGCGCGAAGCCGTGGCTGACGAGGAAATCCAGCGCCCGGTACACCGTGGGCGGCTGTGCCCCCTGCCCCTCGGCGCGCAGCACGTCGAGCAGCTCATAGGCCCCCATGGCGCGATGTTCCCGCAACAGGATCTCAAGCACCCGCCGGCGTTGCGGCGTCAATTGCAGCCCCTGCGCGGCACAGGTGTCTTCCGCCGCGCCCAGCGCCTGCGCGATGCAGTGGCGATGGTCGTGCGAGGAAAAGCCGAGCGTGTCCATGGCAACCTCCGTAATCTAGGGGTTGATATGTTATAGCATCACGATTATCAAGCCCGGTGAATGTTATATCATAACAGGAAGACCTCTATGCTGAAACCGCTGCTTCCCGCCGCGCTGCTGCTGGCCACCCCGCTCTGGGCCGAGGCGCCCCGCACCGTCACCGACATCGGCCCCGTTCAGGGCCTTGTCGCCGCGGTGATGGGCGATCTGGGCACCCCTGACGTGCTGGTGCCCAAGGGCGCCTCGCCGCATTCGCACGCGCTCACCCCGTCGGAGGCGCGGGCGCTGCAGGACGCAGAGCTGGTATTCTGGATCGGCCCCGATCTGACGCCGGGAATCGGGCGCAAGATCGAGGCCATCGCGGGCGACGCCGCAACGGTGGTGCTGTCCGAACAGCCAGGCACACTGCATCTGGCCTCGCGCGATCACGTTCTCTTCGACGAACGTGTGCCGGCCGATGAGGACGATCACGATCATGACGAGGCGGATGCCGCCGACGCGCATGACGACCACGATCACGCCGAAGACGCCGGTCACGAGGACCACGACGATCACGACCATGCGGGCGGCGACCCGCATCTCTGGCTGTCCCCCGAAAACGCCGCCAACTGGCTGCCGGCGATTGCCGGCGCCCTGGCCAAAGCCGATCCGGTGAACGCCGCCGCCTACCGCGCCAATGCCGCCGCGGCGCAAGCCGCGCTCGACGACGCCGTCGCCCGCGCGGCGGCGCGGCTCGCGCCCGTGCAGGAAGACCGCTTCGTGGTGTTCCACGACGCCTATCAATATTACGAACGCGCCTTCGGCCTGCATGTGATCGGCGCAATCAAGCTGTCGGATGCCACCGATCCCAGCCCCGCCCGGCTCGATGCGCTGCGCGACGCGGTCGCCGAAAGCGGCGCCACCTGCGTCTTCGCCGAGCCGCAATTCGACCCGCGCCTGATCGCCGCCATCACCGAGGGCGCCGAGACCAAGGTCGCCGAGCTGGACCCGCTGGGCCTGGCGCTGGCGCCGGGCGCCGGCTTCTATCCCGCGCTGATCGAGGATCTGGCAGAGCGCATCGCAACCTGCGCGGCGCATTGAGCCCCGGCTCTTTCATCTTTCCGCAAAATACTCCGGGGGAAAGCGCGCTCCGGCGCGCGAGGGGGCAGCGCCCCCTCCTCCCCCCCTCCGCACCGACCTCAGACCGCGCCGGTGCGTCCCTCGAAGGTCTTCAGCGCAACCCCGGCCTCTTCCAGCGCCGAGCGGACCGTCCGCGCGATCTGCAGCGCGGTCTTGCCGTCGCCATGCAGACAGATCGTATCCGTGGCCGCCGGGATATGCCGGCCGCTCTCGGTGATGATCGCCCCCGCCTGCACCATCGCCACCATGCGCTGCGCGGCCAGATCCGGATCGTGGATCACCGCGCCCGGCTGCGAACGATCGACCAGCGTCGCGTCGTCGTTATAGGCCCGGTCGGCAAAGATCTCTCCCGCCCAGCGGCAGCCCAGTCCCTCCACCGCCTCCTGCTGCGCGGTGGCCGCCAGCACCATGACGATGATGTCGGGATCGACCGACAGCGCGCCCTCATAGGCCGCCTGCGCCAGACCGGCATCCTCGGCGCACATATTGGCCAGTGCCCCGTGCAGCTTGAGATGGCGCACCTGACCGCCCGCCGCCTGTGCCATCGCCCGGGCCGCGCCAAGCTGGTAGGCCACCAGGTTGCGCAGGCTGTCGCCGGAGATCTGCATCCGCCGCCGGCCAAAGCCCTGAAGATCGGGAAAGCCCGGATGCGCCCCGATGCCCGTCCCGCGCGCCACTGCCACCGCCATGGTCGCGGCCATCACGTCCCAGTCGCCCGCATGGAAGCCGCAGGCGATATTGGCCGAGGTGATCACCTCGAGCAGATCCGCATCCTGCCCCATCACCCAGGGGCCGTGGCTCTCGCCCATATCCGCATTCAGATCGACAGATGTCATGGCATCCTCCTAATGGTCGTGATGATCGCCGCTGGAAAACCCGCTGACGAGCTTGTGGGACAGCAGATCGGGCACATCCGCCGGATCGCGCACCACCGGCACGACCTTGCGCGGCAGCTCGGCAATCTGCCGGCGATAGGCCGCCTCGGCGGCCAGCGCCTCCGGAAGCGAGACGAAGCGGAAGCTCAGCCGCGCCCCCGCCGGGGCCTGCGCGATGCGCGGCAGATCCGCCGGAATGACGGTGCCCAGCCGCGGGTAGCCGCCAGTGGTCTGGCATTCGGCCAGCAGCACGAAGGGGGCGCCGTCGCCGGTGATCTGGATGTCGCCGGGCGAGATCACCTCGGACACCACCGACAGCCCGCCCTCGACGCCATAGCCCGCGCCGTCCGGCACGACCTTGACCCCCATGCGGTTGGCGCGGTTGTCCCGCGTGAACCCCTCGCGCCCGAAGCGCGCGCGCTGCTCCGGCGGGAAAAACGCCGTCTGAAGGCTTTCCACCACCCGCAGCGTACCGCCCGCGAAGCGGTTCTCGGCCGCCAGCTTGCGCCCGGTCTCGCCGCCCCGGTCAGGAGCGACCGCGAGCCGCGTGCCCGCCGCCACCGGCGCGCCGAGATTGGCGGTCAGATGCGCCGATTGCGCGTGCAGGATCTCGGGCTCGGCAAAACCTCCCCCCACATGCAGATAGCCATAGGCCCCGCTGGTCGCCGGGCCGATCTCGAGCCGCGCGCCCTTCGGCAGCAGATGCGAGGCGTGCCAGAGCAGCGGCGCCCCGTCGAGCGTGGCCCGCATCGGCGCGCCGGTCAGCGCGATGCGCATCTCCTCGGTGGCCTCGAACTGCCCGCCCATACCGCCCATCTCGAGCGCGACGGCGCCGCGCCTACCCAGCAGCGCCTCCCCCTCGGCAAGCGCCAGCCGGTCCATCGCGCCGCCGCGCGACAGGCCATAGGTAATCCAGCCCGGGCGGCCGGCGTCCTGCAGGGTCAACGCGGGACCCGCCCGATGCACGATCAATGCGCGGCTCATGACAGCGCCTCCCATGTGGCACCGCCCTCCGGATCGCCGGCGAGATTGGCAAAGACCTCCTCCGAGACCGGCGGAAACGCCACCTCGTCGCCGGGCGCCAGCAGGAAGGGCCGCTCGTGGCCCAACCGGAACAGCGGCGCGGCGGTCTGCCCGACATGGCGCCAGCCGGTGGGCGCGGTGACCGAGAAGATCACGAATTGCCGGATCGCCAGCACCAGCGCGCCTTTCGGCACCTGCGGCGTCAGCGCCTGCTGGCGCGGAATGTTCCAGCGTTCGGGCAGTTCGCCCAGATAGGGCTGCCCCGGCGCGAATCCCAGCGCCGTCACCCGTACCCGCGCGGTCGAGAGCGAGGCCAGCGCCTCGGCCTCCGACATCCCCGCCGCCGCCGCCGCCTCGCCGAGCTGCGGGGCCAGGGCACCGCCATAGACGGTGGGAATCCGGTGCAGCCGCCGGCCATGCGGCAATTCCGCCTGAAGCCAGTCGCGGCTCTGGATCAGAGCGCGCAGCTCGGCCTCGAGCGTCTCATGGGTCAGGTAGAGCGGATCGAAGCGCAAATAGCAGGAGACCAGCGAGGAGGAGCTTTCCTCCACCCCGTCCCAGCCCGCATGCTCGACTTCGGCGCGAAAGGCCAGCGCGGCGCGGTTCGCAGGCTCGCTCAGCCGGTCGCCGAAGCTGACCAGCATACCGTCGATGCCAACGGTGCGAATGATCGGAAAGCTGGTGGATTCCAGCGTCATGGCCCCGGCCCTGTCAGGTAAAATCCGTTTGAACATGAACAATCCCGGCGCCCGCTGCAAGCCGGCTGGAGCGTCTGGCGATCTTGCGGGAAACCGGCTCATCGCAGATGGCACCCGGCGGGTGGAAAAGCGGCGGCGGGTGGTCGCCAAACCCATCTTGACCAAGACGGAGACTTGTTTCCGGACCAGAGGCACGGAGGTTGCAGGTAAGACCTAGACTTCGCGCGGGCAAGGTCCGCCCAAGACCGACCCGGGCGACCTTTACCCCAAAACCCGCGTCATCGCGGCGAGAAACGCCGCCACCTCGGCCTCCGAATTGTAATGGCAGAGCGACACGCGCACGCAATCCGCCTGCCCCAGCGGGGTCAGGATATTGCCCGAATAGTGATCCGCCTTGCGGCTGTGCACCCGGATCCCCTCGCCCGACAGCGCCGCGACCAGATCGACCGAGGCCCGCCCCTCCGCGTAAAAGCTCACCAGCCCCTCGCGCGCGGGGTTGTCCACACCGCCGACGATCGTCACGCCCGGCATCTCGGCCAGCCCCGCCAGATTGCCGGTGCCGTGCAGCATGGCCCGGGTCAGCGCCGCCTCGTGATCGTGGATCGCCCGGCCCGCCGCCGCGATGCGGGCGCGCGGCTCGGTCTCGTCCGAGACCGCGCCGCCCAGCCATTCGAAATACTCGACCACATCGGAAAAGGTCGCATAGGCGCCGGTATCGCGCGTCCCAAGCTCCCAGCTGCCCGCAGGCCCGCCGATCAGCGCGTCATGCGGCAGCGCCGACAGCCGGTCCGAGGCCCAGGCGAGCCCGTAGCCATGGCGCGAAAACACCTTGTAGGGCGAGATCACATAGCCGTCGATGTCATAGCCCGCGATGTCGATGCCGCCGTGGCAGGCGTGCTGGATGCCGTCCACGATGATCAGCGCCTCGGGCGCCTTGGAACGGATCGCCGCGACGATGGCGGGCACATCCATGCCCATGCCGGTCACCGGCGAGGTGTGCAGGATCGTCGCCACGCGCACATCTTCGGTCACCGCCGCCGCATAGGCCTCTGCCGTCACCACGCCCGTGGCGTCGTCATGCGGGACCAGCACATGGCGCTTGCCCGCCACCTCGGCCCAGCGTGCACAGGCGCTGCGCGAGGCGGGATGTTCCACGGTCGAGCCCAGCACCACACCCTCCGGCGTGCCAAGACAGGCATCCGCGATCAGCCGGAACAGCAGCTCCGTCCCGCTTTCTCCCAGCAGCACCTTGCCCGTCTCCGCCCCCAGAAACAGCGCCGCATCCTCGCGCGCCTTGGCGATGATCTCGCCCAGCGCCGCCGAGGCGGGGTTGTCGCGGCCCTGGTTGTCGGGAATCGCGGCAAAGCGCGCCGAGGTCTCGACCACCGATTTCAGCGTCAGCGCCCCGCCCGCGTTTTCGAAAAAGATCCGCGGGCCGGTGAAGGGGCAGTCCTCCACATAGGCGAATTTCGCGCGGATGGTCTCGAGCAGTTCGGGCGTGATGGCAGTCAATGTCGGGTTTCCTCTTGCCGGGCCTTTTCGGCGGCCTCGATGGCCTCTTCCATATCCTCGGGATCGGTCGAGGGGATGGCGTAGCTGCCCGAGACCCATTTCGCCAGATCCACATCGGCGCAGCGTTTCGAACAGAAGGGGCGGTATTTGACTTCGGTGGGTTTGCCGCAAATCGGACAGCTCATGTCAGCACCTCCCGCAGCGGCACGCGCTCGCGCTTGCGCTGCAATTCCATCAGACCGAGCTGGGTCCAGCCCGCGAGAATGGTCTCGGTCTCGTCCTGACGCAGCGCGGCGCGCAGCACCTGCTCCATCTGGCGGCGGTCCTTCTTGGGCGCGGGCGCGGGATCGACCAGGATTTGCCCGCCCAGCCCCCGCAGCCGAAGCTGCCGGGGCAGCTCGCGCAGCGCCGACATATTGGCCTTGAGCCCCGCCGCGGGCGAGGTATCGCCGCCGGTGTTGATATCAACGGCCACCAGCGCGCGGGTCGGCTCGATACACATCGACCCGCCGCCCGCAAGCGGCACCAGCGGGCTGCGCAGCGCGTCGATCATGTCATGCACATTATGGCGCTCAAAGCTGCCGGGCGCGGCGTCGAGATCGCCGGTATCCCATTCCCGCCAGGCCAGCGCATGCGGCCCGTCGCCCTCGACCAGCGTTTCAGGCTCGCCCGCGCTGTCCTGCAACACCTGCGCCGCCAGCCGGGCCATGGCCTCGATGTCCTCGGCGATGTCCTGGGCATGGGCGCCCGCGCAGGAAGAGCGCAGGATCAGCCCGTGATCGCCCTCCATCACCTCATGGGCGATGGCCAGCAGCTCGTCGCGCAGATCGTCGTCCTTGATCTGGCGCGACACGTTGATGCCCGGCGCGCCGGGGGTGACGATGGCATAGCGCGACTTGAACAGCAGCCGCGTGGTGACCGGGATCGCCTTGCCGGGCTCGGCATAGCCCGTGACCTGCACCAGCAGCGCGTCGCCCGGCGCCAGCCCCTTGACCTGCCGCAGAAAGGCGGTGCCGTCCGGGGTTTGCAGGAACATGCCGCCCTGCCCCTTCATCGGGCGCAGCGCGGTCGCGCGGTAGATCGTGCCGGGGCGCGGATGATCGCTGTCGATCAGCAGATCCTGAAGCTGGCCATCGACGATCAGCGCGGCGGCTTCCGTCCCGTCCAGCTCGTCCAGTGCGATGGTGCGGCCCTTCATGACGCTGCCCTATGCTGCCTTGTAGAGAGGATAGCCCGCCGCGATCAGCAGCCCGGCGGTTTCCGCCAGCGGCAGCCCGACGACGGCGGTGAAACTGCCGTTGATCCAGGGAATAAACGCGCCCGCAGGCCCCTGAATGCCATAGCCGCCCGCCTTGCCATGCCAGTCGCCGCTTTGCAGATAGGCGTTCAGCTCTTCGTTCGACAGGCTTTTCATCTGCACCTGGGTGACGACATCGCGCTCCCAGATCCGGTCGCCGCGTTTGACGGCCACGGCTGTGATCACACGATGACGGCGCCCGGACAGGGCGACCAGAAACGCCGCCGCTTCCTTCTCGTCGGCCGGTTTGCCGAGGATTCGGCGGCCCAGCGCGACGGTGGTGTCGGCGGAGAGCACGATCTCGTCGGGCCCGCAGGGAATCGCCTCGGCCTTCTCGCGGGCGAGACGCACGCAATAGGGACGCGGAAGCTCGCCCTTGCGGGGATCCTCGTCGATGTCGGGAGGGCGGATGTCGGCGGGGGTCACACCCAGCTGCGCGAGCAATTCGCGGCGGCGGGGGCTGCCGGAGCCGAGGACAAGTTTCATGCGCGGGCCCGTGCGGTTTCGATCCGCGATGCGGAATCTTCCGGTGATGTCAGGCCCATGCGGGGCTTACTTGAAGCGATAGTTGATCCGACCCTTGGTCAGATCGTAGGGGGTCATTTCCACCTGAACGCGGTCGCCTGCCAGAACCCGGATGCGGTTCTTGCGCATCTTTCCTGCCGTATGTGCGATGATCTCATGGCCGTTCTCGAGCTCGACCCGGAATGTCGCATTGGGCAGGAGTTCCTTCACGACGCCGGGGAATTCGAGAATGTCTTCCTTGGCCATGGTATCTCCTGTGTGTGCCATTCCGCGCTGGTTTGCGGAACGCACAACGATATGCGCCCAAACGACGCCTTTTTCAAGGGCACATCTGCCCTGCAAATCAGGAAAGGCTCCGCAAGACGGCGGGGCGGTCACGCCCGGCCTGCTCGTCCCAGTGGGTGCGGTTGAGCACGACCCCATCCTTGCGAACCCGCGCGACCGCGTCAAGATCAAGCTCCGCATAGGTCCAGCCGGGACGGTTCATTGTGCCCTCGGCAAGCACCCCGCTGGCGGGAAAGCCTGTGTCGGGCGGCCCGAAAACCCCGCCCATGCCGCTATTTGTGTCCACCGCCTCGGACCAGTCGCAGGTGCCCACGGTCGAGGCCATCACCGTCACGCATTGCTGTTCCAGCGCTCGCGCCATCGCGCCGATTCGCACCCGGTGATAGCCATGCGCCGCCTCGGTGCAGGAGGGCACGAGGATCAGATCGGCCTCCGACAGCGCGCGGGCCAGCAGCGGATATTCGCTGTCATAGCAGATCAGGATGCCGATCTTGCCCAGCGCCGTGTCGAAAAGCGTCAGCGGCCCGCCGCCCACCACGTCCCACTCCTCGCGCTCGAAGCGGGTCATGATCTGCTTGTCCTGATGGCCCATGGCACCGGAGGGTGCAAAGAACCGCGCGCGGTTCACCGGGCGCGGGCCGATCCCGGCATCGAAGACCGGGGCGGAGGCGGCGAGGATATGCACGTCATATGTCTTTGCCAGTTCCGAGTGCAGCGCATCCACCTGCGGAATGACCTCCGAGACCGCGTGCAGCGAGGCTTCGAGATCCAGCGCCACGTCGCGGCCCGCCAGCGTGGCCAGCTCCATCGCACCGTATTCCGGGAAGACCAGCAGATCGGCGCCCTGCCCTGCGGCCTCGCCCACCCATTCCGTGAGCTTCGCGGCGTAAGCCTCCCAGTTGTCGAGGAAATCCATCTTGTAAGCGGCGGCGGCGAGTTTCATGGCGTCGTCCTTGTTGCAGGCGAAGGCCGGGGCGCTGCCCCGGACCCCGGGATATTTAGAGCCAATGGAAAACCGGGAATCAGAGCGATTTGATCCAGAACTGCAAGGAATGGTCCGATTGATCGGTATCCCCGAGGTCTTTCCATCGAAAATGTGCAAGTGCACCATCGAGCTTTTCATAGCCGCGCTTACGCCAGAACGGGTCTAGCGGTGCATAATCGGCCGGGCGCGCCGGGTGATCGGGCGCGCGCAGCACGCCGCAGAAGGCCGCGTGCCGGCGCCCCAGCGCGCGGGCATGTCCCTCGCGCAGATCGAAGAACCTGTGCCCGATCCCCCGCCCCCGATAGGCGGGCAGCAGCACGGATTCGGCGCAGTAGAAGACCTCCGCCAGATCGTAGCCCGTGCCCGCGAAGGCTGCGGCGAAATCCTCGGCGTGATCCTCCATCGGCGTGCCGGTGGCGGCGCCCACAAGCCGGGGGCCGTCGAAGGCGCCGACCAGCACGGCACCGGAGCTGTCGCGATAGGTCTGAAGATAGCGGCGCTCATAGGCGACATCGCCATCGTAGAGATAGGGAAAGTCGCGGAACACCGCGATGCGCAGCCGCGCCACATCGTCGAGCGCGGCGTCGAGCGCCGCGCCGGTCAGCACCTCGACGCGCATCAGCTGACCTGCCGGATCCAGTCCGCGAGGTTGTAATAGGTCACCACGCGAGTGATCTTGCCGTCCTTGAGGGTAAAGAACGACCCCGCCGGCAGCCGGTAGGTCTGGCCATGCGCCTCGGGCAGCCCGGCATCGGTGTTCAGGTATGTGCCGTTGACGATGTACTCGGCGGCGCCACGGGTGCCGTCCTCGGCCTCGAACACCACCATATCGGTGAGGGTTTCGTCATAGCAGTGGGACATGTGGGCGCAGAATTCGGCGAATTTGGTCTTGCCGCTGCGGATCTGCCCTTCGTTGACGTGATGCGCCACGTCGGTGGCGAGGCAGGCCAGCATCGCCTCGGTGTCCTTGGCATTGAAGGCGTCGAAATAGCGCTGGAGGGTGTCGGTGGCGCTCATCTGTCTCCCCATCGGCTCTTGAGCTTGTCCATAATCTGATCGCGGGTCTGGCGATAGGCGTTGAGTTTCATCTCGCGGGTCTCGCCCAGCCCGGTCGGGTCCATGATCGGCCAGTACTCCACCGTCAAGTGGTAAAACCGCGTGAGATCCAGCGCCGCGCGCTGCGAGGCCGGTGACATGGCGACGATCAGGTCGAACCCCGAGAGCGCCTCGCCCATCTCCTCCAGCTCCTCGAAGCTGCGGGCACGGTGTTTGCTCAGCTCGACGCCGATCTCCTTGCAGACCGCGATGGCGAACCCGTCCACCTCGAGGTCGTTCACCACGCCGACGGATTGCACATAGGTGTCGAAGCCGTAGAGCTTCTTCATGATCCCCTCGGCCATGGGAGAGCGTACCGCGTTGTGATCGCAGCAGAAAAGCACCGATTGCGGCAGGTCCGCCAAGCCTCAGCCCCCGAAATGCAGCACGCAGATGAGGGTAAAGAGCCGGCGCGCGGTGTCGTCATCGACCTCGGCCTTGCCCTCCAGCCGCTCCTGGAGGATGCGCGCGCCCTCGTTGTGGATGCCGCGGCGGGCCATGTCGATGGTCTCGATCTGGCTGGGCGCGGCGGTTTTCACCGCGTCGAAATAGCTTTTGCAAATCTGAAAGTAATCCTTCACCACCTGCCGGAAGGGCGAGAGCGAGAGATGAAACTCCGCCGCTTTCTCATCGGCCTCGGTGGACACGTCGAACACCAGACGCTTTTCGCGGATCGCCAGCCCCAGCTTGTAGGGGCCGGGCGGCACCGCGCGGTCGTCGCGCGCGGGCAGGGAAAAGCTGTTCTCTTCCATGAGGTCGAACATGGCGACACGGCGTTCCTGCTCGATCTCGGGCGTGGGCGGCGGCAGGTTGGCGTCGTCCAGGTCGATCTGAGAGATATGGCTCATGGGCGTAGTCCTTCAGCGGGCCCGAAAGGCTTAGCGTGCCGCGCCGGGCACTGCAATGCGGGGCTGCGATGATGAGACGCGTTTCCCGCATAGGAGTATTTATGCTATGCTGATTCATTGGTTAGATGAATTTTCAGGAGCGCGGCCATGTCCCGGCGTGCCATCATTCTTGTCCCCGGCTTTTCCCGCAAGGAGCGGCACCAGTCCCGCGACCGGCTGGTCAGGGCGTTGCAGCACTACACCGACGGCTGGCGGGTCGAACAGACCGACGAGGGCGACGGCCCGACAACCGGCGCCATCGGGCTGACCGCCGCGGCGCGCGCGGGCGGCGAAACCCGCGAAATCGACGTCTACGAGGCCTATTGGGGCGATCTGGTCCCCGACTGGAGCAACGAATCCCCCTGGGCGCGGTTCAAGCGGGGCTTCTTCCTGATCCGTTACTGGCTGACCGGCGGCGTGCGCGGCTGGCTGGCCCGGGGCGAAGCCCCGCCGCGCGCGGCCTGGGCGATGGTGATCGCGGCGTTTCTGCTGATCCTGTGGTGGATCGTGGTGGCGATCTTTCTGATGCAGGCCATCGGCAACGGCACGATCACCCTGCCGGACTCGCTGACACAGATCCCCGTCGTTCAGACCGTCTGGAACTGCCTGACCGGCTGGACCGCCACGATCGGCGGTTCGGTCTTTGCGCTGATCATGCTGTGGATCTGGAGCCTGGGATGGCTCGAGCAGTTTTCCAACATCTCGGCCTACACCAAGGCCTATCTGCGCGACGAGGCGCTTGGCGACGACGATGTCGGGCTGCGCGCCAAGGCGCGGCACCGGGTGCTGGAGGTTCTCGATCAGGTTGCCGATGTGCACGGCGACAAGGCCTATGACGAGATCTATGTCGTGGGCCATTCGCTGGGCGGCGCCATCGCGGTGGATGCGCTGGCCGAATGCGGCGATCTTCTGGAACGCGTCGTCCTGTTCACCTGGGGATCGGCCCTGGGGATGCTGGCGCAGCAGGAACCGCTGGTCGAGCAGGAGATCGCCAAGTTCTACACCTCGGAGACCCGTGTCCGCTCGTGGGTCGACGTGGTGTTTCCCAAGGATTTCATGGGCTCGAAAGTGCCCGTACCGCGCCGTTTCGGCAAAGACGGCGCGCCGGGGCCGAGCTATGACATGCTGTTTCCCGGCGCCGTCGCCCCGACCCTGCCCAAAGGCATGCACACGCTGGAACTGACCCGCATCCACGAAGCCTATTACCGCTGCGAGACAGCGGTTCTGATGCTGGTGCAGCCGGTCACGGCGCTGCCGCCGCTGCCGGACGACCCGGTCGGCGCCGGACCGCGCCCGGTGGCCGGGCTGCGCGGCTGAGCGCGGGAGCGGGGGATCAGCGGTTGAGCTTGCGCAGCCGCGCGGTGACGCTCAGCCCATGCGCTTCGAGGCTTTCCGACTGCGCCAGCACCTCGGCGGCGGGCCCGATGGCGCGCAGCGCCTGCGGCGACATCTGCGCCAGCGTGGTGCGCTTGAGGAAATCCAGCACCGACAGCCCCGACGAAAACCGCGCGGACCGGGCCGTGGGCAGCACATGGTTCGGCCCTCCGACGTAATCCCCGATGGCCTCGGGCGTCCACTGGCCGAGAAAGATCGCGCCCGCATGGTGGATCTTTTCGGACAGCGCCTGCGGATCGGCGACACACAGCTCCAGATGCTCCGGCGCCACCCGGTCCGAGAGCGCCGCCGCCTCGTCGAGATCCCGCGCCACGATCACCGCGCCGAAATCGCGCCAGCTCGCGCCGGCGATGGCGCTGCGCTCCAGCACCTCGAGCTGACGGTCGACCTCGGCCGCCACCGCCCGTCCGAATGCCGCATCGGTGGTGACCAGGATCGCCTGCGCGCTTTCGTCATGCTCGGCCTGGCTCATCAGATCGAGGGCGAGGAATTCCGGATCGTTCTCCGCGTCGGCGATCACCAGGATTTCGGAGGGGCCTGCGATCATGTCGATGCCGACCTTGCCGAAGACCCGCCGCTTGGCCGCCGCGACAAAGGCGTTGCCCGGGCCGGTGATCTTGTCCACCGGGCGCACGGTTTCCGTGCCATAGGCCAAGGCCGCAATCGCCTGGGCCCCGCCCAGCCGGTAGATCTCGTCCACCCCGGCGATCCGCGCCGCCAGCAGCACCAGCGGATTCACCTCGCCATCGGGGGTGGGCACGGTGATGCAGATCCGCTCGACACCGGCCACCTTGGCGGGAATGGCGTTCATCAGAACCGAGGACGGATAGCTCGCCAGCCCGCCCGGCACATAGAGCCCCGCCGCCGAGACCGGCGTCCAGCGCCAACCCAGCGTGGCGCCGTCGGGATCGGTCCAGAGCGCGTTCTCGGGCATCTGGCGGACATGGTAGGCGCGGATGCGCTCCGCCGCCGTCTCCAGCGCCGCCCGTTCCGAGGCGGGCACCTGCGCGCAATAGGCGTCGATCTCTTCGCGCGTGAAGGCAAGCCGTTCCGGGCTCAGCTCCAGCCGGTCGAATTTCGCCGTCAGCTCGATCAGCGCCGCGTCGCCCCCCGCCCGAACCTCGGCGATGATCCCCGCGACGATGTCGTCCACATCGGGACTGTCCTCGCGCTTGGCGCTCAGGAGCCGGGCGAATTCGATCTCGAAATCCGGCTCGGTCGTGTCGAGAAAGACGGGCATGGCAAGGTCCTTGTGCGTGTCCTTCGCCTCTTACCCGCTGCCCGCCCTTGCCTCAAGCACCTGCGCGCCGCCTTGATCCCGGTCAAGGCCGGTAAAATTCGTAGCGCTAACATTCCGAAGGACGGGGAGACCACGCAAAGGGAGGAGGACTCACATGAGAGCCTTTGCAGCCATGGGTGCCGTTCTGGCACTCATCCTGCCCTTGTCGGCACAGGCCGACCAGGCAGGGGAAGCCGAATACCTGAACCATTGTGCCGCCTGTCACGGCGTCTCGGGCACGGGCGATGGCCCGCTGGCCGAGATGATGACGGTTCCGGTGCCCGATCTCACGCAGATCTCGGCCAGGAACGACGGCGCCTTTCCCATGCTCGCGATGATCCAGGTGATCGACGGGCGGACCGGGGTGCGCGGGCACGGATACCCGATGCCGGTCTGGGGGCAGCGGTTCAAGGACAGCGCAGAGGAGATGGGCAGCTACGGCAGCGAGATCGAGGTCCGCGGGCGCATCCTGTCGCTCGCCTATTTCCTCGAGTCGATCCAGGCGCCGTAAACCGCCGGACTAGCCTTCGTGATCCGGCAGTTTTCCGGAAACGGCACGATACGGCCGGGTCACGTCGCGCAGGCGAAGCTCCAGAGCTTCGACCTGCGCCCGCAGCGCGCCGTCGCCGGCCAGGGTAAAGACGACAAACCCCGCGCCCTCTTCTCCGGGTTCGAACTGCACCGAGAGAAGCGACAGCACGGTTTCTCCATCGCCACGGGCAACGCCCTGGCTGGCCACCGCCTGCACATTCTCGACCGAGACCAGCGCCCGCACACGCTCGGGCGGCACGGTGTGCACCCCGTCCTCGCGCCGCACACGGTTCACCAGCAGCGCCAGCCGCCGGTGCCGTTTTTGCCAGGAAATATCGCCCGCGGTCAGCACCGCATCCTGCAGCAGCGCGGAGAGCACCTGCAAATCCTCGGGGTCCATCGCCCCGAGATTCAGCGGCCCGCCGCCTGCGTCTTCAAACCGTGCGTCCGTCAATCGCCCTTCACCCGTTCGATCTTGGCCCCGACCCCGCGCAGCTTGCGCACCACATGCTCATAGCCGCGATCGAGGTGATAGACCCGGCTTACCACCGTTTCGCCCTCGGCGGCGAGTCCCGCCAGAATCAGCGAGACGCTGGCGCGCAGATCGGTGGCCATCACCGGCGCGCCCTTGAGCTTCTCGACCCCCGTCACCGTCGCGGTGCCGCCATGCACGTCGATCTGGGCGCCCATGCGTATCAGTTCCGGCGCGTGCATGAAGCGATTCTCGAAAATCTTCTCCTCGAGCACCGAGGTTCCCTCGGCGGTGCAGAGCAGCGCCATCATCTGCGCCTGAAGATCGGTCGGAAAGCCCGGGAAGGGCTCGGTCACCACATCCACCGCGCGCACCCGCCCGTTCTTGCGGCTGACCTTGAGACCGGTCGCCGTCTCCTCCACGCCGACCCCCGCCGCGTCGAGCTTTTCGCAAAAGCTCTCGACCAGCGCGATCGTGCCGCCGAGGCACTCCACCTCGCCGCCGCAGATCGCCGGGGCCAGCATATAGGTGCCCAGCTCGATCCGGTCGGTCACCACCCGGTGAGTCGCCCCGCCAAGCCGGTCGACGCCCTGGATCTCGATGGTATCGGTGCCCTCACCCGCGATCTGCGCCCCCATCTTGCGCAGGCATTGCGCCAGATCGACAATCTCGGGCTCGCGCGCGGCGTTCTTCAGCACCGTGGTGCCCTTGGCCAGTGTCGCGGCCATCAGCGCGTTCTCGGTCGCGCCCACGGTGACGAAGGGAAACTCCACCACCCCGCCCCGCAAGCCTCCGGCAGGCGCCTTGGCGTGGACATAGCCCTCTTTCAGCTCGAGCTCGGCGCCCATGGCCTCCAGCGCCTTCAGGTGCAGATCGACGGGCCGCGCACCGATGGCGCAGCCGCCGGGCAGCGAGACCTCGGCATGGCCGTGCCGCGCCAGCAGCGGGCCGAGCACCAGGATCGAGGCGCGCATCTTGCGCACGATGTCGTATTCGGCGCGGGTGCTGGTCAGGCTGTGGCTCGACATCGCCAGAACCTGATCCTCCTGCAACCCCTGCACCTCGGCGCCCAGCGATTGCAGCAGCAGCGTCATGGTACGGATGTCCGACAGCCGCGGCGCGTTGGTCAGCGTCAGCGGCTCGTCCGACAGCAGCGTCGCCGGCATGAGGGTCAGGCAGGCGTTCTTGGCACCCGCGATGGGGATCTGGCCCGAAAGCGGGCCATTCCCGGTGACGACGATGGAATCCATGTCCTACTGATCCTTTTCACTGCTCTGCCCCGGCGCGGCTTTCTCCGCTCCGCGCGCTCTGGCCTGTTGTTTTCGCCGCGCGAGATTCGCCTTCAGCGCCGCTTTCAGCCGCGCATCGCGATCATCCGCCTTGGGTTTCTGGCTGCCTGTCTTGCGCTCCATGGACCTTCTTTAAAGCAGGGGCGAAAAACCGTCCAGATTGCGCTTGCACCGGATTCGATTTGCGTCTAATCAGCCGCCCACGCCATCAAGGCGTCCCGGCGCTGCCGTAGCTCAGGGGTAGAGCACTCCCTTGGTAAGGGAGAGGTCGAGAGTTCAAATCTCTCCGGCAGCACCATCTTCAAACACCCACCCATACCGACCCCGAGAGCGCGGGCTTCCCTCGCCCGGCGCATGATCTCCTTGGGACAGCCGGACCCGCTCAGGACCCCCTGGGCGCCTCCGGTGCCCTGTTGGCCGCGACGATCGACGCCGCCAGCTCCGGGTCGCGGACCGCGCGGGCGAGCATCAGCGCGCCGATCAGCCGGCTCAGCAGACGGATGGCCATGGTATCGTCACCGTCCGCCGCCCCGGAAATCAGCGACAGCGTGTGCCGGAGCCCGTCCTCGAACGCCCTCCCCACGCGCGCGTCGTGGCGTGGCGCCTCGCTGGCCAGCGCCGCATAGGCGCATCCCTTCTCGCGATGGGCAATGTGAGGCGCGGAAAGATACCACTCCGAAACGGCGGCGAGCGGATCGCCCTGCGCCGAGTCGAGCACCGCCTGCCAGGCCTCTGCGTTCCGGGCAAGCGCCTCGGCCGTCGCCTCCGCGATCAGCGCTTCCTTGCTGTCGAACTGCTTGTAGAAGGCCCCGTTGGTCAGCCCCGCCGCCTGCATCAGCCCGGCGATTCCGATGCCGTCATAACCTTCGGCACGAAACATCTCGCTTGCGGTCGCGACCACGCGCTCCCGGTTCTTCGCCGCATCGCTCCGGCTCATGCGCATGGGCATCCCCCCTTTTCGCTCATCGTTAAATTACAGTCATAATCTTAATGTTGACAAGAATGATTACGATCATAATCTAACGGCAACACCAAGAGGAGCCCCCCATGCCCAGAGACCCGAACCCGATCGTCATTTCCGCCGCGCGCCGCACCCCGCTGGGTGCCTTCATGGGGGCCCTGTCGGGGGTCAGCGCGACAGAGCTCGGCACGGCGGCGATCCGCGCGGCGGTTTCCGATGCGGGTCTGGCGCCCGACCGGGTGTCGGAGGTGCTCATGGGCTGCGTGCTGCCGGCGGGGCTCGGGCAGGCGCCGGCGCGGCAGGCCGCGCGGGGCGCGGGGCTGGCGGATGCCACCGGCGCCACGACGGTGAACAAGGTCTGCGGATCGGGCATGAAGGCGGTGATGATCGGCCACGACCTGCTCCGGGCGGGCAGCGCCGGAATCGTCGTCGCCGGCGGGATGGAGGCGATGTCGGGTGCGCCCTTTCTGCTTTCGGAGATGCGCAAGGGCCGCAAGGCGGGCAGTTCCGAGCTGCTCGACCACATGATGAAGGACGGGCTCGAAGACGCCTATGACCGGGGTCGCCCCATGGGGCTTTTCGGCGAGGCCACGGCAGAGCGCTACGGCTTTAGCCGCGAGGATCAGGACAGCTATGCCATCGAGACGCTGACGCGAGCGCGCCAGGCGGTGGAACGCGGCGCCTTCGACGCGGAATGCGCTGCGGTCACGGTCCGTACCCGCAAGGGCGAGGTCACGGTCGTGCGCGACGAGCGCCCCTTGCAGATCGCTCCCGACAAGATCCCCGGCCTGCGCAGCGCCTTCGGCGAGGGCGGGACGATCACCGCGGCGAGCTCCTCGGCCAATGCCGATGGCGCGGCGGCGCTGGTGCTGACCACGGAGGCCACGGCGGTGGCCGAGGATATGCCCGTGATGGCGCGCATCCTTGGCCACGCGACCCATTCGCAAGAACCCGCCTGGTTCACCACCGCGCCGATTCCGGCGATCCGCAAACTGCTGGACCAGCTCGGCTGGGCGGCGGCAGAGGTCGATCTGTTCGAGATCAACGAAGCCTTTGCAGTGGTCTCGATGGCCGCTGCGCAAGAGATCGGCATTCCGCGCGACCGTCTCAACGTGAACGGCGGCGCCTGCGCCCTGGGGCATCCCATCGGCGCGACCGGGGCCCGCATCCTGGTCACGCTGCTGCATGCGCTGCGCGCCCGCGGGCTGCGCCGCGGCATCGCCTGCCTCTGCATCGGCGGCGGCGAGGCCACCGCCGTCGCGGTGGAGCTTGTGGGCTGAGCCGGCGCCCTGCCCGGCACGCGCCTGGGCGGCGGCGCGTTGCGCGCCCCTGCCCTAACGCCTGTCAGGCCACGCCGAACCGGGCGCGGAACCGCGCCATATCCGCCGGCGTCGGTGGTTGGCCCGCAAAGATCGTGACGTAATCGGCGACGCGCAACAGCCGCGTCTCCAGCGTTTCGCGCACCTGCATCGAGATATATCCCATCTGGGTCAGATAGACCGTGCGCGCCCGGACATCCGCCTCGGCCTCTGTCACCCCGAACCGCCGGAACATCTCGCGAATCGCCGCCAGCCGCGCCTCGTCCGCCGCCTGCACCTGCGCCGCGACGCCCGCATCCCCATGCGCCCAGCCGCGCACCGCGAAATCGAAGCGCGGCTCGAAGCCGGTCTCGTCCAGAAACGCCCCGATCAGCGACAGCACCGCCTCGGGCAAGGTCTCGGCATAGGCGGCGCAGGCGGTCACGATGGCGCCGGTGTTCTGCGCCTCCCAATGCGCCAGAAGCGCGTCGAGCAAGGCGCCGCGATCCTTGAAAAACCAATAGAAACTGGTGCGCGAGAGGTTCAGCCGCGCCCCCAAAGGCTGGATCTTCACCGCCTCGAGCCCGCCATCGACAAAGGCTTGCTTGGCCGCCTCCAGCCACAGCTCGCGCGATCCGCGCCAGCCCGCCGCCTTCGCGGCCGCATCCTCATCCGTCTGCCCTGTCATGCGCCCGGTCTAGCCGCCGCCCCCTCTTGGAACAAGGGAAATGGACAGTCATGAACACAAACTTGACATAAGTGAACATTTCTCGCAGCGTCGCCGCAGCCCCGAAGGAGTCCGGCCATGTCCACCGATCCGCTGTTGCAGCCCTATCGCCTCAAACACCTGGTGCTGAAGAACCGCCTGATGCTGTCCTCGCATGAACCGGCCTATGCCGAAGACGGGATGCCCAAGGCGCGTTACCGGGCCTATCATGTGGAACGCGCCCGCGCCGGGATCGCGCTGACGATGACGGCGGGCTCGGCCAGCGTCTCGCGCGACAGCCCGCCTGCCTTCAACAACATCCTGGCCTGGAAGGACGAGGTGGTGGACTGGATGCGCGCGCTTGGCGACGCCTGCCACGAGCATGGCTGCGCGGTGATGATCCAGCTCACCCATCTCGGCCGCCGCACCCGCTGGGACAAGGGCGACTGGCTGCCCTCGCTCTCGGCCGGCCATGACCGCGAGGTGGCGCACCGCGCCTTTCCCAAGCGCGCCGAGGACTGGGATATCGCGCGGCTGATCGAGGACTATGCCAGCGCCGCCGAGCGCATGCAGGCGGCGGGGCTCGACGGTATCGAGCTCGAAGCCTATGGCCATCTGATGGACCAGTTCTGGACCCCGATGGTCAACGAGATGGAGGCGCCCTGGGGCGGGTCGCTCGACAACCGCATGCGCTTTGCCATGGAGGTGCTGGGCGCGATCCGCAAGCGCGTGGGCGAGACGTTCATTGTCGGCATCCGCTATTCGGCCGATGAATGCGCCCGGACCGGCATCACCCCGGACGAGGGGCTCGAGATCACCCGGCGGCTCAAGGCCAGCGGGCTGGTGGATTTCCTCAACGTGATCCGGGGCCGCATCGACACCGACGCGGCGCTGACCGATGTGATCCCCGTGCAGGGGATGCGCAGCGCGCCGCATCTGGATTTTGCCGGCGAGATCCGCGCCGCGAGCGATCTGCCCACCTTCCACGCCGCCAAGATCCAGGATGTCGCCACCGCGCGCCACGCCATCGCCAGCGGCAAGCTCGACATGGTCGGCATGACCCGCGCGCATATGGCCGATCCGCATATCGTCGCCAAGATCCTGCGCGGCGAAGAGGACCGCATCCGCCCCTGTGTCGGCGCCAATTACTGTCTCGACCGGATCTATATGGGCGGCGGGGCGCTCTGCCTGCACAACCCCTCGACCGGGCGCGAACTGGAAATGCCGCATGACATCGCCCCGGCAGAGACCGCACGCCGCGTGGTGATCGTGGGCGCCGGGCCGGCGGGGCTCGAAGCCGCGCGGGTGGCGGCGCTGCGCGGCCATGAGGTGGTGGTGCACGAGGCGGCGAACGATCCCGGCGGCCAGGTGCGGCTGACCGCGCAGACCCCGCGCCGGGCCGAGATGATGTCGCTTATCGACTGGCGTTTCGCGGAATGCGAGCGCATGGGTGTGCGCTTTCATTTCAACAGCTTCGCCGATGCCGAGACGGTATTGGCCGAGGCGCCGGACGTGGTGATCGTCGCCACCGGCGGGCTGCCCCATGCCGAGGGGCTCGACACGGGCGATGCGCTGGTGGTCACCGCCTGGGACATCCTGTCGGGCGATGCGCAGCCCGGCAGCAATGTGCTGATCTTCGACGACGCCGGCGATTTCGCGGCGCTTCAGGCGGCGGAGAAACTCACCGCCGCCGGCGCCAGCGTCGAGATCGTGACCCGCGACCGCAACATCGCCTCCGAGGTCATGTCGATGTCGCTCACCCCCTCGCTGCGCGCGTTGCAGGGCCGCGACCTGCGCTTCACGGTGACCTGGAGGCTCGACGCGGTCACGCGCGAGGGCAATGGGCTGCGCGCCACGCTTGGCAGCGACTACAGCCCGGCGACCGCCGAACGGCTGGTGGATCAGGTCGTGGTCAACCGCGGCACCCGCCCGCTCGACGAGCTGTATTTCGAGCTGAAACCCGGCGCGCGCAATCAGGGCGAGGTGGATTACGAGGCGCTGATCGCGCTGCGGCCGCAAGAGCTGGTGCACAACCCGGAGGGCCAATACCAGCTTTTCCGCATCGGCGACGCGGTTTCGGCGCGCAACACCCATGCCGCGATCTACGATGCGCTGCGGCTGCTACGGACGCTTTGAGGAGCACGTCAAGATCCAATCGCAACCATATGATATAACGTCATATTTTGAGACCGCCAGTCACACGCCCGCGCGGATCTGGCTGAGCGTCCGGTAAGGCGTCAGCGCCTCGGCATCGACCGTCAGCTCGAGCAGCGCGCCGCTGGGCGAGGCCAGCGCGCGTTCGAAGGCGTCGGCGAACTGGGCCGTCTCCGAGACCAGCTCGCCATGCAGCCCGCAGGCCCGCGCGATGCCCGCGAAGTCGGGGTTTTGCAGATCGGTGCCGCTGACCCGGGCGGGAAATTCCCGCTCCTGATGCGCGCGGATCGTGCCGTAGCTGCCATTGTTGACCACGATCACGATCACCGCCGCACCGGCCTGCCGCGCGGTGGCCAGTTCCTGAAGGGTCATCTGGAGATCGCCATCGCCGGCAAAACACAGGACCACCGCCTCCGGCCGCTCCAGCTTGGCCGCCACCGCGGCGGGCAGACCATATCCCATCGCCCCCGATTGCGGCCCCAACAGCCGCATCCCCGGGCGGAACCGGAAGAACCGCGTCGGCCAGACGGTGAAATTGCCCGCACCATTGGTCAGCACCAGCTCGTCCTCGGCGAGCCGCGCCCGCAAATGCGCGCAGACCGCCACCATATCCACCGGCCCCGGCTGCGCCGGCGCCTTGTCGATAAAGCCCAGATAGGCCGCGCGCGCGGATTCGCGCCAGCCCGCCCAGCCGCCCGTCACCGCTTCGGAAAGCGCCAGCGCAAAGCGCTCGGGCGAGGCGTGAATGCCCAGCGCCGGACGGTAGACCTTGCCGATTTCACGATCGGACGCATGGACATGCACGATCTTCTGAACCGGGTCCGGCACCCGCAGCAGCGTATAACCATCGGTCATGTTCTCGCCAAAGCGGATGCCTAGCGCCAGAATCACATCCGCATCGCGCAGAATCCCCTTGACCGCCGCGCTCATCCCCACCCCGGCATCGCCGCAAAAGCAGGGCGAGCGATTGTCGAACTGGTCCTGATAGCGAAAGGCCGTCGCCACGGGAATATCCGAGCCTTCGGCAAAACGTTGCAGCGCCGCGCTGGCCGCACGGTCCCAGGGCGCGCCACCCATCACGATCAGCGGACGCTCGGCGCGCTCCAGCATCTCAAGCGCCTCGACCACCGCGCCCGGCGCGGGTTCGGGCGGGAAAACCGGCACAGGGCCGTCGAGCGGCGCCACTTCGGCCTTGGCCATCAGCATGTCCTCGGGCAGCGCGATCACCACAGGGCCGGGGCGGCCGGTGGTGGCCACGGTCCAGGCGCGCGACAGGATCTCGGGCACGCGCGCCACATCGTCGATCTCCACCGCCCATTTCGCCATGGTGCCGAAGACGGCGCGGTAATCGACCTCCTGAAACGCCTCGCGCCCGCGCATCCCAGTGGCAATCTGCCCCACCAACAGCAGCATCGGCGCGCTGTCCTGCATCGCCGTATGCACCCCGATCGAGGCATTGGTCGCGCCCGGTCCGCGCGTCACCATGCAGATGCCGGGGGTCCCCGTCAGCTTGCCATGCGCCGCCGCCATGAAAGCCGCCCCGCCCTCCTGCCGGCAATTGACGAAATCGAGCCGGCCCTTGCTGTCATGCATCGCGTCGAGCACCGCCAGATAGCTTTCGCCCGGCACCCCGAAGGCCCGCCGCGCGCCCAGCGCGATCAGACAATCCACCACCAGTTGCCCACCGTTGCGTGCCATGCCGCTCTCCTTCCGCCGCTACGCCGTTTGTGGAGAATTCGAAGCCGCGCCGCAAGCGGGGCCGAAATCACCACCCGCCAGAACGCTTTGTTAAGACCCGGCCCGTATTTGTCTTGCTGATCCGGCGGGGGATTTGGCCTGCCGGGCGCATTGACCCGCGACCTCGCAACGCTGCCAAAGGTGCCGATCCCACGATGACCGACGTTCACTATCACGTTCTCGAACCCGCGCGGAACCGCAATGGCGAGGATGCGCTTGTGCCCTTCCTGCTCGGGGCCCGCCACGGCCCGGTGACGATCTCGGCCCGCGACGTGGCGCGTCTCGATTCGCACCGGCTGCAAATCCTTCTCGTGGCCGAGAAGCAATGGGCCAGCGAAGGGCTGCCCTTCCTCCTGACCGACACCAACGGCACCTTCCGCGCCGGGCTCGAGCGGCTCGGCCTCGCCTCCGATCACTTCGACAAGGACCCGCTGCAATGACCACCAAAGTCCTCGCGATCGACGATTCCCGAACCATCCGAAACCTGCTGCGCGTCTCGCTGGAAGGCGCCGGGTTCGAATATCATTCGGCCTGCGACGGGGTCGAAGGGGTCGAGCAATTCGCCGATGTCGAACCCGATGTCGTGATCACCGACATCAACATGCCCAACATGGACGGGTTCGGCGTGATCGAGACGCTGCGCAACGGCCCCAACCGCACCACCGTGCCGATCATCGTGCTCACCACCGAAAGCGGCGCCGATCTCAAGGCGCGCGCGCGCACCGCCGGCGCCACCGGATGGATCGTGAAACCCTTCGACGATTCCTCGCTGGTCTCGGTGCTGCGCCGCCTCACCGGACATGTGGTGTGACGATGTCGACAAACTCGATCCGCGATACGTTTTTCGAAGAATGCGAGGAGCTGCTCGAAGCGCTTGTCGAAGGGCTCTCGGCGATGGAAGAAAACGCCGAGGATATGGATGTGGTCAACGCGGTCTTCCGTGCGGTGCATTCGATCAAGGGCGGCGCCGGCGCCTTTGCGCTCGACCGGCTGGTCAGCTTCGCCCATACCTTCGAGACGGTCATGGACAAGGTCCGCTCGCATGAGCTGAAGGTCGATGAAGAGCTGATGCTGCTCTTTCACCGCTCCGGCGACCAGCTTGCCGATCTCGTCGAGGCTGCCCGCGACGACCGCGAACCCAACGCCGAATCCGAAGCCACGATCCTCAAGGAGCTCGAGGCTCATCTCGGCGATGCGGACCGCGAGGAAGCCTTCTCCTTCGACGCGGTGACACTCGATTTCGACGCGGCGCCCATGCCCATCGACCTGCCCGAGCCCGAGCCGACGCTGCGCCGGTTCGACATCCGCTTTCACCCCACCCCGATGCTCTACGCCAACGGGCACGAACCGCTGCTGCTCTTCGACGCGCTGGCGGAGCTGGGGACATTGACAGTACAGGCCGATCTGAGCCATCTGCCCGAATTCGATGCCTTCGATCCCAATGATGCGGTGATCGACTGGCAGCTCTCGCTGGAGACCAGCGAGGACGAGACCGTGCTGCACGAGATTTTCGAATTCGTCGATGCGCTCTGCGATCTGGAAATCTCGGTGCGCGACGAGGACGCCCCCGCGCCGATGCCACCGGAGGAGAGCCCCGCCCCCCCCGAGGCCGCGGAACCCGTGACAGAGACCGCGGCGCCTGTCGTGGCCAAGACCACCGAACCGCCCGAAGCCAAGACCCCGCCCAAGCAAAGCGCGCCGCGCGACGAACCCCGCGGGCCGCGCCCGACGCTGCGCGTCGATCTCGAGCGGGTGGACCGGCTGATCAACACGGTGGGCGAACTGATCATCAACCAGGCGATGATCTCGCAGCGCATCGAAGAGCTGGAACTGCCGGCGGTCGCGCATCTCACCAACGAGCTCGAAGCCTACAAACTGCTGGCCCGCGACATCCAGGAAGGGGTGATGGCGATCCGCGCCCAGCCGGTGAAGCCGCTCTTCCAGCGCATGTCCCGGATCGTCCGCGAAGCCTCCGAGGCGACCGGCAAAAAGGCCAAGCTGGTCACGGTGGGCGACTCGACCGAGGTCGACAAGACCGTGATCGAACGGCTGGCCGATCCGCTTACCCACATGGTGCGCAACGCGGTCGATCACGGGCTGGAGCCGCCCGCGAAACGCGAGGACGCCGGCAAGGACCCCGTCGGCGCGATCCGGCTCTCGGCCTCGCACCGTTCGGGCAGCGTCTTCATCGAGATCGCCGATGACGGCGCCGGGCTGAACCGCGCGCGCATCCTCGAGAAAGCCATCGAGAAGGGGCTGGTCTCGCCCGAGGCCGAGCTCTCCGAACAGGAAATCGACAACCTGCTCTTCCTGCCGGGCTTCTCCACCGCCGCCGAGGTGTCCAACCTCTCGGGGCGCGGAGTTGGGATGGATGTGGTGAAGAACGCGGTCGCGGCGCTGGGCGGGCGCGTGTCCATCGCCTCGGTGCCCGGCAGCGGAACCACCTTCACCATCGTGCTGCCGCTCACGCTGGCGGTGATGGACGGGTTCGTCATCTCGATCTCGGATCAGACCATGGTGATCCCCATCGCCTCGATCATCGAGACGATCCGTCCGAACCGCAAGGACCTGCATTGCATCGGCACCGACGGCCAGGTCATTTCGGTGCGCGGCTCCTACGTCCCGATCGTCGATGTGGCGCGCAATCTCGGCCTGTCGGGTGGCGAGACGACCACCGGAAGCGGCGTGCTTCTGCTGGTCAGCACCGAGAGCCAGGGCCTCACCGCACTGCGCGTCGGCGCGATCCACGATCAGCGCCAGGTGGTGATCAAGAGCCTCGAAAGCAACTACGGCGCCATTCCGGGCGTGTCCGCTGCCACGATTCTCGGCGACGGCAAGATCGCCCTCATTCTCGATCCCGACGAGCTTGTGAAACTCAACCCCGCGGCGCCCTTCCTGCCGCTCGCATCGACCCCCAGATTGGAGCTGCGCCATGCTTGATGTTATCGAAGCCCCGACCGAAACCCAGTTCGAGTTCATCACCTTTTCGGCGGGTAACCAGAGCTTCTGCCTCGAGATCACTCAGATCCGCGAGATCCGCCGCTGGACTCCGGTGACGAAGCTGCCGCACACGCCGGACGATGTGCTGGGCGTGATGAACCTGCGCGGTGCGGTGATCCCGATCTTCGATCTGGCGGCCCGCTTCGGGCTTGGCACCACACCGGACAACGAACGCAATGTCGTGATCGTCGCCGCCGCCGGCGGCACCACCATCGGGCTGCTGGTGGAATCGGTCTCGGAGATCCTCTCGGTAGACAAATCCGCGATCCAGGAAACCCCCGACATCAAATCCGAAGCCGCGCGGCAGGCCATCCTCGGCGTGATCTCCGTGGGCGAAAACATGGTGCGCGTGGTCAATCTCGATGCGGTGCTCGACAATGACATGGGAACGGCGGGATGATCCCGGCTCCGTCAGAACCGGGGGCGCGGGACTTCCGCTTTACCGACGAGGATTTCCGGGCGCTCGCGCGGCTGGCCCGCGCCGAATTCGGCCTCAGCCTCGCCGAAAGCAAGAAGCCGCTGGTCTATTCCCGGCTCGCACGGCGCCTGCGGGCGCGTGAGATCAGCCGGTTCCAAGACTACATGGCGCTTCTCGGAACCCCCGACGCGGCCGACGAACGGCTCGAACTGATCTCGGCGCTCACCACCAATGTGACCAGTTTCTTCCGCGAGAAACACCATTTCGAGACGCTCAGGCAGGCGTTGATTCCCGATTTTCCGCAGCAGTCCCGCGTCCGGATCTGGTCGGCCGGCTGTTCCTCGGGGCAAGAGCCGTTCTCGATCGCCATGACGATCCTCGACGCGCTGCCCGACGCCGCACAACGCGACATCCGCATCCTCGCCACCGACATCGACCCGGCCATCGTGCGCCGGGCGAAGGCGGCACAATATACCCAGGAAGAGGTCGAAACGATCCCCAGCGAGCTGCGCCGAAGCTGGATCGGCCTCGGCGCCCGCGCAGATCAGTTCGAGATGGCCGCGGCGCCGCGCCAGATGATCTCCTTCGCCGAGCTGAACCTGATCGACCCCTGGCCCTTTCATGGCCCGTTCGACGCCATCTTCTGCCGTAACGTGGCGATCTATTTCGATCAGGACACCCAGCAGACGCTTTGGGGGCGTTTCGCCACCATGCTGCGCGACGACGGGTTTCTGTTCATCGGCCATTCGGAGCGCGTGTCCGGCCCGGCACTGCAGACGCTCGCCACCGCAGGGGTCACCACCTACCGCAAGAAGCCCGCATCGGGTGGCGCTGTCGCGACTTAGGAGACGAGAATGAGTCTGAAAGATTCCCTGCGCGTGATGGTGGTCGATGACATGGCCACGAGCCGCGGTCTGATCACCCAGGCGCTCGACGAGATCGGCATCGCGAATTACCAGACCGAGAACGACGGCCAGAAGGCGCTGGCGCGTCTGGCCGCCAGCCCGGTGCATCTGGTGCTGTCGGATTTCAACATGCCCAACATGGACGGGCTGGCGCTGCTCCAGGCCGTGCGTCAGAACAAGGCGACGCAGCGCATGGGCTTTATCCTCGTCACCGGTAAACCCACCCCCGACATGGTCGCCGCGGCCAAAAAATGGGGCCTCAACAACATGATCAAGAAACCTTTCACCTCGCTGGCGATGAAGCAATGCATCGAGAGCGTGGTGGGAAAGCTGTGACATGCGACTGACTGACATCCACCTCACCCCCGCCGATGCGACCCGCCTGCTGTCGAGAGAAATCCGCCATTTGCAGCACCGGCTGGAGCGGCTGGAACACGGGATGGAACATTTCTATGCCGCCAGAAACGGGCGGCTGGGGACGGTGGCGGTCACGGCGCTGCAAGAGCTCGACATGCTGGCGCAATCCACCGATGCGCTGGCCGCCTATGTGGAAAAACTCTCGCTCCGGGTCGATGCAGACACGGTGCTCGACCTGTCGTCAGAGCTCTCCGCCATTCCGCTGCGCACCCTCAGCCGCCGCCTGAGCGGCGCAACACAGGAGGATCTTGCCGCAAACGCGCCCGAACTGTTCTGAGCGCCGCCACCCGCCCGGGCCAGCACCGCCGCCGTCTCTCCCGCGGCCCAAGGGGCACCGGCCCGTTCCCTCTCCGCCGCCGTGCCCCGCACGCCTGGCCAGCATATCGAAAGGGGCGTCGATGCGTCCGATCTCGCTGATCATCGCCATTCCGGACAGGGCCTTGCGCCGCCGTCTGTCGCAGGAAATGGGCGCCTCGCCCGTGATCGACGTTGTGGCCGAGACCCACGACCTGATGACCACCTATGCCGAGGTCGAAGAACGCGAGCCCATGGCGGTGCTGATCGCCGGGGCGCTCGCCCGGGCGCCGGAATTCGAGGTGATGCGCGCGTTGTTCGCCGCGCTCGATGTGCGCTGGCTGGTGATCACCGGCTCCCCCGACGCCGGCGGCCGCGATGCGGACTCGCCCTGGGGCCGGACCTCCGATCTCTTCGCGGTGGACACCGGCGTCTCTGCGGAACGGCTCGTCGAAACCCTGCGCAGCGTGACCCGCGCCGCCCGGCGTCTGGGCCCCGCCACAGCCCCCCCGGCCGCGCTGCGCCCGGCCGCGGCTCCCGAGGCCCCTGCCGCCGGGCGCAGCAATCGCTTCATCCTGATCGGCGCCTCCACCGGCGGGGTCGATGCGCTGCTCTGTGTGCTGTCCAGCTTTCCCGCGGATTGCCCGCCGACCTTCATCGTGCAGCACACCGGCGGCGGGTTCGGAGAAAGCCTCACCCGCCTGCTCGACCGGCAATGCGCGGCGCGGGTGCGTCCCGCGCGCGACGGCGATACCGTGGATCATGGCGAGATCGTTCTGGCCGCGGGCAGTCGCGCGCATATGCGCCTGGCGGGCGGCAAGCCGATGCGCATCGCACTGGAGGCCGGCGCTCCGATCTCGGGCCATATGCCTTCGGTCGATGCGCTGTTCCACTCCGCCGTGCCCGGGGCCAGACGGGCAGTCGTGGCACTGCTGACCGGCATGGGCCGCGACGGGGCCGAGGGGATGAAGGCACTGCGCGATGCCGGCGCCGTCACCATCGCTCAGGACAAGGCCACCAGCATCGTCTACGGGATGCCGCGCGCCGCGATGCAGATCGGCGCGGCGCAATCCAGCCTGGCCCTGCCCAGGATCGGCCCGGCGCTGTTGCGCGCCTGCGCCGCCGGCCAGACCCAGGCCAGCCAGAGGGCGACAGCAAAATGATGGATCAAACGGAAAAACTCGTGAACGTCATCCAGGGCGAATACCACATCTCGGACGATCCGCAGTGCGTGCTGTCCACGGTGCTGGGATCCTGCGCCGCCGTCTGCCTGACCGATCCGGTTGCCCGGGTCGGCGGCATGAATCATTTCCTCTTGCCGCACCGCGCCGGCAAGGATGGCGAGGATGTGCGTTATGGCGCCTATTCCATGGAGCTGCTGATCAACGGGCTGCTGAAACGCGGCGCCCGCAAGAACCGGATGATCGCCAAGCTCTTCGGCGGCGCCAAGATGATCACCCAGCTGCGCGACATCGGCGTGTCCAATGTCGCCTTCGCAAAGGAGTTTCTGCAAAACGAAGGCATTCCGCTCGCCTCGCAAAGCACCGGCGGCAACGCCGCGCGGCGCATTCGCTTCTGGCCGACCGACGGGCGGGTCAAGCAGTTCATCGTCCCCGGCGAGGTGGAGGCGGTGGCGCCGGTGATCCCCCCCGCGCCGCGCCCCGCCCATGGCGAGATCACGCTGTTCTGACCTCAGGCGCCCTTCAGATCGGGTCGATCTGCTGGAAGGCGTTGCGCAGCGCCTCGGACCAGGCGGCGCTCATCCGGGCAAAGCCCTCGTCATCGGCTTCGATCCGGCGACGCCGGCTGATCTGAAGCGCATCGGTTTCGATGATCGCCATATCCAGCGGCATGCCGACGCTGAGGTTCGACCGCAGGGTGGAATCCATCGACAGCAGCACCGCCTTCTCGGCATCGGCCAGCGAGGTACCGGGCTCGATCACCCGGTCGAGGATCGGCTTGCCATATTTGTGCTCGCCGATCTGCAGGAACGGCGTGTCCTGCGTCGCCTCGATGAAATTGCCCTCGGGATAGACCAGGAACATGCGCATCGGGCCGCCTTTGCGCTGCCCCGCCACGATCATCGAGGCGGTGGCGCCTTGGCTCATGCGTTCCATCTTGGCCGAGACTTCGGTGGTGACGTCCGACAGCATACCGCCGACGATCTCCGCCACCTGCAACATGGTCGGCGCCCGCAGGATCGACCGGTCGCTTTCCGGATCGTCATTGGCATCGGTCAGCCGCGCCATGGTGGTCTGGGTGATCGACAGCGAACCGGCGGTCATGATGCCGATGGCCCGCTCGCCCGGGGTCTCGAAGAGAAACATCTTGCGATAGGTCGCGATGTTGTCGAGCCCCGCATTGGTGCGCGTGTCGGAGAGCAGAACCATGCCCGCATCCAACAGCAATCCCACGCAATAGGTCATCCCGAATCCCCTGAAAGCACCCTGCCCCGCATCGGCTATAGAGCCGCGCGGCCCGCCGGGCAATGGGCCCGAACGGCGCAGATGCCGCCGTTTACTGCTGTTGCTGGCCCTGTTCGGCGGTCACGATGACCTCGACGGTCAGATGCTCGTCGGGCGTGCTGCCCTGGACCACCCCCCGGATCGGTGCCGCGTCCTGCGCGTCAAAGCCCGAGCCGAGGCGGATATAACGCTCGTCCGGGCAGCAGCGGTTCGACGGGTCGAAACCGACCCAGCCGAGATCCGGCACGAACAGCTCGGCCCAGGCGTGGCTGGCCTCATGCGGCTTGCCGTCCTCGTCCGCCTGCAAATAGCCGGTGACGTAGCGCGCGGGAATGCCGGCCACATGCGCCACGGCGATGAGCGCATGCGCGTGGTCCTGACACACGCCCTTGCCGCCCGACAGCGCCTCGGCGGCGGTGGTGTGCGGCTTGGTCTCGCCCGGCGCATAGTCGATGGCCTCGGCTACGGCGCCCGACAGCGCGTGCGCCCGGTCGAGATCGGAGGCCGCTTTCATCCCGTCCAGCGCCGAGGCCGACAACGCGCGCAGGTCGTTGTCGGGGCGGATGAACTTGGTGGAGCGCAGATAGAGCGAGGCCGGCCCCTTTTCGCGGTGATCGCGCAGCACGCCGAAAAGATCGACGGTCTCGACCTCGCCGGTCACGACGACGCTCAGCTCGTCAAGCGGGCCGCGCCAGCTAGCGAGCGCGGTGCGGTCGCCCGCGCCATCGGTGAATTCCGCTCCGCGCAGCGCGCCCTCGGTTTTCACCTCCCAGGACAGCACCTTTTGCGAAGCACAGTCGGCGGGCCAGAGACGCAAGGATTGCACCACCCCGCGCACGGGATGGTCGAAACGGTAACGGGTGGTGTGGCGCACGCTCAGTTTCATGCCGGGATCCCATGCAGATAGACATCCTGAACCGTGGTCGCGAGCCCCGCGTTGCGCGCCATGAAGCGCGCCAGGAACTCGTGCAGCCCTTCGTCGAAGATGTCCTCGACCGAGGCGCGGTTCAGATCGTCGAGAAGCTGATGCGCCACATCCTGCGCGCGGGTGCCGGTCTGGTAATTCTCGGCGATATTGTCGAGATGCTCGCAGGTCCAATGCACACAGGACAAAAGCGAGCGCGGGAACTTGCGGTTGAGGATCAGCAGATGCGCGATCTTCTGCGCGGTGATCTCGCCGGTATAGGTCCAGTTGAAGGCGCGCTGCGCGGTCATCGACTGCAAGAGCAGCGCCCACTGGCTCTGATCGAGGCCGGAGCCGACATAGGAGAGCGACGGCAGCAGCACGTAATATTTCACGTCGATCAGCCGCGCGGTGTTGTCGGCACGCTCGACAGAGGTCCCGATGCCCATGAAGTCGTAGCCGTCATTGCGCAGTTGCGTGGCCTGAATGCAGCCCCGCACGAGATGACAGATGCGCAGCGTCCATTCGCTGAGATCGCTCAGCATGAGCTTGCTGCGCTCGGTGCGCTGAAGCTGCTTGAGCTCCTGGAATGCAGAGTTGATCGCATCCCAGACCGGCGCGGTCAGCGCGGTGCGCACCACGCGGGCATTCTCGCGCGCGGCGTTGATGCAGGAGAGCACAGAGGACGGGTTCTCGGCATCGAAGAACAGCCAGGTTTCGATATTGCGCTGGTTGGGCTCGCCGTATTTTTCCTTGAACTCTTCCAGCGTGCCCTTGGCCTGAAGCACGGCCTCCCAGTCGTTGCGATAGCCGCCCGAGGGATCGGGCAGCAAAGCGTTGCGGGCGCCCACTTCGAGCAGGCGCGCGGTGGTTTCGGCGCGCTCGAGATAGCGGGCCATCCAGTAAAGGTGATCTGCGGTGCGGCTCAGCATGTCTTGTTCACTCCGCCAGGATCCAGGTGTCTTTCACGCCCCCGCCCTGCGAGGAGTTCACCACCAGCGACCCTTCGGTCAGCGCCACGCGGGTCAGCCCGCCCGGCACGAGTTCGATCTTTTCGCCCACGAGACAATAGGGGCGCAGGTCCACATGGCGCGGCGCGATGCCCTCCTCCACGAAGGTCGGGCAGGCCGAAAGCGAGAGCGTCGGCTGCGCGATGTAGTTCTCGGGGTTCTCGCGGATCTTGGCCTCGAAGGCCTCGATGGTGGATTTGTCCGATTTCGGCCCCACCAGCATACCGTAGCCGCCCGATCCGTGCACCTCTTTCACCACCAGCTCCGGCAGGTGTTCGAGCACGTATTTGCAATCGTCCTTCTTGGCGCATTGCCAGGTGGGCACGTTTTCCAGCACCGGCTCCTCGCCGAGATAAAAGCGGACCATCTCGGGCACATAGGTGTAGATCGCCTTGTCGTCGGCCACGCCCGCGCCCGGCGCCGAGCAGATCGTCACGCCGCCCGAGCGGTAGACATCCATCAGCCCCGGCACGCCCAGCATCGAATCCGGGCGGAAGCACAGCGGATCGAGGAAACTGTCGTCGATCCGGCGATAGATCACATCCACCTTCTTGGGGCCCTCGGTGGTCTTCATCCAGACGAAATCGCCCTCGACGAAAAGATCCTGCCCCTCGACCAGCTCGACCCCCATGAGATCGGCCAGGAAGGAATGTTCGTAATAGGCAGAGTTGAACTGGCCGGGCGTGAGGATCACGATATTCGGCTCGCTCATGCATTTCTTGGGCGCCACCGAGGCCAGCGTCTTTTTCAGAAGCCCGGCATAGCCGTCGACCGGCGCAATGCGGTTCTCCATGAAGAGCTGCGGGAACATGCGCATCATGATCTCGCGGTTCTGGAGCATGTAGCTCACACCCGAGGGCGTCCGGCAGTTGTCTTCCAACACATAGAACTGGTCGGGCCCGGTGCGCACCAGATCGACGCCGACGATATGGCTGAACACGCCCTTGGGCGGCATGAAGCCCACGGCGGCCTTTTCATAGGCCTCGTTATTGGTGACCAGATGTTCGGGAATGCGGCCCGCGCGGATGATCTCGCGCCGCCCGTAGACATCGCAGAGAAAGGCGTTGAGCGCCGCGGCCCGCTGGCGGATGCCGCGGTCGAGCTTGCGCCATTCGGTATCGGTCAGCACCCGCGGGAACATGTCGAACGGGATCAGCCGCTCCGGGTCGCCGCCTTCACCATAGACGGCAAAGGTGATCCCCACCCGCCGGAACAGCGCCTCGGCCTCGGATTGCTTGAGGCTTCGGAGCTCCGCAGGCATGGAGCGATACCATTGTTCGAGATTTCGATAGGCGGCGCGAACGTCTCCGCCGTTCATCATTTCGTTGAAGATCGGGGCTTGCTTGGCGCTCATTGTATTCCCTTCGCTCTGCGCCTCAAACTCCAACTTTCCGGGCATAAGGAAAAGGCCCCCCAGGCAAAATTTTGTCCCCCACGAGGCCAAAGCCCAAAACTTAGGCAACGCCGGCATACGAATCCCGAAGTCGCGATTTCCGGGCCGTATTCTCCCCTATGCCACGAAACTGACGCAAATCAGCGCCCAAAAAATACACACACAACCCAAAACATGCACGCAAAATGTGCAAAAATTCCCCGGGCCCGGCACCTTCCGGAAATTGACGTGGAGGCACCCCGACGCTCCGCTAATCAAAGGGGCGTGCTCCGGGAGGAGTGCAAAAACGGGGATGCCCCGGCACGGCACGAAAACGTGCAAGCACGGTCGGGGCGCAACAACAACGAAGCGGCGAGCAGTCATTTTCTGCCCCGCCCGGCCGAACAGGCGGGGCGGCGACGGGAGGATCGCGCCGCGCACAAGGGATGTTACCTAATGATTAAAACGCTGAAACTTTCGGGCGTGGCCGCCGCGGCGCTGTTCGCCGCTGGCGCAGCCTCGGCACAAGACGTGACCTGCCCGATCAAGGTGGGCGTTCTGCACTCGCTGTCCGGCACGATGGCGATCTCGGAGACCACGCTGAAAGACACGATGCTGATGCTGATCGCCAAGCAGAACGCCGCCGGTGGCCTGCTGGGCTGCGAGCTGGAAGCCGTGGTCAAGGATCCGGCCTCCGACTGGCCGCTGTTCGCGGAAAAGGCGCGTGAGCTGATTTCGAACGACGAGGTCGACGTGACCTTCGGCTCCTGGACCTCGTCGAGCCGCAAAGCCGTTCTGCCTGTCCTCGAAGAACTCAACGCGCTCTATTTCTACCCGGTGCAGTATGAGGGCGAGGAATCCTCTAAGAACGTGTTCTACACCGGCGCCGCCCCGAACCAGCAGGCGATCCCTGCCGTCGATTACTTCCTTGACGAACTGGGCGTCGAGAAATTCGCGCTGCTCGGCACAGACTATGTCTATCCGCGCACCACGAACAACATTCTGGAATCCTACCTCAAGGACAAGGGCATTGCCGAAGAGGACATCTTCGTGAACTACACGCCCTTCGGTCAATCCGACTGGTCGACCATCGTGGCCGACGTCGTCGCCCTGGGCGAAGACGGCAAGCAGGTCGGCGTGATCTCGACCATCAACGGCGATGCCAACATCGGGTTCTACAAGGAACTCGCGGCGGCGAATGTGTCGGCAGACGACATCCCGGTCGTGGCCTTCTCGGTGGGTGAAGAAGAGCTGTCGGGCCTCGACACCTCGAACCTCGTCGGCCACCTGGCTGCATGGAACTACTTCATGACCGCCGACACGCCGGAAAACGCCGAGTTCATCAAGGAATGGCATGAGTTCATCGGCGACGACAAGCGCGTGACCAACGACCCCATGGAAGCGCATTACATCGGCTTCAACATGTGGGTGAAGGCCGTCGAAGCCGCCGGCACCACCGACGTTGACGCCGTGCGCGAAAACATGTGGGGCCTCGAGTTCCCGAACCTGACCGGCGGCATGGCGGTGATGGGCACCAACCACCACCTGTCCAAGCCGGTGCTGATCGGCGAGATCCGCGCCGACGGTCAGTTCGACATCATCTCGCAGACCGAGCCGGTCCCCGGCGACGCCTGGACCGACTACCTGCCGGAATCCGCTCCGCTCAAGTCCGACTGGAAAGAGCTCGAGTGCGGCATGTACAACACCGAGACCTCGACCTGCGTCCAGATCAAGTCGAACTACTGATCTGAGCCACTCCGGCGGCGGGCGCGGTCTCCCTTCGCGCCCGCCCCTCTCCTCCCCTCCGGATTTTCCGTAAAGGCTGCCATATGTTGCGTGCGCTTCTTCTCGCCTTCGCGCTCGTTCTGTGTCTCTGCATGCCGGCGGGACCGGCACGGGCACAGGATCAGGATCTTCAGACGATCCTCCAGACCCAGGCCGAAGAGGTCGCCAGCCCCGGGCGGCAAAGCGTCGGCACGCTCATCGAGGCCCTGACCGCCTCGGGCCTTCCTTCGGTGCCGCTGTTTCTCGAACGCTGGGCCGACCGTGGCGTCTATCAGCGCAGCAGCGACGGGCTGTTCTATTTCGCAGAGAAACAGGGCGACGATTATGCGCTGAGCGATATTGCCAGCGGCGCCCCCGCCGGCACCGCGCCCGGCTCCGAGATGACCCAGATCCGCCCCAATGGCGGCGTCCGCCGGGTCATCGCCACCGCGCTGGTGCAGTTCCAGCTTTCCGATCCCGACATTACCCGCCGCAGCGCCGCGCTCGACGCCATCGCCCGCAGCCCCGAACCCGACCAGCTGGAGCCGCTGCGCAACTCCATCGCGGGCGAGACCGATCCAGAGCTGCTGGCCCGCAAGGAGCGGCTGGCGGGCATGCTCGCCGCCCGCTTCGGCGATACGGCAGACGAGCGCATCGCCGCCATCGAGGCGCTGTCCGGCGCGCTGTCGGTGGATGTGCGCGCGGTGCTGAACCAGATCCTCACCACCAAACCCGGCGTGGCCACGGCGCTGCCCGAGAACGCCAACATCGCCCGCACCCTAACGCCCGGCAAGGATCTGACCGAAGACGAGGCCTATGCCCGGCTTGTCGAGGCCGGCCTCGCGCCCGCCATCTGGAGCCGCGACCAGATCAAGGCCGCGCTGACCGAGAACATCGCCGATGGCGCGGTGGGCGGCGTGCCGCTGGGCCAGCTTGTCAGCGAAGACGGCCGCGACCGCGCCTATGCGGCGCTGGCCGCCGCAGGCACCGTGCCGCCGCTGGTCACAAAGGCGGATGAGGCGACCGCCGTCAGCGCCCATGTGTTTTACGAGGAATACGACGAGACGGACGCCAGCATCACCTCGGCCGCCCGCGAGGCGCTCGACGAGGTGGAGACCCGCGTGTTCTTCAACCAGATGCTCGATCTCGGGCTCGACGCGCTGTCGCTGGCCTCGATCTATTTCCTCGCCGCCATCGGGCTCGCCATCACCTTCGGGGTGATGGGCGTGATCAACATGGCCCATGGCGAGTTCATCATGATGGGCGCCTATACCGGCTATGTGGTGCAGCAGATCATCCCCGACTACACCGTCAGCATCATCGTCGCCCTGCCGCTCGCCTTCGCGGTGACCTTTGGCGCGGGCGTGGCGATGGAGCGGCTGGTGATCCGCTGGCTCTACCACCGCCCGCTGGAAACGCTGCTGGCCACCTTCGGCATCTCCATCGCGCTGCAGCAGCTGGCCAAAAACATCTTCGGCACGCAGGCCCGGCCGCTGACCTCGCCCTCCTGGCTCGACGGCGCCTGGGTGCTGAACGATGTGGTGGGCATCGCCAATATCCGCATCGCGATCTTCGTGCTGGCGCTGATCTTTCTCGGGCTCATCCTCTTCGTGCTGAACAAGACCCGGCTGGGTCTGGAGGTACGCGCGGTGACGCAGAACCCCGGCATGGCGGCCTCCATGGGCATCAACCCCGACAAGATCAACATGCTGACCTTCGGCCTCGGCTCGGGCATCGCCGGCATCGCGGGGGTGGCCATCGGGCTTTATGCCAAGGTCACCTCGGAGATGGGCGCCGATTACATCGTGCAGAGCTTCATGACCGTGGTCGTGGGCGGCGTCGGCAATGTCTGGGGCACGCTGGCGGGCGCCGGGCTGATCGGCATCCTCCAGAAAGGGATCGAGTATTTCAACCCGTCCAACACGCTGGCGGCGCAGACCTATATGATCCTCTTCATCATCCTCTTCATCCAGTTCCGCCCCAAGGGCATCGTCGCCCTCAAGGGCCGCGCGGCGGGGGATTGAGCATGGATACGCCTTTCTGCCAAGCCGCACCCGGCCCCGCGTTCCGGCCTGCCTCCGGCGGGAGTATTTTCCGGAAAGATGAAAGCAGGGGGAGGGATCGTCTTTCATCTTTCCCCAAATACTCAGGGAAGATTTGCGGCGGCGCGGCGGCCTCCCTGCCCCGCCCCGCCTTCAGGGAGATCCAGTCATGAACGGCAGTTTCCTGTCCCAGAACCGCTCGGTCTTCTGGTTCCTGCTTTCGCTCGCGGTCTTCGTGCTGATCGTCACCGTGCTGTCGGAAGCGACCGGCAACGGCATGATCTCCACGAGCTTCGTCAAGACGCTGGGCAAGACGCTCTGCCTGATGCTGGTGGCCATCGCCATGGATGTGGTCTGGGGCTACACCGGCATCCTGTCGCTGGGCCACATGGCGTTTTTCGGGCTCGGCGGCTATATGATCGGCATGTGGCTGATGTATGCGCGCATCGAGATCATCATCACCGAAAGCCTGCGCGCCGCCGCCATCCCGCCCACCCCGGAAGAGATCCACGACGCCATCGGCACGCAGATCTTCGGCGTGGTGGGCAGCTCGGACTTTCCGCCGATCTGGATCTTCGCGCATAGTTTCTGGCTGCAGATCGCCATGGTGGTGCTGGTGCCGGGCCTGCTTGCGCTGGTCTTCGGCTGGCTCGCCTTCCGCTCGCGGGTGACCGGCGTCTACCTGTCGATCCTGACGCAGGCCATGACGCTGGCGCTGTCGCTGTACCTGTTCCAGAACGAATCCGGACTGCGCGGCAACAACGGCCTTTCGGGGCTGCAGAACCTGCCCGGCCTCGACGCGGTGCCGCAGGCGCAGATCTCCATCGCCTTCTTCTGGGCCTCGGCCGTGGCGCTGGGGGCGGGCTATGTGCTCTTTGCCTGGGTGGTCTCGGGCAAGATGGGATCGGTGATCCGGGGCATTCGCGACAATGAAAGCCGGGTGCGCTTCCTCGGCTACCATGTGGAGAGCTACAAGCTTTTCGTCTTCACCCTGACCGGCATCGTCGCGGGCATCGCGGGCGCGCTTTATTACCCGCAGGCGGGCATCATCAACCCCAACGAGATCGCGCCCATCGCCTCGATCTACCTGGCGGTCTGGGTCGCCATCGGCGGGCGCGGGCGGCTTTACGGCGCGGCGCTTGGCGCGGCCTTCGTCTCGCTGCTGTCGAGCTGGTTCACCAGCGGCGGCGCGCCCAACATCCCGCTGGGTTTCTACACGATCCAGTGGACCGACTGGTGGCTTGTGCTGCTGGGCGTGAGCTTTGTCGCCGTCACCCTGCTCGCCCCCAAGGGCATCGGCGGGCTGTTCGACCTGATCGCGACGCGCGGCAGCGCTGAAGGAGGAGAGAAGAAATGAAAACGCTTCTCGAAATGTCCGGTGTCTCCGTCAGCTTCGACGGGTTCAAGGCGATCAACAACCTGAGCTTCCAGATCGGCGAGCCGGAGCTGCGCGCCATCATCGGCCCCAACGGCGCGGGCAAGACCACCTTCATGGACATCATCACCGGCAAGACCCGGCCCGACGAGGGCAAGGTGATCTATGGCGAGAAATCCATCTCGCTCTTGAAGATGAGCGAAAGCCAGATCGCCATGGCGGGCGTCGGGCGCAAGTTCCAGAAACCCACCGTCTTCGAGGCGCAGACCGTGCGCGAGAACCTCGCCATGGCGCTGAAGAACAAGCGCGGGCCCTTCGACGTGTTGCTTTACCACAAGACCAAGCGCGGTGCCGCGCGGATAGAGGAGCTGGCCGAGACCATCGGCCTGACCGACAGCCTGCCGCGCATCGCGGGCGAGCTGAGCCACGGGCAAAAGCAATGGCTGGAGATCGGCATGCTGCTGGCGCAGGACCCGCGCCTTTTGCTGGTGGATGAGCCGGCGGCCGGCATGACCCCCGCCGAGCGCGAACACACCACCGACCTGCTGAAGCGCGCCGCCGAGAAACACGCGGTGGTGGTGGTCGAGCACGACATGGAGTTCATCCGGCGGCTCGACTGCAAGGTGACGGTGCTCTGCGAAGGGTCGGTGCTGGCGGAAGGCTCGCTCGATCACGTGACCTCGAATCCCGAGGTCATCGAAGTCTATCTGGGGCGCTGATCATGGCGCCCCGCACATCCCGACGGAACGATGCGCCACTGCCGCGCAAAGCCCCCGCGCCCGGAGGTCCCTCATGCTGAGCGTCGACAACCTCACCCTGCATTACGGCCAGAGCCAGATCCTGCACGGCATCTCGCTGACGGCGGAACCCGGCAAGGTCACCGCCGTGACCGGCACCAACGGCGTGGGCAAGACCTCGCTGCTGAAGGCCATCGCGGGCCGCCACCCTTACAGCGGCGGCGCCATCACGCTCGACGGCGCGCCGCTCAACCATCTCAACGCCTTTCAGGCGGGGCGCGCGGGCATCGCCTATGTGCCGCAGGGGCGCGAGGTGTTCCCGCTGATGACGGTGCAGGAGAACCTCGAGACCGGCTTTGCCTGCCTGCCGAAATCCGAGCACAAGGTGCCCGACCACATCTTCGAGCTGTTCCCGATCCTCAAGGATTTCCTGCACCGCCGGGGCGGCGATCTCTCGGGCGGGCAGCAGCAGCAGCTGGCCATCGCCCGCGCCCTGATCACCAAGCCCCGCGTGCTGCTGCTCGACGAGCCGACCGAGGGCATCCAGCCCAATATCATCCAGCAGATCGGGCGGGTGATCTCGCAGCTGCGCGATCAGGGCGGCATGGCGATCATCCTCGTGGAACAGTATTTCGATTTCATGTGGGAGCTTGCCGACAGCTTTGTCGCCGTGCAGCGCGGCGCCGTCTCGCTGGCGGGCAAGGCGGGCGAGATCGACCGCGAGGCGCTTTTGGCCAAGGTTTCGATCTGAGCCACGGGTGAGCGATCCCGGCTAAATTGCTGCGGCGCGGCGGATTTTCCGCTTGCCCAAATCGCTTTGAGCGCCAATTCTCCCGCTCGGGAGAATTGTTTGCATGCTGCCAAAGGCAGAGAACCGAGGACGTGCCACAGATCCCGTGCCCGAGGGCGCGGGGCCAAGCGGTGAAAGCGCCGCAGGCACGGGGGCAGACACTCCAGATCCGCGTTTTTTGACCGTCCGGCCCCCGTGGGACCGCCGGGCGACCCGTGCGTTTCCGACGCTTTGTGACAGGAGGACCTGATGAAATCGATTCGTATGCCGCTTTTGGGCAGCGCCGCCATGGCGCTTGCGCTGACAGCCAGCGCCGCCGGGGCGGAGACCATCCGCTTCTGGACCACCGAAGAGCAGCCCGAGCGGCTGGCCCGTCAGGAGGCGATGGCGGCGGCCTTTGCCGAGGCGTCGGGTCATGAGGTCGAGGTGATCCCCGTCACCGAAAGCGAGCTTGGCACCCGCGCCACCGCCGCCTATGCCGCGGGTGACCTGCCGGACGTGATCTATCATCCGCTCTCCTACGCCCTGCCCTGGGCCGAGGCGGGCATTCTCGACCCGGAGGCCGCCACCGACGTGATCGAGGATCTGGGCGCCGACACATTCGCGCCCGGCGCGCTGGCGATGGCGAGCTTCGAGGACGGTTACGCCTCGGTGCCGGTCGACGGCTGGACGCAGATGATCCTTTACCGCAAGGATCTCTTCGACGCTGCGGGGCTGGAGGCGCCGACCTCTTACGCCGCCGTCGAAACGGCGCTGGAGGCGCTGCACAATCCGCCGTCGATGTATGGCTTCGTGGCCGCCACCAAGGTCGACGAGGCCTTCATGTCTCAGGTGCTGGAACATGTCTTCCTCGCCAATGGCGTGTCGCCGGTGGGGCCGGACGGGTTCGCACCGCTCGACGAGGCCAAGACCACCGAGGTGCTGGAGTTCTACAAGACCATCGCCGAGGCCTCGCCTCCGGGCGATCTCTACTGGGACCAGTCGCGCACGCTCTATTTCTCGGGCAACGCCGCGATGATCATCTGGTCGCCCTTCATCCTCGACGAGCTGGCGGGCCTGCGCGACAGCGCGCCGCCCACCATCAACGATGACCCGACCTCGACCGAGCTGGCCTCGAAAACCGGAATCGTGACCAATTTCTCCGGCCCCTCGAACCCCGACGGCGCCGCCTGGGCGAGCCTGAACTTCTTCGGCATCACCTCGGACGCGGCCACCGACGCCGCCGAGGCCTTTGTCGAATATTCGCTCGACCAGGGCTATGTGGAGACGCTGGCCATCGCGCCCGAGGGCAAGTTCCCGATCCGGCGCGGCACGGCGGACGCGCCTGAGAAATTCGTCACCGAATGGTCGAAACTGCCGGTCGGCGTGGACCGCAAGGCGCCGCTGGGCGACCTCTACCCGCAGGAGATGATCGACGAGATCGTCGCCGGGCTCGACGTGGCGCAGCGCTGGGGCGTGGCCGACGGGCAGCTGGCGCTGGCCTCGAAGATGATCAACAGCCAGGCGGTGAACCGGGTGGTGCGGGAGTATATCGACGGGCAGATCGACGCCCCCGCCGCCGTCGCCAGGCTGAACGAGGAACTGGGCGCGATCGACTGATCGCCGCCCCGCGCCGGGACCTCTGACCGGAGGTCCCGGACCACGTCCGGGACGGGAGGTTTTCCATGACAGACGCTGTGCCCCCCACCGGCACCGGCCCGCTGGCCAGACGCGAGGCGCGGCTGGCCTGGGGGCTGCTGTTTCCGACGCTGGCGGCGGTGTCGCTGGTGGTGATCCTGCCGCTGCTGGCGGTGTTCTGGATCAGCTTCAAGCCGGTGGGACTCGCCGATCTGCGCCCGCCCGCCCCGGTGGTGCGCGAGGATATTCGCGGCGATCTGGCGGCACCGGGCGATGAGGCGACGCTGCGCTACCGGCTGCGCAACTCCTCGCAGGACCAGCCCATTCTGGGGGTCACGCTGAGCGACGCCTGGCCCGAGGGGCTGGAGGCGGGCGAACTGGACCCGCGCTGCACCATCGCGGATGGGCGGCTCTCCTGTGCATTTGGCGACTGGGAGGGCGGCGCACGCGAGCAGCTGCGCATTCCGGTGACCGCCACGGAGGCCTATTTCGCGGGGCCCGGCGCCACGGACAGCGATCCGGTCATGGGCGGAGAGGCGCGGAACATCCTGACGAGCTTTGACTTCACGCTGGAGAATTTCGCCCAGATCTTCGATGGCGGAGAATTCTGGTCGGTGCTGGGGGTGACGCTGTTCTATACGGTCTTCGGCACGCTCGGCGCGCTGATCATGGGGCTGTTCGCCGCCATGCTGCTGAACAAGAGCTTCAAGGGTCAGGGCATCCTGCGCGGGCTTTACCTCTTCCCCTATGTGGCTCCGGTGATCGCCGTGGCCTTTGCCTGGATCCTGCTCTTCGATCCGTTCTCGGGCTCGGCCAATGCGCTGCTGATCCAGATGGGGGTGAGCGAGGGCGCGATCAATTTCTTCGGCGAGCGGCCGCTGGCGCTGCTGATGGTGACGCTGTTCGAGATCTGGCGCTATTTCCCCCTGTCGTTCCTCTTCATCCTCGCGCGGATGCAGAGCATCGACCACGACATGTACGAGGCCGCCGACATGGACGGTGCCTCGCCCTTCCAGAAATTCTGGTATCTGTCGCTGCCGCAGCTGCTGGGGATCCTCTCGGTGCTGTTCCTGCTGCGCTTCATCTGGACCTTCAACAAGTTCGACGACATCTTCCTGCTGACGGGCGGCAATGCCGGCACGCGGGTGCTGACGGTGAATGTCTACGAACAGGCCTTTGCGCTGTCGAACATCGGCGCGGGCGCGGCGGTGGCGGTGGTGATCTTCTGCTGCCTGCTGCTCTTTTCGCTCTTCTTCTTCAAGGTGATGAGCCGGGAGGAAGGGCTTTGAGCGCGCGCGTCATGACCGGCGGAGCGCCCGGCCGCGCGGGCGGTTTTTTGCGTATTTGGAAAGAGAAGAAGATGCGGGGTGTCGCATGAAGACCCTGAGATACGGTTCCGTGACGGCGCCGGTGCTGGGGGCGCTGTGGTGTTTCGTCATCGCGGTGACGCTGGCGGTGGCGATGAGCTTTGCCACCGGCGCGCCGTTCCGGCCCGCGCTGCTCTGGTCGCTCCTCTGGGGCGCGGGCATCGGGTTCGGCGCGCTCTTCGGGGCGGTGACGCTCTGGGGCGCGGCGCTGGGGGTGTTTGTGCTGGGGGTTTTGGGAATCGGCCCGATGGCCTCGGGGGATGGCACGGGTGTGGTTGCGCTTGCCCTGGGTCATGGCGCGGTGGCGCTCTTCACCGCGCTGGGGGCGCGCAAGATCCTCGAGGAGTGCCGGATCGGCGCGCTCACCCGGCATGAGTTCGAGGAGGCGGTGATCCGGTTTCTGACCGGCTTCGGCTATATCTTCTTCACCGCCATCGTGCTCATCCCCTTCTATGTGATGGTGATGACCAGCCTGAAGAACCAGGCGCAGCTCATGGCCAACCCGCTGGATTTCTCCATCGACCTCACGCAGGGGCTGTCGCTTTTCCGCAGCTATGGCGAGCTGATGACCGAGTACAGTTTCGGCTCCTATCTCTGGACCTCGTTCTATGTCTCGGTGCTGACCGTGCTGATCACGCTGGCCTTCGCCATTCCCGGCGCCTATGCGGTGGCGCGGCTGCGGTTCCGGGGGCAGGCGCTGTTTGCGCGCTCGATCCTGCTCATCTACATGGTGCCGATGATTGTGCTGGCGCTGCCGATCTATATCGCCTTTTCGATGACGGGGCTGCGCAACACCATCTTCGGCATCGTGATCATCTATCCGGTGACGACGATCCCGGTGGCGCTTTACATGCTTCAGGGCTATTTCCGCGGGCTGCCTGCGGAGATCGAGGAGGCCGGGCTCATGGACGGGCTGAGCCGCCTCAAGGTGATCTGGCAGATCACCCTGCCGCTGTCGCTGCCGGCGCTGGCCTCGGTGTCGCTCTACGTCTTCATGATCGCCTGGAACGAGTTCCTACTGGCCTTCATGCTGCTCGACGATCCGTCGAAATTCACCCTGACGCGGGGGATCGCCTCGCTGAACTCGTCCGAGGTGCCGCGCCAGCATCTGATGGCGGGCGCCGTCATCGCCACGGTGCCGATCATGGTGCTGTTCCTCGGGCTGGAACGCTTCATGACCAAGGGGCTGACGGCGGGGAGCGTCAAGGGGTGAGACATGGGTTTGCATCGCAAAATGAAAGACGCCGGGGGCGTGTTTCAAATGTCGACCGCGCCGGGCAGCCGCGCGGCGTGGAGAGGAGCGCGCCGTGAGCGATAGTCTCGACGATCAGGCCCGCGCCGTGCTGCGCGGCAACGACCGGGGCGGCTATACGGTGCCGACCGACATGCTCTATCCGTTCCAGTGGAACTGGGACAGCGCCTTTGCCGCCTGGGGGTTTTCCACCTTCGACAATGCGCGGGCGTGGCGCGAGCTGGAGACGCTCTTTGCCGCGCAATGGCCGGACGGGATGGTGCCGCATATGGTGTTCCACGACGACGCGCCGGGCTATTTTCCGGGGCCGGAGGTCTGGGGCGCGGGCGGCGAGGTGCCGACCTCGGGGATCTCGCAGCCGCCGGTCGCCGCGACGCTGGCGCGGATGATCTGGGAGGGCGACCGCGAGGCCGGGGAGGCGCCGATGCGGGCGCTCTATCCGAAGCTGATGGCCTGGCACCGCTGGTGGATGGAGACGCGCTGCGGGTCCGGCGCGGTGGCGGTGTGCCACCCCTGGGAATCGGGCCGCGACAATTGCCCCGACTGGGATGTCGGGCTGGCCAATGTGGATGGCTCCGGCACGGGCGACTATGCGCGGCGCGACGCGGCCCAGGTGGATGGCGCCCAGCGCCCCACCAAGCAGGAATACGACCGCTATCTCGCGCTGGTGCGGTTCGGCAAGGAGTGCGGCTGGGATCAGGCACGGATCGTAGCCGATTGCCCCTTCCTCATGGCCGATCCGGGCATCACCTTCATTCTCATCCGCGCCCATGACGATCTGGCCGCGATCGGGCGCGCGCTCGGCGAGGATGTGGCGGAGATCGAGGCCTGGGCGGCGCAGCTCCGCGAGGGGGTGCAGACGCTCTGGAACGCGGATCTCGGCGCCTATGACGCGAAGGATCTGCGCAGCGGCAAATGGGCGGGTGTGATCGGCTCGGGCGCCCTGCTCTGCTGGCTGGCGCGTTGCGAGAGGCCCGAGATGGAGGCGCATCTCGCCCGCATGTGGGACGCAGTGACCTACGGGCTGCCCTCGTCCGACCCGGGGGCGGCGAGCTTCGAGCGCAAGCGCTACTGGCGCGGGCCGGTCTGGCCGCAGATGAACGCGCTCATCGCCCTGGGGTTTCTCAGCGCCGGCAAGGACTGGGACGAGGCGCGGCTGCGCGAGGAAAGCGCGGCGCTGATCGAGGCATCGGGGTTTCGCGAATATTTCGATCCGATGGATGCCGCCCCCTGCGGTGGCGATAATTTCACCTGGACCGCCGCGTGCTGGCTGGCCTGGGCGGGGAGGTAAGAGACATGGCAAGCATCGAGCTGAAAGCCGTCGAGAAATGGTATGGCGACGCGCAGGTCATCAAGGGCGTCGATCTGGACATCGAGGAAGGCGAGTTCGTCATCTTCGTCGGCCCCTCGGGCTGCGGGAAATCCACCCTTCTGCGGATGATCGCCGGGCTGGAGGAAACCTCGCGCGGGCAGATCCTGATCGGCGGCAAGGATGCGACCTCCGAGCCGCCGGCGCGGCGCGGGCTGGCCATGGTGTTCCAGAGCTACGCGCTCTACCCGCATATGTCGGTGCGCGAGAATATGGGGTTCTCGCTGAAGGCGGCCGGGGTGCCCAAACCCGAAATGGCCGCCAAGGTGGACGAGGCGGCGCGGGTGCTGAAGCTTGAGGCCTTGCTCGACCGGCGGCCCAAGGATCTTTCCGGCGGGCAGCGCCAGCGGGTGGCCATCGGGCGCTCCATCGTGCGCGACCCGACGGCGTTTCTCTTCGACGAGCCGCTGTCGAACCTCGACGCGGCGCTCAGGGTCGAGATGCGCTACGAGATCGCCAAGCTGCACCAGGCGCTGCAATCGACGATGATCTATGTGACCCACGATCAGGTGGAGGCGATGACGCTTGCCGACCGCATCGTGGTGCTGGAGGCGGGCAAGGTGAGCCAGGTGGGTTCGCCCCGCGAGCTTTACGAGCGGCCCGGCAACCTGTTCGTGGCGCAGTTCATCGGCTCGCCCAAGATGAACGTGTTTCCGGCGGCGACCGCCGGGCTGCGGCTCGATGCGCCGCTGCCTGCGAAGGCCGAGCATTTCGGCATCAGGCCCGAGCATATTTCGCTGGGCGCACCGGGGGCCGGGCAAATCGACGGCATCGTGGATGTGATGGAGTATCTCGGCGCCGACACCTATGTGATCGTGGACTGCGAGGGCGCGGGAAAGCTGACCGTGCGCAGCCATGGCGAGACCGGACTGGTGCCGGGCGCCACCTGCGGGCTGGTGTTCGAGGACGGTCAGACGCATCTCTTCGACAAGGCGGGGCTGGCGATCCGGGGGTGAGTTGGCGTGAGGCCGCAGAGCGCCTTTCGATACGTTGCGGGCACGGTGGGCAGGATTGCCCACCCTACAGATCCGCATTCCTCCCGCCCCGGACTTGATCCGGGGCCTCCGGGTTTGGCTTTGCGGTCGGTTTCTCGAATGGAACACCCAATCCCTGCCCCCTGGCCCGGAATCAAGCCGAACGCACCGGGCCCAGCGGCGGCCCGTTCGGGCGGGCTGACGCTTTGGTAACGCAAGCGCATAGCTGCGAGGTCCTTCGGGTCTGGCCGGGATAAACGACGGGATTCAACAGGTCAGTGCGTCAGCCCACGGGCAACCGCTGGGCCCGGCATATTTGGCGCTTGTGACAAGGGCGACTTCAGCGCCACCAGCCCCCCAAACCATCCGCATCCGCGCATCATGGCGCATGGGCAGCCCCGCTCCCCCATGCTAGAGGCGACCTATTCTCCCAAGGAGCCGCGCCCATGATGCCCCCCACCCTGCCCCTGACCCGCGATCTGGTGCTGATCGGAGGCGGGCATACCCATGCGCTGGTGCTGCGCATGTGGGGGATGAAACCGCTGCCCGGCGCCCGTGTCACCGTCATCAACCCCGGCCCCACCGCGCCCTATTCCGGCATGCTGCCAGGCTTTGTCGCGGGCCATTACGACCGCGAGACGCTGGACATCGACCTGGTGAAACTCGCGCGTTTCGCAGGCGCAAGGGTGATCCTTGGCGCCGCCGAGGGCATCGACCTCGCGGCGCGCGAAATCCACGTCCCCGGACGCCCGCCGGTGGGCTTCGACGTGGCCTCCGTCGATATCGGCATCACCTCGGCCATGCCCGATCTGCCGGGCTTTGCAGACCACGCCATCCCCGCCAAGCCGCTTGGCCCCTTCGCCAGCGCCTGGGCGCGCTATCGCGATGGCGGCGGCCCCGCCTCGGTCGCGGTGATCGGCGGCGGCGTGGCGGGGGCCGAGCTGGCCGCCGCGATGGCCCATGCGCTGAGAACGCGCGGCCGCGCGGCCGAAGTGCACCTGCTCGACCGCAGCGCCGCGCTGTCTGCCCTGCGCCCGCCCGCCGCCGAAAAACTCCGCCGCGCCCTCGCCCGCCAGGGCGTCACCCTGCACGAACAGGCGGACATCACCGCGATCACCGCCGAGGGTCTGACCCTCGCCGACGGCACGCATCTCGCCGCCGCCTTCGTGACCGGCGCGGCGGGCGCCTGGCCGCACCCCTGGCTGGCCGGCACCGGGCTCGCCCTGCACGGGGGCTTCATCGCCGTCTCCCCAACGCTGCAAAGCTCCGACCCGGATGTCTTCGCCGCCGGCGATTGCGCGCATCTGACGCAAAGCCCGCGCCCCAAGGCCGGCGTCTATGCAGTCCGCGAGGCGCCCGTCCTCTTCGACAACCTGCGCGCCAGACTGACCGGCGACGCCACGCCCCGCCCCTATCGCCCGCAAAAGGATTACCTCAAGCTCATCTCTCTGGGCGAAAGATCCGCCCTTGGCGACCGCTTCGGCCTGGCGCTCTCGGGCCCGCTGATGTGGCGCTGGAAGGACCGCATCGACCGTCGGTTCATGGAGAAATTCCAGGCGCTGCCGCAGATGCAGCCGCCGCCCCTTCCCACGCCTCGCGCCGCGGGCAGCAAGGAGGCGCTCGGCGACAAACCCATGTGCGGCGGCTGCGGCGCCAAGGTCGGGCGCGATGCACTCTCGGCGGCGCTGGCACACCTGCCGCCGCCCGAGCGCGCCGATGTCACCCCCCTGCCCGGCGACGACGCCGCGCTGCTGACCACCGGCGGCACCCGTCAGGTGCTGACCACCGACCATCTGCGCGCCTTCACCGCAGACCCGGTGGTCATGGCCCGCATCGCCGCCGTGCACGCGCTTGGCGACATCTGGGCCATGGGCGCCGCGCCGCAGGCCGCCACCGCCAGCCTCACCCTGCCCCGCATGTCCGAGCCGCTGGCGGAACGCACGCTGACCGAGATCCTCACCGCCGCCTCGGAAATCCTGCGCAGCGCGGGCGCCGAGATCGTCGGCGGGCATTCCTCCATGGGCGACGAACTGACCATCGGCTTCACGATCACCGGGCTTTGCGACACCGCGCCGATCACCTTATCCGGCGCGCGGGAGGGCGACGATCTGGTGCTGACCAAACCGCTGGGTTCCGGCGTGATCATGGCCGCCGAAATGATGGGGCTGGCAAGGGGCGACTGGGTGGCCGAGGCGCTCACGAGCATGACCCGCCCGCAGGGCGACGCGGCGACGCTGCTCGCCGGCGCGCATGCGATGACCGATGTCACGGGCTTCGGCCTCGCCGGCCATCTGCACGGGATCTGCATGGCCTCGGGCAAAAGCGCCGAGCTTGTGCTCGACGCGATCCCGCTGCTGCCCGGCGCCGAGGAGCTGGCAGAGGCAGCCATCCGCTCGACGCTCTACCCCAAGAATCGCGATGCTGTCCCGTCGCTCGACACCCCCTCGGAGCCGGCGCTGCAACCACTGTTCGATCTGCTCTTCGATCCGCAAACCTCGGGCGGCCTGCTCGCCGCCATCCCCGATGGCGCGGCGGCGGTCAGCCAACTGCAGGCTCTGGGCTATGAGGCCGCCGTCATCGGCCGCATCGCCGGCGACTGGCCGGGTCAGATCTCGATCGTCTGAAGCGCCTCGGCGATACGGTCCGCCAGCCGGTCGAGGCCGCTATCGTCCAGCGTCGGCGTCTCGAAGCGCCGCAGCACATCCGGCGTCATCGCCGCCATGGATTTCTCATAGGCCGGATCGTAGTGATCGGCCGCCAGCGACCGGCACAGCTCCAGACGCGCGCCCGACGCAATCAGCTCTTCCCAGCGATCCACCAGCGCATGACCGCGATGATAGCGCAGCGGCGAGAGCATGTCCCGAAGCCGCTCGCCATCGGACAGAATGTCGTCATAGGCCGCATCGAGATAGGCCGCGCGCGCCGCCAGCGGCGCCGAGACCTCGATCCAGGGCGCCTGTTTCATCGCCTCCCACAGCGATGGCGGCAGCAGGATCTGGCCGATCTTGCTGCTTTCCGCCTCCACCAGCACCGGCCGCGCCGGATCGAGTCGGCTCAGCGCCTGCGCGAGCCCGGTCTCAAAGGCTTTCTGGCTGGGCTGCCCGCCCGGCATATCCCCCAGCAAGGATCCGCGGTGCCGCGCCAGCCCTTCCAGATCGACCATCTGCACCCCGCGCGCCGCGAGCCGCGGCAGCAGCGCGGTCTTGGCGGTGCCGGTATAGCCGCCGAGCTGAATCAGCCGGTGCGGCAGCGGCATCTCGTAAAGCGCCCCGGTGACCAGCCTCCGGTAGCTGCGATAGCCGCCCTCGACCGCCTCGGCGCGCCAGCCGATCTGTTGCAGCATCCAGGCGAAAGAGCCCGAGCGCTGCCCGCCGCGCCAGCAATAGACCAGCGGCCGCCAGCCGCCCTCGTGATGTGCCAGCGGCCCCTCGATATGGGCGGCGGCGTTGCGGAACACCAGCGCGGCGCCGAGCTTGCGCGCGAGAAAGGGGCTTTGCTGCTTGTAGATGGTGCCGACGCGCGCGCGTTCCTCGTTGTCGAGCACGGGAAGGTTGATGGCGCCGGGCACGTGATCTTCGGCAAACTCGGCGGGGCTGCGCACGTCGATGACCGTATCGAAGCCGTGGCTGAGGAAATCGGAGAGGGACGGAAAGCTGCGCGCCATGCCCGCAGATGTAGCGCGCGCGCCGGGCGGAGGGAAGCCGGATTGCATCTGCTGCGGGGGCATGTGTTTTTTTCGGTGAAAACCCTCTGGACACCGCCTTATGGCTCGGCTATCCCCCCTGCACCCGAAGGGCGGCGCCCTTCTCCGGTGCCCGGGTAGCTCAGGGGTAGAGCAGTGGATTGAAAATCCTCGTGTCGGTGGTTCGATTCCGCCCCCGGGCACCACAATATTCACCAACCCTGTGATTTTAAATAAAAAATCGTCTGGTTTATTTTTCAGCCCCCCGTTTAGTCCACCCTTTTTGGCGCGAAGCTATGTGTCGAAATGTGCCCTATTTCACCGAATCGTTGAGGTAAGCAGCTCGTTTGTCCTAGCCTTGAAGCCTCTCGGGAAACTTGTCGAAACCCGAGCATCGCGATGCTCTTCACTCATGGAGACATCGTGATGAGGATACTTTCAAAACGCCAGGTCAAGGAGCTGGTCCTGTACTCGCCGCAACACATTGCTCGCTTGGAGAAAGCCGGCCAATTCCCGCAACGGGTCCGGCTGGGCGTCAACCGCGTGGGCTGGGTGGAGGCCGAAGTCCTGGACTGGCTGGAAGACCGGCTTGCGCGCCGAGAAATGCCTGACCGACACTCCTGATACAGGAGCCGGGTGATCGGGTGTGCACAGCCCGATCACCCACTTTCATCTCTCTCCTGTTTGGGTACCCTTGACAAAAAACCTGGATGAAGCGCGCTCGGCCCTGATCGAGCGCATGTACCGTTGAGCCCCCGCAGCCTTGTCAAAACAGTACACTCGCGGGATGGTTGATGAGCAGCGCGCCCCGTGGGGGGGGCAAATCGCCAGCACGTTACGCTGTCTTTGCGACGAGCCTTCCGGTACACTTCGAGGGACTCCCTATTTTTGCCCTTTTTGTGCCTTATCTGAGCTGTCTTAGTAGGTAGCAGAGATTCAGTCGGTGCCCCGATGGGCTCACTGGACAAGTATCAAGCAAGGTCATCAGCCGACCGTGGCAGAGGTAGCAATGAGTGATTCAGGTTGGTCTGTAGTCTCGACATGCGCGGAGCCAAAGAAGCTCGTGGAAGCCTTCGTCGCGCACCATCTAGCCCAAGGTGCCGAAGAGATATTTTTGTTCTTCGATGACCCTTCTGATGGGTTGGCTAAGGTGTTCTCCGGCGTCCCAAGGGTTGTGTGCATCGAATGCGATGAGAGTTTCTGGAACTTGAGCCGCCCCAAAAAGGGCCGCCCGAGCGGACATCGGCAACGTCAGACCCACAACGCAGAACTTGCCGCTAGAAAGCTCTGTAAGAGCGACTGGATTGCACATATTGACGTTGACGAATTCTTGCTTCCGAGAGCGGCTGGCAGCATTTCGAATATGCTGAAAGCGGTACCGTCGGAAATTGATGCGGTGCGCGTATTGCCAGCCGAGCGCATGTTCTTAGAATGTCCCACCCCCGGTCAGCTATCGTTTGACGGCATCTTCAAGCTCAAGCCCGAGTGGAGTAGCGGCTGGGGTGAGGAACTTTATGGGGAGCTGGGAATATTCTTCCGGAATGGCTTTCAGGGACATGAGGTTGGAAAGAGCTTCAAACGGTGCAAAAACCGAACGGCGCGATTTAATATTCATTTTGTCCGCAAAGATGGAGAGAATATTCCTGAGGTAACGATAAGTCAAAATGAAGCGGTTCTGCTGCACTTTTTTCCAAGTTCCATCGAAGACTGGCGAGACAAGTACGAGCGAAGAATTGATGATAAAGCATATTTTGAGACAATGCCAGAACAAGCGAAGCGCCGATATTCACTGTATGGCTTGGCACGCGAGGAAGGCGGGTCAGTAGCCGTGCGTGAGCTCTTTGAGACATTGAATGTTCTTTCAGAAGATTCACAGGTAGTCCGGAAAAATCCAGATCAGTTTTTTAAACCACATCTGGACTTCAAGACGAACGTGGAGAATCTCGTGAGCCCGTACGTCACTAGCGGCAAAGAATTCCAGCATATGTCTGCCCCTTCCGATGAAGCTATTCCTGAGGACCAGAAGATATTTCAGATTGGCATGAATCGGGGTGGCACAAAAGAAATTTGCGCAATGTTTGGGCGCCGCGGAATGACATACGCCCACTGGGATCATGGTCGATTGGCGAAGAATTTGAAAGACGCTATCGAGAGAAATGCAAAACCGTTCATTGGGTATGAACAATACCAATTGCTCAGCGATATTTCATTCGGTAGCAAAGGCGAAAATATCTATGATGGCTTCTATGATTTTGAGTACATTCTACGCCACTTCCCTTCATCAATATTTATCCTTAATTACCGCCCAGTTGAGCAATGGCTACGCAGCAGGAAGCGATTTCGGGGTGGTAAATATATTTCCGAGCACATGATGGCACATGGTCTGGCCAATGAGGCTGAGGTTTTGGAAAAGTGGCGTAGCGACTGGACCTCTCATGAGAAGAGAGTTCGAGAAATGGCTGAGGACGGAAGAATTCGTCTATTAGAATATTCGCTCAACACTGAAAAGCCCTCCCGCTTCTTCGCCCGACTTGAGGACATGCTGAAACAAGATCTTCGGAGGTGACGAGAAAATGACGAGTAGCGTTCTAAAGTTTGGAGATGCAATTAAACTTGCGTGGACTGAACGAACCCGAAGGGGTCCAACCGTTCTCTTTGCTGACACGAGAAAAGCCTGGCGCGCACGTAAGCGTATCATCGAGTGCCGAGATGCGAACTGCATCGATCTCTATATTGATGAAAGTAAGCCGTATAACGTGTCGGAACTCGTAGCAGCGCTGGAGATGGTTCGAACGTTCGTTTCAGACGAGTTCGGCCTCATTGCCTGCAACGGTGCCGTTGTGCCCAGCCTCGCTTTTGCGGCTGAGCTCTTTCCTGCGAAGATCGTCTTGGCGAACCCGGAACCCTGTGAGCAAGATCTGGGTTTCAATGCAGTGAGCCAGAAAACATTTCCTGACCTGCAAAACGTTCGGGGCATCAAGGTGATACATGAGCGCAACGACGCATTTTCGGAAGGAATTGTTCAGGAAATCGCCTCGCATAACGGAAATATAAAGCGGCTCAGGGTTTCTGAGTTTTCGAATATCCTGTCAAATATAATTAAAAGCCCGGGGTATGTAGGATCTTTTGCCTCCACCTTGAAGCCTTGAGGGGGGCTAACGAAATAGCGGTGACGCGCAGCCAGTGTCATCACCACGTCTGAAAAAGAACTGATCAATTTCTTAGAGTACAACCATACTACAGCCCGCTATCGGAAGCTGACCGTTGATCGAATGCCCAGAATGACTTCAGCTGGGAGGCATTGGGCTGAACTCTAAGCGATTCTGGTTTGCAGGCACCGCTGATCCAATATCATGCGCTTGATAGGGGCGAACAAGCGAACATGCTATGTTCTTGCCCTTGGACTGTGGTCCAACCATGCAGATTCGAGCTGCAACTGTGAAGCCATACATCATGACGTACTCAGATAGCGCGATCTCAAGCTGGACGATCCGTTCTTCCAAATTTGTTACATCTCGGGCCATTACAGATATCCTTTCATCCCCCTAATTAAAGCAACTATATTAACAGATCGTAAACGTCACGGTGCAGGAAGGTTATCCTCGACACGATTCATCAGGCCTTCAACTCACACGCATCTTCGACGGCGAACCGCAGATAGCGCTCGCGCGTCCTACAGGTGTGCGTGGGAACATTCCGCTGTCGATCTGAGCTCGACACAAATGTCTTCGCATCCCACCAACACAGCCGGTAGAACCGTTGGGGCTTGGCCTTCTAGCACCTTTGCATAGCAATGCGAACCCGAACGCCTGTACCTTGTTTGAGTTAGCCAAGGCGGCAGGCGGCGCCTTCTTGTATTAGTTTTCTCAACCAAGTTTTTTGAAATACCACTTTTAGGGTATACGTCAATCGCATAAGCTACCCTAGGTGGAGCGTGAGATTGCTCTTCCCGGAACAATCATGGAGTAGAGTGGAAAATGGCTGTTATCAATGGAACGAGCAACGCGGACAACTTGGCTGGGGATGCCGCAAACGACACCATCAATGGTCTGGGAGGAAATGATACTATCCGAGGCAACGGTGGCGCCGATTTGCTTTACGGCGGCAATGGTCATGATCATATCTACCATGACGGACACAAAGGTGGATTGTATGGCATGAATGGAAATGACTATCTCTTTGCATCGAAAGACAGTGGTGCACAAGTGCACATGTATGGAGGTAGCGGGGATGACACTATTTCTATGGACTTGACGAATGACGTCTCCTGGGCAAGCCGGGACGGACATCATGTGTTTGGAGGCCAAGGGAACGACCAGTTTGTATTTGAGAACCGATCATACGCCGATGGGATGCTTGTTGGGAGAATTGATGACTTTGACAACTCAAGGGACAGCATCTGGATAGGCGGCACTCAACTAGACTTGGGAAACCTACCAAGCGGGGTAAGAGTCGTCGAACATCTTGGGCAGCAATGGTTGGTGATCGACAATAAAGCAGCATACGCGCTTGAAGGAGCGCGTAAAACGACCGGTGACATTGAAGAAGATCATTTCCGTGATGTTGAATTTTCGCTCGCGCTCCTCGCCTCTCTTCCCACAGTGGCATACATTGATCAACTGAACTACGTTGAGCACCATCTCTATGAGGATATCGAGAATTCCTTGAATATCATTTCTGTGGGCGCAGGAACTGTGAACGGTTCCAGCTCGGCAGACCGCATATACGATGGAGGAGGAGACTCGAATACCATCTACGGGAACGGTGGTGGAGATGTTATCGACGCCAATGGCGGTCATGATACTGTCTACGGTGGAAGCGGTGACGATATGATCGCGGGGGGTCTCGACGATGATCTTATCTATGGCGGAACTGGAAATGACACCCTCTATGGCGGCAGTGAAGATGACGTGATCTATGGCGAAGATGGAAATGATTCCATTTTTGGCGGAACAGGCTCAGACTCCCTCGAAGGGGCGAGCGGGAATGATACGCTTCGAGCTGGGACGGGAGATGACACCGTACGTGGTCAAGATGGAGGTGATCTCATACGCGGGGCCGCGGGAAATGACTATCTACGCGGAGGAAATGGTGATGATGAGATATACGGTGATAACGGAGATGATGAGATATACGGTGATGTCGGTGAAGACACAATTTACGCTGGATCCGGAACCGACACAATTATTGGCGGCACAGAACAGGACATTGTTTGGGGTCAAGGCGGTGCCGACATCTTCAAGTTCAACACTGGCCATCTCATAGATTGGGCCAACACCTCGGGGACAACCGCCGAGAGAAACGACCAACTGGATAGAATTGAGGATTTTGTGATCGGAGAAGACAAAATCGACTTCAGTGGGTTTGCCGGCGTTTCCTCTCGGTCCGACTTCAATATGTGGCAAACAACAATAGATGGAGATGTTTACTTCACTCTTAGGGAAGGTCTGAAAAACCTCGCGCTCTGAGGGGTTTGGTATAGACTTTGCGGGACGAAGAAGGAAGCCCCATCATGCCCAAGCAGC
>NZ_JAMDHK010000013.1:143491-158273 GCF_024721115.1 Salipiger pentaromativorans | reverse complement strand
GGGCTGCTTGGGCATGATGGGGCTTCCTTCTTCGTCCCGCAAAGTCTATACCAAACCCCTCAGAGCGCGAGGTTTTTCAGACCTTCCCTTTGTCGTGATGCCCTTCGCCTCAATGAGAATTGCGATCTGATCATTCAAACTGATGGCGTAGTCGACCTTTTCACCTTTCTTGCCAACGGCGTCCGCGGTGAATTCTGGAATAACCTCGGCAGGGTTGAAGACTTCGTAACCCAGCGCCTGCAAGAGCGGAAGTATAATGGAGGTTTTCACCGCCTCTTCCGTTGCCATTGTCTCGGCATGCTCCTTGACACGGGCAGACAAGGTCGCAAGCGCCTGTTCAATCGACGACATGAAATTCTCCTCCCAGATATGACTGGGAGGATGAATTACATATCACGACATATCAATATTTTTTGCCTTTTCCGAAATCTGAAGGGCTGAAGGTCTGTCAGACCTGCTCCACCGCAACGCCGTCCTGAACGTGGAAGGCGAGGTAGCCGGCAAGCTCCGAGGCCTCGTCCTTCGGCGTCTCATAGGACCAGACGGCGTTTTCGTAGGTACGGCTCTTCGAGACGATGTTGAAATAGGCCGCCTCGCCGATCCACTGGTTCAGCGTGCGGTACTCGGTGGGTTCGAGAAAGGCCATGGCGATGTCGTCGCGCGGGAAATAGATGACGCCGGGCATGTCGCCCTCGCTCAGCTCCAGCGCGTTGCTGCTTTCGCCCAGAACGGCGCCGCCGGCGCGGATGACCCAGGTGCCCGCCGCCGGGCGGATTGCGATATGTCTCAGCATCTTTCTCTCCCCGTAATCGTCACGGATCATATATCAGCCGCTTTGCGACAGTCCTGTGTCAAAGCGGCGCGCAGGCCGTGGCCAGCCAATCCGCATCCTCTCCCTCCACCTGCGGGCCGATCCGTGCCAGCACCTCGGCATGATAGGCGTTCAGCCAGTCGCGTTCGGCCTGCGTGAGCAGCGCTGTCACGATCAGCCGCCGGTCGATCGGCACCCATGTGAGGGTCTCGAACTGCAACATCCGCGGCACGGTCTGCCCCGGCAGGGGCGGGGCGGGCTCGACCGCGATGAGGTTCTCGATGCGGATACCATAAGCGCCCTCGCGGTAAAACCCCGGCTCGTTCGACAGGATCATGCCGGGCGCAAAGGGCACGGTGCCGGTGCGCGCGATCCGCGCCGGCCCCTCGTGCACGCTGAGATAGGCGCCGACGCCATGGCCGGTGCCATGGCCGTAGTCGAGCCCCACCTCCCAGAGCGCGGCGCGTGCCAGCACGTCGATGTCGCGCCCGGCGAGCCCCTGCGGGAAGCGTAGCCGCGAGAGCCCGATCATCCCCTTGAGCACGCGGGTGAAATTGGCGCATTCCTCGGCACCGGGATCGCCCACGGCCACGGTGCGGGTGATGTCGGTGGTGCCGTCCACATATTGCCCGCCGCTGTCCACCAGCAAAAGCTGCCCGGCCTCGACCGCGCGGTCGGTGTTCTCGGTCACCCGGTAATGCACGATGGCGCCGTTGGGACCGGCCCCGGCAATGGTCTCGAACGAGATGTCGCGCAGCGCGTTGGTGCCGCGCCGGAAGGCTTCGAGCTCTTTGACCACGGCGATTTCGGTCAGGCTGCCCGGCGCCTGCCGGTCGAGCCAGGCGAGAAAGCGCACCATGGCGGCACCGTCGCGCAGATGCGCGGCGCGGGTGCCCTCGAGCTCGGCGGCGTTCTTGCAGGCCTTGGGCAGCAGGCAGGGGGCGGGCGCCTCGACGATCTCGCGCCCGGCCAGCGCATCGGCCACCGCGACGGGGCAGGTGGCCGGGTCGATCTGTATCGGCCCCTCCAGCGCCTCCAGCGCGGACACGAAAGTGTCTGGCGGCGCGACGCTGACCAATGGTCCGAGATGATCGCCCAGATCCGTCAGCTTGCGGGCATCCATGAACAGTGTCACGCGGCCTTCGGCGTGCAGGAAGGCAAAGCCATGCGGCACCGGGTTGCGCGGAATGTCGGAACCGCGGATGTTCAGCAGCCAGGCGATGCTGTCGGGCAGGGTGAGCACGCAGGCCCGCGCGGAGCCGAGCCCCTTTGCCAGCCGCGCGATCTTGTCGCCATGCGCCTCGCCCGCGAGCTCCACGGGCTGGGCAAAGACGGCGCCCAGCGGTGGCGCGGGCTGATCCTCCCAGATCCGGTCCACGAGGTTGCCCACGCGGCGCAGCGCCACGGCGCCGAGCCTGGTCTCCATCCCGCGCATCTGCTCCACGGAAAAGAGCCAGGGGTCGATGCCGACGGTGCCGCCCTCGGGCAGCTTCTCTGCGATCCACTCGGCCAGTCCGGTTTCGGGCCAGTCCACCGGCGTGTAGACATCGGCGACCTGCGCCTTCACCTGCACCCGGTAGCGCCCGTCGACAAACACCCCCGCGACATCGGTCAGCGCGGCGCAATAGCCCGCCGAGCCGGTGAAGCCGGTGAGCCAGGCCAGCCGGTCGTCATGCGGGGCGACATATTCGCCCTGATGCGCATCGGCGCGCGGCACCAGAAACCCGTCGAGCCCCTCGCGCGCCAGTTCCTCGCGCAGCGCGGCAAGACGCGGCGGGCCCTGCTCGGGGCGGGCGGTTTCCTGAAAGCTCTGGAACATGGTGTCGCGCTCCTCTCTGCGGCGGCGCCTGGCCGCGCGGTCGTTTTTTGCGTATTTGGAAAAGAGAAGAAGCGCATATGTCTTCTTCTCTTTGGCAAATACGCACTTCCCGCCCTCACCGTTGTCGCCGGGGGCGGGAGGACAGTGCGTCGGATCAGCTGGCGCGCCGGATGCCCATGAAGCGGGCGCGGGCGCGCGGGTCGCTGTCGAAAAGCGCCGCGAGCTGTTCGGTCATGGCGCCCGCGAGCTGCTCGACATCGGTGATCGTGACTGCGCGGTCGTAGTAGCGGGTCACGTCATGGCCGATGCCGATGGCCAGCAGTTCCACCTGCTTGCGGCGCTCGACCATGGCGATCACGTCGCGCAGGTGCTTTTCGAGGTAATTGGCCGGGTTCACCGACAGCGTGCTGTCGTCCACCGGCGCACCGTCGGAGATCACCATCAGGATCTTGCGCGCCTCGGGGCGGGCAGCCATGCGGCGGTGCGCCCATTCCAGCGCCTCGCCGTCGATGTTCTCTTTCAGAAGACCTTCCTTCATCATCAGGCCGAGATTGTCGCGCACCCGGCGCCAGGGCGCGTCTGCGCGCTTGTAGATGATGTGGCGCAGATCGTTGAGGCGGCCCGGCTGCTGCTCGCGGCCTTCGTTCAGCCATTTCTCGCGCGCCAGCCCGCCCTTCCAGGCGCGGGTGGTGAAGCCGAGGATCTCGACCTTGACCGAGCAGCGTTCTAGCGTGCGTGCCAACACATCGGCGCAGATCGCGGCGATGGAGATCGGGCGGCCGCGCATGGAGCCGGAATTGTCCAGAAGCAGCGTCACCACCGTGTCGCGGAATTCGGTGTCCTTCTCGATCTTGAAGCTCAGCGGCGTGGTGGGGTTCGCCACCACCCGCGCCAGACGGCCCGCATCAAGAATGCCTTCCTCGAGATCGAACTCCCAGCTTCGGTTCTGCTGCGCCTGCAAGCGGCGCTGGAGCTTGTTGGCAAGCCGCGAGACGGCGCCTTTCAGCGGCTCGAGTTGCTGGTCGAGATAGGCGCGCAGCCGCTCCAGCTCCTGCGGCTCGGCCAGCTCTTCCGCCGCGATTTCCTCGTCATGGGTGCCGTCGTAGATCTTGTAGTCGGGATCGGCCTCGGAGACCGGCGCCGGGGCGGGGGGCTCCATAGGTGCCTCGCCCTCGGGCATCTCGGTCTCTTCGCCGAGCTCCTGATCGGCCATGTCGTCGGCCGAGACCTGCGCCTGGGAGGCATCCTGGGTCTCGTCCTGGCTTTGCTCGGGCGAGGCTTCGGCCTCGTCCTGATCCTGCTCGTCCTGGCCGGTGGACTCGGGCTGTTCCTCTTCGCCGCCCTCGGGCTCGGCCTCGTCCTGGCTTTCGTCGTCGAGCTGGTCGGGGTCGTCGCCGAGCTGGTCGCCATAGCCCAGATCGGTGATCATCTGGCGGGCAAAGCGGGCAAAGGCCGCCTGGTCGGAGAGCGTCTCTTCGAGCCCGTCCAGCGTGCCGCCGGCCTGATCTTCGATAAAGCCGCGCCAGAGCTCCATCACATGGGCGGCGTCCTTGGGCAGTTCGCGCCCGGTGGCGAGATGGCGGATGAGATAGCCCGCCGCGACCGGCAGCGGCGCCTCGGAGGGCTGGGTGATCTGGCCATAGCCGCGCCGTGTCGCCTCGTGGCCGATCTTGGCGTCGATATTGCCGGCGGTGCCGGGCATGTCGCGCGCGCCCATGGCCTCGCAGCGGGCGGTTTCCATCGCCTCGTAAAGCTCGCGGGCGATCTCGCCCGGCGGCGCATAGCGCGCATGCGTCCCGGCATCGTGGTAGCGGCGGTAGAGTGCCAGCGCATCGGCGGTGCCGCGCGCCAGCAGCACCTCGTCGCGGGTCATCCGGCGGCTGACCTGCGGCAGACGCATGATGTCGCCCGAGACGCCCGAGGGGTCCACGGTGTAATTGACCGAAAGCTCCGGGTCGTCGGCCATGACCTTGGTGGCCTCGGCCAGCGCCTTCTTGAAGGGATCAGCGGGGTTGTCGTCATTGCGCGCCATGAGGACAGGTTTCGCGCCCCGCGCGGCGATTGGCAAGGGGCAAAAACGCCGGTGTCAGCCCGGCAGCAGCGCGGCGCAGGCAGCGCGGTGACGGCTGGCCAGCAGGCGGGCGCGGGTGGCGCGGCGCGGGTCGGTGCCGAACTGCGCGCCATGCCGCAGGCGCGCCTGCGCGGCCTTGGCGGCGATCCGGCGGTGGCGCAGCGCGATACCGTCGAGCCCGGCGGCGCGGGCATCGGGCAGGATCGCCGCGAGCAGCGCCTCGACCCCGGCGCGCAGGGTCTGATCGGTGGCGCCATCGCCGCGCTGCATCAGCCAGGTAAACTCGATCTCGGCCGAGAACCGTCCGGCGCAATCCGCGAAGAGCTGCGCCCGCTCGACCGTCTGCGCGGGGCCGGCCGCCGGGGGTGCGGCTGCCGCGAGCGCCAGGACCGCGCCGCCGAGAAAGATCCGGAGACTACCCATGCCGGGCAGGCTGGCATGGAAAGGTTGCGGAAGGGTGAGGGCGCCGCGCCGTGGCGGGTCAGGGGCGCGGCAGCAGCGCGTCGCACCGTTCGGCGATGCGTGAAAAGAGATCGGTGCTTTGGCGGTCGCCGGCGATCAGGCCGCGGTACAGCAGGCGGTATCCGGCGATCCGGTCCGTGGCGACGGGGCCCGCCTCGGGAAGCGCCTCGAACGCCGCCGCCAGCGTCTCGGCCTCGTCCGGAGCGACGCCAAGCCCGGGCAGCGCCCGTTGTTCCGCCGCCACGCCCCGCCAGAAAGCGGCGCAGTCGGCGGCGGTTTCGGCTTGCGCCGGCGTGCAGGTCAGACCGGTGAGGAGGAGGAGCGCAGCGGTGGCCCGGCGGCTCACAGCGCGGCCTGGCCGGTGGCCAGCCGTGCCAGCAGATCGACATGCACGTCGAGCGCGTCGATCACCCGGTAGCCGGGATCGGTGGCACCGTCGAAGGCGAGGTTGAGATCGGTGCCCGCCAGCACCACGGCCTCGGCGCCCTGATCCTCGACCAGTTCGCGGCCCGCCTCATAGAATAGCGCCCGAAGCTCGGGCGTGCAGTGCCCGGCGACCGCCATGTCCTGATAGCTCTGGCCCAGCTTCTCGGTGCGGTCGTCGAGCGCCACGGCCTCGGTCTTTTCGAGCTGGCCATAGAGCCGCGTGCGCATCACCACGCGGGTGCCCAGAAGGCCCACGCGGTTCAGCCCCTCGGTGGCGAAATAATCGTCCAGCGGTGTCACCGCCGAGACCAGCGGCAGCGGCGTGCGCGCGACCGTCTCGTCATAGCAGAAATGCCCGCCCAGCGAGGTGATGGCCGCGCAATCGCAGCCCGCCGCCTTCAGCCGGTCGAGCAGGCCGAGATAGATTTCGGCCTGGTCCGCGCGGTTGTCGGCAAGGTTGTTGCGGATCAGCTCATGCACATCCGCATGCACGATGGTCAACTCCAGCCTGCCGCCAAGCCGGTCCACGGCGGCGGTCAGACGCTGGTAATAGACCACGGTGGCGGCGACGCCGATGCCGCCGATCAGCCCGATATGCAGCGGCTTCGGCATCCCCCGGCTCAGGCGAGGCTGAGGCTGGCCGCGCTCTCGGGCAGTTCCTCGTCAAAGCAGCGCTGGTAGAACTCGGCCACGGTCTGGCGTTCGAGCTCGTCGCATTTGTTGAGGAAGGAGAGACGGAAGGCATAGCCCACGTTGCGGAAGATCTCGGCATTCTGCGCCCAGGCGATCACCGTCCGGGGCGACATCACCGTCGAAAGCTCGCCGTTCATGAAGGCGCGGCGGGTGAAATCGGCCACGGTGACCATCTGGCGGATCTTCTTGCGCCCGGCCTCGTTGTTGTAATGCGGCGCCTTGGACAGCACAATGTTCACCTCGGCGTCGATGCTGAGATAGTTCAGCGTCGCCACCAGCGACCAGCGGTCCATCTGGCCCTGGTTGATCTGCTGGGTGCCGTGATAAAGGCCCGTGGTGTCGCCGAGGCCGACGGTGTTGGCGGTGGCGAAGATGCGGAAATACTTGTGCGGGGTGATGACCTGGTTCTGGTCGAGCAGGGTCAGCTTGCCGTCGGTCTCCAGCACCCGCTGGATCACGAACATCACATCGGCGCGGCCCGCGTCATATTCGTCGAAGACGATGGCGGTGGGGTTGCGCAGTGCCCAGGGCAGGATGCCTTCCTGGAACTGGGTGGTCTGCTTGCCGTCCACCAGCTTGATCGCGTCCTTGCCGATCAGGTCGATCCGGGAGATGTGGCTGTCGAGGTTCACCCGCACGCAGGGCCAGTTCAGCCGCGAGGCCACCTGTTCGATATGGGTGGATTTCCCGGTGCCGTGATAGCCCTGGATCATCACCCGGCGGTTGTTGCGGAAGCCCGCGAGAATGGCCAGCGTGGTGTCGGGGTCGAACTTGTAGGTGCTGTCGAGATCCGGCACGCGGTCGGTACGCTCGGGAAAGCCATGCACGACCATGTCGGTGTCGATGCCGAAGACCTCGCGGACCTCGATCTCCTCGGTCGGTTTCGCATTGACGTCGATCTCGCTGCTCATGGCGTGCCTCTGTACGGTCGTGAACTCTGTTGGCCCCCGTGGTGCCCCATATCTGCGGGAAGGGCAAGAGCGGGGGCGGGCTGCGGATAGGGTTTGCCCCCGCTGCGCCGCCGCGATAGGCTGACGCGACGAAACGACCCTGTTCAGGCGCCGCATCCCGTGACCACCCCGCAAGCCGAGATCGAAGATCTGATCGCCCGGATCGCCATGGGCGACCGTGCCGCCTTTCGGCTGCTTTACGACCGGACGGCGGCGAAACTTTTCGGCGTCTGCCTGCGTGTCTTGAATGACAGGGCGCTGGCGGAGGAGGCGCTCCAGGACGTCTATTGCAAGATCTGGGCGCGGGCCGGGCAGTACCGGGTGAACGGGTTCTCGCCGATGACCTGGCTGATCACGCTGGCGCGCAACGCTGCCATCGACCGCCGCCGCCGCAATGGCGGGCCGGGGCGCGCGGCCGCGCCCATCGACGCCGCCGACCTGATCGCCGATCCCGCGCCGGGGCCGGCGCAGCATGCCGAGGCACGGGCCGAGGCGCGGGCGCTGGCCGTCTGCCTGGACGAGTTGCCGCCCGACCGCGCCGAAATGGTGCGCCGCGCCTATCTGGACGGCGACACCTATGCCGAGCTTTCCGCCGCCACCGGCGTGAAGCTCAACACCGTAAGAACCTGGCTGCGCCGCAGCCTGATGCAGTTGAGGGAGTGCCTGAGCCGATGAGCGGGCCTGAGGAAACAGACCTTCCGGGCGGCTGGGAAGCCGCGGCGGCGGAGTATGTCCTCGGGCTGCTGCCGGAGGCGGAGGCCGCCGCCTTCGAGGCGCGGCTGGCCCAGGACCGCGATCTGCGTCAGGATGTGGAGGCCTGGGAGGAGTATTTCGCGACGCTGACCGACCCCATTGCCGAGGTGGCGCCGCCGCCGCAGGTGCTGCGCCGCACCGAGGCGCAGCTTTTCGGGCGCAAGCGCCGTCCGGTCTGGGAGCAGCTTCTGCCCTATCTTCTGGGTGCGGTCGCGGCAGCGGTGATCGCCTGGGCAGTGAGCTTCTCGGGGCTGCTGGACACGCGTGACGCGCCGCATCTTTACGCCGATCTCGAGACACCCTCGCGCGGGTTGGTGATGCTGGCGCATTACGCGCCGGACAGCGGCACCTTCATGGTGCGGCGCGATGCGGGCGACTATCCCGAGGGGCGGTCGCTGGAGATCTGGCTGATCGCCGAAGGGGCCGGCGCCCCGGTGTCGCTGGGGCTGGTCGACCGCGAGGGGCTGACCGAGATTCCGGTGCCGCGCGCGATTGCTCGGCAATTGACCGGCGCGGCGGTGGCGATTTCCGAAGAGCCGGAGGGCGGCTCGCCCACCGGCCAGCCGACCGGGCCGGTTCTGGCGCTTGGGCAGATGGCGCCGCGCGGATAGGCTGGTAGGCTGGTAGGCTGGTTTGGGAGCGGTGGGCAGATTGCCCACCCTACATGCGTTGCCCCGGCGCGGAACCAGGCGAAGGCGCCGTGCCATCGCCGGCGCGGTCCGTCGCACAGAAGCTGCGCCGCCCATCGCCGGCACAGTCGGCACGCCTCGGGCGTGACGGGCTGGCGATTTGGCAAGCCAGTCGAACCTGTCGAGGTCTTTCGGACTTGGCAGGGACAAATCGAGAGGTTCTTCAACCAGATCGCCAGCCCACGGGCTGACGATGGCGCGGCCCTACCGGGCATGGCACCGTAGGGTGGGCAATCTGCCCACCGCACCCGGAGCCCGCCGCGCGCGTTACCGCCCGCGGATCCGCGGGTCGAGCGCGTCGCGCAGCCCGTCGCCGAGATAGTTCACCCCCAGCACCGTCAGCGAGATCGCGATCCCCGGCAGCATGACGCGCTCGGGGAAATCCTCCATCCGCGCCACCGCGTCGGCGAGCATCTTGCCCCAGGTCGGGAAATCCGAGGGAAAGCCCACGCCGAGAAAGCTCAGCGCCGACTCGGTGATGATGGCGGTCGCAAGACCCAGCGTCGCCGAGACCATGATCGGCGACAGCACGTTGGGCAGCAGGTGCCGCTTGATGATCTGGAACGGCCGTGTGCCGATCGACCGCGCCGCCAGCACGAATTCGCGCTCCTTGATGGCCAGGATGTCGCCGCGCACGATCCGCGCCGTGGGCATCCACGAGGTGATGCCCACCACCGTCACGATGAGGATGAACATGCCGCCCTCGGGGCCGAAATTGGCGCGCAGCGGCTGACGGAACAGCGTCACCGCCACAAGCAGCAGCGGCAGGATCGGCAGCGACAGGAACAGGTCCGTGAGCCGCATCAGCGGGCCGTCGAGCTTTTTGAAGAACCCGGCCATCACGCCCACGCCGGTGCCGATGATCAGCGACAGCAGCATCGCCGCCCAGCCCACCGCCATCGAGGCCCGCCCGCCGGCGATGAGCTGCGCGAGGTTGTCGCGGCCGAGCTGGTCCGAGCCCAGCGGATGGTTCCAGCCCACCTTGGCGGTGGAATCCCAGATCGCGGTGTAGATCGGCCGCATGTCCTTGGCCCGGATGTCGAGCTTTTGCGGGTCCAGCGTCCAGAGCCACGGCCCGACCAGCACGCCGAAGGTGATGAGCAGCAGGAAGAAGGCGCCCATCATCGCGCCCTTGTGTTTGCGGAACTGGTCCCAGACATCGCGCCATTTCGAGCGTGGCGGCGCGGCGGGACCCTTGTCCTTGAGCGCTTCGATGGGGGCGGGGGAGGGCTCAGTCATAGCGGATCCTCGGGTCGAGAAGGCCGTAGAGGACATCGGCGATCAGGTTGAAGAGCACGATCAGGAAGGCGAAGATGAAGGTCAGGGTCATCACCATCGGCAGATCGTTGGCAAAGAGCGCGGTGATCAGAAGCTGACCGATGCCGTTCACCTTGAACACGTTCTCGGTGATGATGGCGCCGCCGAAGATGGCGGGCACGCCAAGCGCGATCACGGTCACCACCGGGATCATCGAGTTGCGCAGCACATGCACCATCACGACGATGGCTTCCGAGAGGCCCTTGGCCCGCGCGGTGCGCACGTAATCCTGGTTGAGATTGTCGAGCATCGAGGCGCGCATGTAGCGGCTGAGCTGCGCGGTGGTTTGCAGCGCCAGAACCATCACCGGCATGATCATCTGCTGGAGCTGGTATTTGAAACTTTCCCAGTCGTTGACCACATGGGTGGTGTCGTAGATCGAGGGGAACCAGCCCAGATAGACCGAAAACACCACGATGAGCAGCGGCCCGGTGAAGAAGGGCGGGATCGAAAAGCCCACCATGGTGATGAAGGTGCCGGCCTGATCGAAGAGGGAATATTGCCGGTAGGCGGAATAGATGCCGATGGGCAGGGCGATCAGCACGCCGACGATATAGGACATGCCGACGACCCAGAGCGTCTGCGGGATACGCTGGAGGACGATGTCCATCACCGGCGAGCGGGTCTGCCAGGAGATCACCCGCAGCTCGCCCTGATAGAGCGCCGTGTCGGGCAGCCAGCCCAGCAGGAAACTGTCGCGGGTCAGCCAGTCGATGAAGATCTTGGGCTCGATCCAGAAGGTCTGCACCAGCCATTTCCAGTATTGCACCAGCGGCGGCTCGCCGAGGCCGAGCGCCTGGCGCATCTTCTCCTTCACCTCCGGCGGCACGGTGAGCGGCACCTGTGCCATCGGATCGCCGGGGGCGAGCTGAAGGAGCATGAAGATCACGAAGCTGATGAACAGAAGCGTCGGAATCGAAAGGACCAGTCGTCTGGTGGCGTAGGTCAGCATACGGCGCCTCGGGTCATGAGCTTGGTCGTTGTCGTGGGGAGCGGTCGGGAGAGATGAGCGGGGCGCCGCCGGGCGCCCCGCATCGGGCTCTCAGGTCCGGATTACTGGATGCGGTACCAGTCGGCAGCGTTCCAGAGCTCGGAATCCCAGGTGTTCAGGATCACGCCGCCCAGGCTGTTGGAATGCGCCGAGACACGGCCACGGTCGACCAGCGGCACGATGGTCATCGTCTCCTTGGTGATCATGTCGTTGAGCTTCTTGGCGATCTCGCCGCGCTTGCTCAGCTCGCCGGTCTGCGCCAGCTCGTCGAGCAGGGCGTCGTATTCCGGGTCGCAGAAGCGGTTGATGTTCTCGCCCTGCCACTGGCTGGACGGCTTCGGCTCGTTGCCGCAGCGATACATCGACAGGTAGGATTGCGGGTCGGTGCCGTCGAAGTTGTTGGCGTACATTTCCACGTCCGCATAGAACTTCTGGAACGTGTCGGGCGAGCCCGGGTCACCGCCGAAGAACACCGAGCTGTCGACGTTGCGCAGTTCGGTTTCGACACCGATCTGGTTCCACCAATCCTTGATCAGCGCCTGGAAGTCCTGACGCACGGCATTGGTCGAGGTCTGGTAGAGCAGCGACAGCTTCATGCCGTCCTTCTCGCGCACGCCGTCACCGTTGGTGTCGGTCCAGCCGGCCTCTTCCAGCAGCGCCTTGGCGCCTTCGAGATCCTGCGTCAGACATTCCTCGTTGTCCGAGGCGTAGAGCGCCGGGGCGGGAACCAGGTTACAGGTCGGGCGGCCGGCCTGGCCGTAGCCGATCTCGGTCAGCAGGGCGCGGTCGATGGCCATGGAGAGCGCCTTGCGCACCTTGAAGTCCGACAGGATCGGGTGCGGATGCGCGATGGTGGAGCGCTCGCCCTCGGGCAGATCCGGCGACGGGTCGGTGAGGTTCATCTCGATCCGTTCCACGAGCGTGCCAAAGGCCGAGACGGGCGTGCCGGTGCCGCCTTCGGACATCGAGGCGAGCACATCGGGCGCGAGCTGAAGGTTCCAGGCGTAATCGAATTCGCCGGTCTGCAGCACCGCACGGGCCGCCGATTCCGCATCGCCGCCGCCTTTCAGCGTGGCGGTGGCAAAGGCGGGCTTGGCCGGGTCACGGAAATTGGGGTTGGCCGAGAGCGAGATCACGTCGTTCGGCTTGAACTCGTCCACCACGAAGGGGCCGGTGCCGATCGGATAGAAATTCGCTTCGGTACAGGACGAGGCATTGGCGCCAAGGCACTGTTCGAACTGCGCTTTCTGGAGAATCGGCGACTGGCCGCCCATGAACGGGCCATAGGGGTTCGGCATCGGCGTGCTGAAGTTCACCACGACGGTCAGGTCGTCGGGGGTGTCGATGCTGTCGACGCCGGTGAATTTGGCGAGCTGCGCGCAGCCGCCCTCGGGATGCATGCAGTAATCGGCGGTGAATTTCACATCCGCCGAGGTGACGGGGCTGCCGTCGGACCAGACGAGCCCTTCCTTCAGCTTCCAGGTGATCGAGGTCAGGTCGGCGGACACGCCGCCATTCTCGACCGTCGGGATCTCGGTGGCGAGGAAGGGCACCAGCGCGCCGGTCTCGGTGTAGCGGCCCAGCGGTTCGAGCACCAGCGAGGCGGCCTCGATGTCCTTCGTGCCGCCCGACAGATAGGGGGTCATGATGGACGGCGCCTGCCAGTAGATGATGTTCACATGCCCGTCCGCACCGCGCTCGGCAAAGGCGGCTGGGGCCAGCACGGATGTGGCCACCGCTCCGAGCAAGAGGGTCTTGAGGGTCATAAGTCTCTCCTTGTTGGACTCCCGGTCTTGGGACCGGGCTTTTGGCTTTTATGGAGGGGAATCGCTTTTGTCGGACCCGGAGCGCAGTCAGGGTCCGGACCAGCTCAGCGATCCCCATCGTGCCGTTTATCGAAACAGAACCGAAGGAAAATGCAAGCGCTGCCTTGGCGGAAAGCGTCGCCGGGGTTTGACAGCCCAGCAAGCCTGCCCGTAGCGTTTGCATTCATACATCTCCAGGAGTGCGCGCATGCTCGACAACCCCATCGCCCGGATCGACCGACTGCGGGTCGAGTTCGAAACCAAGGACGGCACCGTCGCGGGCGTCGAGGATGTCAGCTTTGACGTGGGGCCGGGCGAAACCGTCTGCATCGTGGGCGAATCGGGATCGGGCAAATCGGTCTCTTCGCTGTCGCTGATGCGGCTCATCGAATTCGGCGGCGGCAAGATCGCCAACGGGCGCTTGCTCTTCGATCGCAAGGAGGGCGGCGAGCTGGATCTGGCGACGGCCGATCAGGATCTGATGCGCACGATCCGGGGCAACGAGATCGGCATGATCTTTCAGGAGCCGATGACGGCGCTGAACCCGGTCTTCACCGTCGGCCGCCAGCTCACCGAAGGGCTGCGCGTGCATCGCGGCATGACCAGGGAACAGGCGACGACACGGGCGCTCGAACTGCTGAAGCAGGTGCGAATCCCCGAGCCCGAGCGGCGGCTGAAGCAATACCCGCACGAGCTGTCGGGCGGCATGCGCCAGCGGGTGGTGATCGCCATGGCGCTGGCCTGCAAGCCGCGCCTGCTCATCGCCGACGAGCCCACCACGGCGCTCGACGTGACGATTCAGGCCGAGATCCTGGCGCTGATGGACCGGCTCAAGCGCGAGACCGGCACGGCGGTGATGTTCATCACCCATGACATGGCGGTGGTGGCGCAGATGGCCGACCGCGTGGTCGTCATGTTCCGCGGCAACAAGGTCGAGGAGGGCACGGTCGAGGAAATCTTCGAGCACCCGCAGCATCCTTATACCAAGGCGCTACTGGCCGCTGTACCGAAACTGGGCGAGATGAAGGGCAAGGCGCTGCCGGAACCCATGCGGCTCTTGGGCCGCGAGATGGACGAGGTGAAGCCGATCCCCGGCACCGACCAGCCGCTGCTGACGGTCGAGGGGCTGACCACGCGCTTTCCGGTCAAGGGCGGGTTCTTCCGTCGCACCATTGCCAATGTGCACGCGGTCGAGGATGTGAGCTTTGTGCTCAACAAGGGCCAGACGCTGAGCCTGGTGGGGGAATCGGGCTGCGGCAAATCGACCTGCGGGCGCTCGATCCTGCGGCTGGTGGAGCCGATGAAGGGCCGCGTCGCGCTCGACGGGGTCGATATCATGGGGCTTGGCCCCAACATGCTGCGCGACGAGCGGCGGCAGATGCAGATGATCTTTCAGGATCCCTTCGCCTCGCTGAACCCGCAGATGAATCTCGCCGATCAGGTGGCCGAGCCGATGCGCAATTACGGCACCCATTCGGGATCGGAGATGATGGACCGGGTGGCGATGCTCTTCGACCGGGTGGAACTGCCGCGCAGCTTCATGCGGCGGTTTCCGCACGAGCTGTCGGGCGGCCAGCGGCAGCGGATCGCCATCGCCCGTGCGCTGGCGCTGAACCCCAAGCTGATCGTCTCGGACGAGGCGGTCTCGGCGCTGGACGTGTCGGTGCAGGCGCAGGTGCTGAACCTGATGATGGAATTGCAGGCGGAGCTGGGGCTGTCCTATCTCTTCATCAGCCACGACATGGCGGTGGTCGAGCGGGTGAGCCACAAGGTGGGGGTGATGTATCTCGGCCGGATCGTCGAGATCGGCCCGCGCGCGGCGGTGTTCGAGAACCCGCAGCATCCCTATACCCAGGCGTTGATGAAGGCGGTGCCCATCGCCGACCCGCATAGGCGGAAATCCGAGAAGGATCTGAACTTCAAGCCGATTCCCTCGCCGATTCACCCGGTGGGATACGAGCCCGAGCCCAATGTCTATGACGAGGTGGCGCCGGG
>NZ_JAMDHK010000013.1:53169-143409 GCF_024721115.1 Salipiger pentaromativorans | reverse complement strand
TTTTTGGGGGGGGGGGGGGGGGCCCCCCCCCCCGCGACCCCCGTTTGCGTCGCACTGTCGGGGAGGTGTGGGGCGGTGACCCGGCGGGGGGCCTTGGGGGCGCTGCCCCCTCGCGCGCCGGGGCGCGCATCCCCCCGGACGTATTTGGCGGAAAGATGAAAGGGAGGGAGGGGCGTCTGTGGCGCCTCTTTCGCCCCGGTCTCTGGTCGTTCGGTCATAGAGGGCCGGGCCAAGACCCTTTCGGAAAGAGCAAAAAGGGGGCGCGCCGGGCCGGAGGAGCGGTGTCTGACGGAAATTTGGGCGTGGCGCGCTGCGCGAAAGCGGCTTTGCGCGGGGCGGCCTTGTGGGGCGCCACGGGCGGGTTTAGTTCATTGGTGAACGAACGAAGGACCTCCCATGCCGACCCGCCTCTCCCCGCGCGAGATTCTCGCGAAACTGGTAAGCTTTCCCACCGTCAGCCGCGACACCAACCTGCCGCTGATCGACTGGGTGGAGAGCTATCTGGCCGGGCATGGCATTGAAAGCCACCGCCATTACAAGCCGGCGGAGCCCGATCTCAAGGCCGCGCTATTTGCCCATGTTGGGCCGGAGGAAGAGGGCGGTGTCGTGCTCTCGGGACATACGGATGTGGTGCCGGTGGACGGGCAGGACTGGACCTCCGACCCCTGGGAGCTGACCGAACGGGACGGGCGGCTTTACGGGCGCGGCTCCACCGACATGAAGGGCTTCGACGCGCTGGCGGTCTGGGCGCTGGTCGAGGCGAAGCATCGCGGCGTGACGCGGCCCCTGCAACTGGCGCTCACCTATGACGAGGAGATCGGCTGCACCGGCGCCGCCGATCTGGTGGCGGCGATGCAGGGCGTGGTGCCCAAGGCGGCCTCGGTGATCGTGGGGGAGCCCACGATGATCAAGGCGGTGACCGGCCACAAGGGCGGGGTGAATTTCTGGATCCATGTGCACGGGGTCGAGGTGCACAGCTCGATCCTGCACACCGGCGTCTCGGCGATCATGTGGGGCGTCAAGCTGGTCGAATGGGCCAACGCACAGAACGCCGCCAATGCCGCCGCCACGCCGAGCGCCATCGCCGCGTTGTTCGATCCGCCTTACACCAATGTGCATGTGGGCCAGATCCACGGCGGCACCGCGCATAACATCACTGCCAAGGATTGCGCGTTCGGCATGAGCTTTCGCGTCATCCCCGGCGAGGACCCGGAGGACTGGGCGCGGCGCCTCATGGACCGGGTGGCCGGGCTGGAGGCCGAAATGCAGGCGGTGCATCCAGACGCCCGAATCGAGGTCACCCGGATGTTCGACCTGCCGCCGCTGAAGCCCACCGAGGGCAACAGCGCCGAGGAACTGGTGCGTCAGGTGACCGGCGACAACGGCGTGATGCAGGTGAGCTACGGCACCGAGGCCAGCCATTTTCAGGCCGGCGGGTATGACGCGGTGGTCTGCGGGCCGAGCGACATCACCATTGCCCACAAGCCCGACGAATATATCGAGATTGCGCAGCTCGAGGCCGGGCAGCGGTTCATGGAAGGGCTTCTGGAGCGGCTGTCATGATCTTCCCGTTTCGCGACGAGGGGCCGGTCGAGCACGATGGCCCGCTGCCCGAGCGCTGCGATCTGGTGGTGATCGGCGGGGGGGTGATCGGTGTCTCGACGGCGCTTTTCGCGGCGCGGGCGGGGCTGAGCGTGGTGCTGCTGGAAAAGGGCAGGGTGGCGGCGGAGCAAAGCTCGCGCAACTGGGGCTGGATCCGGGTGCAGGGCCGCGACATGGCCGAGATCCCCATCGCGCTGGAGGCACAGCAGCTTTGGCCGCAGCTCGACGCCGCATGCGGCGGCAGGCTGGGGGTGCGGCAGGTGGGGGTGAGCTATCTCGCCAAGTCGCAAAAGGAGATGGACGGGTTCGCCGGCTGGCTCACCGAGGCGGTGCCGCTGGGGGTTTCTTCGCGGCTTCTGGACGCGGCGGAGACCAAGACGCTTCTGGGCGCCGAGGACAGCCCCTGGGTGGGCGCCCTGCACACGCCGACCGATATGAAGGGCGAGCCTTGGGTTGCCGTGCCGGAGCTGGCGCGGCTGGCGGCCTCGGACGGGGCCGTGATCCGGGAACGCTGCGCCGTGCGCGGGCTCGACATGCAGGGCGGCAAGGTGGCGGGGGTTGTCACCGAAAAGGGCCGGATCGCCTGCGATCAGGCGGTGCTGGCGGGCGGGGCGTGGTCCTCGCTCTTCCTGCGCCGGCACGGGGTGAAGATCCCGCAGCTTTCGGTGCGCTCCACCGCCATGGCGACCGAGCGTCTGCCGCAGGGGGTGAATACCGCTGCCGTGGACGACAAGCTGGCCTTTCGTCCGCGCGCCGATGGGGGCTATACCCTTGCGCCCTCGGCCTTTTCCGAGCTGTTCATTGGCCCCGACGCCTTCCGCGCGCTCTCGACCTATCTGCCGCTTGCGGTCTCGGGCAAATTCGACGTGCATCTGCGCGCCCGGGCGCCCGCGGGCTATCCCGACGCCTGGGGCACGCCGCGCCGCTGGGGCGATGAGGAGGAGAGCCCTTTCGAGCGTATGCGTATTCTTTCCCCCGAGCCCAACGCCGCGAAGGTGGCCGAGACGCGGCGGCGCTTCGGCCAGCATTTCCCGCAGATGGGCGCCGCGCCGTTGCAGGCATCCTGGGCGGGGATGATCGACGTGATGCCCGATGTGGTGCCCGTGGTGGACCGCGTGGCCGCGCTGCCGGGGCTTACGGTGCTCACCGGCATGTGCGGCCACGGCTTCGGCATCGGCCCCGCCTTCGGGCGCATCGCCGCCGACATGGTGCTGGGGCGCGACCCCGGCCACGATCTGAGCCGCTTCCGCCTGTCCCGCTTTTCCGACGGTTCGAAACTGGTCACCGGACCCAATCTCTGAGCCGCGCTTGCGGCCTGCCGCCTCTGGTGGCAGGCTTTTCCCGAACACGAACAGGAGCCCCTCCATGCCCGTCAAGAACCGCTTTGCCGAGATGCAGGCCGAAATCACCGCCTGGCGCCGCGACTTCCATGAAAACCCCGAAATCCTGTTCGAGACCCACCGGACCTCTGGCATCGTTGCCGAAAAGCTGCGCGCATTCGGCTGCGACGAGGTGGTCGAGGGGATCGGGCGCACCGGCGTGGTGGGCGTGATCAAGGGCAAGGCCAATGGCTCGGGCAAGGTGATCGGTCTGCGCGCCGATATGGATGCGCTGCCGATCCACGAGGCGACGGGGCTCGACTACGCCTCGAAAACGCCGGGCGCCATGCATGCCTGCGGCCATGACGGCCATACGGCCATGCTGCTGGGGGCGGCGAAATACCTGGCCGAGACGCGCAATTTCGACGGCACCGTGGTGGTGATCTTCCAGCCCGCCGAAGAGGGTGGCGGCGGCGGGCGCTTCATGTGCGAGGATGGCATGATGGATCGCTGGGGCATCCAGGAGGTCTATGGCATGCACAACTGGCCCGGCGTGCCGACAGGGCAATTCGCCATCCGGCCCGGTGCCTTCTTCGCCGCCACCGACCAGTTCGAGATCGTGGTCAAGGGCAAGGGCGGTCACGCTGCCAAGCCGCATCAGGCCACCGATCCGCTGGTGACCTCGGCGCATGTGGTGACCGCGCTGCAAAGCATCGTCAGCCGCAATTCCGACCCCGACGACCAGATGGTCGTTTCGGTCACCTCGATCGAAAGCTCGTCCAAGGCGTTCAACGTCATCCCGGCCTTCGTAACCCTGCGCGGCACCATGCGCACCATGTCCAAGACCAACCGCGCGCTCGGCGAAGAGCGCATCAAGGCGGTGGCCGCCGCGACGGCGCAAGCCTTCGGCTGCGAGGCCGACATCAAATGGCTGCCGGGCTACCCGGCGATGGTCAACAGCGCGGAGCAGACCAGCTTTGCCGCCGATGTGGCCGAAGCCGTCTCGGGCGCCTGCGAGCGCGATGCGCCGATCACCATGGGCGGCGAGGATTTCGCCTATATGCTCGAGGAGCGGCCGGGTGCCTATATTCTGGTCGGCAATGGCGACAGCGCCGACGTGCACAATCCTGAGTATAACTTCAATGATGAAGCGATTCCTGCGGGTTGTTCCTGGTGGGCCGGCATCGTCGAACAGCGGATGCCGGCATGATCACGAAAAGGTCAAAAAGATTCTGAACGTTACAGTTTTATTCTCACATTCGAATCTGTACGATTGAGGTGGGATCGGCGCGGTGTCAAAACCGCGCCGATCCCATGTTCAAACCACGTTTACAGGGATTTTCTCCGACATGCGCAAGGTTCTCCTCTCCGCCCTGATCGCTGCCGTTCCCGCCACCATGGCGCTGGCCCAATCCGCCGAAGAAGAAACCGCCAAGGCACGGCGCGCCTTCTACACGATGCTCGGCTATGAAATGGGCGGTCTTGCCGCCATGGCCCAGGGCAAGGTCGATTACGACGCCGAAACCGCCAAGGCACATGCCGCCGATATGGTGACGCTGACCACGCTGCACGTGGGCGATTTCTACGCCCCCGGCACCTCCAAGGACGATCTGCCGGGCGCAACCCGCGCGCTGCCGGTGATCTGGGAAGACATGGGCGCGTTCCAGGAAAAGGGTCAGGCCTTTGGCGCCGCCCTGATGGAGCTGAACGCCGCTGCCGGCGAAGGGCTCGACGCGCTGCGCCCCGCCGTGGGCAAGGTCGGTGGCACCTGCAAGGCTTGCCATGACGACTTCCGCGCCAAGGACTTCTGAGCCTTGAGTATCGCTGAGCAAACGGATCGGGGGGTGATGCCCTCCGGTTCCGGCGAGCAGCTTTGGGATCCGGTGGTGCGGGTGCTGCACTGGGCGCTGGTGCTGTCCTTTGCGACGGCCTGGGGGCTGGGCAAGTTCGGCCCCGATCAGATGACGCTGCATTTCTACGCGGGCTATACCGTGGCCGCGATTGTCGTGCTGCGGGTGCTCTGGGGCTTCGTCGGACCGCAGACCGCGCGGTTTGCAAGCTTTGTGAAAGGCCCCGGCGCGGTGCTGCGCTATGCCAGGCATCTGCCCGACCGCAAACCCTCGAACACCTGGGGCCACAACCCGGTGGGCGCGCTCTTTGTCGTGGGGGTGCTGCTGGTGCTGGCGCTGCAGATTCTGTCGGGGCTCTTCGCCGATCCCGAGGATTACATCAATGTCGGCCCGCTGGCGCAATATGTCTCGTCCGACATCACCCGCAAGGCGCTGTCGCTGCACGAGCCGCTGTCGACGCTGCTGCTGGTGATGGTGATCGCCCATATCGCGGCCATCGGCTTCTATCGCCGCTGGAAGGGCGAGGATCTGGTCACCCCGATGATCACCGGGCGCAAGAAGGGGTAGGGCGGGACTGTCCCGCCACGCCCGTTCCTACTCTTCGGTCTTCGCCTTGCGCGGCTTCGCCTTCGGCTTCTCGGCACCTGCGGCCTTGGCTTTCGGCTTTCCTGCGGCTCCCGCCTTGGCCGCGGCCTTGGCGGGAGCGCCTTTTCCGGCCGCCGGCTTGGCCTTTTTCGGCTTGGGCTTCGGTTTGGGAGCCTCGGCGGTCAGGCTCAGGGCAGTGCTGGCGGCGGCCCAGTGGGCGGCGTCCTTGCCATCGGGGCAGCCGTCCTCGAGCCAGAGAAAATAGGCCGCCTCGGCGATCTGGGCGTCAGTGGGGGCAGGGGTGCTCATCCTCGTCATCCTCGTCTTGTCGGTGGAGCAGGAAACAAATTCGGGACAATGGTCAGGCGTCCACTGTGCCAGAGCCCGGCGACAGGGCAATGACGGACTGTGCGCGGCGCGCCGATGGGCGGGGCATTGCCCAACGGGATGGCAGAGCCCCGCGCTTTCGGCTAAAGCGCGGGCAAAGCCGTTCAGGGGGTGCGTGTGACGCAACGAGCCAATATCATCTGCATCAAATGGGGCACGGCCTTTGGCCCGGAATATGTGAACCGCCTCTATTCCGGGGTGCGCCGCCACATGGCACGTCCGATCCGCTTCTTCTGCATGACCGACCGGGCCGAGGGCATCCACCCGGATGTGGAGATCCTGCCGCTGCCGGTCGAGCCCTTTGCCGAGCCCATGGCCGCGGCGCTCGCGGTGGCGAACCGGCAGGGCGCCATGCGCAAGGTGTCGCTTTTCCGTCCCGGGCTGGTGCCCGATCTCGAGGGGCCTTTCCTGGGCTTCGATCTCGATGTGGTGATCACCGGTTCGCTGGACGAGATCCACGATCTCGCCCCCGGCACCGTGGCGATGCGCCACGACTGGACGGAAAAGCGCAAGGGCCGGCCCACCGGGCATGGTTCTGTCTTCCGCTTCGATCCGGTGCGGCACGGGTTCCTTTACGAAGAGCTCGCGGCGCGGCCTTACGAAGAGGTCGAGAAGGCGCGCGGCTCGGAGCAGCGCTATACCAGCCACAAGGCGATGGATCGCGGTGTTTTCACCTATATCCCCGAGCCTTGGGTCGTGTCCTTCAAGTATGACTGCAACCCGTTTCCGGGCAACTGGCTGCACAGGCCGCGTCTGCCGGAGGAGGCCCGTGTCGTCTGTTTCCACGGCCATCCCAAGATGACCGAGGCGCTGGACGGCTATAACCGCAGCTTCATCCGCCATTCCAAACCCTGCGACTGGCTGCGCGAGCACTGGATAGAGCGGGCGGTTGCCGATCTGGGCCCCGAATGGGGCTGAGCCGCGTCATGGTCTTGCCCCGCGCGCCTGAGGCGGGGTAAGAGCGTGGCCACGAAAGAATTTTGAGGGAAGGGCAGAGCGCATGCGTCGCGTCGTTGTTACCGGGCTGGGGCTGGTCACACCCCTGGCAGACGGGGTGGAAAAAAGCTGGGAACGGATCCTCGACGGGCAGTCGGGCGCGGGCCCGATCACGCAGTTCGATACCGAAGGGCTGGTCACCACCTATGCCTGCGAAGTGCCGCGCGGCGACGGATCCGACGGCACCTTCAATGCCGACACCTATATGGAGCCGAAAGAGCAGCGCAAGGTCGATACCTTCATCCTCTTCGGCATGGCCGCCGCCGATCAGGCGGTGAAGGATTCCGGCTGGATGCCCACCGACAAGGAAGATCTGGAACGCACCGGCGTTCTGATCGGCTCCGGCATCGGCGGGCTGAATTCCATCGCCAACACGGCGGTGATGATGGAGGCCAAGGGCCCGCGCCGCGTGTCGCCCTTCTTTGTGCCCGGCGCGCTGATCAACCTGATTTCCGGTCAGGTCTCGATCCGCTACGGCTTCAAGGGGCCGAACCACTCGGTGGTGACCGCCTGTTCCACCGGCGCGCATGCCATCGGCGACGCGATGCGGCTGATCAAATACGGCGATGCGGATGTGATGATCGCGGGCGGCGCCGAAGCGGCGATCTGCAAGATCGGCATCGCCGGGTTCAACGCCTGCAAGGCGCTCTCGACCAAGCGCGGCGACGAGCCGCAGAAGGCGTCGCGCCCCTATGACGCCGACCGCGACGGGTTCGTGATGGGCGAGGGCGCGGGCATCGTCGTGCTGGAGGAATACGAGCACGCCAAGGCACGCGGCGCCAAGATCTATGCCGAGGTGCTGGGCTACGGGCTCTCGGGCGACGCCTATCACATCACCGCGCCTTCCGAGGATGGCGAGGGCGGCGAGCGCTCCATGCGCGCGGCGCTGAAATCGGCCGGCCTGACCGCGGAAGACATCGACTATATCAACGCGCATGGCACCTCGACCATGGCCGACACGATCGAGCTGGGTGCCGTCGAGCGGCTGCTGGGCGATCACGCCAGGAACGTCACCATGTCCTCGACCAAATCCGCCACCGGCCACCTGCTGGGGGCCGCCGGCGCCATCGAGGCGATCTTCTCGATCCTGGCGATCCGCGATCAGGTCGCGCCGCCGACGATCAATCTCGACAACCCGGCGGTGGAAACCCCGATCGACCTGGCGCCCAACGCCAAGCGCGAGCGCAAGATCACCCATGCGCTGTCGAATTCCTTCGGTTTCGGCGGCACCAACGCCAGCGTGATCTTCGGAAAGGCCGAATAAATGTGGCGGAGCATCGCCTCCAACGCCCTGACCTTCCTGGTGGTCATCGTGTTCCTGCTCGGCGGCGTGCTGCTCTGGGCGCAGAACGAGTATTCGGCGGAAGGCCCGCTGGATGCGCCGATCTGTCTTCAGGTCAAGCGCGGCAGCAATTTCACCCGCGTCTCTCAGGATCTCGAGGGGCAGGGGGCGATTTCCTCCGGCACGATCTTTCGCCTGGGGGCGGATTACGCTGATAAGACCGACGATCTGAAGGCGGGTTCCTATCTGGTGCCGGAACACGCCTCGATGTCCGAGATCACCGAGATCGTCACCCGTGGCGGCGCTTCGACCTGCGGCACCGAGGTGGTCTACCGCATCGGCGTGGTCCGGGCGGAGGTGCAGGTGCGCGAGCTTGATCCCGGCACCGGCCGCTATCAGGAGATGCTGGCCTTCGATCCGGGCGCCGAAGAGATCCCCGCCGCCTATGAGGGCTACAAATCCGCCGTCGGCACCCGCTTCCGCATCGCGCTGGCCGAAGGCGTGACGAGCTGGCAGGTGGTGGAAGAGATGAAGCAGATCGACGTGCTGGAGGGCGAGGTCGCCGAACTGCCCGTCGAGGGCTCGCTGGCGCCCGACAGCTATGAGGTGGTCGTGGGCGATGACCGCGCCGGCGTGATCGAGCGCATGCAGAATGCGCAGGAGGTGATCCTCGCCAATGCCTGGGCCAACCGCGCCGACGGGCTGCCCTACGAGACGCCGGAAGAGGCGCTGACCATGGCCTCCATCGTCGAGAAGGAGACCGGCGGCGCCGAGGAACGCCCGCTGGTGGCCAGCGTCTTCGTTAACCGCCTGGAACGCGGCATGCGGCTGCAAACCGACCCGACGGTGATCTATGGCATCACGCTGGGACAGGGGCCGCTGGGACGCGGGCTGCGCCAGTCCGAGCTGCGCCGCGAGACGCCCTACAACACCTATGTGATCGGGGGCCTGCCGCCCACGCCCATCGCCAACCCGGGCCGCGCCAGCATCGAGGCGGCGCTGAACCCGGCGCAATCCGATTACATCTACTTCGTCGCCAAGACGCTGGATCCGGCGGACGGGCATAATTTCGCCGCCACGCTGGACGAGCACAACCGCAACGTCGCCGCCTATCGCCGGCTCGAGGCGGAGCAGGCGAACCAGTAACGCCGGGTGGCGCGTCTGCCTGAAATCGCGGCATATTTTTGCATCGCGGGCGGGATCGGAGAACCGATCCCGCCCGTCGCGTTTCGAGCCGCTTGGGGGCGCCGCGCGGCTCTGCTAAGGGCAGGGCATGTCGCAGGATCGTATCGTGTTGATTGCCACCCTGATCGTGGCGCTGACGGGGCTTCTTTGGGGGGTCTACTGGCTGCCGGTGCGCGCCATGGTGTCGCGCGGGCTGCCCGGCGCCTGGGGCACGGTGCTGGCCACCGCCGCGGCGGCGCTGGCGCTGGCGCCGCTGGCCTGGTGGCACCGCCGCGCGCTGGCGCGGGCCGGGCCGGTGGCGCTTGGCTCCATCGCGCTTGGCGGCGCGGCCTTCACGCTCTATTCCATCGGGCTGGTCTATGGGCGGGTGGCGATCATCATCCTGCTCTACTTTCTGACGCCGGTCTGGAGCACGCTGATCGGCCGCTATGTGATGGGCTGGCATACGCCGGCGCTGCGCATCGTGGCGATCGGGCTGGGACTGCTGGGGCTGGTGGTGATGCTGAGCGCCGGCGGCGCCGCGCCGCTGCCGCGCGGCGCGGGCGAGTGGATGGCGCTGGTGGCCGGGGTGATGTGGTCGGTGGGCACCACGGGCATCCGGGTGAAATCCGCGCTGGCGCCGGCGCCGGCGAGCTTTGTCTTTGTGCTGGGCGCAACGGTCACGGGGCTGGCGCTGGCGCCGTTCTTCGATCCCTGGCCCACGGGGGTGCTGCGCACGGGGGCGGCGGGGCTGCTCGGGCTGGCGCTGGTGACCGGTGTGCTCTGGTGGGGGCTGTCGCTGGCGCTGCTGATGTGGGCGACCTTGCGGCTGGATCCGGCGCGCGTGGGCATCCTGATGCAGACCGAGGTGCTGGTGGGCGCGGTCACGGCGGCGCTGCTGGCCGGAGAACATCTGCACCCGCTGGAGATCGCGGGCGGCGCGCTGGTGGTGTCGGCGGGGCTGCTCGAGGTCTGGCCGGTGCGGCGGCGGGCGCTGGTCGAGTAGGTGGGATGGTGGGCAGGAATGCCCACCCTACAGCAAATCTCTGCACCCGCTGGAGATTGCGGGCGGTGCGCTGGTGATCTGGCGGGTACGGCGGCGGATGCGGGTCGTTTAGACGGGACGGTGGGCAGATTGCCCACCCTACGAAGCGGAGCGTTGCGGAGAGGATGTGGCTGGACAGATCCGGCGCGATGCCGCTATAGAGGCGCCATGATCACGCATGCGACCCTCATCCGGATTTGCTGCATTACCTGCTGACATCTGTCGGGGCCTCCCGACAAACGGCGGGCCGGTCTTCTATTCCCATCCAGAACCGAAGTTGCTACTCCCGCCGCGACCCTGTGCCAAGGAGCGCGCTATGGACATCTGGCTGACCAATTCCCGCACCCGCAAGAAGGAGCGTTTCGAGCCCATCGACGCGGACAATGTGCGGATCTATGTCTGCGGCCCCACGGTCTATGACCGGGCGCATCTGGGCAATGCCCGGCCCGCCATCGTCTTCGACGTGCTGTTCCGGCTGATGCGCCATGTCTATGGGCCGGATCACGTCACCTATGTGCGCAATTTCACCGACGTGGACGACAAGATCAACGCGCGCGCCGAGGCCTCGGGGCGCAGCATCGGCGAGATCACCGCCGAGACCACGCAATGGTATCTCGACGATATGGCGGCCGTGGGGGTGATGGAGCCCACCCATATGCCGCGCGCCACGCAGTTCATCGCGCAGATGATTGCGATGATCTCGGATCTGATCGCCAAGGGCCATGCCTATGAGGCGGAGGGCCATGTGCTGTTCTCGGTGGAGAGCTACAGGGCCTATGGCGCGCTCTCGGGCCGCTCGGTCGATGACATGATCGCGGGCGCGCGGGTCGAGGTGGCGCCCTACAAGCGCAATCCGATGGATTTCGTGCTGTGGAAACCGTCCTCGCCGGAGCTGCCGGGGTGGGACTCGCCCTGGGGGCGCGGGCGTCCGGGCTGGCATATCGAATGCTCGGCCATGAGCTACGAGCTTTTGGGCGACACCTTCGACATCCACGGTGGCGGCAACGATCTGATGTTCCCGCACCATGAGAACGAGATCGCGCAGAGCTGCTGCGCCCATCCCGAGGGCGGGTTTGCAAAGGTCTGGCTGCACAACGAGATGTTGCAGGTCGAGGGCAAGAAGATGTCCAAATCCCTGGGCAATTTCTTCACCGTGCACGATCTGCTCGAAGGCCATGACGGGTTGCCCGGCGTGCCGGGCGAGGTGATCCGCTTCGTGATGCTCTCGACGCATTATCGCAAGCCGATGGACTGGACGGCGGAGAAGGCGCGCGAGGCCGAGGCCACGCTGCGCAAATGGCGCGGGATGGTCGAGGGCGTGGAGGCGGGGCCGGTGCCCGAGGCGGTTCTGGCGGCGCTGGCGGACGATCTGAACACGGCGGGCGCGATTGCCGAGCTGCACCGGCTGGCGGGGGCCGGGGAGGCCCCGGCCCTGAAGGCCGGGGCGGGTTTGCTTGGATTGCTGGTGCCGGAGCTGGGCGGCTGGGCCGAGGTCTCGGTGGATCTGTCGGCACTGGCGGCGCGGCTGGCCGAGGCGCGGGCCGGGGCCATGGCGAGCAAGGATTTCTCGGAGGTGGACCGTCTCAAGGCGGCGCTGCTCGCGGCGGGCGTCGAGGTGCGCATGTCGAAGGCGGGCGTGGAGCTGTTGCCCGGCACCGGGTTCGATCCGGCCAGGCTGGAGGCGCTGGGATGAGCGGGAGATATGTTTTGCGACAGGAGCCGTGCGAGCGCCGGACCGTGGGATGGCGCTCCTACAGTCGAACGGGTGCGCTTTATCGTGACACATCCGAAGGACCTCTGAGGCCGGGGCAAACGTCACCAAAGCGCCAGCCCGCGGGGACGGGCCGGCGCTCGCACGGCGGCTTCGCCTTGAGTCCGTGCGGCGGAGCGGTTCGAGCGTTGCCTGAAATGGGAAGCACGAGATGACAGACCGGCTCTATCTCTACGACACCACGCTGCGTGACGGGCAGCAGACCCAGGGCGTGCAGTTCTCCACCGCCGAAAAGCTGCGCATCGCGGCGGCGCTGGATGCGCTCGGGGTCGATTACATCGAAGGCGGCTGGCCCGGCGCCAACCCCACCGACAGCGCGTTTTTCGACGAGGTGGGCGCGACGCGCGCCACCATGACCGCCTTCGGCATGACCAAGCGCGCGGGCCGCTCGGCGGAAAACGACGATGTGCTCTCGGCGGTGCTGAACGCGGGCACCCCGGCGGTCTGTCTGGTGGGCAAGACGCATGATTACCATGTCACGGCCGCGCTGGGGATCACGCTGGAAGAGAACCTCGGGAATATCCGCGCCTCGGTCGCTCATATCGTGGCGCAGGGGCGCGAAGCGCTGTTCGACGCGGAGCATTTCTTTGACGGCTGGAAGGCGAACGCGCCTTATGCGCTGGACTGTCTGAAAGCCGCCCATGAGGCCGGCGCACGCTGGATCGTGCTCTGCGACACCAATGGCGGCACGCTGCCGCATGAGGTCTATGGCATCGTGAAGGCGGTGATCGCGGGCGGCATCCCCGGCGACCGGCTGGGCATCCACACCCATAACGACACCGAGAATGCCGTGGCGGCGACGCTGGCGGCGGTGGATGCGGGGGTGCGGCAGGTGCAGGGCACGCTGAACGGGCTGGGGGAGCGCTGCGGCAACGCCAACCTCACCTCGCTGATCCCGACGCTTTTGCTGAAGGAACCCTATGCCAGCGCCTATGACACCGGCGTGAGCCGCGAGGCGCTGGAGGGGCTGACGCAGGTGAGCCGCATGCTCGACGAGGTGCTGAACCGGGTGCCCATGCGGCAGGCGCCCTATGTGGGCTCCTCGGCCTTTGCCCATAAGGCGGGGCTGCATGCGAGCGCGATCCTGAAGGATCCGTCGACCTACGAGCATATCGACCCCGCCAGCGTGGGCAACCGCCGGGTCATCCCGATGTCGAACCAGGCCGGGCAGTCGAACCTGCGGCGCCGTCTGGCGGAGGCGGGGCTCGAGGTCGAAAAGGGCGATCCGGCGCTGGCGCGGATTCTGGAGCGGATCAAGGCGCGCGAGGCCGAGGGCTATACCTACGACACCGCGCAGGCTAGTTTCGAGCTGCTGGCGCGGGAAGAGCTGGGGCGGCTGCCGCAGTTTTTCGAGGTCAAGCGCTACCGGGTGACCATCGAACGGCGGAAGAACAAATACGACCGGATGATATCGCTCTCCGAGGCGGTCGTGGTGGTCAAGGTCGATGGTGAGAAGAAGCTCTCGGTCAGCGACAGTCTCGACACCCAGGGCTGCGACCGGGGGCCGGTGAACGCGCTGTCGAAGGCGCTGGCCAAGGATCTGGGGCGGTATCAGTCGGTGATCGACGACATGCGGCTGGTGGATTTCAAGGTGCGCATCACCCAGGGCGGCACCGAGGCCGTGACGCGGGTCATCATCGACAGCCAGGACGGCAGCGGGCGGCGCTGGCAGACCGTGGGGGTCAGCGCGAACATAGTCGATGCCTCGTTCGAGGCGCTGCTGGATGCGGTGCGCTGGAAGCTGATCCGCGATTGCGGGGAGGGTGTGTGATGAGCGTGCCACCGGAATTCATCGCGCTTTACAGCGGATTGTTGCGGCAGGGGCCGGGGCTGCCCGAGGATGTGCTCTGGGCGCTGGAGCGGCTGGGGCTCTCGGGGCCGCTGCGGGTCTGCGACGCGGGCGCCGGGTCGGGCGCGGATTGCGCGACGCTGGCGCGGGCGCTGCCCGAGGCGGCGGTGGAGGGCATCGAGGCGATGCCGGAATTCGTGGCCGCCGGGCAGGCGCGGCTGGCGGGTCTGCCGAATGCCACGCTGCGGCTGGGCGACATGGCCGCGCTCACGGGGCCTTACGATCTCATCTGGTCGGCGGGGGCGATCTATTTCCTTGGCGTGACCGAGGGGCTGACAGCCTGGCGCAAGGCGCTGGCGCCGGGGGGCGTGGTGGCCTTCTCGCAGGGCGCGCTGCAAGGCGGCGACGAGCCGCAGGCCGTGCGCGATTTCTGGGCGCCGGAGCCGGGGATCACCACCTGCGACGGCGTGCTGGCGCAGGTCGAGGCGGCGGGGTTCGAGGTGATCGGCACGCGGCTGCTGACCGGCGCGCCCTGGCAGGCCTATTATGACAGCCTTTCCGCGCGCATCGAAGCGCTGCGTCCGGGGGCAAGCCCGGCCATGGCCGAGGTCTTGGCGGGATCGGAGCGCGAGATTGCGCTCTGGAAACAGGCGCCCGACCGGATCGCCTATCTTCTGGTGCTGGCGCGCCCGCGCTGAGCCTTTTCTTCGGCGCGGATCGGGCATAGGGGACGGGCCATGGAGTTCGATGACGATCTGATCGCCTGCGCGCGGCTTGTGGAACGTGGCGACGCCGACCGTTTTGCCGCCGCCATGGCGGCGCCGGTCGCGGCGCGCAAGGTGCTGTTTCCGCTATATGCCTTCAACCTCGAAGTGGCGCGCGCGCCCTGGCTGACGCAGGAGGCGATGATCGCCGAAATGCGGCTGCAATGGTGGCGCGACGCGCTGGAGGAGATCCGTGGGGGCGGCGTGATCCGGCGTCACGAGGTGGTGACGCCGCTGGCGCTGGTGCTGGATGCGGAAGGGGCCGGGCTGCTTGACCGGCTGGTGGGCGCGCGGCGCTGGGACATCTACCGCGACGCCTTTGAGGACGCCGGGCATTTCACCCGCTATATCGAGGAGACCTCGGGCCATCTGGTGCTGGCGGCGGGCCGCGCTCTGGGCGGCATGCCGAAGGCTGTGGCGCTGGATGCGGGTTATGCGGCGGGGCTGGCGCAGTTCCTGCGCGCGGTGCCGGAGCTGGAGGCCAAGGGCCGCGTGCCGCTGGTGGACGGGCGCCCCGAGGCGGTGGCGGCGCTGGCACAGGACGGGCTCATGCGGCTGGCGCGAGCGCGGGCGGGGCTCGGCGAGGTGCCGAAACCGGCGCGGGCGGCGCTGCTGGCGGGCTGGCAGGCCGGGCCGCTTCTGCGGCAGGCGGCGCGGGAGCCGGGGCGGGTGGCGGACGGGGCGCTGCGGCTCTCGGAGTTCCACCGCCGGGCCGGGCTCATGTGGTCTGCGCTGAGCGGGCGGGTCTAAAGCGTCAAAACAAGCGCAACATGAGCCGGGCTTGTTCCGGACCATAGGCGCGGGGATTGACCGAAAGAGGAAAGCCGGACGGCCAGACCTTATTCCGCCACTTGCGCCTGCGGCCGGAGGATCAGCCAGATCAGCGCACCGCCCGCCAGCACCAGGAAGGGTGCCATCGCCATATTGACCGCCGTCCAGCCCTGCTGTGCGCTGCCGCCCGAGCAGTTCATCAGCCCGCCCGAGGCGAGCGAGGCCATCGTCACCCCGCCGAAGACCAGCAAATCGTTCAGCCCCTGCATGCGCCCGCGCTCATGCGGCTCATGCGCGCCGGCCAGCATCGAGGTCGCGCCGATGAACCCGAAATTCCAGCCGATCCCCAGCAGCACCAGAGCCAGAAAAAACTGCTCCAGCTCCACCCCGGTCAGCGCCACGCCGCCCGCGCAGGCAAGGATGAAAAGCCCCAGCGCCACGATCTTTTCGACCCCGTAGCGCGCGATCATGTGGCCGGTGAAGAAGGACGGCACATACATCGCCAGAACATGGGCGGTGACCACATTGGCCGCATCCCCGGTCTCGAACCCGCAGCCCACCACCGCCAGCGGCGTCGAGGTCATCACCAGGTTCATCAGCGCATAGCTCACCATCGCGCAGATCACCGCCACGGCGATGCGCGGCGTGGTGATCAGTTCCCAGCGGCTGCGGCCTTTGGGCGCATCATGGGCCGGCACCGGCGGTTTGGGGATGTCGAGGAAGAGAAACAGCAAAGACCCCACCAGGTTCACCGCGATCACCACCGCATAGGTGCCGAGGAAGGGAATCACGAAAGCATTGGCCGTCAGCTTCACAAGCTGCGGGCCGATGATCGCCGCCAGAAGCCCGCCCGCCATGACATAGGAGATCGCTTTGGGACGGAATGCGTCCGAGGCGGTATCGGCGGCGGCGAAACGGTAAAAACCTTGCGCCGACATATAGATACCGGTCAGGAAGCTGCCCGCCAGGAAAACCGGGAAGGAGGCGATATAGAGCCCGTAGGCACCCACGGCCCCGCCAAGCGCCCCGCCCAGCGTGCCAAGCGCGAATCCCGCCCGGCGGCCATAGCGCTGCATGAAGGCCGAAACCGGCGTTGCCGCCATCATCGAACCCAGCACGATCAGCGAGATCGGCAGCGTCGCAAAGCAGGGGTTGCTCGCCAGAGATTGCCCGGCGAGCCCGCCGATGGTGAAGATCATCGGCATCTGCGCGCCGAGAAGAGCCTGCGCCATCACCAGAACGGCGACGTTGCGCTTGGCGCGGGAGTCTTGAACGGTATCCATGAGGGCAAGCCCTAGGGCGCAGCGCGATCTATCGCAAGAGGGGAATATGTTTGGCAGCGCACAGTCGCGAGGGCTAAGAGTGAGGGCATGAAGGATCTCCGAACCTCTTTCCTGATCGTCGGCGGCTCGGCCGAGGCGCGCGCGCTTGCGGCGCGGCTGCCGGGCTGTGCGGTGCGTCTGACCGAACCCGACCGGACGCGGCGGGGCTGGCCGGTGCCGGTGAGCCTCGGGCCGCTGTCGGAGGACTGGCTTGCCGCGCAGGGCGTCGCCGCCGTGATCGAGGCGGCGCATCCCTGCGACACCGCCACCGCCTTTGCCACGCAACGGGCCTGCGCTGCGCTGGGGCTGCCCCGGCTGCAACTGGTGCGGCGCGGCTGGCGGGCAGGGCGGGGCGACCGCTGGGTGCATCTGCGCCATGCTGCCGAGGCGGCGCAGGTGATCCCGCGCGGCGCCACGGTGCTCACCGCCATCGGGCGCGAGCGGCTGGGCGGGCTGCGCAATCTCGATGCGCGGGTCTATGCGCGCACGTTGTCGCGTGTCACGGGCGGTTTTCCGCTGCGGCGCGGGCGCTTTCTGCCCGCTGAGGGGCCGTTCACCGTGGCGCAGGAGGCGCGGCTGCTGCGGCGGCTGGAAATCGACTGGCTGATCGTACATGACGCAGGCGGCCCCGGCGGCTGGCCAAAGCTGGCCGCCGCGCGGGCTCTGGGTCTGCCGGTGGCATTGCTGGCGCGTCCGCGCCGGCCCGGCGGGCCGCGTGTGACGACCGTAAACGAGGCGCTGGACTGGGCAGGGCAATGGCTGAGATTGGACGCATAATCGAAAGCGACGCCTGCGTCGCCGAGGGCGCGGCCTGGCTTGCGGGGGCCGAGCCGCGCTTTGCCACTGCCATGGACCTGACCGGCCCGCTGCCGCTGCGCCTGCGTCCGGACGGGTTTGCGCAGCTGCTTTCGGCCATCGTCAGCCAGCAGGTGAGCGTCGCCTCGGCGCGGGCGATCTGGGCCAAGCTCGAGACGGCGGGCATGACCCATCCGCAGGCGATTCTCGCCACCGATGACGAGGCTCTGCGCGGGCTGGGTCTTTCGCGGCAGAAGGCGGCCTATGCGCGTGCGCTGGCCGAGGCCGGGATCGACTTCGACGCGCTGCGCCATGCCCCCACGCCCGAGGTGGTCAGGACGCTGGTCGCGGTGAAAGGGATCGGCATCTGGACGGCGGAAATTTACGCGATGTTCTCGCTCGGGCGCGCCGATGTCTTCGCGCCGGGCGATCTGGCCTTGCAGGAGGCGGCGCGGCTGCTCTTCGATCTTCCCGAGCGCCCCAAAGAGCGCACGCTGCGCGAGATGGCCGAGGCCTGGAGCCCGTGGAGATCGGTTGCGGCGCGGGTGCTCTGGGCCTACTACCATGTTGCGAAACAGCGAGAGGGGATCACATGACCCGCGTTCTGCAAACCGGCCGCAAGGAGCCCGTTTCGGGTGAGATACGGTCCTGTGTGGTCTTCCTGCACGGATATGGCGCCAACGGGGCCGACCTTCTGGGGCTCGCCGATCCGCTGGGCGAGCATCTGCCGGATACGCTGTTCGTGGCGCCCGACGCGCCGGAAAGCTGCGTGGGCGCGCCCTTTGGGTATCAATGGTTCCCGATCCCCTGGCTCGACGGCTCCTCGGAAGAGGAACGCGACGCGGGCATGGCGCGCGCGGTGGAGGATCTGAACGCCTTTCTCGACGCGCTGATGGTGGACGAGGATCTGCTGCCCGAACAGGTGGCGCTCTTCGGCTTCTCGCAGGGCACGATGATGTCGCTGCATGTGGCGCCCCGGCGCGAGGATGAATTCGCGGGGGTGGTGGCGTTTTCCGGCCGTCTGCTGCTGCCCGAACTGCTGGCCGACGAGGTGCAAAGCCGCCCGCCGGTGCTGCTGGTGCATGGCGACGCCGACGAGGTGGTGCCGGTGCAATCGCTGCCCGAGGCGGCGGAGGCGTTGCAGGAGGCGGGCTGGAAAGAGGTCTATGCTCATATCATGAAGGGCACCGGCCATGGCATCGCGCCCGACGGGCTGTCGGTGGCGCTGGCCTTTCTGCGCGATAAATGCGGGTTCTGATCCGGTTGTTCCGCATCCGGTGAGGCCGCCGCGGGACGCCCTGTGTCGCGCCGATTTTGCGTATTTTGCAAAGAGAAGAAGACGCAGCCTGTGTTTCTTCTCTTTGCAAAATACGCAAATCCCGACGGTCCCATGGGCGCCGCGGGGGAGGATCCGGACGATACTGGCAATCTCGACAAGACAAAACGCCCGGGCTTGGGAGCTCGGGCGTTTTGTCTTGTCAGGAAGGGGGGCTTACTGCACCGATTTCGACATCCGCTTGCGTTCATGCGGGTCGAGATAGCGCTTGCGCAGCCGGATGGCGTTGGGGGTGACCTCGACCAGCTCGTCGTCGTTGATATAGGCGATGGCCTCTTCGAGCGACAGGGTGACCGGGGTGGTCAGGCGCACGGCCTCGTCGGTGCCCGAGGCGCGCACGTTGGTGAGCTTCTTGCCCTTCAGCGGGTTCACCTCGAGATCGTTGTCGCGCGAGTGTTCGCCGATGATCATGCCGGTATAGACCGGCGCCTGGGCGCCGATGAACATCTTGCCGCGATCCTCGAGGTTCCACAGCGCATAGGCCACCGCCTCGCCGTTTTCCATCGAGATCAGCACGCCGGCGCGGCGGCCCTCGATCGGGCCCTTATGCGGGGTCCAGCCGTGGAACACGCGGTTCAGCACGCCGGTGCCGCGGGTGTCGGTGAGGAATTCGCCGTGATAGCCGATCAGCCCGCGCGAGGGCACATGCGCGATGATCCGCGTCTTGCCGGCGCCGGCGGGTTTCATCTCGACCAGCTCGCCCTTGCGGGTGCCGGTCAGCTTTTCGATCACAGCGCCGGAATATTCGTCATCGACGTCGATGGTGGCTTCCTCGACCGGCTCCATGAGCTGGCCGTCCTCTTCCTTCATGATGACCTGCGGGCGCGAGATGCTGAGCTCGAAGCCCTCGCGGCGCATGTTCTCGATCAGCACGCCCATCTGCAGTTCGCCGCGGCCCGAGACCTCGAAGGCCTCGCCGCCCGGGGTGTCCTTGATCTTGATCGCGACATTGCCCTCGGCCTCTTTCATCAGCCGGTCGCGGATGACGCGCGACTGCACCTTCTTGCCGTCGCGGCCGGCAAGCGGGCTGTCGTTGATGCCGAAGGTCACGGTGATGGTCGGCGGGTCGATGGGCTGGGCGTCGAGCGGCTCGTCGACCGCGAGCGCGCAGATCGTGTCGGCGACGGTGGCCTTGCTCATGCCGGCGAGGCTGACGATGTCGCCGGCGAGGCCCTCGTCGATATCGGCCTGGGCGAGACCGCGGAACGCCTGCACGCGGGTCACGCGGAACTGTTCGATCTTCTGGCCGATGCGGCTGATCGCCTGCACCGTCTGGCCGACCTTGACCTTGCCGGTCTCGATCCGGCCGGTGAGCAGACGGCCCACGAACGGGTCCGAGCCCAGCGTGGTGGCGAGCATCCGGAAATCCTCGTCCTGATGCTTGATCTGCTTGGGCGCGGGGACGTGGTTCACGATCAGGTTGAACAGCGCCGAGAGATCCTTGCGCGGCCCGTCGAGCTCGGCATCGGCCCAGCCGTTGCGGCCCGAGGCATACATATGCGGGAAATCGAGCTGGTCCTCGTCGGCATCGAGCGAGGCGAAGAGGTCGAAACACTCGTCGAGCGCGCGGTCGGGCTCGGCATCGGGCTTATCGACCTTGTTCAGCACCACGATGGGGCGCAGGCCGAGGGCGAGCGCCTTGGAGGTCACGAATTTGGTCTGCGGCATCGGGCCTTCGGCGGCGTCCACCAGCAGCACCACGCCATCGACCATCGACAGGATGCGCTCGACCTCGCCGCCGAAATCGGCGTGGCCGGGGGTGTCGACGATATTGATCCGCGTGCCCTTCCACTCGACCGAGGTCGGCTTGGCAAAGATCGTGATGCCGCGTTCGCGCTCCAGATCGTTGCTGTCCATGGCGCGTTCGGCCACGGCCTGGTTCTCGCGGAAGGCGCCCGATTGTTTCAGGAGTTCGTCGACAAGCGTGGTCTTGCCGTGGTCCACGTGGGCGATGATCGCGATGTTGCGCAGGTCCATGGGTCAGCCTTTTCGGAAACGTTGCGCGACCGCCTAGCGGGGCGCGCCGGAAAAGGCCAGACCCTTAATGCCCGGCGGTGCCGGAAAACAGGTTGATGACCAGGATGCCGGCAAGGATCAGCCCGATGCCGAGCATTGCGGGCAGGTCGAGCCGCTGGCCGAAGGCGACAAGGCCGATCACCGCGATGAAGACGATGCCCAACCCCGACCAGAGCGCATAGGCGACCCCCACGGGAAAGCTCTTGAGCACGATGGAGAGCAGCCAGAAGGCCAGCGCGTAGGAGACCACCACAAGCGCCGAGGGCAGCGGGCGGGTGAACTGCTGGCTGGCCTGAAGCGCGGCGGTGCCGATGGTTTCCGCCAGCACGGCGAGGGCGAGGACGAGATAGGGCATCGGGGATCTCCGGGAGCGGTTGCGCCTGTCATGCCCCGGAACGCGGCCGGAGGCCAGAGCGGGAGCGCCTTTGCCGGGACGCCGCGCGGGCGGAGAGGGGCGGGATCGCCTCCGGCGGGCGTATTTGGAAAGAGAAGAAGCACAGGAGGGGGCGCGGGGGCGGAGAGGTGAGGGGATTGGGGGAGGAGAGAGGAAGGCATCTGGAGGAGATGCGAGAGCATGGGCGGAGAGAGGAGCGGGTCGCGGGCACCGATGGGACGAGACATGCTTGCAGGGGATGGGCGGGTGCCGGGGTGGCGTGGAGGGGGGGCGATCCGGTGTTGGGAGGGCTGGAGGGCGGCCTGCAGGGGCGGGGCGGCGGAGGCGACGTCGGGGCAGGGTGGCGTGCGTCACAAAGCTCTTACAAAAGCGTCATCTCCCTGTGTCGCGGCGGGGCTAACCGGCGATCCATCCGGGCGCGCGGCGCCCGATCTTGCAGAAAAAGGGATCTCCCATGAAGCTCACCCGCCGTTCCGCCCTGCAGCTCACCGCCACCGCGGTGGCCGCCCCCGTCGTCCTGCGTGCCCATGACGCGCTGGCCGCCTCGGGCAGCGTCAAGGTTCTTGCCTGGCAGGATTACGTTCAGCCGAACATCGCCGAGAAATTCGAGGCCGACACCGGCATCAAGCTCGAGCTGACCACCTTCGGCTCGAACGACGAGGCGCAATCCATCGTGCGCGCCTCGAATGGCGGCGATTTCGACGTGGTCTTCCCCTCCATCGACACCGCGGTGAACTATCTTGACGAGAATGGCGACAGCTATTTCGCGCCGGTCCCCGAGACCGTGAACATGGATGCGATCTATCCCAGCTTCCTGCGCGACAGCGTCGCGCTTGGCGCCAGCCACGCGGGCAAGCAGATCCTGCTGCCGCATGACTGGGGCACCGAGGGCATCACGCTGAACCGCGCCAAGCTGCCGATCTCGGACGCCGACCTGTCCTTTGGCGACCTCTTCACGCAAGAGGCGGCCAAGGGCGCGGCCTCCTTCCGCCAGAAATCGGTGATCATGGGCGCGGGTCTCTACCTCGACGCCACCGGCGAGGTGCCGTCGAACCGCATGCTCGACGTCTACAAATCCGAGGACGACGCCCGCCGCGTCTGGGGCGCCATCACCCAGTGGATCCTGGCGCATAAGGAAAACATCGGCGCCTTCTGGAACAACGCCACCGAGGCGACCGCCGCCTTCAAGGACGCGGGCTGCGTCATCGGCCAGACCTGGGACACCACCGGCCTGCTGCTGAACCGTGAGAACCCCGATTACGTCTATCGCGCCCCCAAGGAAGGCATCATCACCTGGATGGACACCATGGGCATCCTGCGCGGCGCGCCGAACCCCGAGCAGGCGGTGGCCTTCGTCAACTTCATGCTGACGCCGGAAGTGGGCGGCATGTTCGCCAACAACACCGGCTACAACTCCGCCGTGGTCGGTGCGGCCGACTTCGCCAGCGAAGAGTTCAAGCGCCAGTTCAACGAGGTCTATACCGAGAGCGTTCTGGGCAACATGTGGTGGTGGCAGGCCTCGACGCCCTTCTTCGACCCGATCCGCAACGAGTTCGTCGAGATCCTGACCAACGCCTGATCCGGGCCCGTCCGGACCGAGAGAGCGGGCCGTCAGCGGCCCGCTCTTGCCGTTTCGCGCGACAGGGCTTTGCGCGGGACCATCAAGAAACTGTCATCTTCGCCCGGTAACCCGGTCACGTTTCCCACGGAGGTGCGCCATGCGCGGCAAGGACGTAACGCTGGACGGCGTGTCGATCACCTATCCCAACGGCTTTACCGCCGTCGAACCCACAGATCTGCGCATCGAGGCGGGGGAGTTCTTTTCCATCCTCGGGCCCTCGGGATGCGGCAAGACGACGATTCTGCGCGCGGTCTCGGGCTTTATCGAGCCCTCGCACGGGCGGGTGCTCATCGGTGGCGCGGATATGGCGGGCATCGGTGCCAACGCCCGGCCTACGGCGCTGATTTTCCAGAACCTCGCGCTGTTCCCGCTGATGCCGGTCTGGGAAAACGTCGCCTTCGGGCTGGAGGCGCGCGGTGTCGGCAAACGTGCCCGCCGGGCCAAGGCGCAGGAGCTGCTGGAGCTGGTGGCGCTTGGCGATCAGGGCGACAAGCTGCCCTCGGAGCTGTCGGGCGGGCAGCGCCAGCGGGTGGCGATCGCGCGGGCGCTGGCGGTGGAGCCGTCGGTGCTGCTGCTCGACGAGCCGCTCTCGGCGCTGGACCTGAAGCTGCGCCAGCACATGCGCGCCGAGTTGCGGGCGATCCAGCGCAAGACCGGCGTGACCTTTATCTACATCACCCACGATCAGGGCGAGGCGCTGACCATGTCCGACCGCATCGCGGTGATGAACAAGGGCGTCATCGAACAGGTGGGCACCGGCGACGAGATCTATTCCCGCCCGCGCACCGCCTTCGCCGCGAGTTTCGTGGGCGAAATCAACCGCCTGGACGGGCGTATTGAAGCGGTCGAGAACGGCACCGCGCGCATCACCACGCCGCTGGGCCGGTTCCGTGCCCGTAACCCCGAGCAGCTTGCGCCGGGCGCCGATGCCATGCTTTTCGTGCGCCCCGAGGCGATGGTGCCCGGCCATGCGGAGAACCGGCTGTCGGCACGGCTCAGGCGCCGCGATCTGGAAGGCGCCTTCCTCAACCTCTTCTTCGAGGCGCAGGGGGTGGAGCTGGCGGTGCATGTCACCAATGACGGGCGCGCGCCGGTGGTGGCGGGCGACGAGATCATGGGGCTGGGCTTTGCCTCGGATCAGGCGGTGATCCTGCCCGCCGGGCCGCTGGCGCGCACCGGGCAGGAGCTGGCGGCGCAATGAGCGGGCTTTTGCGCGGATACGGGCGCGGGCTGACGCTGGCGTTTTTCGCCGCCGCCGCGCTTTGGGGGCTGATGCTGATCATCCTGCCGCAGCTCACCATGCTGGAACGCGCGATGACGGCGCCGAAACGGGCGCTCGACAGTTCGGTGGCGCAGATGCTGGTGCGCGACGCGCGCACCTGTATCTCGGTGCTGGACACGCTGACGCCCGCCGCGCCCGCGCCTTCCGGCGGGCTGGCCATCCCCTCGCTCTCGGGGCCCGCCTCTCCGGCACCGGGGCTGGCGCTGCCCTCGCTGGGCGGCGAGGGGCAGGCGGCGAAACGGCCCTATATCCTGCAATGCGACCGCACCACCACGCATGTGTCGCTGGTGCGCTCTGCGGGCGAGCCGCGCGCCTGGCTGGACGAGACCTATGGCCTGCCGTTGCGGAGCGTCTCCGACACCGGACCGATTGACGATCAGAAAGCCGCCGCCGAAGAGATCGGCGCCCTGGCGCAGACGCTTTACGGCGAGCTGAAAACGCGCGAGGCAAACGCCAACCCCTATACGCTGGAGAATTTCGCGACGCTGGCCAGCGCACGGCTGATCCCGCAGTCCGACGCCCAGCGGGCCGAGGAAAACGCCAGGCTTTCCAACAAGCTGCTGGCGCTGATCGGGCTGCGCTACGAGGCCGGGGGCCAGACCTATGAGCGCATCGGGCTGGTGACGCTCACCCGCACGCTGGTGCAGGCGGTGATCGCCACGGCGCTGGCGCTGCTGCTGTGTTATCCCATCGCCTACAAGGTGGCGCTGGCCACGCCGCCGCAGCGCGCGGTCTGGCTCTTCCTCGGGCTGGTGATCCCCTATGCCATCGTCGAGCTGATGCGGATCTATGCCTGGACCACGATCATCGACAATGCGGGGCTGCTCAACGGGCTGCTGCAAGGGCTGGGCCTGATCGCCGAGCCGATCCAGTTCAAGCGCTTCCCCGGCACGGTCTTTCTGGTGATCGTCTACACCTATGTGCTGTTCATGGTCTTCCCGATCTACAACGTGATGAACACGCTCGACCGCAACCAGATCGAGGCGGCGCGCGATCTTGGCGCCGCGCCCTGGCGGGTGCATTGGCGCATCATCATCCCGCATTCCAAGCCCGGCATCGCGGTCGGCACCATCGCCACCTTCATGCTGGCGGCGGGGGCGTTTTCGGTGCCGCGCATCATCAGTCGCGGCTTGCAGGCGGAATGGTTCAGCCAGACGATCTACAACAAATTCTTCGAAAGCCCGAACGCCAATGCCGGGGCCGCCTACAGCTTTGCCTATACGCTGGTCTGCTTCGCGCTGGTGGCGCTTTTCATGTGGCTGATGCGGACGCGGCTCAAGGATTTCGCGAGGGTACAATGACGGATCTCAGCGAAACACGCAGTGGCACTCCGGCCCTTCGCCTGCCGCGTCTCATCAGCGCCGACGGGCTGCTGACGCTCTACACCTGGGCGTTCCTCTGCTTCATGTTCCTGCCGCTGCTGCTCATGGTGCTGTCGTCCTTCAACGACATCTCGCCGCCCTCGGTCACCGAGTGGCGGGGGGTTACCGGCAAATGGTACGCGTTCTTCTGGATGCCGGAGGAGGCGCTGCGCGCCGATCCGGTGCTGCGGGCGCTCGACCGCGACCGCTTTGTCGGCTGTTTCGGCAATTCGGTGCTGGTGGCGACGCTTGTCGTGCCGCTGGCGCTGATGCTGGGGCTGTCGGGGGCGGTGCTGCTGACCCGCTGGCGGTCGCGGGCGAACGGGGTGCTCTGGTGGGTGCTGCTGTCGCCGATGCTGGCGCCCGGCGTGGTGCTGGGCCTGTCGGCGCTGGTGTTCTGGGGGCGGCTCGGCGTGGATGCGGGGCTGTTCACCATTGTCATGGCGCAGGTGACCTTCATCGCCGGGTATCCGATGCTGATCCTGATGGCGCGGCTGCAACGACAGCCGGTGGAGCTGGAAGAGGCGGCGCTGGATCTGGGCGCCACGCCGTTCCGCGTCTTCCGCCGCCTAACGCTGCCCTATCTGGCGCCCGCGCTGGTCTCGGCCGGGGTGATCGCCTTCATGGCGTCGATGGAGAACTACAACACCACCATGTTCGCCAAGGGCGGCGCCTGCACCTTTGCCACCGAGATCGGCGCCATGGCGCGCAACCCCAACGGCCACCCGCCGGTGATCAACGCGGTGGGCACGGTCATCATCCTGCTGACGGTGGCGGTGGCCTCGCTGCATACCTTTCTGAACCGGAAGGGCGCCGGACGGTGAGCCCTGCCGCCCGGGCGCGCCTGCCATGGCGCCCCGGTTCTACAGGACCGACGGCAGCCGGGTCCAATAGCGTTGAGATTGAAAGAGTCTGCCGGCTAGCCCCGGCCTCTCAGTACCCGCGCCAGATCCAGCCGCCGCCGAAGATGCGGCTGCTGTCGGGATCGTAGAACACGCAGGCCTGGCCCGGCGACACGCCTTCCTCCGCCACCAGCAGCTCGACCTCGGCCTCGGTCTCGGAAAGCGGACGGATCACCGCTTCGCGCGGGGGGCGGGTGGAGCGCACCTTGACCGAAAGCGGCCATTCCTTGCGCGAGGTGAAGGGTTCGTCGCCCAGCCAGTTGATCTCGCGCACCGGCACCTTGCGGGTGGCGAGCATCTCTTTCGGCCCCACCACCACGCGCTTGGCATCGACATCCAGCTTCACCACGTAAAGCGGATCGCTCAGCCCGCCGATGCCGAGCCCCCGGCGCTGGCCGATGGTGTAATGGATCACCCCCCGGTGTTCCCCCAGAACCCGTCCGTCGGCATGCACGATCTCGCCCGGCTCGGCGGCGCCGGGGCGCAGCTTTTCGATCACCGAGGCATAGTTGCCGTCGGGCACGAAACAGATGTCCTGACTGTCGGGCTTGTCCGCCACGCTCAGCCCGTATTTCGCCGCCAGCGCGCGGGTTTCGGCCTTGCTCTTCAGATGGCCCAGCGGGAAGCGCAGGAAGGAGAGCTGTTCGGGCGTGGTCGAGAACAGGAAATAGCTCTGGTCGCGGTTGGCATCCGCCGCCGCATGCAGTTCGGGGCCATGGGCGCCGGTCATGCGCTGGATGTAATGGCCGGTGGCCATGCAATCGGCGTCGAGATCCTTGGCGGTTTCCAGCAGGTCCTTGAACTTCACCCGCTCGTTGCAGCGGATACAGGGCACCGGCGTGGCGCCGCCCAGATAGCTTTCGGCGAATTCGTCGATCACCGCGTCGCGGAAGATGTTCTCGTAATCCAGCACGTAATGCGGAAAACCCATCTGCTCGGCCACGCGGCGCGCATCGTGAATGTCGATCCCGGCGCAGCAGGCGCCTTTCTTGGCCAGCGCGGCGCCATGGTCGTAAAGCTGAAGCGTCACGCCCACCACGTCATAGCCTTCCTCGGCCAGCATCGCCGCCACGACCGAACTGTCCACGCCGCCGGACATGGCGACGACCACGCGCGTCTCGGACGGCGGCTTCGGCAGGCCGAGCGAATTGAGGTTCTGGGCGTCGAGGGGCATCTGAATCTCCTGGGGATAAGGCGGGAATATAGGAAAATGCGATGCACTCTCAAGGGGCGGTTTTAGATGCCGTTAAATCGGGCGCGGTCAAATAGCTCTCAGCCGGAACGACTGGGACAAGACAAATGTATCTGAAAAAAATCGACGGCCCGCGCGCGGTGACCCTCCCGGACGGCACGATCATGACCCGCGCCGATCTGCCGCCCGTCGAAACCCGGCGTTGGGTGGCCTCGCGCAAGGCGGCCGTGGTGAAGGCAGTGCGCTACGGTTTGTTGTCGGAAAAACAAGCGCTTGACCGATACGGGCTCAGCGCCGAGGAGCTGGGCGAATGGCTCCGCGCGGTGGCCTGCCATGGCGAGGAGGCGCTGAAAGCGACGCTGGTGCAGCGGTTCCGCGCGCCCGGGCCCGACACATCCGCAGACTGAGTGTTGCGCACGGCAACCTGCGGTTGAAATGACTCTGCGTTTGTCTACAGTAAAGAAGCATTAACCTATTTCCGACAGGGTCGGGTCCAACGGGACAGAACAAGCGGAGAACAGCCCATGCGCATCCTTCTGGTGGAAGACGATCCGACCACGTCGAAAAGCATCGAACTGATGCTGACCCACGCCAACCTGAATGTCTATGCGACCGATCTGGGGGAAGAGGGCATCGACCTTGCCAAGCTCTACGATTACGATCTGATCCTTCTCGATCTCAACCTGCCCGACATCGACGGTCACGAGGTGCTGCGGCAGTTGCGCCTGTCGCGGATCAACACGCCGATCCTGATCCTGTCAGGGGCCGACGATACCGAGAACAAGATCAAGGGCTTCGGCTTCGGCGCCGACGATTATCTGACGAAACCCTTCCACCGCGACGAGCTGGTGGCGCGCATTCACGCGATCATTCGCCGGTCCAAGGGGCATTCGCAATCGGTGATCCGCACCGGCAAGATCTCGGTCAATCTCGATGCCAAGACGGTGGAAGTGGGCGGCAAGCCGGTACATCTGACCGGAAAGGAATACCAGATGCTCGAGCTGCTGTCGCTGCGCAAGGGCACGACGCTGACCAAGGAGATGTTCCTCAACCATCTTTATGGCGGCATGGACGAGCCCGAGCTCAAGATCATCGACGTGTTCATCTGCAAGCTGCGCAAGAAACTCTCCGAGGCGACAGGCAACGAAAACTACATCGAGACGGTCTGGGGCCGGGGCTATGTGCTGCGCGATCCCGAGCCGGGCGCCGGCGAACCGCCGGTCATCGCCGCCAGCGCCTGAGCGGCTGGACGCCGCCGCCCGCGCGCCCTATCACTTGCGCCAGACGGCGTGATACGGGGGCGCGGCCATGGCAGAGCTTGCAATCGGGGATATTGCGGTCGAGGCACTGACCGAGACGCAGGCGCGCGCCGAGCTGGCGCGGCTTGCCGAGCTGCTGGCGGGGGCCAACCTAGCCTATCACACCGAAGACGCGCCCGAGATCAGCGATGCCGCCTATGACGCGCTGAAACGGCGCAACGCCGCCATCGAGGCGCGATTCCCCGAGCTGAAACGGGAAGACAGCCCCAGCGAGCAGGTCGGCGCGCCTCTGGCCGAAGGCTTTGCCAAGGTCCGCCACGCGGTGCGGATGATGTCTTTGGGCAATGCTTTCGACGCCGAGGAGGTGCGCGATTTCGACGCCCGCATCCGCCGCTATCTGGGCCTTGCCGACGATGCGCCGCTGGCCTTCACCGCCGAGCCCAAGATCGACGGCCTGTCGCTGTCGCTGCGCTATGAGGGCGGCGTTCTGGTGCAGGCGGCGACGCGCGGCGACGGGGCCGAGGGCGAGAACGTCACCGCCAACGCCCGTACCATCGCCGATATTCCCGAGCGGCTGGATGGGGCGCCCGAGGTGCTCGAGGTGCGGGGCGAGGTCTATATGAGCCATGCGGATTTCGCGGCGCTGAACACGCGGCAGGAGGCGCAGGGCGGCAAACGCTTTGCCAATCCGCGCAACGCCGCCGCAGGCTCGCTGCGCCAGCTCGACGCCGAGATCACCCGGTCGCGCCCGCTGAAATTCTTCGCCTACGCCTGGGGCGCGCTCTCGGCGCCGCTGGCCGAGACGCAGATGGGCGCAATCGAGCGGCTGCATGCGCTTGGGTTCGAAACCAATCCGCTGACGGTGCTTTGCGACGGACCGCAGGAGATGCTGGCGCATTACGCGCGGATCGAGGAACAGCGCGCGACGCTGGGCTATGACATCGACGGTGTGGTCTACAAGGTGAACGATCTCGCGCTTCAGGCGCGGCTAGGCTTTCGCTCGACCACGCCGCGCTGGGCCATCGCGCATAAATTCCCCGCCGAACTGGCCTGGACCCGGCTCGAATCCATCGACATCCAGGTCGGTCGCACCGGCGCGCTGTCGCCGGTCGCGCGGCTGACCCCGGTCACCGTGGGCGGGGTCGTGGTGTCGAACGCGACGCTGCACAATGAGGATTACATCGCCGGGCGCGACGCGCGGGGCGAGGTCATCCGCCCCGATCCCGAAGGGCATCCCAAGGATATTCGTCTGGGCGACTGGGTGCAGGTCTACCGCGCCGGCGACGTGATCCCCAAGGTCGCCGATGTGGATCTGTCCAAACGCCCCGAGGACGCGCGGCCCTATACCTTCCCCGCCATCTGTCCGGAATGCGGCTCCGAGGCGATCCGCGAGGAGGGCGACGCCGTGCGCCGCTGCACCGGCGGCCTGATCTGCCCGGCGCAGGCGGTCGAGAAGCTGAAACATTTCGTCTCCCGCGCGGCTTTCGACATCGAGGGGCTGGGCGCCAAGCAGGTGGAGCAGTTCTACCGTGACGGCTGGATCAAGGAGCCTGCCGATATCTTCACGCTGAAGGCGCGTTACGGTTCCGGCATGCAGCAGCTCAAGAACCGCGAGGGCTGGGGCGAGAAGAGCGCGGCGAACCTGTTCGACGCAATCGACGAGCGCCGCCGCATCGCGCTGGGCCGGGTGATCTTTGCGCTCGGGATCCGCCATGTGGGCGAGGTCGTCGCCAATGATCTGGCCCGCCACTACCTGCGCTGGGACACGCTGATCGCCGCCGTCGACACGGCGCGCCCGGCCGCCGCGCGCCACCGCCGGGCCGAGGCGGCGGTCGAGGCCGAACGCAAGGCCGCCGCCAGCGAAGATCGCCGCGCCCGCATCAAGGAAACCCGCGATGCCGTCTGGGCCGACGACCCGCAGGTCCCGCCCGAGGCGCGCGCCGCCTGGGACGATCTGGTCGGCGTCGACGGCATCGGCACCACCGTGGCGGTGGCGCTGGTCACCTCCTTCGGGCAGGAGGCCGAGCGCGCCTCCATCGACCGGCTGGTGGCCCATCTCGACATTCAGGAGGCCGAGCGCCCGGCGACCGAGGGCTCGCCGGTGGCGGGCAAGACCGTGGTCTTCACCGGATCGCTGGAAAAAATGACCCGCGCCGAGGCCAAGGCGCGGGCCGAGGCGCTGGGCGCCAAGGTCTCGGGCTCGGTCAGCAAGAAGACCGACATCGTGGTGGCGGGGCCGGGCGCGGGTTCGAAAGAGACCAAGGCGCGCGAACTGGGGGTCGAGATCATGGACGAAGACGCCTGGCTGGCGCTCATCGGAGCATGACCCAGCGGCCCGAAGCGCTCTGGCCGCTCTTTGCGGAGCTCAAGACGCTGGCGGGCGTCGGCCCCAAAAGCGCGCAGGCGCTGGAGGGGCTGGAGATCGCCGCGCCGCGCGATCTGCTCTTCACCCTGCCGCATTCGGTGATCGACCGCCGCCCGCGCGACACGGTGCAGGGCGCCGATCTGCCGGGCGTGGTGACGGTGGCGGTCACGGTGGGGGCGCATTACCCGCCGTCGCGCAAGGGCCGCCCCTATCGCATCCATGTGGAGGATGCGCAGACCGGCTTTCAGCTCGTCTTCTTCCACGGGCGCGAGGATTACCTGCGCAAGCAGCTACCCGAAGGCGCGCGGCGGCTGGTCTCGGGCCGGGTGGAGCTTTTCGACAGCATCGCGCAGATGGTGCATCCCGACCATATCCTGCCGGTCGAGGAAGCTCAGGCGCTGCCCGCATACGAGCCGGTCTATCCGCTGACCCATGGCGTGACGCAGAAGCTTATGGCGCGGGCGGCGGCGGATGCGCTGAGCCGCGCGCCGGAACTGGGGGAGTGGATCGACCCGGCGCTGAAGGCGCGCGAGGGCTGGCCCGACTGGCACGCGGCGTTGACCCGTGCCCATGCGCCGGAAGGGACGGGCGATCTGACCCCCACGGCCCCGGCGCGGGCGCGGCTCGCCTATGACGAGCTGATGGCGCATCAGCTCACGCTGGCCCTGGCGCGGGTGCATCGCCGCAAGGGCAAGGGGCGGGTCACCATGGGCAATGGGGCCCTGCGGCGCAAGGTCTTGGCCTCGCTGCCGTTTCGCCCCACGGGCGCGCAGGCCCGCGCGATGGACGAGATCGCCGAAGACATGGCGGGCCCCGAGCGGATGAATCGGCTGTTGCAGGGGGATGTGGGCGCGGGCAAGACGCTGGTCGCTTTCATGGCGCTGCTGATCGCGGTCGAGGCCGGCGGGCAGGGGGTGATGATGGCCCCCACCGAGATTCTGGCGCGGCAGCATCTGGACGGGCTGAAGCCTCTGGCGGACAGCGCCGGGGTGGTGCTGGAACTCTTGACCGGGCGCGACAAAGGGGCCGAGCGGCGCGCCAAGCTGGCGGCGCTGGCGCGGGGCGATATCCAGATCCTCGTGGGCACCCATGCGGTGTTCCAGGCGGATGTGGCGTTTGCCGATCTGCGGCTGGCGATTGTGGACGAGCAGCACCGTTTCGGCGTGCGCCAGCGGCTGGAGCTGGGGCGCAAGGGCGCGGCGGCGGATGTGCTGGTGATGACGGCGACTCCAATCCCGCGCAGCCTCGCGCTGGCGCAATATGGCGACATGGATGTCTCGCTGCTGGACGAAAAACCGCCCGGGCGCAAGGCGATCCGCACCGCGCTGATCTCCTCCGAGCGTATGGAGGAGGTGGTCGCCCATCTGCGCAAGGCGGTGGCCGAGGGGCGGCAGGCCTATTGGGTCTGCCCGCTGGTCGAGGAGAGCGAGGCGGTCGATCTGACCGCCTCGGAAGAGCGGTTCAAACATCTGCGCGCGGTGCTGGGCGAGGGCGTCGTGGGGCTGGTGCACGGCCAGATGCCGCCCGCCGAAAAGGACGCCGCCATGGCGCGGTTTGTGGCGGGCGAGACCAAGGTGCTGGTGGCCACCACGGTGATCGAGGTCGGGGTGAACGTGCCCAACGCCTCGATCATGGTGATCGAGCGCGCCGAATGGTTCGGTCTGGCGCAGCTCCACCAGCTACGCGGTCGGGTCGGGCGGGGCGAGGCCGAAAGCACCTGCCTGCTGATGTATCAGCCGCCGCTGGGCGAGACGGGCATGAAGCGCCTGACCACCCTGCGCGAGACCGAGGACGGATTCCGCATCTCGGAGGTGGATCTGGAGATGCGCGGGGCGGGCGATCTGATCGGTACGGCGCAATCCGGGCTGCCGCGATTCCGCGTGGCGGATCTGGAGCATCAGGCGGGGCTGATGGCGATGGCGCAGAGCGACGCGCGCAAGTTGCTGCATGACGATCCGGCGCTGGAGAGCGACCGGGGGCAGGCGGCGCGCATGCTGCTCTGGCTGATGCGGCAGGACGAGGCGATCCGGCTCATTTCCGTCGGCTGAGAGGGTCGGTCAAGGCGTTCTGACACTCCGGATGTTCCCGGGATATTCCGGAATGTCTGTGAAATGTTCTCGGATGTTCTCAAAAAGTTCTTTACATGAGGTAAGGAACATGAGAACAAATGAGCAACAAACGCCAGACAGGGATCATGACCATGCTCGATACGCTTCGCCAGGCTCTTTCGCGTGCAGAGGCCACGCTGATTCAGGATCTGATCGGCGGCATTTCTCTGGTGGTGATCCTTGTCGGCGCGCTGCACCTGCCGAGTTTCTGAAAGAGATCGACGTTTTCTGCCTGCGGTCTTTCACCCGGGCCGTCCCGCATCACCTGTCCCCGATGCGCTGCGACTGTCCCCGCCTTGTGCGTCCGGCCTGCCTGATCTCCGGAAGCAAGCACCGGCCCGGCTCCCCGAAAAGACACGCTACTCGCCGCCGCCTCCGTTCCCGCGGAGTGCGGCGGTTTTTTCTTTTGGCCCCGGTCAGAACCGGTAGGCCAGCCGCAGCCCGCCCCAGTGCCGGCCGCGCACCGAGATCGGCGCCGAGAGATCCTTCATCATCACGAAAGTGCCGCCGCCCATGTCGCGGCGGTAGACCTGTAGCAGAAACGGTTTGGTGTTGCGCCCGGCCTTGAGACCGACCCGGTCGTCGAAAAGGCGGCGGTTGCGGCTGTTGGCGGCGTTCCACACCGGATCCTTGCCCTGCGGCTGCGAAAACTTGGCGTTGTGGGTGGGCAGATAGCCGTTCCGGTCAACCGCCGCACAGAACACGATGCGCGAATCCCGCGCCAGAACCGGCTCCTGGATCGGCGGCAGCAGCGCATCGGTGAGCGGGGTGAAGGCGGCCAGAAGCTGCTGCGGATCGCTGCCGGGAATCGGTTTGTACTGCGTATCGAACAGCGCCTGCATGGAGATTCGCCCCGCCGTCAGCGCCGCGTCGAAACTTTGCGAGACGCGGGCGGCGAGATCGCGCACCAGGGCAATCATCGCCGCATCCTCACCGGTGCCGCCGATGGCCACCGCATGTTGCAGGATCGCCTCGGAGCCGTCCACCAGCCGGTCGCAGCGGCGCGATGCCTCGTCCACGCCGCGCGCGACCTCGCCGATGGAGCTTTGAATGCCGGCCACCGTGGGGCGCAGCTCTTCGACGGCGGCGCTGGCGCGTTCCATATCCTCGGCGATGCGCGCGGTGGCGCCGCGCAGCGTGCCCATGCGGTCGCGGATCTCGGACAGGGCGGCATCCGCCGCCTCGGAGCCGGAGAGCACGGTCTCGGCCTCCTGCGAGGTGTGCAGGGCACCGGAGTTCAGCTCTTCGATCCAGTCGGACATGCGTGCGATGGTGGCCGAGATCGCGTTGACCGCCGCGCCGGTCTGCTGGCTCAGCTCGTTGATCGCCTCGGCCACGATGGCAAAGCCGCGCCCGGCATCACCGGCGCGCGCGGCCTCGATCTTGGCATTGACGGCGAGGATGTTCACCTGGCTCGCGATGGAAGCGATCTGGCTGTTCGAGGTCTTCACCGCGCCCAGCATCTCCTCGACCAGATCGTTTTCGGCATGCACCGACTTGACCCAGCGCGCCAGTTCGCGCGCTGCCTTGCCCGAGCGGGCGAGCGTGCCGATGGAGTTTTCCACCCGCTCCCCGGCCTCCGCCGCGCTTTGCGCCACGGCGCGCACATTCGACGAGACCCGGCCATTGGCGGCGGCGACATTGTCGCTGGCCTGTCCGACCTCGGACAGCGCGGTGAGCTGGCTGCGGCTGCGCGCGTCGAGCGCTTGCAGAAAGCCGGCGATGTCCACCACCTCACGTCCCAGCGCCGTGGCGCCGCGGGTCAGGCTCGAGAGTTCGCGCGCCGCATCGGGCGCCGACAGGGAAGGATCGTGTTGCATACCGGTACCGTGCTGTTTCGGCACCGGCATAGACCCCAAAAGGTCAAGATCAGCTTAAGCGCTCTGCGCTTCCTGAGCCTGGGCGGCGGCCTCTGCCGCGGCGTCGAGCGTCAGCAGGATCGAGGCGTGGCGGTTCTTGTAGGATTGCGCCGGGCGCAGCACTTCGAGATCGTCGAAGGGCGCGGGCGGGGTGGGGCCGTCTTCCTTGAGCATGGCGCGCAGCGCGTCGCGCGCTTCGGCGATCTGCTGCGGGGTGCAGCCGACGATCGCGCCGCCCACCACCGAGGCGGCGGCCTGACCGAGTGCGCAGGCCTTCACGTCCTGGGCGTAATCGGCGACGCGCCCGTCCTCCATCCGCAGGTCCACGGTGACGGTCGAGCCGCAGAGCGGCGAACGTTTCTTGACGCTGGCATCGGGTGCCTCGAGCCGGCCCGTCCGCGGGATGTCGGCGGCGAGCGCGAGGATGCGCTGGGAATAGAGCTTGATCAGGTCGGTCTCGGCGGACATGGCTTTCCCTTTCCGGATGCTTTCCATAGATAGGTCTGATCCACGCGCTGCAAAAGGGTTTTGTGTCATGAGCTTCGATCCCGAGACTTTGGTCTATGACGCGCGCGGTCTCATCCCCTGCATCGCGCAGGAGGCGGAGACCGGCGAGGTGCTGATGATGGCCTGGATGAACGCCGAGGCTGTCGCCAAGACGCTGGAGACCGGCCGGGTGACCTATTGGTCGCGCTCGCGGGCATCCTTCTGGGTGAAGGGCGAAAGCTCGGGCCATGTGCAGGAACTGGTGGAACTGCGGGTGGATTGCGATCGCGACTGCCTGCTGGCGCTGGTGCGCCAGACGGGCCCGGCCTGCCACACCAACCGGCGGTCCTGTTTCTACACGGCGCTGAGGGACGGCGCCGAGGTGGAGATCATGGCGCCGATGGACGGCTGAGGGCGGCGCTGCGCGCCGTTTTTTTTGAGTATTTTCAGAAAGATGAAAGGGCTGTGGGCGGGTCAGAGCCCGACCAGGACGCGGATGTCCTGCGGGCTCTTGCCGTCGCCGCGGTAGAGCGCGATGGCGCGGGCGTCGTCGCGCTTGGCGAGGCGCTTGCCCTGGTCGTCGCGGATCAGCCGGTGGTGATGATAGACCGGGGTGGGCAGGGCCAGCAGGCGCTGGAGCAGGACGTGGATGCGGGTGGCCTCGAAGAGATCGCGGCCCCGGATCACATGGGTGATCTCTTGCGCGGCATCGTCCACGACGACAGCGAGGTGATAGGCGGCGCCCATCTCCCTGCGGGCCAAGACCACGTCGCCGATGCTGTCGATCATCTTTTCAATGCCGGTCGTGATCGGGCCGGTCTCGCCCTCCGGTCCGGCGCCGGTTTCGGTGAAGCTCAGGGGCGCGGAGAGCGCGACGCAGGCGCGGGCCATGTCGAGGCGCAGCGTGCCGTCCCGCGGGCGCGGACCCGAGGGCGGCGCGGGCGGGCGGCAGGTGCCGGGATAGACCAGCCCGTCGGGACCGGTGCGCGGTGTGCCTTCCTGCGGGGCCGACAGCGCCTCGCGGATGTCGCGGCGCGTGCAGGTGCAGGGGTAGAGCAGGCCCATCTGCCAGAGCCGGTCGAGCGCGGCCTCGTAGTCGGCGAGATGCTCGGATTCGCGGCGGCAGGGCTCGGGCCAGTCGAGGCCGAGCCAGTGCAGATCTTCCTTGAGCTGGACCTCCCATTCGGGGCGGGAGCGGCTCTGGTCGAGATCGTCGATGCGCAGCAGGAAGCTGCCGCCTGCGGCGTGGGCCATGTCGGAGGCGAGCAGGGCGGAATAGGCATGGCCCAGATGCAGCGGGCCGGTGGGCGAGGGCGCGAAGCGGCTGCGCATCACTCGTCGCGATAGGCGCGTTCGATGCGGCGGGTGCGGCGTTCCTCGCCGGACTGGTAGATCAGCACCCAGGCGAGCAGGATGAACATCGGATGGGTGAGCCCGCCGGAGAAGATGATCGCCGGAATCCAGATCAGGAACACCACGATGGCGAGGATCGGGCGGCCGGTCAGCAGGATCGACAGCGGCGGCAGGAAGAGCGCGAGTACATAATTCATGCGGGCACCTCCTGCGCGGCGAGCCAGCCCTGCCACTCGGCCTTGGCGCGGTCGGTATAGGCCTTGTAGCGGGCGACGCGGCCCCGGCGGCCACCCTTCAGCCCGTCGACCGGGCGGAAGAGGCCGAAGTTCACGTTCATCGGCTGAAAGGTCTTGGCCTCGGCGCCGCCGGTGATGTGGTGGATGAGTGCGCCATGGGCGGTGTCCTGCGGGATATCCGCCAGCGGGCGACCGAGGATCTGGGCGGCGGCCATGCGGCCCGCGGCAAGCCCCATGGCCGAGCTTTCCACATAGCCCTCGACCCCGGTGATCTGCCCGGCAAAGCGGATATGCGGCTTCGAGCGCAGCCGCATCTGCGCGTCTAGCAGCGTGGGGGAGTTCAGGAAGGTGTTGCGGTGGATGCCGCCGAGACGCGCGAACCGGGCGTTTTCGAGGCCGGGAATCATTTTGAAAACATCCGCTTGCGCGCCATACTTCATCTTCGTCTGGAAGCCGACGATATTGTAGAGCGTGCCCAGCGCATTGTCGCGGCGCAGCTGCACCACCGCATGAGCCTTGATGTCGGGCTGGTGCGGGTTGGTGAGCCCCACCGGCTTCATCGGGCCGTGGCGGAGCGTCTCGCGGCCACGCTCGGCCATGACTTCGATGGGCAGACAGCCGTCGAAATAGCTGGCGGTTTCGCCCTCGTGGAACACGGTCTTGTCGGCGGCCAGAAGCGCGTCGATGAAGGCCTCGTACTGGGCCTTGTCCATCGGGCAGTTGATATAGGCGCGGCGCTCTTCCTCGGTCTCGCCCTTGTCGTAGCGCGATTGCAGCCAGGCTTTGCCCATGTCGATGCTGTCCGCATAGACGATGGGGGCGATGGCGTCGAAAAAGGCGAGCGCCTCGGCGCCGGTCTCTGCTGCGATGGCTTTTCCCAGCGCGTCCGAGGTGAGCGGGCCGGTGGCGATGATCCACTGGCCGTCCTCGGGCAGTTCGGTGATCTCCTCGCCCGAGATGTCGATGTTCGGATGCGCCGTCAGCGCCTCGGTCACCGTTTGCGAAAACGCGTCGCGGTCGACCGCCAGCGCGCCGCCCGCGGGCAGGCGGTGGGTCTGGGCGCTGCGCATGATCAGCCCGTTCGCCTGCCGCATCTCCCAATGCAGCAGCCCCACGGCGTTCTGCTCGTCATCGTCCGAACGGAAGGAGTTGGAACAGACCATTTCCGCCAGGTTGCCGGTGCGGTGGGCAAAGGTCTCGACCTTGGGGCGCATCTCGTGGAGCACCACGGGAACGCCCATATTGGCCGCCTGCCAGGCCGCCTCGGATCCGGCCATGCCGCCGCCGACGATATGCAATCTTTGTGTCATGTCGGGGCAGATAGGGGATCATGGGGGCGGTGTTAAGGGGGAAAGCGGTGGGCGTGGTGAAAGATCATTTGCTAGTGGAGCATGCTCCATCCCCACGTCCTTGGCCCGGAACAAGGCGCGGAGCGCCGCCGGGCCCAGCGGCTGCCCGTCCCGGCGGGCTGCCGCTTTGGTGACGTTCGCGCATAGTCGAGAGGTCCTTCGAATCTGGGCGGGATAGATCAAGGGATTCAACGGGCAGAGCGGCACCCCACGGGCAGCCGCCGGGCCCGGCTTCCGTTGCGCTTGTGGAGCGACCCTTCTCGGAACGAACGTCTTAACGCATCTCCCCGCCCTCGGGCAGCGCCTTGAGATAGGCCGCCACCGCCGCGCGGTCCTCGGCCGAGAGCTGCGAGAAATTCTCCACCACCTCAACCATATGTCCGCCGACGCTGTCGAAATCGGGGGTGAAGCCGGTTTCGAGGTAGTAGGCGATCTCGCTCGCGTCCCAGCTCAGGTGATCCGGCGTCAGCCCCGGAATCGTGCCGCGCCCGTTGGGATTGGGCGCGCCGGTCAGCCAGCGCGATGTGTCGAGCCCGCCCAGCATGTCGCGCGGGGTGTGGCACTCGCCGCAATGCGCCAGCGCCTCGACCAGATAGCGGCCCCGGACCATCTGCTGGCCCTCGGCCTCGGGCATCACCCAGTCGTCGTTGAAATAGAGCAGCTTCCAGAACCCGAGACTGCGGCGGATGTTGAAGGGAAAGCCCAGCTCATGCGGCAGGCTGGGCGTGTCCGAGGCGGGCAGGGTCTGCATATAGGCCCAGAGGTCGGCCAGATCGCGGTCGTCCATGCGGGTATAGGCGGTGTAGGGGAAGGCGGGGTAGAGATGCGCGCCCTCGGGCGAGACACCGCGCAGCACCGCATTGGCGAAATCTTCCTCGGACCAGCCGCCGATCCCGTGGTCGGGATCGGGCGAAATATTTGGCGCCAGGAAGGTGCCGAAATCCGAGACGAAGCGCTGGCCGCCCGTCAAGACCAGCTTGGCCTCGCCCTCGGCGTCGGGCGCATGGTGGCAGGAGGCGCAGCCCGCGGCGGTGAACACCTGCGCGCCACGGGACGCGTCGCCCGCAACCCCGGCAAAGCTGCCGCCGGGCAGGGGCCGGGGCGCGCTCAGCACCCAGGCGGCCCCGGCGGCAAACAGGCCCGCCAGGGCCAGACCGCCGATCAGCCGGCGCACGGCGTCAGGATTCCGGCGCGCGGTAGCTGTCGTGGCAGGCCTTGCAGGCCGCGCCGAGCTGTCCCAGAGCGGGGCCGAGCGCCTCCTGTCCGGTGGCCGCAACGGTCTGCATACCTTCGGCCGCCGCGCCGAGCGCGGACCATTTCGAGGCGAAATCCTCCCAATTGTCCCAGATCTCGGCCTTGGCGCGGGTGCCGTCGATGTCCATCTCGGACGAGCCTTCGGGCCAGAGCGGACCTTCGTGGATCATCGTCACGGCGACCAGTGAGTCGGCGGCCATCTGCGCGGCCTCGGCGTCATAGTCGATCTTGCCCTGGGCCATGCCGCCCAATGTGCCGAGGTTGATCGCCAGAATGCGGAACTGGCCCTGCCGCGCCTTGAGCGGGGCGCTGAAGTCCTGCGCCTGGACGGCACCGGCGGTGCAGATCGCAATGGCCGCGAGGCCGGTCAGAAATCGGGTCATGGGTCTCCCCCCTTTTGTGTGACGCGTTCGCCCGAGCAGACCCGGCAGGGCCACGGAGCATATCCAGTCTTTCCGGAGTGCAGCCGTCTGGCAATCGCGCTCTGCGGTGGTGCCGGGGGCGGGCAATGCGCGCGGTGATCTCAACGCCGGAGCGGGATTTCCCAGCGGAAACAGCAGGATGTTGACCTAAGGGAAGGCGAGTGGATCAATCGTGGGGCGATTTTCTGACGCGATCCTCGCGCAGATGTGATGCCGGCGGTCAGGGCATCACGCGGGTCGGCACCCGCACCCGCTCGGTGCTCAGCGCCTCGGGCCAGCCCACCCAGCGTTCGATCGCGTAGAGCGCGAGGCAGATGGCGATCACCGCCAGCACCAGCTTGACGCGGCCCGCAGAGGGCGGGTTGCGGGCCCATTTGGCCATGCGCAGGAGCCAGAGGAAATTCATCTCAGCCCTCGGGAAAGCGCACCTTGCCGATGAAGGGCAGGTTGCGGTTGCGCTGCGCGTAGTCGATGCCATAGCCCACGACAAATTCGTCGGGGATCTCGAATCCGGTCCAGTCGGCGCGCAGATCGACCTCGCGCCGCGCCGGTTTGTCGAGAAGCGCGATGGTGCGCAGCTTGCGCGGCTCGCGCGATTTCAGCAGGCGCAGAACGTGGCTGAGGGTAAAGCCCGTGTCGACGATGTCCTCGACCACCAGCACGTCGCGGCCTTCGATGGGCGAGCGCAGGTCCTTGAGGATGCGCACCTCGCGGCTCGACTGCATGGCGTCGCCATAGGAGGAGGCTTCGAGGAAATCCACCTCGACGGGCAGGTCGATCTCGCGCACCAGATCGGCGATGAAGACGAAGCTGCCGCGCAAAAGCCCCACGACCACCAGCTTGTCGGTGTCCCGGAATTCGCGCCCGATCTCGCGCGCCAGCGCCTCGATCCGCGCGGCGATGGATTTGGCCGAGATCATCTCGTCTACGACATATGGCCGCTCTGTCATCCCAACCCCCTTGCAAAGCCGCGCCCAGCATACGAAATGGGGACCCACTGTCACGCGATAAAGGACCGCCGGACCAGCGACATGCCGACCCATTCCGAGACAAAACACCTGCCTTACAGCGCGCAGCAGATGTACGACCTCGTGGCCGATGTCGCATCCTACCCGCAGTTCCTGCCCTGGACCGCCGCCGCGCGCATCCGCTCGCGCGAGGAGCATGCCGATCACGAGGTGATGCTGGCCGATCTGGTGATCTCGTTCAAAGTCTTCCGCGAACGCTTTGGCAGCCGGGTGACCTTGTGGCCGGGCGAGAACCGGATCGACACGGAATATCTCGACGGGCCGTTCCGGCACATGATCTCGAAATGGCGCTTCGAAGACAGTGCCGAGGGCGGGGTCGACGTGCATTTCTTCGTCGATTTTGAGTTCAAGAACCGTATCCTTCAGGGCGCGGCGGGGATGTTCTTTTACGAGGCGATGCAGCGCATCGTGCGCGCCTTCGAACGCCGTGCGGCGGAGCTTTACGGCACGGCTTGAGTGGCGCGTGACACCCGCCCCGGACCTGGTCCGGGGCAGGGGCGTAGGGTGGGCAATCCTGCCCACCGCCCCTCACTCTCCCGCCAGCGCGCTCCGCAGCAGCTCCAGCGCGTGATGCGTGGCCGCCGCGCGCACATTGGCGCGGCCCAGAGCGCCGAATTCCACCGTCTCGGTGACCGTCTCGCCCTCGCGGGCGAGCGCGAAACACACCATGCCCTCGGGCTTGTGCTCCGATCCGCCGGGGCCCGCGATGCCCGAGATCGCCACCGCAAGATCCGCTGCCGCCGCGCGCCGCGCGCCCTCGGCCATCTCGCGCACCACCTCTTCCGACACCGCCCCGTGCACCGAAAGCGTTTCCGCATGCACCCCCAGCATCTCCTGCTTGGCGGCGTTGGAATAGGTGACAAAGCCCCGGTGAAAGATGTCCGACGAGCCCGCCACATCGGTCAGCGCCGCCGAGACCATGCCGCCGGTGCAGCTTTCGGCGGTGGTGACGGTGACGCCCTGTTCGCGGGCGCGCATGAGGATCTCTCGGGCGAGGACTTCGGTCACATCAGGACTCCATGGGCAAGCGCGGCAAGCGCAATGCTGACGATAGCAGAAAACACGCCCGCAATCACGTCATCCAGCATCACCCCCAGCGCATCGCCGCGCCGGTCGGCCCTGCCCACCAGCCAGGGTTTCCAGATGTCGAAGAGCCGGAAGAACAGAAACCCGGTGATCCAGCCGGGATAAAGCCGCCAGATCTCCACCCCCATCATCGCCGCGCCATAACCCACCGGGAAAAGCGCGATCCACTGGCCCACCACCTCGTCGATGACGATCCACGAAGGGTCATGGTCGTCGGCCCCCTCGGTCACGGCCTTGGTGGCCAGCAGTCCGAGGACAAAGGCCAGCAGCGTGGCGATCAGCAGCAGCCAGAACCCGCCCGCCAGCAGCAGCGCATAGGCGACGGGCAGGGCGGCGAGCGAGCCCCAGGTGCCCGGGGCGGGTTTCAGGAATCCGACATAGAAGAACGAAGCGATGGCTTTCATGATCTCACCAGCGTGGCTGTTGCGATGGCGGCGATTCCCTCTTCGCGCCCGGTAAAGCCCAGCCGCTCGGAGGTGGTCGCCTTGACCGAGACGCGGTCGGCGGAGAGCCCCATGATCCGCGCCATCTCCGCGATCATCGCGGGGGCGTGCGGGGTGATCTTGGGGCGCTCGCAGATCAGCGTCACGTCGATATTGGAGATGGCAAACCCCCTGGAGACCGCCAGATCCACCGCGTGGCGCAGAAAGATCTCTGACGCGGCGCCTTTCCACTGCGGATCGCTGGGCGGGAAGTGCCGGCCGATGTCGCCTTCGGCCATGGCGCCGTAAAGCGCATCGGTGACCGCATGCATGCCGACATCGGCGTCGGAATGGCCCTGAAGACCGCGCCCGTGCGGCACCGCCACGCCGCACAGCACCACATGATCGCCCTCGCCGAAGCGGTGCACGTCAAAGCCGTTGCCCAGGCGAATATCCATTCTCTGCTCCTTCAAAAGCGCGTCGGCCCGCGCGAAATCCTCGGGGCCGGTGATCTTGAGATTGCGTTCCTCGCCCGGAACGATGGCCACGTCCAGCCCCGCGGCGCGCGCCACCTCGACATCGTCCGCCGCGCCGCCCGGATGGGCGGCATGGGCGGACGCGATGGCGTCGTAGCGAAAGCCCTGCGGCGTCTGCGCCCGGAAAAGCCCGGCGCGGTCGCGGGTGCCGGTCACATGGCCGCCGGCGCCGGTCCAGAGCGCATCGGTCACCGCAAGCGCCGGGGCGGCGCCCGGCGCATGGTCCAGCGCGGCGCACACCGCGTCGATCACCGTGCGCGGCACGCAGGGCCGCGCCACATCGTGAATCAGCACCCGCGCGGGCGGATCGCCCGCCAGTGCCGCCAGCCCCGCGCGCACCGATCCGGCGCGGTCCCCGGCGCCCTCGACCAGCGTCACCGGCAGGCCCGCGCAGACGGCGGTTGCACGGGCGCGGTCGTCGGGATGAATCACCAGCAGAAGCCGGGGCAGGTGGGCAAACGCCTCCAGCGTCCAGCGCGCCACGGGTTTGCCCGCGATCTCGCGCCATTGCTTGGGCAGATCGCCCCCGGCACGGGTGCCGCGCCCGGCGGCGACGATGATAACGGCTGTGTCCATGGGCCTCGCTCCTTACCGGCCTCTCTAGGCACTGCCCCGGCGCTGCGCAATGCGCTCTGGCGTCGCGCTTAAAAATTGTGCAAACTGCGTTGTGAAGGGGCTTTAAAGGGCCGGAACGATTGAATGAGCGGCGGCGGCAGGTTACCTCCCAAGCATCTGCACAAGGAATAGGCGCTTGAGTTTCCCTCTGGGTGACAGGTCGATCTCTCCACCTGTTCTGCTGGCCCCGCTGGCGGGCATTACGGACTTGCCGTTCCGAACCCTGGTGGCGCGCTGGGGGGCGGGTCTTGTCGTGTCCGAGATGATCGCGAGCGGCGAATTCCTCACCGCGCGCCCCGGCACCCGTGAAAAGGCCGAGCTGGGCGCGGGGATCGAGAACACCTCGGTGCAGATCGCGGGCCGTGCGCCCGAACCCATGGCCGAGGCCGCGCGTATGGTGGCGGACATGGGCGCCAGGGTCATCGACATCAACATGGGCTGCCCGGCCAAGAAGGTCACCGGCGGCTATTCCGGCTCGGCGCTGATGCGTGAGCCCGACCACGCGCTGCGGCTGATCGAGGCGGTGGTGGAGGCGGTCGACGTGCCGGTGACGCTGAAAACACGGCTCGGCTGGGATGGCGACACGCTGAACGCCGCAGGTCTTGCGAAGCGGGCCGAGGCGGCGGGGGTGCGGATGATCGTGATTCACGGCCGCACGCGCTGCCAGTTCTACAAGGGCCGCGCCGACTGGGCGGCGATCCGCGCGGTGAAAGCGGCGGTCTCGGTGCCGGTGATCGCCAATGGCGACATCGTGGACGCGGCCAGCGCGCGCGAGGCGCTGCGCCTCTCCGGCGCCGATGGCGTGATGGTGGGACGCGGTGCGCAGGGCGCGCCCTGGCGGCTGGCCGAGATCGCGCATGAGGTTTACGGCGCGCCCGCGCCGCAGGTGCCGCAGGGGGCGGCGCTGACAGACATTGTTCAGGAGCATTACGACGCAATGATCGGCTTTTACGGGCCGGAGCTGGGGGCGAAATGCGCCCGCAAGCATCTGGGCTGGTACATGGACGCGGCGGGCACGGCCCCGGAGCCGCGCCGTGAGATCCTCACCGAGCGCGATCCCTCGCGCGTTCTGTCGCTTCTCAAACCGGCGCTGGAAGAGGCGTTGATGGAGGCGGCATGAACAACGAGCTTCAGATGCAGCTCTGGTCCTCGCTGCCGGTTCCGGCGATCCTGCTGGATGCCGAGGAGCGCATCGCCGACATGAACCCGGCGGCCGAGGGCTTTATGAACAACTCGGCCAAATGGCTGATCGGTCAGCCGATCTGGGACCGGCTGGCGGTGGACGCGCCGCTGGAAGAAAGCCTGGCGCGGGCGCGTGAAAACGGCACGCCGCTGTTTGTGAACGATGTCGACGTGGGCACCGGCTCGCGCCCGCCGCTGGTCTGCAACCTGCAACTGGCGCCGGTGCAGAACTATCCCGGCTGGTTCATTATGCTGATTTCCCCGCGTGAGCTGGCGGGGCGCATGACCCAGAGCCATTCGGTGAAATCCGCCGCGAAATCGGCCATCGGCATGGCCGAGATGCTGGCGCACGAGATCAAGAACCCGCTCGCGGGTATCGCCGGGGCGGCGCAGCTTCTGTCGATGTCTCTCTCCAAGGACGATCTCGAACTCACAGATCTCATCGTGGCCGAGACCCGCCGCATCGTGAAGCTGCTCGAACAGGTCGAGCAGTTCGGCAATCTCTCGGCGCCCGAGAAAAAGCCCGTCAATATTCACGACGTGCTCGACCGCGCGCGGCGCTCCACCCAGCTCGGCGTCGGCGCGCATATGAAATTCATCGAGGATTACGACCCCTCGCTGCCGCTGGCCTTCGGCGATCCCGACCAGCTGTTGCAGGTGGTGTTGAACCTCCTGAAGAACGCGGCAGAAGCCGCCGACCCGAAAGAAGGCGGTACGATCCGGCTGCACACGTTCTTTGAACATTCCTTCCGGATGCGCCGCGCGGACGGCACGACGCAGAAGCTCCCCCTTCAGGTCGAGGTGATCGACGACGGCCCCGGCCTGCCCGACGACATCAAGGGCGACATCTTCGATCCCTTCGTGTCGGGCAAGGAAAACGGTACGGGGCTGGGCCTCGCGCTGGTCTCCAAAATCATATCGGATCATGACGGCTGGATTTCCGTGGAGTCTGTGCCCGGCCGCACGGTCTTTCGGATTTCGCTTCCCCGCGCCCCGCGCGAGACAGAGGAGAAGAAATAATGGATGGCACGGTTCTGGTCGCAGATGATGACCGCACGATCCGTACGGTTCTGACCCAGGCGCTGACGCGCGCGGGATGTAAGGTACATGCAACCAGCTCGCTCACCACGCTGATGCGATGGGTCGGCGAGGGCAAGGGCGACGTGGTCATCTCGGACGTGGTCATGCCCGATGGCAACGGTCTGGAAATGCTCCCGAAAATTCATCAGGACCGGCCCGACCTGCCGGTCATCGTGATCTCGGCGCAGAACACCATCATGACGGCGATCCAGGCCGCCGAGGCCGAGGCCTACGATTACCTGCCCAAGCCCTTCGACCTGCCGGATCTGATGAAGCGCACCGCCAAGGCGCTCGACAATCGCAACCGCGCGCCCAAGCGCGAGGATGTGGCAACGATCGGTGCCGACGGGCCGGACGAACTGCCGCTGGTCGGCAAGACGCCCGCGATGCAGGCGCTTTACCGTCTCGTTGCGCGGGTCATGAACACCGATCTGCCGGTGCTGATCTCGGGCGAGAGCGGCACGGGCAAATCGCTGATCGCGCGCGCGATCCACGATTTCTCCGACCGCCGCACCTTGCCCTTCATCACCGTGACCGGCGCCGACCTGTCCGATCTCGAAGGCCCCGCGCGGGTGCTGGCGCGGGTCAAGGGCGGCACGCTGCTCATTGACGAGATCACCGACATCTCGGACGAGATCCAGGCGCGCGTGGTGCGCATGATGGACATCCCCGGCGAACATGTGCCGCGCTTCATGGCCACCTCGCAGGGCGATCTGGCGCAGGCGATGGAAGACGGGCGCGTCCGGCAGGATCTTTATTACCGGCTCTCCGGCGCCACGATCAACGTGCCGAGCCTGCGCGAGCGAGTCGAGGACATCGCGCTGCTGACCGACCATTTCCTGGCCCGTGCCGAGCGCGAGGGCGCGCCCAAGCGCTGGCTGTCGCGGGATGCCGCCGAGCTGTTCCGCGCCTATAGCTGGCCGGGCAACGTGCGGCAGCTCGAAAACTCCGTGCGGCGCCTGAGCCTGACCTCGCGCGCCGAGGAAATCAGCCGGTCCGAGGTCGAGGCGGTGCTGGGCAACCAGCCCGATACCGGCCCGATCCTGCGCGGCGGCGACGCGGAGAAACTGGGCACCTCGGTGGCCCGTCACCTGCGCCGCTATTTCGACCTGCACGGCAACATGCTGCCGCCGCCGGGGCTCTACGCGCGCATTCTCAAGGAGGTCGAGGCGCCTCTGATCGAGATCGCGCTGGAGGCCACCGGCGGCAATCAGGCGAAATGCGCCGATCTGCTGGGAATCAACCGCAATACCCTGCGCAAGAAGATCACCGATCTGGATATTCGCGTGACACGCCGCCGCAAACTGATGTAAAAGGGTCACATAGATGTGGCCGCGCTGCTTCGTTTTTCGCGAAGCGGCAAAGAAGCCACAAGATATGGCGGTCCGCTGCTTCGAGCAGCACATCCTTGTGAGGTATCTCTGTGGCCACGCGGGCACGGAAATCTGGTGCGCGTCGCATGACGTGGTCCCGGCTCAGCCGTTTGCGGCGACAGCGGCGGGTGCAGAACGCGGCCACGCTGGGGCTCGTGCTGCTGGGGCCGGTGCTGGCGCTGGCAACCTTCATGGTGCTGGGTCCGCTCGACAGCGGGCGGGGCACCGAGATGAGCCTGCGGCTCGTGCTGCTGGCCGATCTGGTCTATGTCCTGCTGCTGGCGGCGCTGGTGCTGGCGCGGGTGGCGCGGATGATCTCCGACCGCCGGGCGCAATCGGCGGGCTCGCGGCTGCACCTGCGGCTGACCGGCGTCTTCGCGCTGATGGCGCTGCTGCCCACCGTCACCGTTGCGGTGTTTGCGGTGCTCACCATCAATATCGGTCTGGAAACCTGGTTCTCGAGCCGCGTGCAGAACGTGGTGGGCGCCTCGCTTGCCGCCGCCGAAGCCTATGAGGCCGAGCAGCGCCGCGGGCTTTCCGAGGACGTGGAGGCGCTGGGGCGCTTTCTGGATGCCGCGCGCCGGGCGAATTTTGCCTTGGACGATGGGGATATACGGCAGATTCTTCAACAAGGGCAGGGGCAGATCCAGCGCGGTCTGCGCGAGGCCTATGTGATCGACGGTGCGGGCGAGATCCGGGCGCGGGGCGAGCGGTCGTATCTCTTCGATTACGAGCAGCCCACCATTGCCCAGATCGCCCAGGCGGACGAGCAGGGCATGGTGCTGATCCCGGATTGGGACAACCACGAGCTGCGGGCGATGATCCCGCTGACGGCCTTTGCCGACCGCTATCTTTATGTCAGCCGCGATGTGGACGGGAACCTGCTGAACCTGCTCGACGAGACCCAGGCCACCGCACAGTTCTATCAGCAGCAGGAAAGCGAACGCGGCCGGCGGCTCTTCGATTTTGCGCTGCTTTATCTTGGCTTTGCGATGCTGCTGATCCTGGCGGCCACCTGGCTGGGCCTGTGGTTCGCCGAGCGGCTGGCGCAGCCGGTGGGGCGGCTCACCGGCGCCGCGCAGCGGGTCGGCGCCGGCGATCTGGATGTGCAGGTCATCGAGGACGAGGGCGACGACGAGATTTCGATGCTCGGGCGCTATTTCAACCAGATGACCCGGCAGCTCAAGGCGCAGCGCGAGACGCTGCTGGAAAACACCCGCCAGATCGAACGCCGCCAGCGGCTGTTCGATTCCGTGCTCTCCTCGGTGACCTCCGGGGTGGTGGGGCTCGACGATACCGGGCGGGTGACTTTCGTGAACCGCTCGGCGGAACGGCTGCTGGGCTGGCACGAGACCAAATCCGAAGTGCCGATCACCGTGGCGGTGCCGGAGTTCGGCGCGCTTTTCGCAAAGCTGCGCGACAGCGGGCACGAGACCGCGCAGGAAGAGGTGAAGGTCAGCCGCGAGGGGCGGCTGGAACATCTTCTGGTGCGCATGTCTGTGCGACGGCGGGACAATGGCTCGCTCGAGGGCTATGTGGTCGCCTTCGACGATGTGACCGATCTGGTCAGCGCGCAGCGCATGGCCGCCTGGGGCGACGTGGCGCGGCGCATCGCGCATGAGATCAAGAACCCGCTCACCCCGATCCGGCTGTCGGCCGAGCGCATCAAGCGCAAGTTCGGCCGCACGATGGAGGCCGAGGATGCCGAGAAGCTGGACCAGATGACCGAGGTCATCGTGCGCCAGACCGAGGATCTGCGGCGGATCGTCGACGAGTTCAGCAAGTTCGCCCGCATGCCCGAGCCCGAGCGCAAGCCCGAGGACGTGGTGGCGCTGCTGCGCGGCGCGGTGCTGTTGCAGGAGACCGGCCAGCCCGATGTGCGCTTTGTCACCGATTTCCCGGAGGGCGAGATGCCCGCCGAGCTGGACGCGACGATGATCGGGCAGGCCCTGACCAACCTTATCAAGAACGCCGGAGAGGCCATTGAAACCCTGACGGAAAACGGCGTTCCCAAAGGCTATTCCCCGGAGATCCGCGTCTCTCTCGAAGACGATGACGGGCGGGCGCTGATCCGCATCATGGACAATGGCATCGGGCTGCCCGAGGACCGGGCGCGGCTTTTCGAGCCCTATGTGACCACCCGCGACAAGGGCACCGGCCTTGGCCTGCCCATCGTGAAGAAGATCATCGAGGAGCATGGCGGCAGCCTGGTTCTCGAAGACGCGCCGCTATTCGACGGTGCGACCCATGCCGGGGCGATGGCGGTGATCCGCCTGCCGCTCGGGCTCGCGCCGGCGCGGCCGGCCCATATGCACAGAGTCATTTCAGAGTTAGAGGGGCAGACATGAGCGACATCCTGATCGTCGACGACGAGCGCGACATTCGCGAGCTGATCGGGGACATCCTCGAGGACGAAGGCTATACCACGCGGCTTGCGTCGAATTCGACCGAGGCCATGTCGGAGGTCAATTCCGAACCGCCCGGCCTGATGATCCTCGACATCTGGCTGAAGGACAGCAAGATGGACGGGATCGACATCCTGAAGACCGTCAAGCGCGACAACCCGGATATTCCGATCATCATCATCTCGGGCCACGGCAACATCGAGATCGCGGTCGCCGCGATCAAGCAGGGTGCTTACGATTTCATCGAAAAGCCCTTCAACATTGACCAGTTGCTGGTGGTGATCCGCCGCGCGATGGAGACCTCGCGGCTGCGGCGCGAGAACCAGAAGCTCAAGCGGCGCGAGACCGAGGTGGCCCAGATGGTGGGCGACAGCGCCGCCTTCCGCGCGCTGCTCAGCCAGCTCGAGAAGGTGACGAAATCGAACGGGCGGGTGATGCTGACCGGCCCGGCGGGCTGCGGCAAGGAGGTGGCGGCGCGCTACATCCATTCCAATTCGGGCCGCGCGGCGGGGCCGTTCATCACGGTGAACTGCGCAGGCGTCGAGCCCGAGACCATGGAAGAGGTGCTGTTCGGGCGCGAGACGCCCGAGCGCGGCATCGAGCCGGGGCTGCTCGAGCAGGCGCATGGCGGGGTGGTCTATTTCGACGAGGTGGCGGATATGCCGCTTGGCACCCAGTCCAAGATCCTGCGCGTGCTGGTCGATCAGTCCTTTGTCCGCGTCGGCGGCGCCGACAAGGTGCGGGTGGATCTGCGGGTGATCTCCTCGACCAATCGCGATCTCGACGAGGAGATCGCGGCGGGCCGCTTCCGTCAGGAGCTCTATCACCGGCTGAACGTGGTGCCGATCGCGGTGCCCTCGCTCGAGGACCGGCGCGAGGACATTCCGCTGCTGGCGGAGCATTTCATCGACGCCTGCAACAAGGCGCAGGGCCTGCCGCTGCGGACGCTGAGCGAGGATGCGGTGGCGCTGATGCAGACGATGATCTGGCCAGGCAATGTGCGCCAGCTCAAGAACCTGGTGGAGCGGGTGCTGATCCTGGGCGAAGGCAGCGGCCCCATCGAGGCGCGCGAATTGCCGCAGGAGGCGCCGGTGGACGGCGACGAAGAGGGGCGCGTGGTGCTTTCGGGCACGCTGGCGACCCTGCCGCTGCGCGAGGCGCGCGAGGCGTTCGAGCGTGAATATCTGCTGACCCAGATCAACCGCTTCGGCGGGAATATCTCGCGCACCGCGGCCTTTGTAGGGATGGAGCGCTCGGCGCTGCACCGCAAGCTGAAATCGCTGGGCGTGGTGACCGGATCGAAATCCGGCGGGCGTATCGCCTATGTGGACGAGGATCATGTCCAGAAGGTCGGATAAGGCGCAGCACATGTCGAAGCCGATGCGGGGCGGCTGGCTCGCCGGTCTCGGGCTCTGCGTGGCGCTGCTGGCGGGCTGCGAGGCGCCGGTTGCGCCCGACAGCCTGAGTTTCGCGACCAGCGGGCAGGTTGCCGAGGCGCAGGAGGCGCAGATTGCCGAGGTCACGGCGGCGCTGCGGGCGCTGGGGCCGGATGTCGATCCGCAGGAGGCGGCGCGCGCGGCACGGATCGCGGTGCTGGAACCGCTGGCCTGGGCGCGGGAGTGGCGGGTCGTGGATGCGCCGCTGGTGCATAATTTCAAGGTGGTGAACGGGTTCCGGGACAAGGGCGTGTGCCAGGACTGGGCCGATGCGATGGAGATCGCGCTGCATGCCGAGGCGTTCCGGACGCTCGAACTGCACCGGGCCATCGCCAATGCGCGCAACCTCAGCCTGGAACATGCCACGGTCATCGTGACCGCCCGGGGCCGGCCGATGGAAACGGGGGTGATCCTCGATCCCTGGCGGCTGGGGCAGGGGCGGCTCTGGTTCGGCCAGGTGACCGAGGATCCGCGCTACACCTGGGAAACGCGCGAGGCGGTGCGGGCCTGGCACCGGGCCTGGAAGGAAAAGGCGCTGGCCGGCGGATAGGCCCGTGTTCGACCGGGGCCTGCTCCGGTGAGGGACGGGCGCGGCGCATGGCGAAACGGCATCCGGACCGGCGGGCGACCCGCCGCGGCGGGACGGGGACTGCGGGGCGTTGACCGTCCGGCGCCTGCGTGTCATGCCACAAAGACGTTGGGACCAGAGGCGAGGAGCGCATGAAGGTCATCATTTGCGGTGCGGGGCAGGTCGGCTGGCAGATCGCCCGGCATCTCTCGGGCGAGCGCAACGACGTCACCGTCGTCGACAGCAACCCCGATCTGGTGCGCCGCGCCACCGACACGCTCGACGTGCAGGGGATCGCGGGCTTTGCCTCTTATCCGGACGTTCTGGAAAAGGCCGGTGCGCGCGATGCCGACATGATCATCGCCGCCACCTATTCCGACGAGGTCAACATGGTCACCTGTCAGGTGGCCCATTCGATCTTTGCCATCCCCCGCAAGGTCGCGCGGCTGCGCTCGCAAAGCTATCTGACAGCGATCTATTCCGACCTTTACCGCCGCGATCACATGCCCATCGACGTGGTGATCAGCCCCGAACGCGAGGTGGCCGAGGCGGCGCAGCAGCGCCTCTCTGCCCCTGCCGCCTTCGATACGGAACGGTTTCTCGACGGTGGCGCGCAGCTTCTCGGGCTGACCATCGAAGAGGATTGCCCGGTGGTCAACACGCCGCTGCGGCAGCTTTCCGATCTGTTCTCGACCCTGCGCTCGGTGGTGGTGGGCGTGCGCCGCGAGGGCACGCTGTTCGCGCCGGAACCGGGCGATCAGCTTTTCGTCGGCGATTCCTGCTATGTGGTCGTCCACAAGGACGACATCCGCCGCACGCTCGAGATCTTCGGCAAGTCGCAGCGCAAGCAGGAGCGCGTGGTGGTGATCGGCGGCGGCAATGTCGGCCTCGCGGTGGCCAGCGCCCTCGAGGCGCGCACCGAACGCATCCGTGCCAAGGTGATCGAACGCGACCGCAAGCGCGCCGAGCGGGCCGCCGACGCGCTGGAGCGCACCATCGTGCTGCATGGCGACGGGCTGGATTCGGCGCTGCTGGCCGAGGCGGGCATCGACCGTGCCGATGCGGTGCTCTGCGTCACCGACGACGACAAGACGAACATGCTCGCCGCCGTGCGTGCCAAGGCCGAAGGCTGCCCCTTCGCCATCGCGCTGGTCAACGATCCCACGATGATCCCGCTGATGGAGCCGCTGGGCGTCGACGCCTATATCAACCCGCGCGCCACCACCGTCAGCTCGATCCTGCGCCACATCCGCCACGGGCGGGTGCGGTCGGTCTATTCCATCGGCGATGCCGAGGCCGAGGTGATCGAGGCCGAGGTGCTGTCGACCTCCTCGATGGCCGGCAAGTCCATCCGCGAGATCGACTTCCCCGAAGGTGTCCTCGTGGGCGCCGTGCGCAAGGGCGAGGAGGTGGTCAAGATCACCGGCGGGCTGCGGATCGAGGATGGCGACCGCATCGTTCTGTTTGCCATGGCCAGCGACGTGCCGGAGGTCGAACGGCTCCTCCAGGTGTCGATCGACTTTTTCTGACCGATGCGCGCTCTGACCCGCATGCCGTTGATCTTGCTGCTGACGGGGCTCGCCAGCGCGTCGATGATCCTGCCCGCGGCGGTGGCGCTGGCCGAGGAGGAATTCCACGACGCGCGCAGCTTCTTCTATTCGGCGCTGGTGGGGATGGTGGTGACCGCGCTGGTCGCCATTGCCCAGGCGACACGGCCGCATAACCGCTCGGCTTCGCGACAGCTCTTTGCGCTGATGGCGGCCTTCGTGCTGCTGCCGGCGGTGCTGGCGGTGCCGTTTCACGAAGCGGTGCGGACGACCACCTTCCTCAACGCCTTCGTCGAGATGATCTCGAGCCTGACCACCACCGGCGCGACGCTTTTCGCGCCCGACCGGCTGTCCTCGTCCGAGCATCTCTGGCGGGCGCAGGTGGGCTGGATGGGCGGCCTGCTGATGTGGGTCGCGGCGGCGGCGATCCTGGCGCCGCTGACGCTGGGCGGTTTCGAGGTCACCGCGCGCGGCGAACCGGGGCAGAGCGTCGATGCCGGCGCCGCCCGGCGCGACCTGTCGGACCCGGCGCAGCGGCTGTCGGCCTCGGCGCGGCTGCTGGTGCCGATCTATGCGGGGCTGACGCTGGCGCTGTGGATCATGCTGCTGCTGGCCGGCGATCCGCCGCTGGTGGCGCTGAGCCATGCCATGTCCACCATGGCGACCTCGGGGATTTCGCCCATCGGCGGGCCGATGCAGGCGCCGAGCGGGCTCGCCGGCGAGATGATCGTCTTCTGCTTCCTGTTCTTCGCGCTGTCGCGGCTGACCTTTTCGGGCGATACCGGCGGATCGCACCGTCCCGGGCTGGGACAGGACCCCGAGTTCCGCATGGGGATCGTCATTGCCGCCATGGTGCCGGCGGTGCTGTTCCTGCGGCACTGGATCGCCGCGTTCGAGGTGGGGGAGGAACAGAACTGGCTGCTCGGGCTGCGGGCGCTCTGGGGCGGGGTGTTCACCGCGCTCTCCTTTCTCTCCACCACCGGATTCGTCAGCGCCGACTGGGCCGAGGCGCGCGGCTGGTCGGGCCTGCCGACGCCGGGGCTGATCCTCATGGGGCTTGCCATCGTCGGGGGCGGGGTGGCCACCACCGCCGGCGGGGTCAAGCTGCTGCGGATCTATGCGCTCTACCTTGCCGGCAAGCGCGAGCTGGAACGGCTGGTGCACCCGTCCTCGGTCGGGCGCTCGGGGGTGATGGCGCGGCGGATCCGCCGGCAGGGGGCGTTCATCGCCTGGGTCTTCTTCATGCTGTTCGCCATGTCCATCGCGGCCTTCTCGCTGATCTTCGGCCTGTTCGGGATCGATTTCGAGAATGCCATGGTGCTGACCATCGCCGGGCTCACCAATTGCGGCCCGCTGATCTTTGCCGCCGCCGAACAGCCGGTGGATCTGGCGGCGCTGACCGCCGGTGCCAAGCTGACGATCTGTGCCGCGATGGTGCTGGGGCGGCTCGAACTTCTGGCGATCATCGTGCTGCTGACGCCGGACATCTGGCGCGACTGAGCCGCACCTGCCTGCCCGGCAGGCAATGAGCAAAGCCCCGCCCGGCTTTTGGGCAATGCCCGGATTTTTGCACTGGAAGTTCCCGCACGCGCGATACATACTCGCCCGGAAGAGGGAAGGCCGCCTTGCGGCGGAGGGCAAGAATAAAGGCAAAATCAATGGCTTCGGACAGACAAAACCTTCAGGACGCATTTCTCAACCATGTCCGCAAAACCAAGGTTCCGGTCACGGTATTCCTGATCAATGGCGTCAAATTGCAGGGCGTCATCACCTGGTTCGACAATTTCTGCGTGCTTCTGCGCCGCGACGGGCAGTCGCAGCTTGTCTACAAGCATGCGATTTCGACGATCATGCCGTCGCAGCCGATCAACCTGTATGACGGCGACGGCAACGATTGAAGGAACACGCCGCGCATGTGACCCGCGCCTGGGTCCTGCATCCCGACATCCGCTCTGACCGCGACCGCCGCGATGCGGAGATGGCGCTTGAAGAGGCCGTGGCCCTGGCCGCCGCGCTCCCCGATCTCGAGGTCGTGGGCAGCGCGGTCGTGCCGCTGCGCGATCCGCATCCTGGCACGCTTTTCGGCTCGGGCAAGATCGCCGAGCTGAAGGCGCAGATCGGGGCTGCCGAGGCCGAGCTGGTGCTGGTCGACGGGCCGGTCTCGCCGGTGCAGCAGCGCAATCTGGAGAAGGAGTGGGGCGTCAAGCTGCTCGACCGGACCGGGCTGATCCTCGAGATCTTCTCCGACCGGGCGGCCACCCGCGAAGGCGTGTTGCAGGTCGAGATGGCGGCGCTCTCCTATCAGCGCACCCGGCTGGTGCGGGCTTGGACCCACCTGGAACGCCAGCGCGGGGGGCTGGGCTTTGTCGGGGGGCCCGGCGAAACCCAGATCGAGGCGGACCGCCGCGCCATCGACGAGCAGCTCGTGCGGCTGCGCCGCCAGCTCGATAGGGTGGTCAAGACCCGCGATCTGCACCGCAAGGCGCGCGCCAAGGTGCCCTATCCGATCGTCGCGCTGGTGGGCTATACCAACGCGGGAAAATCGACGCTGTTCAACCGGTTGACCGGTGCCGAGGTGATGGCCAAGGACATGCTTTTCGCGACCCTGGACCCGACCATGCGGGCAGTGCGGCTGCCCACGGGGATCGAGGTGATCCTGTCGGACACGGTGGGGTTCATTTCGGACCTGCCGACCGAGCTGGTTGCGGCCTTCCGCGCCACGCTGGAAGAGGTTCTGGCCGCCGACATCATCGTGCATGTGCGCGACATCTCGCATCCCAACACCGAGGAACAGGCCGGGGATGTGGCGGCGATCCTCGCGGCGCTTGGCGTCGATGAGGCGGTGCCGCAGATCGAGGTCTGGAACAAGACCGACCGGCTGGACCCGGAGGCGCGGGCGGCGGTGCTGGCGCGCGCCGCGCGGGACGAGGAGGTCTTTGCAGTGTCGGCGCTGACCGGCGACGGGCTGGACGGGTTTCTGGCAGCGGTGACCCAGCGGCTGCAGGGCGACACTCTGGACGAGGAACTGCGTCTGGGGTTCGGCGACGGGCGCAAACGGGCCTGGCTGTTCGACAAGGGGCTGGTGCTGGAGGAGCGGCAGGAGGAGGACGGTTTTGTCCTGCTGCTGCGCTGGTCGGCGAAGGACCGCGCCCAGTTCGAAACGCTCTGAGCGGGGCGGGCAAGAATTTTCGAAAATTCTTGCAAATTCCTTTAAAGGAATTTGCGGCGCGGGTGGGGATGCACGGGCAGGGGCCCGGCGCGGGTCAGCGAAACAGCGGGGTCGCGGCCTCGACGATCCGGCGCGCGGCCAGATAGCGCGCGGTCTGGTGCAGCGAGGGCTCGGACGGGGTGGCCGCCCAGACCCCGAGGGCGAAGAGCCGCTGCAGGAACAGCAGCGCCTGCGGATCGGTGCCGGTCGGACCATAGCCGCGCCGCAGCGCCTCTGCCGCCGGGACGGGATCGGCAGCCTTGCCGTGCCGGGCCAGCGCGTCGATCAGCAGCACCACCAGATCGCGCAGGGGCTCGTCCGGCTTGTCGTTCTCGAAATCGAGCCCGACCAGACCGCGCTCCGTGACCATGAGGTTCGACAGGTGCAGATCGCGGTGGGTGACGGCGCGCTGCGCGGGTTTGCCCCGCACCGCGCGGAACATCGCCTCGAGCGTTTCGACCTCGCCGCGGAACTGCGCGATCTGCGGGATCTGCCGCCGTCCGTCCGCGTGCTGCTCCAGCAGCCGGTTCAGCCAGGCGATCTGGCCCTTCGGCCGGAACGGGTGCGCGACGCGGGTGAGCCCGTGAAAGGCCGCGAGCCAGCGCCCGGCCTCTTCCAGCCGTTGCCCGGCTCTGGCCGCATCCAGATGCGGCCAGAGCGCCGCCAGGCTGGGCCCGTCCACATAGGACATGCCCAGAACCAGCGCCGTCTCGTCGAAGAACAGCCAGTCCGCGACCTGTCCGGGCAGCGCCGCGGCCAGCTCGCGCTGCCGCGCGGCCTGCGCGCGGGCCTTCTCGGCCAGATCGCGGGCAAAGACCTTGACCGTGAGTCGCCTATCGGGCGTGGCAGCGCAGAACACCTGCGCGGGCAGCGGTGTCTCGACATTCTTCAGACAGCCCAGACCGAAGCTCTGGCCGGGGTGCCGCGTCTCCAGCGCGGCGCGGGCGCGGGCCCGCGCGGTGGCCTTGTCCAGATGGTCCTCTCCAGGCACAGCGCCGGTCACGGCCTCACCAGACGGGTCACCCCGATCGAGGCGGCCCGGGCCAGATCCTCGTCCAGCGACATCGGGATATATTCCCCGCGCCGCCAGAGCGTGCCCAGATCGTCGTAATGGCGCGACAGGAAATGCCCCGACTGCCCGGTTGAGCTGATGAACACCGAACTGTCGGGATCTGCGAAATCGTAGACGCCGCGATAGGTGGCGCCATGCACGCTGAGGAAGGGCTCGGGATCCTGCCCCGAGGTCCGCCCGCGTTCGAGGGTGAAATCGCCGCCCGAGGTGCTTTGCCGGATGTTCACGAAATAGCGCAGCACCGGGATGTCGCCCAGCACCGTATGTTTGTGCAGCGCCTGATGCGCATCGCCCCAGCGCAGGCTTTCCAGCGCGGTGCCATAGGTCTCGCCGATCCAGACTAGCGCGTCGTCCAGCGCCAGCCGGGCGATGTCGGTGCAGCTTTCCACCGCGACCGAGCGGATCACGTCGCACCAGACGCTGGCGCCGTCGACGTTGCGGTAGACCCGTTCGATGAAGAGCGGCTCCACATGGTCATAGGCATCCGCCAGCGGGCCCAGCTCGTCGCGGATCAGCCGATCCTGCAATGCGCGCAGCCAGGCGGCATAGATCAGCGGTTCGGGCAGATGTTCGTTCATCTCGCCGTTCCAGTTGGCCAGAAGATCCAGCGCGCGCTGGCGCTGACGCTCGGGCGTGCCGGCGGGGGCGGCCTCGCCAGTGTACCACAGATCGCGCCCGATCAGCGGCAAGAGCGTGCGCGCGGCGGGCGAGACGGTGTCGAGCTGTGCCTCGATAAAGCTGTCGCGCGTGTGCACCTGCCGGCCCTGCATGAGCTGGGTCCAGCGCATGATCCGCTGGCTGTCGCCCCAGTCGTAGCTCACATGCAGCGGGAAGGGGCGGTCGATGATCTTGTTGTTGGTGTTGCCGACGATGCCCCCCGCCGGATCCACCCAGACCGGGTTCGAGGCGTCGGGCAGCATGCCCTGCCAGCGGTTCTCGGCGATCCAGCCGGGCGCGGGCAGGCGGCCCTGGCTCTGGTGCCGCGCGTCGCGGCGGGGCATCGCCCCCACCAGCTTCAGCGCGACATGGTCGCGGTCGATCACCGTCAGCATCTGCGAGGGGGCCACATAAAGCGGCGCGGCGGCCAGCGCCTCTTCGACGCTGCCGGCGGTCATCAGCCGCAGCGCCCCGCCGATCGAGGTATCGGCATCGGACAACGCGGTCCAGCTCATCGCCACCACATGGCCGGGCGGGGTGATCGCCTCGAGATCGAAGCGGCTTCGGGGCAGGACCGGGCCGTTCTCGGTCCAGCGCAGCGTGACGGTGACCGGTTGCTCGTCCTTGATCTCGACGATCGAGCGGCGCGTCTCGAAGCGTTTCCAGCCGTCGGGGGTGCGGTATTGCTCGGGGTTTTCGGGGTTCAGCTCTTCGATGAAGAGATCCTGATCGTCGAGATAGGACGAGGTGATCCCCCAGGCGAGGCGCTGCGAGCGGCCCAGCATGATCGCCGGGATGCCGGGGATCGTGCCGCCGATCACCCCGCCGGAGGAGAGCTGCAACCGCGCCAGATACCAGGTGGAGGGCGCGGTAAAGCCCAGATGCGGGTCGTTGGCCAGCAACGTGCCGCCGCCGGCGGAGCGCGCGGGCGCCGCCGCCCAGGCGTTGGAGGCGCCGGCCATGCCGCGCTCGGGCACCAGCGGTAGCAGCGCGGTAGGGCGGGGGCCGGCGGTTTCGGCGTAGCGCGGCAGGGTCTTGCCGGGGAACAGGCTGGCGTAATCGGGCAGGGCGGCAATGCCGCTGCCCGGCGCATCGGGCAGGATGTCGGCCAGCCGGTCCGGATCGGGCAGCAGCAGCGAGGTGCGGGCGCGCAGGATCTCGTCGCGGAACTGGCCCGAGAGCTGCAGCGACATCAGCTTGATCAGCGCGATGGAATCCGCCGGCTGCCAGGGCGCGATGGGGGCGTTGAAGACGAAGAACTCCGGTGCCCCCCGGCCGAGGCTTTCGGCATTGATCTCGGCGATCCGCGCGTTGACCCCGGCGGCATAGGCGCGCAGGGCCGCCATCGTCTCGGCGTCCTGCGCCAGCACCGAGCGCACCGCCAGCGGGTAGAGATCCAGCCGCCGCATCAGGATATCGGTGTCGAGCGTGCGCCGCCCGAACAGCTCGGACAGCCGTCCCTGCACGCTGCGCCGCATCAGCACCATCTGCCACAGCCGGTCCTGGGCATGGGCATAGCCCAGGCCGAAATAGGCATCCGCGTCGGTCTGGGCGAAGATATGCGGCACGGCGGCGTTGTCGCGCACGATCTCGATCTCGGCGTCGGTGCCGGCGACGGCCAGCTCCTTGTCGTAGTCTGGCAGCGAGCGCGAGGCCAGGTAATAGACCAGCGCCACCACGATGACGGTCAGAAAGATCGCCGCCGAGGCGAGCCTGAGAAGCCATCGAAAGAGTGTCGCCATGCAGGAATGCTCCGCGTTGTCCGGTCTTTCGGGGGCTTAGCGTGCCGCCGTCCCCTTGCCAAGGGGCGGGCAAGGGGCGACAAGTCTTCTGACGTCAGCGATAACGGGAGGTTGAACCATGGCGAAATGCGCGTTTCTGGGGCTCGGGGTGATGGGCTATCCGATGGCGGGGCATATGGTTTCCGCCGGTCACGAGGTGACGGTCTACAACCGCACCGCAGCCAAGGCCGAGGCCTGGGTGGCCGAGCATGGCGGCAAGATGGCGCCGACACCGCGTGAAGCCGCCGAAGGCGCGGAATTCATCATGGCCTGTGTCGGCAATGACGACGATCTGCGCAGCGTCTGTCTGGGTGAGGACGGCGCCTTCGCCGGCATGTCCGAGGGCGCGATCTTTGTCGATCACACCACTGTCAGTTCGATGGTGACGGTGGAATTATATGCAGTCGCCAAGGAAAACGGCTTCGGCTTTGTCGATGCGCCGGTCTCGGGCGGGCAGGCGGGGGCCGAGAACGGCCAGCTTGTGGTGATGTGCGGCGGCGATGCGCCCGACTATGACATGGCCGAGCCGGTGATCGGCGCCTATGCCAAGCTCTGCAAGCGCATCGGCGACAGCGGCGCCGGGCAGAAATGCAAGATGGTCAACCAGATCTGCATCGCGGGTCTGGTGCAGGGGCTGTCCGAAGGGCTGGCCTTTGCCGAGAAGGCGGGCATCGACGGGCGCGCGGTGGTCGAGGTGATCGGTGGCGGTGCTGCGGGCTCCTGGCAGATGGTGAACCGCTACGAGACGATGCTGGACGGCAAGTTCGAGCACGGGTTTGCGGTGGATTGGATGCGCAAGGATCTCGCCATCTGCCTCGCGACGGCCGAGGAAACCGGCGCGGCGCTGCCGGTCACCGCGCTGGTCGATCAGTTCTATAAGGACGTGCAGGCCATGGGCGGCGGGCGTTGGGACACGTCGAGCCTGATCAGGCGGCTGAAGGCGTTCGACTGAGCTGACGGGGCCGGGCGTTGGCCCGGCTCTCGCGGGTCACTCAGGAGAGTCCGTAGCGTGGCGTTTCATAAGGGGTGTGCTCCGGCAAGATGCGTAAGGGGCGCAATTCGGGACAAACCTGCCATTCGCTGCGGTCGCGGGATTGACTGAGTCCACGCAGCGCTAAGTCCCCTTCCTGCCGGCAAGCCGTTGCGAACAGGTGTGAAAAGGCAGATGCTTCGGCCATGGCAACGGAAATCGAGTTCTCGTTCAAGGCTCTGACGGACACAGCGCGACGGCACATTCGGGTGTTTCAAATACACCAGTTTCTCGACCGGTTTGCCATGGGGCTGACGGTCGCTGTCGTCGCGCTCGCGCTGGCGGATCGCGGCATGGACCTGTTTCAGATCTCGCTTCTGTTCGGGGTCTATTCCCTTACCGCCATGGCGATGGAACTTCCGTTCGGCGGCCTGGCCGACAGCATTGGTCGCAAGCCGGTTTTTCTTGCAGCGGTCATCGCCAGTCTGATCTCGTTGGCGCTTTTCCTTTCATCGAGCGACTTTCGTGTCCTGGCCCTTTCGTTTGCGTTCATCGGGTTCGGACGTTCCCTTCGCTCAGGCACACTCGATGCATGGTTCGTCGAAACGTTCAAAGCCGCCGCGCCAAATGTGGATGTCCAACCCGCTCTGGCAAAGGCGCAATGGGCCAATGCAATGGGCCTTGCCATTGGCGCCATTTTGGGAGGGCTCCTGCCAGACGCAATTGGCGCAACAGGCTTGGCGTATGGGATCAGCGTCTACGATGTTTCCTACGCGGCAAGTTTCGCCGCGATGGTCGGCGTATTGGTTTACACCATGCTCGCCATCGCCGAAAAGCCGCGCCCGCTCAAACTGACGACCCTAAGACAAGGGTTCGCCAGCGTTCCCTCGGTGATTGCCGAGGCCGGTCTTCTTGCGCTGAAACACCCGACATTATCCACGCTTCTGGCGGCGCTCGCGCTGTTTCTGATGGCGACAAACCCGGTCGAGGTCATCTGGCCGACATACGCAAAGCCCATGTTGGACGACGGCTATGCCAACACCGCGATCGGAGCCTTGACCGCGGGCTACTTTTTCTCAATCGCCTTTGGCGCATCGCTGTCCCCCCATATCAGCCGGGTCTTCCGGCGCCGCCACGCAGTGACGCTTGCGGCAATTTTTGCAGGTCTTGGGGTGGTTCAGGTCGCACTGGCAATGCAGGGGAGCCTTTTGGGATTTATTGTCGTCTTTCTTGCATATTCCATCACGCTCGGAGCAAGCGAGACCCCCGCAAGCAGCATCCTGCATCGCTGTGTTGAAGATCGTCAGAGGTCGACCATGCTGTCGCTGCGATCCCTCATACAACAATTGGGGGCTGCAATTGGGTTGGTCATGGCCGGTGCCGTCGCCGAGATATACTCCACATCCGTTGCGTGGAGTCTTGGCGCGGTCTTTCTGCTGATGGCGATGGCATTGAATTTGGCGCTGGCCAAGCGCCTGGCCGCCGGAGCCGAATAGCTGACATGCGTGCCGTGTGCAGCAGCGGTCGCCTTGGCTTGAACCCAAGGTCCGAGCGCTCGCCATCCGCGGGCGGTTCGACGGCACCCGGCGCCCCCTCTGCCGGGTCGTATGCATGACCCGGCCCCGGCTCCCCGTCGTTCTTTACCGCCCCGTCATATTCCATATTGTCTTTTCCACACCCCGTCCCTTATGCTGGCGGACAGGTCTCTGCACATACGAGACCACCAGAGTTTCGCTGCGCCGGCGCGATCCCACCGAGGACCCGGAGCAGGCCGATCGGGCCGCAAGGCCACCCGAAGACCGCTCGGATCGCCTGACAGGCGACGGGCCGTAAACAGGCGCAGCCGGGCGATGCCCGGACATGCGTCGGAGAAGAAACGCGATGAAGCGTGCGACGCAATGCAGGCACCCGGGTGAAGACAGATTGTCTTCCCGTGCCTGCACGCCGCAACTCGCCCAGACAAGCCACGCCGCAACACCTCTTCGTCCCCCTCCCGGAGGAGCTGGGGCGCTTGCGCCGTGCAGACGGACAACATGGCAAAGAAAATGCTCATCGACGCCACCCACGCGGAGGAAACCCGCGTTGTGGTGGTCGACGGAAACAAGGTCGAGGAATTCGACTTCGAATCGGAGAACAAGCGTCAGCTAGCGGGGAACATCTATCTCGCCAAGGTGACGCGGGTGGAGCCTTCGCTCCAGGCGGCCTTTGTGGATTACGGCGGAAACCGCCACGGCTTCCTCGCCTTCTCGGAAATCCATCCCGATTATTACCAGATCCCCGTCGCCGACCGTCAGGCGCTGATGGAGGAAGAGGCCGCGCTTGCCGCGGAGGCCGAGGAAGAGGACGAGGGCGATAAGGAGAAATCCCGCTCGCGCTCCTCGCGGTCGCGCCGCTCGCGGTCGCGCTCGCGCTCCAAGGCGGAAAAGACCAAGACCGACGACAAGACGGCCACGGCGGAAGTCTCCGAGATCCAGGGGATGGAGACCATCGACCTGGCCGACGAGGAAACCGGCGACGATACTGCCGAGGGTCTCTCGCCGATGGAGCTGGTCGAGGAAACGCCGGTCGAGGAACCCGCCGAGGACAGCGCCGTTCCGGCCGAAGAGGCGGGCAGCGCCGATGAGGCCGCGCCCTCCGAAGAGACCCCGCCCGCCGGGGCTGAGCCCGCAGCGGCGGCAGAGGAGGCCGAGGCTTCGGACGAAACCGAAAGCGAGGACGACTCCTCCGACGAGGATGAGGACGACGACGGCGACGACGATCACGCCGCCCGCGACGACAGCATCGAGTCGGTGGCCGATGACGACACCGAGGAAGACATCCGCCCCAAGCGCAAGCCGCGCCCGCGGAAGTACAAGATTCAGGAAGTCGTCAAGGTGCGCCAGATCATGCTGGTGCAGGTCGTCAAGGAAGAGCGCGGCAACAAGGGCGCGGCGCTCACCACCTACCTGTCGCTGGCGGGCCGCTACTGCGTGCTGATGCCCAACACCGCCCGTGGCGGCGGCATCTCGCGCAAGATCACCAACGCCACCGACCGCTCCAAGCTCAAGCAGATCGCGCAGGAAATCGACGTGCCCAAGGGCGCGGGGCTGATCATCCGCACCGCCGGTGCCAAGCGCACCAAGACCGAGATCAAGCGCGATTACGAATATCTTCAGCGGCTCTGGGAACAGATCCGCGAGCTGACGCTGAAAAGCATTGCGCCTGCGAAGATCTATGAAGAGGGCGACCTGATCAAACGCTCGATCCGCGACCTTTACAACCGCGAGATCGACGAGGTTCTGGTGGAGGGCGAGCGCGGCTACCGCATCGCCAAGGACTTCATGAAAATGATCATGCCGTCCCACGCCAAGAACGTGAAACATTACGTCGAGCAGATGCCGCTCTTCGCCCGCTATCAGGTGGAAAGCTATCTCAGCTCGATGTTCAACCCGACGGTGCAGCTCAAATCCGGCGGCTATATCGTCATCGGTGTCACCGAGGCGCTGGTCGCCATCGACGTGAACTCCGGCCGGGCCACCAAGGAAGGCTCGATCGAGGAGACCGCGCTCAAGACCAACCTGGAAGCCGCCGAGGAGGTGGCCCGCCAGCTCCGTCTGCGCGACCTCGCCGGTCTGATCGTGATCGACTTCATCGACATGGAAGAGCGCAAGAACAACGCCGCCGTCGAGAAGAAGCTGAAGGACAAGCTCAAGACCGACCGCGCCCGCATCCAGGTGGGCCGGATCTCGGGCTTCGGTCTGCTCGAGATGTCGCGCCAGCGCCTGCGCCCCGGCATGATCGAGGCGACGACGCAGCCGTGCCCGGCTTGCCACGGCACCGGCCTTATCCGCTCCGACGACAATATGGCGCTGAACATCCTGCGCCAGATCGAGGAAGAGGGCACCCGCGGCCGTTCGCGCGAGGTGCTGGTGAAATGTCCGGTGGCCATTGCCAACTATCTGATGAACCAGAAGCGCGAGCATGTGGCCCAGATCGAGGCGCGCTACGGTATGTCCGTGCGCATCGAGGGGGATCTGCATCTGGTGAGCCCTGATTTCTCCATGGAGAAATTCAAGACCGCCACCCGCAACGTCCCCGAGGTCGTGGCGCCGGTGGTCTCGGTCGATACCACGCTGATGGATCAGATCGACGAGGATACCGCCGCCGAGGAAGAGGACGAGGAGGAGGCCGTCGCCGAGACGCCCGCGTCCGAGGACGATAGCAAGCCCAAGAAGCGCCGCCGCCGGCGTCGCCGGTCGCGCTCGAAATCCAAGGAGAACGGCGAGGAGGACGAGAACGGGTCCGACGAGGGCGAAGGCGATGCGGGCGCGGGTGCCGACGCAGAGGCGGAGAGCGTTTCGGAGGAACGTGCCGCACCTGCCGAGGTTACCGCGCAGGCCGAGCAGGTTGCTGTCGCCGAAGATACCGTCTCCACCGAGGAGGCTGCGCCCGCCGAGGAAGAGCCGGCCCCGGCCAAACCCAAGCGCACCCGGTCGCGCTCGCGCTCGAAAAAATCCGAGCCGAAGCCGGAAAGCGCCGAGGCTGTCGCCGAGAGCCCGGAGGCCGAGGTCCCTGTGGCGGTCGAGACGCCTGTGGAGGAAGCCGCCGCACCGGACGCGGAGCCTGCGCCTGAGACCGCCGAGGGTGCGGCGGAGCCGGAAACGGTGACCGAGCCCGAAGCTGCCCTGGCCGAGCCCGAAGCGGCGCCGGAAGAGCCGGCCCCGGCGATGGACGAGGCCCCGGCCGAGCCTGCCGCAGAGGAGGCCGTGCCGGTCGCGGAGCCCGAGGAGGCCGTGGCACCCGAGCCCGTTGCGGAGCCGGACCCCGTGCCGGTCGCCGAGGCCGAAGCGCCGGTCGAGGAGCCGCCTGCCGCAGAGCCCGAGGCGGAGGTCGCGCCGGAACCGGCGCCCGAGCCCGAGCCGGTGGCCGAGACGGCGGAGGCTGGCGATGCGCCGGAAGACGACGACAAGCCCAAGCGCCGCGGCTGGTGGTCGATCGGTCGCTGAGCGCCCGCGAAGAATGACGAAAAAAGCCCCGGAGCGTTTCCGGGGCTTTTTTCTTGTAGGGTGGGCAATCTGCCCACCGCCGCCCTCTAGCGTCGCGCCGCGCGACTCCGCGCCTAAAACGCGCCGCGCCGGATCACCCAGATCATGACCGTGCCGTCCTCGTCCTGCGATTCCAGCCCGTGCCCCGCCTCGGCGCAGAAATGCGGCATATCCACCACCGCCACCGGATCGTCGGTGCGCACGCGCAGCAGCGCGCCGGGCGCCAGCGCCAGCAGGTGCTTGCGGGTCTTCAGAACGGGCAGGGGGCAGAGCAGCCCCGTGGCATCGAGCTCTTCCATGCCGTCCGCTTACGCCGCGCGTTACGGCCTGTCCACGGGGATGTGACCCCGCGCCGCGTGACGGGGGCGCGAATATCTTCTATCAGCGGCATATGTTCGGAATCGACCTCATCGACGCCAGCCTTCTGCCGGCCATGTTCGTGGCGCTCGCCGCAGGGATCATCTCGTTCCTGAGCCCCTGCGTGCTGCCCATCGTGCCGCCCTATCTGGCCTTCATGTCCGGCGTCAGCCTGGCCGAGATGGAGGCGGGTGGCCGCGCCCGGCTGCGCGCCTTTCTGGCGGCGCTGTTCTTTGTCATGGGGCTCTCGACGGTCTTCGTGCTGCTGGGCTTCACCGCCTCCTGGCTGGGCATGTTCTTTTTGCAGAACCAGATCCTGCTGGCGCGGATCTCGGGTGTGGTGGTGATCGTCTTCGGGCTGCATTTCCTGCATGTCTTCCGCATCCCCTTCCTCGACCGCGAGGCGCGGATCGACACCGGCGACACCGGCGGCTCGGCCTTCGGGGCCTATCTGCTCGGGCTCGCCTTCGCCTTCGGCTGGACGCCCTGCATCGGTCCGCAGCTTGGCGCGATCCTCTCCATGGCCGCCTCCGAAACCTCGGTGGCGCGCGGCACGCTGCTGCTGGCGACCTATGCGGCAGGGCTGGGGCTGCCCTTTCTGCTGGCAGCGGTGTTCCTGAGCCGCGCCATGGGGGTGATGAACCGGCTCAAGCGCCATATGGCGCTCATCGAGAAGATCATGGGCGGGCTTCTGATCGCCGTGGGGCTCATGCTGCTGACCGGCGCCTTCTCGGCCTTTTCCTTCTGGCTGCTGGAAACCTTCCCGGCGCTGGGGGAACTGGGCTGATCCGGGTTTCATCTTTCCCCAAATACTCAAAAAACCGCTCTGTCTGGCAGGCCTCCGGCGGGCGTATTTTTCAAAGAGAAGAAACACAGGCGCGCGCCTCGTCTTCTTCTCTTTCGAAATACGCGAAAAGACGACAGCGCCCGCGCCCATCCGCGCCACACTCTTGCCCACAAGAGCTGATAAAGACTGGATCGAGGCAAAGAAGGCAGAGAGATGGGCAACGACCCGCATGAGGTGCAGGAGGTGAGGCGGCGCCGGGTGTTCTACATCCCCGGTTACGATCCGATTCACCCGCGCCGCTACCGCGAGCTCTACCGCAAGGAGGGCGCGGCACAGGCGGAGATTTCCGGCTATGACATCGGGCTGACCCCCAAGACCACCAAGGGTCCCTATGGCTGGCATGTGTCGGCCGAGATGCGGGGCGCGGCGGTCGAGGCGGATGTGGAGGTGCTGGTCTGGTCCGACATCGTGCGCGACAGCATGGCGACCTCGATCCCCGCGACCTATCTGCAACTGATGCGCACGGCCTGGGAATATATCGCCACCGGCGCGCTGCGGCGGCTCATGCTGCTGCGCAAGGGGCCGGTGATCGCGGCGCTTTACCCGGTGGGGATGCTGCTGCTGCAATTGATTTTCGCGCTGCTGGTGGGATGGGCCGTCTATGCCGGGGTCCAGCTGTTGCGTCCTTGGCTGGGGGGCGTCGCGGTATTGCTGGGCCTGGGCGCCTGGGGCGCGGTGGCGGTGCTGCTGCTGCGCTGGTTCAAGCGCAAGGACGGCAAGCTTTTCGCCTATTACCTCATGCACGATTACGCCTATTCGGCGCAGTTCCGGGGCGCCAACCCGCCCGAGCTGGAGGCGCGCATGGCGGCCTTCACCGAAACCATCGCCGAGGCGCTGCGCTCGGATGCCGATGAGGTGCTGGTGGTGGGCCACAGTTCGGGCGCGCATCTGGCGGTGTCGATCCTTGCCGATCTCATCCGGCAGGGCCGGGTGCCCGCGCGCGGCCCGCGTCTCGCCTTTCTGAGCCTCGGCCAGGTGGTGCCCATGGTCTCCTTTCTGCGCGACGCCTACCGGCTGCGTGCCGATCTCGCCTATCTGTCCATGCGCAACGAGCTGACCTGGGTCGACGTCACCGCACCGGGCGATGGCTGCGCCTTTGCGCTTTGCGATCCGGTGGCGGTCTCGGGCGTGGCGCCTGCGGGCAAGCGCTGGCCGCTGGTGTTTTCGGCGCAGTTCACCAAATCGCTCAGCCCCGAACGCTGGAAAGCCCTGCGCTGGCGGTTCTTCCGGCTGCATTTCCAATATCTCTGCGCCTTCGATCGGCCGCTCGATTACGATTATTTCCAGATCACCGCCGGGCCGCTCAGCCTCGCCAGCCGCTATGCGGAGCGCCCGCCGTCGAACAGCCGCATCGACGTGGCGGTGTCGAAATTCACCTCGGTGGCACCGTGATCCCGCCGAAACCGAGATCGCGCCCCGACCGTGTTTCGCTGCGCCGCTATGTGAAGCTCTTCCGGGAGGACATCCTCTCGGCGCAACCGGCGCGGCTCTACCGCGCCTGGATGGCAGAGTTCAAAACGCCCTTCTTCCGGTCGTATCTGGTCAACCAGCCGGATCTGGTGAAGACCGTGCTGAAGGACCGGCCGCTCGATTTCCCCAAATCGGGCCGCATTTCGGAGGGGCTGCGCCCGCTGCTCGGCGACTCGGTGTTTCTGACCAACGGCGCGCTCTGGCAGCGGCAGCGGCGCATCATCGACCCGGCCTTCGAGGGCGGGCGGCTGCGCGAGACCTATCCGGCGATGTGGGAGGCGGCGCAGGCGGCGCTGGCGCGGCTGACGGCGCGCGCGGGCGAGGTGGTGGAGATCGAGGAGCAGACCTCCCATGCCGCCGCCGACATCATCTTTCGCACGCTGTTTTCCATCCCGATCGAGGATGCGCTGGCGCAGAAGGTGTTTCACGAATTCCGCGCCTATCAGCGCACCCAGCCGATCCTCAACCTCGCCGCCTTCCTGCCGCTGCCGCGCTGGATGCCGCGCTTTTTCCGTGCCGACACAAAGGCGGCGGCGAAACGCATTCGCGGCCTCATTACCGAGCTGACCGAACGGCGCAGGACGGAGATCGCGGCGGGCCGGGCGCCCGACGATCTGGCGACCAAGATCATGACCACCGCCGACCCGGAAACCGGCGAGACCTTCTCCACCGAAGAAATGGTCGATCAGGTGGCGATCTTCTTTCTGGCGGGCCACGAGACCAGCGCCTCGGCGCTGGCCTGGGCGCTCTATCTCGTGGCGACGCACCCGGAGTGGCAGGAGCGGCTGGCGGAAGAGGCGCAGATCCTCGGCGATGCGCCCGATTTTGCTGACATCTCGAAACTCAAGCTCTCGCGCGACGTGTTCCGCGAGGCGCTGCGGCTCTACCCGCCGGTGCCGATGATGGTGCGCGAGACGACCTGTCCCGAGCGGTTCCGTGACCGCACGCTGCCGAAGGGCGCGCAGGTGGTGCTGAGCCCCTGGCACCAGCACCGGCACGAACGGCTCTGGGACAATCCCGACGGGTTCGACCCGGCACGCTGGGGCACCGAGAACGGCCGGCAGTGCATGCGCGAGGCCTATATGCCGTTTTCCGCCGGGCCGCGCGTCTGCACCGGGGCGGGCTTTGCCATGGTCGAGGGGGTGCTGATGCTCTCGCTCATCCTGCGCGATCTGAAACTCACCGCGCTGCCCGGCAAGGTGCCCGAGCCGGTGGCCTTTCTGACCGTGCGCGCCCGCGACGGGATTCACCTGGCGGTGGAGCGCCGTTAGCGGCGGACGTTAGCGTTAAACCCGGCGTCGCCACCTATCCAACCCTTTGGCCTTGGTTTATGCCTGTCGCGACAGGCATTTTCAGCATGGGAGAGAGGGTTCCTCATGAGCGTTTTCGAAGAACAGAAACAGAAGATGGCGACGGGCCAGGGCTTTATCGCGGCGCTTGACCAGTCGGGCGGATCGACCCCGAAGGCGCTGAAGCTCTACGGCGTGGAAGAGGACGAGTACAACGGCGAAGCCGAGATGTATGGCGAGATCCACAAGATGCGCACCCGCATCATCACCGCGCCGGAGTTCACCGACGCCAAGGTGCTGGGCGCGATCCTTTTCGAGCGCACCATGCGCGCTGAGATCGAGGGCATCCCGACCGCGCAGTACCTTTGGGAAAAGCGCGGCGTTGTGCCCTTCCTGAAGATCGACAAGGGGCTGGCCGACAAGGCAGACGGCGTGCAGCTGATGAAGCCGATGCCGGGGCTCGAGGAACTGCTGGCCGAGGCCAAGGCGACCTTTGGCATCTTCGGCACCAAGGAACGTTCGGTGATCCACGAGGCCAACGAGGCCGGCATCAAGGCGGTGGTCGCGCAGCAGTTCGAAGTGGGCAAGACCGTGGTCGCCGCCGGTCTGGTGCCGATCATCGAGCCCGAGGTCGATATCAACTCGTCCACCAAGGCCGAGGCCGAGGAGATGTTGAAAGCCGCCATCGCGGCCGAGCTTGACGCGCTGCCCGAGGGCGACGATGTGATGCTGAAGCTCACCATTCCGACGGTTGACGGGCTTTACGACGCGCTGGCCGACCATCCGCGTGTGGTGCGCGTGGTGGCGCTCTCGGGCGGCTATTCGACCGATGTGGCCTGCGAGAAGCTCGCCAAGCAGCCGAAGATGATCGCGTCCTTCAGCCGCGCACTGGCCGAGGGCCTGTCGAAGAAGCAGTCGGACGACGCGTTCAACGCGCTGCTCGGCAGCAATATCGACAAGATCTATCAGGCCTCGCTCTGAGGCGGCGCGTCCTTCGCGACGCGGACTGTGGATGTCCGGAGGCGCGCCGCGATTGCGGCGCGCTTCTTGCGTTTTGAGGCGCGGGGGCGGTGGGCAGATTGCCCACCCTACGCCTCTCCCAGAGCGGTGCGCAGGCGGCGCCGGGCGCGGGCGAGACGCGACATCACCGTGCCGGGAGGCAGCCCCATCTCGCGCGCCAGGACCGCAGGCTGCGTCTCGCCCGCGATCACCCGGCGCAGCAGCCGCCGGTCGCTCTCGGGCAGGTCGTCGATGGCCCGCAGCACCTCGGCCGTGAAACAGGGCAGTTCGGCATCTGCGGTGCTGGGTTCCTCGGCGCTGTCGAGCGGCGCCAGGCGCAGGGACTGGCGGCGGCGCGCGGCGGCGGCGTGGCGCAGGGCGGTCATCATATAGGGCAGGGGGGCCGCGATCTCGGCCCCTTTCCCGCATTGTTCGAGATAGCCCAGAAGCGCCTCCTGAACGAGGTCGTCGGCCTCGCTTCGGGAACGGGTCAGGCGGCGCGCGCGGGCACGCAGGCGGGTGAGATGGTCAGAGCTCATATCCATGTCCGGGAGTATGGGGCCGGGAAAATCCCCGGCCAGACGGGGGATTTCCGCCGAGCGGCTTTCCCCGGTCTTGTTTGGGCGGCCCCCCGCGCAGGCCTTGGCGGGATTTCGGCGGGGCGCCGCGCGCTGCGCTGCGGCAGCGACCGGGGCGGGACGCGGAGCGGGTTTTGCGCCTCATACCCCGTGAAAGCCGCCGGAAAGGCGCTTTCGTCACCACTCACGACCCACGAAAGGGAGACGATACCTATGACGAAACAGATGCTGACCCTGATCGCCCTGGCCGCCACCGCATTGCCCGCCCTGGCCGCCGAGGAGGCGGACACGAATGGCGACGGGATGCTCTCGGTGGACGAGGTCCAGGCGATCTGGCCCGAGGTGTCGACCGACGGGTTCATCTCCATGGACGCCGATGGCGACGGGCTTCTGAACGAAGAGGAAGTCGCGGCGGCGCGTGAGCTCGGCAGCCTGCCGGAAGCGGGCTGACAGCGCGTCCGCCCCCGTCTCCCCGCGGGGGCGGCACGCCCGTCAGGGGTCAGGAGCGCGCGATATAGCGGTCGCGCCGGTGGTTCACGGTGATCAGCAGGTTCAGCACCAGCGCCCCGAAGAGCGACCAGAGCACTTGCTCCCAGTCGAAGAGAAACAGCGCGAGGGTGAAGACGCAGAGGTCGAAGCCCAGTTGCACGTGACCGGCCTTGATGCCGCGCGCGTCCTGCGCCCAGAGCGCGACGATGCCCACCCCGCCCAGCGTCGCGCCGTGGCGGAAGAGCAGCAGCAGCCCCACCCCCGCCAGCATGCCCGACAGCGCCGCGCCGAGCGCCGGATGCAGATGGTTGATCGTCAGCACCAGCGGCAGCGTCTCGGCGATGGTCGACATCAGCGCCACCGACAGAAAGCTCTTGATGGTGAAGCGCCAGCCGAGCTGGCGGACGGCCAGCACGTAGAAGGGCAGGTTGAGCAGGAAGAAGATCGCGCCGAAGGGCAGGCCGGTCGGGTAGGAGAGTACCAGCGACAGCCCGGCGATCTGCCCGGTGAAAAGCTCGGAGGCGCGCAGGAACTGGATCGACAGCGCCACCAGCGTGGTGCCGGTGACGATGGCCTGGATATCCTCCCAGAGCGTGTGCCGGTCCGGCGGGGGATTTTCGAGAAGCAGCATATCCGGAGCCATGACGCGGGTCGCAAGACCGGTCAAGATCCCTGACGCGATAACCCCGCGTCGCGGGTGGGGCTGCCGGGGCGGACGATCAGAGACTGTGCGCGCCCGGGGCAGGATCTGCCCCGGGCGCGCCGGATCTCCGCCCCGCGCGCAAAAGTCTTCGAAGACTTTTGCAAATTCCTGCGAAGGAATTTGCCGCCCCGTTCAGCCCGCCAGCGCCTTGTTGAGATTCTCGTCGATCTTTTCGAGAAAGCCCATGGTGGTCAGCCATTTCTGGTCCGGTCCCACCAGCAGCGCCAGGTCCTTGGTCATCCAGCCGGCCTCCACCGTCTCGACGATGACCTTTTCCAGCGTCGAGGCGAAGCGCATCAGCGCCTCGTTGCCGTCGAGCTTGGCGCGGTGCTTGAGCCCGCCGGTCCAGGCGTAGATCGAGGCGATGGAGTTGGTCGAGGTCTGCTTGCCCTCCTGATGCTGGCGGTAATGCCGCGTCACCGTGCCATGCGCGGCCTCGGCCTCGACGATCTTGCCATCCGGTGTCATGAGCTGCGAGGTCATCAGCCCCAGCGAGCCGAAGCCCTGCGCCACGGTGTCGGACTGCACATCGCCATCGTAGTTCTTGCAGGCCCAGACGAAGCCGCCGTTCCACTTCATGCAGCAGGCCACCATGTCGTCGATCAGCCGGTGTTCGTACCAGATGCCCTTGGCCTTGAACTTGTCGGCGAATTCCTCGTCGAAGATCTTCTGGAACAGGATCATGAACTGGCCGTCATACTGTTTCAGAATGGTGTTCTTGGTCGACAGATACAGCGGCCAGCCCAGATCCAGCGCGTAGTTCATCGAGGCGCGGGCAAAATCGGCGATCGACTGGTCGAGGTTGTACATGCCCATATAGACGCCCGAGGAGGGGGCCTTGTAGACCTCTTCCTCGATCACCGTGCCGTCGTCGCCGACGAATTTCATCGTCAGCGTGCCCGGGCCGGGGAATTTCATGTCGGTGGCCTTGTACTGGTCGCCAAAGGCATGGCGGCCGATCACGATGGGCTTGGTCCAGCCGGGCACCAGTCGCGGTACGTTCCGGCAGATGATCGGCTGGCGGAACACCACGCCGCCCAGGATGTTGCGGATCGTGCCGTTGGGCGATTTCCACATCTTCTTGAGGCCGAATTCCTCGACCCGGCCCTCGTCGGGGGTGATGGTGGCGCATTTCACCGCGACGCCCACCTCCTTGGTCTTCTCGGCGGCGTCGATGGTGATCTGGTCGTCGGTGGCATCGCGGCTCTCGATGCCGAGATCGTAATAAAGCAGGTCGATGTCCAGATAGGGCAGGATCAGCTTTTTCTTGATGAAGTCCCAGATGATCCGGGTCATTTCGTCCCCGTCCATTTCGACGATGGGGTTCTCGACCTTGATCTTCGACATGCGGCACACCTTTCGTGGCTGATAGCATCGGATATCCGACGCCTTAGCGCAGATTGCGGGAGTCGAAAAGGTGTGTATGCATTTGTATACCGAATTTTCCCGATTTTGCTCTGAAAACATGCGGCGGGTAACCGGATTGAAAGGTGCAGGTGACTAATTCTGTGCCATGTCGGGCGTTCTCTGTGCATATTTCCTGTCTTTTTCGCCCGGTCGGGGGCGGGTTGCGGCCCGGGGCGGGCCATGATCGCGGCGCTGCTCGACCGGGTGCGGGGGATGAGCGAACCGGCGCTGCTGATCTGCCTGGCGGTGATGCTGCTGCCGGTCGATCTGGTGACCGATCTCTATCTCGGCGACACCGGGATGCTGGCCACGCTCGGCTCTCTGGCGCTGATCGCGCTGGCGGGGGCGGCGTTGCGGCTGCCGCCTCTGGCGCGCGACTGGGTCATCGCGATGATCGTGCTGACGCAGGCGCTGCTGCTCACCGGGATCTACCGGGCGCATCCCTGGCAGCTCGACACGCATATGATCTATTTCGTGATGCTCGCGGGGGTCTCGATCCTCGGGCGGATTTCGGTACTGTTCGGCGCGGCGGCGGCGCTGGGGCTCTATCATGCCGTGCTGATCCTGCTGGCGCCGGCGCTGCTGTTTCCCTCTACCGATCTTTTCGAGAATGTCATGCGGGCGGCGTTTCACGGCGGTGTGGTCGCGATGGAGGTGGCGATCCTGACCATGGCCATCCTGCAACGCAGCGCCGCCCGCGCGCGGATCGACGAAAGCCGTGCGCTGCTTGCGGAGGAAAGCCGCCGCGCGGCGGATGCGCAGGCGCGGGCCGAGGCCAGCGCGCAGGAAACGCGGCAGGTGGTGGCGCTCTTCAACCGGCATTTGCAGACGCTGGCCGGCCGCGATCTCGCCTGCGGGATCGAGGCGCCGATGCCCGCCGCCTTCGATGCGCTGCGGCTGGATTTCAACCGCGCGGTCGCGCAGCTCGACGAGGCGCTGCGCGGCGCCCATGACATGGCCCGCAGTTTCGAGGCCGAGGCGGAGGGGCTGGGCAGCGTCACCGGCGATCTTTCGGCGCGGGGCGAACGTCAGGCGCTGGCGCTCAGCAGCGCGGCGCAGACCCTGTCCGAGCTGACGCGCGGCCTGAACGAAACCGCCGACCAGGCCGGCACTGCCTCGGATCGTGCGCGCGCCGCGCGCGATGCCGCCGAGGCCGGCGGGCGGGTGACGGATGAGGCGATCGCGGCGATGGCGCGTCTGCGGCGCAGTTCGGCGGAGGTTGGCAAGATCATCGACCTGATCGACGATATTTCCTTTCAGACCAATCTTCTGGCGCTCAATGCCGGGGTCGAGGCCGCGCGCGCGGGCGCGAGCGGCAAGGGCTTTGCGGTGGTCGCCGCCGAGGTGCGGCAGCTTGCGCAGCGCACCGCCGAAGCCGCCGCCGGGGTCCGGACGCTGATCCTCGACAGCGAGGCGCAGGTGACCAGCGGGGCGCAGCTTGTGGACGAGGCGGGCGGACGGCTGTCCTCCATCGTCGAGGAGGTGAGCACGGTCAGCGCGATGATCGCCGCCATTCGCGACGACAGCCGCAGCCAGTCGGGCGGCATGCGGCAGCTTTCAGACACCGTGGCGCGGCTCGACGCCGAAACCCAGGACAGTGCCGGGCTGAGCGAGGAGATGGCGGCGATGGGCCTGCGCCTGCGCGATCACGCGCAGGCGCTTCTGAACGAGATGCGCGCCTTCCGCTTCCGTCCGCGGCCCGAGACGGCTCCGGAGCCGGCGGATGCCCCGCCGCGGCCTCAGACCGGCAGCGCCGCCTCGATACGGGCCAGATAGCGCATCAGCAGCAGCGCCAGCACCGCCTCGACAAAGATTCCCGCCGCCAGCGGCAGCGGCGTGCCGTCGAACATCAGCCCGGTGGGGATCGCGATGATCACCGCCATCACCGTGGCGATGGCACCGATGACCGAAGCGGCGAGCCCGGCGATATGGCCCACCGGCTCCATGGCGATGGCGTTCACATTGCCGACGATCAGCCCCATCTGGAAGAACACCGCAAGCTGCCAGACCAGGAACACCGCAAAGGCCGGGGTGCCCGAGACGCCGCCGGCAAAGGCCAGCAGCGTGATGCCGGCCATCACCGCCTGCACCGCCAGCATGGCGGTCACCAGAAAGCGCATCCCCAGCCGCATGACCAGCGAGGCATTCAGCACGCTGCCCGAGGCGGCGAGAACGGCAATCGCGCCGAACCAGACCGGGAAGCTCTCGGCGCGGCCGAAGCTGATATCGTAGATCGGCTGCACCGTCGAGATCATCGAGAACAGCATCGCAAAGACCAGCGCCTGCACGCCGATCGAGATCCGCACCACCGGGTGGCTCAGCAGCTCGCGCATCGCCGCCCAGAGCGTCGTCAGGCGGAAGGGGCGGCGTTGCGCGCGGGGCAGGGTCTCGGGCAGCCGCAGCATCAGCCAGAGCGAGGCCACCGTGGCAAACAGCACGAAGGCGATGAAGATCCCGCGCCAACTCGACAGCTCGATGATCACCGCGCCGATCGACGGGGCGAGCGCCGGAAACAGCGTGAAGATCATCATGATGAAGGACATGATGCGGGCCATATCCCGGCCGGCATAGAGATCGCGGATGATGGCCAGCGCCACCACACGCGGGCCGGCTGCGCCGAGGCCCTGAAGCAGCCGGGCGACCAGCAGCATCTCGAGCGTATCCTCCTGCGCGGCAACCAGCGACATGGCGATATAAAGCACCGCGCCGGCCAGGATCACCGGCTTGCGCCCGAACGTATCGGACAGCGGGCCGGTGAACAGCGTGCCGAGCCCCATGCCCAGCACGAAGCTGGTCACCACAAGCTGCGCGCGGTTGAGATCGTCGGGTGTCAGCTCTGCCGCGATTTCGGGCAGGGCGGGGAGCATGGCGTCGATGGAAAAGGCAATCGTCGCAAAGAGCATCGCAAGCAGCGCGATGAATTCCAATCTTCCAGGGGATGACCGCATAAAACTCAAAGCCTCAATAAACGGCCCCGCAGGCAGGACTGTCGCAGGGGATTGTGTCGGGTTATCGCTACCAACCGGGCTATCGGAAACTGCTTCGGGTGCACAACCGTCTTGTGTCTCGCATAGTGGGTATATCCGCTATGCGTTAATTGCATGTCTCGCCGCCAGTCAGTCGCGGTTCGCCGGCGGCTCCGGTTGCTGCGAGGCGGGGGCATCCTCGTTTGCGGCCTCTTTGTCGAGATCGAGCTTGGCGATCAGCCATTCGGTATGTTCTTCGCGTTTGCGCATGGCGAAGAGGCCGAATTGCTGTACCGCCACCGCAAAGATCCCGAGGCCGAGCAGGATGAATACGGTGGTGCCGATCTTGCCGGCCACGGTGATCGGAATGTGATTGCCATAGCCGACGGTCGAGAGCGTCACCACGGTGAAGAAATAGGAATCCAGCCAGCTCCAGCCTTCGACCAGGCGGAAATAGACCGTGCCGAGCGCGATGATGCCCAGCACCGTCGCCACCAGGGTCAGGATGCGCAGCCGTTTCATCTTTGCCGGGGGGCGGGGCTCATGCCCGCGCCTCCCGCGCGCCGTCTCCGCCCAGCTCGGCGATGACCCGCTGCCAGAGTTCGGTCGGCTGCGCGCCCGGCACCGCGTGCTGGCCCGCGACCACGAAGGTGGGCACCGAGGTCACGCCCATGCCACGGGCGGCGGCGTCCATCTCGACGATCTCGCGCCGGTCGGCATCCGAGGCCAGAAGCCGCAGGATCAGGCTGGCGTCGAGCCCGCAGGCATCGGCGATGTCGCCCAGAACCTCCGCATCGCCGATGTCGCGCCCCTCGGTGAAATAGGCGCGGAACAGCGCCGAGACGACCGCCGTCTGCACCCCCTCGATCCCGGCCCAATGGATCAGCCGCTGCGCGTCGAGCGTCGCCGGGGTGCGGGCGATGGCGTCGAGATTGAGCGTCAGCCCGGCCGCCTTCGCATGTTCCGCCACCGGCAGATAGGCCGCGACCGCACGGTCCTGGCCGCCGAACTTCTCCTCCAGATAGAGCCGCCGGTCCATGCCGCCGGCGGGCATCTGCGGGTTCAGCATGAAGGGCCGCCAGCGCAGGGTGAAGGGATGGCCCGGCGCCGCCTCGAGCGCGCGGTCCAGCAGCGTCTTGCCGATATAGCACCAGGGGCAGATCGGGTCGGAGAAGATGTCGAGCGTGACCATTCGGAATGTTCCTTTTCCGGCCTTCCTAGCAGGGCCGCGCGGCGGAATCGACTGCCTTCAGCTCTCGGCCTCGGCAATGCCGCGCAGCGTGTCGGCGTCGAGCAGCCGCACCGCGCCGCGGTCGAGCGCCACGATCCCGCGCCGCGCCAGCGCGTCGAGCCGCCGCGAGACCACCTCGCGGGCCGAGCCGATCCGGGTGGCGATCTCGGCATGGGTGGCGCGCAGAACACCCGCTTCGGACTCGTCGATCAGGGTTCTGGCCAGCCGGCATTCGACCCTCTGAAAGGCTACCTTTTCAAGCAGATGCATCATGCTTTGCATCCTCTGCGCGAAGGCCTGGAAGACAAATCCGCGAAAGGCGCCATCCTCCTCCATCAGCCGCAGGAACAGCGGCCGGGGGATCATGACCAGACGGCAGTCGTTGCGGGTCACCGCCTCGCCGGAATATTCCTCGCCGCCCAGAAGCCCCAGGGTCGACTGAATGCAGCTCTGCCCGGGCTCCACGCCGTAAAGCAGGATGTCGCGCCCGGTGGGGCCGGTCAGAAACACCTCGACCCGCCCCGCGATCACCACGACAAAGCCCTGCACCGCATCGCCGGGGCGGAACAGCACGGTGCCGCGCGGCGCGTCGAACGGGTGAAGCCGGTCGAGCGCCTGACGGCTGTGGGGCGACAGGGCGGCGGTTTCGGGGACGGTCTCGGTCCAGGTCATGCGGAAGGCACCTCCTTGGCCGCGACATTGCCCCGGATCGCGCGCGGGGGAAAGGCCACAAACCGCAGAGGGTCCGGCGCGGCACTTTGCCTTTCATCTTTCCGGAAATACTCGAAAATCCGTCGGAACCGGGCAGGGCGCCGCCCCGGTGGCCGGGCGGCGCCTCTCCGCGCCGCGCCTATCCGCGCCGGCGTTTCTCGAACCGGGGCAGCATGGCGGAAAAGTCCATGCCCCTGCCGCCTTCCTCCTCGACATAGCTGCGGTAGAGCTCCAGCGCGCGCTGACCCATGGGCGTGTCGGCGTCGGCGGCCTCGGCGGCCTGCTGCGACAGCCCCAGATCCTTCAGCATCAGCTCGGCGGCGAAGCCCGGTTTGTAGCCATTGTCGGCGGGCGAAACCGGCCCCACGCCCGGCGCCGGGCAATAGGCGTTCATCGACCAGCTATAGCCCGAGGAGGTCGAGACCACATCGAACATCGCCTCTCGCGACAGGCCCAGCTTGTCGGCCAGGGCAAACGCCTCGCAGGTCGCGATCATCGTGACGCCGAGGATCATGTTGTTGCAGATCTTCGCCGCCTGGCCATTGCCCGAGGGGCCGCAATGCACCGCCTTCTGGCCTATGATCTCGAAAAGCGGTTCCGCGATGGCAAAGCTCGCATCGGAACCGCCCACCATGAAGGTCAGCGTGCCCGCCGCCGCGCCGCCGACGCCGCCCGAGACCGGCGCGTCCAGCGCGCCGCGCCCGGCGGCTTCACAGTCTTCCGCCACCGCGCGGGCGCTTTCCACATCGACCGTGGAACAGTCGAGCAGCACCGCGCCCGGCGCCATGGCGGGGATCACCTCCTCCGCCACCGCGCGCAGGATCGCGCCGTTGGGCAGCATGGTGATCACCACCTCCGCACCGGCGACGGCCGCCACCGCGCTGGCGGCCCGGGCCACCCCCTCGGCGCCGGCCCCGGCCACGTCGTAGCCGGTGACCTCATGGCCGGCAGCGGCCAGATTGGCGGCCATGGGCGCGCCCATATTGCCCAGTCCGATGAATGCGATCTTCATGGTTTCCTCCTCCCACAACGGCGCATCACAGCGCCAGCTCGTCTTCTCCCAGCGGCGCCAGCATGGCCGCGACGCGCTCCGGTGTCACCTCCTCGAGCCTGTAGCGCCAGACCGGGCTGCGGTCCTTGTCGATGATCTGCGCGCGGATGCCCTCGAGGAAATCGCCCTGTTCCGCCACCCGGTGCGAGACCCGGTATTCCTGCCGCAATGCGCTGCGGATGTCGCCGTCCCCGGCGCGCAGCCGGGTCAGCATCTCCAGCGTCACCGCCATGGCCAGCGGCGAATTCCGCGCCAGCGCCTTGCGGGCCTGACCGGCGAGATCCCCGGTCGCGCCCTCCAGCCCCGCGACGATCGCCGCCAGCGTGGCCTTTCCGAAGAGCGTGTCGATCTGCGCCTGCGCGGCGGCGAGCGGGCTTGCCGGCGGGGTCTCCGCCGCCTCCTCCAGTGCCGAGAGCGTGCCGGTCTCGGCCAGCCGTGCCTTCAGCGCGGGCCAGGCCGCCTGCGGCACGAAGAGATCGGCAAACCCCGCGTGGAGCGCATCGCCGGGCCCCATGCGGGCGGCCGTCAGTCCGAGATACTCTCCCAGCCGTCCGGGCGCCCGGGCCAGCAGCGCCGAGCCGCCCACATCGGGCACGAAACCGATGCCGCATTCCGGCATGGCGATCTGGGCGCTTTCGCCCACGATGCGATGTCCGCAATGCCCGCCAAGCCCGACGCCGCCGCCCATGACGAAACCGTGCAGGAAGCTGACAACGGGTTTGGGATAGTCGGCGATCCCGGCATTCATGCGGTATTCGTCGCGCCAGAAGCGCCGGCCGGTGTCGTAATCGCCGGCGATGCCGCTGCGGTAGATCTCGGCGATGTCGCCGCCGGCGCAGAACGCCTTGTCGCCGGTGGCGTCGATCAGCACCAGCGCCACCTCGGGATCGTCGCGCCAGGCGTCCAGCGCGGCCTCGGCGCGCAGGCACATGGCGTAGCTGAGCGCGTTCAGCGCCTCCGGGCGGGTCAGCGTGATGCGGCCGGCGCGGCCCTCTCTGCGGATGTCGATGTCGCTCATGACCGGAGCGCTCCGCCGGGGGCAAATTCCTTGCAAGGAATTTGCAAATCTCTTCGAAGAGATTTGCCGCGCGCCGGACCGCCCGTCATGCCGCCACCAGCCCGCGCGCCACGATCAGCCGCATGATCTCGTTGGTGCCCTCGAGGATCTGATGCACGCGCAGATCGCGCACGATCTTCTCGATGCCGTAATCGGCCAGATAGCCATAGCCGCCGTGAAGCTGCAGACACTGGTCGGCGACCCGGGAGCCCGCCTCGGTGACGAATTTCTTCGCCATGGCACAGAATTTGGTCGCATCCGGCGCGCCCTGGTCGAGCTTCCAGGCCGCCTGGCGCAGAAAGACCCGCGCCGCCTGCAGCTCGATCTCCATATCCGCCAGCCGGAACTGCAGGGCCTGGAACGCGTCGAGGCGCTGCCCGAAGGCCTGTCGCTCGGCCATATAGGCGAGCGTCGCGTCGAGCGCCGCCTGTGCCGCGCCGAGCGAGCAGGCCGAGATATTGAGCCGGCCGCCATCGAGCCCGGCCATGGCGTATCTGAACCCCTTGCCCTCTTCCCCGAGCAGGTTGCCCGCCGGCACCGCGCAGCCATCCATCTGCACCTGCCGCGTGGGCTGTGCCCTCCAGCCCATCTTCTGTTCGAGCCCGCCGAAGGAGAGCCCCGCAGTGCCGTCCTCCACCAGAATGGCCGAGACGCCATGCGCGCCCTCGCCGCCGGTCCGCGCCATGACGATATAGGCATCGGAATAGCCGCCGCCGGAGATGAACGCCTTGGTGCCGGTGAGCGTATAGCCCGCAGCGCCGGTTTCGGCCCGGGTGCGCAGCGCGGCGGCATCCGAGCCCGCGCCGGGTTCGGTGAGGCAATAGGAGAGCACGGTGTCCATGCTGACGGCGCTGTCGAGGAACCGCGCGCGCAGCGCCTCGGAGCCATAGGCGTCGATCATCCGCGCGCACATGTTGTGGATCGAGAGGAAGGAGGCGACCGAGGGGCAGGCCATGGAGAGCGCCTCGAAGATCAGCGTCGCATCCAGCCGGCTGAGCCCGGAGCCGCCGTTCTCTTCGCTCACGTAGATCCCGCCGAGGCCAAGCGCGCCGGCCTCTTTCCAGAGCTCCTTCGGGATTGTCCCCGCCGTCTCCCATTCCGCTGCAAAGGGGGCGATCCGCTCCTGGCCGAAACCATAGGCCATATCGAAGATGGCGACCTGCTCCTCGCTCAACGCAAAATCCATGGGACCCTCCCTGTCGCGATGGAAATTGAACAACTGTTCAGATTGTGCCGGGAGTCGCGGTGCGATGCAAGGGGGCGCGCAGGGATTGCGCCGCGGCCGGAGGCGCCGGCGCCGGGGGCGCGTGCCTGTGGCACGCGCGTTTCGAGTATTTGCGGAAAGATGAAAGGCAGAGGGTCAGGCGCGGGCGGCGAGCGTGGTGCGGATCACGGTCTCGACCTTGCTCAGCAGCACCGCATTGTCGAATTTCGCCACCGCCGTCTCGCGCGCGGCGCGGGTCATGGCACTGCGGTCGGTCATGTCGAGGAGCTGGGTGATGCGCGTGGCAAAGCCCGCCTCGTCCCATTCCGGCACCAGCAACCCGTTGACGCCGTCTTCCACCGCCTCGGGAATGCCGGCATGCCAGGTCGAGAGCGTGATGCAGCCACAGGCCAGCGCCTCCTGGATGGCGGTGGGCAGGCCCTCGGTATTGCCGTTCTGCGCGGTCACCGAATGCTGGAGGAAGACCTCGGTCGTGCTGAGATATTCGCGCACCGCGTCATGGGGCAGGGCGCCGGTGAAGGTGATCTGGGACGCGACGCCCAGCTCGGCGGCGAGCGCCTTGCAAGGCGCCAGCCGCGGGCCGTCGCCGATGAAGGTGAGATGTGCCTCGCGGCCCTTCGCGGCCTTGGCGAAGGCGCGCAGCGTCACCTCGGGGGCCTTCTTTTCGACCATGCGGCCCACGGCGAGGAAGGAGCCGGGGCGTTTCTCGCCGGGGGTGAAGCGGCGGATGTCCACGCCCGAGGGCACCACATGGGCGTTGGGATGGCTGACGCCGTGGCGGGCGAGATTGTCGAGCAGGAACTGGCTGACCGAGAACACTCCGTCGAGCCGGGGCATCATGCGTCTGTAGGCGCGCACGATCTGGCGCGAGCGCAGGGCGAAGCTGGCATCGGTGCCGCGGAAATAGGTGAAGACCGGCAGGTTCAGCTCGGTGGCGAGCTTGGCCACCACCAGCGCCTGGGTGCCGAATTCCGCGAGGATCACCTCGACCTTCTGCGCGCGGAGCCAGTCCGCGAGCCGGCGGCGGTTGTCGCCGAAGGGCAGCCGGCCGGTGCCCTCGACCGCGGCATTCCAGCCCATGGCAAAGGGCGCGCGCAGCCGGTCGGCGGGGCCGAGCGGAGCGCGGCGCACGAAAAGCGGCTTGCCCAGAGGGTCGGTGCCGTTGAAGCGCCCCGCCAGAACGCAGGTGTCGCCGCCGAAGATATGTTCGATGTGGCGGTTGATGAAGGTCTCGCCCGGGACGAAGAAATCGGAGGTGACGATGCAGGTCTTCATGGGGGTCTCCGGGGCGGCTCTGGCCCGGGCCCTTGTGCCCGCCCGGCGCCCGGCGTGCAAGGGGCCGGGCGGTCAGAGCCCCGCGTGGAATTCCTCGATCAGATGCGCGACCACCGCGCGCATGCGGGCGGTCTCGTCCCCCGGAGCCGCCTCGGCCACCGCGCGCTGGCGGGTCGCGGAATTGCCCTCGGCCACGACCTTGCGGGCGCGCTCCAGCTCGGGCAGACAGCCGAGCGCCTCGGCATCCTCCGCCAGCAGCGCAATCAGCTCGTCGATCAGATCGGCGAAGGGCACGATGCGGGCGGCGCCGAAATCAATGAGCCCTTCGGTCACGCCATAGCGCTGTGCCCGCCAGCGGTTTTCGCCGATGAGGAAATTCTCGTAGATCCGCCAGCGCTGGTTGCGCCGCCTGAGCCGCCAGAGCATGCGCATCAGGCACTGGTTCAGCGCGGCGAGCATCAGCGCGTCCTCGAGCCGCGGCTGCACATCCATGATCCGCGTTTCCAGAGTCGGAAACCGCGACGAGGGCCGCAGATCCCACCAGATCTTGGAGGCGTCCTCGATCACGCCGAGATCGACCAGCGCCTGAACCGAGCGCTGATAGTCCTGCCAGTTGGTGAAATGCGGCGGCAGGCCGGTGCGGGGCAGGTTGTCGAAGACCGAGATCCGGTAGCTCGCAAGCCCGGTGTCCTGCCCCTGCCAGAAGGGTGAGGAGGTGGAGAGCGCCAGCAGATGCGGCAGGAAATAGCTCGCCTGCCGCATGAGATCGGCGCGCAGATTGTCGTCGCCCAGCCCCACATGCACATGCATGCCGCAGATCAGCATCCGGCGCACGACGCCGCCGAGATCGCGGCGCAGGTTGTTGTAGCGGTCCTTGTCGGTGTGGTGCTGGGTCTTCCAGCCGGCCAGCGGGTGGCAGGAGGCGGCGATGGGGGCGAGGTTGAAGCGCGCCGCCTGGTCCGCGACCGTGCGGCGCAGGCGCAGCAGATCCGCGCGCGCGGCGGAGATGTCGGCGCAGGGGCGGGTGCCGATCTCGATCTGGCATTGCAGATATTCCGGGCTCACCTGGCCTTCGAGCTCGGCGGCGCAGGCTGCCATCAGCGCCTTGGGGGCCTCCGCCAGCGCCAGGCTGTCGCGATCGACCAGCAGGTATTCCTCTTCGATCCCGAGGCTGAACTCCGGCGTCTCCATGCCGCCCCCCTTCGCTGTCCCGGGCAGGAGCAAAGCAGAGCGGGGCGGTTCCGGCAAGACCCGGGCTGCGGCACCGGTGAGCGTGCGTCGGCGCAAGGCGCGCCTGCGGGGGCCGGCGTCACGCCGCGGCGATGAGGAATGCTGGGATCGTGCGCTCGGGCTGGCAGAGATGGGCCAGCGCCCCGCGTTGATCGCGGAACACCTCGATCTGGTAGGGCAGCGCGGTTTCCGCGATCTGGTGATACATCCGTGCCGCGCCATAGGTGAGATCGGCGGGGGCGTAGACGGCGTAGCGCGTGCCGGGCAGAACCGTGCTGCTGAGCCGTGCTTCGGCCACCACCAGCGTCAGGGTCTGCACGAAATCGGCACAGATGTCGTCCACCGAGGACAGATCGGCGAGCTGCGTCGTATCGGGGTGACTGCGCGGATCCGACAGCACGCGGTCGAGGGCGTTCAGGCTGTCGGTCGGGGTAACCCGGCCGTGAAAGCGGAGATAGGCGAGATTGCGCCGTTCGAAGATGGCTACGTCCACAGCCATTTGGGACCCTTCGCGCCACGGGGCCTGACCGAATGGTAGGCGGCGGATACATGTTTACACCCGGGAAACATGCGCTCCACCGCGTGGTCTGTCAATCTTCGGGGGGAGGGAGGGCGCTCCGGGCGGCTAGCCGGTGCCCTCGAGCAGCGCGGCAAAGCTCGACTGGCTGAGCCCCAGCAGCGCCAGCGCCTGCGCCTCGCTTTCCTGCACCAGAGGCACCACGGCGTCGATGCCTTCCCAGGAGCGCAGGATGAAGCTCGAGATCTCGTAGGAGAGTTTGGTCGGCGCGTAATAGACGATGAGCGTCTCCGCGCCGTTCTGGATGAATCCATCGGCCTTGAAGGCTTGCAGCTCCATCATCTTCGCGAAATTGCTTTCCACGCCGGTGACGCGCGCCAGATCGACCAGATGTTTCTGTCCGGCACGGGCCTGCGGATGCTCGAGATATTCGCCAAAGGCCCGGAACGTGTCTTCGAGGCGCACGAACCCTTCGTAGCGGACATAGACGATGCCGTATTCGGGGAGGATCTGAAAGCTGACGGACATGCTGGGTCTTGTATGGCAGTGGAGTTGGGCCGGGTGGCGGTGCGATTTCCGCGCGCCGGTCGCAGGCGTGCGGGCGGACACACTGGGGGGAACGGCTTTTGAAAATCAACCCCCTGAACGGGGGTGTTTCGCGGATCTTTTCCGGAAGGGCGCTTCGCCTGGTGAAAGCCGTGGCTTGCGGGGCTGTCCTGCGTGGAGAAATGGTATGGAAGGTATTGTAAATATGCGTCTTTTATTTTCCCTCCGGTGTTGGCCGAAGCGGGCGGGTGACAGGGGGGCGAGCTTGAGAGGTCTCTGCGACACGGGTGTCACTGTCGCAATGCCGGGACGGCACCAGCCCCCGAGTCGGTCCCCGCAGCAAAAAGCCCCGGACCTGGGTTGGTCCGGGGCCATCGTTTCGCCGCTCGGGCGGGCCTTCGGTCAGTCCATGGCCTTGAAGTTGAACTGGCTGCCGTCCTTGATCCCCGAGAACCAGCGCGCCGTGACGGTCTTGGTCTTGGTGTAGAAGCGGAAGGCATCCGGGCCGTACTGGTTGAGATCGCCGAAGGCCGATTTCTTCCAGCCGCCGAAGGTGTGATACGACAGCGGCACCGGGATCGGGAAGTTGATGCCGACCATGCCCACATTGACCCGGTGCGCGAAGTCGCGCGCGGTGTCGCCATCGGCGGTGAAGATCGCCGTGCCGTTGCCATAGGGGTTGTCGATCACCAGATTCAGCGCCTCGTCATAGGAGCTGGTGCGCACCTGGCTCAGCACCGGGCCAAAGATCTCTTCCTTGTAGATATCCATCTCGGGCGTCACGTTGTCGAAGAGCGAGGGGCCGACGAAGAAGCCGTTCTCGTAGCCCTGCATCTTGAAGCCGCGCCCGTCGACCACCAGCTTGGCGCCCTGTTCCACGCCGCTATCGACCAGACCGTCGATGCGCGCCTTGGCGGCGCCGGTGATGACCGGGCCGTAATCCACGTCCTCGCCCGCGGTGTAGGGGCCGACCTTCAGCTTCTCGATGCGCGGCACCAGCCGTTCGATCAGTGCGTCGGCGGTTGCCTCGCCCACCGGCACCGCGACCGAGATCGCCATGCAGCGTTCGCCCGCCGCGCCGAAGCCTGCGCCCACCAGCGCATCCGCCGCCTTGTCCATGTCGGCGTCGGGCATGATGATCATGTGGTTCTTGGCGCCGCCAAAGCACTGCGCCCGTTTGCCGTTCGCGGCGGCACGGCCATAGATATATTGCGCGATCGGGGTCGAGCCGACAAAGCCCACGCCCTGCACCGTCTCGTTGTCGAGGATCGCGTCGACCACTTCCTTGTCGCCGTTCACCACCTGGAGCACACCGGCGGGCAGGCCCGCCTCCATCACCAGCTCGGCCAGCCGCAGCGAGGTCGAGGGGCAGCGCTCGGAGGGTTTCAGGATCATCGCGTTGCCGCAGGCCAGCGCCGGGCCCATCTTCCACAGCGGGATCATCGCGGGGAAGTTGAAGGGCGTGATGCCCGCGACCACACCCAGCGGCTGGCGCATGGAATAGAGGTCGATGCCCGGCCCGCCATCGTCGGTGTATTCGCCTTTCAGCAGGCTGGGCGCGCCCATGCAAACCTCGATCACCTCAAGGCCGCGCTGCACGTCGCCGCGCCCGTCGGGCAGGGTCTTGCCATGTTCAAGGCTGACCAGCTCGGCCAGCTCGTCCATGTGCTCGTTGATGAGGGCGCCGAACTTCATCATCACCCGCGCGCGGCGCTGCGGGTTGGTGGCGGCCCAGGCTTTCTGCGCCTCTGCGGCCTTTGCGACCGCGTCGTTCAGCTCTTCCACGGTGGCCAGCGGCACCTTGGCGATGGCCTCGCCGGTGGCGGGGTTGAAGACCTCGGTGAAACGGCCGGACGTCCCCTTGACGTGCTCGCCGTTGATGAAATGCGTCAGTTCTTTCATGATCGCTCCTCCTGTTGCCGGGTTTGGCGAAACCATAGTCTTGCAGAAATGCCGGATACAGAGGTATTCGGGCAAAAGGGTTTTGCAAAAATAGGGGTGCGCCCATGCGGGAGAACTGGGACGATCTGCGGATATTCCTGGCCGTGGCGCGCGGCGACAGCCTGTCGGGCGCGGGCCGCGTGCTGCGCATGGATCCCGCGACGGTGGGGCGGCGCGTGGCGCGGCTGGAGGAGAGCCTGGGCCAACCGCTTTTCGACAAGAGCCCGCAGGGCTATGCGCTGACCGAGGCGGGCGCGCGGCTGCTGAGCCATGCCGAGACGGCCGAGCAGGCGCTGGGGCAGGGCACTCAGGCGGTGCGCGGCGCGGGCGAGGGGCTCTCGGGGCAGATTCGCATCGGCGCGCCGGACGGCTGCGCGAATTTCCTGCTGCCGCAGGTGGTGGCCGAGATCACCGCCGAGAACCCCGAGCTGGAGGTGCAGATCGTGGCGCTGCCGCGCATCGTGAACCTGTCGCGGCGCGAGGCGGATCTGGCCATCGGCGTGTCGGCGCCCACGGCGGGGCGTCTGGTGGTGCAGAAGCTCACCGATTACCGGCTGCACCTCGCCGCCTCCGAAGACTATCTCGCCCGGCATCCGCCGATCCGCTCGCGGGACGATCTGACGCGGCACCGCATCGTCGGCTATATTCCCGACATGATCTTCGACAAGGAGCTGGATTATCTCGCGGATCTGGGGCTCGAGCGCGTGGGGCTCGCGTCGAATTCGGTCTCGGTGCAGTTCCACTGGCTGCGGCAGGGGGCGGGGCTGGGCATCGTGCACGATTTTGCGCTGCCTGCCGCGCCGGGGCTGAAAAAGGTGCTGGCGAAGGAGGTGGAGCTGACCCGCAGCTTCTATCTCATCCGCCACGCGGACGACCGCAGGCTCGGGCGGCTCAACACCTTTGCGCAGGCGCTGGTGCAAGGCGTGCGGCGGGAATTGACGCGGCTCGAAGGTCTGACTTGACAGATTGTCGCAGGGGGTTGACGCTGGATGCATATGCAGAAGCGCGATTGGAGGAGAGCCGAATGCAGGTGCAACAGATTCTCAAGGACAAGGCGGATGACGGGGTTGTCACGGTGGCGCCGGGGGCCAGCATCGCTGCGGCCGCGAAGGTGCTGGCCGAGCGGCGCATCGGCGGCGTGGTGATCTCGGAAGATGGGCAGACGCCGCTGGGGATCCTGTCGGAGCGGGACATCGTCCGCCGCGTCGCGGCGGAGGGCGGAACCTGCCTGAGTTCCCGCGTCGAAGAGCTGATGACCCGCAAGGTGCAGGTCTGTAGCTGCGCCGAGGACAGCAATGTCGTGCTTGCCCGGATGACCGAGGGGCGCTTCCGTCACATGCCCGTGGTCGAGGACGGGGTCATGGTGGGCATCATCACCATCGGCGACGTGGTGAAGGCGCAGATCTCGGAACTGGCGATGGAGAAAGAGGCGCTTCAGGGCATGATCATGGGCTATTGAGGCCCGTGCCAAAGGCGGCGGCGGCGCGCGGTCCGGGACCGTGCGCCGGGCCATCGCAGATCGCACAATGGCCCGGCGCAAGCGGCGCCGATGCCGGAAAACCCCGGTCTTTCAGCGTGTTCCGCCTCTTTCCGCTGCGTGCGGGCCGTTTCGGGGGTTGCATTCCCTTAAGTAATATTGTTGCGTGCCGAAAGTCGGGAAGTTGAGGAGCCCCCATGCGCATCGGTCTTTATCCAGGCACGTTCGATCCGATCACGCTGGGCCATATCGACATTATTCGCCGCGCTGCGGCGCTTGTCGACCGTCTGGTGATCGGTGTCGCGATCAACCGGGACAAGGGCCCGCTCTTTACGCTGGAAGAGCGCGTTGAAATGATCGAGCTGGAATGCCGGGCGCTTTCGGAAGAGACCGGCACCGAGATCGTGCCCCATCCCTTCGAGAATCTGCTGATCGACTGCGCCCATGACGTGGGTGCGCAGATCATCGTGCGCGGGCTGCGCGCGGTGGCGGATTTCGAGTATGAATTCCAGATGGTCGGCATGAACCGCGCGCTCGACAACAGCGTCGAGACGGTGTTCCTGATGGCCGAGGCCCGGCATCAGGCGATTGCCTCCAAGCTGGTGAAGGAGATCGCGCGTCTCGGCGGCGATGTGAGCAAATTCGTC
>NZ_JAMDHK010000013.1:52496-53087 GCF_024721115.1 Salipiger pentaromativorans | reverse complement strand
AGATTGCCCACCCTACGGGCGCGGTAGGGTGGGCAATCTGCCCACCGCACCTCTTATCCCCGGCTGAGGCCGTAGACCGCCTCGCTGGCGATGCGGCGAGCGTCGCCGCGATAGATGTCGAGATCGAGCGCCGTGTCGAGCGGCAGGGCGCGCAGCTCGCGCAGTGTCCGGCGGTAGCGGGCACGGCGGCCAAGCCGGGCTTTGAGGCTTTGGTAAAGGCGGGTCATGGGCGTCTCCTGTCTCCCCCCTTCGGTTTCCGTTGGCGCTAACCTAGGGATGCTGCGGTGCAGCACAACTTCCGAAAAGCGAACCCCGTTCTGCATTTTTTGCATGGCGCCGTGGCCGTCTCGTAAAGGCCGCCTGGTAACCCCTTGTCAACCTTCGGGGATTAACCTTCACGTCACCACGCCACGCAGTTCAGGAGGTGACATGATGGACATCCGCACATTCGGGGCCGCGCCGCTGCGCCGGGCCGTTCCCGGCAGCGGCGGATCCGGGCCAGGCCCGGTGGCCGCGCCGCCGCGGGTGCGGCAGGCCCTTCCGCCGCCGGTTCCGGTGACGGTGACGATGCTGCCGTCCGATCAGGCGTCG
>NZ_JAMDHK010000013.1:0-52391 GCF_024721115.1 Salipiger pentaromativorans | reverse complement strand
GGCGGTTCCCGGCCCCGCCCCTCAAGGTCGTGATGCGCCTGTGCGGTCGCGATCAGATCAGCTTGCCCATCGCCACGGCGGTGTCGCCCATGCGGTTGGAGAAGCCCCATTCGTTGTCGTACCAGGTGAGGATCCGGCACATGGTGCCGTCCATGACCTTGGTCTGATCGGTGTGGAAGATCGACGAATGCGGGTTGTGGTTGAAGTCGATCGACACGTTCGGCTTGTCGGTATAGCCGAGGATGCCTTTCAGCGGGCCATCGGCGGCGGCGCGGATCGCGTCGTTGATCTCGTCCACGGTGGTGGTCTTCTTGGCTTCGAACACCAGGTCCACGACCGAGACATTCGGCGTCGGCACGCGGATGGCCACACCGTCGAGCTTGCCATTGAGTTCCGGCAGCACCAGACCCACGGCCTTGGCGGCACCGGTCGAGGTCGGGATCATCGACATCGCCGCGGCGCGGGCGCGGTAAAGATCCTTGTGCATCGTGTCCAGCGTCGGCTGGTCGCCGGTGTAGCTGTGGATGGTGGTCATGAAGCCCTTTTCGATACCGATCGTATCGTTCAGCACCTTGGCCACCGGCGAAAGGCAGTTGGTGGTGCAGGAGGCGTTCGACACCACGATGTCCTCGGCGGTCAGCACGCTGTCGTTCACGCCGAAGACGATGGTCTTGTCGGCACCCGAGGCGGGGGCGGAGACCAGCACGCGCTTGGAGCCGTTTTCGAGATGCAGCGCGGCCTTGTCACGGGCGGTGAAGATGCCGGTGCATTCCAGCGCCACGTCCACATCGCCCCAGGGCAGTTCCTTGGGGTCGCGGATCGCGGTGATCTTGATCGGGCCACGGCCCACGTCGATGCTGTCGCCATCGACCTTCACCTCGACCGGGAAGCGGCCATGCACGCTGTCGAACTGGAGAAGGTGGGCGTTGGTCTCGACCGGGCCCAGATCGTTGATGGCGATCACCTCGATGTCGGTGCGGCCCGATTCGATGATGGCGCGCAATACGTTGCGCCCGATGCGCCCGAAGCCGTTGATGGCCACTTTGACGGTCATGGATATCTCCTTGCTGTACGGTATCCGGCAGTTGCGGGCAGGTCATCAGGTTGCCCCACGTAAGTCAACCTGCGCCAGAGGCCGCGCCGCAGGTTTAGCGCCAGCAGACGCGAGGGCGCTAGCGCCAGAACGCCATCCAGTCGAGCAGGACAAAGAATTTGCGCGCGAGAAAGAGCAGATGTTCCATACCGAACATCCAGCCATCCACCGCCAGCGCGGCCACTATCAGAAGGGCGATCCAGATCGCGATCCGGTTGGTCATGACGGGGGTCATGCCAGAGCACGGCGGCGCTGTCACGCGCCTTCTGCGCGGTCCGGCGTCGGGGCGTTCATCAGGTCCTCGATGAACAGGCTCAGAAAGGCGCCGCGCCCGGTGACGCCGGCCTTGCGGTAGATGCCGTTGAGATGGGATTTCACCGTGCCCTCGGCCGAACCGCGAATGTCCGCGATCTCGTGGATCGACAGGCCCTTGAGCGTGAACATCGCCACGTCCTGTTCCGAGGGGGTGAGCCCCCAGCTTCGGAACTGCGCCGCCGCGATGTCGTGAAAGGCGCCGGCGGCGAGCGAAAGCTGCCGTTCGAGATGCGCCTTGCGGTGCAGAAGCGCCATCAGCCAGCGCAGCTCGATCGCCACGGCGGCGATCAGGCTGAGCGCCGCCAGAAATTCGACCACGAATTCCCAATGGGTGAAGGGCGGCCAGCCGATCTCGATCCCGTCGCTGGCGACGTCGAACAGGAAGAAGGCCGCGCAGAGGCTCTGCACGGCGATCAGGGCGAGCAGGGATACGGATCCGTTCTCTGCCAGACTCGGCCTTGGCATCATGGGTCGATCTTTGCACCGTCCGGAACGTTTTTGACACCCGTAATCATGGCGCCCGGCAGGTTGACGCCGGTGCGCAGGCTTTCCAGCATCACCGCACCGATATGCAGCAGAACCGAGATCTCGGCCCAGCTCACCAGCGCCTCATGCGTGGTCTCGACCCAGCCCACGCCCCAGAAGGTCAGGGTGGTCATCATATAGCCGGTGGTCACGATGCCCGCGAGCGTCAGCAGCAGGTTGTAGATCATCAGCGCGCCCAGCGGCGTGTGCATGAGATGCACGCGGCGGCGCCCGGTGGCCAGGTCGGTCAACTGGCCGCGTATGCCCGAACGGGTCGGCAGGAAGCTGGCGAAGCGGGCAGAGCGCGGGCCGACAAAGCCCCAGACGAGGCGCAGCGCCAGCAGGCCGCCGATGGCATAGCCGATCCATTCGTGCAGGTTGCTTTCGGCGTCGGTGAACAGCGCGTTGGCCGCGAAGAGCCCCGCAAGGCTCCAGTGGAACGACCGCAGCAGCGGGTCCCAGACGGGATGGCGGGTCATGGGAGGAATCCTCAGGACAGGGAAACGGGAGGGGCGCGGCCCCGGCCGCTCCGGAGACGGAGCGGGGCCGCACCGCGCGGGGCTCAGTCTGCGGTCTTGGAGCGCACGACGTTGAGGTCGGCGTCCAGATACAGCTCGACCCGCGCGCCGTCCTTGAGCGCGTAGACTTCGATCATGCCGTCTTCGCTGTCGATCTGGCGCACCTCATAGCCTTCGGCGGCCAGCTTGTCGCGGACCTGGGCGGCGGTGCTCGCGTCGATTTCGGGCGAGGCCATGGCCGGCGCGGCAAGGGTGAGGGCGGCAAGCGCGGCGGCGATGAATTTGGTCATCTCGGATCTCCTGTTGTTCCGATGTGTCGGCACGGGGATCCGTGCCACGGTGACAGGAGGTGAGCGGCGTCGTGCCGGATGGCTATGGGCCGGAAGGTGCAGTCCGGCCCGGCTGCAACTTTGGTTCAGGCCGGTTTGTTCCGGGTTTTCAGCGCCGCGGCGATCCAGAGCGCGGCAAAGGCGGCGCTGGCCAGCGCGTTCCAGCTTGCCATGGAGAGACCGAAGAGATCCCAGACCACCTCGTCGCAGCGCTGGATTTCCGAGGTCATGATCTGCGCCAGCAGCTCGTCGGGGCTGAGGCCGGTGATCGGGCCGGAGGCGGTGCAACTGTCGGGGCCGGGCCACCAGGCGCGTTCGACGCCGGTGTGATAGACGCCGATGGCGCCCGTGGCCAGCGCCGAGAGCGCGCCGAGCAGCGGCAGCGCCGCGCTGCGGGTCGCCAGCGCGAGCGCGCCGATCAGAACGGCGGCGGCGTGGGGCCAGCGCTGCCAGAGGCAGAGCTTGCAGGGGGCGAGGGCGCCCAGATACTGGAAGCCGAAGGCGCCCAGGAGCACCGCGGCAGAGCCGGCGGCGGCGAGGAAGATGAGGGTGTTGCGGGAGAGTGTCAAAGATACCTCACGAGGTAGAAGCCTCCGACCAGAAGCAGCACGAAGACCGTGAAGACAAGCCCGAGCCGCCGTTCGATGAAATCGCGGACCGGTGCGCCGAAGGCCCAGAGCAGCCCGGCGACGACGAAGAAGCGCAGCGAGCGGGCGACGATGGCGGTGATCAGGAAGGTGCCGAGCGGCATCGCCGTCCAGCCCGACATGATGGTGATCACCTTGAAGGGGAAGGGGGTCACCCCGGCGATCAGCACCGCCCAGAAGCCGACGCCGTTGAAGCGGGCGTTGAAGGCGTCGATGTGATCGGCTTTGCCGAGGCTTTCGAGGATCGGCCGGCCGATGCCTTCGAAGAAGAAATGCCCGATCGCATAGCCGGCAAGCCCGCCCAGCACCGAGGCGACGGTGGCGACCAGTGCGATGAGCCAGGCACGTTTCGGCCGCGCCAGCACCATCGGGATCATCAGCACATCCGGCGGGATCGGAAAGACCGAGGCTTCGATGAAGGACACCGCCGCCAGCGCCCAGAGCGCCCGCGGATGGTCGGCGAGCGACATGGTCCAGTCGTACAGGCGGCGCAGCATCGGCGGTCTCCGGTTTTCCGATGCGCAGGAACCACGGCGGGAGGCCGGGCGCAACCGACGAAATTGTGTAGAGGCCGCCGCTGTGGTCGCCATGTCTCGTCCTGCCCGGTTTCCGGGCGCTCAGCCGCGTCGGCGGCGGCGACGGCCGCCGTTGTCGCCGCCGGCGTTGAAGCGCACCGAGGGCAGGGTGACCTCGCGGGCGAGCTCGGGGAAGGGATCGCTGGCGTGGGGAAGGGCGTTGGCGGCGACGAAATGCTCCTGAAAGCGCGGCTCGATGGCGGTTTCCACCTTGGTGATGGCGCGCACCTCGGCCTCGATCTGGCGCCGCGCCGCGAGGTTGCAGAGCGCGATCCGCGCGCCGGTGCCGGCGGCGTTCCCGGCAGAGGTCACCTTGTCGAGCGGCACATCGGGGATCATCCCCAGCACCATGGCATGCAGCGGCGAGATATGCGCGCCGAAGGCGCCCGCCAGCACCACGCGGTCGACCCTGTCCACCCCGCGTTCGTCCATCAGCAGCCGCGCGCCGGCGTAAAGCGCCGATTTGGCAAGCTGAATCGCCCGGATGTCGCCCTGGGTCACGGTGATCAGCGGGCCGCCCTCGGGGCGCCCGTCATGCAGCAGATAGGCATGGGTGCGGCCATCGGGCAGAGAGCGCAGGCTGCCGGTCTGCTCCGCCGAGCCGATCAGCCCCGAGCTATCCAGCAGGCCCGCCATGCGCATCTCGGCCACCGCCTCGATGATGCCCGAGCCGCAGATCCCGGTGATGCCGTTGCGCGCCGCGGCCTTGGCAAAGCCCGGCTCGTCCGACCAGAACTTGCTGCCGATGATGCGAAAGCGGGGCTCCTTGGTCACCGGGTCGATGCGCACCGCCTCGATGGCGCCGGGAGCGGCGCGCTGGCCGGCGCTGATCTGCGCGCCCTCGAAGGCGGGGCCGGTGGGCGAGGAGCAGGCCAGCACCCGCGTCCTGTCGCCCAGCAGGATCTCGGCATTGGTGCCGACATCGACGATGAGCACCAGATCCTCGGATTTCCCGGGCTGCTCCGACAGCGCCACGGCGGCGGCATCGGCGCCCACATGGCCGGCGATGCAGGGCAGGATATAGACCTGCGCCGCGGCGGGCAGGGCGACCAGCCCCAGATCGGCGGCGGTGAGATTGAGCGCCGAGGAGGTGGCAAGCGCAAAGGGCGCCTGTCCCAGCTCCACCGGGTCGATGCCCAGCAGCAGGTGGTGCATCACCGGGTTGCAGACGAAGACGACCTCGAGGATCAGCGTCGGGTCGATGCCCGCCTCGGTGGCGACCTCGCCCGCCAGCGCCGAGATCGCCTCGCGAACGGCCTGCGTCATCTCCTCCGCGCCGCCCGGGGTCATCATCGCGTAAGAGACCCGGCTCATCAGATCCTCGCCAAAACGGATCTGCGGGTTCATCATGCCGGACGAGGCGGCCACCGCGCCGCTGTCGAGGTCGGTGAGATGCGCGGCGATGGTGGTCGAGCCCAGATCTATCGCCAGACCGTAAAGGCCGCGCTCGTGCAGCCCGGGCCAGGCGGCGATCAGGCGCGGAACGGCGGAATGATCGGTTTTGTGCAATGCGACGGTAATTTTCCACAGGCCATCCCGCAGAATACGTTGCAATCGGGACAGAATTGCGGGCGCCACCGAAAGCGGTTCGATGCCCCATTGTGCCGCAAGCGCCCGGGTGAGGCGCTCCAGATCGCCGCTCGGCTCGTGCATGTCGGGTGCCTCCACCTCGACGTAATAGAGCCGCGTTGCCGGGTCCATTTCGATGACCCGTGCCGCGGCGGCCTTGCGCACCACCTGCCGGTGGACCTGGCTTTCCGGCGGCACGTCGATCACCACATCGCCGAGAATCCGGGCCTGACAGCTCAGCCGCCGCCCGGGCGCCAGCCCGCGCGTCTCGGCATAGCGCGCCTCGACCGCGTTCCACTCCGAAAGCGCGCTGTCCGCCGAGCGGATGCCGTGTTTCGGGAACTCGCCGAAGGCCGGGGCGATCTGGCATTTCGAGCAGATCCCGCGCCCGCCGCAGACCGAGTCGAGATCGACCCCCAGTTGCCGGGCGGCGGTCAGCACCGGGGTGCCCGCGGTCACGCGGCCGCGCTTGCCCGAGGGGGTGAAGACGACGAGCGGGTCTTTGGTCATGATCGGTCCTGTGCGGTTCCTCGCCACCAGGATACGCCACGGCGCGCGTCGCGACAGCATCGAAGCGACGCCACAGGGCCCGGCAGCGTCAGTCCTCGTGCAGCCAGCGCAGGATATCGCCGCGATTGCCATCGAGCTCGGGGGCGGCGGGACGGGCGGGGCGGTCCTCCATCTCCGACATCTTGATCGGGTTGCCGGCGGCCTTGAAGGCGGCGCGCCCAAAGCGGTCGAGCACATCGACGATCATGTTGCGGGCCAGAAGCTGCGGATCCTTCACCACCTGATCCATCGGCTGGATCGGCGCGCAGGGGATGCCGGCGGCGGTGAGCCGGGCCAGCCAGTGCGAGCGCGGATGCTCCAGCGTCGCCGCCTCGATCAGCCGCTTCAGCAGCCGCGCATGGGTGAGCCGGGCGGTGTTGTCGGCAAAGCGCGGGTCGTCGGCAAGCGGCAGTTGCAGGGTGAGGCAGAGCCGTTCGAACTGCGCATCGGTGCCCGCGGCGAGCAGAAAGGGCCCGTCCGAGGCCGCCACCGCCTCGCAGGGGGCGATGGCCGGGTGCCGCGTGCCCGCCGCTTGCGGCGCCGGGCCGATGGCGGTCTGCGCCACCGCCTGTTCCATCAGCGCCAGCTGCGCGTCGAGCAGCCCGACATCGACGCGCCGCCCGCGCCCGGTCTTCGTGCGGTCGTAGAGCGCGGCGAGGATGCCCTGGGCCAGAAACAGCGCCCCGGCGAGATCGCCGATGGAACTGCCGGCCCGCGCCGGTGCACCGGGCTGCCCGGTCAGCCCCATGAGCCCGCCGCGCGCCTGCACGATGGCATCATAGGACGGGCGCCGGGCATCGGGGCCGGTCTGCCCATAGCCGCTGACCGAGGCATAGATCAGCGCCGGAAAGCGCGGTTGCAGATCCTCCCAGCCCAGCCCCAGCCGCGCCATGGTGCCGGGGCGGAAATTCTCCACCAGCACATCGGCCCGCGTCAGCAGCCGCCCGAGCAGGGCGCGGTCGGTCTCGTCCTCCAGATCCAGCGCGATCGAGCGCTTGCCCCGGTTCACGGCGGCGAAATAGGCGCTCTTGCCGTCCTTCAGCGGCGGCAGCGCCCGCGCGCCGTCGCCGCGGCCCGGGCGCTCGACCTTGATCACGGTCGCGCCCAGATCGGCAAGGATCATCGTGGCATAGGGGCCGGACAGAATCCGGCTGAAATCGACGATCGTGACGTCGGCAAGGGGAAGCGACATGGGCCTTTGGCTCTCATGAAATCGGGGGCTGCTCCGGACCAGCTTTCCCCAGCCCGGGCCCCCGCGCAAGCCTGTCGCTCCGCGATGAGCCTGTCCCCGCCGATGCGCGACGGCAGCGGGCGCTTGCGCCTTGTTCCGCCTGCGGAATTGCCGCCCTAGGCGCCGGCGCTCCGGGCGTGGAACACGAAGCCCAGCAGGTTCATCAGCAGCTGCGCCGCCAGAATCGCCGTCGATCCGGTGGGATCGTAGTCGGGCGCCACTTCCACCAGGTCGATGCCCACCACCGGATGCGCGCGCGTCACCTGCTGCAAGATCTCCAGCACCTCGTAATAGAGAAACCCGCCATGCGAGGGGGTGCCGGTGCCCGGCGCGATCGACGGGCAGAACCCGTCGATGTCGATGGTGATATAGACCGGCACCCCCGCCGGGATCCGCGCCGCGACCGCCTCGGGCCCCAGCCGGCGCGCCTGCCGCACCGACAGGATGTCCGAGCCCATGGCGCGGGCGGCGTCATAGCCTTCCTTGGCGGTCGAGCTCACGTTGCGGATGCCCACCTGCGTCAGCCCCGAGACCCAGCCCTTCTCCGCCGCCCGCCGCATCGGATTGCCATGGCCGCGCGTCACCCCGTGGCGCTCGTCCACGAAATCCAGATGCGCGTCGATCTGCAACAGATGGAACGGCGCGCGCCCCTCAAAGGCTTCGATACAGGGGATGTTCACCGAATGGTCGCCACCGATCACCACCGGCAGCGCGCCCGCGTTCAGCGCCGCCTCGACGCCCGTGCGGATATTGGCGTGGCTTTGCAGCGTGTCGGTATGCACGATGTCGGCATCGCCCATATCGACGATCCGCACCTCCTCGCCCAGATAGGTGACGTCGTCCTCGTGATCATAGGCCCCCGCGTGGCCGAAGGAAAACAGCGTCGAGGCCTCGCGCACCGAGCGGGGGCCGAACCGCGCCCCCGCCCGCCATTGCGTGCCCGCGTCGAAGGGTGCCCCCAGAATCGCGGCATCGGCCTCCAGCGCCGTCCAGTCCGCCACATGGGGTTTTCTGGCAAAGGTACAGATCCCGGTGAAGGGCAGGTCCAGCCGCCCCGTCTGATAGCCATGCGCCATATGTCCCGCTCCTCGTGGCCCCGCGTCCGGGTCAACCTGCGCCCGGAGCCGGAAAAGCGCAATCTCTGCGGCTTCTTCTCTTTGCAAATACGCGGGGGAAGCGCGCCCCGGCGCGCGAGGGGCAACGCCCCCCGCAACGGCGGAGCGCGCGCGGCAAGAGGGGGTCTTTCCCCCGCCCGCTATCCGTGCGATAGGGACGCGCCAACCGATCCCCTCCCAAGGAGCCGACCCATGGAGATTCGCGAGGCGCTCACCTTCGATGACGTTCTTCTCGTTCCCGCGGCGTCCAGCGTGCTGCCCAGCACCGCCGACACCCGCACCCGCGTGACCAAATCCATCGCGCTGAACATTCCGCTGCTCAGCTCGGCGATGGACACGGTGACCGAATCGCGCATGGCCATCACCATGGCCCAGGCCGGCGGCATCGGGGTGATCCACAAGAACCTCTCGGTCGAGGAACAGGCCCGCCAGGTCCGCCGGGTCAAGCGCTTCGAAAGCGGTATCGTCTACAACCCGGTGACCCTGACCCCCGACCAGACCCTCGCCGATGCCAAGGCGCTGACCGAGCGCTACGGCTTCACCGGCTTCCCGGTGGTCGACAAGGATCACCGCGTGGTGGGCATCGTCACCAACCGCGACATGCGCTTCGCGCAGCGCGACGACACCCCGGTGCGGGTGATGATGACCGCCGACAACCTCGCCATCCTGCGCGAGCCCGCCGACCGCGACGAGGCGATCAGCCTGATGAAAGCGCGGCGCATCGAAAAGCTGCTGGTCACCGACAAGGCGGGCAAGCTCACCGGTCTTCTGACCCTCAAGGACACGGAAATGGCGGTGCTCAACCCCACCGCCTGCAAGGACGATCTCGGCCGTCTGCGGGTGGCGGCGGCCACCGGCGTGGGCGCGGCCGGGTTCGAACGCTCCGAGGCGCTGGTCGATGCCGGCGTCGATATTCTGGTGATCGACACCGCGCATGGCCATTCGATGGGCGTGCTCGACGCGGTGAGCCGCGCCAAGCGGCTCTCGAACGAGGTGCAGGTGATCGCGGGCAATGTCGCCACCGGCGAGGCCACCAGGGCGCTGATCGACGCGGGCGCGGATGCGGTCAAGGTCGGCATCGGCCCGGGCTCGATCTGCACCACCCGTATGGTGGCGGGCGTCGGCGTGCCGCAGCTCACCGCGGTGATGGAATGCGCGGCGGCGGCGGGCGACGTGCCGGTCATCGCCGATGGCGGCATCAAGTTCTCGGGCGATTTCGCCAAGGCGATCGCGGCGGGCGCCTCCTGCGCCATGGTGGGCAGCATGATCGCGGGCACCGACGAGAGCCCGGGCGAGGTCATTCTCTACCAGGGCCGGTCCTTCAAAGCCTATCGCGGCATGGGCAGCCTCGGCGCCATGGCGCGCGGTTCCGCCGACCGTTACTTCCAGAAGGATGCCGCCTCCGACAAGCTGGTGCCCGAGGGCATCGAGGGGCAGGTGCCCTACAAGGGGCCGGCCGGCGCGGTGATCCACCAGCTCGTGGGCGGGCTGCGCGCGGCCATGGGCTATACCGGCTGCGCCACGGTCGAGGAGATGCGGAAGAACTGCCGCTTCGTGAAGATCACCAATGCGGGCCTTCAGGAAAGCCACGTCCATGACGTGCAGATCACCCGCGAGTCGCCGAACTACCGCATCGGATGAGTGCTCACGCCTCCTCTGCCGCCGCGACCTGGCGTGTCGGCGGCACCGAGATCGCCTGTCTGGTCGATGGCGGCGGCCGTTTCGGGGCCGATGTCTTCCCCTCGGCCGATGACGAGACCCGCGCCGCGCGTCTCGCCGCGGCCGGGCTGGAGGCCATCGACACGGTCTATAACGCCTATCTGCTGCGGCACGATGACGGCGGTATCGACCTTGTCGATACCGGCTGCGGCACCGCCTTCGGAGATGCGGGCGGGGCGCTGGCCGGACAGCTTGCCGCGTTTGGCATCGCGCCCGCGCAGGTGAACCGCCTGATCATGACCCATCTGCACGGCGATCACGCGGGCGGCGGCACGCGCGATGGTGCGGCGGTGTTTCCGGAGGCCGAGCTGGTATTGCACGCGGCAGAGCTGCCGCGCTGGCAGGGCGTCGATGCGCCCGGCGGGCGGTTGCTCGCGGCCATGGCCGGCCGCATCCGCACCGTTGCGGACGGGGAGGATCTCGGGCGGGACCTGCGGAGCTGGCATTTGCCGGGTCATACGCCCGGACATATGGGGCTGCGCTTTGGCGAAGACCTCGTTCTCGTGGCCGACATCCTGCATTCCGAGGCGATGCAGCTTCCCGATCCCGCCTGTGCCAGCCGCTACGACGACGATGCCGCGACCGCGACCCGCACCCGGCTGGCCGCGCTGGAAGAGATCGTCACGCGCGGTCTGCTCTGGTCGGGAAGCCATATGCTGGGGCCGGGAAAGTTCGCCCGGCTCACCCGCGATGCCGGCGGGTATCGCCGGATTGCTCCGTGACCCCCGCCGCGCGCATCGCCGCCGCCGCCGGGATTCTCGACCGGATCGCCGAGGGCACGCCGGCCGAGCAGGCGCTGCTTGGCTGGGCGCGCGCCTCGCGCTTCGCGGGGTCCAAGGACCGCGCGGCGGTGCGCGATCACGTCTTCGACGTGCTGCGCCGCTGGCGCTCTACCGCCGCGACCGGCGGCGGCGAGACCGGGCGGGCGCGCCTGCTGGGCCTGCTGCGTCAGGAGGGCACCGATCCCGACACGCTGTTCACCGGTGAGGGCCACGCGCCCGCTCCGCTGAGCGCCGCCGAACGTGCCGCTGGTCATGCGCCCTCCGAGGGCGCCGAGGCGGGAGATCTGCCCGATTGGCTCTGGCCGCGCTTTCGCGACTCGCTGGGCGAGGACGCTGCGGCGACCGCCGAGGCGCTGCGCCACCGGGCGCCGGTCTTCCTGCGGGTCAACAGCCTGCGTGCGACATCCGAAGAGGCCATGGCGGCGCTGGCGGAAGACGGCATCGAGACGCGCCCGCATCCGCTGGCTGCGACGGCGCTGGAGGTCACCGGCGGGGCGCGCAAGATCGCCCGGTCCCGGGCCTTTGCCGCCGGGCTGGTCGAGTTGCAGGACGCCGCCAGCCAGGCGGTGGTGGCGGCGCTGCCGCTGACGCCCGGGCTGCGGGTGCTGGATTACTGCGCCGGCGGCGGTGGCAAGGCGCTGGCGATGGCGGCGCGGACGGGCGGCCCGGTCGAGGCGCATGACGCCAATCCCGGCCGCATGGCCGATCTGCCCGCCCGCGCCGCCCGCGCCGGGGCCGAGATCCTGCGCCGCGACCGGCCCGCGGGCCGCTACGATCTGGTGCTGTGCGATGTGCCCTGTTCCGGCAGCGGCTCGTGGCGCCGGGCGCCGGAAGGCAAGTGGCGGCTGACCCCCGAGGGGCTGGCCGAGCTCTGCACCGTGCAGGCCGGCATTCTGGAGACCGCCGCCGGGCTGGTGGCGCCGGGCGGGACGCTGGCCTATGCCACCTGTTCGGTGCTCGACTGCGAAAACGGCGCGCAGAGCGCGGCCTTTCTCGCCGCGCATCCCGGCTGGCGCTGCACCGGCAGCCGCCAGTTTCTGCCGCGCGACGGCGGCGACGGGTTTTTTGTCGCTTGCCTTGCAAGCCCCGGCTGAGCATAGTTCTTGATACAACTCAGGGGTGTATCTGCTGCTTGGTTTACTTTTGGTTAAGCCCTGTCGTGGCACATCTCGGGAGAGACGTGACCGGCGAAAGGGGGCCAAGTGGCGGAGATTTCGGCGACCGGGCACCGGCGCTCCCGGCGGGCGCCCGGGGCGATGCGCAGCGCCGCGCTGTTGCTGGGACTGGCTTTTGGCAGTGCCGGGCTGGCCGCCTTCGCCGGCGGCGCGGCGGCGCAGCTCGGGCTTCTGGCCGCCGGGGCGACCTTTGCCACCATGGCGCTGCTGACCGCGCTGGCCGGTCTGCTGCGCCGCCGCCGTGCGCGGCGCGAGTTCTCTGTTGTGACCCGCTTTGCCGAGGACGAGAGCGTGCCGGTGCTGGCCACCGGGCCCGCGCAGCGGGTGATCTTTGCCAATGACGCCGCCTGCCAGCGCTTCGGCGAGGCGCCGGGGCAGGTGCTGGGTGCGCTGCTGGCCCCGGTCGTCGCCGGCGCCGAGGGGGTGCTGCACCGCCTGATGACCCAGGCGCAGGACAGCGGTTTCGCGCGCGAGGACGTGGCGACGCCCTCGGGGCGGCTCCGGCTGTCGCTGCGCTGTCTCGAGGGCGGGCGCGGCCTGTGGCGGATCGAGCCGGGCGTCGTGCGGGGCGATGGCGAGCCCGCCGAGGCGGAGGCGCCGGTGCTGACCCTGGGGCGCAGCGGCGCGGTGCTCTACATGAACGGTCCAGCGCGGATGCTGCTGGGACGGCGGATCAAGCGGTTGGAGGATGTGCTGGAGGATGGGCCGCTGCGCCCCGGCGCCGTGCACCGTTTCGTCACGCCGGACGGGCCGCGCAGCTTCACCCTGCGCTGCGCCGATGCCGGCGTGGGCCGTCAGGAGCTGGTGCTGCATCCGGTCGAGGCGGCGGAGGCCGAAGGCGCCGCGCCCACCGGGTTCGACGATCTGCCGGTGCCGCTGCTGCGGCTCAGCCCCGACGGCAGCATCCTGCGCGCCAATGCCGGCGCCTGCAAGCTGCTCGACGTGGACCGCGCCGACGGGCGCAACATCACCGAATATATGGAGGGGCTTGGCCGGTCGATCACCGGCTGGCTGAGCGAGGCGGCGGTGGGGCGCGGGCTGCACCGGTCGGAATTCCTGCGGCTCACCCGGCCCGACCGCGAGGTCTTTGTGCAGGTGACGCTGAGCCGCGCGCGGACGGCGGGGCAGGCGGAGCTGGTGGCCGTGCTGAACGACGCCACCGAGCTCAAGACGCTCGAGGCACAGTTCGTGCAAAGCCAGAAGATGCAGGCGATCGGCCAGCTTGCGGGCGGCGTGGCGCATGATTTCAACAATCTGCTCACCGCGATCTCGGGCCATTGCGACCTCTTGCTGCTGCGCCACGACCAGGGCGATCCGGATTACGGCGATCTGGTGCAGATCAACCAGAACGCCAACCGCGCGGCGGCGCTGGTGGGCCAGCTTCTGGCGTTTTCGCGCAAGCAGACGCTGCGCCCCGAGGTGCTCGACCTGCGCGACACGCTCTCCGACCTGACCCATCTGCTGAACCGGCTGGTGGGCGAGAAGGTGCAGCTTTCGCTCAGCCACGACCCGGTTCTGCCGGCGATCCGCGGCGACCGGCGGCAGCTCGAACAGGTGATGATGAACCTTGTGGTGAACGCCCGCGACGCCATGCCCGAGGGCGGCGAGATCACCATCGAGACCGAGCGCCGCACGCTGCTGGACCCGCTCAAGCGCGACCGTGCGCTGGTCGAGCCGGGGGAATATGCGGCGGTCAAGGTGATCGACCGGGGCAGCGGGATTCCGCAGGACAAGCTGCAAAAGGTGTTCGAGCCGTTCTATACCACCAAGCGCACCGGCGAGGGCACCGGGCTGGGGCTGTCCACGGTCTATGGCATCGTCAAGCAGACCGGCGGCTTCATCTTCGTCGATAGCGCGGTGGGGCAGGGCACCTGTTTCACCCTGCTCTTCCCGGCCTACGAGGCGCCGGTCGCCGCCGCGCCGGCGCCCCCGGGCGAGGAGGCGCGCAAGCTGCCGCAGACCGGCACCGGCGTGGTGCTGCTGGTCGAGGACGAGGCACCGGTGCGCGCCTTCGCTGCCCGCGCGCTGCGGCTGCGCGGCTATACGGTGATCGAGGCGGGCAATGCCGAGGACGCGCTGGAGGTGCTCAGCGACGAGACGGTCAAGGTGGACATCTTCGTCACCGATGTGGTGATGCCGGGGATGGACGGGCCGACCTGGGTGCGCGAGGCGCTCAAGACCCGGTCCGATACGCGGGTGGTCTTTGTCTCGGGCTATGCCGAGGACGTCTTCGCCGAGGGGCAGGAGGAGGTGCCGAATTCGGTCTTCCTGCCGAAACCCTTCTCGCTCAACCAGTTGACCGAGACGGTGCACCGCCAGTTGCATTGAGCGGGCCGGTCACTGCGCGCGCTCCCAGATCTCGAAATCGGCGGCGCATTTGCGGCGCAGCTTCGCCTCGGTCCCGGGCGAGAGGGCGAGATCGGCGCGCGGCGAGACGTTCTCGCGCGGGAGATCCAGCGTCACGCCCAGCCGGTCCTCGAGAAAGTCGAGGATCCCGGCCTGATTCTCGTAGCGGAAGAGCTGCGTGACATTGGTGCCGTTGGGGCGCGGCTCGACGAATTTCGCCTGGCTGCCCACATTGGCATAGGGCGGGCGGTCGCCGCGGGCATAGGCATCGACAAAATCGTCGAAGCTGAGCCCCTTGGTCGAGGTCGGTCGGCCATCGAGAAACGGCCGCTGGCGGTATCTGTACCACGATCCCAGCCAGGACACGGGCTCGCGGATCACCGCCATCAGCTCCATATGCTCGACGCCCATCTTCTCGAACATCGGGCGGAAGAAGCGGTTGTAGCGATAGACCGGCGCGTGTTTCAGCTCGGGCGGGTCGAGCACCGTCATCGAGGCATGGGGCGCCAGCGCCGTCTCATAGGCCGAGCTGCCCGTCTTGGGCACCGCCAGCAGCACCAGCCGCGCCTTCCAGAATACCAGCATGCGCCCGACCCCCGTGTTTTCCTGCACCTGTAAACCACTCTTTAACCCTGAGCCGGAACAGTGGTCCATGAAATTTCAACTTGAAATGTTCTCCTTTTGATCTCATAAGGTGTGAGAACAAGAGGCGAACGAAAGCAGCGATTGCCGCCCCGGATGGGGTGTGAAATAAGGATCGAAACGCATGGCAACGGCAGATCTTCTGACAATGGACAGCAAGAAAAACGCAGACCGGCAAAAGGCGCTCGATTCTGCGCTGGCCCAGATCGAGCGGCAATTCGGCAAGGGCTCGATCATGAAACTTGGCGGTGACAACGCCATGAGGGACATCGAGGCGACCTCGACCGGCTCTCTGGGGCTCGACATCGCGCTGGGGATCGGCGGCCTGCCCAAGGGCCGGATCATCGAGATCTACGGGCCGGAAAGCTCGGGCAAGACCACGCTGACGCTGCATGTGGTGGCCGAGGAACAGAAAAAGGGCGGTGTCTGCGCCTTTGTCGATGCCGAACACGCGCTCGACCCGCAATATGCCAAGAAGCTGGGCGTCGATCTCGACGAGCTGCTGATTTCGCAGCCCGACACCGGCGAGCAGGCGCTGGAGATCACCGACACGCTGGTGCGCTCGGGCGCGGTGAGCCTTGTGGTGGTCGACTCGGTGGCGGCGCTGACGCCGAAATCCGAGCTGGAAGGCGACATGGGCGATTCCAGCGTCGGCGTGCATGCCCGGCTGATGAGCCAGGCGATGCGCAAGCTGACTGGTTCGATCAGCCGCAGCAACTGCATGGTGATCTTCATCAACCAGATCCGCATGAAGATCGGCGTGATGTTCGGCTCGCCCGAAACCACCACCGGCGGCAATGCGCTGAAATTCTACAGCTCCGTGCGTCTGGATATCCGCCGCATCGGTTCGATCAAGGACCGCGACGAGGTGGTGGGCAACCAGACCCGCGTGAAAGTGGTCAAGAACAAGGTGGCGCCGCCCTTCAAGCAGGTGGAATTCGACATCATGTATGGCGAGGGCATCTCCAAGACCGGCGAGATGTTGGACCTGGGGGTGAAGGCCGGTGTCGTGGATAAGTCCGGCTCCTGGTATTCCTATGGCGACGAGCGCATCGGTCAGGGCCGCGAGAACGCCAAAAACTTCCTGAAAGAGAACACCCGCGTCGCGCTGGAGATCGAGGACAAGATCCGCGCCGCCCACGGGCTCGATTTCCACATGTCCGACGACGACCGCGAGGGCCGCGACGACGATGGCGACGTGATGGAGAGCTGAGGCTCTGCCGGCAGAGGGTTTGACGGGGCGTTCCGAGGGAGCGCCCCGTTTGCGTTTCAGGGCGGGGAGGCCCTGTGGACCCTCGGACGCTTGTGCGGGCGGCACCGCTGCCAGGTGCGTATTTTTTCAAGAGAAGAAGACAGGGGCGGGGGACGGGCTTTTCTGTTGCGGCTTATGGACAGGGGCGGGGCGGGGCGATACACCTGCGCGGACCGCTGAGACGCCAGCTTTTCAAGGACGATCATGCAGAGCCTGAACGACATCCGCTCAACCTTTCTGGGCTATTTCGAGAAACAGGGCCACCAGGTGGTGCCTTCGAGCCCGCTCGTGCCGCGCAACGACCCGACGCTCATGTTCGCGAATTCCGGCATGGTGCAGTTCAAGAACCTGTTCACCGGGGTCGAGCACCGGGATTACAAGCGCGCCACCACCGCGCAGAAATGCGTGCGGGCGGGCGGCAAGCACAACGATCTCGACAATGTCGGCTATACCGCGCGGCACCATACGTTTTTCGAGATGCTGGGAAATTTTTCCTTCGGCGATTACTTCAAGTCGGACGCCATCCCCTTTGCCTGGGAGTTGGTGACGAAGGAGCTGGGCATCGACGCCAAGCGGCTGCTGGTCACCGTCTATCACACCGATGACGAGGCCGCCGAGATCTGGAAGAAGACCGGCGTGCCGGAAGACCGGATCATCCGCATCGCCACCAACGACAATTTCTGGATGATGGGCCCGACCGGCCCCTGCGGCCCCTGCACCGAGATCTTCTTCGATCACGGCGAGAAATACTGGGGCGGCCCTCCGGGCTCGCCGGAAGAGGACGGCGACCGCTTTGTCGAGATCTGGAACCTCGTTTTCATGCAATACGAGCAGTTCGAGGACGGCACCCGCCGCGAGCTGGCGGCGCAGAGCATCGACACCGGCATGGGGATCGAGCGGGTCGCGGCGCTGCTTCAGGGCACCAATGACAACTATGCCACCGATCTCATCCGCGCGCTGATCGAGGCCTCCGCCGATGCCACCAGCACCGACCCGGACGGGCCGGGCAAGACCCATCACCGGGTGATCGCCGACCATCTGCGCTCGACCTCCTTCCTGATCGCCGACGGGGTGATGCCGTCGAACGACGGGCGCGGCTATGTGCTGCGGCGGATCATGCGCCGGGCCATGCGGCACGCGCATATGCTGGGCGCCAAGGATCCGGTCATGCACCGGCTGGTGCCGTCGCTGGTGCGCCAGATGGGCGCGGCTTACCCTGAGCTGGTGCGTGCGCAGCCGCTGATCGAGGAGACGTTGAAGCTGGAGGAAACCCGCTTCAAGCAGACGCTCGACCGCGGGCTGAAGCTGCTGGACGACGAGCTTTCGGATCTTCCCGAAGGCACGAAACTGCCCGGCGCGGCGGCGTTCAAGCTTTATGACACCTATGGGTTCCCGCTCGATCTGACGCAGGACGCGCTGCGCGAGCGTGGCCGCGAGGTCGACACCGAGGGGTTCGACGCCTCCATGGCCGAGCAGAAGGCCAAGGCGCGCGCCGCCTGGGCGGGCACGGGCGAGGCCGGCGATCTGGCGATCTGGTTCGACATCGCCGAAACCCATGGCGCCACGGATTTCCTCGGCTACGACACCGAGACCGCCGAGGGCCAGATGCTGGTGCTGCTCAGGGACGGCAAAGAGGTCGAGGCGCTCGAGGCGGGCGAAAGCGGCTGGATCGTGCTGAACCAGACGCCCTTCTACGGCGAGAGCGGCGGTCAGGTCGGCGACACCGGCTGGCTGCGCCGGCTTGAGGACGAACACGATCTGGCGGAGGTCACCGGCACCCAGAAGATGGGCGACGGCAAGGTCTTTGCGCATCAGGTCACCGTGACGCAGGGCCGTTTCGCCAGGGGCGACGCGGTGGCGATGGAGGTGGATCACAAGCGCCGTTCGGCGATCCGCGCCAACCACTCCGCCACCCACCTGCTGCACGAGGCGCTGCGCCGCGCGCTTGGCGATCATGTCGCGCAGCGCGGCTCGCTGAATGCGCCCGACCGGCTGCGGTTCGACTTCTCGCATGCCAAGGCGCTGACGGCGGAGGAGATCGCGCAGGTCGAATCCGAGGTGAACGCCTTCATCCGGCAGAACAGCCCGGTCTCGACACGGATCATGACCCCGGGCGACGCCCGCGCCATCGGTGCGCAGGCGCTCTTTGGCGAGAAATACGGCGACGAGGTGCGCGTCGTTTCGATGGGCACGCTGCCGGGCTCCGGCAAGGGCGCGGATGGCCAGACCTATTCGCTGGAGCTTTGCGGCGGCACACATGTGGCGCAGACCGGCGACATCGGCACATTCGCGCTGACCTCGGAAAGCGCCTCCTCGGCGGGGGTGCGCCGCATTGAGGCGCTGACTGGCGAGGCCGCCATGGCCGAGCTGCGCGGCCGCGACAAGGCGCTGAGCGAGATCGAGGCGCTGCTGAAGGTGCACGGCGCCGAGGCGGTGGCCCGCGTGGCCGCGCTGCTGGACGAGCGGCGCAAGCTCGACAACGAGGTGGCGCAGCTGCGCCGCGATCTGGCCATGGCCGGCGGCGCGGGGCAGGGCGGCGGTGCCGAGGCGCGCGAGGTGGGCGGTGTGCCCTTCGTGGCGCAGGTGCTGTCCGGCGTGCAGGGCAAAGACCTGCCGCCGCTCATCGACGAGCACAAGGCGCGGCTGGGCTCGGGCGCGGTGCTGCTGATCGCCGACACCGGCGGCAAGGTGGCGGTGGCCGCGGGCGTGACCGGGGATCTTACGGCGACGGTGTCGGCGGTGGATCTGGTCAAGGCGGCGGTCGAGGCGCTTGGCGGCAAGGGCGGCGGCGGCCGCCCCGATCTGGCGCAGGGCGGGGCCAAGGATGCCGCCGCGGCGGATGCGGCGATCAAGGCAGCGGAAGCGGTTCTGGCGGGCTGAGCCCGCGAGCTTACGAGGAGAGACGAGAATGCCGGCACTCTGGATTGCCCATGTGACCGTGACCGACGAGGAGGCCTATGGCAAATACGCCAGGCTCGCCGGTCCCGCCATCGCCAAGCACGGCGGGACATTCATCGCACGCGGCGGGCGCTATGTGCAGCTCGAAGGCACCGACCGGCCGCGCAATGTGGTGGCGAAGTTCGACAGCGTCGAGGCGGCCGAGGCCTGCTATCACTCGCCCGAATACCAAGAGGCGCTGAGCCATGCGCGCGGTGCCTCCGAGCGCGAGCTGCTGATCGTCGAGACCTCGGAATAAGTCCGGTCCGACCGGACTGTCGCAATGCAAAGGCGGGCCATGGTGCCCGCCTTTTCTCTGTCCGGAGATGGGTATTGCAGAGGCGATCTCTTCTGGCCTCAGCGGAGGGAGAGAGGTGCCGGAATGACGCCCGGTCGCGGTGCAGGTGACAGACGGGGCCTCAAACCGAACCCGGACTCACTTATCGTGTTCTGAACGGCGCCCCGGCCGGATTGGTGCGGGCGGTGGGGCTCGAACCCACACTTCCTTTCGGAAACCGGATTTTGAATCCGGCGCGTCTACCGGTTCCGCCACGCCCGCAACGCCGGTCTGCGCTTCGATCTATCCAAGGGCGCGGGCCCCGTCCAGTGCGAATTGCCCCGGGCCCTCTCACGCCCTATGTAGCACGGGAAGGCGATGGTGCAGGGGGCACTCGTTACCCGTTGGGGATACGCCGCTGAACAACGGCTGGCTGTACTGGTACGCTCCCCTGCAGTGTTGTATGTTAAAAGGCGAACTCCAAGTCATCGCGGGGAAAAAATGGTGCGAGACCTCAAGATCCCGACCCAGCGTCATCCGGAAAAGGCGCATCGCAAGGACAACCCTCAGCCCAAGAAACCGGACTGGATCCGGGTGAAGGCGCCGACCGGAAAGGGCTATCAGGAAACCCACCGGATCATGCGCGAACACAAGCTCGTGACGGTCTGCGAAGAGGCGGGCTGTCCCAACGCGGGCGAATGCTGGAACCAGGGTCACGCCACCATGATGATCATGGGCGACATCTGCACGCGCGGCTGTTCCTTCTGCAACATCGCCACCGGACGCCCCGATGCGCTCGACGTGTTCGAGCCGGGCCGGGTCGCCGATGCGGTGCAGAAGCTGGGGCTGAACCATGTGGTGATCACCAGCGTCGATCGCGATGATCTCGCCGATGGCGGGGCCGAGCATTTCGCCCAGACCATCCGCGCGATCCGTCACCGCGCGCCGGCCACCACCATCGAAATCCTGACGCCGGATTTCCTGAAATGCGCCCCCGAGGTGCTGGAGGTGGTGGTCGCCGCCAAGCCGGATGTGTTCAACCACAATCTCGAGACCGTGCCGGGGCTTTACCCCGAGGTGCGGCCCGGCGCGCGCTATTTCCATTCGCTGCGGCTCTTGCAGCGGGTGAAGGAGCTCGACCCGTCTATTTTCACCAAATCCGGCATCATGGTCGGGCTCGGCGAGGACCGCCAGTCGGTCACCCAGGTGATGGACGATATGCGCGCCGCCGATGTGGATTTCCTGACCATCGGGCAATATCTCCAGCCGACGCCCAAGCACCACGCGGTCGACCGCTTCGTGACGCCCGAGGAATTCGCCTCTTACGAAAAGACCGCCTTCGGCAAGGGCTTCCTGATGGTCTCGGCGACCCCGCTCACCCGCTCGAGCTATCACGCGGGCGACGATTTCGCCCGGCTGCGCGCGGCGCGCGAAAAGAAACTGGCAGGCGCGTAATCGCCCCATCCCTGCCTTTCATCTTTCCGCAAAATACTCCCGCCGGAGGCATCCGTCCTTGCCTCCGGCGCGCGCCCGGGCAAGGGCGCATGCACCGGACAGGGGTCCGCTCAACGCCCGGCGCGGGCCTTGACGTATTTCAGCACATAGACCCGGATCGCCGAGGCCAGCCCGGCCTCGAGCCCGCGGGTCTCGTCAATCTCGGCGGCCAGCGCGTTGAGCGCCTTGCCCTCGGCGCGTGCGATGGCGCGGAACTCGTTCCAGAAAGCCTCTTCCAGCGACACCGACGTGCGGTGCCCGCGCAGGCTGAGCGAGTGTTTGACCGGCCGTCCGGTCATTCGTCGCGCCTGTGACCGTCCAACTCGCGCGCGGCCTTTTCGGCCCGCGCCTTGTCGAGCGCCTTCTGATCCTTGCTGCGCCCGTGCTGGACGGCGTTCGCGTCGGCCTTTGCCCGTTTGTCGGCCCGGGCGCGGGCTTTTCTGGTTTGATTCAGATTGATGATCTTGCCCATGGCGGCAAATCTAGCCCGCCCGCCCGGTTTCGCAACGGTTGATTTTCCGCACCCGTCCCGGCCGGCTGCCGGGCCCCGCCGCCACTGGGGGACGGTCGGCGACGGGGCGCTCGGCGTCGGGACGGTTCCGTGAGTGGCTCGCTGTCCCGCCGGATCGCGCGGGGCGCGCGCCGGGATCGGATGCCGCGCCCCGTCCATCCGGCGCGCAGCCGGCGGGGCTGTCACGGTTGGGAACAGAGGGCCGCCGCGGGGCCGGGCCGAAGCTCCGGAACGCAGCATCCAAAGGGTGGTACGTCGCGGAGCGGGATTTCCGCCGCGCGGATCGAAAAAATTTTTCAATTTTTTTGCGTTGGCCTGGATCGCGGGCGCAACTGCAAAAAGAGCGGCCCGTTTCCGGACCGCTCTATCTATGTCACACGCCGCTTTCGCGCGGTGCGGATCAGTCCTTGGGGCCGATCATCTGTTCCGGACGCACCACCTTGTCGAAGGTTTCCTCATCGACAAAGCCAAGCGCGATGGCCTCTTCGCGCAACGTGGTGCCGTTCTTATGCGCGGTCTTGGCGACCTTGGTGGCGTTGTCGTAGCCGATGGTCGGTGCCAGCGCCGTCACCAGCATCAGCGATTCCTTCATCAGCTTCTCGATCCGCGCTTCGTTGGCCTGGATGCCCACCACCATATTGTCGGTGAAGGCCGAGGCGCTGTCGCCCAGAAGCTGCATGCTCTGCAGCACGTTGTAGCTCATCATCGGGTTGTAGACGTTGAGCTCGAAATGACCCTGCGACCCGGCCATGCCCACGGCGGCATCGTTGCCCATGACATGGGCGCAGACCATGGTCAGCGCCTCCGCCTGGGTCGGGTTCACCTTGCCGGGCATGATGGACGAACCCGGCTCATTCTCGGGCAGGATCAGCTCGCCCAGACCCGAGCGCGGGCCCGAACCCAGCAGGCGGATGTCGTTGGCGATCTTGAAGAGCGACGCCGCCACGGTTTTCAGCGCGCCCGAGAACATCACCATGGCGTCATGCGCCGCCAGCGCCTCGAACTTGTTCGGTGCGGTGACGAAGGGCAGGCCGGTGATTTCGGCCATATTCGCGGCCACGGCCTCGCCCCAGCCCTTCCTGGTGTTGAGCCCGGTGCCCACGGCGGTGCCGCCCTGTGCCAGCTCGTAGATGTCGGGCAGGCAGGCCTCGACGCGCTGGATGCCCTTGCGCACCTGATGCGCATAGCCCGAGAATTCCTGGCCCAGCGTCAGCGGCGTGGCGTCCTGGGTATGGGTCCGGCCGATCTTGATGATGTCCTTGAACTCGTCCGACTTCGCCTCAAGCGCGGCCAGCAGCTTTTTCAGCCCCGGCAGCAGCACATCGCGCGCCTGCATGGCGATGCCCACATGCATGGCGGTGGGGAAGGTGTCGTTCGAGGACTGGCCCATATTGCAGTGGTCGTTCGGGTGGACCGGCTTTTTCGAGCCCATCTCGCCGCCCAGCATCTCGATGGCGCGGTTCGAGATCACCTCGTTGGCGTTCATGTTCGACTGGGTGCCCGACCCGGTCTGCCAAACCACCAGCGGGAAGTTGTCGTCGAACTTGCCCTCGATCACTTCGGAGGCGGCGGCGATGATCGCATCGGCGATCTGGGCCTCCATCGCGCCATTGGCCTTGTTGGCCATGGCGCAGGCCTTTTTCACCACGCCGAGCGCGCGGATGATCGGTACCGGCTGCTTCTCCCAGCCGATGGGGAAGTTCATGATCGAGCGCTGCGTCTGCGCGCCCCAGTACTTGTCGGCGGGAACCTCGAGCGGGCCGAAGCTGTCGGTTTCGGTGCGGGTCTGGGTCACGGGAACCTCCTTTGAACGCGGGTCGCGCCATGTCTTACTCCACGTTACGGGAAAGGCAAGGCTGCATACCTTGGGATACCGGTAACATGGGGCGGCGGGGGCTCAGCCGTGCAGGCGGTGCAGCGTCAGGACCTGCGCGGGGGGGAGATTGCCCCAAACCACGTTGCGGCGCCGGGCCGTCAGCTTCAGCGCCTGCATCAGCCGCGCCGAGACCGGGACGCTGGGGCCGTAGGTGTACTGGATGAAGGGCGCCCCCGGGGCGAGTTGGCGGAAGGCCGCCCGCAGGATGCGCGCCTGAAGCGGTGCCGGGAAGGACAGCAGCGGCAGGCCCGAGACCACCGCGCGCAGCGGCGGCAGGCCGAGATCGCAGAGCGTCTGCGCGCCGCAGTGATGCACCGCGAGCTCGGGAAAGCGCTGGCGCAGCAGCGAGACGAATTCGTCGTTGATCTCGACCAGATGCAGATCCTCGGGTGCAACGCCATGGCCAAGGATGCGGCGGGTGATCTTGCCGGTGCCGGGGCCAAGCTCGACCACCGGGCCGGGCCCCTCGGGGATCTGCGCGGCCATGGCGGCGGCAAGACGGTCAGAGGCGGGGACCAGCGCCGAAACCGATTGCGGCCGGCGCAGCGCCTGGCCCACAAAAAGCGACAGATCGCTGTCGGGGCGCAGGCCGGCTGTCAGCCGCAGCGCGCGGCGTGTCGTTTCGGAAAGACCCACCGGCGGCCCGCGTCAGGACTTGCGGAAGGAGTCGAGGCGGACCACCTCGGCGTCGCGCGGCGTCTCGCTCTCGCCGGGCCCGTCCGGATCGTCCTCGGGCGGCGTCGGGTCGTCCTCGTCCTCGTCGTCATGGGTTTCGAAGCGCAGACCGAACTCGACCGACGGATCCACGAAGGTCTTGATCGCGTCATAGGGAATATAAAGCCGCTCGGGCGCCTCGCCGAAGCTGAGCGTCACGGCGAATCCCTCGGAGTTCACCTCGAGATCGTCGAAGCGGTGTTGTAACACCACGGTCATCTCGCCCGGGTAGCGGTCCGAGAGCCAGTCGGCGATTTCGACATCCGGGTGCTGGGTGTCGAAGGTGATGAAGAAGTGATGTTCGCCGGGAAGGCCGTGCTGCTGCACGCCGGTCAGAACGTCGTGAATCAGGCCGCGCATGGCGCGATGCATGAGATTTCCGTAGTCGATGCCGCCGGACATGGCACAAATCCTTGTGTCGGTGCTGCCACCATATTCGATTTGACGCCAAGGAAAAGACTCTGAGATGGGAAAAATGCAGCTTCTCGGCGGGCGGTGTTCAACCCAGCAGCCAGCCCGCGAGCGCCGTCAGCCCCAGGGTCAGCGGCACCGACCGTTTCAACCCGATCAGCAGCAGCGCCGCCAGTGCAACCAGCAGCAGAGCCTCGATCCGGAGACTGTCGGTAACCGGCAGCATTGCGGTCAGCGGCGCCGGCGCTGCGCGGGTTTCGGCAAAGAGCACATGCAGCGCGAACCACAGCGACAGGTTGGCGATCACGCCCAGGACGGCGGCGGTGACCGCGCCGAGCGCGCCTTGCAGACGAGGCCGCGCCAGCAGCCGCTCGAGATGCGGGGCAAAGGCGAAGATCCACAGGAAGCAGGGCAGGAAGGTCATCCACAGCGTCAGCGCCGAAGCCGCCAGCGCCAGCGGCCAGCCGCCGGCGGCCTGGCCGATGATCTGGCCGGTGAATTGGGTGACCAGGATCAGCGGGCCGGGCGTGGTCTCGGCCAGCCCCAGCGCATCGACCATCTGCTCGGCGGTGAGCCAGCCGCGGATCTGCACCACCTCCTGCGCCATCCAGGCCAGCACCGCATAGGCGCCGCCGAACGAGACCACCGCGAGCTTGGCGAAGAACAGCCCCAGATCGAAAAGCAGATCCTGCCCGGCGAGAAGGAGCACGGGCAGCGGCAGCAGCCAGAGCGCCGCCCAGAGCGCGATGCGCGGCAGGGCCGGCGCCTGTCCGGCGGTGGGCGCGGCGGTGCTGGCGGTGGCCCCGGGATCGGTCGCGGCCCAGCCGTAGAGCGCCGCCAGCGCCACCACGAGCGGGAAGGGGGCGCCGAAGAGGAACAGCGCGGCAAAGGCGAGCGCGGCGGTGGCCAGCGCGGCATGGCCGGTCAGGGCTTTCTTCCAAAGCCGCACCAGCGCCTGAACCACGATGACGATCACCGTCGCCTTGACCCCCAGCATCAGCGCCTCGGTCTGCGGGCGGGCGCCATAGCTGGCGTAAAGCGCCGCCAGCGCCGCGATCACCAGCGCGCCGGGCAGCACGAAAAGCGTGCCGGCCAGCAGCCCTCCGGCGGTGCCGCGCAGCCGCCAGCCGGCATAGGTGGCAAGCTGCATCGCCTCGGGGCCGGGCAGCAGCATGCAGAAGCTCAGCGCCGAGAGAAACTGCTTCTCGCTCAGCCAGCCGCGTTCCTCGACCAGCACCCGGTGCATGAGCGCGATTTGTGCGGCGGGACCGCCGAAACTCAGAAGACCGATGCGGCCGAAATCGCGGAAGAGCTGGGAAAAACTTGGCATGGCCGGGGTTTGACCGGGCTCTGTAACGGCGTGATGACGCCGGCCCGGCTCAGCCCGTGACACGCGAGATTTCCCGCAGCATCTTGCGCCGCAGGGTCTCGGCGAAACTCTGGTGCCCGCGTGCGGTCATCACAAAGCCGTCGCGGGTGATCAGCGCGCGGTGGTAGAAATTGGTGATGGCGAGCCCGCGCCCCGGCGCCTCGATGGCGAGCCCGTTCACGGTGATGCCCGCGCGTTCGGCGCGCTGCCGCGCGGCGCCGGTGGGGCCGCCCGAATTGGGCGTGCCGTCGCCGGACACGTCGATGATCCGGCGCTTGCAATCGGGCGCTGAGGCGAAGCGGTCGATGGCGCCGTGCAGCGCCGAGGCGGGCGCGGTGTCCGACAGCACGAAGGCGCGCGGCATCTCCCGCGCGCGGGCCGCCAGTTGCGCCACGTCTTCGGGCCGGGTCATCTGGACCCAGCCGATGGCGGTCTGCTGCCGGTCCTCGCCGGCCCATTGCATGACGGAAAGCGCCACCCGGTCCTGCACCAGAATCGCCGCGATCTCCGGATCCTCCAATGCCTGCGCCAACCCGTGGGCCTGGAGGCGGTATTCGGCGGAATCGACTGAGTTCGACACATCCATGGCCAGCAGCAATGCGGTCTCGCAGGCCCGCGCGGGCAGGGCGGCGCAGAGGGTGAGGCAAAGGCAGAGGATGTGCAGCATGGCGCGATGCTGGCAGGGTGTCGCGCGCCGGTCAATTGCGCTGATGGGGGGAGGAAGTGCAGGCTTCTGTTGCCAGGTGCCTGCGAACCCCGCCTTACGCGGCTAGGCGCAAGGGCTTAGATTTCGGTCTATCGCACCGCATTAAGCGGCGAGAGCAACCGGAGCATGATTGTCGTTGGCAATTATGCAATTTGCACCGATAACGGTGGTGGCTCACCGGGACAAAGCTAACCCCTTTAGACGTTCGTCGATCCTGTTTCGGCCCCATGCTCCCCCCAACGAGGGGTGTTATGGTGGAGCCGCCGGGTACCGCCCCCGGGTCCGATCCGCTTATTACGAGCGCGTTTATGTCCATAGTTCCCGAGGGAACGGTGGAAATATAGGCAGGACGCGCGCGGAATCAAAGGGGGGATCGTCATGCGTCGCGCAGAATTTCCGGCCCGAGGCACGGGCGGGATGCTCGGGACGCCTCCGGCGGGCGTATTTTGCCAAGAGAAGAAGGGCAGGGCGCGGCGCTTAAGACCTGTCTGCGTCTTCTTCTCTTTCCAAATACGCCTCTTCGGGGGCGCCCTCTCCGCATGGCATGACGCTTTCCTTCGGGGCGCCCATGCGCTAAAGCCGCGCGCAAGAAACCCGGAGGGCGGCATGAGCGACGGCAAGAACGGCATCACCTATGCGGATGCGGGCGTGGATATCGACGCGGGCAACGCGCTGGTCGACCGCATCAAACCCGCGGCGAAACGCACCAGTCGCGCGGGCACCGTCTCGGGGCTGGGCGGGTTCGGCGCGCTCTTCGATCTCAAGGCCGCCGGCTACAGCGATCCGGTGCTGGTGGCGGCGACCGACGGGGTCGGCACCAAGCTGCGCATCGCCATCGACACCGGCCATGTGGACGGGGTGGGCATCGACCTGGTCGCCATGTGCGTCAACGATCTCGTGTGCCAGGGCGCCGAGCCGCTGTTCTTTCTGGATTATTTCGCCACCGGCAAGCTCGACACCGAGAGCGCCGCGCGGGTGATCGAGGGCATCGCCGAGGGCTGCGTGCGCTCGGGCTGCGCGCTGATCGGCGGCGAGACCGCCGAGATGCCGGGCATGTATCCGGCGGGCGATTTCGACCTCGCGGGTTTTGCCGTGGGCGCCATGGAGCGCGGCAGCGAGCTGCCCGCCGGCGTGGCCGAAGGCGATGTGCTGCTGGGGCTGGCCTCGGACGGGGTGCATTCCAACGGCTACAGCCTCGTGCGCAAGCTGGTCGAGGTCTCGGGGCTGGGCTGGGAGGCGGAGTGCCCCTGGGCCGAGGGCTCGCTGGGTGAGGTGCTGCTGACCCCGACGCGGCTTTATGTGAAACAGGCGCTGGCGGCGGTGCGGGCGGGCGGCGTGCATGCGCTGGCGCATATCACCGGCGGCGGGCTGACCGAGAACCTGCCGCGCGTGCTGCCCGAGGGCATGGGCGCCGCCATCGACCTTGGCGCCTGGGAGCTGCCCCCGGTGTTCAAATGGATGGCCGAGACCGGCGGCATGGCGCAGGCCGAGATGCTCAAGACCTTCAACTGCGGCATCGGCATGGTGCTGGCGGTGGACGCGGCGCAGGCCGAGGCGCTGACCGCGCTGCTGCGCGGCGAGGGCGAGACCGTCTATACGCTGGGCACAGTGACCGGCACGCCGGGCATGGCCTATGAGGGCGCGCTCCTTTGAAACGGGTCGCCATCTTCATCTCGGGCGGTGGTTCGAACATGGTGAAGCTGGTCGAGAGCATGACCGGCGATCATCCGGCCCGCCCCGTGCTGGTGCTGTCGAACAACGCCGGTGCCGGCGGTCTGGCGAAGGCCGCCGAGATGGGCGTGCCCACGGCGGTGGTCGATCACCGGCCCTTCAAGGGCGACCGCGAGGCGTTTCAGGCGGCGCTTCAGGCGGAGCTGGAAAAGGCCGCGCCGGATATCCTTTGCCTTGCGGGGTTCATGCGGGTGCTGACCGCGAGCTTTGTGCAGAACTGGCAGGGGCGGATGCTGAACATCCACCCCTCGCTTTTGCCGAAATACCGCGGCCTGCACACCCATGCCCGCGCGCTCGAGGCGGGCGACGCGGAACATGGCTGCACCGTGCACGAGGTCACGCCGGAGCTGGACGAAGGCCCGATTCTGGGGCAGGCCACCGTGCCGGTACTGCCGGGCGACACGCCCGACGCGCTCGCGGCACGGGTGCTGGAGCAGGAGCACCGCCTCTATCCGGCGGTGCTGCGGCGCTTTGCCGGGGGCAATCGCGAGATACTGCGGCTCGCTCAGGGCTGAACCGTGTAAGACGCGGAATTGCCGCGCCAGCTTTCGGGCGCGAGCTGCGACTCGGGCGCGACGAGCGCCGGCAGGCCCATGATCAGAAGCAGCAGGGCGGCGGCGGCCCAGGCCGGCCAGGCGGGATGGGTGCGCCGCGCGAGCGCGCGGGCAGGGGCGTGGTGCAGGTCGAGAATCGTCATGGCAGAAGCTCCGGGAAACAGGGGATCGTCTTGCCCGACGGATATAGGGACCGTGGTTGCATGATGAAAATGAATGTTTGTTCTGGCGTGCATCATGATTTGGAATGGTTTGCGGCGTGCTCCCCGTGCCGCACCGCGCGGCGAGGCCTGTGCTTTCCTTAGCGATTGCTTTGCTCTATCCTGCCTGCGGGTGTAGGAGGGCGTGCAGAAAAGAAAGAAGAGCGGCCGGGGCCCATATGAAAACACTGACCACGACGGAAGAGCTTGCCGCGTTCTGCGCAACGGCGGCGGATATGCCCTATATTACGGTCGATACCGAATTCCTGCGCGAACGCACCTATTATTCCAAGCTCTGTCTGATCCAGCTTGCCATGCCGGGCAAGGGCGACGACACCGCTGTGCTGGTCGATCCGCTGGCGGAGGGGCTGTCGCTCGATCCGCTGCTGGAGCTGTTCCGCAACACCGACGTGGTCAAGGTGTTCCACGCGGCGCGGCAGGATCTGGAGATCTTCTTCATCGACCACGGGGTGATCCCCGATCCGCTCTTCGACACGCAGGTCGCGGCGATGGTCTGCGGCTTTGGCGAGCAGGTGGGGTACGAAACGCTGGTCAAGCGCATCGCGCGGGCCTCGCTGGACAAGTCGTCGCGCTTTACCGACTGGTCGCGGCGCCCGCTGACCGATGCCCAGAAGAAATACGCGCTTGCCGATGTGACCCATCTGCGGATGATCTACGACTATCTCTCCGAGGAGCTGGCGCGCACGGAGCGTGCCCACTGGGTCGCCGAGGAGCTGGCGGTGCTCACCGATCCCGAGACCTATATCACCCGTCCCGACGACGCCTGGCAGCGGGTCAAGACCCGCTCGTCGAGCCCGCGTTTCCTGGCCATCGTGCGCGCGCTTGCGGCGTTCCGCGAGGATTATGCGCAATCCCGCAACATCCCGCGCAACCGGGTGTTCAAGGACGACGCGCTGACCGAGCTGGCCTCGACCAAGCCGGTGACGATGGAGGATCTGGGCCGCTCGCGGCTGCTGCTGCGCGAGGCGCGCAAGGGGGCCATCGCCGAGGGTATTCTCGCGGCGATCCAGGCCGGGATGGAGTGCCCCAAGGAGGCGCTGCCCAAGCCCGATACCTCGCGCGATCAGTTGCAGGTGAACCCGGCGCTGGCCGATCTGCTGCGGGTGCTGCTCAAGGCCAAGACCGAGCGCTCGGGCGTGGCGTCGCGGCTCATTGCCCCGGCGGCGGATCTGGATGCCATCGCGGCGGGAATGCGCGATGTGAAGGCGCTTACCGGCTGGCGGCGCGAGGTCTTTGGCGCAGACGCGCTGCGGCTCTGCGACGGCGAGATCGGGCTCGGTGTGAAGGGCAACGAGGTCGAGGTCATCGAGATCTGAGGATGCCTGAGCGAAGGCGCTTCGCCTCGGAAGGGGAGGGTCTGTCTCGCCCTGCGGCGGGCGGGGCCCGACCCGACCGGCAGGGTGCCTAAGCTGCGTGCGGCAACGGTCTCAGGCCGCCATGCGGGCGGCCTTGTAAAGGTCTTTGTCTTTTTGGTGGAGCGGCTCAGCGCCGCGAGGCGCGGGCGTTGGTGCGGCCGGCGACGCGGATCTCGCGGATCCCGGCCAGTTCCTGTTCGGTGAGCCACAGCGCCGCAGTGACCATCCGGGCGCGTTCCCCGGTGTTGCGCGGCCCGGCCGATTGCAGCGCCTTCAGCGTATAGGCGAGCGTGTTGTCGTCGCTGACATCCTCGTCCTTGATCAGACGCACCTCGAAGGGGCCGGCGCGGTCGGCGACGCCGGTGACGCGGATGATCGCGCCGCCGGGGCGGCGCTCGATCAGCAGCTCGCTGACGGTCTCGACCGGGTGGCCGGCATAGCCGGCCTCCTTGGCGCGGAAGACCGACGCGCGGCGCTTGGGAATCAGCGGGTTGTTGGCGCCGGTGGCCGCGGGATCGACCGCAACGGATTCGCTGCCGCCGAACCAGTTGAACGGGTTCAGCCGCGACTCGCGCACGCTGCCACAGCTCGTCAGAACGACCCCCGCGACGATTAGGACCGAGAGAGATTTGAACATGGCGCACTGCCCCTTGCCTGCCTGCCATAAGGGGTTATCGCATTGTGTCAGGCTTGAAAAGCATCCCGTTTCGGGGGCTGGACCTTTCCGCCGCGCCTGCCTACCTCTGGGACCGGAAGCAGGAGGTGCACATGGCACAGGCAGCGTTCGAAGAGGTGGTGGAGGATTTCGAGTTCCTCGAGGACTGGGAAGACCGCTACCGCATGGTGATCGAGATGGGCAAGGCGATGGACCCTTTGCCCGAGGCGCTGAAGGTGCCCGCCACCAAGGTCGAGGGCTGCGCCAGCCAGGTCTGGCTGCACCCGGCGGTCGAGGACGGGCGGTTTCACTTCCAGGGCGACAGCGACGCGATGATCGTGCGCGGCCTGATCGCGGTGCTGCACCGGCTTTATGACGGGCTGCCCTTGGGCGAGGTGGCAAAGCTCGACGCCCGCGCCGAGCTGGGCCGTCTGGGGCTGAACGATCATCTCTCGGCGCAGCGCTCGAACGGGCTGCGGGCGATGGTGGAGCGGATCCGGGATTACGCCGCCGCCGCGTGATCGTGCGCGGCGGGCTGACAGCGATTTCATGGCAGACAGGCGGCCCGCCTCTGTGGCGGCGCGCCTCCCGCATGGCCGGAATCTGGCTCCGCAGTCGGCGTTCACGTCTTGCTTCTTCAGGTGAGAATTAGGGCGTAACTCTTTCCAGCGTGAACGAAAAAGGGCGGCGATGATCGCCGCCCTTCGAGGGGTTTATAGGGCCGGAGCTCAGGCGAATACGAACTGATCGACGCTGTATTCGTATGCGGTGCCGACCAGCAGACCGGCGCTTTCGAAGGCGAGGCCCGTCGCGTTTTCGGCGATATGTCCAAGCTCGTCATCGAAGGTCCAGTCCTCCTTGGCGACGAAATAGCCCGTCGCCACGACCGTGTCGTCCAGCATGTCATAGAGCCGCAGATTCGCCGGGTCCGTGCCGCGCGCACTGGCGAGGATTGCCGAGACGATCGGGTCCGGCCCGACCTCGGAGGCGAATTCGAAGGCGGTCGGCTGGTCGGTCACGGTGGTGCCGGTCTCGAAGGCCTGGGCCGCGATCCCGCCCCAGTCGATCACGCCGTCCGCAGCGGCGGGGTCGAGCGCGGCCCAGCCGATGATCTCGCTCATATGCAGCCCGTCGGTCATCGATTCGGCTTCCTGGATCGAATAGGTGAAGCCGGTCTCGGTGATGGTGCCTACACGGGCGATCTCCCATTGCGGGCCGTTGGCGGTCTGGACCTGCAAGAGCAGCACCGGCACCTGGTCGAAGGCAACGTCGAAGTTCACCTGATGGAAGGTGTTCGTCGCGCCGCCGCGGAATTCCGTGGTGCCGACCTGAAGCAAGCTGCCGTCGCCCAGTTCCCACACGCCTTCCTCGAAGGCCATGAGCGAGACGCTTTCGGCCACATGCAGCCCGTCATAACCGTCGGGCTCTTGTAGATAGAAGGTCGCGCCGGTGGCGGTGATCTCGGTGAACTCCACGGTCACCGCATCCGGCCCGTTGAGGGTGGTGGGCGTTGCGAAGACCACCGGATTGTCGAAGGACGCCCCCTGGAAGGCAGCCGTTTTCTCGTGGTGGTTCACCGCGGCGATCTGCTGGACAGAGCCGATGGTCTCGTCGGTGTTGGGCTCGTACTCGATCACAAGCTGGATGTTGTAGAGCTCGGAGGCGTCCTGACGGTCGCCCTTCACATAGACGGCGGTGTCGAAGAAGTTCTGGTCGAGCGCCACGCCGTTCGGCGTCACCGCCGACAGGATCAGCCCGGCCGGCACCGCGTCGCCGGCGTTGAACGTGCCGTTCACCTGCGACCAGCCCGCGTCGATCAGCCCGTCATTATCGACGTCCAGCGTGGAGGGGTCGATGGTCATCCAGCCCATGCTGTTGGAGAAGGGCGAAACCCCCTCCCAGTCGAGCAGGTTGATCGTGGTGGTGATCAGTTCGCCGGTGTCGTATTTGATGTTTTCCGAGGTGTAGGGCGGTTCGCTGTTCGGGGTCAGCGGGATCTCGAGCCCGGGCAGATCCTGACCGAATTTGTTCGGCGTCAGGCGCCAGCGCGGCCCCGAGACCAGCGATTCCTCGTCGAAACCGGCCAGTGCCGCATCTTCTGCGGTACGGAAGCTCACGAAGACATTGGCATAGGGATCGTCCGGATAGAGATCATAGGACCATTCGAACGGTTCGCGGTCGGTGCTGGTGTACCAAGCGGGGGTGAACCCGTCGGCAAGATCCTCGGTGGTGAAGCTGAGACCGGCCGCCGCGTTCAGCGCTGCCAGCGACATATCGCGCAGCACCGTGCCGATGGGCGTGCCGGAGGCATCCTCGTTCCGGTACCCCACAAGCGTGCCATCCGGCTGGTAGACCGCCGTTCCGCCGACCACGGTCATGTCGATATGGCCCTGATCGTCGAGAATGAAGTAGCTCGGCAGCGCTTCGCCGGTGCCGTCATAGCTATCGACCGGCGACACCCAGAGCGTGTTCGACGGGTTGTCGGGGTCGGTGACCACGTAATAGGAGGGCAGGCGCCCGATCGCGGCCTCGTTCTCGTAATCCTCGGGGCGGATCTGGTCGTTCGGGTTGTTGGTGATCGTGTGGGTCACGATCAGCTCGGCCCGGGTCACCGTGTACCCGCCGGAGCCGTCCTCGAGAATGTCGGCGATGCCGTTGTTGTTGCTATCGACGGTCCATTCGCTGGGCAGCTCGATATTGACCTCCATGCGGATGTCGTTCGGGCGCTTCACACCTTCGCCCCAGCGATAGAGCAGCTTGCCGTCGTCCTTCAGAGTGACCGAATAATCCTGCCCGTAGGCGATGTTATAGGTGACGCTGGATTCGTTCGGCTCGAGCAGATCGGTCAGATCGGCCTTGCCGCCATAGCCGTTCAGGAAGCTGTCGACGATGTCGAGCGTGCCGTCATTGCCGAGGTCCACGGCGCCGACGACATAGTCTTCCGCCACCCCGTCGCCATTGGCGTCATAAGAGACGGTGGTCTTGGTGAGCCGGTAGACATCGTTGACGCCGTCGCGGTCGAAGTCGATGTCCGACCGGACCGCATTCAGCGCCGGGTTCACGACGTCGATGGCGTTTTGCAGCGCCTGGAGCAGCTCGCTCACGTAGAGCTCGTTCAGCGGGCCGTCCTCGAACACGTTCGGATCGTCGGTCGGACGCTGGTCGCGCAGCTTGAGGTCGTCGTCGAGCGCGCCGAGCGCGTTGGGATCACCCGGATAGGCCTGATCCGACAGCACCGAGGCCATCACCGAGTAATGTTCGCTCGATGCCTTGACGGTGTTGCCGCCCAGCCCCACGGACCAGGTGCCGAACGGCGCGCCGGACAGGAACAGATCGGTTTCGGCGTTGCGGACGGAAATCCCGTCAACCACATCGTCCCCGTCATAGATATTGCCGGCGTAGCCTTCGCCATAATCGCCGTCGAGCACCTTGGTCTCGGCGCCGATGAAATCGGACACGTAATATCCGAACTCGCTGTCGATGCCGTAGAGGATCTCTCCGGGCTTCGAGATGTAAGGGGGCACGACCGTCCCAGCAGTGTCGAGCATGCTGGGAAGGTCCGGATATTGCAGGCCGCTAAACGTCGCGGTCAAATCGTCTACCGAAAACACATGCGTAGTCGAACTGTAGGTCGTCATGGTGGTAATCTCCTGGTTCCTCCCCGGGTGACCTCGCTGTTTTCACATTCGAGGTCTCCGATCTGAAGATGGCCCGAGGTCACATTCCGAAGCAATGATTTAAATCATGTTCAACCTTTCTTTAATATTATTGTGCATCGGCGGGATCCTGCCGTCTGTCGTTGCGTGCCGCTGGCGGCAATCTCGAAGAGGTGAGGGTTACTTTGTAACTTATTGTAAAAAATATAATTTTTTATAAGTCATCTCGGGTGGGAGGGGCCCCGTAATCTGACTGATTTCGGTGGGATCCGGCGGGTGTCCGCGGCGCGCTGTGTCAATTTTTCCATCCTGCTCACGAAAACAAAACGCGCGCGTGATCGGGGCTGGGTTCGTCTCTTAGCATGGGCCGCGCGCGGTATGGGCGATCATGGCGCAGAGCCCGCTCTGCGTGCGTGCTCTGCGAATCGAATCGCGCAGTGCGTGTAATTTCCGCGCGGCGGCCGTCCGTTCTAGGCTTTTGCGCCAAAGACCAGCGCGGTGCCCGCCACCAGCAGCGCCAGCCCCAGAAGCTGCGCCGGGGTGATGGCACTCCCGCGCCAGAGGTCGAATCCCACTCCGGCGGTGACCTGTGCGGCGATCAGCGCCGAGATCGTCAACGTCGCCCCCAGGCTCGCATAGCCCGTCAGGCTTGCGAATACGAAGAAGGTCCCGAGCAGCCCCGGCAGCAGGAACATCCAGAGCCGCCCCTGGGCGAGCCGGGCAAAGGCTTCGATGCCGTCCGAGGTCAGCGCCACTGCTGTCAGCACCACAAGACCCACCGCCGAGTTGAGCCAGAGCGCCACCCAGACCGAGCCCGAGACCGCGCGGGCCTCGAGCATCAGCGCGTTCTGCAACACCAGGGCGGCGCCGGCGGCGGCGAGCAGCGCCAGAATCGCGGCGGCGGTCATGGCCGCGCGTCCGGGGCGGGGCGCGCGTCCAGCCGGCGTTGAAGGAAGGTGAGGTCGAGCCAGCGGCCGAATTTCGCGCCGACCTCGCGCATCTCGCCGGTCACCTCGAACCCGTGACGCCTGTGCAGCCGGATCGACGCGGCATTGCCGCTTTCGATCCCGGCGACCATGACATGTTTGCCCAGATCCCGCGCGCGCTCGACCAGCGCCGGCAGCAGGAGCGAGGCGATGCCGCGTCCGCGACTCTCGGCGCGCACATAGATCGAATGTTCCACCGTGTGGCGGTAGCCCTCCCAGTCGCGCCAGTTGCCGAAGCTCGCATAGGCCAGCACCTCGCCACCGTCGCGCGCCACCAGCACCGGATAGCCCTGGGCGATGCGATCGCGCCACCAGGCATGGCGGTTCCCGAGATCGACGGGTGTCTCGTTCCAGATCGCGGCGGTGGTCAGCACCGCGTCGTTGTAGATGGCCAGAATGCCGGGCAGGTCGGCTTCGGTGGCGTCGAGAATGTCCATGGCGGAGTCCGAAGGAGCTTGGCGGGTCAAAGATTGTCTAATATATGAGACGATCATGACGGAAGGTCTAGGACAAAAAATCCGCGAGGAGCGCGATCGGCGGGGGTGGTCGCTGACCGCGCTTGCAGAGCGGTCCGGCGTGTCGCGCGCGATGATCAACCGGATCGAGCGCGGCGAGAGCAGCCCGACGGCGACGGTTCTGGGGCGGCTGTCCGGCGCCTTTGGGCTGACGATGTCCGAGCTTCTGGCGGCGCCCGCGCAGGCGGTGACGCGGCTGTCGCAGGCGGGGGACCCGGCGCGGCTCTGGCAGGATCCCGAGACCGGGTATCTGCGCGAACGCATCGCCGCGCCCATGAGCGCGGGGCAGGGGATCGACATCATCCGCGTGACCCTGCCGCCCGGTGCGCGCGTGGGCTTCCCGCCCGAGGCCTACAGCTTTCTGATGCAGTCGGTCTGGGTGCTGTCGGGGCGGTTGCTGTTCGAGGAGGGCGAGAGGTGCTGGGATCTCGGCCCCGACGACTGCCTGACTTTGGGCGCTCCGCAGCGCTGCGCCTTCGTCAATCCGGGCGCGGAGGCGTGCGTCTATGTCGTGGTGATCGCACGGGTATAGGCGGGTTTCCCCAAGCGGGAATGTTGTTCGGCTCTTGGAGCGTGGCACATTCTGGCACGTGTCATTGTAGGGTCGGGGGGACGTCGGCAGAGCTAGCCACGAAAATCCGGACCGAAGTACAGGTGATCCCGTCAGTTCTTGGTCATGCCGGAATAACCTGCATACCACTGACCTGGGAGTTGCCACTCGGAAACGAGAGGCTGCTCATGATGAGCCGGAAAAAAGAGACGGGTAGAAAAAGGCATCGTCTTGCAGCTTTGCGTCAGTTGGGGTCCGTCAGGTCGGGAAATTCGGAAGCCGGAAAGGCATAGAGATGTCCATCCTCCGCCCCCGCAATCAATGTCCCTTCGTCGTCGTCCCAGCCTTGCGCGCAATAGCTCACGCCTGGATTATGGCTGCCCAGGATCAAGGGACTCCCAGTGCGCGTTTTCAACAAGATGGCGGGATGGAGCACAAGGTCTTCCGCATCCTCCGCGACCTTCAACAGAACGATTGCCGATCCCGCTAGCTGCGGCGCTCCGAATGCTGCGGCTGAGCGATGGTCGATCGCTGCCAGAACAGAGCTGTGCTGCGAGCCAGGGCAGTCGACGCGTTGCAGTACGGATCGCCCTGCCAATCCGCCTTGCATCCCCGCAGCAACGGGAGAACCGTCGCTGAAGCGCACGCGCCGTCCGCTGTGCAGAGCGTATGGGTCTTCTCCACTCCGCTCAACAAGCCGAAGTCCATCTTCCATATGCACGAGCAGCTCGGTTGATGACCAGCGAGCGGGGCGAGATCTCCAGGTCAGACATAGCGGTGCGCCGTCAAGGGTCAGCGCGCGAGCGGCGCCGAAAAGAAGCCCATCCGGGTCGCCGGTCGAGGGGTAGAGCACGCAGCTCCCGGTTATATCGTTCACGATCAGATCCGGAGCGTGAGCCTGTGTCCAGGCAGTCGCGAGCGGATTGACATAGCCCCACCGGCGTTCATTCGGGCCCTGAATGGACCCGTTCGGCCCGGCCTGATGGCATATCTCTCCGACCGGATCTCGCACGCATTGTGATGGGCCGAGCCCAGTCTGTCGCGTGCCCGTCGCGCAGTGGATATGGCCGGTGGCATCTCCCACATAGACTCGGACACCACCATCGTGCAGTACGGCACTGGGAACGGCAAGCGTCCCGACCCGCATCGCCGTGCCAAACGCTTCGAGCCGTGTTTCCTGAACGGTCTCGTTCGAGTTACCCAGATAGGAGATGTAGCCAGTGTTTCCGGAGATCAGAAGATCTGCTGTCCCGCGCAATGGCTTGGGTGGGGAAAAGATTTGCGTGTTGAAAAAATGGTCCCGTAGCCGAATGCGTAAGGGCGCCGCCTCCGGGGGAGCGGCTGGCTCGCCGATGCTCAGAAAGTCAGTATCGCTACGCATGATCAACGTCTTTTCTCCGGAGGAGTCCTGACGGAGTGCAGCATCGACGGTAAACAGGCTGGTGGACTCTGCGATGATCTTCGGACTGCCGAAAAGGGGCCGGTCGCGGTTTTTATCGAACGGAAAGCGCAGGACCTGCATCTTTGCGGCTTGTCCACGCCAGTCGCCTCGGGAATCGAAGGGTGCGTTCATGGCGTTGTCCTGTTGCCAGGGCTGGCGACGGTCGGGCCAATAGGCATCTGGGTCGGTATTGATAGAGACAATGACCGCGCAAAGACGGCCTTCGGTGTCGTATTCCGGCGTGATCGACATAAGGCGCGCGCCCGCCAGTTGTTTTTCCAGAGAGCCGTTTTGGCAGGGAACATCGTCGGGCAGCGCATGAAAGACCGGGCAGTCTCTATTGCCGGCGTTTCGGTGGCGGTGAATCCAACCGATGCTGCGCCCGGACTGCCGGCTGCGTGGTCCTGGATTTCGCGGAGAATAGCTCAGTAGATCGAAACTGCCATCAGGCTGCGGGGCGGGAAAAACGAAGTGCCCGTTGATTCCATGCAAACGGGTGGGGGGAAAGTAGACGGGTTTGTCGGGTCCGCTTTTCTGCAAGTCTTGAAGGCAAAGATACACGCCGCCTGAGAAGTACCATGGGTGTCCTGAGACCAGCACATCCCGGGCGCCCCGTCCGTACCAATCGACGAAACAGGCGCTGGATGACAGGCCAACGCCGATCGGGGCGCTTACGTCCGGGCGATGTTGCATCCGGAACGCAGAGAAATCAGGGAACATGCGCTTGGTGGTCTCTCGATATGTGACTAACGCAAGGCCTTTAACGGCACGCACTACGCTTTGCACGACCTTTTGCCAGGTGTTCCGAGCTGCGCCGATGTCTCAGCGGATCACCAGCACCGATTGCGGCGCGTGGCGCACCACGCGGGCGGCGTTGGGGCCGACGAGGTAATCCTTCAGCGCCGGGCGGTTGGCGCCGACCACGATCACGTCGGCGCCGACCTTCTGCGCCATCTTGAGGATCTCGTGATAGATCGTGCCCTGCATCACATGCAGTTCGCCCAGCAGCGCCTCGGGGATCGCCTCGGCGGCCCAGCTCTTCAGCTTTTCCGCCGCCTCGGATTTGATCGCATTGGCCTGATCCGGCCCCAGATAGGAGCCGACCATCGCCATCCCCGAGCCGGGGATGACGTTGATCACATGCAGCCTGGCGCCTTCGCATTGCGCCATGCGCACCGCCGCCTCGGCCACATGGCCGGATTCCGGCAGGTCGTTCATATCGACTGCCAGCAGGATCGTCTTGAACATCGCCTGTCCTCCTCAGAAGGCCGGTTGCGTGGCGCGCGGGCGCTGGATCATCACGACCCCCGCCAGCAGCAGCAGCGCCGGGATAAAGAACCACTCCTTGGCGAAGCGCTCGCTTTCGACCTGCACCGCCGAGATCACCACCGGGCTATCGCCGTAATAATCGTACTCGGTGCCGAGCTGGTCGAAGAGCGGCGTGCCGGGGAAGGGTTCGTCCAGCAGCAGCGTTCCGTCTTCCTCCATGACCGACAGCCCCTGCGCCGAAAGCGCCGCCTCCGCATCGCCCGCCACGGCGGGGATGACCACGGTGGTGGGGCGCAGCTTGCCGGTGTCGAAATCCGGCCCCTCGACCATCAGCCGCAGGTCGAACCCGTCGGGCTCTTCGGCCATCAGCTCCAGCGCCGCGTTGCCCGAAGCGGTGACGAAAGGATCCTCGACCATGTCCAGGAAGAAACCGGGCCGGAACAGCATGAAGGCGATGAAGAGCAGCACCGCGCTTTCCCAGATCTTCGATTTCGCGATGAAATAGCCCTGCGTGGCGGCGGCAAAGAGCAGCATGGCCAGCAGCGCGATGAAGAACACGAACACCGCGTGCGCAAAGGTCACGTCGATCAGCAGCAGATCGGTGTTGAAGATGAAGAGGAAGGGCAAGAGCGCCGTGCGGATGTCGTAGCCGAACCCCTGAAGGCCGGTCTTGATCGGATCGCCGCGCGAGATCGCCGCCGCCGCATAGGCGGCAAGCCCCACCGGCGGCGTGTCGTCGGCAAGGATGCCGAAATAGAAAACGAACATATGTACCGCGATCAGCGGCACCACCAGACCGGCCTGCGCGCCGACGCTGATGATCACCGGCGCCATGAGGCTGGAGACCACGATGTAGTTCGCGGTGGTGGGCAGCCCCATCCCGAGGATGAGCGACAGCACGGCGACGAGGATCAGCAGCACCATCAGGTTGCCGCCCGAGACCACCTCGATCACCTGGCCGATGACCTGATGCGCGCCGGTCAGAGAGATCGTTCCGACGATGATGCCGGCGGCGCCGGTGGCCACACCGATGCCGATCATATTGCGCGCGCCGAGGATCAGGCCCTGGATGAAATCGCCCCATCCTGCGCGGAGCTCGCTTGCCGCCTCACCGCCCCGGAACATCGCCTTGAGCGGGCGGTGGGTCAGCGCGATGATGATCATGAAGACCGTTGCCCAGAAAGCCGAGAGCGCGGGCGACAGCCGTTCCAGGCTTTCGGTACGCACCATCAGGTTCCAGACGAGGATGAAGATCGGCAGCGCGAAATAGGCCCCGCCGATCAGCGTCGGCGTCAGGCGCGGCGCGTGCGGGACAGGCGCGTTCGGGTCGTCCATCGCGATGTCGGGGAATTTCGACGACACCCAGACCAGCACCACGTAAAGCACCGCCACCAGCGCCACCGCGCCATAGACGGACTCGCTCATGATCGGGTCGAGCGCCGCGCGGATGCCGATCATCGCGAAGGTGCAGAGCCCGAGGAAGATGAAGCCCGACAGGAACAGGATCATGATCATCAGAACGCCGATCCTGCGCCCGTCCTTCTTGAGCCCGGTCAGCCCCATCTTCAGGCTTTCCAGATGCACGATATAGAGCAGCGCGATGTAGGAGATCACCGCCGGCAGGAAGGCGTGTTTGACCACGTCGATATAGGGAATGTTGACATATTCCACCATCAGGAAGGCGGCGGCCCCCATCACCGGCGGGGTGAGCTGGCCGTTGGTCGAGCTCGCCACCTCGACGGCCCCGGCCTTTTCGGCGGGAAAGCCGATGCGCTTCATCAGCGGAATGGTGAAGGTGCCGGTGGTCACGGTGTTGGCGATGGAGGAGCCGGAAATCATGCCGGTCATCATCGAGGAGAGCACCGAGGCCTTGGCGGGTCCGCCGCGCAGCGCGCCCAGGAGCGCGATGGCGACCTTGATGAACCAGTTGCCGCCGCCCGCGCGGTCGAGCAGGGCGCCGAAGAGCACGAAGAGGAAGATCATCGAGGTCGAAACCCCGAGTGCCACGCCGAAGACGCCTTCGGTCTGCATCCAGTAATGGCCGAGCGCTTTGTGCAGCGAGGCGCCGCCGTAATTGGTGATATTGCGCGCCCATTCGGAATAGCCGCCGAAGAAGGCGAAGGCGACAAAGGCGCTGGCGATGATCACTAGCGGCAGGCCGAGCGAGCGATAGACCGCGATCATCAGGCAGATCATGCCGATGGCGGACATGGTGATGTCGGAGGGACTCCAGAGCCCCGGACGGTCGGCGATCTGGAAGCGGAAGACCACGAGATAGAGACAGGCCGCGACACCCAGCACCATCAGCGCCCAGTCATAGGCGGGGATGCGGTCGCGCGGGGCGGATTTGGTCAGCGGAAACGCCATGGTGGCGAGCGCCAGCGCAAAGGCCAGGTGCACGAACCGCGCTTGGGCGACGATATTGGCAAAGATGCTCATGCCCGTGGCCTGGGCGAGAATGCCCGGGATCTTCGAGGCGATGTAGAGCTGAAAGATCGACCAGGCGATGCAGGTTCCCAGAATGAGCGAGCCTTGCCAGTTGGTCGGGTTGCGCGCGCCGGTGTCGGCTTCGGCGACCATATCGTCGGCACTGCGTTCCGTTGACGGCTGATCCACCATCTCCATATCCCCGTTTTTGAAATTATATGTTTTTTATAGGCTTGCGGTGTCTTTTGCGCCCGCAAGTCCCGAAATGCTTGCGGGCGCCTCAGGGGCGCCCGCGTGGCGGAAGATCCGCCTTATTCGATGAGACCGAGCTCTTTATAGGCTTTCTCGGCGCCCGGGTGCAGCGGCGCGGACAGACCGTCCTTGACCATCTGCGCGGCCTCGAGATTGGCGAAGGCCGGGTGCAGTTGGCGGAAATCGTCGAGGTTCTCCATCACCGCCTTGGCGACCACATAGACCACGTCCTCGGGCACGTCGGTGGAGGAGACGAAGGTCGCGCCGACGCCGAAGGTGGTGGTGTCGTCGGGGTTGCCCGCATACATGCCGCCCGGAATGGTCGCGACTCGGTAATAGGGGTTGTCGGCGACCAGCGTGTCGATCGGCTCGCCCACCACGTCGATGAGTTTCACGTCACAGGTGGTGGTGGCTTCCTGGATGGCGGCCGCGGGGTGACCGATGGTGTAGATCATCGCGTCGATATTGCCGTCGCAAAGCTGCTGGGCCATCTCGGCGCCCTTGTATTCGGTCGCCAGCGCCAGATCGTCCATGCCGATTCCGAAGGCGCTCATCACCACTTCCATCGTGGCGCGCTGGCCGGAGCCGGGGTTGCCCACGTTCACGCGCTTGCCTTTGAGATCCTCGAATTTCTCGACGCCGGAATCGGCGCGGGCGAGCAGGGTGAAGGGTTCGGCATGCACCGAGAACACCGCGCGCAGTTCGGGGAAGGCGTTGCCCTCGAATTTCGAGGTGCCGTTATAGGCGTGGTACTGCCAGTCCGACTGGGCGACGCCGAATTCCAGCTCGCCGGCCTTGATGGTGTTGATGTTGTAGACCGAGCCGCCGGTCGATTCCACGGCGCAGCGGATGCCGTGTTCCTTGCGGCTCTTGTTCACCAGACGGCAGATCGCACCACCGGTCGGGTAGTAGACGCCGGTCACGCCGCCGGTGCCGATGGAGATGAATTGCTGGTCCTGCGCCGTGGCGGCGGCAGAAACGACGAGTGCGCCGGACAGAACGGCGCCGAAGACGGATTTTTTCATCAGATCTTGCTCCCTGTGATCTTGATTGAATTTATAATGATGATAGTGCCCAGAAGAACGCAGGGAAGCAAACAGGGCAATATTGCTTATGAATGACCCGGCGTCAGTCTACAGGATGATCCAGGATGTCGCATATTTTTCCGCGTCACACCAAATCCCCGCCGCCGGTGGTGGCGCGGGGAGAGGGAGTCTACCTCTTTGATTCCACAGGGAAGGCCTATCTCGACGGCTCCGGCGGGGCGGCGGTCTCCTGCCTGGGGCACAGCGATGCCAAGGTGGTTGCCGCGATGAAGGCGCAACTCGATCAGGTGGCTTTTGCGCATACGGGGTTCTTTACCTCCGAGCCTGCCGAGCGCCTGGCCGACCGGCTGATTTCGCTCGCGCCCAAGGGGCTCGACCGGGTCTATGTGGTCGCCGGCGGCTCCGAGGCGATGGAATCGGCGCTGAAGCTGGCGCGGCAATATCATCTGGAAAAAGGCGAACCGCAGCGGGTGAACATCATCGCGCGGCGGCAGAGCTATCACGGCAACACGCTGGGCGCGCTGGCGACGGGGGGCAATCTCTGGCGCCGCGAACCCTTTGCGCCGCTGCTCATCGACGTGCATCACGTGGCGCCCTGTTATGCCTATCGTGGCATGGCGCCGGGCGAGAGCGAAGAGCAGTACGGCGAACGGCTGGCGGCGGAGATCGAGGCCAAGGTGACGGAGCTCGGCCCCGAGACGGTCATGGCTTTCGTGGCCGAGCCGGTGGTCGGCGCCACGGCGGGGGCGGTGCCCGCGGTGCCTGGCTATTTCAAGCGCATCCGCGAGATCTGCGACCGCTACGGCATCCTGATGATTCTCGACGAGGTGATGTGCGGCATGGGCCGGACGGGCACGCTTTTTGCCTGCGAGCAGGACGGGGTCGCGCCCGACATCTGCGCCGTGGCCAAGGGGCTGGGCGCGGGCTATGCGCCGATCGGGGCGATGCTCTGCTCGGCCGAGATCTATGCCGCGATCGAAACCGGGACGGGGTTCTTCCAGCACGGGCACACCTATCTGGGGCACCCGACCTCTTGCGCCGGCGCCTGCGCCGTGCTGGAGCGGCTGGTGGACGACGGGCTTCTGGGCCGGGTGGCCCCCACGGGCGCGCTGCTGCGCGCCGCGCTCGAGGAGCGGTTCGGGCAGAACCCGCATGTGGGCGACATCCGCGGGCGCGGGCTGTTCCTGGGGGTCGAGCTGGTCGCGGACCGCGAGAGCAAGACGCCCTTCGATCCTTCGAAGGGCGTGGCGGGCAAGCTGAAGAAGGCGGCCTTTGCCGAGGGGCTCATCTGCTATCCGATGAGCGGCACCATCGACGGCCAGAACGGCGATCATGTGCTGCTGGCACCGCCCTTCATTCTGTCCGAGGATCAGGTGGGCGAGCTGGTCGACAAGCTCGACAAGGCGCTGGGCGCGGTGTTGGGGTAGGCAAGAGTTTTCGAAAACTCTTGCAAATCTTTTCGAAAAGATTTGCTGCCCGGCCCGATCTTAACCGCGTCTTCAGGGTCGCTGTGCCAGGCATCGGCCATGCACGGGGCATCTCTCACACGGCTGTCGCTGCTCGGCCATCCGCTGCGGGCACGGGTGTTCGGGCTGTTGGTGCGCCGCCTGCCGCATGGCATGACCGCCGGCGCCCTAGCGCAAGCGCTGGCGGTTGCGCCGTCGACGCTGTCGGCGCATCTGTCGGCGCTCTCGGCGGCCGGCCTGCTGGAGCCGGAGCGGCGCGGTGCGGCCCGGCTCTACCGCGCCGCCCCCGACCGGCTGGGAGAGGCGCTGGGCATGGCCGGTGAAAGCCTGTGCCTGGGCCGGGCAGGGTGGGCGCCGGCCTTGCAGACGCGCCCGCTGCGGCTCACCTTCCTTTGCGACGACAATGCCGCGCTGTCGCTGATTGCCGAAGCTCTGTCGCGGCGGCGGCTGGCGGGGCGGGCGCTCGTGGGCTCTGCCGGGCTGGCGCCGGCGGCGGTGCCCGATCCGTTGGCATTGGCGCTTCTGACGGCGCGCGGTCATGATCCCGGTCCGCTGATCCCCAAGGCGCCGCTGGCGGAGGCGGCCGGGGGCATCCTCATCGCGCTCACCCCGCGCGCGGCGGATGCGCTGCCGGTCTGCGGGCGGCCCGCGCTCTGCGCCTACTGGCCGCTGGAGCCGCCGCCGCCCTCCGGGCCGCTCATTCCCCGCGCCATTGCGCTGCACGCGGCCTATCGGGCGCTGAACACGCGGCTCTTCGCGCTGCGAAGGCTGCCGCTGAACCGCCTGCCGCGCGTGGCATTGCAGGCGGCGCTCGACGATCTCAGTTCAGGTCTTCCAGCAGCCGGCCATGTTTGCGGGTCTCGTCCAGAACCTCTCCGAACCGCGCCATGCCCCGCGCCTCGAGCATCGGCAGCATCTTGACCAGCACCTGCGCTGTGGCATGGGCATCCCCCAGCGCGGTGTGGCGCAGCGGCGCCGGGATCTCGACGCCGAGCCGCTCGCAGAGCGCGTCCAGCGTATGGGTCTGGCTGGCGCCGAACAGCACCGCCGACAGCAGCACCGTGTCGAGGATCGGATGATCCCATTGCACGCCCATGCGATCGCGGTGGCGGCGCAGGAAGGCCATGTCGAAGGGCGCGTTATGCGCCACGATGACCGAACCCTTGGCGAATCGGTGAAAGCGCCGGCCGGCCTCGGCGATGTCGGGCTGGCCGCGCACCATGGCGTCGGTCACCTTGTGCACCCGGGTCGAGGCCGGCGGGATCGGCATGCCGGGATCGACAAGCTGGTCGATCACCTCGCCGGGCACGATGCGCCCGTTCAGCACCCGCACCGCGCCGATCTGCACCACCTCGTCCTTATGCGGCAGCAGCCCGGTGGTTTCGGTGTCGAACACCGTGTAGCTCAGCGCCGAAAGCGGCGCCTCCTCGATGCTGGCGGGCGCGTCATGGGTGAGCAGGTCGAAATCATAGACCAGCGGACGTTCGGCCTCGGGCGGCATATGCGTCTCGGCGCCCTCGATCACCATCATATAGCCGCCGCCATCCATGGGTTTCAGCCTGGCGTCATAGCTTTGCGCGCCGTCGGTGCCCTCGGCGGTGAATTGTACCTCGCGGCCGGTCTTGTGCATCCGGCGCACGGCGGCCTCCAGCCCTTCGGCCTCGAAGAAATCCGTGAGCGGCGCGTTCAGCCGGGGCACATGGAGCTGCGCCAGAACCTCTGCCGCCTGACCGTCGTAAAGCACGATCTGGCCGCGCGGGCTCACCAGGATCATCGCGACGGGGATCTCGGTCAGCAGCGCGGTGAGCCGGGCCTTTTCCGAGGCCAGACGTTCGGTCTCGAAGGCGACCGTCTGCGCGGTCTCCATGGCGCCCTCGGTCAGCCGGTCCGACACGGCCCGGGCGGCATGGGCCAGATCGCCGAGGTAGCGGGCGGCATGGGTGTCGACCTCTTTCGCCACGCCCGCATGGGCGCGGGCGCGCATCTCGGCGGCGATCTTCTCGATGGGCTTGGCGACATTCTCGTCGAAGAGCAGCCAGATGCCCGCGGTGAGCGCGACCAGCGCCAGCGACGCGAGGATGCCGGCAAAGACAAAGCCGTTGGCAACGCTGCTGCCGGCGACGCGGGTATAGCCGACATAAAGCGCGATCAGCACCGCGAGGGCGCCGCCCAGTCCCAGCAGCACGAAGAACAGAAAGATCCTCAGGCGCAGGCCCAGCTTGGAGATCATGCGCCATCCTCCGCGCAGACCGCCGCGACGATGGGGTCGTCGGCCCCGGCGGCGCGCCAGACCGGCGCGCCGCCGTCTCCGCCGGCGGGGTCGGCGCGGCGGTGGCCGGCGCAATCCACCATCATCTCGACCGATTGCACCGGCTGCCAGCGGGCGAAGAAATAGAGATCGGCGAGATAGAGCCCCTCGGTGTCGCTGTTGGCGCGGCGATTGGCGCGATCGACCGCGATGAAGCGGTCGACCATCGGCAGCGCATAGGTCCAAGGGCGGTAGAAGGCCCGGGCCTCGTGCACCGAGGCGACGGTCATGCCCTCGGGCAGCGCCGCGCGGGTGCGCTCGTACCAGCTATATTCGCTGGAGATGGTGGTGGCGAGCATCGCGAGACCAGCGCCCACCGGCATCATCCAGCGCGGCAGGCGCCCGCCGGTCAGCTTGTTCAGCAGCAGGACCGCTCCGGCGCCGGCGAAGCCGGCCACGAACACGGCGATCAGTTCCAGAAACATCTATCCTCCCCCCCGTCTTGCGCGGGTTATCCCAATATGCCGCGCCCGTGCCCCAGGGCCGATTGCAGCGACTTTATCACCACGAAGGCATCCCGCAGATGACTTCGCTCAAAATCCGACAGATCGGCGGGGGCCATATAATTGTCGGGCGTCTCGCCCCGTTTGACCTGCGCCGCCTGATGCTCGAGCCGCGTTTCGGCGATCAGATCGTAGGCATCCAGCAGATCCTGTCCGCCCGATCCCGAGAGTTTCCCCGCCGCCACCGCCGCCTCGAGCCGGGCGCGGGTGTTCACCTCGGCAAGCTGCCCCTGAAGCGCATAGACGCGGGCGAGATCGACCACCGGCACCACGCCGTTATGCTTGAGATCCAGCGTGTTCTTGTGCTCGCCCGAGCGGATCGTCGCGAAGCCGCGCAAGAGACCCAGCGGCGGTGTGTGTTTCAGCGAATTGGCGATCATGTGCGAGACGAAGATCGAGTTTTTCGCCGCCCGGGCCAGCGTCTCCTCCTGAAGATCCTCGAACAGCGCCTTGGTGCCGCCGATGGGGCGCAGGTCGAACATCACCGAGGCGAGCATCTGCGCCATCGGATCGGGCTTGGCGATCCAGCCCGCGAAATACTGCCGCCAGGTGCCGACCCGCTGACACCAGCGCGGATTGGTCGCCATCATCTCGCCTGGGCAGTAGTAATAGCCCGCCTGATCGAGCCCGTCCGAGACGAATTTCGCCATCTCCATGAAATAGGCCAGATCGTCGTCGGTGGCGCTGTCGTCGAGGAAGAGGCAATTGTCCTGATCGGAAATCCCGGTCTGTTCCTGCCGCCCCTGCGAGCCGCAGGCCAGCCAGAGCCAGGGCACGGGCGCCGCGCCCAGCTTTTCCTCGGCCAGCGCCAGCAGACGGCGGGTGACGGTGTCGGCGATGTCGGTGATCAGCCGGGTCACCACCTCGTGACGGTTGCCGCCCGCCACGAGCTGCACCAGAAGCTGCGGAATGCGCGCGGTGACATCGGCCATCTCGGCGGGGCTGCTCGCGCGGGCGATCTCGGCCACCAGCTCGGCGGAACTGACCGCCTGAAAGCGGGTCAGGTCGGTCTGGGTGACGATGCCCACCAGCTTGCCGCCCTCGGTCACCGGCACATGGCCGATATGGCGCTCCATCATCATGTGCAGCACGTCCGAGCCGATGGCCGAGGGCGGCAGGGTGAGCGGATCGGCGGTCATCACCTGCGCCACCGGCGTATCGAAGGGCAGGCCGCCGCCCACCACCTTGCCCGAAACGTCGCGGATGGTGAGGATGCCCTTCAGCGTCGGCCCTTCGGTGACGCAGACCGAGGAAACGCGCCGCTCGGCCATGAGCCGGGCCGCCTCCTGCACGCTGGCCCCGGCGCTCAGGGTCAGCGGGTTTGCGGCCATGAGCGTTTCCACGCGGGAATGGGCGAGGTCGGTCTTGCGCGGCTTGGCGGCGCGGGAGCGGTCGAAAAAGCGCTTGGCGGCGGCGTGGTCGCGCACCAGCGCGTTGAAGGCATAGACCGGCAGCATCAGCAGCAGCGTTTCCTCGACGGTGCGGGCCGAGGTGGCGGCGATGCCGTCGCGGGTCAGCCCGCGCTCGCCGAAACTGTTGCGCGGTCCCAGCAGCGAGACCACGACATCGTTCTCGTCGCGGATCTCGGCCTGTCCCGACTGGATGAGATAGAGCCCCTCCAGCGGCTGGCCCGCCGCGTAGATCTCTTCGCCCGCCTGCAACCGGCGCTGCACGAATTGCGGCAGCAGCCCCTCGATCGCATCGGCATCGAGCGTGTCGTAGGGATGCACGGTGCTCAGGAAACGGCGGAGGTCATCGGGCGCGAGCGGCATGGTCAGGCTCCGGTATCGGCGGAAAGAAAATCCCGCCCCGGATTAGCGCGGGGCGGGATGAAAGGGTAGGGGAAAGGCCGCATGGCGCGGCCAGACCCTGGACTTAGTGGTCCTGGGCAGCGCCGGCACCGCGCGGGATGCGGACGCTTTCCACCAGATCGCTGATCTCCTGCGGGATCGGCGAGGTCGCCTTGGAGACGATGAAGGCCACCGCGAAGTTGATCAGAGCGCCCACCGCGCCGAACGAGGTCGACTTGATGGTGCCGAGCAGCGGATCCGCATCGGTGAAGGAGTTGGTGTCGGGGATGAACAGCCAGCCCTTGTGCAGGAAGATATAGACCAGCGTGGTGATCAGACCCGCCAGCATCCCCGCCACGGCGCCCTTGTTGTTCACCTTGGTAAAGATGCCCATCATGAGAACCGGGAAGATCGAGGCCGCCGCGAGGCCGAAGGCCAGTGCCACGGTCTGCGCCGCAAAGCCCGGCGGGTTCATGCCGAGATAGGTGGCGACCGCGATGGCCACGGCCATGGCAACCCGCGCCGACATCAGCTCGCCCTTTTCCGAGATCGCCGGATTGATCGAGCCTTTGATGAGGTCGTGCGAGACCGCCGAGGAGATCGCCAGAAGCAGACCGGCGGCGGTGGAGAGCGCGGCGGCAAGGCCACCGGCGGCCACGAGGCCGATCACCCAGCCGGGCAGGTTGGCGATTTCCGGGTTGGCCAGAACCAGGATGTCGCGGTTGAAGTTGGTCAGCTCGTTCTCCGAGCCCCAGCCGGCCGCTTCCATCGCGGCTTTGGCCTCTGCGTCGCCGTCGTTGAAATAGGCAATCTTGCCGTCACCGTTCTTGTCTTCCCAGCCCAGAAGGCCGGTCTGTTCCCAGGTCTTCATCCAGTTATAGGCGGGATCGCTGGCGATGGTCTCCAGCGCGACGGGCTCGCCGGTGGCGCCTTCGGGCCAGAACTGCTGGGTGATGTTCAGACGCGCCATGGCACCCACCGCCGGGGCGGTCAGATAGAGCAGGGCGATGAACACCAGTGCCCAGCCGGCCGACCAGCGTGCATCGGCCACTTTCGGCACGGTGAAGAACCGCATGATCACGTGCGGCAGGCCGGCGGTGCCGATCATCAGCGACAGGGTGAAGAGCACCATGTTGAAGGTGTCGCCGTTATGGGCGGTGTATTCCTTGAAGCCCAGATCGGTGACGATGCCGTCCAGCGTTTGCAGCAGCGGCGTGCCGTCGGCGGCGTTGCCGAAGAGACCCAGCGCCGGGATCGGGTTGCCGGTGAGCTGCAGCGAGATGAAGATCGCCGGAATGGTATAGGCGAGGATCAGCACGCAGTATTGCGCCACCTGGGTGTAGGTCACGCCCTTCATGCCGCCGAACACCGCATAGGCGAAGACGATCACGGCGCCGATCAGCAGGCCGGTGGTGCTGTCCACCTCGAGGAAGCGGCCAAAGGCCACGCCCACGCCGGTCATCTGGCCGATCACATAGGTGGTCGAGGCGATGATCAGGCAGATCACGGCCACCAGACGCGCGGTCGGCGAATAGAAGCGGTCGCCGATGAATTCCGACACGGTGAACTTGCCGAACTTGCGCAGATAGGGCGCGAGCAGCAGCGCGAGCAGCACGTAGCCGCCGGTCCAGCCCATCAGATAGGTGGAGTTGTCATAGCCCACAAAGGCGATGAGGCCCGCCATCGAGATGAAGGAGGCGGCCGACATCCAGTCGGCGGCGGTTGCCATGCCGTTGGTGACCGGGTGCACGCCGCGGCCCGCGGCATAGAATTCCGACGTGGAGCCCGCGCGGGCCCAGATCGCGATGCCGATATAGAGCGCAAAGGAGGCGCCCACGAACAGCAGGTTGATGGTAAACTGATCCATGGCGTCTTACTCCTCGTCCACGCCGTGCTCTTTATCGAGCTTGTTCATCCGGAAGGCGTAGAAGAAAATCAGCGCCAGGAAGACCAGGATGCTGCCCTGCTGGGCAAACCAGAAGCCCAGGTCTGTGCCGCCCACGCTGATGCCCGAAAGCATCGGACGCAGCAGGATGCCGAAGCCGAACGAGCAGATGGCCCAGATGATGAGGCTTACGATGATGATACGCAGGTTGGCCTTCCAGTAGGCCTCGCCACTCGATGTTTGATCCGCCATGAGCGGGTCCCTCCTCTCCTTGTATGAAACCGCCCCATGGGTGCCGGGGCGGTGGTGCGGCGGCCCTCAGCGGGCCGTCGCGTCCTCCACGATCGCGCCGAGATCGGCGGCGATCTTGTCGATGGCCCCCATCGCGTCGATGCGCGACAGGGCCCCTTTGCCGTCGTAATAGCCGATGAGCGGCGCGGTCTGGGCGTGATAGGCCTCCAGACGGCTGGCCACGGTCTCGGCCTTGTCGTCGGAGCGGCGCTTCATCTCCGTGCCGCCGCATTTGTCGCAGGTGCCGTCCTTGGCCGGGCGCTTGAAGCTGTCGTGATAGCCCTCGCCGCAGGCGGCGCAGGTGTAGCGGCCCGAAATCCGCTCGACCATGGCCGCGTCATCCACTTCGAGGCTGACGGCGGCGTCGATCTTCTGGCCGGTCTCGGCCAGCAGCGTGTCGAGCGCCTGTGCCTGCACGGTGGTGCGCGGGAAGCCGTCGAGGATCACGCCGCGGGCGCAATCGGGCTCGGCGAGCCGGTCGCGCAGGATGGCGATGACGATGTCATCGCTCACCAGCCCGCCGGCCTCCATCACCGCCTTGGCCTGCTTTCCGGCCTCGGTGCCATTGGCCACGGCGGCGCGCAGAAGGTCGCCGGTGGAAAGTTGCACGAGGCCGAATTTCTCTTCCAGCATGCGCGCCTGCGTGCCTTTCCCGGCCCCCGGAGGGCCGAGAAGGATGAGCACGGGGGCAGCGGTCACGGTCTGTCCGTCCATAGCTCGGTCACCCCTTGTTTGCGCGGTTTTCGATGAGGTCCTCGACGACGGAGGGGTCGGCGAGAGTTGAGGTGTCGCCGAGGGCGCCGAAATCGTTTT
>NZ_JAMDHK010000012.1 GCF_024721115.1 Salipiger pentaromativorans | reverse complement strand
CTGCTTGGGCATGATGGGGCTTCCTTCTTCGTCCCGCAAAGTCTATACCAAACCCCTCAGAGCGCGAGGTTTTTCAGACCTTCCTTAGGTAAATTTCTTTCGTACCGTCGCTAGAATTGTGAGTTCTAACTTGAATTAGAACGGCCAGCATACCACCAATCACTGCTAAGGAAAGCGTGGACAAGAGCTCCGCCTGACTAATTATGCTGCGCTCAGCAGAACCCGCAATTTCCAAGTCCATGTCTACCTCGAAGTGCTTTTCTAAACCAGTCGAAATCCAGCCTGGGAAATCCGTTCACGATCCACATCGTCTCGAGATTGAACGCGTCCACGCATTGAAATTACTCCATAGGATAGAAGGAACCGCCGACGGTTTCAATCCGCCAACGGATGGCTGAATTTTTGGGGGTATCGTCAAACATGAGCGAGCCGTCCCGACTGTCAACTCTGCGGGACGAAGCGGACGTTGGCGCAACGCGCAGCATGCGCAAACTGGCCTCCAACCGATCATTCGCCAACCCCTGCGAGAACGACGACTTTCAGCGCCCTCAGGCGAGCGGCCGCTCCCGGAAAGGCAAGCCTCTCCTACATAAGGGACAGGCCCCGCCTCGGATTGTCCGGCGCGCCTTCACGACACGGCCCTCCACCGTCGAGACAGAGCAGACCCAGGCCCGCCCAGCTTGACCCGCATGCCGCTAACGCATTTGATGGCGCGGCCTGCACCATCCGCGAAAGGACCCCGATGGCCAAAGCCGAGCTTGCCCATCTTGCCACACCCGGCGCCACGCTGGAGCTGCGCGTCACGCCCAAGGCCTCGCGCAACGAGATCCGTGCCGAAGAGGGCACGCTGCGGGTCTATGTCACCACCGCCCCCGAGGACGGCAAGGCCAACGCCGCCGTGCAAAAGCTGCTCGCCAAGGCGCTGGGCGTGCCGAAATCGCGGCTGACGCTGATCCGCGGCGCCACCGCGCGCGACAAGGTGTTTCGGGTCGAGCCCTGAGGCCGTGAGGCGCTATTCTTCCTCGTCGCGGACGTAGACGCCTTCGGGCAGGGAGATGGCGGCGGCAAGATCCTCCATCTGCGTGATCGAGAGGGTGATCTTGTTCACCCGGTCGGTGCGCGGATCGTATTGCTCGACCGTGACGCATTCCTCGAAGGTCGAAACGATCACGTCTTCCTGGAGGGGCTGTTCGCCCTCGTCGACCAGGGTGACGATCGTGGCGTCAAATTCGTGCTCGATGCTGAACATGACGGCAGCCTAGCCCAGCCGGAAGAGGCTGCCTATCCCGAAAACGCGCCCGTGCGGCACTGTGACAGTCAGCCTCTGGCGCGATGCCCTCGCGCCCCCTATGGTGACGGGACCCAACCCCGGACCCGAGCCCGACCGCCCATGCGCCGCTTTCTGCCCCTCGTCCTGTTCCTGCTCGCGGCCTGCGAGTCCGTGCCGGTGCTCACCGGGCCGGATCTCTCCACCCCGGACGACCCGGTGCAACAGCAGGCCGCCCGCGCCTCGCGGCAATTCGTGGCTGTCGCCAGCACCATCGAGCCGGTGGCCGAGGCCGAATGCCGGCGCCTGACGCGCAACCTCAATTGCGACTATCTGATCGTCGTCGATGACCGGCCGAACGAAGATCCCAACGCCTTCCAGACCCTCGACCGGCGCGGCCGTCCGATCATCGCCTTCAACCTCGCGCTGATCGCCTCGGTGCAGAACGCCGACGAACTGGCCTTTGTCATGGGGCATGAATCCTCCCATCACATCCTCGGCCATCTCGCGCGGGTCGAGGAAGACGCGGCGATGGGCGCGATCATCTTCTCGGGCATCGCCGCGATGTCGGGGGCCGACGAGGCGACGGTGCGCTCGGCCGAACAATACGGCGCCAGCGTCGGGGCGCGGACCTTCTCCAAGGAATACGAGCTCGAGGCCGATCAGCTCGGCACGATCATCACGCTGCGCGCGGGATACGACCCGGTGCGCGGCGCGGCCTTCTTCACGCGGATCCCCGACCCCGGCGACCGGTTTCTGGGCACCCATCCGCCCAATTCCGCGCGAATCGCCATCGTGCGCCGCACCGCCGAGGCCTATGCCGCCGGGCTCTAGCCCGTCCGACCCGCGTTGACTTGCATCAAGGGCAAAGCGCCCTTCTGCTGTTACGTTCCCTTACGTCCGACAGCACAATCAGCGGGGGTATGAAAATGCCTGGTCTTACCGATTTCAACAGACACGCCCGACTGGTCGATCACATGGCGACGACCTTGGGGCTCGATCTCGACGAACAGATGATGCGCGGGAAACTGACGTCCTCGCAGCTCGACGATGCCGTCCTCAGTTGCACCGGCTGCACCCAGCCCTGCGCCTGCGAAGTCTGGCTTGCCTCGCAAGAGGAGGTGGCGCCGACGCCGCCGTCCTATTGCCGCAACGTGTCGCTCTTCGAAGAGCTGCGCAAGACCTGAACCGATATGGCGGAGGAGAGAAGGATGTTCGACGCCCGGCCCAACCAGCCGCTCGGTGACGAGAAGGATCATTACTGGCTTGTTCAGCGCATGGCACAGGCGAATGGCACCGATCTGGTCGCCGCCGCCGATGCCGGCATTCTGGCCCAGGAGGATTGGGCGGGAATGGTGCAGCGTTGCCGGGGCTGCCAATGGACCGAAGGCTGCCAGCGCTGGCTGGATCAGCCCGAAACGGCCCTGCGCGACACGCCGGAAAGCTGCGTGAACCGGGGCCATTTCGCGGCGCTGCAAGCCAAGTTGCAAGAGTGAAGACCATGAAAGAGACGCTAGGAGACCCCGCCAGACATTTCTGGATGACCCGAAGCGTGGCCCGAGCAATGGGGCTGAACCTGTCCGAAGAGATGCTTTCCGGCCGGCTTGAACCCGACGATTACGCCGATATGGTCACCTGCTGCCGCGGCTGCGCGCTGGTCGAGGCCTGCGAGAAGTGGCTGGGGACGCAAACCGCCGTTTCCGCCGCCCCGCCGCCGGGCTGCTGCAACGGGATGATGCTGGCGCAGCTCAAGAAACTGCATTGATCCCGCGCCCATGACAGAACGCCCAGACCCCGCGGCCTGGGGTCTCTCCGCGAAACTGGACCGCCTGCCGACAGGCGCCCGGAATGCGGTGTTCCGTTGCGGCGATCTGGTGCTGAAATCCACGCGCCGCAGCGAAGCGGCGCTGCGCTGGCTCGGACCCGTTCACGCAGCCGCACGCAAAGCGGGCTTCACCGTCCCCGAGCCCGTGCCCACCCGCGCGGGTTTGCTGATCGCCGACGGCTGGACCGCCGAACGGTTCCTGAACGGACGGCTGGCCAAGCCTGCGGAGCTTGCCGGGCTTGCACCTCGCATCGCCACCTTTCACCGATATGCGTTGCGGCTGCCGCCCCGCCCCGGGGTGCCGGGGCTGCTGGCCTTGCCGCAAACGGGCCGGGGCGGTGACGTCGATCTGTCGGCGATGCCCCGACCGCTGGCCGGGGCGCTGCGCAGGGCATTCGCGGCGGTACAGCGCGCCGAGCAGGGGGTCGTGCATGGCGATCTCAACGCCGGCAACGTGATCATGGCGGAGCCAGGGCCGGCATTGATCGACTGGGACGAATCCCGTCGTGACGCGCTGTTTCTAGATCAGGCGGCCTTGGGCCGACCGGTGCCGCGCAAGGCAGCGCGCGCGGCGCTGGCCTGGGAAATCGCCTGCTGCTGGCAGCTGGAGCCGCAGCGCGCGCGCCGTCTGGCGCGCGGCTTTATTCGGTCCGCAGGTTCTGCGCCGATTCCTTGATCAGATCGTATTGGCCGGAGGGACGGAAGCGCCACAGATAATCCGGCAGCACCGCTTCGGGCGAGGTCGGCACGATCCCGAGCGCGGCAAAACCCTTGGCATCTTCTGCCACCACATTGTCCTGGCGCAAGGACGTGACCTGATCGCGGGTGATCTGCGCCTTGAACAAGCCGCCCGTCAGCGTTTGCAGCAGCTCAAAGCTCCAGCCCATCACCGAGGCGATCCCGAAGGGGATATTGGCGATGAGCTTGCGGCGGCGGATCACCAGCAGCATCTGCTCCATCAGCGCGCGGAAGCTCAGAACTTCCGGACCGCCCAGCTCGTAGATGCCCGGCGCGGCATCGCCCGTCACGCCCATGACGGCGGCCTGCGCCACATCGTCCACATAGACCGGCTGGAATTTCGTATCGGCGCCCACCAGCGGCAGCACCGGCCCCAGCCGCGACATCGCAGCGAAGCGGTTGAAGAACTGGTCCTCGGTCCCGAAGATCACCGAGGGGCGCAGGATCACCGCCTCCGGCATATGCGCCAGCACCGCCTCCTCGCCCAGCGCCTTCGTGCGGGCATAATCGCTGTCGCTGTTTTTGTCCGCGCCGATGGCCGAGATCTGCACCATCCGGCCGACCCCCAGCTCGGCGGCGATTCGCGCGATGCGCTCGGCCCCCTCGTGCTGGACGGCGTCGAAATTGTTCTTGCCCTTCGCATCGAAGGTGCCGACGCAGTTCACCACCGCATCCGCGCCCTGCATGACGGCACGGACCGACTCGTCGTCGCGGATGTTGCAGAGTACCGGTTCGACCTGGCCGACAACACCATAGGGTTTGACGAAAAGCGCCTCGTTGGGGCGCCGCACCGCGACGCGCACGCGCCAGCCCAGCTTGGCCATGCGGCGTGCGATATAGCGGCCCACAAAGCCGGACCCCCCGTAGATGGTGACGAGTTTGCTCATTGGCCTGGCTCCGTGCTGCGAGGTTTTCAGACTCTGAATACCGGCAGGCGGCCAGCGCGGCAAGGTGCCGTGGCGCGGGATGGAAAACAAAGCGAAAAAACGGCGTTGACACCGGATCGCGGGCCGCGTAAACGCCTGCCTCACATCACCTGTGCCCAGGTGGCGGAATTGGTAGACGCGCTGGTTTCAGGTACCAGTGGCTTAACGGCCGTGGAGGTTCGAGTCCTCTCCTGGGCACCATCACCCCCTCTCTGACGGGTGTGACTTTCCTCCGATTTTCGAGCGATACGAACAGGCCCTTTAAGCCCCTCATCCTTAGTGCCCAGAGCGCGCTGGGACGGCCCGACGCACTCTGTGCAACGCAAGGCCGCGCGCCCGGCCATGCCGGTTGCCCCCTTGCCGCAGCAGCCGATCCGTGTCGAAGCTGAGGCGTTCCGTCGCAGCCCCCCTCGCCCGCTCAGGGCGGCGCGCCGAAACAGGCCATGCCCGTATCACGAACACCCAGATGGGGCATCTCGCAGACGGATCTTTCGACGCAAAAGCCGTAGAGACATCAACCACTTGAAAAGAATATGTAATTTTTCCGATTTTTCATCGCGACGCATGGCGAATGCCACGCCTTGAATGATCGTCACGGTCGCGCCACCACGGCAGGTCCGTTCCCCATGCGCACGACCGGAATAGGACAGCGCACGTCCCGCGTGGGCCTGAACATTAAGGGTCTGTAAACCATAATTTTGCCCGAATTGATGACAATACAGTGACACAAGAATTCGACTCATGCGGTCCGTCGCGTGCGTCCTGGAATATGAACATCGGGAAGATCATCGCTCGTAGAAACGTGAGTATGGAGAGGCAAAATGCCTATGCGTTTGGTAAGAATGTCCGCCGCCGCCGTCCTGGTGGCCTCTGTTGCAACTGCTGTCGCTCCGCACGCCACAAACTACATCTCGACCTCGGCAGTGGTGAACGCGCCGCTGGTCTCGGTCTATTCGCCCTTCGAAGGCATCGTCGAAACGCCGAGCCTTGGCCCCGCACGCACCATTCACGCTGGCGACTACGCCTTCGAGCTGCGCAAGGCCCGCAATGAAAGCGCCGGCCTGCGCGCGCTGAAAAGCGAAATGACCAGCCTGTCCGGCGAAATCTCGAGTCTCAAGATGCAGCGTGAGCGCCTTGATGCGCTCCGCGAGACGCTGCTCGAACGCCGCAAGCATCAGATCGCCGTGCGCGGCCAGTGGTACGAGACGCGGCTGCTGGAAGCGCAGGCCGAACTGTCCGGCGCCGAAGGCGCGCTGCACCGCATCCAGGCGGCGTACGACCGGGCCGCGCTGCTCGCCGCAAAGGACCGCCTGTCCGAAAGCGAACTGATCGAGGCGCAAGGCGAACTGGCCGAGGCCCGGGCCGTGGTGTCCGGCCGTGAGGCGACGCTGAAACGGCTCGAACTCGAACGCGACTTCCTCGCCGAAGGCGATGTCCTCGACACCTCGACCAACGACATCGAGGCCATCGAATACCGGCTTGACGAGATTGCCGTGCGCACGGCCGAGCTGGACGCCCAGCTCATGACCCGCCAGACCCGGCGCGAAGCGCTGTACCGGGAAATCTCCGGCATGGAGATCGAACAGACCAAGAATGATGCGTTCCGTCCCAAATCGGCGACCGACGGCATCGTCTGGGAATCCTCCCCCCCCGCCGGGGCGAACGTCACCACCGGCGAACAGGTGGTGCAGATCCTCGACTGCACGCGGCGCTTCCTCGAATTCGAACTGCCCGAGCGCCATTTCGAGCGGATCACCCCGGGCACCGAGGTCAGCGTGCGTCTGAAAGGCGCCGAAAGCTCCTTTACCGGTCAGATCTTTGCGGCCTATGGCGGCGGATCGCGTCCGAACCGGAACATGCAGGCGGCGCAGCCGCGCATCACCACGCCGAACGGGCTGCGCGTCATCGTCACCATTCCCATGGCCGATGTCAGCGATCAAACCGTCGCCCGGGCGTTCTGCGATGTCGGACGCTCGGCGGAGGTGCGCATGAAACTTCCCTCCGGCTCGATCGCCAAGGAATGGATGGGCCGCGCGCAGGATATGGCGCGGGCGCTCTTCGGACGCGGCGGGCAGCAGACCGACAGCACCCCGGAAGAAGAGATCGCCGCGAATATCGGCCCGGCGCGGCAGCCCGAGATCAACTGACATGCCCGAGTATCTCGTTCCGCTGGCGGTGACGCTGACCGCGCTGCTGCTCTTTCCGCGCAATGCGCTGAGCGGCGCGCAGGTCCAACGCCTCCCCGCGATCGTCGTTCTGGTCGCGCTGGCCGGCATCACCCTGCGCTATCTGCACTGGCGGATCACCGCGACCCTGCCCGGACCGGAAAGCAGCACCGGAGAGACGATCTTTGCCTGGGTCCTCTTCGTGATCGAGATGCTGGTGCTGTTCGACACCACGATCCTCTTTTCGACGCTGCTGCGCAAACGCGACAACACGCCCGCCGCCGATGCCGGCGAGACCCGGCTGCGCGCGCGCGACCCCGGCGACCTGCCCACGGTCGATGTCTTCATCGCGACCTATAACGAAGGTCTGGACGTTCTCGAAAAGACCATCATCGGCGCGCTGGCGCTCGACTGGCCGGCCGAGCGGCTGAACGTCTACATCCTCGATGACGGCAAGCGGGACTGGCTGCGCGATTTCTGCGCGCGCAAGGGCGCGGGCTATCTGACCCGCGCCGACAACAAGCACGCGAAGGCCGGCAATATCAACGCCGCCATCGCCCGGACCAGCGGCGAGTTCTTCATGGTGCTCGATGCGGATTTCATCCCGCAGCGCAACTTTCTCTATCGCGCGATGGGGCTTTTCGACGATCCGAAGGTGGGCATCGTGCAGGCGCCGCATTGCTTCTACAACGCCGATCCGATGCAGACGAACCTGAACATGCGTCACCGGATGCCCGACGACCAGCGGCTGTTCTTCGATTCGATCATGCCCGGGCGCGATGGCTGGGACGCGGCTTTCTGCTGCGGATCGAATTCGATCACCCGGCGCTCGGCCATCGAGGCGGTGGGCGGCGGCCTGCCCACGGGCTCGATCACCGAGGACATTCTGCTGAGCCTGGCGATCCTCCGCAAAGGCTATGTCACCCGCTATCTCAACGAGCGGCTGGCCATCGGCCTGGCGCCGGAATCCCTCAGCGCGATGTATGTCCAGCGCACCCGCTGGGCCCGTGGTGCGATCCAGATCCTGTTTCTCCGCGAAGGGCCGCTGGGCCCGGGTCTGAAACTCCGTCACCGGCTCATGTTCCTGCCGCTGCACTGGGTCATTCAGCCGCTGATGGTCACCGCCACGCTCACCGTCCCCGCGATCTGCCTCTGGACGGGCTGGGCGCCGCTGCCGAAATCCAGCCTGGCGGATCTGCTGAACTTCCAGATTCCCGTATTGCTTGCGACGCTGGGAACGCTGCGCCTGATCGCGCCGACCGCGTTCTTCCCGCTTGCCTCGACCGTGCATGCCGCAATCCAGGCCCCGCGCATCCTGCCAACGGTGATCGGCACGCTGATCCGCCCGCATGGCCATGTGTTCAAGGTGACCCCCAAGGGCCGCGGCGTTGCGGGGCGGACGGTCGATCACCTGATGATCCTGCTTCCGGCGCTGCTGATCTTCGCGACCGCGCTCGGCTTTGCCACCAACGCGAATTTCAATTCGCGCATTCTCACCTCGCTCAACCAGATGCCGGTGCTTGCCTTCTGGGCCTGCGCAAGCGTTCTGGTCCTGCTCTGTGTCCAGGCCGTCGCGGTTTCGGCGGAATCGCCCAACCGCGACGAGCATTTCGCGCTGGATCTGCCCTGCACCGTCGGCGCGCGGCCCAACCAGAGCCTGACGGCGCGCATCGACTGGCTGTCGGTGTCCGAAGCCTGCATCACCGTGACCGACCCAGACGAGATCGGCTATAACAAGAGCTGGATGCGGCTGGACATTCCTCAGATCGGATCGGTCTCCGCACGGGTCCTGCGCCAGCAGGGCGCCGGGCTGAAGCTGGCCTTCGAGCTCGAGGACGACGCGCGCCGCGACCAGCTCCTGCGTCTTCTGTTCACCAGCGGATACGAGAACACACCGAGCACGCAAAACGCCCTGCGGGCCAGCCTGTCGATGCTGACGAGGATCTTCATGCAGCAAAGCCACGCGGATGCGGCGCGACAGGCCGATGCCGGGCAGGTGACACCGCCCGAGTGGCTGCGGATGGAAGCGGCACGGCCCTTGCCCCAGGCATAGCCTCTGCCCCGCATGGGAGATTCAGGAACTTATGGCCGGGTCCGTCCCGGCCATACGCCGTTTTGCACTGACCTGCCACGGGTTTTTCATCCGGCCGCGACCGGAGCCCGATTGGTGTTTACGCAGATCAGCGCAGGTTGAGCAATCGCCCGACACGCGGAGTTATCATCTCGAGCAGCGGGGCGGGCGATTGCGGCGGTCAGGGCCCGTGCGTAGTCAGCCGGGGTCTGGTAGTCCAAGGCCGAATGCGGGCGTTCGGTATTGTAGTCGGCAGCCCAAGCGGCGATCACGACGCGCGCATGAGCCAGGTTGCGGAACATGGTCTCGTTGAGAAGTTTATCCCGCATCCGCCCGTTGAAGCTCTCCACGAAGCCGTTCTGCATCGGCTTGCCCGGCGCGATGTAGTGCCACTCGAGCTTCCGGTCTTCCTGCCATTTCAGAATGGCGTTCGATGTCAGCTCCGTTCCATTGTCGCTGACCACCATGCAGGGATAGCCACGTACTTGGGCAATGTTGTCGAGCTCGCGGCCAACGCGTAGCCCCGACAGGGAGGTGTCCACGACGGCGGCCAGGCAGTCGTCGATGACGCAGAGCACCCGGAAGCGGCGGCCATCCGAGAGACTGTCCGAGACGAAGTCCAGGGACCATCGCTGGTTCGGCCCCTGAGGGATCGCCATCGGCGCCCTCGTTCCGATCGCGCGCTTGCGACCGCCACGCTTGCGCACTGTCAGCCCCTCTTCACGGTAAATCCGGTAGAGTTTCTTCCAGTTCACCTTCCAGCCCTCGCGTCCGAGCAAAAAGTGCAACCTTCGATAACCGAACCGTCGCCGTTCGCAGGACAGCTCCTTCAGCCTCTCTCGCAGTCCGGTGTCCGCAGGCCTCGTTGATCCACGCCGATAGACACGCGGGTCGATCCCGGCCAGGGCACAAGCCCGCCGCTGGTTGTAGCTCTTCTCTTTCATGGCCCAGTCCACGGCTTTCCGCCTTGCACCGGGCTTCAGAAGTTTTTCCCAGCATCTCCTTCAGCGTGGCCACATCCAGCATGTGCTCCGCGAGCATCTTCTTCAGCTTCGCGTTCTCAGCCTCCAAGGCCTTCAGCCGTTTGGCCTCCGACACCTCCATGCCGCCATGCTTCGAGCGCCACTTGTAAAACGTGCCATCGCTGATGCCGTGCTTGCGGCACAGCTCTTTCGCGCCCAGCCCGGCCTGGTGCTCCTTCAAGATGCCAATAATCTGCTCTTCGCTGAACCGGCTTCTCTTCATCGTCTGTCTCCTCGTCTGGAGAACAGGCTAACCTCAAAACGAGGACATTTCAGGGGAGCAGGTCAAATCGGTTACGGTCCGGGATCTTCGGAAAACGGAAATGACCAACGCATCCGATACCGAAGCAAGCGATGCCGTCTCTACTCTGGGCTTGGCCGACTGGGAAAGACGTTGCGAGCACCCTGCCTTCCCCCAGACGCCAATACTCTGCCCGCCAGCCACCGGGCTTCCCGGGCCGTGATGCATGTTGTCGCTCCGGGAAGAACGGCGCACAGGCGCGGCGGGCAGCCGGTGATCTATGGAAAAGCGCAGACCGACGCTCGAGTTCCTGCTCCGCGGACCGCTGCGAGACTTGGGATTTTGCCGAACCTGATCTGACCTTGGAACGCCCGGCATGTCGCGCCCGCTCGGAACAGGATCGCACCGGCGGAGGCCCTCGATACGCAAGGGCCGCACGGGATCTCCACGCGTTGCGATGCGGCCCAAAGCCGATGCGCGTGGCGATGCCGTTGCATCGTGATTCTGCCTTGCGCGGGCTGCTGCTTGTGTTTAAACGACACATCCGCAGAGCCCCCGTGGCTTGGCTGGCAGAGCATCTGTTTCGTTTGTCGCGGGGTCGCCCGCGCGCGACATGTCAAAGCCAGTCGCCAGTGGGGCGTGCAGTAGCAAGTAGGGCCATGGTAAGGCCGCACGAGAGAAGGATGCCGGTGTAGCTCAGCTGGTAGAGCACGTCATTCGTAATGATGGGGTCGGGGGTTCGAGTCCCTTCACCGGCACCATCCTTCTCCGATTTTTCCCGATACTGCCATCTCGTCCCATGCAAAATCTCTGCATGAGCCAAGCAGCTTTGGCCTTCGCCCGCTCCGGAGGAAATCTGCTCTCGGCTGAGACAAAAGCGATGTCTGGACGGCTCGGGTCGCTCAGCCTGCACCCATACAGGCGTAAGCCTGCAACCAATACCCTGGTCTCGATGGCTTGTCCGAACCTATAGGAACGACGCACCATGCCGCACGCTGGCCGATGCGGCGGGAAAACGCTCGGACGGCAGCGCACGAAAGGGCGGCTTCCGCGATGGGGCTTCGACCCCAAGAAAGATCGCGCCGCCGGGGCCGGCACACAGGGCCATCAGTGGTAGACAGCGCAAAGGCGGCCCCGGCAATCCGGGACCGCCCGTGGCAAAGCGTTACTTTGCCGGTTCTTTCTCGGGCTCTTCCGAAACCTCCTCGGCGTCCTCCACCGACGGCTCGGGCGCCGTCTCCGCGCTCTCTTCGGCGGGCGGCTCGGGTTCGACGATTTCCGCCTCGGGCTCGGGCATTTCGGCCTCGCCGGCCTTGTCCTCGATGGCTCCGACGATCAGCGGCAGCATTTCGGCCCCCGGCGGCACCGCATCCGATTGCGGCGGCGCGGTCCAGCTCAGCGTGTCGAACCCGCCGCAATGCTCGCAGACCGGCACCCATTCGCCATGGATGTGGTTGCAGTTGTCGCAAACCCATTGCGGCCCGCGCGGCGCCACCAGCGCCTTGGCCAGCCAGCCGCGCACCTCGGCCTCGCCCGCACCCTCGCCGCGCGCGATCGCCGCCATCACCGTCAGCACCCGGGCATCGGGCTCCTTCTCGACCAGATCGCCCACGGCACGGCGCGCCTCGGGGAAATCCTCGGCCGCCAGCGCCAGTTCGGCGCGCAGCAGCCGCGTCTCGCGATGTTCGGGCTTGATCGCCGTCAGCGTGCGGAAGCGCTTCATCCGCTCCGCCGGTGTCTCTTCCGGCGCGATCTCGGCGAAGGCGGCGGCGAGATCGGGATGAGGCTGCACGCTCCACGCCTTTTTCAGCAGGCGCACCGCCAGCTTGGGCCGCTGCTGCGCGATATAGGACCGAGCCGCCATGGCCGCCGCCGGAATGAGATCGGGCGAGCCCTTGGCCGAGGCGATGGCCGCCTCGCGGGCCTCGATGGGCTTGTCCTCGGCGAAGATGTCCTTTGCCTCCGACAGCGCCAGCACCGCGTCGCGCCGCTTGAACACGTCGCGCGGCAGGGCGCCGTGCTTGAGCTTGGCCGACAGCGTTTGCCGCGCGCCGCGCCAATCGTGTTTCTGCGCCTGAAGCTGGAGCAGCGTGTCCTGGATCTCCGGATGCTTGGGCTTGAGCGCAAAGGCCCGCTCGGCGAGCTTCAGCGCCGTCTCGGTGTCGCCCTTGGCGAGCTTCTGCTTCATCATGCCGCGAATGCCGACAAAGCGCGTCTCGTCATCGGTGATGAGCTTTTTATAGACCTCTTCCGCCTTGCGCGTGTCGCCGGTCATCTCGGCGGCCTGCGCGGTCAGCAGGTTGGTGAGGCCCGGCTTGTGCAGATAGCGGTCGGCTTTCTGCGCCTTGGCCATGGCGAGCTTGCCCTCGCCCGAGGCCAGCGCCAGCAGCCCCTCGGAGAGCGCCTGATAGCCCTTGCGCTCGCGGTTGCGGTCGAAATAGCGCGACAGCGCCGTGTCGTCGCCATTGATGAATTTCAGCACCGCGATCAGCAGCGAGACCAGCTTGAACAGCACATAAAGCACAATCACCAGCACGACGGCGGCAATCACCGATTGCAGCGGGCCGAGATTGAACTCATAGCCGCCGGCGGTGATCTGGAGGCCGCCCTGGCTCTCCATGATATAGCCGGCACCAAGGGTCAGAGCCGCCACCGCGGCGACGAAGAGAGTGATCTTCAGAAGTGACCAAAGCATGTTGCGACCCTTATTCCTTGTTCAAATCCTGCGCCACGGCCTCGGCCGCCGCGACTGCGCCGGCGCGGGCCTGCGCGTCGGCAATCCAGGCCGACAGCGGGCCCCCGGCCGCCTCCGGAAGCGCCTCGAGCTCGGTCAGGGTCTGCCCCAGATCGCCGCTTCGCAGCGCCGCCTCGGCACGCGAGAGCACCGCGTCGGGGCTGTCGCCCTCACGCGCGGTAACCGAGCGGGCGCCAAGCTGATCGGCAAGGAACGTGGCCAGACGGTTCGTGCCGCTCTCGGCCTCGGCCTCGCTTTGCCGGGCAGCCGAGAGCGCCTCGCGCGCGGCGGGCGGGAAGGCCTCGGTCAGCGCCGCAAGCGTCGGCACGCCGTCGGCGGCGGGGGCGCTGAGCGCGGCGGGAATCTCGGTGCCGTTTTCGGCGATCACGCCCAGCGCCTCGGCATAAGGCGCGCCATTCGTAAGCGCCGACATCACCTCGGAGAGCGCCGCGCGGGCCTTCGACAGCGCCGCCTGATCCTGGGCATTCGCCTCGGCCTCCAGCGCCTGGCGGGTCATCTGCTCGACCTCCTGGCGCTGCGTGGCGATGGCCTGGCGCACATCTTCCAGCTCGCGCTCATAGGCGGCGATGGCCTCGGGCGAGACCGCCTCGGCGACGGGGCGTTTCTCCATTGCGCCAAGCCGGGTGTCGAGATCGCCAAGCTGCGCGGAAAGCCCGTCGATCTGGCCACCAGCCGCGTCGAGCCGCGCGCCCAGATCCGACACCGCGCTTTGCAGGCCGGAAAGGTCGATGCCCGAGACCGCGTCGCTGGCCGCCTGAACCGCACCTTTCAGCGTCTCGATCTCGCCCGCCTGGCTTTGCAGCGCGGCGGTGGTGTCGGCCTCGAACGTATCCGCATCGCCGCCGCCCAGGAACGGCAGCGTGCCGCTCTGATAGGCCGAGGCGCCATAGCCCAGCGCCGCTGCGACCACGCCGCCCAGCAGCATCGGGAAAAAGCCGCCCTTGCGCTCGACGATCTTCTCCTGAACCACCGGGGCCGCAGCGGGCTCGACAGGTTCGGGCGCAGGCGGCGGGGTCTCTTCCTCGGGCTTTGCCTCGGCTGCGGCGACCGCCTCGTCAGACGCTGTCTCATCTTCCTCGGCGGGCTCATCCTCGACAGGTTCGGTGCTCTCCTCTTCGGGAGCCTCGCCCTCATCCGTCTCCGGCTCGGGCTGGCCCTCTGCCGCGACATCGTCTTCGCTGGTGTCCTGGCCGAGCGCTTCCGCGTCGTCCTCTTCGGTCACCACCGCATCTGCGACCGTTTCCGGCGTCAGTTCGGTGTCGGGAGTTTTCGCCTCATCCGTCCCGGCGGTCTCCTCGGTGCCGTCCACTGGCTTTTTCTCGTCGGCCACGCTCCACCCTTTCAAATTCATGCCTCGGCACGTTTTCCGTGCCTGTCTAACCTTCCACAGACCTGCGGCCTTCTACAAGCGCACCGCAGTCCCTGAGTAAACCAATCACAACCGACCGCATTTGCGCTGCGTCAGGCCGTGCCGGAATTTCCAATCGAGTCACATATAGCGCCTCCAGTGCCGCAGACACATCCCCGCTCATCGCTGCGACGAAAAGCGGCGCGCGTCCCTGCGGCGCGCGGGCAAACTGCGCCGCACTGCGCGGAGAGAAAAGGGGAAGAATCACAGGCACATCGCCATCCAGCGCCGCTTTGGCCCCGGCGCTCAATTCCTGTGCAGGCTGGTCATAGATCACCGCATCGCGCGTTTCGATGCCCGCGCGCGTCAGCCGCCCCGCCACATCGCCACGGGCATGGGTGCCGTGCAGATGCATCAGCGGGCCTTCAGGCGCCGCTTTCTCGATCATCTCCACCAGCGCATCGGCAGTGCCATCGGCGCTTTGGGGGGCGAATCCCGCGTCGCGCGCCGCCAGCGCCGTGGCCTCACCCACCGTATAGCAGAGCGGCAGCACGCCGCCGCCGAGCTGCGCATAGGCCCGCACGCCATTGGCGGAAGTAAAGATCGCGCCCCGCACCCCCGCCAGATCGGGCAAAGGCCCGGTGATCTCGATCCCGATCAGCGGGCTGATCACCGGCGTGAAGCCGGTGACCCCCTCTTCCGACAGCGCCGCCAGAAACCGCCGCGACGCCGCTTCCGGGCGGGTCAGCAGCAGAATGGGCGGGGTCGGGGCCATGGGCGCTCTGGCATTGTGGGGCGGTTGTCGTGGTGGTAGCTGCATGGGGAGAGCTTTGCAACGGACGTGCCGATGCCGGATCCCATCATCCTCGGGCTGGAAAGTAGCTGCGACGACACCGCCGCCGCGGTGCTGCGCGGGCACGAGATCCTGTCCTCGGTGGTCATGGGCCAGACCGAGCTGCACGCGGCCTTCGGCGGCGTGGTGCCCGAGATCGCCGCCCGCGCCCATGCGGAAAAGCTGGATCTTGCGGTGGAAGAGGCCGTCGCGCGTGCCGGTGTGACGCTGGCAGAGGTCGATGCGATCGCGGTCACCGCCGGGCCGGGGCTGATCGGCGGGGTGCTGTCGGGGGTGATGCTGGCCAAGGGGCTGGCGACGGGGCTGGGCAAGCCGCTGGTCGGGGTGAACCACCTCGCGGGCCACGCGCTGACGCCGCGCCTGACCGACGGGCTGGCCTATCCTTACCTGATGCTGCTGGTCTCCGGCGGCCATTGCCAGTTCCTGATCGTGCGCGGCCCGCAGGAGTTCACCCGGCTCGGCGGCACCATCGACGACGCCCCAGGCGAGGCCTTCGACAAGACCGCGCGCCTGCTGGGCCTGCCGCAGCCGGGCGGCCCCTCGGTCGAGAAGGCCGCGCAAGGGGCCGACGAGAGGCGCTTTGCCTTCCCCCGCCCGCTGCTCGACCGCGAGGGCTGCGACCTGAGCTTTTCGGGGCTGAAAACCGCTCTGCTGCGCACCCGCGACAAGCTGGTGGCCGGACAGGGCGGGCTGCACGAAAGCGACCGCGCCGATCTTTGCGCCGGGTTCCAGGCCGCCGTGCGCGACGTGCTGCGCGAGAAGACCCGCCGCGCGCTGGCAGTTTATCTCGCCGAGACCCCCGCCGAACCCGCATTCGCCATCGCGGGCGGTGTCGCGGCGAACAAGGCGATCCGGGCGGCGTTAGAGACGCTTTGCGCCGAGCAGGAGGTGCGTTTCACCGCCCCGCCACTGCCGCTTTGCACCGACAACGCGGCGATGATCGCCTATGCCGGGTCCGAGCTTCTGGCGGCGGGCGAGACCGCCGACATGACGCTCGCCGCCCGCCCGCGCTGGCCGCTCGACCGCGCCGCAGCCCCCTTGCTGGGCTCGGGGAAAAAAGGGGCCAAGGCATGAGCGTCGCTATCCTTGGCGCTGGCGCCTTCGGCACCGCGCTGGCCGTTGCGCTGGCCTCGGCCGGACAGCCCGTCACGCTCTGGGGCCGCAATGCCGAGACCATGGCGGAGATGCAAAAGACCCGCGAGGCACCGCGCCTGCCCGGCATCGCATTGCCGCCCGAAATCACGATCTCCGCTGAATTGGAGGCGGTTGCGCAGGCGGAAACCCTGCTGCTCGCCGTGCCCATGCAGACGCTCTCCGCGCTGCTGCACGACATCGCCGCCCCGCTGAACGGCCAGCATCTCGTGGCCTGCTGCAAGGGCATCGACCTTGCCACCGGCACCGGCCCCTCGCATGTGATCGCCCAGGCGAAACCGCAGGCGGTGCCCGCTGTGCTCACCGGCCCCAGCTTTGCCGCCGACATCGCGCGCGGCCTGCCGACCGCACTGACGCTGGCCTGCGCCGATCCCGAAATCGGCCACACGCTCCAGCATGCGCTCTCCACCCCCACGCTGCGGCTCTACCGCAGCACCGATGTGGCCGGGGCCGAGCTGGGCGGGGCGCTCAAGAACGTCATGGCCATTGCCTGCGGCGCCTGTATCGGCGCGGGCCTGGGCGACAGCGCGCGGGCCGCGCTGATGACGCGCGGCTTTGCCGAGATGACCCGCTTTGCCGTGTTCTACGGCGCCCAACCGGAAACGCTCGCCGGGCTTTCGGGGCTTGGCGATCTGGCACTGACCTGCACGTCGGAGCTGTCGCGCAACTACCGCTTCGGCCAGGCACTGGGGCGCGGCGAAAATTTCGACGCAAGCGTCACCGTCGAAGGCGCCGCCACCGCCCGCGCCGTCACCGCGATTGCGCAACAACAGTCTCTGTCCCTGCCCATTTCCACCGCTGTTGCCGCGCTGGTCGAACAGCGTGCTACGGTCGGCGAGGTGTTGCAGGACCTGCTTTCACGACCGCTCAAGGAGGAATAACCATGCTCGTCGCTCTCATCGCCAAGGACAAACCCGGCGCCCTTCAGATCCGCAAGGACACCCGCGAGGAGCACCTCGCCTATCTCAAGGCCACCGGGGTCGTGTCGCAGGCGGGACCGCTGCTGGACGACGCCGGAGAGATGTGCGGCAGCCTCGTCATCCTCGACGTGGCCGACATGGCGGCCGCGCAGGACTGGGCCGACAACGACCCCTATGCCAAGGCCGGGCTTTTCGACAGCGTCGAGCTGGTGGCCTGGAAAAAGGTCATCTGATGGCCCGCTGGCTGTTCAAGTCCGAGCCTTCAACCTGGTCCTGGGAGGATCAGGTGGCCAAGGGCGACGCGGGCGAGGAATGGGACGGCGTCCGCAATTATCAGGCGCGGAACTTCATGCGCCAGATGGCGGTGGGCGACCGGGGGTTCTTTTACCACTCGCTCAAGGAGAAATCCGTGGTCGGCATCGTCGAGGTGATCGCCGAGGCGCATCCCGACAGCAAAGCCAATGATCCGCGCTGGGAATGTGTGGACATCAAAGCCGTGCAGGCGGCGAAGCGACCTGTCTCGCTGGACGAGATCAAGACCGATCCGCGCCTGTCCGAGATGGTTCTGGTGAAAAACTCGCGCCTGTCCGTGCAGCCGGTGAGCGAGGACGAGTGGCAGATCATCTGCGATCTGGCGGGGCTCGACCCCTGAGGCCATCGGAACTGGCCTCTCTATTCTCCGCATCGCATGGCCAATGCCTGAGCGGCCTTGAAACGCTGTAGGCAAACGCCTCTGTCTCGGGAAGAGTTCTTGCGCGTGAACAGGGAGGAACCGGAATGGGCATAATGTCCGTACTCGCCGCGGCGGCGGCTGGCTGGGTGTTCGGGGCCGTCTGGTATATGGCGCTGTCGAAACCTTGGCTCGAGGCCTCGGGCATCGACTGCGACGAGACCGGCAAACCGAAAGGCGGCAGCCCCCTGCCCTTCGTGCTGTCGGCTTTCGCGATGCTGCTGGTGGCGGGCATGATGCGGCATATCTTCGGCATGGCAGGCATCGCCACGGCGGGCGCCGGGTTGGTGTCGGGACTGGGGGTCGGGCTGTTCTTCATCGCACCCTGGATCATGATCAACAACGCCTACGGCATGCGCCCGTTCAAGCTGACACTGATCGACGGTGGCTATGCGACATTCGGCTGTGGCGTGATCGGGCTGGTGCTGACGCTGATCTGAGCGGCGACTGAGGAGCACGGGCATGGACGGGGCCCGGCCGCTGCCGGACCCCGTTCTCACCCCACGGCAACTCCCACATTGCGCACGGTTCGACCCGGTTCCGGCCATTCTGGCCACCCATCCGTTATAAACCCCCGCCCCGGTTTTGGCAAAACACAAATAGCTAAAACCCCGTGCCAATAAAGAAACGCCCGGTTAAGACCGGGCGTTTCTTCTTGGCTCCGAAGCGCGGTTCAGCCGTAAACCGCTTCTTTTCCGAAATGCTTGACCAGCATGTAATAGACGACCGCACGATATTTGTTGCGCTCGGACCGGCCATAGGTCTCGATCACCGCATTGATCGCATCCATCAGCTCGGGACCGTCGGCGAGGCCCAGCTTCTTGATGAGGAAGTTGGTCTTGACGGTCTCCAGCTCGCTCTCCTGCGTGGCGGCAACGGTCGAGGCATCGTCGTTGTAGATCGCCGGGCCGCAGCCGATGGTGACCTTGGTCAGCAGGCCCATATCCGGCTCCATGCCGCATTTTTCGCTCAGATCCGCAGCGTATTTCGCGATCAGTTCGTCTCTCTTGCCCATGTTCCGTTCTCCCAATCTGGCGGGTGTCGCCCGCATGCTCGTTTCGCGAGAGCGCCTCGCGATCACAGGCACTTTACCGCCGCCGCTGGGGATAAAAAGAGATAAATATCGCCGCATTTTCCCCAGCAGAGGCAAAACCGGGCCTGAAACCGGCAATTTCGTGCTGATCTGCAAAATTTTCGTGACAGACTCGCCGACTGTCGCCGAGCATTGAGTCATTCGCAGGGCAACAATTTCGCCCAATAGACCCGAACATAAAGACAAAAAGGGACAGTCCGAATGAGTTCAGAGATATTCGTCGTGGCCTATGAAGGCGCACCGGACGACCCGGGGGTTCTCGATTACGCCATCACCCGCGCCAAGGCCGAAGACGCCCGGCTGCTGCTGGTTCATATCCTCGAATGGTCGCCTTATTCCTTTCTTACCCCCCAGGAGCTGGAAGAGCGCCACGGGCGCCGAAAGCAGGAGCTCGCCCGCGCGCGCGAGGTGGTCATGGCCCCGGCGCTGCAAAAGGCCGAGGCCGCAGGCGTGACCGCCGACGGCGTGATCCGCTACGGCCAGGTCGTCGAGCTGATCGTGGAAGAGGCGAAAAAGGCCGAGGCCTCGGTCATCTTCGTGGGTCGGTCGGGATCCAACTCCATGGCGGCACGGGTCTTTGGCTCGGTGCCCCTCGGTCTGGCCCAGATTGCCCCCGTTCCCACCGTTATTGTGCCCTGAGCCAAGGAGAGTACCGGAATGTTTGACAGAAAAACCGTATCCCTGGCCACCGCCTTTGCGCTTTCGGGCGCCGCGCAGGCCCAGGCCTCCATCGACGAAACCATCAACAGCGTGATCGGCGCCGCCACCGGCCCCTTCGTGAGCTTTATCTTCTCGCCCTTCCCCGGCACCTCGTTCCCCTGGATCGTGCTCTGGCTGGTGATCGCGGCGACGATCTTCACCCTCTATTTCGCCTTCGTGCAGTTCCGCGCCTTCCCGCATTCCATCGCGCTGGTCTCGGGCAAATATTCGGACCCGGACGATGCCGGCGAGGTCAGCCACTTCCAGGCGCTGGCCACGGCGCTTTCGGGCACGGTGGGGCTCGGCAATATCGCGGGCGTCGCGGTCGCCGTCTCCATCGGCGGGCCCGGCGCCACGTTCTGGATGATCCTCGCGGGGCTCATGGGGATGGCGTCGAAATTCACCGAATGCACATTGGGCGTGAAATTCCGCAACGAATACGAAGACGGCTCGGTCTCGGGCGGCCCGATGTATTACCTGTCGAAAGGCATGGCCGAGCGCGGTTTCGCCGGGCTGGGCAAGGGGCTGGCCATCGTCTTCTCGATCTTCTGCGTCTTCGGCGCGCTGGGCGGCGGCAATATGTTCCAGGCCAATCAGGCGCATGCGCAGATCACCAATATCGTCGGCGATTACCCCGGCTGGATCACCGGCGTGATCTTTGCGGGAATCGTCTTTGCGGTGATCGTCGGGGGTCTGAAATCCATCGCTCAGGTGACCGAAAAGGTCGTGCCCTTCATGGGTGTGCTCTATGTCGGCACGGCGCTGATCGTGATCCTGATGAACTTCGACAAGATCGGCTGGGCCTTCGGACAGGTCTTCGACGGCGCCTTCACCGGCGCCGGTGTCGCGGGCGGTCTGGTCGGCGCGCTGATCCAGGGGTTCAAGCGCGCGGCCTTCTCGAACGAGGCGGGTGTCGGCTCGGCGGCCATCGCGCACTCGGCGGTGAAAACCAAGGAGCCGATCACCGAGGGCTTTGTGTCGCTGCTGGAACCCTTCATCGACACGGTGGTGATCTGCACCATGACCGCGCTGGTGATCATCATCACCGGGGTGATGCAGATCGACCCGGAGACCGGCAATTACATCTGGAACGCCGATCTGGGCCGGGTGGAAACGGTGGGCGATGTGTCCGGCGTGGCGCTGACCTCGGCGGCCTTTGGCTCGGCGATCTCGTGGTTTCCCTATGTGCTGGCCATCGCGGTCATCCTCTTCGCCTTCTCGACGATGATCTCGTGGAGCTATTACGGGCTCAAGGCCTGGACCTACATGTTCGGCGAGGGCAAGGCGCAGGAGCTGAGCTTCAAGGTGCTGTTCTGCGTCTTCGTGGTCATCGGCGCGGCGATGAATCTCGGGCCGGTCATCGACTTCTCGGACGCCTCGATCTTCGCCATGGCGCTGATCAATATCATCGGGCTCTATTTCCTGATGCCCATCGTGAAGGCCGAGTTGACGAGCTACAGCGCGCGGCTCAAGTCCGGCGAGATCAAGCGCTTCGCCTGAGCGCTCGATAGGTGAGGGGTGGGCAGATTGCCCACCCTACGGGGTCCGAACACGGCAACCCAAACTCTCGCACAAAGTAGGGTGGGTAATCTGCCCACCCTTTTTTCCGGCCTACTTCGCCGCCAGCAGCTCCGGCACCGAAAGCAGGATGAACTCGTTATGCGCGGCCTTGCCGATCTCGCGCCCGCCCGAGAAGGGCAGGTTGTTGTCGTTGGCGACCACGATATGAGTCTCGTCCACCCGCACCACATCCTCGATGGTGAAGAAGGGGAAGGTGAACGGCCCCTCCGCCGGCGCCAGGCCCGCGATGGCCTTGCCGTCCGGATCGGCGATGTTCATCAAGTCGATATGGCCGATCCGGCGCATGAAACCGTCAGCATCGACATCCGCCGTATCCACCAGAACGATATTCTTCACCTTCGCCGGACGCGGATAGCAGGACGAGGTATCGGTCACGCCCTCGGCACAGGCCAGCGCCGCGTCGCCCTCGCCATTGTCACGCTCGATCACCAGCGCGCGGGTCTCGTCGATGAAGTTGAAATCGCCGATGGCGGTCGCCCCCTCGGCCAGCGCGAATTTCACGCTCTCGCCGGTCCAGTCGCCGGCTTTCGGATCGAACTGGATCACGCGCAGGAAGGGGCCCTCGGTCTCGCCACCGTCGAGCAGGATCGGTTTCTCCAGCATCGCCCAGAGCAGATCCGTGCCCGGCTGTAGCGCCATGCCCTCATAACCGCCCGACCGCTGCACCTGGAAATCGCTGCCCGCGCTGGCGGGCACATAGACGCTGTAGGTATCGGGGCCGTGCAGTTCCTGCCCGTCGAGCAGAGTGGCGTAGACCTCTTTCACCACCCCGTCGAGGCTGGCGCGGATGATGTAGGGGCCGAACTCGTCACCGATGAAGACCTCGTCGCCCAGCACCTGAATCGACTCGGTGTCGAAATCGGCGCCGGTCAGATAGCGGCTCTCGCTGCCCTCATAGGCGATGCGGAACGGCACCTTGTGATCGGGGTCGCGCAGGAAGATCGTCTCGCGGCGCGCGACGGTGCCCGCCTCGAAATCCGGTGCCATGCGGTGGAAGAACAGCAGCGCGTCAGGCGAGTTGCGTTTGTTGCCGAACCCGTTGTCGGTCAGCGTATAAAGGCTGCCGTCCTCGGCGGGCGTCATGGCAAAGCCCGACATGCCCTGCACCGGCTGGCCGATGAAGGGCAGCGCGATCCCGGTCTCGTGGCCGCCATAGCCTTTGCCCACATTGCCCATGACGCTCATCGGCACATCGTTGCGCGCCCCGCCGGTGAATTTGCCCGACACCCAGGCATCGCGCGGCGCGTCGGCCGGCGGCGCAACCAGCGACAGGGCCGGCAGATAGGCATGGCCCGCCAGCGTGGCGGGAAAGATCTCTTCGGCGAGCGCCGGCGCGGACAGCGCCGCAGCCATGGCGAAAACGGAAAGCGAAAGACGCATTGCAGTCATCCCTTGATGCAAGTGAATGACCGGCTGCTACCGCCCGACGGTAACGCCCCCATGGCCGGGCCGTGTCACTTTGGTAACGTGCCCCTGCCTTTCATCTTTCCGAAAAATACTCCCGCCGGAGGCATCCCTCCGCGCCACAAACACCACGGCCTCAGAGCGAGAACACCGCCTCCAGATCCGCCTCGCGCATCCCTCCGGCCCCCTCGCCACGCGCCACCATCGCGGCGGCGACCCCGGTCAGCCTTGCATTGAGCGGCGCGGGCACCCCGTGCAGCCGCCCCAGCAGCGCGATCTCACCGTTCAGGTAATCGGTCTCGACGCTGCCCGCGCCCCGCGCGATGCTCTGCCGCGTCGAGCTGCCCGCCCGGGGCGCACCGTCGATATCGACGATCTGCAGGAACTCCTTGCGCCGGGGCGTGTCGAGCCCGACATCGCTCCAGGCGATCCCCGCCGCCTCGAAGACCGCCATCGCCTCCGCCTTGAGCCGGTCGGTGAACTGCGCGCGATCGGCCTCCTGCGGCAGCAGCGCATCGACGATATTACCGAGATTCATCAGCAGTTTGCCGTATTTCGACTCCATCACCGCCTGCATCGGGAAGGCGGCGATATTCGCCTGCGTCAGAACCGCCGCCAGGGCCTCGTCCACAGCATCAACGCCGCCCGGAAAGCGCCCCATCTCGAACAGCCCGTAGCAGGGGGCGCCATGGGTGATCACCTCACCCGGCTCCAGATAGGTTGCGGGCATCATCACAGTGACGCCATGCACATTGGGGAAATAGCGCAACGCCAGCCGCTCGTTGGCCACCCCGTTCTGAAGGCAGAAAAGCGGCTGATCCGTCATGCCCGCCGCGCGCAGGTCGCGCAGCGCCGCCTCGGTATCCTGCCCCTTCACGCAGAGCAGCACCACATCGTCGGGGCGGAACGCGATCTCGGAGGGATGTCCGACGCAGGGCATCGCCACCTCAAGCCGGCCCTTGGGGCTGATCATCGTCAGCCCCTTCGCGCGGATCGCCTCAAGCATGCGCCCGCGCGCGATGCCCAGCACCTCCTGCCCGGCCTCGATCAACGCCGCGCCGACAACCCCGCCGATGGCGCCGACCCCGTGAATGATGATCCGCATATCCTGTCCTTCCCGTACTGACCGCCGCAAGGCACCGCCATTCGCCGGCGATTGCAAGGCCCGGACGGCAAAACGCCCCGCTGAGCCAGCGGGGCGTTTTGTGAAACGATGCCACAACGGGCAGGGCGTGTAGGGTGGGCAATTCTGCCCACCTTCCGCTCAATAGCGATAATGCTCGGGCTTGAACGGCCCTTCCGGCGTCACACCGATGTAGGCGGCCTGCTCGGGCGACAGCTTGGTCAGCTTCACCCCGATCCGGTCGAGATGCAGCCGAGCGACTTTTTCGTCCAGATGCTTGGGCAGGATATAGACCTTGTTCTCGTATTGCGCGCCGTTCTTGTAGAGTTCGATCTGCGCCAGAACCTGATTGGTGAAGCTCGCCGACATCACGAAAGAAGGGTGGCCGGTGGCGTTGCCGAGGTTCAGCAGACGGCCTTCGGACAGCAGGATGATCCGCGCACCCGAGGGCATCTCGATCATATCCACCTGGTCCTTGATATTGGTCCATTTGTGGTTGCGCAGCGAGGCCACCTGAATCTCGTTGTCGAAATGGCCGATATTGCCGACGATGGCCATGTCCTTCATCTCGCGCATATGCTCGATGCGGATCACGTCCTTGTTGCCGGTGGTGGTGATGAAGATATCCGCCGAGGACACAACCTCTTCCAGCAGCACCACCTCGAACCCGTCCATGGCGGCCTGAAGCGCGCAGATCGGGTCGGCCTCGGTCACTTTCACACGCGCGCCCGCGCCCGCCAGCGACGCCGCCGAGCCCTTGCCCACATCGCCATAGCCGCAGACCACGGCGACCTTGCCCGCCATCATCACATCGGTGGCGCGGCGGATGCCGTCGACCAGCGATTCCTTGCAGCCGTATTTGTTGTCGAACTTCGACTTGGTGACGCTGTCGTTCACGTTGATCGCCGGGAAGGGCAGACGGCCGGTCTTTTGCAGGTCATACAGGCGGTGCACGCCGGTCGTGGTCTCTTCGGATACGCCCATGATCTGGTCGCGCACCTTGGTGAACCAGCCGGGGCTCGCCGCCATGCGCTTGGCGATCTGCGCCTTGATCACCGTCTCTTCCTCGGATTGCGGCACCGGGATGATCTCTTCCCCGGCCTCGGCGCGGGCGCCCAGCAGCACATAAAGCGTGGCGTCGCCGCCATCGTCGAGGATCATGTTCGGGCCGTCCTCGAACTGGAAGGAGCGGTCGAGATAATCCCAATGCTCTTCCAGGCTCTGCCCCTTGACCGCAAAGACCGGAACGCCGCCCGCCGCGATGGCGGCGGCGGCGTGGTCCTGGGTCGAGAAGATGTTGCAGGAGGCCCAACGCACATCGGCGCCCAGCGCCACCAGCGTTTCGATCAGGCAGGCGGTCTGGATCGTCATATGCAGCGAGCCGACGATGCGCGCGCCTTTCAGCGGTTTTTCTTCGCCGAATTCGGCACGGCAGGCCATCAGGCCCGGCATCTCGGTTTCGGCGATGTCCAGTTCCTTGCGGCCGAACCCGGCCAGCGCGATGTCCTTGACGATATAGTCCTGTGCCATTTCCGGCGCTCCGATCCTGTCTCTGGGTTGCATGCGGGGTAGCATCCCTTGATTTGGCAGGCAACGTGCATCAGAATCCTTGCCAAACAGAACAATAAATCCCGAGGCAACGCGGTGGAAAACGTGGATACGTCCTATCCCGAGAACGAATACGGGCGCTATTGCGTGCCCGAGGGGCTGGAGGCCCGGCCCGCCGCCAAGGCGGTGCTTGCGGGCCAGGCCTATGAGCCCGACACGCTGCGCTTCATGCGCGCCCATGCGGGCGATGGCGACATCATCCATGCCGGGACGTTCTTTGGCGATTTCCTGCCCGCGCTGTCCTCGGCCATGGCCGAGGGCCGGACGGTCTGGGCCTTCGAGCCGAACCCCGGCAATTACGCCGCCGCCCGCAAGACCGTGGAGCTGAACGGGCTGGAAAACGTCACGCTGACCAACGCCGCGCTGTCGAACCGCGACGAGACGGTCCTCTTCCGCACCCGCGACGCGACGGGCAAAAGCCTGGGCGGTCTGTCGCATTTCACCGAGGAGGAGGGCGAGGGCGTCGAGCCGGTGCAGGCGCTCATGCTGGATTTCACCGTGCCGCTGGCGCGCAAGGTTTCGATCCTGCAACTCGATGTCGAGGGGCACGAGAAACAGGCCCTGCGCGGCGCCTGGCACCTGATCCACCGCTGGACCCCGATCCTGATTCTGGAATATTTCAAGCAGGAGCAATGGCTGCAGCGCACCTTCCGGGGCCTCGGCTATCGCAAGATCGGCCGTCTGCACGGCAATTTCGTATACGCCTGCACGCCCATGGAGATCTGAGCCTCAATCTAGTACCGGGAGATCTCTTCTAATGTCAGCTGACACTTACGCTCATCGAAGACTAGGCTTATCTTTAGTCTCACTTCGTCTTCAAAAAGCTCGAGGGCGTTGCCCGGCCCTGCGATCATGCTTCGAAATCGAGCCTTGTCCAGATCAACGACCGATAAGTCTTCCTGTTCCGTCGCAGCCCTTAGCCAAGCGGCTATGAAAAGCAGGAGAAGGCCGTCGACAACTAGACGCTCACATGGTGACGAGCTTTCATATACAGCGCGCGCGCGACGAGATAATATGAAGAACTCACCGCTCTCCATCATTACTTTTTCCGTAAAATTTCATGAATATCTTGCACTCGTGGAACATTTGTAGTAGGTATGAGTTGTCAGGGCGGCTCTGTGAGGAGCCCGCCCTATCGGGAGTCGGAGGGTTGTGACCGTACTGGAGCACGCCTTTATCGGAGAATCAAAATGGAAAAGTATCGCTTCACGGTTGATGTAAACAAAGCTCTCGCTGAAGAGATTGAAAAGCTCGCCCGAGAAACGGGTAAGCCAAAGTCTGAAGTCTTTCGTCTGGCGATAAATCTTTTGGCTCACGCAAGAGATGCTCGCGACAAGCGCGGCATGACCGTTGGCGCATGGAGCGACGATAACGAAACCAAGAGTGAATTTATCGGGTTCTAAAAACCCGTCTTGCGCAATGCTGCCCATCGGAGATGACCGAAGGATAGTTCATGGCAGATCAGACACCGATCAACATCAGCGAAGGCGACGCACGCGCGTTCGACGATGCTGAGTTGGGCCGAAAGAAATTCGACCTCAAGCAACGCCAGGTTATTTTCTACCTGTCTATAGGTATCGTGATAGTGCTAACCCTGTTCTCTATTACCGTCGTCGCATACGACGTCATCTCCGGGGTCAGCACAAATCCAAAGGCTGCTTGGTTTTATGATCTTCTAAAGATTCTATTCGGCTTCGTCGCAGGAGCGATTTGGCCTTCGACCCAGCAATCCTAGGACGATACTCGAACTTATGAAGCAACCCCGCGCCTGGCAACGGATGCTCTCGGGCCGCAGGCTCGACCTGCTCGATCCGACCCCGGTGGATATCGAGATCGAGGACATCGCCCACGGGCTTGCCTTTGTCGCCCGCTGGAACGGCCAGACCGAGGGCGATTATCCCTATTCCGTGGCCGAACATTCGCTGCTGGTCGAGGCGCTGTTCTCGCGCCTCTGCCCCACAGCCCGCCCGCAGGAGCAGCTCACCGCACTGCTGCACGACGCGCCGGAATACGTGATCGGCGACATGATTTCGCCGGTGAAAGCGGCGGTGGGGCCCAGCTATGGCGAGCTCGACAAGCGGCTCTCGGCGGCGATCCACATCCGTTTCGGCCTGCCCGCCCTGACGTCTGCGAAGCTGAAAAAGCAGATCAAGAAGGCCGATCTGGTCTCGGCCTGGATGGAGGCCACGCAGATCGCGGGCTTTACCGAGGCCGAGGCGACGAAGTTCTTCGGCCGTCCGGCACCCGAGGTGATCGCGGGGCTCGACATCCATCTGCGCCCGCCGGTCGAGGTGCGCCGCGATTTCACCGCCCGCCACGCGGCGCTGCTGGAGCGCCTGCCATGACGATCACCACCCGCCGTGCCGGACCGCTCGACGCCCGCCCCATGGCCGAACTGCTGAACGAGATCATCGCGATCGGCGGCACCACCGCGATTACCGACCCGGTGAGCCGCGCGGATCTGCAAAGCTGGATGGAGGCCGACCCGTGCTCGATCTGGCATGTGGCCGAGGATGCGGGCGGCCATCTGATGGGGTTCCAGTGGATCGAACCGCACCGCGACCATGGCGCGACCGTCGGCCAGATCGCCACATTCGCCCGCGTGGGAAAGACCGGGCTGGGCATCGGCTCGAAACTGTTCGACGCCACCAGGGCCGCCGCGCGTGCCGCGGGCTATGCCTGGATCAACGCCGAGATCCGCGCCGACAACGAGGGCGGGCTGATCTATTACCAGTCGCGCGGCTTCGAGGATTACGGCGCGATCAGGGGCTATGTGATGGGCAACGGTCAGGTCGTGGACAAGGTGCTGAAGCGCTATGATCTTTGAAACCGCCCCGTTGCGCATCCGCCCGGCGACGCCGGAGGACGCGACCGGCATGAGCCGTCTGCTCACCGCGATCCTGAAAGCGAAGAACAGCCCCCGCCCCTCCGCACCCGAAGATGTGCTGGCCCGCTATATCGACAACCCCGACCGCATCGCCTGCACTCTGGCCGAAGCCGGGGGAGAGGTGATCGGCTTCCAGTCTCTGAAACGCGCCCGCACCGGCAATCCCTATGGTGTGACTCCCGGATGGGGCATCATCGGCACCTATGTGGATGCAAACCACAACGGGCGTGGCATCGGCCGTCGTCTCTTCGAAATCAGTCATCGCGCCGCGAAAGACGCCGGATTGCCCGCCATCGACGCCAGCATCGGCCATGCGAATGCGGGCGGGCAGGCCTATTACGAGGCGATGGGGTTCCAGAGCTACGGGCAAACGCCCAGTGCCGTGATGAAGAAATTCACCCTGTCCTGAGACCGTTCTTCATCTTTCCGTGAAATACTCCCGTCGGAGACATCGCACAGGCACAACGGCGGCGGAACACCCCGCCGCCCTCCACGAGCGAGAGGACTTCAGCGCGGCGAGCGCTTCGCCAGGATCCGCTGAAGCGTGCGGCGGTGCATGTTCAGCCGCCGCGCGGTTTCCGACACGTTGCGGTCGCAGAGCTCATAGACCCGCTGGATGTGTTCCCAGCGCACCCGGTCGGCGCTCATCGGGTTTTCCGGCGGTGGCGGCAGCGTCTCGCCCTTGGCCAGCAGCGCGTTGGTGATGTCGGTGGCGTCCGCAGGCTTCGACAGGTAATCCGTCGCGCCGATCTTGACCGCGGCCACCGCCGTGGCAATCGCGCCATAGCCGGTCAGCACCACCACGCGGGAATCCGGGCGCCGTTCGCGCAGCACCTCGACCACGTCGAGCCCGTTGCCATCGTCGAGCCGCAGATCGACCACCGCATAGGCGGGCGGACGCGCCGTGGCGATGGCACTCCCGGCGGCGACCGATCCGGCGGTCTCGACCTCGAAGCCGCGCTTTTCCATGGCTTTGGCTAGACGCCGCAGGAACGGCTCGTCATCGTCGACAAGAAGCAGCGATCTGTCGTCGCCCAGCTCTTCGATCGTCTGTTCCGACACGATTTTCCCCCCGGTCCCGTTCACCGTCTGGAAGACGGTAATATCCCGCAGGGGCCAAGGGGTCAAATGCCCAAAGCGCTTACATCCGGTCGATAAAGCAGGCCGCGCGCTCGGCAAGCGCCTCGGGCGGCAGATCGCGGCGGAAATATTCGACAAAACCGTGCCCCGGCAGCACCAGATAGGTGAAGGTGGAATGGTCCACCAGATAGAACTCGTCGTCCGAGGGCTGCTTCTTGTAATAGGTCCGGTAGGCCAGGCTCGCCGCCTTGACCTGCTCGAGCGAGCCGGTCAGCCCGATCATCCGCTCGTGCACGTTATGGGCAAAATCGCCCACCGCCTCGGGCGTGTCGCGCTCCGGGTCGATCGAGATGAAGACCGGCGTCACCATCTTGCCCTGCGCCTCGAGAAGATCCACCGCATCGGCGTTGCGCACCGTGTCCAGCGGGCAGACATCCGGGCAGAAGGTATAGCCGAAATACAGCAACGTCGGCCCGGTGATCACATCTGCGTCAGTCACCGTCTCGCCATCGGAATTGACCAGCGTGAACGGCCCGCCGATCTGCTCGGCCCCGCCCGCAATGGCCGCCGTGCGGCAGGGCGCGAACGGGTCCACCGCCTGATCGCCGGGCCGGGTGGCGTACCAGATCCCCCCCAGAAGCAGGGCGAGAACGGCGGCGGCGGCGGCGAAAATCCAGCGCATGGGCAACGGGTCCGGAGTTGATTGCGTAAAAGACCCCGCAGACCTATCAATTGACCACGCAGGATCAAGGGACGAAAGCGCGCAGATGAGCCAGACCGACCTGGGATTGCTGGGCGAGGACCAGCGCGGCAACTTCATCCGGCTGCGCACCATGATCCTGTTGCGCTGGGTCGCCATCGGCGGCCAGCTCATCGCGATCCTGGTGGCGCAGCAGCTTTACGACCTGCGGCTCGAGCTGGGGCTCTGCTATCTCGCGGTGGGCGTGTCGATCATCGGCAACCTCGTGGCGATGTTCATCTTCCCCGAGAACAAACGCCTGTCGGAAAACGAAAACTCGCTCATGGTCATGTTCGACCTGCTGCAACTCTGCTTCCTGCTGTTCCTGACCGGCGGGCTGAACAACCCGTTTTCGCTGCTGGTGCTGGGGCCCGTCACGGTCTCGGCGGCGGTGCTGTCGCTGCGCTCGACCATCATTCTCAACATCACCGCCTTCGTGCTGATCTCGGTGATGGCCTTCTTTCACCTGCCGCTGAGGACCTTCGACGGCGTCACCCTGCGCCTGCCCGAAGTGTTCATCTTCGGCCAATGGACGGCGATCACAATCGCGTTGGTGTTCATCTCGGTCTACGCCCGCCGCATCACCCGCGAGATGAACGCCATGTCCGACGCGCTGACGGCGACGCAGATGGCGCTGTCACGGGCGCAGAAGCTGAACGATCTGGGCGGCGTGGTCGCGGCGGCGGCGCATGAGCTGGGCACGCCGCTGGCCACCATCAAACTGACCTCGGCCGAGCTGATCGAGGATCTCGACGACCGGCCCGAATTGCAGGAAGACGCCAGGCTGATCCGCGACCAGGCCGACCGCTGCCGTGACATCCTGCGCGGCATGGGCCGCGCCGGCAAAGACGATCTGCATCTGCGCCAGGCGCCGCTGACCGAGGTGATCCGCGAAGCCGCCGAACCGCATGAGAACCGCGGCAAGCAGATCGTGATCGAGGACGGCCCCGGCCCCGGCGGCGAGCCGCTGCAACCGCAGATCCTGCGCCGGCCCGAGATCATCCACGGGCTGCGCAACCTGATCCAGAACGCAGTGGATTTCGCCCGCAGCCAGGTCTGGGTCGAGGCGATCTGGACCGCGGAAACCGTGACCATCCGCATCCTGGACGACGGTCAGGGCTTTCCGCCGCATCTCATCGGGCGGCTGGGCGACCCGCTGATGCGCCGCCGCCGCAGCGAAAGCGACCGCAGCACGCGCCCCGAATACGAAGGCATGGGGCTGGGGCTGTTCATCGCCAAGACGCTGCTGGAACGCAGCGGCGCCGAGCTGAGCTTTGCCAATGGCGCCGATCCGTTCATCGGCTCGGAAAAAGGCGCCCGCCGCGGCGCCATCGTCGAGGTCGTCTGGCCGCGCGCCAGCGTGGTCCCGGCGCGCCCGGCGCCGGGCACCCCGCTTGGGGAAAACCGCCCCATCGAAATCTGACAGCCACGCCCTTTGTCCCGGCTTAACCCGAAATTAACCTTCTCTGCCTAGTCCGGTCTCTGGGGACAACGATCTGTTTGGGACAGACAGTGTGTTAGATACGGTGATTGCACTCGCCACCGGCCTCGGCGCCGGTGCGGCGGCCTTTTCCGGGGCCTGGCTTATGTGGTTTTCGGGCCGTGACAAACGCCCGGCCGCCGCGCCCTCGTCCGGGCGGACGCAGACCGAGATGCTGGTCACCGACGGCGTCCTCACCGACGCCACCTTCCAGGCACGGCGCCTGCTCGATTGTTCCACCTGCGAACGGCTCGGCTGGTCCGAGATCGCGGCCGCGCTGCAACCGTTCTTCGGGCCCCTGCCCGACCGGCAGCCGGCCGAACCTGCGGTGCTGCCGGCGCTCGGCGATCCCGAAACGCTGCTGACCCTCACCCCCGCGGGGCGCTGCCTGCGCGTCACTCTCTCCGGCCCGCCGCTCGGCACCGGAGAATCACTGCGCCTGCGCGCCGACCAGCACGAACTCGCGCGGCTGCGCGGGGTCATGGCCCGCGCCCCCGCGCCGATCTGGCAGACCGATGCCGACCGCCAGGTGGTCTGGAGTAATGCCGGCTTTGCCGATCTCTGCGCCCAGGCCGGGCTTCCCGGCCAGACCGCCCCGCCCTTCGGCATCCTCCCCGGCCCGGACGAAGACGTGCATGTCACCCGCGCCAGCATCGGCCGGCGCGAGGACGGCACGCAATCCTGGTACGAGGTGCAATCCTACCGGGTGCCCGACGGCTGGCTGCATTTCGGCCAGAACATCGACGCGGTGATTCATGCCGAGGCGACGCAGCGCAACTTTCTCCAGACCCTCACGCGCATCTTCGCGCATCTGCCCATCGCGCTGGCGGTCTTCGACAAGGACCGGCGCCTTGTCCTGTTCAACCCGGCGCTGATCGACCTGACCTGCCTGCCGGCGGAATTCCTCAGCAGCCGGCCCAATCTGCTGAGCTTCTTCGATCTGCTGCGCGAAAAGCAGATGATGCCCGAGCCCAAGAACTACCGGAGCTGGTGCGAAAAGCTGAGCGATGTCATCGCCGCCGCAAGCAGCGATCTTTATATCGAAACCTGGAACCTGCCGTCGGGCCTGACCTACAAGATCACCGGACGGCCGCATCCGGACGGCGGCGTCGCCTTTCTCTTCGAGGACATCAGCGCCGAGATTTCGCTCACCCGCCGCTTCCGGCAGGAGATGGAGATCAGCCAGGCCGTGCTCGACTGTCTCGACGACGGCGTCGCGGTGTTCTCGCAGCTCGGCGTGCTGTCCTTCTGCAACGAGGCTTATCGCCGGCTCTGGGGCACGGACCCGGACAGCGCCTTTGCCGAGGTCGGCATCGCCGAGGCCACGCGCGACTGGCAGGCCGCCTGCAAGCCCAGCCCGATCTGGGCCGAGCTGCGCGACTTCGTGCTGACCCTGCGCGACCGCGCCGCCTGGGATGCCGAGCTGGAAACGCTCGCCGGGCAGCACATGCTGTGCCGGGCAGAACCGCTGGCGGGCGGTGCGACGCTGGTGCGCTTCGGCCAGATCCCCGCCCTGACCGCCCGTCAGCCGGACATGCAAACCGCCCGCGCCTGATCGCCCTTGCGCCGCCGGTCGGGCGCGATATTTTCGCGCCCATGACCCTGCCCCGCGCCGTCCTGACCCTGCCCTCGCCCGAGGCGACCTGCGCCCTCGCCGCCGCGCTGTCCGAAAAGCTGCGCCCGGGCGACGTGCTGCTGCTGTCCGGCGGCATCGGTGCCGGCAAGACCCATTTCGCGCGCTGTCTGATCCAGGCCCTCCAGGACCCGCCCGAGGATGTGCCCTCGCCCACCTTCACGCTGATCCAGGTCTACGACACGCCGGCGGGCGAGCTGTGGCACAGCGACCTTTACCGCCTCTCCGACCCCGACCAATGCATCGAGCTCGGGCTGACCGACGCCTTCGAAAGCGCCATCTGTCTGGTGGAATGGCCCGACCGCCTCCAGGACCTCGCCCCCGAGAGCGCGCTTTCGCTCAGCTTCGGCCCGGGTGAGACCGACGAGTCCCGCAGCCTGGCGCTCGACTGGCGCGACCCGCGCTGGGACGCGACGGTCGCGGAGCTTTCGGCATGAGCGCGGCCTTTCTCGCACGCGCCGGCTGGGACGCGGCCCGCGCCATGCCGCTTGCCGGAGACGCCTCGGCGCGGCGCTACACCCGGCTGGCACGCGGTGGCGAAACCGCGATCCTCATGGAAGATCCCGAGGGCGACACCGCGCTCTTCGCCCGGCTCGCGCGGCATCTGACGGCGCTTGGCCTCAGCGCCCCGCGCATCCTCGCCGAAGCGCCGGGCCTGCTGCTGCTCGAAGATCTGGGCGACGGGCTGATCGCCCGGCTCGCCACCGATCCCGAGACCGAAAAGCGTCTCTATATCGCCGCAACCGACGCGCTGATCGCCCTGCACCGCCATGCGCCGCCCGCAGAGCTGCCGCAGGCCGACCCGCCCCGTCTGGCGGCGATGACCGACCTCGCCTTCGATTGCTATGCCGCCGGCGCCGGCCACAGGCCCGCCGCCGACGCCGCCCGGATCTGCGCCGGGGCCTTCGAAACCGCGCTGCGGCAGCACGCCGCCGACACCGACGTGATGATCCTGCGCGATTTCCACGCCGAAAACATCCTCTGGCTGCCCGCGCGCGCGGGTGCCGCCCGCGCCGGGCTGCTGGATTTTCAGGACGCGCTGCAAGGCCACCGGGCCTATGATCTCGTCTCCCTGATCGAAGACGCGCGGCGCGACGTCTTGCCCGAGACCGCCGAGGCCGTCATCCGGCACTATCTTGACGCAACCGGCCTGCCGGACGCGCCGTTCCGCAGTGCCCTCGCCGTACTCGGCGCCCAGCGCAACCTGCGCATCCTGGGCGTCTTCGCGCGGCTTGCCGCCAGCCGTGGCAAGCCGCATTACATCGACCTCATCCCGCGTGTCTGGGGCCATCTGCAATCCGACCTGAGCCATCCCGCATTGGCCGGGATCGCCACGCTCCTGCAAGAGACGCTGCCCGCCCCGACGCCGGAAAGACTGCAAAGGCTGAAAACCCCATGCCCGATGCCCTGATGCTGTTTGCCGCCGGTTTCGGCACCCGCATGGGCGCGCTCACCGCCGACCGCCCCAAACCGCTGATCGAGGTGGCCGGCAAGCCGTTGATCGACCATGCGCTGGAGCTCACCGACGGTTTCGGCCCGCTGCGCCGCGTGGCCAACGCCCATTACCGCGCCGACCAGATCGAGACCCATCTCGCGGATCGCGGCATCGCCGTCTCGCGCGAGGAACCGCAGATCCTCGACACCGGCGGCGGGCTGCGCGCCGCGCTGCCGCTGCTCGGCGCCGATCCGGTCTTTACGCTCAACACCGATGCGGTCTGGTCCGGCCCCAACCCGCTGCGCCTTCTGGCCGAGGCCTGGGACCCCGACCGCATGGATGCGCTGCTGCTCTGCGTGCCCCTCGCCCGCGCGGTCGGCCGCAAGGGCGGCGGCGATTTCTCGATGGAGAACGACGGAAGGCTCCTCCGCCGGGGCGATCTTGTCTATACCGGCGCGCAGATCCTAAAGACCGGGGCGCTGGAGATCGTCCCCAGACCGGTCTTTTCGCTGAACCTGATCTGGAACGGCATGGACGCGGCGGGCCGCCTCTTTGGCCTGAGCTATCCCGGTCACTGGTGCGATGTCGGCCACCCCGAGGGCATAACGCTGGCCGAAGAGATGCTGGACGCCGATGTTTGACCCGGGCACGACCCCGCGCGTGTTCGCGCTTGCCTCAGGGGTCGATTTTCCCGCGGCGCTGGTCGCGGGGCTGCGCCGGCGCATGGCCGGGCAGCCGCCCGAGGCGATGGCGCGGGTCGAGCTGATCGTCAACACCACCCGCATGGCCCGCCGTATCCGGCAGATCTTCGACAGCGGCCCGGCCTGTCTGCTGCCCCGCATCCGCCTGCTGGGCGGTGTCGCCGATCCGGTGGCGCTGGCCCGGCTGCCCGCGCCCGTGTCACCGCTGCGCCGGCGGCTGGAACTGACCGGGCTGGTGTCGAAACTGCTCGACGCGCAGCCCGATCTCGCCCCGCGCACGGCGCTTTTCGATCTGGCCGACAGCCTTGCCACGCTGATGGACGAGATGCAGGACGAGGGCGTCTCGCCCGAAATCATCGCCGGGCTGGATGTCAGCGATGAGTCCGGCCACTGGCAGCGCGCGCTCAGCTTCCTTTCGATCGTGCAGCGCTATTTCGACACCGGAGAGGATGCGCCCGACACCAGCGCGTTCCGTCGTCTTGCGCTGGAACAGCGACTGAAAGACTGGGAAACGCGGCCGCCCGCACATCCGGTGATCCTGGCGGGCTCCACCGGCTCGCGCGGGATGACCAACCGGCTGATGCGCGCGGTGGCCGGACTGCCGCAAGGCGCGCTGGTGCTGCCCGGGTTCGATTTCGACACGCCCGAGCGGGTCTGGGACGGGCTGAGCGATGCGCTGTCGGGCGAGGATCACCCGCAATTCCGCTTTGCCAGGCTGATGGCCGATCTCGGCATCCGCGCAACAGAGGTGATGCGCTGGACCGACGATCCCGCCCCGCAGCCTGAACGCAACCGCCTGATCTCGCTGGCGCTCCGCCCGGCGCCGGTCACCGACCAGTGGCGCGACGAAGGGCCCGCGCTGCCCGATCTCGCCGCCGCCACCGCCGAGCTGACGCTGGTCGAGGCGCCCTCGCAGCGCGACGAGGCCACCGCCATCGCCCTGCGCCTGCGGCAAGCCGCCGAAGAGGGGGTGACGGCGGCGCTGATCACCCCCGACCGGATGCTGACCCGGCAGGTCACCGCGGCGCTCGATCGCTGGAACATCCTGCCCGACGACAGCGCCGGCACGCCGCTGCAACTGACCCCGCCGGGCCGCTTCCTGCGCCATGTGGCGGGCCTGTTCCAGCAGGAGCTGACCGCCGAGGCGCTGCTGACCCTGCTCAAGCATCCGCTCACCCACAGCACCCGGGCGCGCGGCGAGCATCTGCGCGCCACCCACGAGCTCGAACTGCATATCCGCGCCAAATCCTGGCCCTACCCGCAGCCCGAAAAGCTCCACGCCTGGGGTGTGGCGGCCAAGCAGGAGAGCTGGGCCGCGTGGGTCGTGGCCTGTTTCTGCCAGCCACCGGTGCGCGGCACCCGGTCTCTTTCCGACTGGATCGCCACGCATCTGGAACGCGCCGAGAAGATCGCCGCAGGGCCCGAGGCGGAGGACTCCGAGCTGTGGAAAGAGGCCGCCGGGCGCAAGACCCGGTCGGTGGTCGCGGCGCTAAAGGCCGAGGCCGCCCATGGCACCGATCTCGACCCGCGCGATTATGCCGATCTTTTCGGCGCCATCCTTGCCCGCGAGGAGCTGCGCGACCGCGACGCCCCGCATCCGCGCATTCTGATCTGGGGCACGCTCGAGGCGCGGGTGATGGGCGCCGATCTGCTGATCCTCGGCGGGCTCAACGAAGGAAGCTGGCCGGAACTGCCCGGCGCCGACCCCTGGCTGAACCGGCGAATGCGGCACAAGGCGGGGCTGCTCGTGCCGGAACGGCGCATCGGGCTTGCCGCCCATGATTTCCAGCAGGCCGTGGCGGCGCCGCAGGTCTGGCTCACCCGCGCGCTGAAATCCGACGATGCCGAAACGGTGCCCTCGCGCTGGCTGAACCGGCTCACCAACCTGATGAACGGGCTGCCCCAGCGCAGCGGCCCCGAGGCGCTGAAGGACATGCGGCGGCGCGGCGCCCACTGGCTGGCGCTGGCCCGCGCGCTGGAAGAGCCGCTTCCCAGCGCCCCCGCGCCGCGCCCCTCGCCCGCCCCGCCCGTCGCCGCGCGGCCGCGCCGGCTGTCGGTCACCGAGATCAAGCATCTGATCCGCGACCCGTTCCACATCTACGCCAAGCGGGTGCTGCGCCTTGCGCCGCTGAACCCGCTGCAACGCGCCCCCGACGCGCTGCTGCGCGGCACGCTGATCCACCGCGTGCTTGAGGAGTTCATCAAGGAAAGCGTCTCTGATCCGGCGCAACTCCGCGCCGACGTCCTGCTGCACAAAGCCGCGCAGATCGTCGGCGACCCGGAGATCGTGCCCTATCCGACGACCCGCCACCTGTGGCTGGCGCGGATTGCGCGGATCGCCGACTGGTTCACCGAGACCGAGCTGGCCCGCCGGACCCTTGCCCATCCGACCCATTTCGAGATCATGGGTCAGGCGCTGATCCCCGCGCTTGGCTTTACCCTGCGCGGCAAAGCCGACCGGATCGACATCGACGCGCGCGGCAACGCCCATCTCTACGATTACAAGACCGGCACCGCGCCAAGCCCCAAGGAACAGCGCTATTTCGACAAGCAGCTCTTGCTCGAGGCTGCCATGATCGAGCGCGGCGCCTTCAAGGATCTGCACCCCAGACACACCGAACGGGCGGTGTTCGTCTCGGTCGCCGCGACACCCAAGGAAGTGCCCGCCCCGCTCGACGAGGCGCCCGCCGCACAGGTCTGGGACGAGTTCGAGCGGCTGATGACCCGCTGGTTCGAACGCGAACGCGGCTATACCGCCCGCGCCGCGCTGCTCAAGGAAAAGGACCTGTCCGAATACGATCACCTGTCCCGGTTCGGCGAATGGGATTTGATCGACACGCCGAAGCCCGAGGTGCTGGAATGAGCCGCAACGACGCCAGCGAACGCCAGGTTCAGGCCGCCCGTCCGGATATGTCGACCTGGCTGTCGGCCAATGCCGGATCGGGCAAGACGCGGGTGCTGACCGACCGGGTGGCGCGGCTGCTGCTCGACGGGGTGCTGCCGGAACATATCCTCTGCCTCACCTACACCAAGGCCGCCGCGACCGAGATGCAGAACCGGCTGTTCCGCCGGCTCGGCGCCTGGGCGATGCTCGACGACGGCAGCCTGCGCGACGAGCTGCGCCAGCTCGGGCTCGACGGGGCCTTGCCGCCCGACCGTCTGGCCGGCGCGCGCACGCTTTTTGCCCGCGCCATCGAAACGCCCGGCGGGCTGCGCATCCAGACGATCCATTCCTTCTGCGCCAGCCTGCTGCGCCGCTTCCCGCTCGAAGCCGGAGTCTCGCCGCAGTTCCACGAGATGGAGGATCGCGCCGCGCAACGACTGCGCGCCGAGGTGCTGGACCGGCTGTCCGAAGGCGCAAAAGCACCTCTGGTGGCCGAGATGGCGCCCTGGCTGCCGGAAAACCACGAGGCGTTCCTCGCGGAAATCTGCGGAAACAGAGACACATTCCTGCCGCCCCGCTCCGAGACGGCGATCTGGGCGCTGTACGGGCTACAACCCGGCGACGACGAGGACTCGCTGCTCTCGCAGGTCTTTCTGGGCGGCGAGGCGGAGCTTGTCGGCGAGGCGCTTCCCATCCTGCGAATGGGCAAGAGCACCGACCAGACCGCCGCGGAAAAGCTCTCTGGCGTCTCGGGGCGCGATCTGGACAGTCTTGTCGCGCTTGAAGCGGCCTTTCTAACACAGAAGGGCACCCGCAGCAGCCGCGTCCCGACAAAAGACACCAAGGCCGCGCTTGGCGGGCTCTGGGACCGGCTCGACCAGCTCGCCGCGCGGGTCGAGGATGCCCGTGAAACCCGGCTCGCCCTCGCCGCCGCCCGGCGCGAGCACGCGCTGCACCGCTTCGCGCAGGCTTTCCTCCCCGCCTACGAGGCCGAGAAGCAGCGCCGCGGCTGGCTCGATTTCGACGATCTGGTGACCCGCGCCCGAGACCTGCTCTCCGACGACCGCGTCGCGGAATGGGTGCTGTTCCGGCTCGACGGCGGCATCGACCACATTCTGGTGGACGAGGCGCAGGATACCTCGCCGGTGCAATGGCAGGTGATCGAGCGGCTCGCGCATGAGTTCACCAGCGGCGAAGGCGCGCGCTCGGATGTGCGCCGCACGATCTTTGTCGTGGGCGACAAGAAGCAGTCGATCTATTCCTTCCAGGGCGCCGACCCGCGCGAGTTCGACCGCATGTGCGACGAATTCGCCGAACGGCTGAAACGCACCGACGCGCCGCTGTGCCGCATGATGCTGGAATACAGCTTTCGGTCCGCCGACCCGATCCTGCGCCTGGTGGACACCACCTTCGAGGGGCGCGAGGCGGCGGGGTTCTCCCAGGATCAAAAGCACCGCGCCTTCAAGACGCAGATGCCCGGGCGCGTCGATCTCTGGCCGGCCGTCGAGCCGACGAAGGACGAAGAGGAAGATCGCGACTGGTTCGAACCGGTCGACCGGGTGGGCCAGCAGCATCACGCGGTGATCCTTGCCAACCGCGTCGCCGGCTTTATCGCCCGCACCATCGGCACGCCGCTGCCCGAAGAGATCGGCCATAGCGGCAGCTACCAGACGCGCCCTGCCCATGCCGGCGATTTCCTGATCCTCGTGCGCGGGCGCGGCGCGCTCTTTGCCGAGATCATCCGCGCCTGCAAGCAGCGCGCCCTGCCCATCGCCGGCGCCGACCGCCTCAAGGTCATGTCCGAGCTGGCGGTGAAGGACATCGGCGCGCTGCTGTCCTTTCTTGCCACCCCCGAAGACGACCTGTCGCTGGCCACCGCGCTGCGCTCTCCGCTATTTAGCCTGTCGGAACAGGCGTTGTTCACATTGGCCCACAGCCGCAAGGAGGGCAGCTATCTCTGGGCCGAGTTGCGCGGGAAGAGAGACGATTTTCCCGAGGTTCTGGCGATTCTGGACGATCTGCGCGGCAAGGCCGATTTCCTGCGCCCCTACGATCTGATCGAACGGATCCTGATCCGCCATGACGGGCGGCAAAAGCTGCTCGGGCGGCTGGGGGAAGAGGCCGAGGACGGCGTCAACGCCCTGTTGCAGCAGGCGCTGGCCTATGAGCAGACCGAGGTGCCGTCGCTCACCGGCTTCCTCGAATGGATGCAGACCGACGATCTGGAGATCAAGCGCGCACCCGACAGCGCCGGGGCGCGCATCCGGGTGATGACGGTGCACGGGGCCAAGGGGCTCGAAGCACCCATCGTCATCCTGCCCGATTGCGCCAAACCCATGGTGACGATCCGCGAAAGCCTGCTCGAAGGCGAGACCGGCACGGTCTGGAAGGCCAGCGCCGACAGCCAGCCGCAGGTACAGGCCGAGGCACTGGCGCGCGCCAAGGATGCCGATCAGCGCGAACGCGACCGGCTGCTCTATGTGGCGCTGACCCGGGCCGAGAAATGGCTGGTGGTGGCCGCCGCCGGCGATCTCGGGAAGGACGGCAGCGCCTGGTACGATCAGGTGCGCGGCGGCATGACGCGCGCGGGCGCGATTCCCGCGGAATACGACTTCGGCGCCTGGGGGCGCGGCGACGGGCTGCGGCTGGGTGACGCGGACTGGAGCGATCTGCCCCACGAAACGCGCCCCGAAGAGCCCGAGACCAAAGCCGCCCTGCCCGAGCTCTTCCGCCTGCCGGCCCCCGCCGCCGCGCCGCTGCCCGAGTCGCGCTCGCCCTCGGATCTCGGCGGCGCCAAGGCGCTGAGCGGCGAAGAGGGCGAGGACCCGGACGAGGCGAAACGGCGCGGCACCGTGCTGCACCTGCTTCTGGAACATCTCGCCGCGCTGCCGGCGGCCGAGCGTGCCGCCGCCGTGCCGCATGTCCTGGCCATCGCCGAAGAGCTGCCCGACGAGACCGACACGCTGGCATCCGAGGCGCTGGCGGTTCTGGATGCCCCCGGGCTTGCCCGCTTCTTCGCGGCGGACAGTATCGCCGAGGTGCCCGTTTCCGCCGAGATAGAGCCGGTCGGGCGCATCCATGGCATCATCGACCGGTTGCTTGTCCTGCCCGACCGGGTGGTGGCGGTGGATTTCAAATCGAACCGAACGGTGCCCGACTGCCCGGCGGACACGCCCGAGGGCCTGCTGCGCCAGATGGGGGCCTATGCCGCCGCATTGGCGCAGATTTGGCCGGATCGCGAAGTCGAAACCGGGCTCATCTGGACCACGACGCAAAGCTATATGGCGCTACCACACGATCTTGTGTCTGCGGCGTTGGCGCGCGCTACAACGGCTTGACGACTCTCCGGCGCCTACCTACCTTCCCCACTCAAGTTTTCCGGCTGCCCAACCCGCAAGGAGAGAATCATGGCCACCGTTCCCGTCACCGACGCGACCTTCGATGAGGAAGTGAAAGGCTCCGACATTCCCGTCGTGGTCGATTTCTGGGCCGAATGGTGCGGCCCCTGCAAGCAGATCGGCCCGGCTCTGGAAGAGCTGGCCAAGGAATACGAAGGCAAGGTGAAGATCGCCAAGGTCGATGTCGACCACAACCACGGCGTTGCCGCCGCCCTCGGCGTGCGCGGCATCCCGGCGCTGTTCCTGTTCAAGGACGGTGAAGTGGTCTCCAACCGCACCGGCGCGGCCCCCAAAGCCTCGATCGAAAGCTGGATCAAAGACGCGCTCTGATCCGCGCCTTCCAGAACAATCCGAAAGGCCCCGCACCGGCGGGGCCTTTTTCGTTCCGGGCCCCCGCCGCACCCCACCCGGCCCCCGGTGCATTTCCTTCCGCCCGGCTCTGCGCTATGCCCGGAGCCGGGAACGCCGCCTTGTCGCGGCCCGCTCCGGCCCCCATATGGCGGCAAGCAGGAAAGGAAGCAGCACATGTCCGATCAGGATTTCCCCGGCTGGCACGGCACCACGATCATCGGCATCCGCAAGGGCGGACAGGTGGTCATCGCGGGTGACGGGCAGGTGAGCCTCGGCCAGACCGTGATCAAGGGCACCGCCCGCAAGGTGCGCCGGCTTGCGCCCGGCGGCTACGATGTGGTCTGCGGCTTTGCCGGCTCCACCGCCGATGCCTTCACCCTGCTGGAACGGCTGGAAGGCAAGCTGGAAAAGACCCCGGGCCAGTTGCAGCGCGCCTGTGTCGAGCTGGCCAAGGACTGGCGCACCGACAAATACCTGCAAAAGCTCGAAGCCATGCTGATCGTCACCGATGGCGCCGAGCTTTACGTGATCACCGGCGCGGGCGATGTGCTGGAGCCCGAACACGACGTGGCGGCCATCGGCTCGGGCGGCAATTTCGCGCTGGCCGCGGCGCGGGCGCTGATGGACAGCGATCATTCCGCCGAAGAGATCGCCCGCCGCGCCATGGCCATCGCTGCCGACATCTGCGTCTACACCAATGGCAATCTCACCGTTGAGAGCATTTCGGCCTGAGACGCGCCCCGAAAGGACCACCATGACCGACCTGACCCCCCGCGAGATCGTCTCGGAGCTCGACCGTTTCATCATCGGCCAGCAGGATGCCAAGCGCGCCGTGGCCGTCGCCCTGCGCAACCGCTGGCGCCGCAAGCAGCTCTCCGAGGATCTGCGCGACGAGGTCTATCCCAAGAATATCCTGATGATCGGCCCCACCGGCGTCGGCAAGACCGAGATCTCGCGCCGCCTCGCCAAGCTCGCAAAGGCGCCCTTCATCAAGGTCGAGGCGACGAAATTCACCGAGGTAGGCTATGTCGGCCGCGACGTGGAGCAGATCGTCCGCGATCTGGTCGATAGTGCCATCGCCATGACCCGCGAACAGATGCGCGAGGACGTCAAGGCCGCCGCCCACAAGGCTGCCGAGGACCGGGTGATCGAGGCCATCGCCGGCACCGATGCGCGTGAGGGCACGCGCGAGATGTTCCGCAAGAAGCTGCGCAGCGGCGAGCTGGACGATACCGAGATCGAACTCGACGTGGCAGAAACCGCCTCGCCCTTCCCGATGATGGAGATCCCCGGCCAGCCCGGCCAGAACATGGGGATGATGAATCTCTCCGATCTCTTCGGAAAGGCGTTTGGCGGGCGCACCGCCCGCAAGAAGATGAGCGTGGCGCAAAGCTATGAAGTGCTGATCCAGGAAGAGGCCGACAAGCTGCTCGACGACGAGGTCGTGAAAACCGCCGCGCTGGAAGCGGTGGAGCAGAACGGCATCGTGTTTCTCGACGAGATCGACAAGGTGGCGGCGCGTCAGGAGACGCGGGGCGGAGATGTCAGCCGCGAGGGCGTGCAGCGCGATCTGCTGCCGCTGATCGAAGGCACGACGGTCAGCACCAAACACGGGCCGGTCAAGACCGACCATATCCTGTTCATCGCCTCCGGTGCCTTCCACATCGCCAAACCCTCGGATCTGCTGCCCGAGCTTCAGGGCCGCCTGCCGATCCGGGTGAACCTGCGGGCACTGACCGAAGAGGATTTCGTCCGCATCCTGACCGAGACCGACAACGCGCTGACCCGGCAATACACCGCGCTGATGCAGACCGAAGAGGTCGCCGTCAGCTTCACCGAGGACGGCATCCAGGCGCTGGCCCGGATCGCCGCCGAGGTGAACGAGTCGATCGAGAATATCGGCGCGCGCAGGCTCTACACCATCATGGAACGGGTCTTTGAGGAACTGTCCTTTACCGCGCCGGACCGCGCGGGCGATGCGGTGACGGTGAATGCCGAATTCGTGGAAACCTATCTTGGCGAGCTGACCCGCTCGGCCGACCTGAGCCGTTACGTGCTCTGACCCGCCGCGAAGAACCGGGCGGGCCGCGGGCCGCCCAGGGTTACTTCAGCACCGGATGCCGGTTCGACGCGGCGAATTCGGTGATCGTCATCCTGGCCACCTCGTGAATGGCGAAGGGATCCTGCGCCATCAGCGCCGCAACCTCGTCCTTCGAGGCACCGATGGCAATGATCACCCCGCCGCTGCGCGGGCTCTTAGGGCCCGAGGCCAGAAACCGCCCCTGCCCGTAACCTTCGGCGATAAAGGCCATATGCGGCTCCAGCACCGGCTCGATCTCGGCAAAGGGCACGATATATTCGATGTCCACGACAAAGAGGCTGTGCCCCTCGGGAATGACGCTCATGTCTCTGCTCCTCAGGCCGGGTTGATCGCGGCGGTGACGTAGTTCACCGACAGGTCGCGGTCCGAGATCGTCCACGCCCAGCTCACCGGGTTGAAGACATAGCCCTTGCGGTCCACCGGCTCCAGACCCGCCTCGCGCAGCAGCTTGTAAAGCTCGTCCGGCGTGATGAACTTCGACCATTCATGCGTGCCCTTGGGCAGCCAGCGCATGACGTATTCCGCCCCGACGATCGCCATGGCAAAGCTCTTGGGGTTGCGGTTGATGGTCGAGCAAAGATGCAGCCCGCCCGGCTTCAGCAACTGCCGGCAGGCGGTGAGAAAGGCCAGAGGATCGGCCACATGCTCGACCACCTCCATGTTCAGCACCACGTCGAACCGCTCGCCCGCCGCCGCCAGCGCCTCGGCGGTGTCGTGGCGATAGTCGATCTCGAGCCCGGATTGCGCCGCATGGGTCATCGCCACGGGAATGTTGCGCTCTGCCGCATCGACCCCCACGATCTCGGCACCGAGCCGCGCCATGGGTTCGCACAACAGCCCGCCACCGCAGCCGATGTCGAGGATGCGCAGCCCCTCGAACGGCGCGGGCTGCGTCAGATCGCGCCCGAACTCGCCCGCCACCTGGGCGGTGATATAGTCGAGCCGCACGGGATTCATCATGTGCAGCGGCTTGAACTTGCCGTTCGGGTCCCACCATTCGGCGGCCATCGCTTCGAACTTGGCGATCTCGGAAGGGTCGACGGTCACGGTCATAGGTCACATTTCCCCATGGTCATTTGGGTTTCCATGCCAATATAGATGGGACATGGACAAATTCTCGGGCCAAAAGCGCGCAGTGCAATATCTCTATCCGGCCATCGACCCGTTCGATCAACGCATGATCGACATGGGCGACGGGCACAAGATCTATATGGAACAATGCGGCAACCCGCGCGGCGTGCCGGTGATCGTGTTTCACGGCGGGCCCGGCGGCGGCTGCTCTCCGGCGATGCGGCGCTATTTCGATCCGCGCGTGTTCCGCGTGGTGCTGTTCGATCAGCGCGGCTGCGGACGGTCGCGGCCCCATGCCAGCATCACCGACAACACCACCTGGCACCTGATCTCCGACATCGAGCGCATCCGCGAGACGCTGGGCATCGAGCAGTTCATCGTCTTCGGCGGAAGCTGGGGCGCGACGCTGGCGCTGGTCTATGCCATCAGCCACCCCGAGCGCGTGCGCCATCTGGTGCTGCGCGGGGTCTTCATGATGACCCGGGCCGAGCTGGACTGGTTCTATGGCGGCGGCGCGGGGCAGTTCTGGCCCGAGCCCTGGGCGCGGTTCACCGATCTCATCCCCGAAGACGAGCGGGGCGACCTGATCGCCGCCTATCACCGGCGGCTGTTCTCCGGCGATCTCCAGGAAGAGACCCGCTTTGCCCGCGCCTGGTCGGGCTGGGAAAACGCGCTGGCCTCGGTCTATTCCAACGGGGCCGGCGGCGACGCGCCGGGCGATTACGCCCGCGCCTTCGCGCGGCTGGAGAACCATTATTTCGTCCATGACGGCTTTCTCGAGGAAGACGGCTGGATTCTGAAGAACGTGGACAAGCTGCACGGCATCCCCGGGGTGATCGTGCAGGGCCGCTACGACATGATCTGCCCGCCGCAACGTGCCTGGGAACTGGCGCAGGCCTGGCCCGACGCCGATCTGCGGATGATCCGCAACGCCGGCCACGCGCTCTCAGAGCCTGGAATCAGCGCCGAACTGGTGCGCGCGATGGACCAGATCGCAGGCGCGATGGACGGCCCCGGGGCCTGAACGACAGCCGCTCCGCCAGAGAAATGCACCCGCGACGCCGGTCGCGGCGCAATGCCGCGCGCAGAGCGGAAACTTTGCTTGGGCTCCTTGCGACTTGCCCCTAAGATGCTTCGGCGCCGGGCGCCTGCCCCCGCACCGCAAGGACTCTCGAAAGACCCGCCCATGAGTGGTTTCAAACGCCGTCGCCTGATCCAATCCGCCCTCGCCGCCGCAGTGCTGGGCGCGTCGGGTCTTGCCGCCGGAACCGCACGGGCCGGCGGGACACTGCGCGCGGCACTGGGCGGCGCGCACCGCTCCGACAATTGGGACGCGCGCAACCACGCCGATTTCTTCATGGTCGCCGCCGCGCAGGGCGCGGTCTTCGACACGCTGACCGAGGTCGCCGCCGATGGCAGCCTGCGCGGAGAGCTGGCGACCGGCTGGGATGCCAGCGCCGATGCGCGCGTCTGGACGGTCACGCTGCGCGAAGGCGTGCGCTTTCACAACGGCAAGCCCTTCAGCGCCGAAGACGTCATCGCCTCGCTCCGCCTGCATCTCGATCCCAGGGCCGGATCGGGCGCCCGCCCGCTGGTGGCCTCCATCGCGCAGATGGAGCGCCTCTCCGATCACCGGATCCGCTTTACCCTGTCCGCCGGAAACGCCGATTTCCCCTATCTGCTCGCCGATTATCACCTGCTGATCTACCCTGCGGGACAGATCGACGAGGCCATGGCGAAGGGCATCGGCACCGGCCTTTATCGGGTAGAGCATTTCGACCCCGGCGTGCGCTTTCTCGGCAAGCGGGTCGCGGGTCACTACAAGGACGGGCAGGCCGGCTGGTTCGACGAGATCGAGTTCATCGCGATGAACGACGGCGCCGCGCGGGTTTCGGCGCTGCGCGCGGGCCGGGTGGATGCGATCAACCGGGTGGCGCCGCAGCGCGCGGCGCGGCTGCGGGCGGCCCCGGGCCTGCGGCTACAGGATGTGCCCGGAAACCAGTATTACGGCTTTGCCATGCAGACCGGCGCGGCGCCCTTCGATGCGGTGCAGATCCGGCAGGCGCTGAAACACGCGATCGACCGTCACGAGATGGTGGACAGGCTGTTGCTTGGCCATGGCCGCGTCGGGGCGGACAGCCCGCTTGGCCCGGCCAATCAATATGTCGCCGATCTGACGCCCCCGCCCTACGACCCCGACCGCGCCCGCTATCATCTGCGGCAGGCCGGCCTGTCATCGCTGACCTTGCCGCTATCCGTTTCCGAAGGCGCCTTCGAAGGCGCCCCCGACGCGGCTGAACTGTTCCGCGACTCGGCCCGTGCCGCAGGCATTTCGCTCGAGATCGTTCCGGAACAGGCCGAGGGCTATTGGACGCGGGTCTGGCGCAAGACGCCCTTCTGCGCCTGTGCCTGGTCGGGGCGCGTCACCGAGGACTGGATGTTCTCGACCGCGTTGCAACACGGCGCGCCCTGGAACGACACGCAATGGGGCCTTGAGCAGAGCCCGCGCTTTCAGGCGCTTCTGGGCGAGGCGCGCTCGGAGCTCGACAGCGCGAAGCGGCGCGCGCTTTACGGCGAGATGCAGCAGATCCTGCGCGACGAGGGCGGGCTGCTGATCCCGGTCTTCGCCAACCACCTCCAGGCGGTGAGCGACCGCATCGCCACACCCGCCACGCTGGGCAATCTCTGGCAGATGGATAACGCGCGCTTTGCCGAGCGCTGGTGGCGGGCGTAAGGCATCGGGGAAGGTGGGCAAATTGCCCACCCCTATCTTAGAGCTTGTCGTCGTAATCCGACACCAGCAGATGGAGCGGCGCTTCGTCCTCCTCGACGGTCGAGAACCGGCCGATGTCCATCTCGAAGATATTGTCGGTCAGGTCGTCGTTCACCGTCGAGACCTCGCCAATCAGCACATCGCTGCCCTCGCCCCAGAAGGCGTGCCAGGTGCTGGGGAACAGCGTCACGGATTCGCCCGGATCGAGTTTGAGATGCCCGCCCGGCGGCAGGGTCCGGTCGATGCCGTCGCACATCACCGTCACCGGCCCGTGGCGGTCGATTCCGCCCTCGGGCGTGGCCGCGTGCAGCTCGAGCACCAGCGTGCCGCCACCGCGGTTGATGATGTCCTCGACCTTGAGCGCGTGGCGGTGATTGGGGCTGAGCTGATCGCGGCGCGAGATCATGATCTTTTCCGCGTAAAGCATGGCGCTGCGCTTGCCCAGATCGCCGTTCAGCCCATTGCGGGTGGTGAACAGGAACAGCCCCAGATCGTCGAACCGGCCGGCGCCGTAATCGGTGATGTCCCAGCCCATGCGGCGGCGCTTGATCTCGGCATGATCGGCGGCGCGCAGCGCCTCCGGCGTCCAATAGGCGAAAGGCGGCAGGCAATAGCCATGCGCGCGGATAAAGGCATCGCCTTCGCGGATGATCTCGTTGATACGCGAACGTTTCATTTTGCGCCTCCCGGACGTGTCGGCGCGACCATAGCGGCCCCGGCTGCCGGAGGGTAGAGCCGTGGCGCTCCGGACCGCCCCGCCCTCAATCCGCCTCGAGCTTGAGCCGCAGCTCGCGCAGCACCGGCAGCGCCGCGCGCACCTTTTCCACGCCCAGCTCGCTTACCATCTCGGTGATCACCGGGGTCATCGCCGCCAGCGCCGCCTCGCGCGCGCGCTTGCCGGCCGGGCTGATCGACACCATCTTGCGGCGCGCATCGTCCCAGTCGGGGCGGATATGCACGTATCCGGCCAGTTCGAGCTTGGCCAGCGTGTTGGTCATGGCCCCGCGCGTGACGTGAAAGCTGCGGGCAAGCTGCGCGGGCGAACGTTCGTTCTGCACCCGGGCCAGATGGTTCAGCACCGAGAAATGCGAAATCTCCATCCGGTTCGGCAACACGCGGGTCAACCGGTTCCGCAAAAGCTGATCCGCCGTCAGAAGCTCGCTGAACAGCGAGATGGCAAGCGCATTCTCGGGACTGTTCATGCCGGGCCGGTGAAGCTGCGGTCGTGTTGCAGGGCGGGAATCTGCGCCCGCGCCTTGCGGACCTGCGCCAGATCGAGATCGGCATAGACGATCCCCGGACGGTCGCCGGCATCGGCCAGAACGGCACCCCAGGGCGAGATTGCCAGCGAATGCCCATGGGTCGCGCGCGGTTTGCCGTGGCGGACCGTATGCTGTCCGACCTGACCGGGCGCGAGCACGTAACACCCCGTCTCGATGGCCCGCGCGCGCAGCAGCGGCTCCCAGTGGCCCGGGCCGGTGGCGGGCGAGAAGGCCGCCGGCACGGTGAGAATCTCCGCCCCCGCCTGCGCCAGCGCCCGGTGCAGATAGGGAAAACGCACGTCATAGCAGATCGTCATGCCGACGGCGCCGAAACCGGTCGGCGCGATCACCGCGCGGTCGCCGGGGGCGAACCCCTCGGATTCGCGATAGGTCTCGGTTTCGGTCACCTGCACATCGAACATGTGCAGCTTGTCGTAGCGCGCGACAATGCCGCCATCGGGGCCGATCATGAAGGACCGGTTGGCAAAGCGCGTCTCGGGCGGGTCGGATTTCACCGCCAGCGAGCCGATCAGCAGCCAGACCCCCAGCCGCGCCGCCTCGTCGCGCAGCCCCGCAAGCACCGGATCGCTGTCCTCGGAGGTCAGCACCGCCTGCTGATGGCTGCGGCTGGACGAGACGCAGTTCGTCACCTCCGGCGTCAGCACAAAGCCCGCCCCGTCCGCGGCGGCGGCTTGCATCGCGATCCGCACCGTTTCAAGGTTCTCCGCCGGCGCATCCGACGAGGTGATTTGCAGCAGCGCGGCGCGCATCAGCCGGCCAGAAGCGCGTCGAGCTTGCCCGCGCGTTCCAGCGCATAAAGCTCGTCGCAGCCCCCCACATGGGTCGCGCCGATGAAGATCTGCGGCACCGTGCGCCCGCCATTCGACCGCTGCACCATCTCGGGACGGCGCGAGGGGTCTTCCATCACGTCGATCTCGGTATAGGCGGCACCCTTCGAGGTCAGCAGCCGCTTGGCCGCGTGGCAATAGCCGCAATAGGGCGTGGTGTAGATTTCGATCGGTTGCATCTGCGGTCCCTTCGGGAAGTTCCGGGCATTTGAAGGGATTTAGGCCTCCTTTGCAACGCGCGCCAGTACGCAGACACAAACTTCGCGCGCGCCGCCCGCCAGACAGGCATCCGCCGCCGCCCCCAGGGTCGCGCCCGAGGTCATGACATCATCGACCAGCAGCACCGGCCGGTCGCGGATCAGCGCCGCGCGTTTCGGCGCCACACGGATCGCCGCATCAAGCATCGTGAACCGTTCGTTGCGGGTCTTGCCCTCCAGCGCCGGGGTGTGGCGCGCACGCTCCAGCGCATCGGGGCTCCAGCCGATGCCCAGCCCGGTCGCCAGCCCGCGCGCCAGCAACGCCGACTGGTTGAAGCGCCGCCGCAGATGGCGCCGCAGATGCAGCGGCACCGGCACCGCGATCATCCCCTCGCGCAGCAGGGGCCGCGCCCGCCGCGCCATCCAGCCCGCCGCCGCGCCCGCGATGTCATAGCGGTCGCCATGTTTCAGCATCAGCACCAGCCGGCGCCCGTTGTCGCGGTAGAGCAGCGCCGCGCAGCCCTGCGCCCAAGGGCGCGGCGTCGTCAGGCAGTCGTCGCAGACCTCTGCCTCGTCCGAGGCCCCGGGCAGCGGCACGCCGCAGCAGGTGCAACTCAGCCCGGCCAGAAACGGCGTGTCCCGCCAGCACGGACCGCACAGGCCGAAATCGGTCTCGACCAGCCCGCCGCAGATCAGGCAGCGCGGTGGATAGACAAGGCGCAGCGCCGTTTGCAACCCGGCTCGCAACACTCTAATCAGCCTCCATGTCGACCCCGGCCCCCCTCATTGACCGCACCGCCCTGCTCCGCCATCGCGCGCGCGCCGCAGGCGACCCGGCGCTGTTTCTGCACGAAGCCGCCCGCGACGAGGTGCAGGATCGGCTCATGGTGGTTAACAGAGCCTTTACAACGCCGGCTGTGGTGACGCCTTTTCCGCAGCTCTGGCAGGGTTTTCTGCCCGATGCGCGGATCGTGCCCGACGACGAGGTTCTGGATCTGCGCGACGGCAGCCACGATCTGGTGATCCATGCCATCGCGCTGCACTGGGCCAACGACCCGGTGGGCCAGCTCGTGCAATGCCGCCGGGCGCTGAGGCCGGACGGGCTTTTTCTGGCGCTGTGCTTCGGCGGGCAGACCCTGCACGAGCTGCGCGCGGCGCTAGGACAGGCCGAGATCGAGGTCACCGGCGGGCTGTCGCCCCGGGTGCTGCCGATGGGCGAGATCCGCGATCTGGGCGCGCTGCTGCAACGCGCCGGGCTGGCGCTTCCGGTGGCGGATTCCTTCACCCTGACCGCCAGCTACCCCTCGGCCCTGCACCTGATGCGCGACCTGCGCGCCATGGGCGAGACCAACGCCCTCACCGGCCGGCTACGCCGCCCCACACGGCGCGCGGTGCTGCTGCGCGCGGCGGCGATCTATGCGGCGGAATTCGGCGATGCGCAGGGCCGCGTCCCCGCCTCTTACGAGATCGTCACCCTGACCGGCTGGGCGCCCGACGACAGCCAGCCCAAGCCGCTGCGCCCGGGCTCTGCGGCGCAACGTCTCGCCGATGCGCTGAAGACGCAGGAAACGCCTTTAAAAGATTGAACTCTTCTAAAGAAGCGATACCTAACAAAACCAATCAGGGACCAACCCAGGACAGGACCATGCTCGACGCCACGACCAAGGCCGCGCGCCCAGCGCATGCCCCCGCCGATCACCCCGCCATCGCCGGCCCAAAGGTGGGGGTGCTGCTCGCCAACCTCGGCACGCCCGACCATTATTCCTATTGGCCGATGCGGCGCTATCTGAACGAGTTCCTGTCCGACACCCGCGTCATCGACTATCCGAAATGGAAATGGCAGCCGATCCTTCAGGCGATCATCCTGACCAAGCGGCCCTTCAGCTCGGGCGAGGCCTATAAGTCGATCTGGAACGAGGATCTGAACGAAAGCCCGCTGATGACCATCACCAAGCGGCAGAGCGCCGCCATCGCCGCGCGGATGAATGAGCGCTACGGCGATCAGGTCACGGTGGATTTCTGCATGCGCTACGGCAATCCCTCGACCAAGTCGAAGGTGCAGGAGATGGTCAAGGCCGGCTGCCGCAAGATCCTGTTCTTCCCGCTTTATCCGCAATATGCCGGCGCCACCTCGGCCACCGCGAACGACCAGTTCTTCCGCGCGCTGATGGAAGAGCCCTGGCAACCCACCGCCCGCGTGGTGGACCCCTATTTCGATCAGCCGAAATACATCGAGGCGCTCGCCGCCTCGGTCGAGCGCGGCTATGCCGATCTGGCCGACAAGCCCGACATCCTCGTGGTCAGCTATCACGGGATGCCGAAACGTTATCTGATGCAGGGCGATCCCTATCACTGCCAGTGCCAGAAAACGACGCGCCTGCTGCGCGAACGGCTGGGCTGGGACGAGACGCAGATCACCACGACCTTCCAGTCGGTGTTCGGCCCGGAGGAATGGCTGAAACCCTACACGGTCGAGCATGTGGCCGAGCTGGCGAAGCAGGGGAAGAGGAAGATCGCGGTGATCGCTCCGGCCTTCTCTGCCGACTGCATCGAGACGCTGGAAGAGATCAACGAGGAGATCCGCGAGAGCTTTGAGCACGCGGGCGGTGAGCAGTTCACCTACATCCCCTGCCTGAACGACGATCCCGCGCATGTGGATGCGCTGTCCTCGGTGATCGAGGAGAACCTGGGCGGCTGGCTGGCGTGACGGGCGGCGCCCGGCGTCAGGCGCGCATGGCCTGCGGTTCGGGGCCGGTCTCCGGGCAATAAAAAAGGCGGTGCCGAGGCACCGCCTTTTTCATGTTCTTTGCGACGATCCGGTGGATCAGTCGGCCGAAGCAGCTGCTGCGACGACGGCGATCAGGATCAGCGGGATCAGGATGCCAGCGGACGACGAGCTTTGCTGAGCTTCTTCCACGACCACGACGGGCTCCATGACCACGTCGTCTTTGGCGTAGGAACCGGCCATTGCGGTCGAAGCGGTACCGGCGAGCACAGCGGCGAGTGCGAGTTTCTTCATGTTATCCTCCAGATAATCGCCTGACGTGGTCACAATTCTTCCACGACAAGCACCCAAGACTTACCTCGTGAGTCTGTCTAAGCAGCTATTTCAGAGGAATGCAAACCCAACTTAGCAATCGGTTTTTCCGCGCTGCGCAGATGTCGTCAAATAAGCAACACCTGCGTGCCGACTTGCGCCATGCCGTAAAGTTGCTCGATATGCTCGTTATAAAGACCGATGCATCCGTTCGACGAACGCCGCCCGATTTTGCGCGTGTCGTGGGTGCCGTGAATGCGGTAGTAGGTCCAGCTCAGATGCATCGCACGGGTGCCCAGCGGGTTGTCCGGGCCGGGACCGACATAGTCCGGCCACTCCGGATTGCGGATCTTCATCGACGGCGTCGGACGCCAGTCGGGCGACGGATCCTTGAGCGTGACCCGCGTGCGGCCGCGGCGGGTGAGATCCTCGCTCAGCGGTACCGAGCACGGGTAGAGATGGTAGGTGCCGCCCTCTTCCCAGTAATGCAGCGCGCGCGAGGTGATATCGACCAGGATCGCACCGTTGTTCAGCGAGTTGAAATACGGCTGCCACTCGAGTGTGCGGAAGCTCGAGATATTGCGCCGCACGGCCTGTGACAGATCGCGCTCGATCTCGACCGTTTCCGCCCCGTTTACGTTCTGCGCCAGAGCCGGCGTTCCGATCAGCGCCGCGCCGCCTGCCAGAAAGGCGCGGCGATCAAAACCTTTTTGTGCCATCTTGGTCATGTCCTCGTTGCACAAAGCCCAAAAGCCCCTACGGGGCGGATCATGTTCCTATGTTATGGCCCTAAAGCATCAGTCGCAAATCAAACAGCCCCGAAACGGCCCGCTCACAGCGATGTGCGTTTGATTAGCAACGCCGCACGCGGTAATCGACAAAAAACGAAACAAAAGTAAAAGAGGCAGGACAATGCAAAGACGCGCGTTTCTGATGGTTGCTGCGGCGCTGGTAGCGGCATCCTGCGGCCCATCGACCTCGACACCCGCACTGGGACCCGACGGCAAACCCCTGCCGAGAGCCTACAAGATCAGCCCCGGCACCGCCGCCAAGATCGAGTACCGGATGCTCGATTCGGTGAACGCGCTGCGCCAGGCCAAAGGCGTGCCGCCGCTTGCGCTCAACGCCAAGCTGAATGCCGCCGCCGCCACCCATGCCCGCGACATGTCGGTGCAGAACCGTCCCTGGCACTTCGGTTCGGACGGCTCTTCGCCGATCGACCGGGTGCAGCGCGTGGGCTATACCGGCCGGCTGGTGGGCGAGAACATCTCCGAGACCTACGAGACCGAGCTCGAAACCCTCGCCGCCTGGATGGAGGACGAGCCGACGCGCAACGTGATCCTCGATGCCTCGGCCCGCGATCTGGGCTTTGCCTGGTATCAGGAAGACAACGGCAAGATCTGGTGGACCCTGGTCACCGGCGCGCCTGACATGGCCCCGATCCCGGGCCTTGGCGCAACCGCGGCCCCGTCCTGACGGAGCCGCCCGGCGGCGCGGTCACGGGGCGATGCTGATCGGCGTGCCGTTGCGCACCATGGCATAGATGTCTTCCATCTCGCGATTGGTGACCGCGATGCAGCCCGCGGTCCAGTCGCGCCCGCCCTTGCGGTCCTTCCAGGGACGCCCGTGGATGAAGATGTCACCACCCGGGCTCTTGCCCAGATCCGCGGCAGCCATGCGGTCCACCGGATTGGGATAGGAAATCCCGATGCTCAGGTGATAATTCGAGTTCGGGTTGCGCCGGTCGATGAAATACATCCCCTCCGGCGTCTTGCCGTCGCCCTCGATCTGCTTGTGACCCTCGGGGGCAAAGCCCAGCCCGATGTCATAGCTCTTGAGCACCTCCTGATTGTGCAGGAGATACATCCGCCGCTGACTTTTCTGCACGACGATCTGAGTGACCTCCGGACCGTCGTAACTTTTGAACTTGCTGCACGCCGTGGCGCTGACCGCCACCGTGAGCACGAGAATTACCCTGAGAAACCGCATCTGTCCGCTCGTTGTTTTTTGTGACCTATACCGCAAAACGGGTCTTCGGAACAGATCTGCGATGCGCTTGCGGCGACCCGTTCACCGATCCGTGAGCGTCAGGCTTGCCACCAGCTCCACATGGGTCGACCAGCGGAACTGATCGACCACGCGCAACCAGTCGAGCGTGTAACCCGCCAGATCAAGCGCCGCCGCATCGCGTGCAAAGGTGACCGGGTTGCACGACACATAGGCGATGCGCGGAATGCCGGCGCGGGCCAGCTCGGCCACCTGCGCCTCGGCGCCCGCGCGCGGCGGGTCGATCACGGCGGCATCGAAGCGTTTCAGCTCGTCGGGCAGCAGCGGGTTGCGGAAGAGGTCGCGCGCCTCATGCGTCACATGGCGCAGCCCTTCGGCCATGCGCCAGCCCTTGTCCAGCGCCGCCATCATCGCCCTGTCGCCCTCGACCGCATGCACCCGCGCGGTTTCCGCCAGCGGCAGCGCAAAGGTGCCGCAGCCAGCGAAAAGATCGACCACATGCGCCGCATCGCCGGTGATCTCGCGCACGCCGGACAGCAGCGCCGCCTCGCCCTCGGGCGTGGCCTGAAGGAAAGCGCCGGGCGGCGGCACCACCTCGGCGCGGCCCATGCGCTGGGTCGGCGGACGGCGGGTCAGCGCCACCTCGTCGCCCCAGGCGATGCGCGCCACATCATGGGCGCGGGCGAGATCCGCCAGATCCGATTGCAGCGCCGGATCGAGCGGCTTGCCCCCGGTGACCGCAAGATCCAGCCCCATGAGACTCACCGTGACCAGCACCGACAGCGCGCCCTTGCGGCTGGCCCCCAGCACCGCCAGCTCCTCGACCAGCGGCAACGCGGCGGCGAGTTTCGGATCGACCAGCAGACAATCGGGCACCGGAACGATCACGTCCGAGCCCTTCATGTGGAACCCCGCCAGCGCCCCCTTCTTGGTCCGCCGCACGGAAAAGGCGGCGCGGCGGCGGCTTTGCGGCTTCGAGGTGGAACAGGGTCGAAATTCGGTCTCCAGCCCGTGCGCCGCCAGGGCCTGCCGCACAACATCCTGCTTCCAGCCCGCGACAAAATCGTCGCGCGCGTGCTGCAACTGGCAACCGCCACAGCCTTTCGCATGACGGCAGGGCGCGCGCACCCGCATTTCCGACGGCGTGAGAATGCGCGCGTCGCGCATCACCCCGCCGTCGATCTCGCCCTCTACCAGCTCGCCCGGAAGCGCCCCCGGCACAAAGACCGGCCCCGGCGCGATGCCGTCACCCTGATGCCCCAGCCGTTCGATCGTGACCTGTTCCATGCGCAGCCTCATGCCCCGAAACAAGCGCCGCGTCGAGCCCCGCCAGAAAGCGCCGCACCGCACGCGGCGAGCGCAAATGATGAACCGCCACCTCCGGCCCCGCCTGCCCGATCAGCGCGCGGTTCTTCTCCGCCCCCGTCCGGCGCGTGTCCCAGATCCATTTCCAGAACGCGGGATCGAAGCGCTCGGGGCAATTCTCCGGCAAATCGGGCCGGCTGCGCCCGTATTGGCCCAGCGTGCGCCGGAACACCCGCCAGGCGCGCAGCCACAGCGGCAGGTCGAGCACGATGAGCGTATCGGCGCGCGACAGGCGGTGCGGATAGTTTTCCGACAGCCCGCCCTCAAAGATCCAGGCGGCGCCCAACTCGACCTCGCGCGCCATCGCCAGTTTTTCCGCGCGGGGCCGCTCGACCCAACCCGGCAACCAGTGGATCATGTCCACATGCACCACCGGCAACCCAGTCCGGGCGCCCAGCTGCCGCGCCAGCGTGGATTTGCCCGCGCCGGGCTGACCCACGATCATGACGCGCTTCACTCGGCGGCCTCCTCCTCGGGGTTCACGAACCCGCCCGACTGCCGGTTCCAGTAGCGCGCATAAAGCCCGCCCTCCGCCAGAAGCGCGTCGTGGGTGCCCTGCTCGGCGATATGGCCCCGGTCGAGCACGATGATCCGGTCCATCTCGGAAAGGGTGGACAGCCGGTGCGCGATGGCCAGAACCGTCTTGCCCTCCATCACCCGCTCCAGCGCCGACTGGATCGAGGCTTCCACCTCGGAATCGAGCGCCGAGGTCGCCTCGTCCAGCACCAGAATCGGCGCATCCTTGAGGATCGCGCGCGCCAGCGCGATCCGCTGCCGCTGCCCGCCCGACAGCTTCACGCCGCGTTCGCCCAGATGCGCGTCGTACCCTTCGCGCCCCATATGATCCCTCAGCGTCAGGATGAACTCATGCGCCTCGGCCTTTTTCGCCGCCGCAATCACGTCGTCCATCGAGGCTCCGGGGCGACCGTAACGGATATTGTCCAGCGCCGAGCGGTTGAACATGGCGGTTTCCTGCGTGACCATGCCGATCTGCCGCCGAAGGCTTTCCTGCGTCACCTCCGACACGTTCTGCCCGTCGATGAAAATCCCGCCCTTTTCGGCGTCATAGAGCCGCAGCAGCAGCGCCACCATGGTGGATTTCCCGGCGCCCGAGGCACCCACCACACCGACTTTCTCGCCCGGTTTGATGTCGAGTGCGATATGCTCGACCCCGCCGCTTTCGCGGCCATAGGCGAAACCCACCTCGCGGAACTCGATCCGGCCCGCCGTCACCTCGAGCGGCGCCGCGCCCGGCGCGTCGAGCAGCGTATGCGCCGGCGTGATCGTGCGGATGCCGTCCTCGATCTCGCCGACATTGGCGTAGATCCCCATCAGCGTGAAACTCACCCAGCCAGTCATCTGCGACAGCCGCAGCGCCACCGCGCCGGTGGCAGCGATGTCGCCCGCCGATACAAAGCCCTGCGACCAGAAGAACAGCGCGCTGCCGATCATCACCACCGGCAGCGTCCCCGCCAGAGACATCAGCCAGAAACGGAAGGTCGCCGCCACATGGCCGAAGGCGATGAACCGGTCGCGATAGGTCGACATCGCGCCCAGCGCCGCCTGATCCTCGAAATCGTCATGGGCAAACAGCTTGACCGTCTTGATATTGGTCACCGTATCCACAAGCTGACCGGTCACCATCGCCCGCGCCGCCGCCCGCGCCTGCGAGCGCACGCGGATCTTGGGCATGAACACGCGGATCAGCAGCCCGTAGGCGATGATCCACAGCACCAGCCCGATGGCGATCCGCCAATCGACCGAGCCCACCAGCCACACCGACCCGATGACCGAGGCCAGCGCGAACAGCATCGCCTGCACCACCTCCGAGATCACATCGTTCAGTGCCCGCGCGGTCTGCATCTCCTTCTGCGAGATCCGTCCCGCGAAATCGTTGTCGAAGAAGGTGACGGAATGGCCCAGCGTATAGCGGTGCACGCGGCTCAGGATCAGGTTGAAGACGTTGGGCTGCATCATCACCGATTGCGTATAGGCCGAAAGCCCCAGAATCGCCGGCCGCAGCAGCATGAAGAAGCCCAGGCACAGCAGCAGGAACAGCCCGTGCTCGGCAAAGATCGTCGCGGGCGAGCCCGACAGCGCCCGGTCGATCACGTCACCCAGAAGTTTCGCGGTCAGAACCTCGGTCACCCCGCCCAGCACCGAAAACAGCGCCGCGGGCAGCAGCACCGGCCAGGCGCCGCGCAGCGCCCAGAGCGTGAAACGCCCCAGGGTCCGGGGCGGTGGCGTATGCGCGCGGGAAAAAGGGTCGATAAGATCGGATAAGGTCATTCCGCTGCCTGTGTGTCGGGATCGAGAAAGCCGCCGGACTGGCGGGCCCAGAACCCGGCATATAGGCCGGACTGCGCCAAAAGCACGTCATGGCTGCCTTGCTCGACAATGCGTCCGCGATCCAGCACGAGGATCCGGTCCATCTGCGCGATGGTCGACAGGCGGTGCGCGATGGCGATCACCGTCTTGCCCTCCATCATGCCGTAAAGCGTGTCCTGGATCGCCGCCTCGACCTCGGAATCCAGCGCCGAGGTCGCCTCGTCGAGCAGCAGCACCGGCGCATCCTTGAGGATCACCCGCGCCAGCGCGATCCGCTGCCGCTGCCCGCCCGAGAGCTTTACCCCGCGTTCGCCCACATGGGCATCGTAGCCACTGCGCCCCTCGGGGTCCCGTAGCCCGAGAATGAATTCATGCGCCTGTGCCTGTTTCGCGGCGGCGATCACCTCGGCCTCGCTGGCATCGGGGCTGCCGTAGAGCAGGTTGTCGCGCACCGAGCGGTGCAGCAGTGCGCTGTCCTGCTGCACCATGCCGATCTCGCGCCGCAGACTGTCCTGGGTGACCGTCGCGATGTTCTGCCCGTCGATCAGGATGCGCCCTTGCTCGGCATCGTAAAACCGCAAAAGCAGCTTCACGAGGGTCGATTTCCCCGCGCCCGAGCGCCCCACAAGCCCGATCTTCTCGCCCGGCGCGATGGTCAGGGAAATATCGTCGAGCCCGCCGCTGTCGCGCCCGTAGTGATGGCTGAGATGGTCGAGCACGATCTCGCCCTTTTCAAGCATCAGCGGCTTTGCCTCCGGCGCATCCACCAGCGCGATGGGCTGGGCGATGGTCTGCATCCCCTCGGCCACCACGCCAAGCTGCCGGAAGAAGGTGGTCAGCGCCCACATGATCCAGCCGGTCATGGCATTGAGCCGCAAGGTCAGCGCCGTGGCCGCCGCCACCACACCGACACTGGCGCTGCCCTGCATCCAGAGCAGCAGCGCCCAGCCCACAACACCCACGATCAGCAGACCGTTCAGCGTGACCAGCGCCACGTCCATCAGCGTAAAGAGCCGCATTTCCGCCTGAACCGTCTCGCGCGTGCGGTCGATGGCCTCTCTGGCGTAATCCAGCTCCTGCGCGTCCTGCGCGAACATCTTCACCGAGTGGATATTGGTATAGGCATCCACCACCCGCCCGTTGACGAGGCTGCGCGCATCCGACGCCGCCTTGGAGGCGGCGCCCACGCGCCGGATCGTCCAGCGCATCAGCCAGCCGTAAAGCCCCAGCCACAGGATCAGCGGGATCATCAGCCGCGGGTCCGCATCGCCCAGCATCACCGCGGCGCCGACCACATAGGCCAGCGCAAAGGCGATGGCGTCAAAGACATGGAACACCGCCTCGCCCGCCGCCGGGGGCGTCTGCATGATGCGATTGGCGATGCGGCCGGCGAAATCGTTCTCGAACCAGCCGACGGACTGGCGCAGCACCTGCGCATGCGCCCGCCAGCGGATCAGCGTGCCGAAATTCGGCATGATCGCATTGTTGAGCACCAGCACATCCAGCGCCTGCAACAGTGGGCGCAGCAACAGGACGAACAGCGCCAGCGCGATCAGCGTGGCGCCATGCGCCTCCCAGACCTGCGCCGGATCGCCCGCGAGGATGTCGACCACCCATCCCATGGCCCAGATCAGCCCGATCTCGACCAGCGCCACGACCACCGACAGCAGACCGGCCCAGACGAACAGGCGGCGGAAGGGCCGCGCATAGTCCATCAGGAACGGCAATAGCCGCGTCGGCGGATGATCCGTCGGCGGGTAAGGGGTGTAAGGGTCCACCAGGTTTTCGAAAAAGCGGAACATCGGGGCGAAATCCTCGGGGTGAGGGGGCAGTCTCACCGATTTCTTACAGGAAGACCATGACGGAAAAACTGCCCAGCGCCACGGCCATGATCCGGGTGAAGATCCGCCAGGCCGCCGGGGTGGTCAGCAGGTAGGTGAGCAACGCCCCGGCGCTGATCCACAACAGGCAGACCCCCAGATTGAGCCCCGAAAAACTCAAGCCCAGCCGCACCGCCTCGGCCCAGGGGCCGCCATCGCCGGGATAGGCCGAGGCGGCGGCCAGCTCCACCGCCCAGACCTTGGGATTCACCCATTGAAACAGCACCGCCTCGCCAAAGCGCATGGGCCGGTCGCGCTCGGCCCTGCCCCGGCGCCGCTCTGCGGTCCAGAGGCCCCAGGCCATGTAAAGCATCCACAGGCTCGCCGCGCATTTGAGCGCCAGCTCCAGCGCGGGCAGCCGTTGCAGCAGGGCAGCGATGCCGAGCCCGGTCAGCGCCGCGGTGAGGCCCACCCCCAGCACGACGCCGAAGACATGCGGCAGCGTGGGCCGGATGCCGAAACGCGCGCCCGAGGCGGTAAGCAAAATGACATTCGGCCCCGGCGAGAACAGGCCCAGAAAGACGAAACCGTAAAACGGATCGACGGTCATGCCAGCAGGTCGGCCCGGCTCAGCGTGAACCCCGAGGCGATCCAGCGCGCCTCCAGCGCCCGGAGCGCATCGCCCAGCGCTGCGCCCTGGAGCCCCGGCATCAGATCGCGCGGCCGGACCGGGAACACCGCCGCCGTCCCTTTCGCGATCTCGTCGGCCGTGTCCGGCGGCACCGGTTGTTCGAGGCTGGCCGCGCGCAGGGCGGCAATGTCCCAGGCCATCGCGGCACCGTGGCGATAGGCTGTCTCGGCCGGCCCTGCCAAATGGGAAATCAGGCTCTGATACGCCTCGAGTTGCCGTTGCCGCGCCTTCGAGAACCGCAGGGCGCGCCCGTCGAACACCCCCAGAACCGCCAGCCGGCGCATCGGGTCCGGTGCAAGGCCCAGCGCCTCTTCGATGGCGACCAGCGGCGCCAGCGACCGCGCGCTCGCTCCGGGCAGCACCCGGGCCAGCACCCCCACCTGCTCCATCACCGCGATCGAGGGCGCTGGATCGGGGGCGGAAAGCAGCCGCGCCAGTTCCTGCCCGACCCGCTCGGCCGAGAGGCTGGCCAGCCCGTCGAGATTGGCGGCAATCCCGGCAAGCGCTTCGGGATCGACGCCCATTTCGGGATCGCCATACCAGGCGGAGAAGCGGAAGAAACGCAGGATGCGGAGATAGTCCTCGCGGATACGCTCGCCCGCATCGCGAATGAACCGCACCCGCCGCGCCTCGAGGTCGGGCAACCCGCCCAGCGGGTCGAGCACCAACCCGCGCGCATCGGCATAAAGGGCGTTCATGGTGAAATCCCGCCGCATCGCGTCCTCGGCAATGTCGTCGGAATAGCGCACCACCGCCCGGCGCCCATCGGTTTCGACATCGGCGCGGAAGGTGGTCACCTCATGCCCGATGCCCTCCGCGACCACCGTCACCGTGCCATGGTCAATGCCCGTGGGCACGGGTTTCAGCCCCGCCGCTTCGGCCAGCGCCACCACCCGCTCGGGGCGCGCATCGGTGGCGATGTCCACATCGGCGACCGGCACCCCCATCAGCGCGTTGCGCACGCAACCGCCGACCACATAGGCCACATGCCCCGCCGCCTCGAGCATGGCCAGCACCTCCTGCGTGGAATCGCAGGTCAGCCAGTCTCCGGTGACCTCTGTCACGAGGCCATCCGGTCGGCGAGCGCCCGCAGCATCCGCGCCGTGGCGCCCCAGATGTAATAGGGTCCGAACGGCACGGTGTAATAGAGCCGCCACTGGCCGCGCCAGCGCCGCCGCTGCACGCTGAACCGCGCCGGATCGGTCACATGGGCAAAGGGCACGCGAAAGATCTCGGCCACCTCTCCGGGTTCGGGAACCGGAGTGAAATCGTCTCTGACAAGGCCCAGAACCGGTGTCACGAGGAACCCCGTCACCGTTTCATGCGGCGGCATCGTGCCCAGCAGCTCGACGGTCTCGGAAGGCAGCCCAACCTCTTCGTGCGCCTCGCGCAGGGCCGCGCCCGTGGGCCCGTCGTCGCCGGGGTCGACCTTGCCGCCGGGAAAGGCGATCTGTCCCGGATGATGCTTGAGCTTCGAGGAGCGCTTCGTCAGCAGCAGTTCCAGCCCGTCCCGCCCCGGCAGAAACGCCGCAAGCACGCCTGCGGGGCGCAGCTTGCGGGTCTCGGGCAGTACGGTTTCGGGGTTCAGATCGAAATCCGACGACGGCGCGCTGTCCGCCGCCATCGCCCGGCGCAGCGCCGCGATCTGATCCCCGCTGACGCTCACTTCTTCGCCTCGAACCCCACGGTCTCGGGGTCGAGCTCGTAATGGGCGCCGCAGAACTGACAATCGGCGGTCACCAGACCCTCGGGCGTGGTCATCTTCTGGATGTCCTTCGCCGAGTAGATCGACAGCGACTGCCGCACGCGGTCTTCCGAGCAGGTGCAGCCGAAGCGCACCGGCTGGGCATCGAAGACCCGCGGCTGTTCCTCGTGAAACAGCCGGACCAGCAGGTCGGTGGGCGGCAGATCGGGCCCGATCAGCTCGAGCTCGTCCACCGTATCGACGTGGAAATTCACCCGCCGCCAGTTCTCTTCCTCGTCGCCATGCACCAGATCCTCGGCGCGCAGCAGCCCACCGTCGCCCGAACCGCCGCCCTGCGCAAAGGGCGAAGCCTTAGGCATCGACTGGATCATTAGCCCGCCGGCGCGCCATTCGCCGCTGCCGTCGGCGTTCATCACCTTGCCGTAGTTCAGCGCGAACCGGGTGGGAATCTGTTCGGACTGGGCGAAATAGGCCTCCGCACAGGCGGCCAGCGAGCCGCCGGCCAGCGGTGTGATCCCCTGATAAGGGGTCGTGCCCTTGCCCTGGTCGATCAGGATCGCGAAATAGCCGCCCTCGAGCTGTCCGAAGGCCGGGGCAGAGGTCACCTTGGATGCGTCGAAACTGGCATAGGCGCGGATACGGGCCGGCTGGCCCTCTTTCTCGGGAGCGAAATAATCGGTGGCGATCATCCGCAGCGCACCGCGCGTCTGCACTTGCAGCGACAGTTTCCAGCGCAGCTTGACGGTCTGCCCGATCAGCGCGGTGAGCAGCGCCATCTCGGCCACCAGCGCCTCGACCGGTTCGGGGTAGTCGTGCTGACTGAGGATTCCGTTCAACGCCCCGTCGAGCCGCGCCACCCGGCCACGGATGTCGGAAAGGTCGAGCTGAAACGGGAGGACGGTATCGTCCCAGGCGAGTTTGCTGCCGATGGTCATGGGGTTTCCTTATCTGCCGCGCGTTGGCATACCGGCAGCATATAGAGCAGGACACGGCGGGAACCAAGGGGACCGGTATGATCGCACGCTACGGAGAACCGCCCGAGGCCGGGCGCCGCTACAGGCTGCGTCCCGGAGCCTATGCCATCCTGCCGCGCGGCGGCGCGCTGCTGCTGACGCATCAGGACGAGCCCTGGCCCGAGTTCCAGCTTCCCGGCGGCGGCATCGACCCGGGCGAATCGCCCACCGCCGCGCTGCATCGCGAGGTCTATGAGGAAACCGGCTGGCACATCGCCCGACCGCGCCGGCTGGGCGCATTCCGGCGCTTCACCTACATGCCCGAATACGATCTCTGGGCCGAAAAGCTCTGCGTCATCTACCGCGCCGAGCCGGTCTATCCGCGGGGCGCGCCCATAGAGCCGGGGCATAGTGCGCATTGGGTCGCGCCGGACATCGCCGCCGAGCTGCTGGGCAACCCCGGCGACCGTGCTTTCGTGGCGCGCCACGCGGTCTGAGCCCCTCAGCCCTGCACCCCGTCGAATTCCACCAGCGCGGCAGAGACATCGTCTTCGAGACTGGTGCCCGCGCGGGTGATCTGGCTGAGCCGCCAGTAAAGATCGTCGAGAAACTCCGTCCCGCGCGCCGCGCCGCATTGGACGACCAGCTTGCGCAGCCCCTCTTGGTCGAGCATGCGGCCGTCCTTCAGCACCGCCTCGGTGAAGCCGTCGGAATAAAGCAGCAGCCGGTCGCCCGGACCGAGCGTCAGCCGGATTTGCTCGTAAGACACGTCACCCACCAGACCGACGGGCAAACCGCCCTTGCCGATGAATTGTGTCTCTCCACCGGCGCGAATCAGCAATGGCGGCGGGTGGCCCGCCTGCACCAGCCGCACCTGCCCGGTGCCGAGATCGAGCGTGAGATAAGCCATTGTAAGGTACTCTAATACCCCAGGATCGGCGGACAGCCGGCGGTTCAGCCGGTCGGCCACCTCTTCGGGCGGGTAGAAGCCGAGCAGCCGGTCGCCACGCCGCTCGAGCGCGATGTTCTGATCGGGAAAATCCGCGCCCAGATAGCCCGCCACCCGCGCCGTCATCAGCGCCGAAGTGATGCCATGGCCCGAAACGTCGATGCTGTAGACGCCGACCCCGGCGCTGTTCGGGCTGAACATGCCGACCAGATCGCCGCCCACATGCCCGCAGGGTTTCAGCAGCAGGCTGACCCGGGCGGCGCCGAAATCGCGGCTGCGCTGGGGCACCAGCGCCTCTTGAATCGTGCGCGCCTGGCGCAGATCGCGGTCGATCGCGTCATAGGCGGCGCGCAGCCGGTCCAGCGTCTCGGTCAATTGCCGCTCCATCGACAGGATGCGCGCGCCCGCGTTGATCCGCGCGCGCAGCTCGTCGGCATTGACCGGCTTGGTGAGGAAATCGTCGGCCCCCGCATCCAGCCCGCGCGCGATCTCGCCCTTCTCGCTCTTCGAGGTGAGCAGGATGAAATAGCCATAGCTCTCGCGCGTCAGCGCGCGGAACCGCCGGCAGAATTCCAGCCCGTCCATCCCCGGCATCATCCAGTCGGACAGCACCGCATCGGGCACCACCTCTTTGCAGAGCGCCAGCGCCTCCTCGCCGCTTTCCGCCTGCCAGACCTCGACCCCCCAGCGCCGCAGCAGCGCGGTCAGGATCTTGAGTTGAACGGGGCTGTCATCCACCACGAGCACGCGCTGGACAAAAGCCGCGGACGGCGACGCGGCAGGCGTATCCACGGATTTCGGAAGCAAGCGGACTCCAGACAGAGGGACGATCTACCGGAGGGTTTAGCGGATGCTCTGTTAACGCCGCCTTTAGTCTAAAACTGTCGCCGTCTCGCGTGGCCGGAAAGACAATCTTCACCTTTGCGCCCTAGTCCTGAAAACAGGAGGTACGCCATGATCGACTGGACGCGTGTCGCCGAACTGCGCGACGAGATCGGGATCGAAGATTTCGACGAGGTCGTGGACCTGTTCCTGCAAGAGGTCGCAACAACGCTGGCCACCCTGCCCGGGCTTGCCGGCCAGCCCGCCGAGATCGAGGCCGGTCTGCATTTTCTCAAGGGCAGCGCGCTGAACCTGGGCTTTGAAAGCCTCGCGCAGCTTTGCCAGAGGGGCGAAGATGCCGCGCGCCGGGGCATGGCGGGCAGTGTCGATCTCGACGGGGTTGTACGGTCTTACGAACAAAGCCGCGCGGAATTCCTGCGCGACTTGCCGGCCCGGCTCGCCGCCTGAGCGCTCAGATCAGGAACTGCGCCAGAACCTCGTCATCGGTGATGTCGCGATAGGTATAGCCGTGGCTGTCGAGCCGGGCATAAAGCGCATCGAAATTCGCCGGATCCGAGGTTTCGATCCCCAGCAGGACCGACCCGAAGTTGCGCGCGGATTTCTTGAGATACTCGAAACGGGTGATGTCTTCCTCTGGGCCGAGGAAACTCAGGAAATCCTTCAGCGCGCCGGGGCGCTGCGGCAGCCGCAGGATGAAATATTTCTTCACCCCCGAATAGCGCTGCGCGCGTTCCTTGACCTCGGGCAGCCGCTCGAAATCGAAATTCCCGCCCGAGGTGACGCAGACCACCGTGCGGCCGCGAATCGACTGGCCCAGATCCTTGAGCGCATCGACCGACAGCGCCCCCGCCGGTTCCAGCACGATCCCCTCGACATTCAGCATCTCGAGCATGGTGGTGCAGAGCCGGTCCTCGCTGATGGCCAGCGTGTTCGCCAGCCCCACGCCCTTCAGCCGCTCGAAGGTCTGCGCCCCGATCCGTGCCACCGCCGCGCCATCGGCAAAGGTGTTCACGCTGTCCAGCGTCACCGGCCGCCCCGCCGCCAGCGCCGCCCGCAGACAGGCGCCACCCGCAGGCTCCACAAAGGTATACTGGCAGTCGTTGCCGAAATAGCTGAGCATCCCCGAACCGAGCCCGCCGCCGCCCACCGGGATCACCACATGATCCGGGGCGCGGCCAAGCTGTGTCTCGATCTCGACGGCCACGCTGGCCTGTCCCTCGATCACGTCCTCATCGTCGAAGGGCGACAGGAAATGCCCGCCCTTCTCCGCGCAAAACCCCTGCGCCGCAGCCAGCGTGTCGTCGAAATAATCGCCGGTCAGTACGATCTCGACCGCATCGCCGCCGAACATCCGGGTTTTCTGGATCTTCTGGTCGGGCGTCGTCACCGGCATGAAGATCACGCCGCGCTTGCCGAAATGCCGGCACATATAGGCCACGCCCTGGGCGTGGTTGCCGGCGCTGGCGCAGACGAAAAGCTCGGCCTCGGGGCGCTTGCGCATGGCATTGAACGCGCCGCGCAGCTTGTAGCTGCGCACCGGGCTCAGATCCTCGCGCTTGAGCCAGACATCCGCGCCGAAGCGGTCGCTCAGATGGGCGTTGCGCAAGAGCGGTGTCTCGGGGAAAACCGCGCGCATCGCCACCGCAGCGGCGCGGGCCTTGTCATGAAAACTGTCCATCCGCGAGAGTTGGCGCATCGCTTCGCACAAGGCAAGCCTAGTCGATCGACCGGCCCTCGATGAAATAGCCGTAAAGCGTGGTCAGCGTGGACACCCCGATCATCATCGCGAACCAGTCGACCACCAGCCGGTAGATCAGACTGATGACCGAGCCCGTCTCGCCGTCGATCATCGCGGGCAGGCCGATGAGGAACTGCGCCGCGATCACCAGCAGCGCCAGCACGACCAGCGCCTTGTCGTCCCGCCCGGTGGCCTCCCAGGACTCGCGCAGGCTCAGGCTTTCGCCCAGCGCCGCCGCGGGCAGGATCAGACCGACCCGGAAGAAGACATAGCTTGCCAGCCCCACCACCCCGAAGCCCAGAAGCCCGAGCAGCATCGGAACCGCCGAGATCGCGGCGGCCACAAGACCGGCCACCACCCCGATGCCCAGCCCCAGCAGCAATCCGATCATGAACGACCGCCCGAGATAGCCCAGCAGTTCCGGCCCGTGCCAGCGCGGCAGCCAGCCGTTCGGCGTCTCGCCGGTCAGCACGTAGCGGTGCCAGCCGACGGCGATCCAGAGGCTGGCGAGCAGCGTCAGAAGCGAGGCGATCATCAGATTGCCGACGCTTCCGGGAGAGACGGGCCCTTCGCCGGCGCCCTGCATGCTGAAGAACAGCATGATCTGAAATCCCGCCTGCACCATGTAGAGCAGCAGCGACACCCGCAGCGCCGCGTGAAGGTTGTCCACAACCATCCGCACCGAGTGCACAAAGATCTTCCAACCCATCACTTTGCCCGCAATTCCATCCGATATCCCGGCAGGGCTAGCACACAGCGCCCCGCGGTCAACGGGCGATCCTTGCCCCTGCGCGGAAAAGGCGATACTCCGCCCCGCAGATTTCACGTGAGGAAATGTCCGATGTCCGCGCCCAAGAAAGTCGTCCTGGCCTATTCCGGTGGCCTCGATACCTCGATCATCCTGAAATGGCTGCAAACCGAATACGGCTGCGAGGTGGTGACCTTCACCGCCGATCTCGGCCAGGGGGAAGAGCTGGAACCCGCCCGCAAGAAGGCCGAGATGCTGGGTGTGAAGGAGATCTATATCGAGGATCTGCGCGAGGAGTTCGTGCGTGACTTCGTCTTCCCGATGTTCCGCGCCAACGCGCTTTACGAAGGGCTCTATCTGCTCGGCACCTCCATCGCCCGTCCGCTGATCTCGAAACGACTGATCGAGATCGCCGCCGAAACCGGCGCCGATGCGGTCTCGCACGGGGCGACCGGCAAGGGCAACGACCAGGTGCGGTTCGAACTCTCCGCCTATGCGCTCAACCCCGACATCAAGGTGATCGCACCCTGGCGGCTCTGGGATCTGACCTCGCGCACCAAGCTCATCGACTTCGCCGAGAAGAACCAGATCCCGATCGCCAAGAACAAGCGCGGCGAGGCGCCCTTCTCGGTCGATGCGAACCTGCTGCACACCTCCTCCGAGGGCCGCGTGCTGGAGAATCCCGCCGAAGAGGCCCCCGACTACGTGCTCCAGCGCGTCGTGCCGGTGGAACAGGCGCCGAACGAGCCCGAATTCATCGAGGTGAGCTTTGAAAAAGGCGACGCGGTGGCGATCAACGGCGAGGCGATGTCGCCCGCAACGATCCTGACGAAGCTCAACGAGCTGGGCGGCAAGCACGGCATCGGGGTGCTGGATCTCGTCGAGAACCGCTTTGTCGGCATGAAGTCGCGCGGCATCTACGAGACACCCGGCGGCACCGTGCTGCTGGAGGCGCATCGCGGCATCGAGCAGATCACGCTCGACAGCGGCGCGGGCCACCTCAAGGATTCGATCATGCCGCGCTATGCCGAGCTGATCTACAACGGCTTCTGGTTCTCGCCCGAGCGCGAGATGCTCCAGGCGCTGATCGACAAATCGCAGGAGCATGTCACCGGCACCGTGCGTCTGAAGCTCTACAAGGGCTCGGCCCGCACCGTCGCCCGCTGGTCGGAGCATTCGCTTTACTCCGAGGCGCATGTGACCTTCGAGGACGACGCCGGCGCCTACGATCAGCAGGACGCGCAGGGCTTCATCCAGCTCAACGCGCTGCGGCTGAAGCTGCTGGCGGCACGGGATCGTCGGCTGAAGGGCTGAGCCTCAGGCCCTGCAAATGCATCCCCGTCGGATTTGCCTCCGGCGGGGATATTTTTTTGCCAATGGAAGAGCCATGCGCTTTCCTGTGTTTCCATTGGCCCCAAATATCCCGGGGAGTCCGCGCAACGCGCGGACGGGGCAGCGCCCCAAAAATCCGGAGAGCGGCATGGCAGAGCTTCAAGATTTCCTCGACGCCCAGAACCAGCACTGGCCGCAGATCGTGGCCGAGCTGCGCGACGGGCGGAAGGTGACCCACTGGATCTGGTACGTTTTCCCGCAGCTGAAAATCCTCGGCCGCTCCGGCATGGCACGGCATTTCGGCATCGCGGATCTGGAGGAGGCCAGCGCCTATCTGAGCCACCCCGTTCTCGGCCCCCGTCTGGAGGAGGTGGCGAGCCTTCTGCGCGCCCACGCGGGCACCGATCCGGTCGAGATCCTCGGCCCCGTGGATGCGCTCAAGGTGAAATCCAGCATGACGCTGTTCGAGGCGGTGCCCGGTGCGGCGCCGGTCTTCTCACAGGTTCTGAACAGTCTCTATTCCGGCGCAAGATGCCCCGTCACTCGGGACGCGCTGCGATGAAAAATGCCGCCCCCGCGCGAGACACGGGGGCGGCGCGAGGGCCGCGGTAAGGGTTGGAAAGACGGCCCCCGCAACTCGTTACGCAAAACGCGATACTCGCTACCGGGCAAAGCCTATTGCGCGGTGATGGTGGTCATCACGAGATTGCCGTCGACGCGGATCGGGCCGTCTTCCTTGGCGCCCAGCGTGTATTCGAAGACGCCGGTCTGCATGCCGCCCGCTTCGCCATGCACCATCAGCATGAGCATGTCGCCCGGCGCGACCGCTTCGCTCAGGATCGCGGCCACATCCATGGTCTCACCCGCGCGCAGCGGCGCATATCCGACCACCGGGCCCGGCTTCATCGCGGAATCGGTGCGGTGCACCACCAGCCAGCCGTTCTCGTCCGCCATCACCTTGGCGGCGCTCACCACGCCGTTGGCGACGCTCTGGTCCATCGCCTCGACCATCGGGCCCATGGGCTGGTTGGCAAGGGCGGTGCCCGCGCTGAGGGTCAGGGCGGCGGCGGCAAAAACAAAACGCTTCATAAGGTCTCTCCTGTCGGTTCAAAGCGACCGGGCGGCAGCCTGCCACCCGCGACACCCATAGACACGCAGGCCGGAGAAAAAGAGTTTCAGAAAAAAGTTTTCTTTTCAGATCAGTGTGCTGGCGCGCATCTTCTCGTAATGCGGCATCGCTTCACCTGCCAGATCCGCCGCCGCGCCGCTCAGCTCCGGCAGATCCCCCTCCGGCCCGGCAAAGCCGGTCGAGCGATGCACCGAGCCATACCAGTGCGGCGCCCAGACCCCGTCCTGAGCGTGCCCGCCCGCAGGCCAGGAGAGCATCGCCGGATCGAACTCCAGCCCGATCGCCGCGCAAAGCGCCCGCAGCTTGCCCTCCGGGTCATGGCGAATATCGGCGCTGTCGATCACATAAGGCGTCAGCCCCAGCGACAGCACGTAATCGTAAAGCTCCGCCTGCGCCGCAAAGCCGATGTCGGCGGCGGTGGGGTTCTCATAGCCCTTGGAAAAACTCGCCACGACCCGCGCGGGATGACGCAGCAGGAAGACATTCACACAGTGCGCCATGAAATCGCGCGGCATGCCGTCGATCATGTGCTGGCACATATGCTTGTGATAGGCATGCGGCTTGCCCTCCGGGATCGGCCCCAGCATTTGCGCCTGCACCGCCTCGGCGCTTTCGGGACGGCTGGCCTTGATCTCTTCGGCCATCGGATGCGGCAACCCGGTCCTGCGCAGATAGGGGCCATAGAACGGTTCATCCACCACATGGAAATCCGCCCGGTTGCCGAAGGCATACATCATCGCGGTGGAAAGATTCCGCGGCCCCGACCACATGGCGATCCTCATTCTGTCACCAGCTCCTTGTAAAGCGCGCGCAGGCGCTGCGTCACCGGCCCCATCTCCCCCGTGCCGATCACGCGCCCGTCGATCTCGCCCACCGGGGTCTGCGCACCGAAGGTGCCGGTCAGGAACGCCTCGTCGGCACCATAAGTATCGACCAGCGAATAATTGCGCTCGTAAACCGGGATACCGTTGGCGCGGCAAAGGTCGATGACCTTCTGCCGGGTGATGCCGTTCATGCAGTAATCGCCGGTCGAGGTCCAAACCGCGCCCTTGCGCACGATGAAGAAGTTACAGGCGTTGGTGGTGTTCACGAACCCATGCACATCCAGCATCAGCGCCTCGTCCGCCCCCGCCTTTTCGGCGGCGATGCAGGCGAGGATGCAGTTCAGCTTGGAATGCGAGTTGAGCTTGGGATCCTGCGTCATCGGCAGCCCGCGCAAATGCGGCACGGTGGCAAGCCGGATCGGGCGCGGGATCGAGGGTTTCGAATGCTCCATCAGGATCACCACGGTCGGCCCCTGCACCGAAAGGCCCGGATGCTGGAACGGCCGGGTCTTCACCCCCCGCGTCACCATCAGCCGACAATGGGCGTCGGTGACCATGCCATTGGCCTCTTGCGTCTCTGTTATGGCGGAAATGAGCTCTTCGCGGCGCATGCCGATGTCGAGGTCGATGGCCAGAGCCGCCTCGAACAGCCGGTCGAGATGCTCGCCGAGGAAAGACCAGCGCCCGTTATAGAGCCGCAGCCCCTCCCAGATCCCGTCTCCCAGCATAAAGCCGGAATCATAGACCGAAACCAGCGCCTGCGCCTTGGGCTTCAGCGCGCCATTGACCCAGATGAGGATCTCTTCGTTGCGGGCGTCTTCCGCCGCCTGATGTGTCGTGACCTTGTCCATGACCGGCACGCTAGGAATGTTTCACGGGAAACGGAAGGGGTCACGCGGGCTCACCATGCGGTGACATCGCGTTGCAGCGGATTGATCGAAGCGCCGCTCGGGCGCAGCCTTCAGACAAAAGGGAGGTGCCCCATGATCCGTAGTGTCCTGCTATCCGTTCTGATCCTCATCGGTCTCGCCGTTCAGTCTCACCGCGCCGAGGCGGGCGAGCGCCGCGACATCGTGGTCGCCGGTGGCTGTTTCTGGTGCGTCGAGGCCGATTTCGAGAAAGTGCCCGGCGTGATCTCCGCTGTCTCGGGCTATACCGGCGGCTCGGTCAAGAACCCCGGCTACAAGCAGGTGAGCCGGGGCGGCACCGGCCATTACGAGGCGGTCAAGATCACCTATGACAGCGCCCGCGTGAGCCGCGACCAGCTTTATGCGATGTTCTTCCGCTCGGTCGATCCGACCGATGCGGGCGGGCAGTTCTGCGACCGGGGCGACAGCTATCGTACCGCGATTTTCGTCTCTGATCCGGCGGAAAAGGCCGCCGCCGACAGCGCAAAGGCCGAGGCTCAGGCCGCGCTGGGGCAAAAGATCGTCACCCCGATCCTTCAGGCCGATACCTTCTGGAAAGCCGAAGACTATCACCAGAATTATTACAAGGGCGACAATATCGTGCTGACCCGCTTCGGCCCGATCAAACAGTCGAAAGCCTATAAGCGCTATCGCGATGCCTGCGGCCGCGATCAGCGGGTGCGTCAGCTCTGGGGATCTGCCGCGCCCTTCGCGGGCGGCTGAGCCTCAGCCAAAGCGCGCCGCCTGCACCTCTTTCAGATCAGGAATCACATCGGCGGTGCCGTGGCGGGTAACCATCAGCGCCCCTGCCCGGCTCGCCAGATCCACCGCCTGGCGCAGCGGCATGCCCCGGTCGAGCCCTGCCAACAGGTAGCCGGTGAACGTATCCCCCGCCCCGGTCGTATCCACCGGCGTGACCTTCGGCGTCTCGAACCGCTCCGCCTGCCAGCCATTCGCCGCCAGATGCAGCCGCCCGCCCCGCGCCCCTTCGGTGACGATGACGGTCTCCACCCCCATCCCGGCCAGATCCAGCCCCGAGGCGGCCTGAAGCTGCGCCATCTCGATGGCGTTCAGCACCAGAATATCGCTCAGCCCCAGGACCGCGCGCGCCGCCTCCGCCTCGAAAGGTGCCGCCGCATAGGCCACCCGCAGCCCCAGCTCGCGCGCCATCCGCGCCGCTTCGGGCTGCAACAGGGTCTCGTTCTGCATCAGCAGCAGATCGCCGGTCTCCGCCTCCGACAGCGCCCGGCCCAGCAGATCTTCGGGAATGGCATGGTTGGCGCCGTGGTGAATGACGATGGAATTCTCGCCCTGCGCGTCCAGCAGGATGATCGCGTGGCCCGTCGGCTCCTCGACCTCGGCGATATGGCGGGTGTCGACGCCATATTCCATCAGCCGCCGCACCGCCCAGCGCCCGTCCGCGCCAACCGCGCCGAGATGCACGACCCGCGCCGCCGCCCGCGCCGCGGCCACCGACATATTGGCCCCCTTGCCCCCCAGCCCCCGGATCAGCGAAGACGCCGCCAGCGTCTCGCCCGGCGCGGGCAGATGCGGCAGGGAATAGGCAAGGTCGACATTGATCGAGCCGAGATTCCAGATCGCCATCCCGCCTGCCCTTCTTCTCTTTGACAAATACGCCCGCCGGAGGCGGTCCCGCCCCCGGCCAGAGGCGCTGCGGTCAGCCCACCTTGCAGGCCGCCAGCACCGCCATGTTCAGAATGTCATTCGCGGTCATATTGGTCGAGCAGATCTGGATCGACTTGTCGACACCGGCGAGGATCGGCCCGATCACCGTCGCCCCCGCCATCTCCTGCATCAGCTTGACCGAGATCGAGGCGGAGTGCCGCGCCGGCACCACCAGAATATTCGCAGGCCCGGTCAGGCGCTGGAACGGATAGGCCTCCTGCGCCCTGGGGTTCAGCGCCACATCCACGGTCATCTCGCCTTCGTACTCGAAATCCACCCCGCGCTTGTCGAGGATCTCGGGCGCCACATGCATCTTCAGCGCCCGCTCCGAGACCGGGTAACCGAAGGTCGAGAAGGAGACGAAGGCCACCCGCGGCTCCAGCCCCAGATGCCGCGCCACATCGGCGGCACGCTCGGCGATGGTCGCCAGATCCTCTTCTTCCGGCCATTCATGCACCAGCGTGTCGGTGATCAGCACGATCCGCCCGTTATGCAGCAGCGCGGTAACCCCCACCGCGCCGTGATGCGCGTCGGCATCGAAGACGTGGTTGATCAGCTCCATCACATGCGCCGATTTCCGGGTCGCGCCGGTGATCAGACCATCCGCATGGCCATGCGCCAGCATCAGCGAGGAAAACACATGCCGGTCGCGCGCCGCGAGCCGGTGAATATCCTGACGGTCGTAGCCCTTGCGCTGGAGCCGCTGGTACAGGAAGTTCTTGTAGGCATCGAGATGCCGGGTGTTGGCGGCATTCACCACCTCCAGCTCGCGCACCGCATCGCCAAGACCGCTCTCTTCCAGCTTCTTGCGCACATCGTCCTCGCGGCCCACCACCAGCGCCTTGCCCAGCCCGTTGCGCTGATACATGACGGCGGCGCGCAGCACGCGCGGGTCGTCGCCCTCGGCAAAGATGATACGGGCCTGCGCCTGACGCGCCCGGTTGTTGATGCTGCGCAGGATCGGCGCGGTGGAGTCCATCCGGCCCTTGAGCGTTTCCTTATAGGCCTCCATGTCGATGATCGGCCGCCGTGCGGCGCCGGTATCCATGCCCGCCTTGGCGACGGCGGGCGGAATCCGGTGGATCAGACGCGGATCGAAGGGCGTCGGGATGATGTAATCGCGCCCGAAGCTGAGCTGCTTACCATAGGCAAGCCCCACCTCGTCCGGCACATCCTCGCGGGCGATCTCGGCCAGCGCATGGGCGCAGGCGATTTTCATCTCGTCGTTGATCGCACGGGCGTGAATATCCAGCGCCCCCCGGAACAGGTAGGGAAAGCCCAGAACGTTGTTCACCTGGTTGGGGTAGTCCGAGCGCCCGGTGGCGAGGATCGCGTCGGGGCGCACCGCATGCGCCTCTTCCGGGGTGATTTCGGGATCGGGGTTCGCCATGGCGAAGATGACCGGGTTCTCGGCCATGCTCGCCACCATCTCCTGCGTGACCGCGCCCTTGGCCGAAACGCCGAGGAAGACATCCGCCCCCACCATCGCCTCTTCCAGCGTACGCAGCTCGGTCACCGCGGCGTGGGCCGATTTCCACTGGTTCATGCCCTCGGTGCGGCCCTGGTAGATCACTCCCTTGGTGTCGCACATGATGCAGTTGTCGTGCCGCGCGCCCATGGTCTTGACCAGTTCGAGACAGGCGATCCCCGCCGCCCCCGCGCCGTTCAGCACGATCTTGCACTCCTCGATCTTCTTGCCCGACAGATGCAGCGCATTGATCAGCCCCGCCGCGCAGATCACCGCCGTGCCGTGCTGATCGTCGTGGAAGACCGGAATATCCATCTCTTCCTTGAGCCGCTGCTCAATGATGAAACACTCCGGCGCCTTGATGTCTTCGAGGTTGATGCCGCCGAAGGTCGGACCCATCAGCCGCACGGCATTGATGAATTCGTCGGGGTCCTCGGTGTCGAGCTCGATGTCGATGGAGTTCACATCGGCAAAGCGCTTGAAGAGCACCGATTTGCCCTCCATCACCGGCTTGCCGCCCAGCGCGCCGAGATTGCCGAGCCCCAGCACGGCGGTGCCGTTCGAGATCACCGCAACCAGGTTGCCCTTGTTGGTATAATCATAGGCCAGCTCGGGGTTTTCCGCGATCGCCTCGCAGGGAATGGCAACGCCGGGCGAATAGGCCAGCGACAGATCGCGTTGGGTGGTCATGGGGACGGTGGCCTGCACCTCCCATTTGCCGGGCGAGGGTTCGTGATGATAGGCCAGCGCCTCTTCACGGGTGATTTTGATCTTGGCCATGCGCAACACTCCTCCGCTTCGGCGAAATTGCTCTTAGCGCAGCGGAAAGCCCGGCTCAACAGCGCGGTTTTCGCCTTTCACCCCCCGCACCGGCTTTGATATGCCAAAGCGGAACGGGCATTCGGGGGAAAGCATGACGGCAGTCACGCCGATGATGGCGCAATATCTGGAGATCAAGGCAGACCATCCCGACGCGCTGCTGTTCTACCGGATGGGCGATTTCTACGAGCTGTTCTTCGACGACGCGGCGGCGGCTTCCGAGGCTTTGGACATCGCGCTCACCAAGCGCGGCAAACACGCGGGCGAGGATATTCCCATGTGCGGCGTGCCGGTGCACGCGGCCGAAGGCTATCTGCTGACGCTGATCCGCAAGGGGTTCCGCGTGGCGGTCGGCGAACAGCTGGAAAGCCCGGCGGAGGCGAAAAAGCGCGGCGCCAAATCCGTGGTGAAGCGCGGGGTGGTGCGGCTGGTGACCCCCGGCACGCTGATCGAGGATACCTTGCTCGAAGCGCGGCGGCACAATTATCTGGCGGCTTTGGGCAAGGTTCGGGACGAATGGGCGCTGGCCTGGGCGGATATTTCCACCGGCGCGTTTCATGTGATGCCGCTGGGCCAGGCCCGCATCGGCGCCGAACTGGCGCGGCTCTCCCCCTCGGAACTGCTGACCTCTGACACGGTCGCGGAAGAGCTGCGCGCGGTGCTGGGCGATCTCGGCATCGACCCCACCCCGCTGGGCCGCGCCTCCTTCGATTCCAGCGGCGCCGAGGCAAGGCTCTGCGCGCTTTACGGCGTGCAGACGCTTTCCGGCTTCGGGACGTTCTCGCGCGCCGAACTGGCGGCAATGGGCGCGCTGGTCGACTACCTCGACATCACCCAGAAAGGCCGGCTGCCGCTGCTGCGCGCCCCGCAGCGCGACGCGATCTCTAGGCTGCTGCAAATCGACGCGGCCACAAGACGCAATCTGGAACTGACCCAGTCGATGAACGGCGGCCGGCAGGGCTCGCTGCTTTCGGTGATCGACCGGACGGTGACGCCCGGCGGTGCCCGCTTGCTGGAACGGCGGCTCTCCTCCCCATCGCGCGAGCTGGGCGCCATCTCGCAGCGCCTGGACGCGCTGGACTGGGCCATCGAGAGCGGCCAGGGTCCGGCACTGCGCGACAAGCTGCGCAAGGTGCCCGATCTCGACCGGGCGCTGTCGCGGCTCGGGCTCGACCGGGGCGGTCCGCGCGATCTGGCCGCCGTGCGCAACGCGCTGGAGCAGGCCGAGGAGATCGCGCAGGCGCTCGACGAGGTCCCCCTGCCCGAACTTCTGACCCAGGCGCGCACCGCCCTGCGCGGACATGACGCGCTGCTCGCCTTGCTCGACGCCGCGCTGGTGGCCGAACCGCCGCTGCTTACCCGCGACGGCGGCTTCATCGCGCCCGGCTACGATACCGCGCTGGATGAGGCGCGCACCCTGCGCGACGAGGGCCGGGGCGTCATCGCCCGGATGCAGGCGCAATATGCCGAACGCGCGGGCGTCTCCTCGCTGAAGATCAAGCACAACAACGTGCTGGGCTATTTCATCGAAACCACCGCGACCCACGCGGAAAAGATGATGTCCGCGCCGCTGAACGAGGTCTTCATCCACCGCCAGACCACCGCCAATCAGGTGCGGTTCACCACCGTAGAGCTGACCGAACTGGAAACCCGCATCCTGAACGCGGGCAACGAGGCGCTGGAGATCGAAAAACGGCTCTATGCCAGCCTGAGGGGCGCCATTCTCGACCACGCCGCCACACTGTCGGAAACAGGCCTCGCGCTGTCGGAATTCGATCTGGCACTGGGGCTGGGCGATCTGGCAAAGGCGCAGGACTGGTGCCGCCCGCAGGTGGACGACAGCCGCGCCTTTGCCATCGAGGGCGGGCGCCACCCGGTGGTCGAGCGCGCGCTCCAGGCCCAAGGGTCCGGCCCCTTCATTGCCAATGATTGCGGGCTGACCACCGAAGGCGAGAGCGCCGCCATCACCCTGCTCACCGGGCCGAACATGGCCGGTAAATCGACCTATCTGCGGCAGAACGCGCTCATCGCCCTTCTGGCGCAGATGGGCTCCTACGTGCCCGCGCGGCGCGCCCATATCGGGCTGGTCAGCCAGATCTTCAGCCGCGTCGGCGCCTCCGACGATCTGGCGCGGGGCCGCTCCACCTTCATGGTCGAAATGGTGGAAACCGCCGCCATTCTCAACCAGGCCGACGACCGCGCGCTGGTCATCCTCGACGAGATCGGGCGCGGCACCGCCACCTATGACGGGCTCTCCATCGCCTGGGCCACGCTGGAACACCTGCACGGCGTCAACCGCGTGCGCGGCCTCTTCGCCACCCATTACCACGAGCTCACCGCACTGGCGGGCAAGCTCGGCGGCGTGACCAACGCCACCGTGGCGGTCAAGGAATGGGACGGCGAGGTGATCTTCCTGCACGAAGTGCGCGACGGCGCCGCCGATCGTTCCTATGGCGTGCAGGTGGCCCAGCTCGCGGGTCTGCCGAAAGCGGTGATCGCCCGCGCCCGTACCGTGCTCGACGCGCTGGAGAAAGGCGAACGCGAGCGCACGTCCCCCAAAGCGCTGATCGACGATCTGCCGCTCTTCTCCGCCGCCGCCCAGCCCGCGCCGCAACCCGTGGCCAAAGCCAGCGGGCCCTCCCCCGTGGAGGAACGGCTAGACGCCCTCCTTCCCGACGAAATGACCCCGCGCGACGCCCTCCAGGCGCTTTACGAGCTCAAAACCCTGCTCACCGAAACATAAAAGCGGCCCCCGAACCCGGGCGCCGCTCTGCATCTTCTTCTCTTTGCCAAATACGCAAATCCGGCCTTGGCCGCCCGCGCCTCAGCTTGCGGGCATCGAGCTCACGCCGACCTGCGCCGGACGCAGCAGCCGGTCGTAAAGCATGAAACCCTCGGCAGAGACCTGGATGATCTCGCCCGCCTTGGTCCCCGGCAGCGGCGCCTCGAACATCGCCTCATGCTGCTGCGGGTCGAACTTGTCGCCGACCTCGGGCTTGATCGCGGTCATGCCGTGTTTCGAGAACACGTTCAGCAGCTCGCGCAGGGTCAGCTCGATCCCCTCGATCAGCGCCGCGGCGGCGTTTTCGTCGCGTGCCGCGTTCAGCGCCCGCTGCAAGTTGTCGTAGACCGGCAGCAGATCGCGGGCGAGCCGCGAGCCGCCATATTGCTGTGCTTCGCGGCGGTCCTTGTCGGCGCGCTTGCGGGCATTCTCCGCATCGGCCAGCGCGCGCATGAAGCGGTCCTTCAGCTCGTCGCGTTCGGCGCGCAGCGCATCCAGCTCGATCGCTTCGGGGTCGAGCTCTTCCGCATCCTCTGCGTAGGCTTCGGCCTCGGCGGCTTCGATGTCATCGAGAAACTCGTCGTTCTTCGGGTCTGCCATTCTTCACCTCTAGCTCCGCTCGGCAATCAGCCTGCCGACCAGCTGCGCCGTATAATCCACAATGGGAACGATCCGGCCATAGTTGAGGCGCGTGGGTCCGATGACGCCCACCGCGCCGATGATCTTACGATCCGCGTTCATATAGGGAGAGACCACCAGAGAGGAACCCGAAAGTGAGAAAAGTTTGTTCTCGGAGCCGATAAAAATGCGCACACCATCGCCGCTCTCGGCCAGTTCGAGAAACTCGGCAATGTCGCGCTTGCGCTCCAGATCGTCGAACAGGCTGCGGATACGATCCAGCTCGTCGCTTTCCGCCTCGCCTCCCAGAAGATTCGCCCGGCCGCGCACGATCAGCCGCGCCGAGGTATCCGCATCGCCCTCCCAGGTGGCGATGCCCGCCTCGATGAGATCGGCCGCCAGGCTGTCGATCTCCTGACGGCGGCGGATAATCTCGTCGGCCATCACGCGGCGCAGTTCGGCCAGGGTTTTGCCCTCGATCAGCGCGTTGAGAAAATTCGCCGCCTCGCGCATCGAGCTGGGGGTCTGCCCCGGCGGTGGCGTGAACAGGCGGTTTTCCACATGGCCGTCGGCGAAGACGAGCACCACCAGCGCCCGGTCATGGCCGAGGCTGACAAATTCGATATGCTTGATCGGCGCTTCCTGTTTCGGGGTCAGCACCAGCGAGGCCCCCCGGGTGACCCCGGACAGCGCCGCGCCCACCCGGTCGAGCACTCCCGAGACATCGTCTCCGCTGCCACCCGGCCCCAGCGTCGCGTCGAGCTTTTCGCGATCGGTGTGGTCGAGATCGCGGACCTCGAGCAGACCATCGACAAACATCCGCAGGCCCATCTGCGTCGGGATGCGCCCGGCGCTGACATGAGGGCTGTCGAGCAGCCCGAGGAATTCCAGATCCTGCATCACATTGCGGATCGTCGCGGCAGAGACCTTTTCGCTGAGCGCGCGGGTGAGCGTGCGCGATCCCACGGGCTCGCCGAATTCGAGATAGCTCTCGACGACCCTGCGGAAGACTTCGCGTGAACGATCGTTCAATTCTTCGAGGAGATGTGTACCCTCTTTCATCCTTTTCTCTCCGCGTCCTGCGGTCATTAAAGGCGCCTGTTGCGCGCCGTCAATCGGGGTTGCGGGGATCGCGAGGCATCAGTATCCCGGTCGCAACCGAGAAAGGGGCGCCGATGAGACCGTCAGGACGAGATTTAAGCGAAATGCGGACCGTTTCAATCGAAACGGGTGTGACAAAACATGCGGAGGGCTCGTGCCTGATCAAGATGGGCGACACGCATGTGATCTGCACCGCCTCGATCGAAGAGCGCGTTCCGCCCTTCATCAAGGGCTCGGGCCTGGGCTGGGTCACGGCGGAATACGGCATGCTGCCGCGCTCGACCGGGTCGCGCATGCGGCGCGAGGCGGCAAGCGGCAAACAGGGCGGCCGGACCGTGGAGATCCAGCGGCTGATCGGACGGAGCCTGCGCGCCGGGGTCGACCGGGTGGCGCTGGGGGAACGCCAGATCACCGTGGATTGCGATGTGATCCAGGCGGATGGCGGCACGCGCTGCGCCTCGATCACCGGCGGCTGGGTGGCGCTGAAACTGGCGGTGAACAAGCTGATGAAGGCTGGCGACGTGATCACCGATCCGCTGATCTCGCCGGTGGCGGCGGTGAGCTGCGGGATCTATGCGGGCCAGCCGGTGCTGGATCTAGACTATCCCGAGGACAGCGAGGCCGGTGTGGACGGGAATTTCATCCTGCGCGGCGACGGCCAGCTCATCGAGGTGCAGATGTCGGCGGAAGGCGCTGTCTTCTCCCGGGCGCAGATGGCCGAGCTCATGGATCTGGCCGAGGCCGGGGTCGCGCAGCTTGTGGCAGCGCAGAAAGCGGCGGTGGCATGAGCCGGCGCTTCGAGGGTGACCGCCTGTTGGTGGCCACCCATAACGCCGGCAAGCTGGTCGAGATCGCCGATCTGCTGAAACCTTTCGATGTCGCGGTGGTCGGCGCCGCCGAGATGGGGCTGCCGGAACCGGAAGAAACCGGCACGACCTTTGTCGAGAACGCGCGGATCAAGGCACATGCCGCCGCGCAGGCGACAGGGCTGCCGGCCCTGTCGGATGACAGCGGCATCGAGATCGACGCTCTGGGCGGTGCGCCGGGGGTTTATACCGCGGATTGGGCCGAAACAGAGACGGGTCGCGACTTTGTCATGGCCATGGAGCGGGCGCATCGCGAGCTGCTGGCCTCGGGCCAGCCGGAACCCTGGACCGCGCGCTTCTGCTGCACCCTGGTTCTGGCCTGGCCGGACGGGCATGACGAGGTGTTCCCCGGCGTGATGGAAGGCCGCGTCGTCTGGCCGATGCGGGGCGATCAGGGGCATGGCTACGACCCGGTGTTCCAGCCGCAGGGATATGACATCACTTTCGGCGAGATGGATCGCTGGGAAAAGAACCGCATCAGCCACCGCGCCGATGCCTTCGCAAAATTCGTGACGGGCTGTTTTGGCTGAGACCTGGCGCGACGGGGGCTTTGCGCTTTATGTGCACTGGCCGTTTTGCGAGGCCAAATGCCCCTATTGCGACTTCAACAGCCATGTGGTGGCGCAGGTCGATCAGACCCGCTGGGCGGAGGCGCTGGTTCGCGATCTCGCCCGCTATGGCGAAATCACCTCGGGCCGCGTTCTGAACTCGATCTATTTCGGCGGCGGCACGCCCTCTCTGATGCTGCCCGAAACCGTTGGCGCCGTCCTGCGTGCCGCGCGGGATCACTGGGCCTGGGCCAATGACATCGAGATCACGCTCGAGGCCAATCCCCGTTCGGTCGAAGCGCGGAAATTCGAGGGCTTTGCGCTGGCCGGCGTCAACCGGGTCTCTCTCGGGGTGCAGGCGTTGCGGGCGCCGGATCTGCGGCGGCTGGGGCGTCTGCACGATGTGCGCGAGGCACTGGCCGCGCTCGACATCGCCAAATCGGTCTTTGACCGGGTGACCTTCGACCTCATCTATGCCCGACAGAACCAGAGCCTGAAGGATTGGGAAGAGGAGCTGCGCGAGGCGCTCGCGCTGGCGGGCGATCACCTGTCGCTTTATCAACTCACTGTGGAGGAAGGCACCGCCTTCTGGGACCGGGCGCAGGCCGGGAAGCTGCGGGATCTGCCCGATGAGGATCTCGCCGCGGATCTCTATCTTGCCACCCAGGAGATTTGCGAGTCCGCCGGGTTTTCGGCCTATGAAGTATCGAACCATGCCGCGCCCGGCGCCATGTCGCGGCACAATCTGGTCTATTGGCGCGGCGGCGATTACGTCGGGATCGGACCCGGCGCCCATGGGCGTCTGACGCGAAACGGCCAACGAGCCGCGACGGTGGCCTATCGCCAGCCCGGCGCCTGGCTGAGCGCGGTGGAACAGGGCTCGGGCGAGGAAAGCGCCGAGACGCTGTCGCCCGAAGACATCTGGACCGAATATGTGATGATGGGGCTTCGGCTGTCGGAAGGGCTCGACCTGGAGCGGGCGGCGCAGATCGGCGGTGAGCGAGCGGCCCGTCTGCCGCTGGAGCGGTTGCGTGAGATGGGATTGATCTGGACGACGGGTGAGCGCTTTGGCGCGACCTTGCAGGGGCGCATGGTGCTGAACGCGCTGCTTGCGGACCTTTTGTCCGAGTAAGCTCGGACTGTCCGCGCCGTGGAAGACCCCCGGCGCGGACAGATGATCAGCGGGTGGCGCTCAACGCGCCGCGCTCAGGATCATGCAGAGCGAATCCAGTTCCTCGAAGGACCCGTAGGAGATGCTGAGCGTGCCGGATTCCGCGCCCGGCTTGTGCGACACCGTGACCTTCATGCCAAGCGCGGCGGAGAGATCGCCTTCGAGCGCCTTGGTATCCGCGTCTTTCTCCATCACGAAGGAGGCCGCCGGCGTCTTGCGCTGAGGCGGCTGCGTCTCGGCGCGCAGCAGCGCTTCGGCCTGCCGCACCGAGAGCTTTTTGCGAATAATCTCTTCCGCCATGCGCTCGGGATCCCGAGCAGTCACTAGCGTCCGCGCGTGGCCGGCGCTCAGATCGCCGGCGCGCACATGTTCCTGAACCGGCTCCGGCAGGTTGAGGAGCCGCAGGAGGTTGGCGATATGGCTGCGGCTTTTGCCAAGCGCCTCGGCGATCTTTTCCTGCGTATGCCCGAAGCGATACATGAGTTGCCGGTAGCCCGCCGCCTCTTCGATGGCGTTCAGATCCGCGCGCTGGATGTTCTCGATGATCGCGATTTCGAGCATTTCCTGATCGTCTAGATCGCGCACCAGCACCGGCACTTCGTGGAGCTGCGCCATCTGCGCCGCACGCCAGCGCCGTTCGCCCGCCACGATCTCGAACTGACCCTCGCCGCCCGGCGCCGGCCGCACGATGATCGGCTGAAGGATCCCCTTGGCGCGGATCGAATCCGAAAGCTCCTGAAGCTGCTCAGGGGTAAAGCTCCGGCGCGGCTGATCCTTGTTCGGCGCCAGCTTCTCGATCGGGACCAGGCGGTCGGGCGTTTTCGGAGCGGCCTCGTCGCTTTCCGGCGCCGGGCGCATATCCACATCCGACATCAGCGCGGAAAGGCCACGGCCCAATCCTCGGCGGGTTTCCTTCTTATCAGCCATATCTGCTCTTTCTTGTTAGGTCTCTCAGGCCGCCAGGCGGGCGTTCTTGCGCAGAAGCTCGTCGGCCAGCGCGCGATAGGCGGTCGCCCCTTTGGACTGCCCGTCATAGGACAGCACCGGCATCGCAAAGGACGGCGCCTCGCTGACGCGAACGTTGCGCGGGATGACCGTGGAAAACACCAGATCGCCGAGGTTTTCGCGCGCGTCGTCCTCGACCTGGCGCGACAGGTTGTTGCGCGCGTCATACATGGTGAGCACAACCCCTTCGATCCGCAGGTTCGGATTGGCCGTCTGGCGCACCTCACGAATGGTCAGCATGAGCTGCGACAAACCTTCCAGGGCGAAAAATTCGCTTTGCAGCGGCACCAGAACGGAATGCGCCGCCACCATGGCGTTCACCGTGAGAAGGTTCAGCGAGGGCGGGCAGTCGATCAGGATGTAATCGAAGCCGAAGCGGTCCATCTCGGTCTGGCGCAGCGCATCGTGCAGGAGGAAGCTGCGCTTTTCATTGGCCACCAGTTCGATATCCGCCGAGCTGAGATCCACCGTCGCCGGGATCAGGTGCAGCTTGTCCTGATCGGTCTTCAGGATCACCTGATCGAGCTCGATGTCTTCCAGAAGCAGTTCGTAAGTGGTGAACTCGCGGTCGTCGGGTTCGATCCCCAGCCCCGTCGAGGAATTGCCCTGCGGATCGAGATCGACCACCAGGATGTTGAAGCCGCGTTCAGCCAGAGCGGCCCCCAGATTGATCGTCGTCGTGGTTTTGCCGACGCCGCCCTTCTGGTTAGCAATGGCGATGATTTTGGGGCCGCTGGGCCGCGACGGATCAGACATGAGTCAGAGCTCCGATGGTCAAAACGACTGCGTTGGGATCAGTAATGCTTGTACGCTGCGCGCAGCGAAACTTCCACGATTCCCGGGCAGCATCGAGTTCTTTTTTCCAGTTGGCACCTTTCAGGAACACCCCCTGACCGGTTGTCGCGAGATGCCGGTCGGCAAACCCCATGAGCGTGGAGAGATCGGCCAGCGCACGGGCGCTCAGCACGTCGGCATTCAGCGGATCAATCTCTTCGATCCGGCCCACGAGAACCCGCGCGCTTACCCCGGTTTCGCGCAGGACCGACCTCAGGAAGACGCCCTTGCGTTGATCGCTTTCCACCAGAACCACCTCGAGATCCGGCGCGAGCTCTTGCGCGAGGATCGCCACGACCAGACCGGGGAAGCCACCGCCGGCCCCGAGATCGGCCCAGCGCCCGCTGCGCCGGTCGGGAATCTGAAAGACCTGCGCCGAATCCACAATGTGACGGCTCCAGCTTTCGCTCAGCGTGTTGCGCGACACCAGATTGATCTTTGGGGACCACTTTTCCAACAGATCGACAAAGTGGGTGAGCCGGTCGAGTGTTTCACGTGAAACATCGAGCTCCGGCAGGCGCGGATCTATCAGTGTCATGCGGTTTTGGCCTGGCCATGACGGCGGACCCGCAGCAAGAGCAAGGAGAGCGCCGCAGGCGTCATGCCATCCACCTTCCCCGCTTGCGCCAGATTTTCCGGGCGCGCCAAGGCGAGCTTGTGTTTCAGCTCGTTCGACAGCCCTTCGATCCCCGCGAAATCGAAGCCGGTCGGAATCGTCATCGCCTCGTCTCGCCGCAGCGCTTCCACATCCCGCTGCTGCCGGGCGATGTAGTTGGCGTAGAGCGCATCGCGCTCAAGCTGCTCCGCAATCTCGAGGTCGATCTCACCGAAGCCAGGTTCGCCCGCCTTCAACGTGGCCATGGTCACATCCGGGAAGGCCAAAAGCTGGAACCCGTTCCGCTTCTGCCCATCCGGCGCAACCTGGATCCCCAGCGCGGTGACATCCTTCGGGGTAAACTGGCGCTCTTCCAGAGCGGCCCGACCGTTCTTCAGCTTGTCCATCTTCTCGTTAAACCGCGCGCACCGGTCGTCCGAAACGCAGCCCAGCGCCATCGCCTTGGGCGTCAGTCGCTGGTCGGCGTTATCCGCGCGCAGCGACAGCCGGAACTCGGCACGGGAGGTGAACATGCGATAGGGCTCGGAAACCCCGCGCGAGGTGAGATCATCCACCATCACACCGATATAGGATTCCGAGCGCCCGAAATGCACCGGCTCCGCGCCAAGCGCCTCGCGCGCGGCGTTCAGACCGGCAACCAGCCCCTGCGCCGCAGCTTCCTCGTATCCCGTCGTGCCATTGATCTGCCCGGCCAGGAACAGCCCCGCAACCGTGCGCACCGCAAGACGCAGGTCCAGCGAGCGCGGATCGACGTAATCGTATTCGATGGCATAGCCCGGCTGAAGGATCTCGGCCTTCTCAAGCCCGGCGATCGAGCGCACGTAGTCCACCTGAACATCCACCGGCAGAGAAGTGGAAATTCCGTTCGGGTAGATCGTGTGATCGTCGAGCCCTTCGGGTTCCAGGAAGATCTGATGCGAGGTCTTGTCGGCAAACCGCACGATCTTGTCCTCGATCGACGGGCAGTAGCGGGGACCGACCCCTTCGATATGTCCGCCATACATGGCGGAACGACCGAGATTTTCTCGGATAATCTCATGCGTCCGGGTATTTGTGTGGGTGATCCCGCAGCTCACCTGCCGCGCGACGGGCGCTTCCGACAGGAAGGAAAACATCACCGGTTCGTCATCTCCCGGCTGGTCTTCAAGCTGCGCCCAGTCGATGGTCCGGCCATCCAGCCGCGGCGGCGTTCCGGTTTTCAGACGGCCAAGCTCCAGCCCAAGATCGTCGATGCGTTCCGCCAACCGCACAGAAGGCTTGTCGCCAATCCGCCCCCCGGGCCGCGACTGATCGCCAATGTGGATGACGCCGCGCAGAAACGTCCCCGTCGTCAGAACCACCGCTCCGGCCGCGAGCTGCGTTCCGTCCTCGAGGACGACACCCCGAACCTGATCTCCGCTAAGCAGCAAATCCACCGCTTCGCCTTCAACCACGGTCAGGTTCGGCGTTGCGCGCATCTCGCGCTGCATCGCTTCCCGATAGAGCTTGCGATCCGCCTGCGCGCGCGGTCCTTGAACCGCCGGCCCCTTTCGACGATTGAGCAGACGGAATTGAATCCCTGCCTGATCCGCGACGCGGCCCATGACCCCGTCCATCGCGTCGATCTCGCGCACGAGATGCCCCTTCCCTAACCCGCCAATCGCCGGATTGCAGGACATCACTCCGATCCCCGCCTCGGACAACGTGACCAGGGCCGTTCTGGCGCCAAGACGGGCAGAGGCCGCAGCCGCTTCCGCGCCCGCGTGCCCGCCCCCGACAACCACCACATCGAAGTCGCGATGTTTCACGTGAAACACTCCTCACTTCCCGAGACAGAAGCTCGAAAAGATTTCGTCCAAAAGATTTTCGACATCCACCCGGCCAATCAACAGCTCCAAGCTGCGAATCGCCGCGCGAACTTCTTCCGCTGCCAGATCATACCAGTCCGGACCCCGCTCCAGCAGCATCATCGCCTGCTCCAGCCCGGCTTTTCCATCCTGAAACGCGACGCGATGGCGCTCCCGCGTCGCCAAACCGGCATTCTGTACCTTTTCGGAGAGTCGCGCACCGATCTCGGCAATCAACCGATCCATGCCCTGCCCCGTCACCACAGAGATCCCACTAGCATCCCCAGTCAGATCGGCCTTGGAGGGCAGAACCAGATCTTCCTCCGACAACAGCACATCGGGTAGCCCGCGTGCGTCCGTCAGAACCACCCGCAAGTCTGATTGCTCGGCCCGCTGCAACGCGCGCGCAATCCCGATCTGCTCCACAGGATCCTGCGTTTCCCGCAAACCTGCGGTATCGAGCAGGGTCACCGGTAGACCGGCGATTTCCATACGCACCTCGATCACGTCGCGGGTCGTCCCCGCAATATCCGAGGTAATCGCCGCATCCCGTCCGGCCAGTGCATTCAGCAGGCTCGACTTGCCCACATTCGGCGCCCCGACAATCGCCACCTCAAAGCCCGAACGAATCCGCTCCGCCGCGTCCATCCCGCGAAGCTGTTCGGCAAGCGAAGCGCTGACTTTCAACAGCAGTTCCCGCACCCGGTCCGACACATCGACCGGAACCTCTTCATCCGCGAAGTCGATGGTCACTTCCAGAAGCGACGCCGCCTCGATCAAATCCCGTCGCCAGCTTTCGACCTTTTCGCCGAGCGCCCCGGCAAACACCCGCAGCGCCTGCGCCCGCTGGCTTTCGGTTTCCGCCTCGATCAGATCCGCAAGCGCCTCGACCTGAGTCAGATCCAGCCGGTCGTTTTCCAGCGCCCGCCGGGTGAATTCCCCGGGCTCCGCCAGACGCAGCCCTTCGACCGCGTCCAGGGCGCGCAACACCGCGCGCTGGATCGCCGTGCTACCATGGATGTGAAATTCCGCAACCGGATCGCCGGTAAAGCTCGCGCCTTCGGGAAACACCAGCACAAGTGCCTCGTCCAGCACCTGCCCCATGGCATCGCGCAAATGGCGCAGAGCGGCCTGCCGCGGGGCCGGCAAACGGCCCGCCAAGGCCCCCGCCGCTTCCCAGGCTTTCGGCCCGGAAACGCGGATCACAGCCACCCCGGCTTTTCCCGGCGCGCTTGCTAGGGCAAAGATGGTATCCAACCCTGCCTCCCGGCCGGTCTTAGCTGTTCATGGAATCGAAGAATTCAGAGTTCGTCTTGGTCTGTTTCAGCTTCGACAGCAGGAACTCGATGGCATCGGTGGTGCCCATCGGGTTGAGAATGCGCCGCAGCACGAAAGTCTTCTGCAGATCCACCTTGTCGGTGAGCAGGTCTTCCTTCCGCGTGCCCGACTTGAGAATGTCGATCGCCGGGAAGACCCGCTTGTCCGCCACCTTCCGGTCCAGCACGATCTCGGAGTTGCCGGTGCCCTTGAATTCCTCGAAGATCACCTCGTCCATCCGGCTGCCGGTGTCGATCAGCGCGGTCGCGATGATCGTCAGCGATCCGCCCTCTTCGATGTTCCGCGCGGCCCCGAAGAACCGCTTCGGCCGCTGCAGCGCATTTGCGTCCACACCACCGGTCAGAACCTTGCCCGAGGACGGCACAACTGTATTGAACGCTCTACCAAGTCTGGTGATCGAATCGAGAAGGATCACAACATCTCGTTTATGTTCCACCAGACGCTTGGCTTTTTCGATGACCATTTCCGACACGGCCACATGCCGCGTCGCGGGCTCGTCGAAGGTCGAGGAAATCACCTCGCCCTTCACCGAGCGCTGCATATCCGTCACCTCTTCCGGCCGTTCGTCGATCAGCAGGACGATCAGGTAACATTCCGGATGGTTTTTCTCGATGCTCGTCGCGATGTTCTGAAGCAGCACCGTCTTACCGGTGCGCGGCGGCGCCACGATCAGCGACCGCTGCCCTTTCCCGATCGGGGCCACCAGGTCGATGATCCGGGCCGAGCGATCCTTGATTGTCGGATCCTCGATCTCCATCTTCAGCCGTTCGTCGGGATAGAGCGGCGTCAGGTTGTCGAAGGCGATCTTGTGCCGCGCTTTTTCCGGTTCCTCGAAATTGATCTTCGAGACATCCACCAGCGCGAAATACCGCTCTTCGCCATCCGGCGCGCGCATCTCGCCCTCGATGGAATCCCCCGTGCGCAGCGAGTATTTTCGGATCATATCGGGCGAGACATAGATATCGTCGGGACCCGGCAGATAGTTCGCCTCGGGCGACCGCAGAAACCCGAACCCGTCCTGAAGCACTTCCAGCACCCCGTCGCCGAAGATCTGCCAGTCCTCATCCGCCCGCTCGCGCAGGATCTGGAACATCATCTCGCCCTTGCGCATGGTCGAGGCGTTCTCGATCTCGAGCTCCTCCGCCATCGCGAGAAGATCCTTCGGGCTCTTCGCCTTCAGGTCGGCAAGGTTGAGCTTCTCTGTGCTCATACAGGAATCCTTCCGGGCCGATGCTCTGGCCCCGTATCTGGCAGTCTCTGGGAAAACGACACACCCGGACGGGCGTCGCATGTCACCTAATCATCCCGCCCGTCCGAGTCAATCTTTCTCCGGAGAAGCGATCCGGCTGGAGGAAACCATTCTTTAAGAAAGAAAGAAGAAAGATGATTTTGATATTAGGACCGGGCTTGCGCCGTGGATTATTGGTTTATGGCGGATTTGTCCCAAAGAAACAGGGATGTGGAAAATTCTGTGAGTGTTCGCGGGGGCCATGACCTGCCCCGCACAGAATACGACATGTAATCAGCGGATTGATGCCAACGAGGGGGGCCGGGAAAACATCGGGATAAGAAGCCGCTCCTCCCCGGCATCCCCAGACCGAAGTTATCCTGTTCCACAGCCGGATGATTTGTCGTGAGCCGGGCTGAACCCTGCGGGTTGTCCCCGTGCTTGCATGTCCTGGCGATTTTCCTCAGAACAATCCCCTGACAAGACCCCGCAGCTTTCGACAGGTTTTTCCACATGGTGCCGCCGCTCATCCTGGCGTCCGGGTCGCAAATCCGGGCAGAGATGCTGCAAAAGGCGGCTTTGCCTTTCCGAATCGAGCCGCCCCGCGTCGATGAATCCGCCATCCGCGAAGCGCTTGCCGCCGAAGGCGCGGGCCCGCGCGACATGGCCGATGCCCTGGCCGAATTCAAAGCCCGCCGCGTCTCGCAACGCAACCCCGGGGCCTTCGTTCTCGGCTGCGATCAGATCCTGTCCCTCGAGGGCGAGATCTTTGCCAAGCCGGAAAGCCCCGAGGAAGCGCGCCGCCAGCTTCTGCGCCTGCGGGGTGTCCGGCATCACCTTTATTCGGGTGCGGTGATCTATCAGGACGGCGAACCGGTCTGGCGCCATGTCGGGGTCGCGCGACTGACCATGCGCGCGTTCGGCGAACCTTATCTCGACGATTACATCGTCCGAAACTGGGACAGCATCCGCCACTCGGTCGGGGGCTACAAGCTCGAGGAAGAAGGCGTTCGCCTCTTTGCCCGGATCGAAGGCGACCATTTCACCATTCTCGGGCTGCCCTTGCTCGAACTGCTTGCGTTTCTGTCGGTCCGGGGGATCATTGCCGCATGACACTCTCACGTATTCCGCTGGCCGGCGTGATCGGGGCGCCGGTCGCTCACTCCCGGTCGCCCCGGCTGCACGGTTACTGGCTCGGAAAATACGGGCTTGCCGGTCATTACATCCCGATGGAGATCGCGCCGGACAAGCTCGACGCCGCGATGCGCCTGCTGCCCGATCTCGGGTTCGTCGGCGTGAACGTCACCATTCCCTACAAGGAAAAGGTGATGGAGATCGCCGATCTGGTCTCGGACCGCGCCACGCTGATCGGCGCGGCCAACACGATCATCTTTCGTAACGATGGCCGCATCCATGCCGACAATACGGATGGCTACGGGTTCATCGAAAATCTGCGCCAGGGGGCGCCGGGATGGGATCCGAAGGCTGGGCCCGCCGTGGTGCTGGGCGCGGGTGGGGCTGCCCGCGCGGTCATCGCCTCGCTGCTCGAAGTGGGCGTGCCGGAAATTCGCTTGTCGAACCGCACCCGCCTGCGCGCCGAGAGCCTGCGCGACGATTTCGGCAACCGTATCCAGGTGGTCGAATGGGTGCAGGCGGGCAATGTGCTGGAAGATGCCGCATTGGTGGTGAACTCCACCTCGCTTGGCATGGTCGGCAAAGCCGAGCTGCGCGTGCCGCTCGATGGGCTGCGCCCCGGCACCGTTGTGACCGATCTGGTCTATACGCCGCTGCAAACCCGCCTTCTGCGTGTGGCGGCGGAACAGGGTTGCACCTGTGTCGATGGGCTCGGGATGCTGATCCATCAGGCGGTGCCCGGTTTCGAACGCTGGTTCGGCCAGCGGCCCGAGGTCGACGATGCCACCCGCGCGGCCGTTCTGGGATGATCTTTCGCCTTGGCCTGACCGGCTCCATCGGCATGGGGAAATCCACCACCGCCGGGCTTTTCGCCGAGGCGGGCTGTCTGGTCTGGGATGCGGATGCCGCCGTGCACCGGCTTTACGCGCCCGGTGGCGCCGCGGTGACACCGATGCAGGAGGCGTTTCCTGATGTCATCGAGGACGGCGCGATCTCGCGCGAGCGGCTGCGCGATGTGATTGCTGCCGATCCAAGCGCCCTGCCCCGGATCGAACGGATCGTGCATCCGCTGGTCCGTCAGGACCGCGATGCCTTTGCCCATGCGCATGACGACAAGATCCTGGTCTTCGACATCCCGCTGCTTTTCGAGACCGGCGCCGAGGCCGAGATGGACGCGGTCGCCTGTGTCACGATTCCGCCGGAGCTTCAGCGCGAGCGGGTGCTGGCCCGGGGCACGATGAGCCCCGCGGATCTCGACCGGATCCTCGCGCGGCAAATGCCGAATGCCGAGAAATGTGCGCGCTCGGATTACGTGATCGAAACCGACACGCTTGAGCACGCGCGCGCGCAGGTGCATTTTGTACTGGAAGACATCGAAAGGCGGCGCCATGCGTGAAATCGTGCTCGACACCGAAACCACCGGCTTCGAACCGGATCAGGGCGACCGCATCGTCGAGATCGGCGCGGTGGAGCTGTTCAACCACGTGCCCACCGGCAACACCTATCACCAGTATATCAACCCCGAACGCTCCATGCCGCAGGAGGCGTTTGCAGTGCATGGGCTGGGCGACGATTTCCTGCGCGACAAGCCGGTCTTTGCGAAGATCGTCGATGATTTTCTGGCCTTCATCGGCGACGCCAAGCTGGTGATCCACAACGCCGCCTTCGACGTGAAATTCCTCAATGCCGAGCTGGGCTGGACCAACCGCCCGCTGCTGCCCCGGGATTGCGCCATCGACACGCTCGAAATCGCACGGCGGCGGTTTCCCGGGTCGCCGGCTTCGCTGGATGCGCTGTGCCGCCGCTTCGGCATCGACAATTCGTCGCGGACCCTGCACGGCGCCTTGCTCGACAGTGAAATCCTGGCCGAAGTCTATCTGGAGCTGATCGGTGGCAAGCAGCCCGATCTGGTATTGAGCCCGGTCCGCCAAAACCGCGGCGGCGGTGAGGCGGATGAAAGCTGGCGCCCGTCCCGCCGGCCTGTGCCGCTGCCGCCGCATATCACCGAAGAAGAAAAGGCGGCTCACGCCGCCTTTGTCGAAAAAATCGGGGAAAACGCCCTCTGGAACCGGGGCTGAGCGCTCAGGCGTCGAGCTTCTGCTCGCCGCCGGCCGAAGCCTGCTGACGGCGCGCCAGCTCGGCGCGGTACAGCGCGACGAAGTCGATCATTTCCAGATTCAGCGGCGGGAACCCCCCATCGCGGGTCACGTCCGAGATGATCCGGCGCGCGAAGGGGAACAGCATGCGCGGGCATTCGATCAGCAGGAAGGGGTGCATCTGCTCGTCCGGCACGTTTTCGATGTGGAAGACGCCGGCATAATCCATCTCGAGCAGGAACAGCATCGAGTCCGAGCCCTTGGATTTGGACTCGACCTTCAGCTTCATCACCACTTCGTACTGATGTTCGGCGGTCCGTTTCTTGGCGTCGAGATTGACCTGCACCTGAACGTCGGGCTGCACCTCGCCCGCGCTGCCCTTCTGCGCGAGGATGTTTTCGAAGGACAGATCGCGCACGAACTGCGCGAGCACGTTCATCTTCACCGGCGCCGGCGCTTCGCTCGCGCCGTTCTGGGGGGTATCTGCCATGATTTTCTCTCTCCTGGACACGAGGTTTGCACTGCCATAGCAGCCCTACCCCCGCGCCTCAATGCTTCGTCCAGCCGGAACCGGGATGATTGGGCTTCTTGCCCTGGGGCAGCTCGGTAAACTCGCCCTCGATGACATCGCTATCGCTCCTGTCACGCGGATCGGGCCGCATGTCGGGCCGCGGCGGCATTTCGCGGCCCATCTCGAACCGCGCCACTGTCACCCGCCGCGACATATAGCGCATCACTGCCAGCCGCACCGGCGGCGCCAGCAGTGCGAAGCCGACGGCGTCGGTGAAAAATCCCGGCGTGAGCAGCAGCGCGCCGGCCAGCAGGATCATCGCACCATGGGCCAGCGGCGCCGTCGGATCCTCGAGCCGTGAAAACGACCCCTGAAGATCGCCCAGCGCCCGCAGCCCCTGCGAGCGTACCAGCCAGGTGCCGAGGATCGCGGTCAGCATCACGATGGCCAGCGTCGGCCACAGGCCGATCAACCCGCCGACCTGAATGAACAGCGCGATCTCGATCAGCGGCACCATGAGGAATAACAGAAAAAGCCACATGACGGGTCTCCCTTGCGTCCGGGCGCCGGTAGACTTGCCCGTGCCCAGCCCCTACATAGGGTTGCAACAGTGAAACTTCCACGTATGCACGCATGAGGTGCCGATGAACACGCCGATCGTCCAGCTTCTGGTCCTTGCCGGGATCGCGATTTTCCTGATCCTGCGCTTGCGCAGCGTTCTGGGAACACGTGACGGGTTCGAAAAACCCCCGGTCCCCGCTCAAAGCCGGCGCGACGACACCAAGCGCGATTTCGAAGTGATCGAGGGCGGGCCCGACCGCGACATCATCGACCACGTCCCCGAAGGCAGCCCCGCCGCCGAGGCGCTGGCCAAGATGAAGCGCGCGGAACCGTCTTTCAGCGTCAGCGAATTCCTCTCGGGCGCGCGCGGCGCCTATGAGATGATCCTGATGGGGTTCGACAATGGCCAGATCGAGGATCTGCGGCCCTTCCTCTCCGAAGAGGTCTATGAGAGCTTCGAACAGGTGCTTCAGGCGCGGGCCGAACAGGGCCTGACCATCGAGGCGGAATTTGTCGGCGTGCGTGAGCTGACGCTGGTCGATGCGACTTTCGACGATGATCAGCGTCTGGCCGAGATCACGGTGAAATATGTGGGCGAGCTGACCTCGGTGGTGAAGAATGCCGAGGGCGAGATCGTTGAAGGCAGCGCGACGACGGTCAAGCGCCAGAAGGATGTCTGGACCTATGGCCGCAACATGGGCAGCGACGATCCGAACTGGCAACTGGTCGCGACCGACGAGTAATGCGGAAGGCGATCCGTGTCGCGCTTGTGGCAGGCATGGCAATGGCAGGCACCATGAGCGCGGCGGAAACCGAAACCACTTACGAGATCCTCGATTTCGCCGATCTGGATGGATGGGCGGAAGACGATCACGCCGCCGCCCTGTCGGTGTTTCTGGAAACCTGCGGCGACATGCGCGAGCCCGATTGGGTTAGCCTTTGCGCCGTTGCCCGTGAAACCACCGACGCGCGCGGCTTTTTTGAACTGTTCTTTCGTCCGGTGCAGATCGGCGACGGCAAGGAAGGGCTTTTCACCGGCTATTTCGAGCCCGAGCTCGACGGGTCGCTGTCGCCCAGCCCGCGTTACCGCTATCCGATCTACCGGATGCCCTCGGAGGCGCGCGATACGCGGCCCTGGTTCACGCGGCGCGAAATCCTGACGTCGGGCGTGATGGAGGGGCGTGGGCTCGAAATCGCCTGGGTCGATGATCCGGTTGAGCTGTTTTTTCTGCAAATTCAAGGATCTGGACGTATCCGCCTGCCAGATGGGCGCCATCTTCGCGTGGGCTATGGCGGCGCCAACGGGCAGCCCTACCGCTCCATCGGGCAAGAGCTGGTGCGGCGCGGCACTTTCGACGCGCATCAGGTCTCGGCGCAGCGGATCAAGAGCTGGGTGCGAAGCAACCCCTTCGACGGGCAGGAGCTGTTGTATCACAACCCCTCTTACGTGTTCTTCCGCGAGGTGAACGAGGTTCCGGCGGAAAAAGGCCCGCTGGGTGCGATGAACCGGTCGATCACCACGTTGCGGTCGATCGCCGTGGATCCGGCCTATACGCCGCTCGGGGCGCCGGTCTGGATCGAGAAGGCGGGCAAGACGCCGTTGCACCGGCTGATGATCGCGCAGGATACCGGTTCGGCCATCAAGGGCGCGCAGCGGGCCGACATCTTTTTCGGATCCGGAGATCAGGCGGGGCGGCAGGCCGGGCGGTTGAAAGACCCCGGGCGGCTTGTGGTCTTCCTGCCGATCCAGCGCGCCTATGCGCTGTTGCCGGAATCGGTCTTATGAGCAAACGCCGCTTGCGGCCGGACGAGCTGGAACTCTGGCAGCAGGTGGCGAAGACCGCCAAGCGCCTGCCGGGCGGACACAAGACCGCCGCCCCGCAAGCCAAGACGCCGCCGGAGCCGGTGATACGGGCGGCGCAGCCCCCCAAGCCGCAGCCGCTGTCGCCCTTCTCGCTTGGTGCCGGCGCGCGCCCGGCCCCGGAAAGCCACGATTTCCTTGGCACGACCTCGGATCGTCTGGCGCGCGAGCCGGTGTCGATGGATGCCAAGGCTTTCACCCGGATGAAACGCGGCAAGCTCGCCCCCGAGGCGCGGCTCGATCTGCACGGGATGACGCTGGATCAGGCGCATCCGGAGCTGGTGCGTTTCATCCTGACCTCACAGATGCGCGGGCTGCGGCTGGTGCTGGTGATCACCGGCAAGGGCCTACGCGAAGATCCGCACGATCCGATGCCCCGGCGGCGCGGTGTGCTCAAGACGCAGGTCCCGCAGTGGCTGCGCATGCCGCCTGTGGCGCAAGCGGTGCTGCAAGTGAGCGAGGCGCATGGCAAGCATGGCGGCTCGGGCGCGTATTACGTCTATCTCCGGCGCCGGCGCTGAACCGGCAGGCACCCGCTTTCCCGAAACTCGGAAACGCCTAGCGCCCGGCCAGGATCTGTGGCGCGTGGTCGCTCAGATAGATGCGCAGCCAGGGGGTGAAGCGTTCCGGATCGCGCGCCGTCTGCGCCGCCAGATCGTCCAGAGAGATCCAGGCCACATCCATGACTTCCGCAGGGTTCGGCTCGATCTTCAGGCTTTCCGAAGCCTCGGCGACGAAGATGTCGACCAGCTCGTGTTCGGTCATTCCGCCACCCACCTCGGCGCGGTATTCCACCTGTCCGCGCGGTTGCAGCGCGAGGCCACGGATGCCCAGCTCTTCCTCGAGCCGCCGCTGGGCACAGTGTTCCGGTGTTTCCTCCCAGTGCGGATGGGTGCAGCAGGTATTCGCCCAAAGCCCCGGTGTGTGGTACTTGCCCAGTGCCCGGCGCTGGATCAGCACACTGTCTCCACGCAGCACAAAGACCGACACGGCCTTGTGGCGCAGGCCGCGCAGATGGGCGTCGATCTTGTCGACCGGGGCAAGGGTTCCGTTCACCCAGGCGGGAATGGTGCTGTTCATGGCGCCTGTTTCTCTTCAAGCCGCGCCAAGGTCAAGAAACCCTCGTCATATGGTCGCATGTGAGGGCCCTGACTATTGTTGACACGCGCGTCGTTGCGCTAGTTTTCAGAACGGAGACGTGTCACGGGAGACAATAGATGAAATTCAAGATAGCCATGGCGATCGCCGCAGTGACTCTTGCGCAGTCGGCCTATGCTCAGGACGCCGGCGAAGGGGAGAAGATCTTCAAGAAGAGCTGCCGGTCCTGCCACATGATCGTGGACGATGCCGGCGAAGCCATCGTCAAGGGCGGCAAGACCGGCCCGAACCTCTACGGTGTGATCGGCCGTCATGCGGGCTCGGAAGAGGGTTTCCGCTACAAGAAGTCGATCGAGGATGCCAAGGACAAGGGTCTGATCTGGGACGAGGCCACCTTCGAGGAATACGTCCAGGATCCGACCGGGTTCCTGAAATCCTATCTCGACGATTCCGGCGCGCGTTCGGGCATGACCTTCAAGCTCAAGGATGGCATGGCCGACGTTTATGCCTATCTCGTTTCGGTCGCGCCGCCGGCCGAATAAGCCGGGGTCGCGGGCGGCAGATTGCCGCCGCTGCGAAAAAGCGAAAGGGCGCATCGGGGGATGCGCCCTTTCTGCTGTCTGCTGTCAGATCCGCCGGGTGACGGCGGATCAGTTCGCCAGGGTCGTGGCCTGCCGCGTCAGACCGAAGACGCTGCCCACCAGATTGAAGACCGTCTGGGTCTTGGTGATCGGGGATTCCGTGGCCAGAATGGTGTCGTTCGGATTGATCAGGAATTTCCGCGCGGCAAAAAGCCCATCTGCCGAGGTCAGATCGAAGGTGAAGACCACCTGCTGCATGCGCGGTGCGCTGCCGTCCGAGCGGAGATGCTTCACGCGGTATTCGCGCAGCACCAGAACACCTTTGGGATCGGCGCGCTGGTCGGTGAGCCCGCCCATCAGCGACACCGCTTCCAGCGCGGTCAGGTCGTCCTTGGGGAAATAGATCAGATCTTCGGTGCCGGAGGCGCCCAGCGCGGTGAAGCTATGGTCGTCCTGCTCGACGATCACGGTGTCGCCGGGGCGTAGCAGCGCATTCCGTGCGCCGCTTTCCAGCAAGGTGCTGGCCGAGGTTTCATAGGTCGTCCCGCCGCGAATCAGCCGCACCTGCGGGTTGCGCAGCGTGGGAACGATGCCGCCGCCATCGGCGATCAGCCCCAGAACCTTGTAGTTGCGCGAGGGCATCGGATAGGCGCCGGGCCGCGACACGCCGCCCACCAGCTCGACTGAGTTTCCACGCCCTTGCTTGAGGCTGAGCTGCACCTGCGCCGAGGGGGCGATCTGGACCAGCTTGTCCTGCACGCGCGCGCGGGCCGCAGCGGGTGTCAGGCCGCGGATATAGACCTCGTCGACGTAAGGCACGAACACCGCGCCATTGGGGCCGACCTCGACCTCGGTCAGCGAGGTCGATTTCTCGGAGGCATTGGTCAGCAGCGAGTTTTCCTGGCTGTCCCAGATGGTGATGTCGACCCGGTCACCGGTCTGGATCACGTTTGAATTCGCGCCGTTCGAGGTGCCGGGCCAGCCGAATTCGTTGTCCCAGCCTGTGCGCGGCCAGGAGGCGATCGACGGCATGTTGGCGCGGGTGACCGCGACGACCTGAAAGGTCGGGACGTCGTTGGAGGATTCCTTGAGCACTTCCGATTGCAGCGCGGCGCCGCGCGGCAGTGCGCAGCCGGCCATCACCACAAGCGTTGCAAAAGCGACAAGAGTATTGCGCAGTCTGACCAATGCAGTTTCCCCCCCGGGACAATCATCCAGTCTATCTTGGGCTTTCTTAGCGGTTGTCGCTGGTGATAGACAGCCTCTTGTCGCCGGAAAATTCAAATGGACGGTTCAACGTGACGGTTACACATCAACAGCCAGCCGATGAGCGGGAAATAGCCGTTTTTCGGACGGTGATGCCGGGGTTTGAGGCGTCCGGAAGCGGGATGCGCGGCGCATGACTCCGGCTAAGCGTCTGCTGGACATCGCCCTGTCGCTGACCCTGATCGTGCTGCTGTCGCCGCTCATCGGGGTCATCGCGGCGATGATCCTGATCCGCGACGGCCGGCCCGTTCTGTATCTTTCCGAACGGATGAAGACCCCCGACCGGGGATTTCAGCTCTGGAAGTTCCGGACCATGCATCCGGACAAGGACGATTGTGGCGTGTCGGGCGGCGACAAGGCCGGCCGCATCACCCGCACCGGTGCCCTGCTGCGCCGCTACCGGCTCGACGAGCTGCCGCAGCTCTGGAACATCCTGCGGGGCGATATCAGCTTTGTCGGGCCGCGCCCGCCGCTGCGCCGCTATACCGAGATGTTCCCCGAGCTTTATGCCGATGTGCTGCAATCGCTGCCCGGCGTGACCGGCCTGGCGACGCTGGCCTTTCACCGCACCGAAGAGCGGCTGCTGGCCGAATGCGAGAGCAAGGAAGAGACCGAAGCGGTCTATTGCCGCCGCTGCGTGCCCCGCAAGGCGCAGCTCGATCTCATCTACGCGAAAAAGCGGAGCCTGTGCTACGATCTCAAGCTGATGGCGGCGACAGTGCTGCGGCGGATCTCGTTGCACTGATCTGATCATTGCCCCGGGCGTCGCGCCGCCGGGGGCGACCCGTCAGCGTTGCAGCATATGCATCGCACCATAGCCGATGTGCCGGCCCAGCCACTGCCGCGAGGCGACGATTTGGCCGGAGGGATCCACCACATAATAATCCACGAAGGGCGGACCGTCGGGGCTTTCGCAGGCCGCGACCATTTCTTGTGCGGGGGTGTTCACCAGGCCCATCGCGACATCGACACGTTTGTCCGGCTCGACTCCGCAGCGATAGGTCAGCACCTCGGTGATGTCCTCGGGGGTGAGGAAGCGCTGGATATAGACCACATCGCCGGTGCCCCGCGCGCGCACCAGATCGAGCAGCGGACCCTCGTCGACCGACATCAGATCGCCGCCGAGCCCGCGTGTGCCTGTGATCATGCCGTCGCGCATGACCACGGCCTGACGGGTCGCGGTGGCAAAGGTCCGATAAGGGCCGTTGGTTTCGATCTGGATCAGCAGGGTCTGCGAGTCCCGGTCGGCCACGTCGAAAAACGCCACCGGCAGATCGGTCGCCGCGAGGGTCTGGAGAATCTGCTGCTGCGTAAGTGCCGTTGGTTTCTGTTTTCCTTTGAAAACAGCATCATAGACGGTCGTGATCGGGTTCACGAAATATGGGTCGTTGCTGCAACCGGCCAGCGCCGCGAGGCCGAGCGCGGCCGTGAGGCCCAGAAATGCGCGGGTCTTCATCGCCAGAACCTTCCCCAGGAGTTGGCCACATTCGGCTCGTGCCAGGTCCGTACCTGCTCGTAGAGACGGCTCGACACGTTCAGCCGGGCGCCGCCGTCCCGCTGCACCGACCGGATCACCGTGGTGTTGGACTGGCGCGAGGGCGTGCCGATGCCGACCGACAGCGGGATGGTGATCAGGATGCCCTTGTCGAAGGAGCCTTCGCCGAAATCCTCTTCCGAAACGTCGGTGAAGGTCGCAAAGGCGCCGATCCGCCAGCCATTGGCGAACTCGCGATGCACGGTGAAGGTCGCACCGTAATCGCCGGCGAGATAGCGGCCGACATCGAGCTGCCCGTGGAACCCGTTGCCAAAGGCGTAATAGGCCGAGACATGCCCGTTCACGTCCGGGATCTCGCGTTTGATCCCCGAGACGGGATCGGTGGTCACATTGTCCAGCAGCCCGAACATCAGGTCGTAATCGCGGCGGCGGACATAGTTCAGCTCGGCCCCCAGCGCAAAGCGGCTGTCCACCGGTTTCCACAGCAGCTCTGCCGAGACGCCGGCATACATCTCTTCGAGATAGCCCATCGACAGCCGGCTGTAGAGGTTCCGGCCCGGCCGGCCGTAGAAATCGAGCGTCAGCGTGTCGATCGCGGGGTCGCCTTCGCGGGCGTAGTAGCCGTAGTTCGTGCGCACGCGCGGCAGCTTGGATTCATCCACGCGGGTGATCTGGTCGAGGTTGCCGACCAGCTTCTTCTTGACCGAGCCCGACAGCACGATGTTCGGGGTGATCTGGACCGAGCCGCTCAGCCGTGCGCCAAGGTCGATGCGCAGCGGGTTCTGGGGGTCGAAGGTCGAGTAGGAATAATAGGGCGTGAGCGACCAGGTGAATTTCGGATATTCGGTGAGATCGGATTTCGGCGCCCGTCCGAAGGCATCGACGATGCTGGTGCGGGCCAGCATCTCGACCGCCGCGTCGTTCTCGAGATTTTCCAGATCCGAGCGGCGCAGGGTGATCGCCGACATCGGCATCCCGTTCTCGGAGGGCACGATGACGAATTCCTCGACCGAGGCGGGCAGCACCCGGGTCATCACCCGTGCCGCGCGTCCGATGGCCTGCGCCGAGGCGCCGTAGGTGGGGTTGCGCAGCCGCAGCGTGGCGCGCTGCGGTTGCAGGTCAAAGCCTTCGACCTCGAGCTTTTCGCGCTCCAGGCTGCTGATCAGGCGCTGTTGCGTGCTCGCTTCGGCGCTGTCCAGCGCCATCGTCCAGCCCAGGTCGCGCGCATCTCCGGGCGCCCGCCGCTTGACCGGCAGACCGCCGGTTTCGTTGCCGCCGGGCGAGCCCGCGGTCTTGGGGTTGATCGGGAAGGTGACCTGAGCGCCCAGCGTGTTGCCATAGGCGTAATAGAGCGAGAACTGCGCGCCGTTCTTCAGCCGGTAATCCATGCCCAGGTTGATCGGTGAGCTGTGCTCGAACCCGCCCGAGCGAGTTTCTTCGTCATACTGGTCGGAGGAATATTCCAGCTTGAAGCTCAGCCGGTCGTTTGGCGCATAGCTGATCCCGGCGAAGGGCGCGACATCGCCGCGGAACCAGCGGTCGTAGGTGGGCACGCCGCCGGTGCCCAGAATGTCATTCGACCGGGTGCTGATCGTGGCGATCGGGTTGTAGCTGCCCAGACGGCCCCAGCCGAGACCGGCCGAAACCTTGAGCCCGGGGGTCAGCGTCTTGGTCGCGACGACATATTCGCCGCTGTAGATGCCGGTGCCGATGAAATCCTGAAGACCCACCGCCACCGCCGGGCGGATCTTGCCTTCGGTGAACAGCAGGTAACGGAGATCGAAGCTGCGGTCGTAATAGACGCCGTCGACGCTGGACGGGTGGTTGAAGTTCTGGATGCCGGTATAGCGGAAGGCGCCGATCAGCCGGGGGGTGATCTGGAAGATCAGCGTGCCGCGGTTGCTGTCGTGAACCCGCCCATAGGTCAGGCCCAGCGTCGCGTCGGGCGCCATCTCGGCGGTGGGCATGTCGATGAGGCCGGGCTGGCCGTAAAGGTTGAAGCTGGGGATCGCTTCCTCGGCAGCGGCGCCGGACAGGGCGACAAGGCCCGCGATCGCGGCGGCCATGCCGATCCGCCCTGCTCGATATACTGCCCCCGCCGTCATGCAACCGACCTCGTGATGAAAACGTCTTCGGGTAACAGCTATTCGGATTTCGCGGCCCTGTCTATTCACCCGAGCCACGGCAGGCGGCGCTGTGGGATAATCGGCACGTCTTTGCCGCTACGTTAAGCTGACATTTTGAATCGTTAAGCCAGATGTAACGGCTGTGCCTTTAAAACCGCCTCCGGGGTGTAAGAAGAGGTGGTGGAAATGGCTGTCGACAGCAATGTCGCGCCGGTCATCATCAAGAGGAAAAAGGTCTCGGGCGGGGACGGGCACCATGGCGGTGCCTGGAAGGTCGCCTACGCCGACTTCGTGACGGCGATGATGGCCTTTTTCATGTTGATGTGGCTGCTGAACGCGACAACCGAGAAGCAGCGCAAGGGGCTGGCCGACTATTTCAGCCCGACGGTGGCGATCAGCCGGGTGTCGGGCGGCGGCGATGGCAGCCTGGGCGGCGACAGCGTGTTCTCGGAAAACACCCTGCCGCGTGTGGGCCATGGCGCGACCAGCCTGCGCCCGACCTCGGAACGTGCTGCGCGCGGGGCGGTCACGCCCGGCGCCGCACAGGATCCCGCCGAGGGCGAGGAGACGCTGAAAGAGGTCGAGGATCTGCTCATGGGCCGCGGCGGCGAAAGCATGGTCGATGACGGCTTGCTGCGCCATATCGTGACCCGGGTCACCGATGAGGGGCTTGTCGTGGAGCTGTTCGAGACCGAGGATGCGCGGCTTTTCGACGAGGAGGGCAACCCGACCGAGCTGCTGCGCGCCCTGGCCGGGGTGATCGTGAGGGTGTCGGGCATGGTGACCAACCCGCTGGCGGTCGAGGGCCATGTCGGCGCCTATCCCATCGTCCTGGCCCGCGATCCCGCCTGGGAGGTGTCGACGCGCCATGCCGACCGCTTCCGCGAGCTGCTCTTGTCCAGCGGTCTGCCGAAACGGCGGGTCGACCGCGTGACCGCCCATGCCGACCGTGAACCGACCGAGCGCAACCCGATGGATCCGCGCAACAACCGCATCGAGGTTGTCTTCCTCAGAACCTCCTGATCCGCCGTGTTATCGTTTGCATTTTAGCTGTTAGCGCCGCGTTAAGCCGGGGTCCGTAACTGTTGTTCCGAGATTCCTGATCGAGACAGCAGAAAGGCGTGTCATGACCATTTCTTCGTCCCTCAATGCCGGTGTTTCGGGGCTTTCGGGCAATGCCAGCCGGCTGGCCGCGATTTCCGACAATATCGCGAACTCCTCGACCTACGGCTATCGCCGGGTCGAGACGGATTTCACCGCGCTGGTGCTGTCCGGCAGTTCGCAGCGGGCCTACACCGCCGGGGGCACGCAGGTCGATAATCTGCGCCTCATCGACAAGGGCGGGGCGATCGTCACCACCAGCAACGCCACCGACCTCGCGGTCGACGGCCTGGGCATGTTGCCGGTGGTCTCCGCCTCGGAATACGAGGCCACGGGCGAGCCCGATCTTCTGCTCACCTCCACCGGGTCGTTCCGCTTGGACGAGAATGGCTTTCTGGCGACCGAATCCGGCTATTACCTGATGGGCTGGCCGGCCAATCTCGACGGCTCCATTCCCTCTTACCCGCGCGACACGATCGACGGGCTCGAGCCGGTGCAGTTCAGCCTCAGCCTGACCGGCGACCCGACAACGTCCGTCTCGGTGGCGCTCAACCTGCCCGCGACGGATACGGAGGCGGGCTCCTCGGGAGAGGTTCACAACCTGTCGGTGGAATATTTCGACAATCTCGGGGTGTCGCAGAGCATTTCCATGACCTTCACCCCGACGGTTCCGGCCGACGGCATGTCGAACGAATGGACCATCGTCCTGACCGACTCGGCGCAGGACGGGGCGGTGATCGGCGAATATGTCGTCACCTTCGACGACAGCCGCGCGGCGGGCGGCACCATCTCCGCGGTGACCGTGGTTTCGGGCGGCGCCTATGATCCGGTGACAGGTCTGCTGAGTGTCGATGTCGCGGGCGGCCCGATCGAATTCGACATCGGCGCGGTCGGGGAAAACGGCGGGTTGTCGCAACTCTCCGACAGCTTCGCGCCGATCTCGATCACCAAGGACGGGTCGTCGGTCGGCAATATGGTCTCGGTCGCGGTCGACGAGAACGGCTATGTCAGCGCGCTTTACGACACCGGCGAAAGCCGCGTTCTCTATCAGGTGCCGCTGGCGGATCTGCCGAATTACAACGGCATGGTCGCGGTGGATGGCTCGACCTTCAAACCCTCGCCCGAAAGCGGCTCCTACTTCCTGTGGAACGCGGGCGACGGCCCGACCGGCGCCGTGAAATCCTTTGCACGGCAGGAATCGGCGACGGATATCGCGCAGGAGCTGACCGACATGATCCGGACGCAGCGCGCCTATTCCTCGAACGCCAAGGTCATCCAGACCGTGGACGAGATGCTGCAGGAAACCACCAATATCAAGCGCTGATCCCGCCCGGGATCGGCCCCTGACGGGAGGCCGCTGAATGTCACTTTCCGGAGCTTTGTCCAACGCCCTGAGCGGCCTCACCGCCAACAGCCGCGCTGCCGCGCTGGTGGCCTCGAACATCGCCAATGCGACGACGGAAAGCTACGGGCGGCGTTCGCTCGATCTCTCCTCCCGGCCCGCGGGCACCTCCGGCGGCGTCAGCATCGACAGGGTCAGCCGCAATGTCGATCTTGCGGTGCTTTCCGACCGGCGGCTCTCTGACGCGCAGGCGGGGTTTGCCGGGGATATGCAGACCTTTGCCAGCCGGATCGAGGATCTGCTGGGGACAAGCGATGCGGCCGGATCGCTGACCGGTCGCTTCTCGGCCTTCGAGAACGCGCTGCTGTCGGCGGCCTCCGATCCCTCTTCGACGCAGCGGCTGCAATCCGTGGCGCTGGCGGCCGAGGATTTCACCGGCACGCTGAACCGGATCAGCGATGAGATCCAGCTTGCCCGGGGCGATGCGGACCGCGCCATCGCTGGGCAGGTCGCGACGCTGAACACTGCGCTGGGCCGGGTGAAGGCGCTGAACGCCGCGATTGCTGACCGAACGCTGCGCGACGGCGACCCCTCGCCGCTGCTGGACGAACGTCAGCGGGTGATCGACGGGATCTCGGCGATTGTCCCGCTGCGGACGGTGGCGCGCGACGATGGCGCGTTGGCGCTCTATGCGGCCTCGGGCACCGTGCTGCTCGATCCGACGATTCACAGCGAGCCGGTCGAGATCGGATTCACCGCGCAGGACCCTGTGACTGCCTGGATGACGCTGGACAACGCGCTGCTGTCGGGGCTCACCCTCGGGGGGGTGCCGGTCAACAGCAGCAACGAGGGCCCGCTTGGCGGCGGGACCCTTGGCGCGCAGTTCCAGATCCGCGACACGGTCGCCCCCGATATGCAGGCGGCGCTGGACGGGATCGCCCGCGATCTCATCGAACGTTTTGCCCCGGGTGGGCCCGACAGCACGCTGGCGGCGACCGACTCGGGGCTGTTCACCGATGGCGGTGCGGCGTTCGATGCGCTGGATGAAACCGGTCTCGCCGGCCGGATCTCGCTCAACCCGCTTGTCGATCCCGGCGGCACCGGCACCTGGCGGCTGCGCGACGGGCTGGGGGCCGCCAGCCAGGGCGATGTGGGCGATGCGCGGCTGTTGCAGGCCTATTCCGATGCGCTGGAAAGCCTGGAGGTGCCCGGCTCGACCAGCCTTGGCACCGGGGCCAGCAGCTTCGGTCAGCATGTGGCGGATTTCTATTCCGCGATCTCGGCCGCTCGCCTTCGCGCCGATGGCGAGCAGAGCTTCGGCGCCGCCCAGAATACCGCGCTGAGAGAGCTGGAACTTTCCAAGGGCGTCGATACCGACGCCGAATTGCAGGATCTGATGCGCATCGAACAGCAATACGCCGCAAACGCCCGGGTCATCAGCACGGTGGACGAGCTGATGCAGACCCTTCTGACTATCTGAGGAGGCCCTCATGGACACTGTTGGCGATCTAGCCCGAACGTTGGTGCTGCGAACGCATCAGACCCGGCTGAACCGCGATCTCGACCGGCTCGGCACCGAGATCGCCACCGGTTTCGTGAGCGATCCGGCGGCGCATCTGGGCGGCGATGTCACCGCGCTTGTGGCCATCGACCGCAGCCTGGCGCAGCTTGAAACCTATCGCGTGAACACGACCGAGGCAGCCTTTCTGACCGGTACGATGCAAACCACGCTCGAAGAGATCCAGGACCGGTCCGAACAATTGTCGCAAGTTCTGCTCTCGGTCGAGCTGACCCCGAATGAAGAGATGTTCCAGACCCTCTCGGGCGCTGCGGAAAACGCGCTGGGCCAGATGGTGAACGGGCTGAACCGGTCGGTCGCGGGGCGGTTCCTGTTTTCCGGCACCGCCACCGACAGCCCGTCGGTGATCGACAGCGATGCTCTGATAGCGGAATTGAGTGTCGCTCTCGCCGGCCAGACCACGGTTGCCGGGATCGAGGCGGAGTTGGACATCTGGTTCGACAGCGCTGGCGGCGGGTTCGAAACCGATGGCTATCTCGGGTCCGACACCGCGCTGGCGCCGTTGCAGCTCAGCCGGACCGACAGCACAAACGTCGATATTCGTGCCAACGACCCGGTCTTCCGGGACATGCTCAAGGCGGTCGCCAAGGCGGCGCTGGCGAGCGATCAAAGCCTTGCCCTGTCCGATGACGTCAAAACCGGGCTGATTTCCAACGCGGCGCTGGATCTGCAGACCGCGCAGGCCAGCATGGTCGAGCTGCGTGCCGGGCTCGGGGCGCTGGAACAGCGGATCGAAGAGACCGCCACGCGCAATTCCGCCGAGCGCACGGCGACCAGCCTGGCGCGGCTCGAGCTGGTGGGCACGGACGAGTTCGAAACCGCCACCCGATACGAGAACACCCGCGCCCAGCTCGAGACGCTTTATGCCATTACCGTCCGATCCTCGCGGCTGTCCCTGGTGGAGTTCCTCAGATGATCCGCGCCCTCATGGTCCTGGCGCTGCTTCTTGCGGTGTCACCGGTGCAGGCGCAATCGGTCCGGATCAAGGATCTGGTCGAGGTCGATGGCGTCCGCTCGAACGATCTGGTCGGCTACGGGCTGGTGGTGGGGTTAAACGGTACCGGAGACGGGTTGCGCAACGCGCCCTTTACTGAAGAGATCATGCAGAACATTCTCGAGCGGCTCGGGGTGAATGTCACCGGCGAACAGTTTCGGCCACGCAATGTCGCGGCGGTTTTTGTGACGGGCCGCCTGCCGCCGTTTTCCCGTGCGGGCAGTCAGATCGACGTGACCGTGTCGGCGATCGGCGATGCCAAGAGTCTTCTGGGCGGCACGCTGATCATGACCCCGCTGAACGCGGCGGACGGTCAGATCTATGCGGTGGCGCAGGGTACAATCATCGCAGGTGGGGTCGAGGCCCAGGGCGATGCGGCCCGCGTGGTTCAGGGGGTGCCGACCTCGGGGGTCATTCCCGCGGGCGCGCGGATCGAGCGTGAGGTGGAATTTGACTTCACCCAATTGTCGAGTCTGCGCCTGGCGCTGCGCGAGCCCGACTTCACCACTGCGGCGCGCATCGAGAATGCCATCAACCGGCGCATCGGAAACCGCGCCGCGCAGATGCTCGACGCGGGCACGGTGTCGGTCGATCTGCGCCGCACCGGGCTGGGAACCCCGGCACGGACCGTTGTGGCCATCGAGAATCTGCCGGTCGAGCCGGAACGGCGCGCGCGCGTGGTGGTCGATCAACGCTCGGGAACCATCGTGATGGGCGAGGATGTGCGTATTTCACGGGTGGCGGTGTCTCAGGGCAATCTGACGCTGCGGATTCAGGAAACGCCCATTGCGGTGCAGCCCAATCCCTTTGCCGAGGGGCAGACGGTGGTGGTGCCGCGCAGCACCGCCGGCATCATCGAGGAACCCGGTATCGGCCTGGCCGAAATTCCGGAGGGCACCACGCTGTCCGAGGTGATCGCCGGGCTGAACGCGCTGGGTGTGTCGCCGCGCGACATGATCGACATCCTCAAGAGCATCAAGGCGGCGGGGGCGCTGCACGCGGAATTTGTCGTGATGTAGCGCGGGTTCGCGCGGAAGCAGCCGGCGCAGACCCTTTCTTAACCGCTGGCGGGATACTGTCCTCTCGAATTTGGTGAAGGAGTCGCCCCAATGCTGGGACTCATCGGGATCGTTGTGATTTTCGCCATGGTGTTCGGCGGATACATCCTGGCCGGCGGGAAGATGGCGATCATTCTCAAGGCGCTGCCCTTCGAGATGATGATCATCGGTGGCGCGGCGCTGGGCACCTTTCTGATCGGCAATGACATAGGGGTGGTGAAACACACGGTCGCCGATATCGGCAAGGTGTTCAAAGGCGCGAAGTGGAAGCCCGGCGATTACAAGGATCTGCTTTGCCTGCTCTTCGAACTGATCCGCCTGGCGCGGCAGAGTCCCGTCGCGATTGAGGAACATGTTGAATCGCCAGGAGAATCGGTGATTTTCTCCAAATACCCCAAGATCCAGGGCGACAAGATCGCGGTGGAACTGATCTGCGACACGATGCGCTCGATGTCGATGAACTACGACGACCCGCATCAGGTCGAAGAGGTGCTCGACAAGCGCCTCGAGGCGCTGGAGCATCATCGGTTGCATTCCAGCCACGCGCTGCAAAGCCTCGCCGACGGGCTGCCCGCGCTGGGCATCGTGGCCGCTGTGCTGGGGGTGATCAAGACCATGGGCTCGATCGACCAGCCGCCGGAAGTGCTGGGCAAGCTGATCGGCGGCGCGCTGGTCGGCACTTTTCTGGGTGTCTTCATGGCCTATGGCTTTGCCGGGCCCTTCGCGGTCAAGGTGAAGGCTGTGGTCGAGGACGATCTGCATTTCTACCAGCTGATCCGCGAGGTTCTGGTGGCGAACCTGCACAATCATGCCACCAATATCTGCATCGAGGTCGGGCGTCAGAACACGCCCGCGCATTTCCGGCCAAGCTTTGTGGATCTCGAGGAAGCCTTGAAATCGGTCAAGCAGGCGGCGGCATGATCCGGATCTGTGCCAGCCTGCTGCTCTTCTGGATTTCGGCCTGGCCGGCGACTGCGCAGGAGATCCCGGTGCGCTCGGGCGAACACGGGGATTTCACCCGGCTGGTGCTGGATGTGCCCGCGGGCACGGCCTGGGAGCTGGACCAGACCGAAGCCGGGAAGGTGCAAATCCGGTTCGGGCGGGCGGGCTACCGGTTCGACCTGTCTCGAGCCTTCGACCGGATCGACCGGGCACGGGTCGCCGGGTTGAGCGCTTTGCCGGACGGGCAAGGCATGACCATCGACCTCGGCTGTGCCTGCGATGCCGAGGCCTTTCTGCTGCGGGATCGAATGCTGGTGGTCGATCTTCGCCCCGCCGATCCATCTGCACCATCCGCGCTTTCAGGGCTGCGGATCGGTGCCAATCCCGGCATCGGGCCGGCTCGGGCGGAGAATGTTCTGTTGCCGAAATTTTCCCTGCAAACGCCACCCGACGCGCAGCTCCGGAACGATGACAAGGTGGCGCCGTCTCTCGAACCCGGGGTGTTCGAGCGGATGCTGGCGGAACAATTGGCCACCGCCGCCACCGAGGGTCTGCTGGACCCGGCCTTGCAGGAGATCTCCCGTCCCCCACCGGCGGACGAGCAGTCGGGAGCAGAAGCAGGCCCGGCGCCGGACCGCAGTATTGTTCCTACCGCACAGGACAGCATCGCAGCTGCGATCACAGAGGCCGACCTTCATGACCCGCAGGCCCGCATCCGGATCGGAGGCAGCTCCTGCCTGTCCGACGATTTGTTCGACGTTGCCTCCTGGGGCGGCACGGAGCCATTGACCGAAACCGTTCCCGATCTGCGTGCCCGGCTTTATGGGGAGTTTGACAAGCTCGATCCGGAGGCGCTGACCGCGCTGGTCCGGGCCTATATTTCGGTCGGCTTCGGCGCGGAGGCGCGCGCGCTGCTCGATCTTTCTCCCGATCCGCCCGACCCGGTGTTGATGGCGCTTGCGGGGATTGTCGACGGGCACCCCGACCGCGCCGGGGTCTTTGCCGGTCAGACCGGTTGCGACGGTGCGGCGGCGCTCTGGGCACTGGCCGGGTCGGTGGAATTGCCGAAGGATGCGCCGGTCAACGACAAGGCGATCCGCCGAAGTTTCGAGGCGCTGCCGCTGCCGCTGCGTGCCTTGCTGGGTCCACGTCTGTCGACGCGGCTGGCCGAGGAAGGGGCTGCCGAGGCGGCGCGGAATCTGCTGTCGCGCTTGGCGCGGGCCACCGGCGGACACAGCGAGGATATGGCTTATAGCGGTGCACAGATCGACCGGCTGGAGGGCGCGGTGGATCAGGCGCAGGCGGTCCTGAAGGAGGTTGCCCACGGCCCCGGGCCGTATGCGCCCGACGCGGTTGCCGAAGTGATCGAAATTGCAACGGAACAGGGCCGTCCGGTCGATGAGACGATGACGGCGCTTTCCGGGACCTATGCGACCGAACTGCGCCAGACCGAGAAGGGCCCCGAGCTGTGGTTGGCACATCTGCGGGCGTTGGCCGCCAACGGGGAGTTCGATGCGGCCGCCCGGGCCTTCCGGGAAAAACGCGACTATCCGGACCGGATCCGCACCAAGGCCGCGTCCGAGATGCTGGCGTTGATGGCAGAGCAGGCGCCGGATACGGAATTTCTGAAACAGGCCGTAGCACAGGCGGATCGGTTCGACAGGTTTGTGATGCCGGAGGCGGCGCTGGCGGTGGCCGGCCGTCTCCTCGATCTCGGATTTTCGGGCGCGGCGGCGCGCTGGGTGGCACTCGAGGGGGTAGATCCTGCGGCGCGTGCGACCCGTCTGATGGCGGCGCGGATTCACCTTGCAGGTTCCGAACCAGAGGCGGCGGAAATTGCGCTGATCGGGCTGCAGGGTGACGATGTGCTGCGTTTGCGGGCCGAGGCGCGGCGGATGATGGGCGATTTCGACTATGCCCGAACCGCCTATGCGACACTGGGAGACAGTGGAGAGTCGCGCGCGGCCGCCTGGCTCGCCGGCGATTGGCCGGCGCTGGACGGGCAGGCGGATTCGCTCGCGGCCACTGCCGAACTGGTCCAGTCGGATCTGCCCGACCCCACCGGCGGCGCGCCCAGCCTCGCCCTGGCCGAAAGCCTTGTGGGATCGGGGGAAAAGACACGCGACACCCTGCGTGCGTTGCTTGAAGACACCCGGATGTCCGGCGATTGACCCGGGTCGCGCTTACGAAAATTAAACCGCTGCCCTGTAGCGATAACGACGATGATCTCAGAAGGATGGTGGATCAGAATGATCTTCCCCGATAGCGACAGGGCCATTGGCTTGGTCAGGCGCGCTGGTTGCCGCTGGATGGTATCGGGTGCCTGGTTGCTCTGGCTTGTGGCAGCGCTCGCCGGGCCGGCGGGGGCAATCCCCTCCACGGCCTGCGACACGGCTGCGGCCGAGGCGGCACGCCGGACGGGCGTACCGAAAGAGGTGCTGATGGCGATCACGCGCTCCGAAACCGGCCGCAGCGTCGATGGTGCCGTCCAACCCTGGCCGTGGACCGTCAACGCGGCGGGGACAGGCCATTGGTTCGCAACGCGCCGGGAGGCAGAGCGCTTTGCAGCGGAGCAGCTTGCCAGGGGAGAGCAGAGCTTTGATCTCGGCTGTTTCCAGATCAACCATCGCTGGCACGGCGGGGCCTTCGCCTCCGTCTCCGACATGCTGGATCCGGAGAAGAATGCGCTTTATGCCGCGCGGTTCCTGCAAAGGCTTTATGCCGAAACCGGTGGCTGGACGGATGCGGCAGGAGCCTTTCACAGCCGGACGCCGAAACATGCGGAACGCTACAAGCGCCGCTATCGCGAGATGCGTGCCGCGCTTCGTTCGAGACCGGCCATAACCCTGGCCAAGGTGCCGCCCACGCCTCGGAAAAACGCCTTCCCGCTGCTGAGACAAGACGGTGCCGCCGCGCCCGGGTCGCTGGCACCGCTGGCGGCGACCAGCCGCGCCTTCATTCCCGGTTTGGGGAGCTGAGCATGACGCAAAAGGCGCCCCGGCTCTTCAAACCCACGGTGCTTCTGGCGGTTGCGCTGATGGCGGTCATCGTGATGATGATCCTGCCGGTGCCGTCCTGGGTGCTGGATGTGGGACTTGCCGCCTCTTTCGGCCTCGCGATCCTGATCTTCACGGTCACGCTCTTCATCGAGCGCCCGCTCGATTTCTCGGCCTTTCCGACCATTCTGCTCGCCTCGCTCATGCTGCGCCTGTCGCTCAACGTCAGCTCGACCAAGCTGATCATCGGCGAAGGTCATACCGGCACCTCGGCGGCGGGCGACGTGATCGAGGGTTTCGCCAATTTCGTTATGGGCGGCAGCGTGTTCTTGGGTCTCGTTGTCTTTGGCGTGTTGATGATCGTCAATTTCGCGGTCATCACCAAAGGTGCCGCGCGCATGGCCGAGGTCGGTGCGCGTTTCGCCCTCGACGGGATGCCCGGCAAGCAGCTCGCCATCGACAGCGATATGTCCGCCGGCGCCATCGACCACGCCGAGGCGAAGCTGCGCCGCGAGCGCGAGCAGCAGGAAACCACCTTTTTCGGCTCGCTCGACGGCGCCTCGAAATTCGTCAAGGGAGATGCGGTGGCGGGGCTTCTGATCACGCTGCTGAATCTGGTCATGGGGATGGTGATGGGGATCTTCGGCCACGGGATGGCCCTGTCCCATGCGTTCGAGACCTATGCCATCCTGACCGTCGGTGATGGGCTGGTAACGCAGATCCCAGCGGTGATCATCTCGATTGCCTCGGGCCTGTTGCTGGCGCGGGGCGGGGCCACCGGCGCAACCGATGTCGCCATGGCCGGACAGCTTGCGCGCCATCCGGCGGCGCTGGGCACGGTGGGGGTGCTCATGGCGCTTTTCGCGCTGGTGCCCGGCCTGCCCTTTTTGCCCTTTATCCTTGGCGCCGGAGTGCTGGGCGGGTTGGCGGTCTATATGGTGCGGAAGCAGGCCGCCGAGTCGGTCGCGCCCGAGATGCCGGAGGTCGAGGAAACGCCGCGCGACCGGCCCATCGGCGATGTTCTGGATGTGGATGAAATTCATGTCGAGTTTGCACCGGATCTGGTGAACATGGTGCTTGACCCCGGCACCGGGCTGGATGTGCGCATCGCCAATATGCGCACCCATATCGCGTCGGGTTTCGGGCTCATCCTGCCCGAGATCCGGCTGACCGATTCCGCCGCGCTCGAGACGGGCAGCTATGTCATCCGCATCCACGGGGTCGAGATCGCACGTGGCGAGCTCAACCCCGATCTGGTGCTGGCGCTGATGCCCGAAGATCAGGGTCGCCTGCCCGACGGTCGCGATGTGACCGAACCTGTCTACGGCGCCCCCGCCCGCTGGATCCGCCCCGAAGATCAGGACCGGGCGGCGATCACCGGCGCCACCATCGTCACCCCAACCGAGGTTCTCGCCACCCATCTGCTCGAGGTGATCAAACGCAATTTCGGGCGGCTGCTGACCCTGAAATCGCTGCGCCGTCTGCTCGACGAGATGGTGTCGCTCAGCAATCCCGCGCGGGCCGAGGCGAACCGCCGTCTGCTCGATGAGCTGATCCCGGACAAGGTCCAGATCGACACGCTGCACCAGGTGCTGCGCCTGCTGCTCGAGGAACAGGTGAGCATTCGCAACCTGCCGCTGATCCTCGAGGCGATCGCGGAACTGCGCGGCCAGCAGACAAGCGCCGAGACAATCTGCGAACATGTGCGCCAGCGCCTGGGTTTCCAGCTTGTTGCCGGGATGCGCCGCAAGGACGGAACGATCCCGCTGATCCAGCTTGCGCCGGAATGGGAAGACATGTTTTCCACCTATCAGGTCGAGGGTGCGCGCGGCGGACTCGATGTGGCGCTGCCGCCCGAGATGTTCGATTCGCTCACCTCGGGCGTTGCCGCCGAGATCAATCAGGCCGGCACGCGCGGTATTTTCCCGGCGCTTGTCACAAGCGCGCGGCGCCGCCGCTTCCTGCGCACGATCCTGTCGGCGAAGGGCATCGGCAACCCGGTGCTATCCTTCGAGGAAATCGGTGTCGAGGCGCGGCCGTCGCTTGTCGGCGTGGTGGCGGCATGACTCTGCCCGAAGGCGTCGTCACGCTGTTTTCGGGCTGGCTTTGGGCCGGGCTGATCGTGTTTCTGCGCGTGGCGGCGATGATGGCCACCCTGCCCGGCCTGGGCGAGCAAAGCCTCTCGCTGCGCATCCGGCTGGTGCTGAGCTTGTTGCTCAGTGCGGCGATCCTGCCCGCGGCGCTGGCGCAGATCGCTCTGCCCGCCCCCGGTCTCGCCGCCCTTGCGCGCGCGGTGCTGACCGAAAGCGTGAACGGCCTTCTGCTCGGCCTCTGGCTGCGGCTCTTCATCCATGCGTTGCAGACCGCCGGCAGCATCGCCGCGCAATCGACCTCGCTTGCACAGCTTCTGGGCAACAGCGCCGCCGATCCGATGCCCGCCATCGGCCATATCCTGACCGTTTCGGCGCTGGCATTGCTGATGACCACCGGTTTTCACGTCAAGGCAGCCGCCTTCCTGATCCTCTCCTACGACATGTTGCCGGCGCTGCACCTCCCCGACCCGGGCGCCATCGCCGAGGCAGGCCGCGACCGGATCGCCCGCAGCTTTTCCCTCGCCTTTGCGCTTGCCGCCCCCTTCGTCATCCTCTCGGCGCTCTACAATCTGACCCTCGGCTTCATCAACAAGGCGATGCCGCAGCTCATGGTGGCCTTCGTCGGCGCGCCGGTCATCACCTTCGGCTCGATCGCGCTCTTGCTGCTCACCGCGCCGATCATGCTTTCGGTCTGGCTGAGCGCGGTCGACGGCTTCCTGTCGGCCCCGTTCCGGTAGGTCGCCATGGCAGAAGAGGACGGCGGCGACAAAACCCACGAACCCTCTCAGCGCAAGCTCGACGAGGCGCGCAAGAAGGGTGAGATTCCGCGCTCGCCCGACATGCTCACCGCGGCCGCCTATCTTGGCGTACTGATGACGGGGCTGGCGCTGGGCGGCGGATCGGTCATGCGCTTCGGCGACGCGCTGCTGCCGCTGATCGAACGGCCCGACCGGCTTGCGCCGCTGTTTTTCGACCGCATGGCGACCGCCCCTGTCGGCGGGCTTTTGGGGCAGGTGCTGACGCCGGTTCTGCCCTGGCTGGCAGTCCCCGCGCTCATGGTGCTGCTGACGCTTTTTGCCAGCCGGGGGCTGGTGGTCGCGCCCTCGCGGCTTGCGTTCAAACTCAGCCGGTTGTCGCCGGTGGAGAATGCGAAGAACAAGTTCGGCCGCCGGGGCCTCTTCGAATTTGCCAAGAGCTTTTCCAAGCTCGTGCTCTACTCCGTCCTTCTTGGCCTGTTCCTGGCGTCGCGGCTCGACGAGATCGCCGGAATCGGCCGGGCCTCCGCGCGCGAGGCGGTGGCGCTGATGGCCGAGCTGATGCTTCGGTTGCTCGGCATCGCAACGCTGGTGGCGGTGGCGCTGGGCGCGCTCGATTACCTGTGGCAGCGGGCGGACCATCTGCGGCGCAATCGGATGTCGCAGAAAGAGTTGCGCGACGAATACAAGGAGGCCGAAGGCGATCCGATGTTCAAGCAGCACCGCCGCGCCCGGGCACAGGAGATCGCGATGAACCGGATGATGGCGGATGTGCCGGAGGCCGATGTGGTGATCGTCAACCCGACTCATTACGCGGTGGCGCTGCGCTGGAGCCGCTTGCCCGGAGAGGCGCCGGTCTGTGTGGCCAAGGGGGTGGACGAAATCGCACATAAGATCCGCGAGATCGCCGAAGAGGCCGGGGTGCCGATCCATTCCGATCCGCCCACGGCGCGGGCGCTGCACGCGACCACGGCCATCGGCGACCAGATCGCTCCCGAGCAGTTCCGCCCGGTGGCGGCGGCGATCCGCTTTGCCGAAGACATGCGCCGCCACATGCGCCGGCGCGGCGGAGGGCGGCCATGACCGATGACATCGGTGCGCTTCTGCGTGTGACCGCGCTGCTGCGCGAGCGGGCGCTGGAAAGCTATCGTCGCGATCTGATGGAAGAGCTGCGGCTGCAGGACGAACAGCGCCGGATCGACGCCATGCGCCACGGCGCCTTCGCCGACCGGGAGTCGCTCGATGCGCGCCGGCTGATCGGCGCGGACACGCTTTGGCAGGGGTGGCTGGCGCGGCGGCGGGGCGAGATCAACCGCGACATTGCCCTGTCGCGCGCCCGTCAGGCCCATAGCATCGCCCATGCGCGGCGGGCTTTTGCCCGTGACGAGGCCGCCAGAGAGGTCGCACAGCGCGAGGCGCTGGCGCGGCGGCAGGCGCGATTGGCGGAGGAAGAGGCGCGGCTCGAGGACCTGTCGCGGCTGGCGGGTTACGACGCAGGGCAGGAAGAGCCGTGACGGCCGCCCCGCTGACAGCCCGCTTCAGTTATCCTGACGCGCGATCTCGGTGATCAGCACATCGACGACCACCGCGCCCATCACGTTCCGCGCGGCCTCGAAAAGCGCGCGGCGCAGCAGTTCGAGCCGCCGGGTTTCGGTGAAATTTCCTTCGAACCCGCCGACATTCGCGTGATCGAACAGCACCCGCAGGAAGGTGTCGCGCAGTTTCGGTTCCTGGTCATAGACCTGCTCGGTGCCGCCGCTCGTGACTTCGAGGCTGAGCGACAGCACGACCAGCGACTGCACCCGCGCGTCGCCGACGATGGGGATGACGAACTGATTGTTCATCTTGGCGTATTCGTTTCCGCCATCATCGCCATGGCCGCCATCCGCGGCCGGAACGGCATGGGCATCGCCGCCGCCATGGGCGTCATCCGCGGCGCCATGTGCGGGTGCCGCCTCTACCGGAGCGGGATCGTGCGCGGGGGCGAGGAAGATCCCCGCACCGGTGCCGGCGGCGGTGCCGATCAGGGCGAGAAGAATGGGCAGGAGTTTCTTCATGAGACCCTCGTCAGAACGGCAGGATCACGTCGAGCACCTGTTGCCCGATCCGTGGCTGCTGCACATCGGTGATCTGCCCGCGCCCGCCATAGGAGATGCGCGCCGAGGCAATCTTGTCGTAGGTGATTTCGTTCTTGCGGGTGATGTCCTCGGGCCGGACATAGCCCGAGACCAGCAGCTCGCGCAGTTCGAAATTCACCCGCACCTCCTGCGCGCCCTGAATGGCAAGCACCCCGTTGGGCAGCACATCGGTGATCGTTGCGGCGACCCGCAGCGTCAGTTGTTCCGTGCGGCGCACCTGCCCGTCGCCGCCCGAGGCGGCCTGGCTGTTGAGATCGACCGCATTTGCCATGCTCGCGCCCGGGGGCAGGTTTTCGTCCTGCCGCTGCGGGATGCCGAAAAGCTGCGGAATGGCGAGGTTCTCGGATCCCGAGCGCGAGCGCGAAGTGCTGTTGGAGATATTCGCCTGCTCGTCGATCTCGACCACCACGGTGAGGATGTCGCCCTTTTTCATCGCGCGGCGGTCTCCGAGCAGAGAGCTTTTCTCGCGGCTCCAGAGCGAGGCGTGATCGGTGGGGCGTTCGGGCAGAAGCACCGTCGGCATCCCGGAATAGGCCATGGCGACGCGTTCGGGGCTGTCCTGCTGCGGGGTGAAGCTGGGCGGCTTGCCGATATGGTCGAGCCGGCTGCAGGCGAGCAGCGGCAAGAGGCAGAGAAGGCAGAGGGATCGGGGTGTCATGCGGTCACTCATTGGAAACGGTCACGGTGCCGTCGCCGGTCACGGTGCCGAAGAGGGTGCTGCGGGAGGCCATGTTCATGACGCGGATCCGCTCGCCGGCGCTGCCACGCGCCAGGGCGCGGCCCTCGGTGACGATGCGCAGACCACCCCGGACAAAGACCAACTCGACGATCTGGTTGCGGTCGATCAGCGCCGGTTCGCCCACCGCACCCAACATCACCGGCCGGCCGGGATAAAGCGTTATCCGTGCCTCCTGCCCGATGACGTCGCCAAGCGCCGCATAGGCCCCGGGGATCGGCGCGGGATCGAGCCGCACCGCATCGGCGGTGACGATGTCCTGCGCGCGGATGGTCTTTGTGACCACCACCGTTTCGGCCAGTGCCGGAAGCGCGCCGTATAGCCCGAGGAGAAGTGCCAGCCATCGCATCAGCGCACCTGAACCGTGGCGCCCAGCATCTGGTCGGCGGCGGAGATGACCTTGGAGTTCAGCTCATAGCCGCGCTGGGCCTCGATCAGTTCGGTGATCTCGTAGACCGGATCGACGGAGCTGTCCTCGAGATAGCCTTGCCGGAAGGTGCCCAGCCCCTCCTGCCCCGCGGTGGTCTGCACCGGCGGGCCCGAGGCTTCGGTCTCGGTGAAGAGATTGCTGCCGATCGCCTCCAGCCCCTTGGGGTTGGTAAAGCCCACCAGGGTGAACTGCCCCAGAAGCTGCGCGGGCACCGTGCCGTCGAAATAGGCATAGACCTCGCCTTCGGCATTGATCGAGATGCTCTTGGCGTCCTCGGGGATGACGATCTCGGGCGAGACCGGCAGCCCGTCGGAGGTGACGATCAGCCCGTCGCCATTGCGTTTCAGCGCGCCGTCGCGGGTATAGGCGGCATCGCCCGAGGGCAACGTCACCTCGAGATAGCCCCGCCCCTCGATGGCGAGGTCGAGATCGCCGCCGGTTTGCGACGACGCCCCCTGCGCCAGCTTCATCGTCACCGCGGCGGGGCGCACCCCCATGCCCAACTGCACGCCGGTGGGCAGCATGGTGCCATCGGCGGCGTTGATCGTGCCGGCGCGGGCGATCTGCTGATAGTGCAGATCGGCGAATTCCGCCCGGCGGGCATTGTAGCCCGTGGTGCTCATGTTCGAGAGGTTGTGCGAGATCACCTCGACCCGCATCTGCTGGGCACTCATGCCGGTGGCGGCGATTTTCAGGGCGCGCATGGTCTGCTCTCCTTACTTGATGAAAGCCTTGATGGCGGTGCGGACGCGCTCGTCCTCGCGCTGCAGGAAGTTCTGCCCCATCTCATAGGCGCGCTGGACTTCGATCATTCGGGCGACCTGCAAGATCGGATCGACATTCGAGCTTTCCACGAAGCCCTGCAGAACCCTGGGTGTCTCGGCCGGTTCGATGCCTGCGTCGGCGCGGAACATCACGCCGCCCTCGCGCACCATCGCGCCCGGATCGAGCGGTTGCACGATCCCCACCTGCCCCAGCGGCCGGCCATTGCTGCTGAGCGTGCCGTCCTGGGCGATGGCCAGATCGGTGGCGTCGGGCGGGATGAAGACCGGGGCGCCGCCCGAATCCAGCACGGGATAGCCGTCCTGCGTGACCAGATCGCCCGCGGCGCTTTGCGCAAAGGCGCCGTCGCGGGTCAGCCGTTCGCCCTGCGGTGTCTGGATCAGGAAGAACCCGTCGCCCTCGATGGCGAGATCAAGCTGCCCGCCGGTCCGCGTCAGAACCCCCTGGGCAAAGGAGGTGTTGCGCACATGCGCGGCGGACATCGAGACGCTTCCCGCCGCATCCGTTGTGCGGATGTATTCGGAAAACACCAGCCCCTGCTGGCGATAGCCGGTGGTGGCCGCGTTGGCGATGTTGTTGGCGATCATCTGCATCTCGCGCAGGAGCCCTTGCTGACGCGAGAGCGTGGTGTAATCGGTGATGCCCATCTCAGCCTCCGGTGATCATGGGAAGGATGCGGCCCTGAAAGAAGCCGACCAGGGTTTCGGTCATGAAGCTCATCGACATCCAGAAGACGGCCACGATGGCGAGCAGCTTGGGCACGAAGGTGAGCGTCATCTCCTGTATCGAGGTCAGCGCCTGGAAAAGCCCCACACCCACCCCCGCCACCAGCGCGGCGGTGAGGATCGGCACCGAGGTGATCGTGGCGATCCAGAGCCCCTGGCGCAGCGTGTCGTAGAAGACGGCCTCGGTCAGCATCGGCTCAGACCGGCATCCGCAGGATTTCCTGATAGGCCTCGACGACCTTGTTGCGCACCGCGACCACGGTCTCCACCGCAAGCTCGGACTGCGCTAGTGCCTGCACCAGCGCGTGCGGATCGGCATCGCCGGTCATCGCGGTCTTGGCGGTGGTCTCGGCCTCTTTCAGCGTCGCGGCGAAATCCTCTGCCGCCTTGATGAATTTCTCCTGCACACCGCCGGTGCCGGGCTGCGGTTCGGTGGCGGGGCGCTGGGCCGCATATTTCTGGGCGGCAAAAAGCGATCGGACGTCCATTCTGGTCTCCTGTCACGCAAGGTTAGGGTCGATTATCGGCGCAGAAGCTCCATCAGGCTGGAGGACATCTGCCGCGTCTGCTCGAACATTTTCAGATTGGCCTCGTAGCTGCGCTGCGCCTCGCGGGCGTCGGCCAGCTCGATGATCAGCTCGACATTCGAGCCTTCGTAGAACCCCGAGCCATCCGCGAGCGGATGCGCCGGGTCGTAGATCTTTTCCAGATCGCTGCGGTCGAGATCGACACGACCGGTCCTGACCTGCTGCACCCCGGTTTCGGCGCGGCCCGTCAGCTCAAAGGGGATGGTTTTGCGGTGATAGCCGGGCGTGTCCACATTGGCGATGTTCTCGGACAGGATCTGTAGCCGCGTGGCCTGCGCGCGCAGCCCGCTCGACGAGACGGCAAGGGCATCGGAAAAGGCACTCATGGATGTGTTCCCTTCGGGTCAGCGGCCGAGACTGGCGCGTAGCAGGGTGAGATTCGACCGGTAGATGGAGAGCGCGCGATTATGCGCACGGGCGGCATCCACGGCGGTGACCATTTCGGCCTCGATCGAGACGGTGTTGCCGTTTGGATCGACGCTGCCGCGCCGTTCGAACGCCTCGGGCAGTGCACCGGCGCCGCGCCCGTTCAGATGCGTCTCTCGTGTGGCGCGCTGGCCCAGAAGCGGATCGCGTAGCGTGGCCGCGAAGTCGGGAATTTCCAGCGCGCGATAGCCGGGCGTATCCGCATTCGCGATATTCTGCGCGCTCAGCGCCTGCTGCATGCCGGCATGACGGGCCATCGCCATGGCGGTTCTGAAAACGTCCAGGTTCTGGAACATCGGGGCTTCTCCCTCGATTGGCTTCAATCAAGGCTTAACGGTGATTCCTTTAGAAATGGTTTGAACCGGATGAAGGGTACGGACGCATGGATGAGGGAGAGATTGCCGGGCTGCGCGCGCGCATCGCGCAGGTGCAGCCGGTGCGCGCGGTGGGGCGCGTGCGCTCGGTCGATGGCACGGTGATTTGGGTGCGCGGGCTGGCGCATGTCGCCTGTATCGGCGACCGTATGCGGCTCTATCGTGGCGAAGAACCGCTTGACGGCGAGGTGCTGCGTATCCGCGAGGATCTGGTCGCGATGCTGCCGGACGAAGGGGCCGACGGTGTGTCTCAGGGGGATCGTGTGGCGGTGATGGGGGCGCCGACGCTGGCGCCGTCCGATGGCTGGATCGGGCGGGTGATCGACCCGTATGGGCTGCCGCTGGACGAGATGCCGCTCAGCCCGGGGCCGCGTCGGCGCCCCTTTCGTGCCAGCCCGCCGCCCGCCGCGCAGCGGCGCGGGCTGGGCGCGCGGCTGCCCACCGGGCTGGCCGCTTTCGACACGCTTCTGCCCGTCGTGCGGGGCCAGCGCGTGGGGCTTTTCGCCGGCTCCGGCGTGGGCAAATCCCGGCTGCTGGCGGCGCTGGCGCGGGGCATGTCGGCGGATGTGGTGGTGCTGGCACTCGTGGGGGAACGCGGGCGCGAGGTGCATGATTTTGTGCACACTGTTCTGGGGCCCGAAGGGATGGCGCGCAGCGTTGTCGTGGCGGCCACCTCCGACCGCTCGCCGCTCGAGCGCCGCCGCTGTCCGCTGGCGGCGATGACGATTGCCGAGCATTTCCGCGACCAGGGCCATCATGTCCTGTATCTTGCCGATTCGATCACGCGCTTCGCCGAGGCGCATCGCGAGGTGGCGGTGGCGGCGGGCGAGATGCCGGCGCTGCGGGGGTTTCCGCCTTCGACCGCGCATCAGATCATGCGTCTTGCGGAGCGTGCGGGGCCGGGCCTGCCGGGGTCGGGCGACATCACCGCCGTGTTCAGTGTGCTGGTTGCCGGATCGGATATGGAGGAACCGGTGGCGGATATTCTGCGCGGCGTGTTGGATGGTCACGTTGTATTGAGCCGCGAGATTGCCGAACGCGGTCGGTTTCCGGCGATCGACGTGTTGCGCTCGGTTTCGCGCAGCCTGCCCGAAGCGGCAACCGATGAGGAAAACGCCGTTCTGCTTCAGGCGCGCCATCTGCTTGGGGCCTATGCGCGATCCGAAACCATGATCCGCGCGGGGCTTTACCGGGAGGGCGAAGATCCGGTGCTGGATCAGGCGATCCGGGCCTGGCCCGATCTCGATGGGTTTGTGGGAGAGGTGTCGCCACATGGGGTGGATGCGGCCTTTACCCGGTTGCGTCTGATCCTGCGCCGCTCGGGGGTGAAGCCGCCTGCGGCGCAAAAGGCGAAAACCTCGCGCATGCGTTAGCGCTGGCCTAGATGAGAGGCCACCGACGCCGGCTCATGTCGACGGATATCGGATTGTGCTGAGCAGCGTCAGGGCGATCTGCTGCGAGCCGATGCCGCTGCTCTGCGAAATCTGCTCCTGAAGCAGATACCCGTGAATCACCTTATTGAGAATTGTTTCGTCTTCCAGATCGCTGAAGCTCCTGATTCCGAAACGGGATTCGACCTTGTCCCGCAGCGTCTCGACCTGCTTGTCGATGTCGATCTGGCTGAATCCGTTTGGCAGGTTCAGCGCGGTTTCGAACACGCCGCGCATCATGGTGCTGCCCAGCACGTTGTACCATTTGGCGGTGTCGCTGATATCACTCGCCGACAGGTCGGGGATCGCGCGCTGGAATTGCAGCGCCTTGCCGATGGCGGGATCGACCTCGGCCACCGCATCTTCGAACTGCTGCCAACGGTATTGCGTCGCAATATTGCTGGCAAAGGCCTCTGTCTGGAGAACCGTCCTCGTCTCCGCCTCGTCGAAACCAAAGGCATCCGACAGCGCAACCAGCTTGTCATCCCGCAGCACATTGGCAAGCGCGGTGGGGTCGCTGGTGCCTTCCTCCAGCACCCGGCGCAAGAGCGTTGTACTGCCCTGCCGGTCCTGACTATCGAAGGCGGTGAGGACGACTTGCATGAGTTCAGGATCGGCGAGCAGGTCCTCGGCCGAGGTGATGCTTGGAATCGTTTCGCGAAAATAGGTGCGCGAAATTTCGAGATTTTCCTCCACCTGCGCCTTGAACAGGGCCGCATAGTCGGGATCGTTTACATAGGCCGGTTCTGCGAGCGTCGCGTCGAGATTGGCGCGCACCCGTTCCTCGTAAGCGGCAAGGATCGGATCGGCGAAACCTTCGCTTTGGGTTTTGTAGGTCGTGACCTTTTCGAAATCGAAGGCGTTCGCCAGCGCAACATATCGGCTGTCATTCAGCCTGTTGGCCAACGCGTCATCGGCTTCGGTGCCCTCTTCGATGATCCGCCGGATCAGGTATTTGCTGTCGATCTCGTCATCCATGCCAAAGGCGGATAACGCGACGCTGAGCAGGCGCCGGTCCGCAACAAGCTCTTCAGCCGAGCCCACGGATCCGATTTTTTCCTGGAAATAGGCCGATTCGCGGCTGATTTCGGCGCTTTTGTCGAAAGCGGTGCGCTGTGTTTCCAGCGTGGCCTGCAACATTTGCCAGCCGACAAGCCCGTTGCCGGCAATCATCGGTGTGAAGCTCATTGTCTTGCCGCGGCCAGAAGCCGGTCCTCCCGTGGGATGAGCGCGCGCAGGGCCTTGAGGCATTGATAGAACTGTCTGTCGAGCAGGGCCTCTGTGGCGGTGGTGAGAAGTTTGCGGCTGTCCGGATCGGTCAGGATCCGGCTCAGCTCTTCGATGTGGCGCAAGAGTTGCGGTTGCGCCTCGTCCGCATCGGTGTCGCCGGTCAGGACAAGCTGGGTGGTATAGCAGAGCCTACGCACCGGCGTGCGCGCCTCCTCGGGATGGATTGCATCGCGCAGACGCAGGATGTTCGCGTTGGGCGTCATGACAGAGAGACGACTGCGGCGGTCGCCATTCTCGATGACGGCGCCGTTGATGAGCACCCGCTCCCTTGGGCCGAGTTTCAGCACAAGACCGCTCATCTCTTTGCCCTCCGTCCGCTGAGGCCGCGCATGATGGCGGCGTTGACTTCGAGAATCGGTGCAAGCCGCGCCTTGCGCGCAAGGACCTTGCCGGTGTGGGTCTGTACGAATTCCGAAAGATAGAAGATTTGCGCCCGCAGCTCCGTGGGCAACTTGTTCTTGGGATCGGCCACATCCACAGCCAGGGCGGTCCAGAGATTGCGATTGTCATACAGCGCCTGGACGAGTTGCGGATAAGCCTTAGGGCCGGCTTCGGCGGCGGCCTTGATGCGATGGGTGACCCGCGCGAACAGGTCGTATTCGATGGCCCTGTCGGTGCGTGTGCTGGTGGTACTCTGGGCGTAGGCGCGCTGCGCCATGATCTGGGCGTTCACGGCAGAACCTTCTGACTCTGTTTCATCTGAAAATCGGCTCTAGAAGCATCGGAGGCCGGGAAACCCGGCCTCCGACGATCTGTCTTACCGGAAGAGCGACAGAAGCGACTGCGGCGCCTGGTTGGCGATCGACAGGGCCTGAACGCCGAGCTGCTGCTGCACCTGAAGGGCCTGCAGCCGTGCCGACGCCTCTTCCATATCGGCGTCGACCAGCGTGCCGATGCCCGATTTCAGCGAGTCGGTCAGGCTCGTGATAAAATCGGTCTGGGTTTCGATGCGGCCTTGCACCGAACCGAAGGCCGAAGCCGAGTCGATGGCGGTCTGGAGCAGCCCCTCGATATTGGTGAGGGCGGTGTCCACACCGGTCTGGGTCGTGACGTCGATATCGCTCAGCGCTTCGAGACGTCCGCCGATGGTGTTGCCGGCATCGTCATTCACCGAGGTCAGATTCACCTGGATCGTGTCGGTGCCATCTGTCACCGCCGAGCTGATGGTCAGCGTATCACCCGAGGCGGTGACGTTCAGCACATCGGTATCGAGGCTGTTTTCGGCCATATAGGTCTGGAAGGCCGCAGCCAGGCCACGGGCCACGTCGGTCGCGGTATCGCCTTCGCGCGCGACATAGATGATGTCGCTGGCCTCGATATCGGCCGCGGTGGCCGCGGCCGCGGTCGAGGTGCGGTAATCGGCCTGGGTGAAGGTCGAATCGTCGGCGTCGGTGCCGAAGATGTTCAGCGAATAGCCCGTCCCGGCGGTGAAGCCGTTGTTGGTCGTGCCGATGTCGATCGTGTCCGACTGGGTGGCGTTAAGCGTGACCGTGTCCACTGCCGCATCGATATCGGTCGCGGCGAGGCCGGTGCCGAAGGCAGCCGCGTCGGTGCCGAGGTCCTGCTTGGTGACCGAGATATCGCTGGCGGCCACGCCGGTGCCGGAACGGTCGAGCGAGGCCAGCACGTTGATGCTGCCCGAGCCGGCGGTCGAATCGGTATTCGACAGCAGGTTCAGACCGTTGAATTGTGCCGCGCCCACCACCGCGTCGATCTGGTCGCGCAGCGCGTCGATATCCGTCTGGATCTTGGCGCGGTCGACGTTTTCCTCCTGGGCGGCGACGATCTTGCCCTTGATGTCGGTCAGCAGGTCGGTGACCGTTTCCGAGGCCGAGCGTGCAACGGCGACGGTGGACTGGCCGAGGTTGAGGCTGTCGGAGATGCCCTTGAAGCCCTTCACATCGGCTTCCATCACCTTGGAAATGGCCCAGACGGCGGCATTGTCCTTGGCGTCGGCGACGCGCTTGCCGGTCGAGATTTCGCTTTGCGTGGTCGCGAGGCTGGAGTTGATGGATTTCAGGGTCTGCAGCGCCACCATGGCGCCATTGTTCGTCAGGATGCTAGACATGGATGTTTCGTCCTTACAGTCGTGCGGCGCTTTGCGCCGATTTTTGTGATGTGCCGGAACCGGCGTCCTGAACGTCTTTCTGACGAAAGCAGACCGGGCCTTGCGCCCGCTGCGCCATCCGCTTGGGATGCGGGGCGCACCATGGCCCCGGAATCCTAACGGACCGCTAAAGTCGCCCGGGTCGTTTCCCCGGATTTGAGGCAAATCCCGTCAAGCACGCCGTTCCAGCCGCGTCTCGCCGGCTGCGCCGATCGTCGCGCGCTGGCCCTGCGCGTCGTAGACTTGCATCGACTTCCGGATCTGCCGCAGCGCGCCAAGCCTGTCCGCCACGTTGCGGATGCCGGCCAGCGCCTGGTCGAACAACTGCTGATTGCGCCGCAGCTTGAGATGCAGCGGCCGGATCGCCTCGGGATCGTCCGGGGGCCTCTCCGTCAGTTGCGCGATGAGCGTCGCCTTTTCGTCGGTCAGCGGCCCGATCCGGTCGAGCGCGCCCTCGAGAAGCGCCGCGCGCTCGCGGTCGAGCAGCGAGTCGAGCGCAGCGATCAGAAGCTCATGGCTTTGGCCGGTGTCAGTCATCCAGGCGCTCCGTCAATGCGTTGTAAATCGATTCCGCCAGCCCGATCCCGCCGGATTCGGCGAGCGCCTGGGCCTGTTCGCGGCGCAGAAACGAGGCGAAATGCTGTTCGCCGATTCCGCCGCCGAAGGCGCCCTGGCTCTCGCCAAGCCCGGCGGCCTCGAGCATCTCTGCGAGAAAGGAGGCTTCAAGCGCGACAGCCGCCTGGCGCAGCCGGTCGGGGGGTGTCTGCGGCGGCGCTCCGGTGATTTCCATGATCTCTCTCCAATTCGATTCATCTGACCGCATTGGACCCGCTGGCGGTAAAGAAGCGGTAAGGAAGTCCGGGATAATCTGCTCGAAGACGGAAGAATTCCCGGAGCGGACATGCTGAGCCAACTGACAGGGTTAATGAACTTCGTGCAGCTTGCGAAAGGGCGGGGTTCCGACGCACCGGAAGCCGGCGAGCCCCTGGGGTTCGAGGCGATTTTCCTGTCGTTGCAGCAGGATCTGGGAGCGGAGGCGGCAACCGGAGAAGCCTCGGATTCGCCGCAGGAAACGGCTCGACCTTCAGCGGAGGTGCAGCCGGTAGAGGGGGAGCAGGATGCCACGGTGCAGAAGTGGGATCAGGCAGATCCGGAGCGGGTTGCGCCTGCTCGGGCGGATGCGCCGACCCGGGAAAGCGCACAGGTGAGGGAGACGTCCTCCCGGACTGCCATGGTATCTGAGCGGGTGGAATCTGCCCCGGAGTTTGGCGAAGAGCCGGGTGGCCCGATGTCTGACCGTGGTGATCTGGTGATCCCCAGCGTAGCCAAGCCCGCTGTCGGTCCCGAGACAGCGAGTCTCCCGAAAGCGCTTCAGACCCCTATGACCGGTGCGCATGTGTCCGGGCCTGAGGAGAACAATCCCGCAGAGTCGTCTGAAAGGCGCTTACCAGAGGGCGTTTCGCTGGGGACGACACCCGAGGCCCCTGTTTTTGGCGGAACTGCACTGCGGGAACCGCGCGATTCTCGGTTGGATGGGGAACATCCGCGGCAACTGCGCAGCAGGGGCGGGGCGGAGCCGGCTTGGACGGCGTCGCGCGGGCTGGCAGCGGCAGCGCTGGAGCCGACCGATACAGAGCCTGCGCCCGAGCGTGGTGCGGTTGGACCAGCGCGTGAGGCTGAGGCGGCGAGAGGCGGACTAGACCTGCGGGATCGGCCATCTGACCGGGAAGAACCTCTTGAAACTGGAGCGCAGGCCAGGCCGGCGGCAGTGCCGGGCGCGATCCCGGAGGCACACCAAATGGATCAAAACGCGGCCCGGATGGTTTCTGAGCGCCCGGTTTTCGACCCAGATCATGCGCCACCGAAGACTGGGATGCGGGATGCGAATCTGGCGGGGGAGACGCTGCCGCGTGAAGCTGCTATGGCCGCTGGCGACACTGAGACATGGGTGCAGGGGGTCGCGCCGGATCCGCAGACCATGCGTCCCGAGGCGGGATCCACGATAGACGCAGCCCGACAACCGCGATTCGAGACTCATGCCGCATTGCCTGCTGCTCGGCACACCGTGCCTGTTGGTGAAGTGCGCGCAGATGACGTTTCACCTGCCTCGCCGGTGGCGTCCGTTGCAGGTCCGCAGCCTGTTGCGAAGCCGACGCCCGAAGCGATCGAGGAGACGATATTGGATGGTCAGATTGCCTCTTGGGACGGATCGCAGGCGCTGACGACCGTGTACACAGGGGCGGCTGCCGAACCTGCGCCGTCGGGACGGGTAGCGCCGCAGGACATGGAAATGCCCAACCCTATTGCGGCACAGCCGCAAAGCCGAAGCTCGGGGGTGGCCCATACAAGCGTGATAGGGGCCGGTTTGGCGGAATCGCCCGAGCCTCCGCCGAAGGAGTTCGGCGGTCGCGCGCCTCTGGCGCGTGCGCTGCGCGAGGTTGCGCTGGAAACGGATACCCCACGCCCTGAGCGGGGGCAGGGCCTGAGAGCTGAACGAACGACCCGTAAGACCGAGGCCGATACATCTGCTGCCGTGGAGGATGGTCCGACACGCGCGGTGCGTTTTGCGCGCGCAACCGGACCGGAAGCAACGCGCGAGACGGTCGTCTCCGGCGGCATGAGGTTGTCCCGGCAGGCCGTAGTTCAAGGGGGCTTTGCCGGTGCGGCGCCCGCGTTGCGGGAGAGTCTTGCGCCGAATGGGCCGAAAGAAATGCCGAGACATGGTCCGGCGTTGCGCAGGGCAACCAGCCCAGAGGCACCTTCCACCGCTTCACATCCCATGCCGGAAGCCGCACCGGCTTTGACGGAAACCAGGCCGGGACAGGGAATGGCGGTCGTTCAGTGGCTGTCTCGCGAGACTGGGGAGTTGGGTTTGCCGCCGGTTCTGCCGAAGGCCGCACTGCAGCCTCGGACGGAGATCAAACCCTCCGATCTGACAGGCCGAATGAAGGCGCGTGGACCGGAGGCAGTCAGGACAGAAGCGATTCGCTCCACAGGGGTTGTGCGGGACAGACACCGGGCGGGCCCGGAGGGCGCGCGCCCGGTGCCTGTGACCGGACGGTCCGAACGGGCCGTTGCCCCGCCAGACAAGGTGTCCCCGAACCGGGCCGGGTCACCGCTGGTACAGACCTCTGCGCAGCACCCGCAGGGGCGGGGCGTTCCTTCCGGATGGGTTGAGAGCATCGTGGCAGAAACGGCGCCGCAGCCGAGGCGCCCGCGCGGCGCCGGGGGGGCGCCGGCCGGTGTCGTATCTTTCGGCACGGTGCGACCCATGGCTGAACCGCCCTCTGTGCCGGTTTTGGTGAAAGCGTCGTCGCCGGTTCAGCAGCAGACGGCCGGATCGGTGTTGTCTCCTGTGCTCGACGACAGCGAGCCCCTGACAAAAGAGGGGACGCTTGGGGGGCTGCCGGGTGATGCGCGCAGCACGCCGGCACCGATTGCGGCACAGCCTATCGCGCTGCCGGCGCGCAGCGAGACCGCCGCGTCGGTTCTGTCGCAATTGTCCGATGCCGTCGCCGGAACGCGCTTGCAGGCGGATGAGCTCATCGAGGTGAAGCTCAATCCCGAGGAACTGGGGCATGTGCGCTTTCGCATGGGGCAGGGCGAACACGGGTTGATGCTGACGATCACCGCCGAACGGCCCGAAACGCTCGACTTGCTGCGCCGCCATGTGGATCAGCTCGCGCGGTATCTCGCGGATATGGGCCATGGTTCGGCGAGTTTCAGCTTTGGCGAGCGGGGATCCGGAGGCCGGACCGGGCCGGACCCCGGGCAGCGACAAGAGATCGGTCCGGCGCTGCCGGCCGACCCGTCGCCTCCGCCGGTTCCGGCAGCCGCGTCGGGCGGCCTCGATATTCGTCTGTGAGGAGATCCCATGGAAACCGGAACCACCTCGTCCAGCACCGCGACTGCGGCAGGGCAAAGCGCAGCCGGCGGCAAGAGCGGGGGCGAGACCGGGCTGCTCAGCTCGGATTTCGAGACGTTTCTGCGGATGCTGACGACGCAGATGCAGAACCAGGACCCGCTCAACCCGGTGGATGCCACCGATTACGCCACCCAGCTTGCCACTTTCTCGTCGGTCGAGCAGCAGGTGCTGACCAACGATCTGCTCCGCGATCTGACCGAACAGCTTGCGGGCAGCGCGTTTCAGGCGCTGGCCTCCTGGATCGGGCTCGAGGCACTGGCCGAGGCGCCGGTCTATTTCAACGGGCGCCCCATCGTGCTGCGCCCGGAGGTCGCGGCGGGTGCCGACAGCGCGCGGCTCGTGGTGACCGACGCGGCGGGCGAGACGGTGCAGACCCTGACGCTCGACCCGTCCGAACCGCTGGTGGCCTGGGCGGGGGTCGATGCCGAGGGCGACCGGCTTGCAAGCGGCGTCTACAGCTTTACCGTCCAGAGCTATAGCGAGGGCGCGCTGATCGAAGAGACCGCCGCGCAGGTCTATAACCCCATCGTCGAGGCACGGCAGGATGGCGACCGGATCCTGCTCACCCTCTCGGACGGAACGGAGATCGAGGCGTCGCGGGTGAGCGCGCTACGGTCGGGCACCGCCTGAGGCGGCCGCTTAGCCCGCCAGCCCGTAATAGGAGCGATACCAGGCCACGAATTGCGCCACGCCTTCGGCAAGCGGCGTGCGGGGCAGGGGGCCGGTCAGCCGGGTCAGCAGCGCGGTATCGGCCCAGGTTGCGGGCACGTCGCCGGGCTGCATGTCCATGTAATTGCGCTGTGCCTTGCGGTCGAGCGCCTCTTCGATGGCGATGACGAAATCCTCCAGAAGCTCGGGCGCGCCATGGCCGATGTTCAGTACCCGCCAGGGCGCGACCGGAGACAGGCTGTCGCCCGCCACCGGAGCGCCGGCCACCGGCGGCACATCGGTCAGCCGCAGCAGCCCTTCGACCAGATCCGCGACATAGGTGAAGTCGCGTTTCATCCGGCCGTGATTGTAGATGTCGATGGGGCGATCCTCGAGGATCGCCTTGACGAATTTGAACAGCGCCATGTCGGGCCGCCCCCAGGGACCGTAGACCGTGAAAAAGCGGAACATGGTGATCGGCAGCCCGTATAGATGCGCATAGGAATGCGCCATCGCCTCATTGGCCTTCTTCGTCGCCGCGTAGAAGGACATCTGGTGATCGGTCTGCATCGTCTCGCGATAGGGCATCTCGGTGTTGGCACCGTAGACCGAGGAGGTGGAGGCCATCAGAAGATGCCGGGGCGGCACCGCGCGGGCCGCTTCGAGCAGCTCCAGCGTGCCCGCCAGGTTCGATTGCAGGTAGGAGCGCGGGGCTTCGAGCGAATAGCGCACCCCGGCCTGGGCGGCGAGATGGACCGCGATGGTGGGCCGCTCGCGGGTGAAGAGCCCGGTGAGCAGGCCCTCTTCCTCGATGCGGGCGGTGACGGGAACGAAGGCGGGGTTGCTGCCAAGGATCGCATGGCGGCGCTTTTTCAGCCCGACATCGTAATAGTCGGTCAGCGCATCGACCCCGATCACGCGGTAACCCAGATCGAGCAGCCGCTGCGAGAGGTGGAAGCCGATGAACCCGGCGGATCCGGTCACAAGCGCGGTGCGCGAAGCCTCTGTCACACTCATGCGTCTTCTTTCCTTTGCTGTGCCACCGGGCGCTCAGGCCCAGAGATGCCAGGCGAGCACCAGGGCGGCGCCCAGGGCCGCGCCGGCCCCGCTCCAGCCCAGCCGTGCCGGCCAGGGGCTGCGGGTCTGCGGTGTTTCGCCTTCGGACTGCCGGATCAGCGCGGCCTCGACCAGACCGGGCAGGCGCGGCCCGAAGCGGCCCAGCACCTTGGCGGTCAGCGCCAGATCGCGCAGTACCGCGCGTGGGCCGATGGAGGTCTTGATGTAATCCTCGACCACCGGCTTCGCCGTGTGCCAGATGTTCATATGCGGGTTGAGCGAGCGCGCCACGCCTTCGACCACCACCATGGTGCGCTGCAGCAGGATCAGCTCGGTGCGGGTCTGCATGCCAAAGCGCTCGGTCACCTCGAAGAGATAGGAGAGCAGCCGTGCCATGGAGATGCGCGTCGCATCCATGCCGAAAATCGGCTCTCCGACGGCGCGGAGCGCACGGGCGAACTCGTCGACATCGCGGTCGGCGGGCACATAGCCCGCCTCGAAATGCACCTCGGCGACGCGCTTGTAATCGCGGCGGATGAACCCGTAGAGGATCTCGGCATAGACCCGGCGGGTGTATTCGTCGATATGCCCCATGATGCCGAAATCATAGGCAACGATGTCGCCGTTGGGCGCCACCTTGAGATTGCCCTGATGCATGTCGGCGTGGAAAAATCCGTCGCGCAGCGCATGGTTGAGGAAGAGCTGCAACATCCGCTCGCTCAGTGCCACCCGGTCGTGGCCGGCAGCGTCGATGGCGGCATTGTCGCCCAGCGGCACGCCTTCGGCCCAGCTCATGGTCATCACGCGGCGACCCGAGAGCCCCCAGGCCACAATCGGGAGCTGAAAACCCGCGTCGCCGACGGTGTTGGCCTCGAACTCGCTGGCGGCGGCGGATTCGAGCCGCAGGTCCAGCTCGCCCATCACCACGCTTTCGAAATGCGCGACCACGTCGCGCGGGCGCAGGCGGCGCGAGGCGGGCGAGAGCGTCTCGATCACATCGGCGGAGAAATAGAAGGCGTCGATGTCGGTGCGGAAGGCGCGCTCGATCCCCGGACGCAGAACCTTGACCGCCACCGTCTCGCCGGTGTCGGCGCGGCGGGCCTTGTGCACCTGCGCGATGGAAGCGGCGGCCACCGGCTCGCTGAATTCGGAGAACAGCTCGCTGACGGGCACGCCCAACTCGTCCTCGACCTGCTTTTTGGCCTGCTCGACGGGGAAGGGCGGCAGCTTGTCCTGTAGCACACGAAGCTGGTTGGCGAGGTCTTCGCCCACCACATCGGGGCGGGTCGAAAGGATCTGGCCGAATTTGATATAGGCGGGCCCCAGCGCCGACAGGGCGCGGGTGGCAGGAGGCATCGACGGGTCGCCCTCGATCCCCAGCCATTTGAACGGCCAGACCAGCGTGCGAAAGGCGATGCGCAGAGGGCGCGGGGCGTCGAGCGCGTCGAGCACGACGCGCATGGCGCCGGTGCGTTCGAAGGTGGCGCCGGTACGGATCAGCCGCCAGATATTATGCGGACCCCTCACCTCAGATCTTCCAGCCCGAATGCAGACAGGCGATGCCCAGGCTCAGGTTGCGGTATTTCGCGTTCTCGAACCCCGCCGCGCGGACCATGCCGAGAAATGTTTCCTGATCCGGGAATTTGCGGATCGATTCCACGAGATACTGATAGCTGTCGCGGTCGTTGGCGATGGCCTGGCCCATGCGCGGAATGATGTTGAAGGAATAGAGATCGTAGACCTTCTGCATCAGATCGTTGGGGATCTGGCTGAACTCCAGCACCATCAGCCGCCCGCCGGGTTTCAGCACGCGGAAGGCCTCGTTCAGCGCCTCTTGCGGGCGGGTGACGTTCCGGATCCCGAAAGAGATCGTGTAGACGTCGAAGGTGTTGTCGGCAAAGGGCAGGGCCATCGCGTCGCCCACCACCCAGTCGAGCTGATCGGCCATCGCGGCGGCCTCGGCGCGTTTGCGTCCCTCGACCAGCATCGGTTCGGTCAGGTCGAGCACGGTGGCATGGCCATAGCCCGCGCGCTTGAGGAAGCGGAAGGAGATGTCGCCGGTGCCGCCCGCCACGTCGAGCAGTTTCTGCCCGGGGCGGGGCGCCAGCCAGTCCATCATCGCGTCTTTCCAGATGCGGTGGATCCCGAGGGACATGGCATCGTTCATCACGTCGTATTTCGACGCCACCGATCCAAAGACGCCCTGCACGCGGCCCGCCTTTTCGCTCTCGGGGATGTCGGTAAAGCCGAAATGCGTGGTTTTCTGGGTCTCGTCGCTCATGGGTCTTGCCGTTTTGCTGCTGCACCTCCTTATAGAGCGCGCAGGCGGCGCTGCAATGCGGCCTTGCGACCAAGGAGAGACGATGCCCGAATTGCCCGAGGTGGAAACCGTGCGCCGGGGGCTGGCCCCGGTGATGGAAGGCCAGAGGATCGCGCTTGCGCGGGTGAACCGGCCGGATCTGCGCTGGCCCTTCCCCGAGCGCATGGCCGAGCGGCTGACCGGCGCGCGGGTCGACAGGCTGCGGCGGCGATCGAAATACATCCTCTGCGATCTGGATACGGGCGAGACCCTGCTCATTCATCTCGGCATGTCGGGGCGCATGCTGGTCTCGGGGGATGCGCTGGGGCGGTTTGTGCACGACCACCCGGCGCCCGAGAAACACGACCATGTGGTCTTCGACATGGCGGACGGGGCGCGCATCACCTTCAACGACCCGCGCCGCTTCGGTGCCATGGATCTGATGGAAACGGCGACGACCGAAACGCACCCTTTGCTGGCCGCGCTCGGGCCGGAGCCGCTGGGCAACGCGTTCAGCGAATCCCATCTGATCGCGGCGCTGGCGGGGCGCAACATGCCGGTGAAATCGGCGCTGCTCGATCAGAAGATCGTCGCGGGGCTGGGCAATATCTATGTCTGCGAGGCGCTCTTCCGCGCGGGCATCCATCCCGGACGTCGCGTCAGACGGATCTCGGAGAAACGGCTGGCGGCGCTGGTTCCGGTGATCCGCCAGGTTCTGGAAGAGGCCATCGCGGCGGGCGGATCGAGCCTGCGCGACTTCCGCCAAGCCGATGGCGAGCTTGGATATTTCCAGCACAATTTCGATGTTTACGGGCGCGAGGGCGCCCCTTGCCGCAGCCCCGGATGCACAAATACCGTGCATCGAATCGTGCAGTCGGGGCGCTCGTCCTTCTACTGTCCGGGCTGTCAAAGATAGCTTGATTGCTAGTGACAAGCTGGTAAGGCTGCCCTTTGACGCTAACGGACGGGAGCCCGAAGTCATGGCCTATGAGACGATCATCGTCGAAGTAGAGGACCACGTCGCAACCATCACACTCAATCGCCCGGATGCCCTGAACGCGCTCAACAGCCATCTGTTGGGTGAGCTGGCAAAGGCTCTGCCTGAGCTGGACGCGAACGACAAGGTGCGCTGTATCATCATCACCGGATCGGCCAAGGCCTTTGCCGCTGGTGCGGACATCAAGGAAATGGCCGAGAAGAGTTTTGTCGAGATGTATCTCGGCGATTATTTCGCGCCGGCCATGGATGCCGCGGATCAGACGCGCAAACCGATCATCGCGGCGGTGTCTGGCTATGCGCTGGGCGGTGGCTGCGAGCTGGCGATGATGTGCGATTTCATCATCGCGGCCGAAAATGCCAAGTTCGGCCAGCCCGAGATCAATCTGGGGGTGATCGCCGGTATGGGCGGAACCCAGCGCCTCACCCGCTATGTGGGCAAATCCAAGTCGATGGACATGCATCTGACCGGACGCTTCATGGATGCCGAAGAGGCCGAGCGCGCCGGGCTGGTGAGCCGCGTGGTGCCGGCCAAGCAGCTCATGGACGAGGCGCGCCAGGCGGCCGAGAAGATCGCCGAGAAATCGCTGCTTGCGAGCATCGCCGCGAAGCAGGCGGTGAACCGCGCCTACGAGACGACGCTAACCGAGGGTCTGCTGTTCGAACGGAGCCTGTTCCACTCGCTGTTCGCGACCGAGGATCAAAAAGAAGGCATGGCGGCGTTCCAGGAAAAGCGCACCGCGCAGTTCCGCGACCGCTGACCCCGCGACCAGGATTGCAAAAGACGGCCCGCCGGTTGGCGGGCCGTCTGTCGTTTTCGAGGTGTCCGGCCTTCAGGCCTGCAAGGGTCCGCGCTTGCTGCGGATCGAGGCCTGGATCGCCCGCCATTGGCGGGCCTCCTCACTTTTGCCGGCTGCCTCGTTCTCCCGCACGCGCTTTGCCGCCTCGACCTCGGCGTATTTGCCGAGGCTTCGGTAGAGCGCATGGGCATAGTGAGAGACTTGCATTGCGTTCATGTCTGAATCCTCCCTTTCAGTCAGAACCGGTCTCCCGCGTGCTCTGCGAGAAAGCATAGTTTAGCGCAAACACCCGCATTTGCCTACCGCTTGCGGTAAAGGCTTTGCATTTTCCGGAAACCGGGATATAGAGCGCCGCCATATGCGTGTGATGCCCGCTCAGGCAAGAATCGGTCCGGCGACAGGAATCCGGGTCTGAGTGTCATTGCGCAACGTAATATCTTAGACCCGAGACAGACAGGACTGATCATCATGGCAAATTCGCCCCAGGCCAAGAAACGCGCGCGTCAGAACGAGACGCGCTTCGCGATCAACAAGGCCCGCCGTTCGCGCATCCGCACCTTCCTCCGCAAAGTCGAAGAGGCCATCGCCTCCGGCGACAAAGACGCCGCACAGGCCGCTCTGCGCGCCGCTCAGCCCGAGCTGATGCGCGGCGTGACGAAGGGTGTTTTCCACAAGAATACCGCCTCGCGGAAGATGTCGCGACTGGCCTCCCGCGTGAAGGCGCTTGGCTAAAAAGCCACACCCCGGAAAAATCGAAAATGGCGAAGGCACCACAATCCGTGGTGCCTTTTTCTTTGGTTAACCCCAAATTTGGACGGCAGAGATTCTTTTTCTGGAATATTGCGAGTCAAGTTTGAAGATCGGTTGCCGGGGTTCGCGCAGAGTTGCTAATTTCCTTGGGCGAGTCACATTGCTTGGGGGGACAGGCAAGCGGAGAAGCGCCACAGATTGTGTGGGGCGCATCCGCAGCTTCGGCGGTCTGCTGTTTTTTGCTGCCGAAACAGGGCGTTTGCCCTGCCAGTCCATATACGAAACGCGCGGTTTGCGCCACCATGTTCTTCCGTTTGGGATGCGGGGAGCTTCGGGAGGCGTTTGTCCGCAAGGGATGTCTGCCATCTCCACTCATGCCCGAGGGCATGAGGCGCTGCCGTATTGCCCAATCATGTGCCGCGGGGCGTGCCTGTCACCAGGGCGCGCCCGCAGAACGGACGACGATAAGCGCATGCTGATAGGCTTCGGAGCGGGGACGAATGACAAAGGAACAATGGGGCGCGTTGCAGGATCAATTGAGCAGCACGATCGGGGAAAACAACTACAAGACCTGGATCAAGCCAATTGAATTTCACGACATGGAGCCGGGTGGGGTGGCCGTCTTCACGGTGCCGACCAATTTCATCGGAACCTATGTGTCGCAGAACTATGGCGATCTTCTTCTGGCAAAGCTGTCTGCCGTGGATACGGCGGTGCGGCGCCTGCGGTTCGACGTTGCGAATGTCGACACCCGTCCGGTGCAGCCGCGCGCGGTGCCGTCGCCCGCGCCGTCGACCGACCTGCTGCCCGGCGCGCCGCTCGATGCACGGTTCACCTTCGACAGTTTCGTCGTCGGCAAACCCAACGAGCTGGCCCATGCGGCGGCCAAGCGTGTGGGCGAAGGTGGACAGGTGACCTTCAACCCGCTCTTTCTCTACGGTGGCGTCGGCCTCGGCAAAACCCACCTCATGCATGCCATCGCCTGGGAACTGCGCACCCATCGTCCCGATCTGAACGTGCTCTATCTCTCCGCCGAGCAGTTCATGTACCGCTTCGTCCAGGCTCTGCGCGAACGCCGCATGATGGATTTCAAGGAGCTGTTCCGCTCGGTCGATGTGCTGATGGTCGATGACGTGCAGTTCATCGCCGGCAAGGACAGCACGCAGGAAGAGTTCTTCCACACGTTCAACGCGCTGGTGGACCAGAACAAGCAGATCATCATCTCGGCCGACCGCGCCCCCGACGAGATCAAGGATCTGGAAAACCGCATCCGCAGCCGGCTCCAATCCGGCCTCGTGGTCGACCTGCACCCCACCGATTACGAGCTGCGCCTCGGCATCCTGCAATCCAAGGTGCAGAACTACCGCGAGCAATATCCCGCGCTGCAACTCGACGACGGCATTCTGGAATTCCTCGCGCACCGCATCTCGACCAATGTGCGCGTGCTCGAAGGCGCGCTGACCCGGCTTTTCGCCTTTGCCTCGCTGGTCGGCCAGCCGATCACCATGGAGTTGACGCAGGATTGTCTTGCCGATGTACTGCGCGCCTCGGATCGCAAGATTTCCATCGAGGAGATCCAGCGCAAGGTGGCGGAGCATTATCACATCCGCCTCAGCGACCTTATCGGGCCGAAGCGGGTGCGCAACTTTGCCCGTCCGCGCCAGGTCGCGATGTATCTCTGCAAGCAGCTCACCGCCCGCTCGCTGCCCGAGATTGGCCGCCGTTTCGGTGGGCGCGACCATACCACCGTCATGCACGGGGTGAAGCGCATCGAGGAGCTGCGCAGCCAGGACAGCCAGATCGCGGACGACATCGAATTGCTGCGCCGGGCGCTCGAAGCCTGAGTCTATCTCACAACAATTGCCTTTGGGGCCGCCACAGGGTGGCCCCACGGCCTTGACGCTGCCCCAAAACCGTCCGATCAATCGCTGAAACAGGGTTTGACGGGCCGTGGCAAGGCGCTAGTCTGCGCCTCCGGCTTGGCGGAGGGATAGGGTGATGAAAGTCAGTATCGAACGAGCGACACTGCTCAAAGCGGTCAGCCAGGCACAATCCGTGGTCGAGCGCAGGAACACCATACCGATCCTCGCCAATGTGCTGATCGAGGCCGAGGGCGACACCGCCACTTTCCGCGCCACCGATCTGGACATCGAGGTGCTCGACAAGGCCCCCGCCATGGTCGAGCGCGCGGGCGCCACCACCGTCTCGGCGGTCACGCTGCACGAGATCGTGCGCAAGCTGCCCGATGGCGCCATGGTCCAGCTTGCCGACGACGGCGCGGCGGGACGGCTGACCGTCACCGCGGGGCGCTCGAACTTCAACCTCGCCACGCTGCCGAAAGAAGATTTCCCGGTGATGGCGTCGTCGGAATATACCTCGAATTTCACCGCCAAGGCCGAGGTGCTGCGCAAGCTCTTCGACAAGTCGAAATTCGCCATCTCCACCGAGGAAACCCGCTATTACCTGAACGGCGTTTATATGCATGTGGCGGATGGCGAAGAGGGCCGGGTGCTGCGCTGCGTCGCCACCGACGGTCACCGCCTCGCCCGTATCGACGCCCCGCTTCCCGCGGGTGCCGAGGACATGCCCGGCGTGATCGTGCCGCGCAAGACCGTGGGCGAGCTGCGCAAGCTGCTCGATGAGGACGACATGGATGTCGCCGTCTCCGTCTCGGAAACCAAGGTGCGCTTTGCCACGCCCGATATTACCCTGACCTCCAAGGTGATCGACGGCACCTTCCCCGATTATTCCCGGGTCATCCCGACCGGCAACACCCGCCGCCTCGAGGTGGATGCCAGCGAGTTCGCCAAGGCGGTGGACCGGGTGGCCACGGTGTCCTCGGAACGCTCGCGCGCCGTGAAGCTGCAGCTCGACGAGGACCGGCTGGTCCTTTCGGTCAATGCGCCCGACAGCGGTGCCGCCGAGGAAGAGCTGGCGGTGGCCTATGGCGACGACCCGCTGGAGATTGGCTTCAACGCGAAATACCTGCTGGAGATCGCCAGCCAGGTGGATCGCGAAAACGCCGTCTTCATGTTCAACTCCTCGGGCGACCCGACCCTGATGCGTGAAGGCAGCGACACCAGCGCGGTCTATGTCGTGATGCCGATGCGGGTGTGACGCGGTCGCACCCGGCTCACAGAGCCCGCGAGGGCGGCCAGGTCTTTTTGAGTATTTGGAGAAAGATGAAACACAGGGGCGGCTCTTGCCTTTCATCTTTCTGAAAATACGCAAAGATTCCGGTGGCGGCTGGCGCAGCGCCGGAAGGCCGGGCGCATGAGCCTTTTTCTGTCCCGTCTCACCCTTTCGCATTTCCGCTCGCACAAGCGCGCGGCGGTGGAGGTGGATGCACGGCCCGTGGCGATCTACGGGCCGAACGGCGCGGGCAAGACCAATCTCATCGAGGCGGTGTCGCTGCTGTCTCCGGGGCGGGGGATGCGCCGCGCCTCGGCACAGGAGATGGCGCGCCGGCCCGAGGCGCTGGGCTGGAAGATCGGCGCGCTGCTGCACGGGCCAGAGGGTGTGCATGAGATCGCCATCCGCTCCGAAGGTGGGGCCGCGCGACAGGTGGAGATCGACGGCAAGCCCGCGCCGCAGACCGCGCTGGGGCGGATCGCGCGGGTGCTCTGGCTGATCCCCTCCATGGACCGGCTGTGGATCGAGGCGCCGGAGGGGCGGCGGCGGTTCCTCGACCGCATGACGCTGTCGTTTTTCCCCGACCATGCGGAGGCCTCGCTGACCTATGAAAAGGCCATGCGCGAGCGCAACCGGCTGCTGAAGGAGCAGATCCGCGATGCCCATTGGTACGCCGCGCTGGAAGGGCAGATGGCGCAGAGCGGGGCTGCGATCCAGGGCAACCGGCAGGCGGCGCTGACGCGGTTGGCCGAGGCGCAGGAGGGGGCGGAGACCTCTTTCCCTGCCGCCGAGTTGACGCTGGTGTCGACAGAGGCGGAGATTCCCGGGGAGGAGGCCGATCTCCGCGCCGCCCTGGCCGAGAGCCGGTTTCGCGACATGGCCGCCGGGCGCACGCTGATCGGGCCGCACCGGGCGGATCTCTACGGGGTTTTCGCGGCCAAGGGCGTGCCCGCCTCGGACTGTTCCACCGGCGAGCAGAAGGCGCTGCTGATCTCGCTGATCCTGGCCAATGCACGGGCGCTGGCGAAGGCGATCGGCGCACCGCCCATTCTGCTGCTCGACGAGGTGGCGGCGCATCTCGACGCGAACCGCCGGGCGGCGCTTTACGACGAGATCTGTGCGTTGGGGGCGCAGGCCTGGATGACCGGAACGGGACCGGAACTTTTCGCCGAGCTGGGCGACCGTGCGCAGCGGCTGGTGGTTTCGGACCGGGCCGGCCAATCCTTCGTTGAAAACCCGGTCGAATGACACCAAATCTTGTGTCATCCGCGTGACAAAGGCCCGGTTTCCCCGTATAAATCCGACAAAAATCGCAAAGGAAGGTCGCATGGCCGAGCCCGCAGGCGCTCCGCAGGAATACGGTGCGGATTCAATCAAGGTTCTCAAAGGCTTGGAGGCGGTGCGCAAACGCCCCGGCATGTATATCGGTGACACCGATGACGGCTCGGGTCTGCATCACATGGTCTATGAGGTGGTGGATAACGGCATCGACGAGGCGCTGGCGGGTCACGCCGATTTCGTGCGCGTGAAAATCCACGCCGACAACAGCGTTTCCGTGCGCGACAACGGCCGGGGCATTCCCGTGGACATGCACGCTGAAGAGGGCGTTTCGGCCGCCGAGGTCATCATGACCCAGCTTCACGCCGGTGGGAAATTCGACCAGAATTCCTACAAGGTCTCGGGCGGTCTGCATGGCGTCGGCGTGTCGGTGGTGAACGCGCTGTCCGTCTGGCTGGAGCTGCGCATCTGGCGCAACGGTCAGGAGCATTTCGCCAAGTTCGAACATGGCGAAACGACCGAGCATCTGCGCGTGGTCGGCGACGCGCCGGGCGAAAGCGGCACCGAGGTGCGCTTCCTGGCCTCGACCGACACGTTCTCCAACCTCGAATACAGTTTCGAAACGCTGGAAAAGCGGCTGCGCGAGCTGGCCTTCCTGAACTCCGGCGTGCGCATCATTCTGGAAGACGAGCGCCCCGCAGAGCCGCTCAAGACCGAGCTGCATTACGATGGCGGTGTGAAGGAATTCGTCAAATATCTCGACCGGTCGAAACAGCCGATGATGCCCGATCCGATCTATATGGTCGGTGAAAAGGACGGCATCGGGGTCGAGGTCGCGATGTGGTGGAACGACAGCTACCATGAGAATGTGCTGCCCTTCACCAACAACATCCCGCAGCGCGACGGCGGCACCCATATGGCGGGCTTTCGCGGCGCGCTGACCCGGACGCTGACGAAATACGCCGCCGAAAGCGGCATCGCCAAGAAGGAGAAGGTCAGCTTCACCGGCGACGATGCCCGCGAGGGGCTGACCTGCGTGCTGTCGGTGAAGGTGCCCGATCCGAAATTCTCCAGCCAGACCAAGGACAAGCTGGTCAGCTCCGAAGTGCGGCCCGCGGTCGAGAACCTGGTGAACGAAAAGCTGGGGGAATGGTTCGAGGAGCATCCGGGAGAGGCCAAGATCATCGTCGGCAAGATCGTCGAGGCGGCACTGGCGCGCGAGGCGGCGCGCAAGGCGCGCGAGCTGACGCGGCGCAAGAACCCGATGGATGTGAATTTCCTCGCCGGCAAGCTCAAGGACTGCTCGGAAAAGGATCCGTCCAAGACCGAGCTGTTCATCGTCGAGGGCGACTCCGCCGGCGGCTCGGCCCAGACCGGGCGCGACCGGGGCACGCAAGCGATCCTGCCGCTCAAGGGCAAGATCCTGAACGTCGAGCGCGCGCGCTTCGACCGGATGCTCGGCAGCCAGGAGATCGGCAATCTGGTGATGGCGCTTGGCACCGGCATCGGGCGCGACGAATTCGATATCAGCAAGCTGCGCTATCACAAGATCATCCTGATGACCGACGCCGATGTCGACGGCGCGCATATCCGGACGCTGCTGCTGACCTTCTTCTACCGGCAGATGCCGGAGCTGATCGAAGGCGGCTATCTCTATATCGCGCAGCCGCCGCTGTATAAGGTCTCGCGCGGGAAGTCCGAGGTCTATGTGAAGGACCAGGGCGCGCTGGACGATTACCTCATCCAGCAGGGCGTCGACGGCGCGCATCTGACGCTGGGCACGGGCGAGGTGATCGCCGGGCAGGATCTGGTCCGGGTGATCGACGAGGCGCGGCAGCTCAAGCGCGTGCTCGACGCCTTTCCGACGCATTATCCGCGCCACATCCTGGAACAGGCGGCAGTGGCCGGCGCCTTTGTGCCCGGTGCCGTGGATGCGGATCTGCAGGGCGTCGCCGACCGCGTGGCCCAGCGGCTCGACATGGTGGCGCTGGAATACGAGAAGGGCTGGCAGGGCCGGATCACTCAGGATCGCGGCATCCGTCTGGCGCGAATCCTGCGCGGAGTGGAAGAGGTCCGCACGCTCGACGGGCCGATGCTGCGCTCGGGCGAGGCGCGCAAGACCGGCAGTTTCACCCAGGCGTTGCAGGCGGTCTATGCCACTGCGGCAACGCTCGATCGCAAGGACCGGCGGCAGGCGATCTATGGGCCGTTGGGGCTGTTGCAGGCGATCCTGGAAGAGGGCGAAAAGGGTCTGACGCTACAGCGCTACAAGGGGCTGGGCGAGATGAACCCCGGTCAGCTTTGGGAAACGACGCTGGATCCGGACGCGCGCACGCTGCTCCAGGTGCGGATCGACGACATGACCGAGGCGGACGACATCTTTACCAAGCTGATGGGCGACGTGGTGGAGCCGCGCCGTGATTTCATCCAGAAAAACGCGCTGAGCGTCGAGAACCTCGACTTCTGAGAGAGCGGTGGGCAGGGTTGCCCACCCCACACGCGTCGCTCAGGGCGTGGGGCTTGCCACGGCCGCGCCCTGGCGTGCGATGCTGTCGGCGATAAGCGCGGGGGTGTCGACCCAGGCGATGAAGGGCGGCAGCATCGGGCCGTTGAAGCCGGCGGCGGCCAGCGCGGCGGGCACATCGTCTTCCATATGGCCGGATTCCTGGGCGAAATAGGGCAGGCAGATCGCCTGCCCCAGCCCCTGCGCCACATCCTTCAGAAACGGCGGCTGTTCGATGAAACCGGTGCGCGTGGTGGTGAGCCCGAGCCCCGCGTGCAGTGCGCGGGCAAAGCCGTAGGCGCTGTCGGCGCTGGTGCGCGACACCGCGCTGCCATGGGCGGCGACCACCAGCGCGGTCTCGTCCGGGCGCCAGCCATGCAGCGCCAGAAGCGCCCGCAGCTCGCGCAGCGCGCAGGTCACCAGATCGGGTTCGACCCCGAAGGGATCCAGCATCCGCAGCCCGAGAGCGCGGGCTTTCTTGGCAAGGACCTGCCCGGTAAACCAGCCGCGCGCCATGAAAAACGGGTAGATCAGCGGTGCGCTCAGCTCTTCGATCGCGGCCTCCAGCCGGCCCTTCGCGGCCAGCGTGGCGCCTTCGATGCGCCAGCCATCCATGCGCGCAGCCACCCGTGCGGCCAGCGCGCGCAGCGCGGCCTCCTGAGTCTCGGGATCCGAGGGGCTGCCATGCGCGACGATGAGCGCTGAACGGGGGGGCTCTGCGGTCTGAGCCATAGGGCGGGTGTCTCCTTGCGGGCGCGTGGGGGCGAGTCTGGAAGATGATGCACGTTGGCGTCAGGCCAATGCTAGTCGATTCGACGGCCAACGTCGCCCCGTCAGAGGGGCGGTTGCCACACCGTGAGGCAGCTTGAGGGGTTTGCGCCCGAGGGTTGGGCGCCTGCGGAACTTGCTGAACGCTGGGTGGTTATCCTATCAACCCCGTTCAAGAGGAGTGTGTCATGACTCATCGCAATGCCAAAACCGAGCATGACATCTCGCATCCGCGAGATGTGCGCGCCGGGCCAGGGGATGCAGGGGCGACGGACCGGCCCACCCATTTGCCCGAGCATTCCGAGGATCGCCGTGAAGGCCGCAGCGCGACGAGGCTGTTGCTCTGGCTGGTGATTTTCGGCGTGATCGTGGTGTTGTTGCTCGACCGCCTGTCGGTCATCTGATCGGGGGCGGTGCTCAGATCGCCCCCAGAATCCCGAGCGGCACCGCCACCGCCGCCGCGATCATCAGGTTGCCCAGCAGTGTGAACACCCCGTCCCGGGCAAGAAGCCCGGTGGCCAGCAGCAGCACCGCGCCGCCGAGCAGCGACGACGAGAACGGCACCAGCTCGAGAAACGGCATTGCGCTGCCGCAGAGAAAGCACAGCGCCTGCGACCATTTGCGAAACGGCCGCGCGGTCAAGAGCCGCAGCCGGCGCCGGGCATGGCGGTCGAGCCAGTCGCTCACCTGCCGCAACCGGCCGATCGCGCCTTGCGTATGGGCGGCATCGATGCGCAGCTTTCGCACCGCGCGCGGCAGCCAGAGATGCCGGTGCGAGAGCAGCATCTGCCCCGAGACAAAGGCGATGCTCAGCCCGCACAGGCTCGAAAACAAGGGGATCCCAGAGAGCGGCGAGACCACCAGAAGCGCCGGCAGCATCAGCGCGGGAAGGAACGAGCGTTCGCCGGTGTCGCGCAGAAGCGCCTGTAGCGTCAGCTCGTCGCGTTCGGCGGCGGCGGCGTCGATCCGGTCGACGATTTCGCCCACCGGGCGCAAGCTGGGGTCGGCAGTCGTCATGGCGCTGTCCTTCTGCGGTTCGGGCGGCTGTCGGGGGTCAACGCCGCGCGCAAGGCGGGGGTTCCCCGGCCGGCTCGGCTCGCTGCGTGAAAAAGAGGCAGGCAGAGCGCGATGCAGGGTGCTAGGGTCCGCCGGGTGGCCGGTGCGAATCCGGTGCAGCGCAGGGGGGCCGGTTGGCCAAAAGCCGCGGACAACACAGCGTCACCTGGCGGGCGAGACCCGGAGTCGTGACGCGCGCCGTGCTGAGCCACGGGCATATTCTTTCGGCGATCTTTCTGCCGCCCGCCGCGTTGGCACTGGCCGAGGGGCAATGGTTGCTGGCGGCGATGACCGGCGGTGCCGCCACCCTCTGCTTTGGCGCGGGTCTGGCCGGGCGGCGGCTGCCGCCGCCGCACGACCTGCGCGCGATCGAGGCGGTCTGCACATTGGTTGCGCTGTTCCTTTTTGCCGCTGTGCTGCCGGTTCCCGCCTTTATGGTGCTGGGGCTCGGCCCGCTGGACGCGCTGTTCGAATCCGTCTCGGGCATCACCTCGACGGGGCTTTCGGTGGCGGGCGATATCTATGACTGGCCGATGGCCGGGCATCTGCTGCGCGGATGGCTGCTGTGGTCGGGCGGCTTCGCCATCGCGGTGGCGGGCAGCGCGCTGATTCTGGGGCCCGGCAACGTGGCGCAGGCGATGGGCGAGGCCGGCATCGAGGAACGCGACATCCTCAGCTCGACCCGCGCCCAGGCGCGGGCCCTGCTCTGGGTCTATTCGGCGATCACCGTGGCGTCGATCCTGGCGCTGCGGCCCTTCATGCCGAACTGGTGGGAATCGGTGATGATCGCGCTGTCGGCGGTCTCGACCGGAGGGTTCTCGCCGCGCCCGGATTCGCTGGCCTCCTATTCCACCGCCGCGCAGGTGGTGACGATGGTCGCCTGTCTCGCCACCTCGGTGTCGCTGCTTTTCTATGTCTATGCCAAGCGCCACGGCGTCCGGGCGGCCTGGGAGAAAAGCAACACCGGCGCGGTTCTGGGCGCGGCGCTGGCCGGCAGTATCGTCGTGGTGGTGCTGTTGCTCATCGACGGGATCTATCAGCCGCTGGTGCTGCTTCAGACCGCGCTGAACTTCGTCTCCGGCATGACCACGGCGGGGTTCTCGGTGGCGCCGGTGATCGACTATCCGCCGCTTGTGGCGCTGGTGCTTGCCGGCATGTTCGTGGGCGGCGGCATCGGCTCGACCGCCGGCGGCATCAAGATCGACCGCGCGCTGTTGCTGGCGAAAAGCGTGCATCTGACGCTGACGCGGCTGCGGTCGCCGGCGCGCGCCGTGACCAATCTGACCGAGCGCGGCCGCGAGATCGCGCAGGAGCGGATCGTGGCCATCGCGGCGGTGCTGTTCTGCTATGTGGGCTTTGCCTTTGTCTTCTGGCTGATCTTCATCGCCTCGGGGGTCGATGCGCTGCACGCCAGTTTCGAAATCATCTCGGCGCAATCGACGGCGGGCCTGTCCGTGGGCATCTCCGAACCGTCGCTTGCACCGCATCTCAAGGCGGCGCTGATCGCGGCCATGCTGTTGGGGCGGCTGGAATTCATCGCGCTGATTGCAGCGCTGTCGCCCGCGACCTGGAGAAAAAGGAGATAAACCATGCGTGTGGTGATTGTGGGAGCCTCCCGCTTCGGCACCTCCACGGCCCAGGAGCTGCTCGCGAACGGGCACGAGGTTGTGCTGGTCGATGAAAAGCCCGAGCGGCTGAAGGCCGCGCGGGAGCATCTGGATTGCGGCATGGTGGAGGGCGACGGGTCGCTGCCCACGGTGCAGCGCGATGCGTTCGGCGATCACGCGGATGCGCTGGTGCTGCTGACCAATATGGACGATGTGAACATCCTGGCGGCGGTGGTTGGCCGGTCGGTGGGCTTTCCCCGCGTGGTGCCGCAGATCGTGCGACCGGAATTGCTGAGCGTCTGCGAAGAGCTGGGGCTGACCGATCTGATCACACCCCATGCGATGGTGGCGCGTTCGATCGTGCGAGTGGTCGAGGGCGGCGCCGATGCGGCGCTGGACCTGCGCCATTTCAAGGGAGTCCAGGTGCTGGGCTACCGGATCGGCAAGCGCTGCCACGGCTGGACCGCCTCGGATTTCGAGCTGCCCGAACAGGCCCGGATCATCGGGTTGGCGCGCGGCGAGGAGGGCGAGGATTTCGTCTTCGACATCGAGGAACTGCGCGAGGGCGACCGGCTGATCCTGGTGGCCTCGCCCAAGGCGCATGCCAAGCTCGACGCGCTGTTTGCCGAGCCGCCCGAGCCCGCGCGCAACGACAAGGACCCTGACTAGGGCTGATGCGGCGCGGGGTCAGAGCCCGAACAGCGAGGCGAGCAGGGGCAGGAGCGCCCAGAAGATCCCCGACATCGGCGGCTCTTCGAACTGCACCTCCTCGTCGCTCTGGCCGTCTTCGGCGGGGTCTTCCTCGTAATCGGAAAGATCGTCGGGAAGCGGCACCATCGGCAGGCCCGCAAGCGTCGGAGCCGCCGCCGCGCTTTGCGGCAGGGACGGCGGGAGCGGGACGGGGGCCGCGCCGTCCGGCGACCCGTCGTCGGAGGCATCCGCAAGGGCGGCGGGCTGATCCATTCCGGCCTCCGTTTCCGCCCGGGTTACAGCCTCTGCCTCGGCGGCTGCGGTTTCGTCCCCGGGCAGGCGCACCAGCGTCGGCTGGCTGAGTGCGGCGAAGGCGATGTCGTCTCCTGCCGCGGCAACCGGCGCGTCCGCCGGATCGCCGGGCGCGGCATCGTCATCGCCGCTGCCGAGCTGCGTCAGCGCATCGGAAAAGGCGGGGGTCGGGGTGAAGCCCGACAGCGTGACCTCGAGGATCTCGCCCCGGTCCAGCTCGGCCGTGACATAGCCCTCGGAAAAGACCTCTGCCGGGTCCAGTTCCTCGACCGTGGCGGTGGCGTTGTTGGAGCCGGGGGCCTCGCCATCGGCCACACCCAGCCGCCGCGCGGAGACGCTGCCGACGCTGTCGATAAGCTGCGCGGTGTCGATCAGCGTGTCGGTGGGGCCGTCCGCCGTGGAGGCGATGTAAAGCGTCACCGCGTCATTGCCATAGAACCCGTGCACGTCCACGCCGGGCAGCTCGGCCTCGGTCTCGCGGGGATCGGCCGCGTTGAAATCGAGCATGGTCGTGCCCGGCAGCGTGTCCGACATCATCGCATAGAACCGGCCCGCCGGCGACAGCGTGTCATAGCTGTGGCCGGTGCTGAGCGCGTTGTCGGAATTTTGCAGGAGCGGCCAGACATGCGCCTCATCGACCCCGGCGCGGGCGAATTCCTCGACCATGTTCAGCATCTCATGGGCCTGAAACAGCCCGTAATCCTCGTCGCGCTCGAACAAGGCGCTTTGCCCGGACTGGTTCCATTCGGTGACATAGGTCTCGAGATCGGCAAAGCGCGGATCCTCGCCCCAGGTCTCGGAAATGGCGTCGAGCATCAGGCCGCGCTGGCCGTCGAGCGCGGGTTCCTTGGAATAGACATGCGCTGCGATGGCATCGACCGCGTCGATCTCGGCAGGCTCGTCGAAATAGGACATGACGATGTGGTTGTTGACCTCGATCCAGTTTACCTCGCCATTGCCGCGGATCACCTCGCCGTCCAGCTCCAGATCGTAACGCGCGTTCAGATCCTCGACGATCTCTGCCGCCGAAAGCCCGTCATAGCCGCCGTCCAGCGCGGACTCGCCGAAATTCGTGCCCATCTGGACCACGATCTCGACGGTTTCGGCCTGTGCATGCGTGGGCGCGAGGCGTGACAACTCATCATCGACGATTTCGGACATCTGGCTTGCAATGCGACCGTATTCGGTGGCCGACATCCGCCCGCTGCCCCAGTATTCGTTTCCGATCTCAAAGGCTTCGACCTGCGCGTCGCCATAGCGGCCGGTCACCGTGTCATGCACGAAATCGCGCAGCGCCGTTTCATCCACCTCGGCAAAGCGGTCGCCGTTCCCGTCGTGATCGGCCGAAAGCTGGTCGCGCGTGGGGATCACCAGCGTGACCGCAAGGTCGCGGGCGCCGGCGAACTCCATGAAATCGGAAATCGGGATGAAGTCGCGCGTCTCGCCGGTGTCGCGGTGGCTGACCACGGCAGCATCGGGGTTGGCGAGATCGAAATAGGCTTCGGTCAGCGAGCCGCCGGGATAGCGCAGCGCGGTGACGCCGCTGTCGCTGACCAGAGCGGCAAAGCGCGCATCGTCCTCGAGCGAGTCGCGATGCGCGAGAATATTGGCGCCGAACAGATCGGCGCCGACGGTTTCGGACAGTCCTGACAGGTTCAGAGCCGGCATGTGAAAAGCCCCCCGCTTGCATGTGATCGCTGCCAGACTGCCGGGGAAGAATTAATTCGATACTAGAAACAATGAGGCGCAAGCGGTTCTTTGTCCGAAATATACAAACAATTTGAACGTCCTGCCGGACAAGGGAGCGGGATCGGGCGCTGGCCGAAGGAAAACCCCGCTCTCCGCGGTGGAGAGCGGGGCACCAGGGTCGCGTGCCGCATGAGGGAAGTCGGGACAGGGTAACGGCCCGCGATGGGACAGGACGGATCAAGCGTCCTTGCAAGCCTAACGCTGTCGCGGGCCTAGGGTTCCACAGTGGCGGGTGTTTCTTTGCGCGCAGCCCGCAGCCGCTCCAGCTCGCCGTTGAGCTGCGCGCCCAAGAGTGTCACCAAGGCACTGACATAGAACCACAAAAGCAGCGCTACCACCGCGCCGAGCGAACCGTAGACCTCGTTCAGCCGGTCGAAATTGCGCACATAGCTGGTCAGCAGGAACGAGCCGGCGGCCCAGGCCAGCAAGGCCAGCAGCGCGCCGGGGGTGAACCAGCGCATCCGCGCCCGGCGACGGTTCGGCCCGTAGCGGTAGATGAGCGCGATGGCAAAGAAGACGACCGCCAGCAGGATCAGCCATTTGACCCCGCTTACCGCGAGTTCGATGTGGATCGGCAGGCCGAGAAAGGCCAGCGCGGCGGGCAGGATCACCACGGCGGCAAAGGCCACCAGCGCCACGATCACCAGCAGGGCGGTCAGCAGCACGGCGACGGCAAGACGGCGAAAGGCATTTTCGCGATGCGGCGTTTCGGCGATGGCGTTCAGCCCCCGGATAAGCGCCGCGACCGAGGCGCGCGACGACCAGATCGCCACCAGAATCGAAATGACCGACGCCCATTGCAGGGTGGAGCGATTGGTTGAAATGAGCTGGTTCACCTGTGTGGCGAGCAGCGTATAGGCCTGCTCGGGGATCATCTCGTGCAGCAGCTCCATCTGCTCCGAAATCACCGCCGGATCGGCCCAGTAGCCCCAGATCGCGATCACCGCCGAAATGGCCGGGAACAGCGACAGAAAGGCGTAAAAGGCCACGCCCGCCGCAATCAGCCCGAGATTGCGCTGATCCATGCGCTGCCAGGTGCCCCAAAGCGCGCGCAGCCAGTCCATGGCGCTCAGCTCTGCGGCGGGAGACGGGGGCAGCCCGGGGCTGCGGTCGGGAGGTGTTTCGCTCATGCGCCAAGCAGAGCGTCTCGCGCCCCGGGCGTCAATCCGCCTCCGGAAGCGCAGGGGAATTCCTGACAATTCGAGACAAATTGGCCCGTCAACGCCGCTTTAAGCCGAATCCGGTGCCTTGGGCAGAGATCGGGGCCCGCGCCCCGTGCCGCTGTCAGAAAGGAGCCGGATTCATGCCCATCGTCACTGTTCTCGCCCGCTGTCTCGTTCTTGGCCTTGCGCTGCTGGCCCTGGCCCTGCCGGGCGCCGCCGCGCCGTATGGCTGGGGGTCCGGCGGTGCGGTGCGGGTGATCGGCAACGATTCCGGAGGGGCGCTGAAACCGCGGATCGAGGAGGTGCGCCGGATGCGCGCGCGCGGCGACCGGGTGGAAATTCGCGGCAGCTACTGCCGGTCGTCCTGCACGCTCTATCTCGGAGCGGGCGATGTCTGCGTGAGCCCGGCGACGCAGTTCGGATTTCACGGGCCGGGCTATCCCGGCAGGCCGATCCGCTACGACCGCTTTGATTACTGGTCGCAGCGCATGGCGGCGCATTACCCGCCGGAACTGTCGGCCTGGTTCCTGACGCGGGCGCGTTTCGTGACCGCGGGCTACATGACGCTGAGCGGGGCAGAGCTGATCCGGATGGGGGTGCCGCCCTGCTGAAACCGGTCGCAGACAGAGCGGCCCCGGGGGGCCGCTCTGCTCTCCATCCCGGTGTCAGGGCTTGATATAGGTGAAACCGTCCATCTGGAGCTTGCTCAGCTCGGCGACGCCGGACATCACGATGTCGTCCTCCCAGACATCGTAGAGATCGTTGGAATAGTCGATCTTGCGGCCGACGAGCGTGTTGTTGCAGACATGGAAGCGAACGTTCTGCGATTTCAGCGAGCCGACGGAGGTCTGAAGCGCGGTGTCGCTGTTGGCGTCCTGAAGCAACCCGATGCCGTTGCCATGCAGCAGCACCTTCACCTCGATGTTCTCGGCGCCCACGGCGTTGATATGGTTCTGGATGTTGCGCAGGGCCCCGCGATAGGCCTTGTCGCCCTCGCCCCCCGGATAGTTGATGTGATAGACGACCTTCTGTTTGCCATAGGCCCCCATCTGCGCGGCGGCCTCGGTTGCGGTCAGCACGGCTGCGGCGGGCGCGGTCAGGCAAAGGCCTGCAAAGATACGGCGTGTGATCATGGTGATGTCCTCCCTGGCTGGCGGGCGCTTGCCCGGTCCGCAAAGGCTGGCACGCGGCAGCGCGCCGCGGGTAGCCGGACAATTCCCGTGATTTCTGTGAGGAAAGCCCCCGGGAAAACCCTAGGTTTGGCCTGAATCCCCCGCCGGACGGGCCTGTTCGCCCGCCACGCTGACCAGTTGCGCGGCGCTGCGCACGTCGAATTTGCGCAGCAGGTTCGAGCGGTGAAATTCGACCGTCTTCGGGCTTACGCCCAGCTCGGCGGCGATTTCCTTGCTCGACAGCCCCCGGCTCACAAGTTGCAGGATCTGCCGTTCGCGGCGTGTCAGATCGACCTCGGCGGCGGAGGGGCCGGCGGGCGCGACCGGGGTCAGCCCGCCGACGCTCCGCAGCCACAGCAAGAGCGCCACGATCCCCGCCAGCGAGACGGCCATGGTGATCCAGACCAGCGGCGGAATTTCGACCGAGGGCGGTGCGCGCTCGGCGGCGGGGGCGGTTTCGGCGCCATAGGCGGCAAGCAGCCGTTCCGCCGCAAGATAGCTGACCGGCGCGCGCCAGATGTCTTCGAGCCCGGTCTCGCCGTCACCGCTTTGCAGCAGCGCCAGCGCCACCGCGTTGATCAGCGCGGGGTCGGTGCGGGCCAGCGCCAGAAAGGGCCATTCGGGGTAAAGCCGGGTGCTGACCGCATCGGCATGGGTATAGCTCGCTCCGGGATCGAGAACCTCCAGCGCCGCCCGGTCGATCTTGCCATCGGCCGCCATGCGTTCCAGCAGACCGCTGCGCACGATGCCGATATCCGCATCTCCGGCCAGCACCGCCTCGACGATCCGGTCCATGGGAAAGCCCAGAAAGATCGTCTCGGAGGGTGCGCTCAGAAGGTCGATACCCTGCTCGCGCGCCTCGAACCAGACGGTCTGGAAACCGCCGAAGCCACGCGGGCTGACCGCCGCCACCCGCGCCCCGCGCAGCGCGCCGAAGGAATCGAGCCCGCTTCCTTTGCGCGCCACCAGCGTGCTGCCGAAGCTGGTGGCGCGGCTGCCGTCCGACAGACGGCGCGCGCGGGTGGCCAGCACGCTCATCGGATAGCTGCGGGCGAGCGTCAGGTAGTGGCCGGGATTGGTGACGAGGAAATCCAGCGCGCCGGTCTCGATCAGCAGCGCCGCCGAGCTGAGCGTTACCGGCACCAGCCGCACCGTTTCGCCGTCCAGCCGGGCGGAGAGATAGCCGGCGAGCGGCTGCCAGTTGTCGCTGGCGTCGTCCCAGCCGCGATAGGCCAGAACGCCGATACGGATGACATGCTCTTCGGCGTCCTGCGCGCGGGCGTGCGCCGGGGCAAACAGCATCATCAGGCCGCAGACCAGCAGCGCCGCGCAGAGGCGGAGCCGCGCGCCGCCCGTCAGTTGCCGCCGGTTTGCGCCCCGTCGCCGGTGGCGGGCCCGTCCTCCCCGGACCCGTCCGGCGCCGAGACCGGCGTCGCGGTCGTCAGAACCCCGTTGACCCATTCGCCCGAGGCCTCCTCCCCGGTGGCATAGCGCAGGACTCCCTCTCCCTGGCGCTTGCCGTCCCTGAACATTCCTTCGTAGACATCCCCGTTGGCATAGGTTGCCACGCCCATCCCATCGAAGGTGCCGTTCACCCAGCTCCCGTTATAGCGGAACCCGTCCGGCATGGTGATTTCGCCCTGCCCGTGGCGCCGGTCCTCGCGGAAATCGCCGGTATAGACGGTGCCGTCGGCGTAGCTGGCGGTGCCCTTGCCGTGGCGCTGGTTGTCTTTCCAGTCACCCTCGTAGCGATAGCCATCAGGATAGATGATCGTGCCCTGCCCGTTATAACGGGCATTGCTGAACGCGCCGTCATAGACCACGCCGTTGGGATAGGCGGCGCGGCCGCGCCCCTCGATCACCCCGTCGACCCAGTCGCCCTCGTAGGTCGAGCCGTCGGGATAGGTGGTCTTGCCCCGACCATTCGCCAGATCGCCGCGGATCTCGCCCTCGTAGACCGAACCGTCGGGATAGACGACCTTGCCCTCGCCCTCGATCTGCCCGGCGACCCAGTTGCCCTCGAGCCGATAGCCGTCGGCGCCGGTGAAAACCCCGAAGCCCTGGCGCTGATCGTTGTTGAAGGCGCCCTCGTAGATGTCGCCGTTGGCATAGGTTTCCTTGCCGGTGCCCTCGCGGCGCCCGTCCACCAGCTCGCCCTCGTAGATGTCGCCATTGGGCAGGGTCAGCTTGCCGATGCCGTCCTGCTGCCCGTCGCGCCACATGCCCTCGTAAACGAGCCCGTCCGCCATCGTCAGCACGCCCTGGCCCGCGCGCTTGCCATTGGCCACGCGGCCCTCGTAGACCGAGCCGTCGGGATAGGTGATAGTGGCGTTGCCCTCTTCGACGCCGTTCACCCAGTCGCCCTCGTAGCGGTAGCCGTTCGGCGCTGTCATCACGCCGCGCCCGTGGTGGAGCGCGTTGCGGAAGGCGCCTTCGTAGCGCGAACCGTTGGCGTATTGGATCACGCCCTTGCCGGTAATCTTGCCGTCGAGCCAGGAGCCTTCGTAGATGCTGCCATCGGCCAGCACGATACGCCCGATCCCCTCGGGCTTGCCCTTGGCGAACTGGCCCTCGTAGATCGCGCCGCTGGGATAGCGCGCCACGCCCTTGCCGGTGATCTCGCCCGCGACCCAGTCGCCGGTATATTCGAACCCGTTGGGCAGCCGGTAGGTGCCGGTACCGTCGCGCAGCCCGTCGCGGAAGGTGCCCTCATAGACCCCGCCATCGTCGAATTGCTTGGTGACGATCTCGTCTTCCTGCGCCGGAGCGCTGCCGGCCCATGCCAGAAAGGCGGCTGCTGCGGCAATCGTTCTGCCTGCGCGTGTCATTGCTCGTTCCTTGCCGGATTGCCTCTCCTTGTGGCCGGAAAGTATCGAAGCCCCCCCGGGCTGACAATCTCTTTTGCCCCGGGGCGCTTTCCCTCCGGCGTGGTTCTGCTATGTCGGCACGAGGATGTGATTGAAAGGACAGGGCGTATGGCCGACCGTTTCCGCCTGACCATCGCGCAGCTCAACCCGACCATGGGCGACCTCGCGGGCAATGCCGCGCAGGCGCGCGACGCCTGGGAAAAGGGCAAGGCGGCGGGGGCCGATATGGTGGCGCTGCCCGAGCTGTTCATCGCGGGTTACAACCCGCAAGACCTGCCGATGAAGCATGTCTTCACACTCGATTGCATGGCGGCGGTGAAGCGGCTGGCGGAAGACTGCGCCGACGGGCCGACGCTGGGCATCGGCACGCCCTGGGTGGAGGGGACAGAGCTTTACAATGCCTATGTCATCTGCCGGGACGGCAAGATGATGACCCAGGTCTTCAAGCATCACCTGCCCAATTACAACGTCTTCGACGAGCTGCGCATCTTCGACAGCGGCCCCATCGGCGGACCTTACGCGGTGGGCAACACCCGCGTCGGCTCTCCCATCTGCGAGGATGCCTGGTACGAGGACGTGGCCGAGACCCTGGCCGAGACCGGCGCGGAATTCCTGCTGGTGCCCAATGGCTCGCCCTATTTCCGCAACAAATACGAGACGCGGCTGAACAAGATGGTCGCCCGCGTGGTCGAGACCGGGCTGCCGCTGATCTATCTGAACATGGTGGGCGGACAGGACGACCAGATCTTCGACGGCGGCAGTTTCGCGCTGAACCCGCATGGCGCGGTGGCGGTGCAGCTTCCGGTCTTCGAGGAGGCGCTGGCGCATGTGGATCTGGAGCGCACCGAAGACGGCTGGCGCGTCCTGGAGGGCGATTTCACCCGCCATCCCGACGCGATGGAGCAAGATTACCACGCCATGGTGCTGGCGCTGCGCGACTATTGCCGCAAGACCGGCTTCGGCAAGGTGCTGCTGGGGCTGTCGGGCGGTGTCGATTCCGCGCTGGTGGCGACCATCGCGGTGGATGCGCTGGGCGCGGAGAATGTGCGCTGCGTCATGCTGCCCTCGGAATACACCTCCGAGCATTCGCTGGAAGATGCCAGATCCTGCGCCGAGAACCTCGGCTGCCATTACGATTTTGTGCCCATCGCCGAGGGGCGCGAGGCGATCACCAACACGCTGGCGCCGCTTTTCGAGGGTCTGAAACCGGATCTGACCGAGGAAAACATCCAGTCGCGCCTGCGTGGGCTGCTGCTGATGGCGCTCAGCAACAAGTTCGGCGAGATGCTGCTCACCACCGGCAACAAATCCGAGGTCGCGGTGGGCTATGCCACGATCTATGGCGACATGGCGGGCGGCTACAACCCGATCAAGGATCTCTACAAGACCCGCGTCTTCGACATCTGCCGCTGGCGCAATGCCCATCACCGGCCCTGGATGAAAGGGCCGGAGGACGCCCCGATCCCCGAGCGCATCATCACCAAACCGCCCTCGGCCGAGCTGCGCGAGGATCAGAAGGACAGCGACTCGCTGCCCGATTACCCGGTGCTCGACGGTATTCTTCAGATCCTCGTGGACGATGACGGCTCCATCGCCGATTGCGTCGCGGCGGGCTATGACCGGGCCGATGCCAAGAAGGTGGAGCACCTGCTCTATATCTCGGAATACAAGCGCTTTCAGTCGGCGCCCGGCGCGCGGCTGTCGAAACGCGCCTTCTGGCTCGACCGGCGCTATCCGATCGTCAACCGTTGGCGGGACGAGAGCTGATCCGATGCAGGCGACCATCCTCTTCGTCGTTCCCCGTTTTCACACCAACCTCTATTTCGCCACCAAGGCGCTGGTCGAGGCCGGGGCCAGGGTCGCGGTCTGGGGGTCCAGCTCCGGCGGCGCCGAGGACCACAGCCATGTCACCCCGCAGGTGTTTCGCGATCCGTCCGACATTGCGGCGATGACCGAGGCGTGGCGCGCGCTGAATCCCGACATCGCCTTCCTGCGCAACAGCGCCAAGCTGCGCTTTGCGGCGGCCCGGATCGGGCGGCGGCAGGGTACGGCGCTCTGGTCTTACGATCTGCACCCCTATCACCGGCACGAGCCGTTTTCGCGCCGCTTCTACCTGTGGCGCAAGGGGCTGCCGATCCGCCGGGTGACCGCGAGCCTGGGGTTGGAGAGCACGCCGCCGGACCGTTGGGCGCGCTATCTGCCCTGGCCGGTGGTGGGGGACCCGCCGCCGCCGATGCCGGACCGCAGCAGCGCCGGGGGCCCGGTCACCGTGCTCTGCGTCGCCAAGCTCGCCCGCAAGCGCAAGATGCAGCATCTGGTGATCGACGGGATGCGCGCGGCGGGCCGGGCCGGCAAGGCGCGGCTGATCCTGATCGGCTCCGAGCGCGAGTCCGAGCTTGCCGAGGATATGGCGCATTACGCGGCGCTGAAGGCCGAGGCGGCGTCGGAGGACTGGATCGAGATGCGCGGTCTGATCCCCTATGCCGAGATGCCGGCGCTCTATGCGCAATCCGGCATCTGCATCCTGCCCAGTTTCGACGAGCCGCTGGGTTTTGCCCCGGCGGAATCCATGGCCTTCGGCTGCGTGCCGGTGATTTCGACCGAGGCCGGTTCGGCGGGTTATATCCGGGAGGGCGAGAACGGCCTTCTGGTCGATCCGCACGATCCTGCCACGGTCGAAACGGCCCTGACCCGTCTCATCGACGACGCGGCGCTGCGGCTGCGGCTGGGGCAAGGCGCGCGCGAGACGGCGCTGGGCGAACTCGGGCCCGCTCGGTTCGTGGAGCGGATGCAGGGGCTGATCGCCGAGGGGTAGGGCGTTCCGAATCCGGAAGCTCGGCTTAGGGTCCAAACGACCGCATCGCAGCGGATGCCTTCGCCGCGAGTGCCTTCGCCCGGCCCCGGCCCAAACTTGTCCTTCGCCTTCAATTACCCATTCTCGTGATGCAGACGCGCATCCCTGGGCCATTGGACGACCGAAGTAGCGGACCGCACTCCTGATCGCGGCGAGTGACGCGGCATAGGCGAACTTAGCATTCTGATCTTCGGGCGGATTTCGGACAGTTTGCGATTTTGGTCGAGAGTCGCCACAAATGGGTGCTATATGTGTCTAGAAGTGTTTGTCTCTAAGACCTATTTGGAGGTGGACCATCATAAGGTAAGAAGTTGTTCAATGAAATTTACTACAGTCGCAGTGGTGCTCGCATCTTTTGGCGCAACATGCGGAGCGGCCAAAGCGGATCCCGCAGAACGCTTGGCTGAGATATTAACGAGAGACAATCTTTCGCCCGACAACATCCTGATGTCCAAGACAACGGCATCGTTTGAAGGATGCATGCTTAAACTGACGCTGGACAAGCTAGATGCTTGCTCGCATGGCGCCAGCTTTGGAGAGATAGAAAGTATCATCGATATCCGAGTGTTAAAAACTCGGAAAGAAGATGTCAGGGAAGGTCTGAAAAACCTCGCGCTCTGAGGGGTTTGGTATAGACTTTGCGGGACGAAGAAGGAAGCCCCATCATGCCCAAGCAGCCCG
>NZ_JAMDHK010000011.1 GCF_024721115.1 Salipiger pentaromativorans | reverse complement strand
TACGAGCCCAAAATCGGTCCCTGTATGCTAAATCAAAGCCCGATTGCATGGAAATCGGCACAGCCAAAACGGTAGATCAGACGTTCCTTTGTCGTTTGTTCACATTCTTTACGTTATCGTTAAACAATTGTTTAGAACTCGATCCGACAAACGCCCAAGCCTTGCAGAGCGACTGCGGGCAGCGGAGGCTTCAATGAACGTGCTCATCGTCGAAAGCAGCAGAGAGCTGGCGACTCTCTGGCGGCGTCACCTTGAACGTTTGGGGGCGACCGTTCGTGTGGCGCATACGCAGGAAGTGGCCACCGCGCTGCTGCGCGAAGTGGATTTCAAGGTGATCGTGCTCGATCTGGTGCTGGAAGAGGGCAGCGCCCTGGCCGTGGCGGATTACGCCAGCTACCGGCAGCCCGAGACGCGGGTGATCTTTGTCACCAACACCTCGTTCTTTTCCGACGGGTCGATCTTTCAGCACTGCGCCAACGCCTGCGCCTATCTGCCCAGCGCCACACCGCCGTCCGATCTGGCCGCGATGATCGAGCATTACGCCCAGGCCCGCTCCTCCGGCTGAACCGCGCCTCAGGCCGCCTGCAACCGCTCGCGCCCGTGCGGCGCCATCAGGTCGAGATCCGGACCGGCGGGGATGATGCGCTGCGGATTGATCATATCGTGACTGTAGTAATAGTGCCGCCGGATATGGTCGAGCCGCACCGTGCCGTCCACGCCCGGCCATTGATAGAGCTCGCGCGTATAGGCCCAGAGGTTGGGGTAATCGACGATCCGCCGACGGTTGCATTTGAAGTGACAGACATAGACGTGATCGAAGCGGATCAGCGTCGTGAACAGCCGCCAATCGGCCTCGGTCACACGGTCGCCCATCAGATAGCGCTGCCGCGACAGACGTTCCTCGATCCAGTCGAGCGTCTCGAACAGCGGCCCGACCGCCTCGTCATAGGCCGCCTGCGTGGTGGCGAACCCGGCCTTGTAGACCCCGTTGTTGACCGTGTCGTAGATCCGCGCGTTCACCGGCTCGATGGCGTCGCGCAGCGCCTCCGGCCAATAGCTGTCGCGATTGCCGGTCAGCCCGTCGAAGGCGCTGTCGAACATGCGGATGATCTCGGCGCTTTCGTTCGAAACGATGGTCTCGCGCCGCTTGTCCCAGAGGACCGGCACGGTCACCCGGCCCGAGATCTTCGGATCGGCGCGCAGGTAGAGATCGCGCAGGAACGGCAGGTCGTAAAGCGCATCGCCGGTGGCGCCGGCGAAATCGCGGGAGAAGGTCCAGCCTTCGGAAAGCATGTCCGGATGCACGACGCTCACGTCGATGAGATCCGTCAGCCCCTTCAGCGCGCGAAAGATCAGCGCACGATGCGCCCAGGGACAGGCATAACTGACATAGAGATGATAGCGCCCCGGTTCGGCCGCAAAGCCGCCTTCGCCGCTCGGGCCGGGACGCCCGTCGGGCGTGATCCAGTTGCGAAAACTCGTCTTGCTGCGCACGAAATGCCCGCCCGTGTCGGTATAGTCCCAACGGTCGCGCCACACACCCTCAACCAGAAATCCCATCGGACCTTTCCTTTCCGCTTTCGGTAAATCTAGGGGCTGTGCGGAACGGGACAATTCCGAGGCTGCGCGCAGGGTCTCCCGCAGGGGCGCACAAAGGCCGATGGGTGCACAGAGTTCAAGCGAGCGCTGTCATCAAGACGATCACGCAGAAAGGGCGGATGACCCGCGTTCTTGGCTCGATCCCCGCGCCCTTGGCCCGGAATCAAGCCGAAGGCGCCGGACGGGTCCTGCCGCTTTGGCAACGTTTGCACCGCGTTGCGAGATCCTCCGGACATGGCAGGAATAAAATAAGGGTTTCAAAGCATGAGGCGGCATCCCACTGGCCACCGCTGGGCCTGGCTCCTCTTGTGCTTGAGGAGCTCGCCTCCGATCTTTCCGTCCGGGGGCAAATGCCCTTACCGGCGCAGATACCTCTGCCACAGCCAGATCAGCAGCATGGCGCCCAGCACCGCGCCCACCAGCCCGGCAAGCGCGCCGGTCATCGCGATGAGAAAGCGCAGCAACAGCCCGCCGATCAGCGCGCCGGCCATGCCGATCCCCACCGTCTCGACGACCCCCATGCGCACATTCATGAACCGCGTCGCGAGAAACCCCGCCGCGGCACCGATAACGATCAACCAGACAACGGGCATCGTTCATTTCCTCCTGCGCCAATGGGTGGGCACGATGATCAGCGCCCCGATGGACGAGGCGATGGCGTTCAGCCCCGGCGACCCGAAGCCGATCCCGAACATCAGCCGCAGGAAATAGGCCAGAAACGCGCCGCCGATACAGATGATCATGCTTTGCAAAATGCCGTTGCGGGTGAACCCCGTGCGTTCCGAAGCGTAGCCCACAATCCCCGCGATCACCACCGTGCCGATCAGAACCGGAAACATCAGCCCTCTCCCAGCCGCGTGCCGCGCGGCACCGGCATGCCGAGCAGGAAGGTCGACGCCTCCTGTGCGCCCTTGCCCGCGCGCTGCGCCCGTGTCACCTGCACCGCGCCCTCGCCGCAGGCGATGGTGAAAGTATCGTCCAGCGCCACCCCCGGCGCCCCCTGCCCCGGCACGACACGCGCGCCCAGCAGCTTGATCCGTTCGCCGCCCAGCGTGGTCCAGGCGCCGGGAAAGGGCGCCAGCCCCCGGATCTGGCGCGAGATCGCCCCGGCGTCCCGCGTCCAGTTCACCGCCGCCTCGGCCTTGTCGATCTTCTGCGCATAGGTCACGCCCTCTTCAGGCTGCGGCTCGGGCACCAGCCCCTCCAGCCGCGACAGCGCCTCGACGATCAGCCGTGCGCCCATGGCGCTCAGCCGGTCGTGCAGCGCGCCGGTGGTCTCCTCCGCGCCGATCTCCACCGCCTCGCGCAGCAGCACCGGGCCGGTGTCGAGCCCCGCCTCCATCTGCATGATGCAGATGCCGGTCTCGGCATCGCCGGACATGATGGCGCGGTGGATCGGCGCCGCCCCGCGCCAGCGCGGCAAAAGCGAGGCATGAATGTTCAGACAGCCATGAACGGGCGCATCCAGCACCGGCTGCGGCAGGATCAGCCCATAGGCCACCACCACCGCCACATCCGCTTGCAACGCCGCAAAGCGCGCCTGCTCCTCCGGCGATTTCAGGCTGACCGGGTGGCGCACCTCCAGCCCCAGCGCCTCGGCACGGGCATGCACGGGCGTCGGGCGGTCCTTCTTGCCGCGCCCGGCGGGGCGCGGCGGCTGGCAATAGACGGCGGCGATCTCGTGCCCGGCGGCCACCAGCGCATCCAGAACCGGCACCGAGAACTCGGGCGTTCCCATAAAGATCACACGCATGGCCTGCTCCTTCCCGGCGTCCTGCCCCTGAGATAGAGGCTGGCGCCGTGAGATGCCAGTGCGTCAGCGTTCCTTGACGTAGGGCTCGCCCCCGGCGCGCGGCGGGATCGCCTTGCCGACAAAGCCCGCGAGGATCACCACGGTCAGGATATAGGGCAGCGCGTCCATCACCTGTACCGGGATGGTGATGCCGCCGAGGTCGATGTTCTGATAGCGCAGCGCCACCGCCTGAAGCAGACCGAAGAGCAGGCAGGCCGAGAGCGCGTACCAGGGCCGCCACTTGGCAAAGATCAGCGCCGCCAGCGCGATATAGCCGCGCCCCGCCGTCATCTCGCGCACGAACCCCGCCTGGAGCCCCGTGGCCAGATAGGCCCCGGCCAGCCCGCAGAGCAGCCCGCAGATCGCCACGGCGGCGAACCGCAGCCCGATCACCGAGACGCCCGCCGTGTCCACCGCCTCGGGCGCTTCGCCCACCGCGCGCAGGCGCAGACCAAAGCGGGTGCGGTAGAGGATGAACCAGCTCAGCGGCACCATGAGGAAGGCGACATAGACGAGGATGGAATGGCCGGAGATCAGCTCGGCATAGACCGGGCCCAGCACCGGCACGCCGCGCAGCGCCTCGGCGAAGGGCAGCGTGATCGGCTCGAACCTTCCGCCACCCATCAGCGAGGGCGTGCGCCCGCCCTGTCCGAACCAGTCCTGCGCGATCAGCACCGTGAGGCCCGAGGCGAGGAAATTGATCGCCACGCCGGAAATCAGCTGGTTGCCCCGGAAAGTGATCGAGGCCAGCCCGTGGATGCCGCTCATGAAGAGCGAGGCGACGATCCCCGCCAGCAGCCCCACCCAGACAGAGCCAGTCATCGCCGCGACGGCGGCAGAGGCAAAGGCGGCGGCGAGCATCTTACCTTCGAGACCGATGTCGAAGATGCCCGAGCGCTCGGAGAACAGCCCGGCAAGACAGGCCAGCAACAGCGGCGTGGCCAGCCGCACGGTGGAATCGAGCACTTGCAGAAGGGTTGCGAAATCCATCAGCTGTCCCTCCTGCGGGCGGCCAGAAAGAGCCGCTCGAGCGGCATGCGCACCATGTTGTCGAGCGCCCCGGTGAAGAGGATCACCAGCGCCTGGATCACGGTGATGAGCTCACGCGGGATATTGGTCCAGAGCGCCAGCTCGGCCCCGCCCTGGTAAAGAAACCCGAAGAGCAGCGCCGCGAGGAACACGCCCACCGGATGCGACCGGCCCATGAGTGCAACGGCGATGCCGATGAAGCCCGCCCCCTCGGTGGCGTTCAGCACCAGCCGCTCGGCCTCGCCCATGGTGGTGTTGAGCGCCATGAGACCCGCCAGCCCGCCGGAGATCAGCATCGACACGATGGTGATCCGCACCGGCGAGATGCCCGCGTATTTCGCCGCGCTTTCGGAAAAGCCGAAGGCGCGGATCTCGTAGCCGAGCTTGGTGCGCCAGATCAGGAACCAGAAGCCGATACAGGCCAGAACGGCAATGAAGAAGGTGACATTGGCGGGCGAGCCCCGGAACATGCGGCTGCCCTCGGGCGCGAACATGTCCTGGAAGGTGGGCAGATGGGTGGCCTGCGGAAAGATCGCGGTGGCCGGATCCATGGCGCCGGTCGGGCGCAGCAGATTGACCAGAACATAGTTCAGCACGGCGGCGGCGATGAAGTTGAACATGATCGTGGTGATCACGATATGGCTGCCGCGTTTCGCCTGAAGATAGGAGGGGATCAGCGCCCAGACCGCCCCGAAGGCCGCCCCCGCCAGCGTGGCCACCAGCAGCGCGACGGACCAGTGCGGGAAGGGGATGAAGAGGCAGACCAGCGCCACCCCCAGCCCGCCGATCATCGCCTGCCCCTCGCCGCCGATGTTGAACATCGAAGCATGGAAGGCGACCGCGACGCACAGCCCGGTGAAGATGAAATTGGTGGTGTAGTAAAGCGTATAGCCCCAGCCAGAGCTGCGCATCAGAGCGCCGTCGACCATCAGCTTGAACGCCGCCACCGGGTCTTCGCCAATGGCCAGGATCACGATGGCCGACAGCGCGGCGGCCAGCAGAATCGAAATGAGGGGCACGAGCACCGCATCGGCCCAGGCGGGCATCTTATCCATTCCGGGCCTCGTTTCTGGGTTGCGCGCCCTGCGGGCGCGAATGCCTCCGGCGGGAGTATTTTACGAAAGATGAAAGGGCGGGCTCAGCCATGCTGTTCGGCCTCCCGCGCCTCTTTCGCGTCGAGCTGGGCGTCCACCGCCTCGATCAGCGGTTTGTCGGGGCGCTCTGTCACGCCCGCCATCAGCAGACCGAGCTCGGTCTGGTCGGTCTCGGCGGGCAGGCGTTCGCCCATGATCTGGCCGTCGAACATCACCGCGATGCGGTCCGACAGCGACAGGATCTCGTCGAGCTCGACCGAGACCAGCAGGATCGCCTTGCCCTTGTCGCGCAGCCGCACGATTTCCTGATGGATGAACTCGATGGCGCCGATATCGACGCCGCGCGTCGGCTGGCCGATGAGCAGGATGTCCGGGTCGCGCTCGATCTCGCGCGCCAGCACGATCTTCTGCTGGTTGCCGCCGGAGAAATTCCGCGCCGCGAGATTCGGATTCGGCGGGCGCACGTCGTAGCGGGTCATCTTGTCCTGCGCCTCGGCCTTGATGAGCGCGTTGTTCATCAGCGGGCCGGACTGGTAATGCGGATCGCGGTGATAGCCGAAGACGGTGTTTTCCCAGGCCGCATAGGCCATGATCAGCCCTTCGGTCTGCCGGTCCTCGGGCACATGGGCGATGCCCCGCGCCCGGCGCGACTGGCCGTCGGAATGCTTGCCGGTGAGGTCGATCTCGGCGCCATTGACGCGGATCGTGCCGGTGCCGTCCGCATAGCCGCCCAGCACCTCGAGCAGCTCGGACTGGCCGTTGCCCGCAACGCCCGCGATGCCGACGATCTCGCCTGCCTTCACCTCCAGCGAAATCCCCTTGAGCCGCTCGACCCCGTGGTGATCCACGTGACGCAGGTTCTCGATCTCCAGCACCGAGGCGCCGGGCTGCGCGGGCGCCTTGTCGACGCGCAGCAGCACCTTGCGCCCCACCATCAGCTCGGCGAGCTGCTCGGGGGAGGTCTCGGCGGTTTTCACCGTCGCTGTCATCTCGCCGCGCCGCATGACCGAGACCGTATCGGTGATCTCCATGATCTCGCGCAGCTTGTGGGTGATGAGGATGATCGTCTTGCCCTCGGCCCGCAGGTTGTCGAGGATGCGGAAGAGGTGATCGGCCTCGGCGGGGGTCAGCACGCCGGTGGGCTCGTCGAGAATGAGGATGTCGGCCTGACGGTAGAGCGCCTTGAGGATCTCGACCCGCTGCTGGTGACCGACGGAGAGGTTTTCGATCAGCTGGTCGGGATCGACCGACAGCTCGTATTCCTCGGAAAGCCGTTTCAGCACGCCACGGGCGCGCGCCAGCGAGGGGCGCAGCATCGGCCCGTCCTCGGCGCCCAGAATGACGTTTTCCAGAACGGTGAAGTTCTGCACCAGCTTGAAATGCTGGAAGACCATGCCGATGCCGGCGGCGATGGCGGCCTGACTGTCGGGGATCTCGGTCTTCTTGCCGTGAATCCAGACCTCGCCCGCGTCGGCCTTGTAGAAACCGTAGAGGATCGACATCAGCGTCGATTTCCCGGCGCCGTTCTCGCCGATAATACCGTGGATCGTGCCCGGCATGACGCGGATCGAGATGTCCTTGTTGGCCTGGACGGGGCCGAAGGCCTTGGAAATGCCCTTCAGCTCGATGGCGGGGGCGGCGGTATCGGTCATGGCGTTATGGGCTCCTGCGGCACAGGGCGGAGGCCGCGCGCCACGCGGCCTCTGGAAGCGGGACGGGGCGGCCTGTACCGCCCCGCTCGTCAGGGTCTCAGAAGCTCAGCGCCGGGCAGCTGTCGTCCGTGGAATAATCGTGGACCGCGATCTCGCCCGCGATGATCTTGGCCTTGGCATCCTCGACAGCGGTCTTCATCTCGTCGCTGACCAGCGCCTCGTTGTTCTCGTCCATCGCATAGCCGACGCCGTTCTCGGCCAGGCCCAGCACCATGACACCGGTTTGCAGATCGGGGCCCTGCTCCATCGCGTCCTTCACGGCGACATCGACGCGCTTGAGCATCGAGGTCAGCACCTTGCCCGGATGCAGGTAGTTCTGGTTGCTGTCCACGCCGACCGACAGGATGTTTTCATCCGCAGCGGTCTGAAGAACCCCCAGCCCGGTGCCACCGGCAGCGGCATAGACCACATCGGCCCCCTGGGAAATCTGCGCCTTGGTCAGTTCCGAGCCCTTCACCGGGTCGTTCCAGGCCGCCGGCGTGGTGCCGGTCATGTTCGAGATCACGGTGGCGTCGGGGTTCACCGCCTTCACGCCCTGGGCGTAGCCGCAGGCGAATTTGCGGATCAGCGGGATGTCCATGCCGCCGACAAAGCCCACGGTGCCGGATTTCGAGGCCATCGCCGCCATCATGCCGACGAGATACGAGCCCTCATGTTCCGAGAACAGGATCGACAGCACGTTGGGGTGTTCTTCGGGGTTCACGAACCCGTCGATGGTGACGAATTTGGTATCCGGATAATCGGCGGCAACCGAGGCGATGGGCGCCGACATCGAGAAGCCGGTGGTCACCACCGGGTTGAACCCGGCCTCGGCGAAGCGGCGCAGGGCCTGCTCGCGCTGCGCTTCGGATTGCAGCTCGATGTCCTTGTAGGCGCCGCCGGTTTCCGATGCATAGGCCTCGGCCCCGTTGAAGGCTGCCTCGTTGAAACTCTTGTCGTATTTCCCGCCCAGATCGTAGATCAGCGCCGGATCGGCCAGCGCGGCGCCCGCGGTCAGCGCCAGCGATGCGGCGGCGCCGAGAAATTTGGTCATGAGGGTCATGTCTTGCTCCCAGGTGGTGATGGCGGCGCAAACACGCGCACCGCTCTTATGCCTGATCCATGCAGATCACGGATGATTAAGGCTTTGGCGCGCAGTGGGGTCAACAGCTTTTTGCGTGAGCTGCCGCAGGGTTGCGACGGGTCCGAGCTTAATTTTCAGGCAACGCCTTGCGCATGAGCAATGCGTCGTCACGGCTTCCGTCGGGGCAAGTATAATAGGCCGTGCGCCGCCCCACAGGCGCATATCCGCAAGCGAAATAGAAGCCCCGGGCCGGGGCATTGGCCGCGGCGACCTCCAGAAAGATCTCCACCGCGTCGCGCGCGGCGGCGGCGCGTTCGAACCGTGCCAGCGCCGCCCGCGCCGCACCCCGCCGCTGCCCGTCCGGATCGGTGGCCAGCGCCAGAATCTCGGCCTCGTCGGCCACGACGCGCCCCAGCACAAACGCCGCCTCTCCCACGGTCAGCAGCGCCGTGGGATGGGACAGTGTCGCGGCAAACTCCGCCTCGGTCCAGGGGGTCATATGGCGATAGGCGCGGGCAGCAATGCCCGCAAGCTCGGCAGGTGTCACGGCAGGATGACCGGCGGCGGCTCTTTCGAGGGCGCCGCATCGGCGGGGCGGATATAGACCGGCGCCGGGCGCGGGCCGGGCCGGCCAAGCCGCAGTTTTTCCGCCGCGACCCGGGCGATGGCAGCGGCGGGTCCGCCCATGCAATCCACGCAATAGGCGGCAAACGGCGCGGGCTCGGACTTCCGCCCTTCGTTCAGGATCGCCGTCAGGACACCCGCCTCGGCCCCCACAACCGGCGCGCCGGGGGGAACCTCGGCCAGACGCGCACGCACAGCCGCAGCGTCGCCATAGACTTCAAGCTCGATCGGACGGCCATGCGCCACGCCCGCGTCAAAGACCTGCACCACCACGTCGGCACCGCGCCGCGACGACCGCAGGCTGACGAGTTCCGGGCGCGTGTCATGCAGCCCGCCGGGCCCGCGCAGCGCCTCGAATTCCGACACGCCGACGGCGGGAATCCCAAGTCCCAGCGCGAGGCCGCGCGCCGTCGCCACCGAGATCCGAATGCCGGTGAAATTGCCGGGCCCGGTGCCCACCGCCACCGCATCCAGCTCCTCCCAGACCGCGCCCACCTCGTCGAGCAGCGCCTGCAGCATCGGCATCAGGCGTTCCGCCTGGCCGCGCCCCATCTCCTCGTGGCGCTCCGCCACGATCTGCCCGCCCAACAGCAGCGCGGCCACGCAATGCGCGGCCGAGGTGTCGAAAGCGAGAATGGTCGGCTCTGCAGTCATGCACGCACCGGCCCGGTCAGGCGACCGGGCGCACCTCGGTCACTTCCGGAATGTAATGGCGCAGCAGGTTCTCGATGCCCATCTTCAGCGTCAGGGTCGAGGACGGGCAGCCGGCGCAGGCCCCCTGCATATGCAGATAAACGACCCCCCGCTCGAAACCGTGGAAAGTGATGTCGCCACCGTCCTGCGCCACCGCCGGACGCACGCGGCTGTCGAGCAGCTCCTTGATCTGGCCGACGATCTCGGCATCCTCGCCATCGAACTCCGCATGGCCCGAGGCACCGCCCTCGCCCGCCATCACCGGATCGCCCGATTGGAAATGCTCCATGATCGCGCCCAGCACCGCCGGTTTCACATGGTCCCAATCCGCAGCCTCGTCCTTGGTCACGGTGACAAAATCGCTGCCGAAGAACACCCCGGTCACACCTTTCACCCCGAAGAGCCGCTTGGCCAGCGGCGAGGCTTCGGCGCCCTCGGCGCTGGGAAAATCGGCTGTCCCCGCCTCGAGCACGGATTGGCCGGGCAGGAATTTCAGCGTCGCGGGATTCGGGGTCGATTCGGTCTGAATGAACATCTGCGGGATACCTTTCTCGGGGCCCCCTCTATATGCGCTTCTCACCGCAAGCCGTCAAGGTTTAGAACCATTCTAACCTATCGGATACCCGGTGCCAGCGCCGTGTCGGAATAGCCCGTGAGCCGCCAGAAGGCTTCGGCCTCCGGGCCGATCCGCGCCAGGGCGCGACCCAGTACCTCGGGCCTCAGCGCCCGGTGCAGCGCATATGAGACCGCCTCGACCGCGTTTTCGGAAATGAAATTGTGATCGGCGCGCAGCGCCCGGGCCTCGGCGAGATAGGTCTCGGCCCCGGCCCAGGGCAGCGGCTCCGCCGGCTCCCAACCCTGCACGAACAGCGCGCGTGGCACCGCAGGCAGACCCTGCGCAAAGGCAAGCGCCTGCGCCACCGTCAACCGCCGCCGGAATGCGCCAAAGACCCCTTCCGCCGCCGTATAGGCCACGTTCGACGACGGCGTGCCCAGCACCTCGCGAATATCGTCGAGAAACAGCCCCCATTCCTTCTCCGGATGGCGAAAGGTCCAGGGCATCGGCATCGCGTCCCTCCCCGTTTCTTCTCTTTCCAAATACGCACACCGCCTTCGCGGCCGGGCGCGGCGTCAGGTGATCGCCTCGAGCCGTTCCTTGGACAGATCACCGGGCACGATGGTCACCGGAACCGGCAGGCTGCCCGAACTCTTGCTGAGCTGGCTCACCAGCGGCCCCGGCCCCTTCTTGCCCGAGGCGGCCCCCAGCACCAGCACGCCGATGCTCTCGTCCACGCGGATCTGCGCGAGAATTTCCGCAACCACATCCCCCTCGCGGATGATCAGCTCGGGATCCACCCCCTGACGGTCGCGCATCCATTTCGCGAAAACCTCGAAATGCGCGTGAATGCGCTCCCGCGCCTCCTCGCGCATGATGTCCCCGACCCCGATCCAGTGATTGAACTCGTCCGGCGGAATCACCGACAGGATCGTCACACCGCCGCGGGTGCGCGCCGCCCGCATGGCGGCAAAGCGCATCGCGTTCAGGCATTCGCGGCTGTCATCGAGTATGACGAGGAACTTGCGCATGGCATCTCTCCCTGAGCGGCGATCATGGCGCAGCGCGGCGGCTCAGGCAACGGCGATCTGCGCCGGGGCCGCCCTGCCCCGGTCAGCCCTCGCTGGCGGCCCAGTCCCAGTAAAGCGCGCGGACGCGCTGCGTGACCGGGCCGATCTGATAGCTGGTTTCCTCGAACCCCACCACCGGGGTCACCTTGTGCATGTTGCCCGACAGGAAGACCTCGTCGGCGCTTTCGAAATCCTCGAAGCTCAGCACGGCCTCATGCACCTCGATTCCGTCCGCCCGCATATTGACCATGTGACGCGCGCGGGTGATCCCCGCCAGGAAGGTGCCGTTGGCGATGGGGGTGAAGGCCACCCCGTCCTTGACCATGAAGACATTGGCGGTGGCGCTTTCGGCCACATTGCCCATGGCATCGGCCACCAGCGCATTGCCGAAGCCGCGCTGCCGCACCTCGGCCAGCATCCGCGCATTGTTGGGATAGAGGCAGCCCGCCTTGGCATTGACCACCGCATCCTCCATCACCGGACGCCGGAATCGCGTACGTCCGAGCGTCGTGCTCGCGGTCGGCGGCGCCACGGGAATTTCCTCGAGGCTGATCGCGAACCCGGTCTCGCCCGCCGAGGGCACGATGGCCGAGGCGTCACCGTGGATCGCCCAGTACATCGGCCGGATATAGACGGCCGTCTCCTTGGGATAGGCCGAGAGCCCCTCCCAGACGATCTGCACCATGTCTTCGGTCGACACCGTCGGCTCGATCATCAGCGCCTTGGCCGAGCGGTTCACACGGGCGCAATGGGCGTAGAGATCGGGGGCCAGCCCGTTCACGTAGCGCGCGCCATCGAACACATTGCTGCCCAGCCACGAGCCGTGATCGGCGGCCTTCATCACCGGGACGTCGCCGTCATGCCAGGTGCCTTGAAAATAGGTGCGGATGTTCTTGCCGACTGCCATGTTCGCGTCCTCCGGTCGTTTGCGGCCACGGTAGGGCGCGCGCCGGCGAAGGTCCAGTGCGCGGAGCGGCGCAGGGAGGCGGCAAATTCCTTCCAAGGAATTTGCAAATCTTTTCGAAAAGATTTGCGCCCGGCTCAACCCTGATCGTGGAAAAACGCGTAGATCCGTTCCGCCAGCGCCGCGCTGACCCCGTCCACCGCCTTGAGATCGGCGAGATTGGCGCGCGAGACCGCCTTGGCGGAGCCGAAATGCGCCAGCAGCGCGCGCTTGCGCGAGGCGCCCACGCCGGGCACCTCGTCGAGCGGGTTGGCCATCTGGCTCTTCGCCCGCTTCGCCCGGTGGGTGCCGATGGCAAAGCGGTGCGCCTCGTCGCGCAGGCGCTGGATGAAATAGAGCACCGGGTCGTTGTGGCGCAGCGCAAAAGGGCGCTGGCCGATGCGGTGGAACTCCTCCTTGCCGGCGTCGCGGTCGATGCCCTTGGCGACACCGACCATGGGCACATCCTCGACCCCGTATTCGCGCATGATCTCGGCCACCGCGCTGACCTGCCCCGCCCCGCCGTCGATCAACAGCAGATCCGGCCAGAGCCCCTTGTCGCGTTCGGGGTCGTCTTTCAGCAGCCGGGTGAAGCGGCGCGTCAGCACCTCCTTCATCATGCCGAAATCGTCCCCCGGCGTCAGATCGTCGCCCCGGATGTTGAACTTGCGGTACTGGTTCTTCAGAAACCCCTCCGGCCCCGCCACGATCATCGCGCCCACCGCATTAGTGCCCATGATATGCGAGTTGTCATAGACCTCGATCCGCTGCGGCGGCGCATCGAGCGCAAAGGCCTCGGCCACCCCGCGCAGCAGCTTGGCCTGGGTCGCGGTCTCGGCCATGCGGCGCGCGAGGCTTTCGCGGGCGTTGCGTGCGGCGCCTTCCACCAGCTCGGCCTTTTCGCCCCGCTGCGGCACCGCGATCTCGACCTTGCGGCCGAGCTTGCCCGACAGGGCATCGGCCATCAGGTCGGGGTTTTCGATCTCGTGAGACAGCAGCAGCAGGCGCGGCGGCTCCTTGGTGTCGTAGAACTGGCCGAGGAAGGCCTCCAGCACCTCGGCGGCCTCCACATCCTCGCCCACGCGGGGATAGTAATCCTTGTTACCCCAGTTCTGATGCGCCCGGATGAAGAACACCTGCACGCAGGCCTGCCCGCCCTCCATGTGCAGCGCGATCACATCCGCCTCGGCCACGCCGCGCGGGTTGATCCCCTGCACCGTCTGCACCTGCGTCAGCGCGCGGATGCGGTCGCGCAGGGCGGCGGCGCGCTCGAACTCCATCGCGTCCGAGGCCGCCTGCATCTGGCCCGCCAGCACCTCCTGCACCTCGGTCGACTTGCCCGAGAGAAAGCGCTGCGCATCCTTGACCGAGCGCGCATACTCCGCCTCCGAGACATAGCCCACGCAGGGCGCCGAGCAGCGCTTGATCTGGTAGAGCAGGCAGGGCCGCGTGCGGCCCTCGAACATGGAATCCGAGCAGTTGCGCAGCAGGAACACCTTTTGCAGCTGGTTCAGCGTCCGGTTCACCGCGCCGGCGCTGGCGAAGGGGCCGTAATAGGCGCCCTTCTCGGTTTTGGCCCCCCGGTGTTTCTTGATCTGCGGAAAGGCGTGTTCCGTGGTCACCATGATATTGGGGAAGGACTTGTCGTCGCGCAGCAGCACGTTGAACTTGGGCTTGAGCTGCTTGATCAGGTTCTGTTCGAGCAGCAGCGCCTCGGTCTCGGTCCGCGTCGTGAGAAACATCATCGACGCGGTTTCCGAGATCATCCGCGCGATGCGCCGCGAATGTCCCGAGGGGCGCGCATAGTTCGACACCCGCGCCTTCAGGTTGCGCGCCTTGCCGACGTAAAGCACCCGGCTCTGCTCATCCAGCATCCGGTAGACGCCCGGACTGGAATCGAGCGTCCTCAGATAGCCCTGGATCACCTCGTAGCCGCGCGGAGCGGCGGTCGTATCGGGGGCGGGCGGGTCACTGGTCATCGTTGGCGCTCAAATGGTCACGAAGGCGTGATTCTCGCGGCATCTGCTGCAATGCCGCCCGGCAGAGTTCAAGGAATTTTCCATCCACCGAAGCTGTGGATAAACTTGAGGGCAAATTCCAGACATCGGGAAATTTTCCTTGTATTCAGCCCGCTTCCTTGGTTTGCACAATATTTAGCCGAAAAGTTAACGTATTGATTTTGCGAAAAACTTTTCGAGGACCTATTCCAAGTCATTGACCTCACGACGATTTTGTAACGTCTTTCCAACAATTCCAAGACCAGTGCAAAACTTTACCCTGGGGCATTATTCGACGCCCAACACGTCAGGCGTGCGCCAGCCCAGATGTTGCCCGCCATCCACGCAAAGAAGCTGGCCGGTCACCGCCGGCGCATCGAGCAGAAACCCCAGCGCCGCGGTGATGTCGGCCGGGTTTGCGCCGCGTTCGAGGATCGTCGCCGCCCGCTGCCGGGCGAAATGCCCCTCGCTCTGCCGGCCGCCGCGCAGCGTCGGCCCCGGCCCGATGGCATTGACCCGCACCCGCGGCGCAAGCGCCATGGCCGCGGTCTGCGTCAGCGTCCAGAGCGCCGATTTCGCCAGCGTGTAGCTCATGAATTCCGGCGTCAGCTTGCGCACCCGCTGGTCGATCATATTGACCACCAGCCCCTGCGCAAGCGGCTCGCCCATTTCGTCGGGCAGCGGGTCCGGAACCTGCGCTGCCAGCGCCTGGATCAGCAGAAACGGCGCCCGCAGGTTCGATTCCATATGCCGGTCCCAGCTTTCGCGCGTGGTGCTGGCCAGATTGTCGTATTCGAAGATCGAGGCATTGTTGACCAGCACCGTCACCGGCCCGCCCAGCGCCTCGGCCGCGCACGGCAACAGGGCCTGGGTCGCCGCCTCGTGCAGCAGGTCCGCCTGTAGCGCGGTGGCGCTGCGGCCCATCGCGCGGATCTCGGACACCAGATCCTCGGCATGCTCGCGCGAACCGGCGTAATGCACCGCCACGTCATAGCCCCGGCCGGCGAGCAAAAGCGCCATGGCGCGGCCAAGCCGCTTGCCGGCACCGGTCACCAACGCGCGTTTCTCCGCAATCGCCATCGCCGCCCCCTGTCAGATCAACACAGCAGCAACATAGCCCAGATAGAGCAGCGACAAGACCGCGCCCCAGACGCGGCCCAGATCCCGCCCCCAGAACACGAAGGGAAGCAGCAGCAGCGTCGCGCCTAGCATCACCCAGAGGTCGAAATGCAGGAACTCGGGATCCACCGGCATCGGCTTGATCAGCGCCGCCACCCCGATGATGGCAAGCAGATTGAACAGGTTGGAACCGATCACATTGCCCAGCGCCACATCCGCCTGCCGGCGGATCGCCGCCATCACCGTGGTCGCGAGCTCCGGCAGCGAGGTGCCCAGGGCCACCAGCGTCAGACCGATCACCGTATCGGGCACCCCGAACTTCGTGGCGATCTCGGTGGCGCTTTCGACCAGAAGATCGGCGCCCAGCGGCAGCCCCACCAGCCCCAGCACCAGAAACAGCCCGATCTTCCACCAGGGCATGTCCGGATCCGCGCCCTCGGGCTCTTCCAGCTCTTCGAGATCGGCATCGGCCCGGCCATCCCGACGGTGGCGCAGGGCGTCACGCACCGAGTCGCTCAGGATCACCGCCAGCACCACCAGCAGCACCACAGCCGCCAGCCGGTCGAACACCCCCCGGAAGGCCAGCGCGATGAACAGCAGCGACGCGGCCAGCATGATCACATAGCTCTTGCGCGTATCATGCGCCGAGGTGTGCATCACCGCGATCAGCCCGGGGATGCCCAGCACCAGCAGCACGTTCGCCGTGTTCGAGCCCACCACATTGCCAAGCGCAATGCCCGGCACGCCTTCCAGCGCGGCCTTGATCGAGATCAGCAGCTCGGGGGCCGAGGTGCCGAAGGCGACGATGGTCAGGCTGACGATCAGCGCCGGAATGCCGACGCGCAGCGACAGGTTCACCGCCCCCTTCACCAGCGCATCGCCCGCAAGCAACAGGATCACAAGACCCAGACCCGCATAGAGGAAGACCATGATCAGCCCTTCTTTTTTCCGCAGTCGCAGGGTCCGTTCCCGATCCGGTAACGGCCGCAGCGCGGACATTTCTTCTGAGACAGGCGCGCCGCGCCGGGTATCCGGAGCTTGCCGAACATGCCGAGCACGGCGATCACCACCAGGAAGACGACAACGATCTTGGCCAGCACGTCAGAGCCCGAAACGCGCATAGGCCGCGCGCTCCTCGATCGTGTCCAGCGCATCCTGCGCCAGCGTCACCCCAAGGCGCGGCATCAGGCGACGGCGCTGCTCGTAGCGGCGAAAGCGCACCTTGTCGCCGAACTTTTCCTTCATGACCGGCACCAGATGGCCGATGCCATCCGCAAGCCCGAGATCGCAGGCTTCCCGACCGATCCAGATATCGCCGGTAAAGAGATCCGGGGTCTTCGCCAGCTTGTCGCCACGCCGCTCCCTGATCTGCGCGATGAAATTCTCGTGGAGCTGCTCCAGCGCTCGGGTCAGCCGCGCCACGTCCTCTTCCTTCTCGGGGCGGAACGGATCGAGCAGGCTTTTCGACTTGCCCGCGGTATGGACCCGGCGTTCGATCCCCTGCCGCTGCAAAAAGACATGCGCGCCGAACCCCGCTGAGATCACCCCGATCGAGCCGAGGATCGAGCTGGCATCCGCATAGATCTCGTCGGCGGCGGAAGCGAGCCAGTAGCCGCCCGAGGCCGCGACATCCTCGGCAAAGGCATAGACCGGCACCTCGGTCTCTGCGGAAAGTCTGCGGATCCGCGCCGCGATCAGCGAGCTTTGCACCGGCGAACCGCCCGGGGAGTTGATCTCCAGCGCCACCGCATCGGGCTTGCCCCGCCGAAAGGCCCGTTCCAGCAGCGGACGCAGGCTTGCATCGCTCATGCCCCGGCCGCCAGGGGACCCGATGGCGCCCTGCAACCGCACGATGGCCACTGTCGGGTTCGATTTCAGAAAGGGGATCCAACGTCTCATGAACGGTGATGTAGACGCGCCCCAAGGGACAAACAAGGCGAGGCGGCAAAGAACCCGCCGCTGTGGCGCCGCCACCTGCGCATTCCGCTTTTTCCAGCCTGATTTTTGGCCACCGGATCGCCGGTTCCGCCGGCATTGCGCGATGCGTGCCAGCCCCGTGCGGCGGTCTGCGCCCCGGTCTGTGCCACCGCCCGGATGCCGCCGGAGCAGGGTACGCCCCTGTCCCGAGACAAGAAAAAAACCCGGGCGCGAACGCCCGGGCAGTTGGTCACGAAAGGCTGACAGGAAGGAGGAGATCAGCCTTTGGAGAATTCCGGATAGGCCTCCATGCCCAGCTCGCCCATGTCGAGACCGGTGATTTCTTCCTCTTCGCTGACACGGATACCGCCCATGACCAGCTTGAGGACGAACCACACGACCGCCGAGGCGACGATGGTGAAGATGCCCACCACAACGATGCCGTAAAGCTGCGTCGCGAAGGAGGCGTCGGGGTTGGTGAAGGCAACGGCGATGGTGCCCCAGATGCCGCAGACCAGGTGGACCGGAATCGCGCCGACGACGTCGTCGATTTTCAGCTTGTCGAGCATCGGCACCACGAAGACCACGAGGATACCGCCGATCGCGCCGATGATGGTGGCTGCGCCCAGGGTCGGGGTCAGCGGTTCGGCGGTGATCGACACCAGACCGGCCAGCGCGCCGTTCAGCACCATGGTGAGGTCCGGTTTCTTGTACATGATCTGGGTCAGGATCAGGGCTGCGACCGACCCGCCGGCTGCGGCGGTGTTGGTGTTGGCAAAGATCCGCGACACGTCGGCGACGTCACCCACGGTGCCCATGGCAAGCTGCGAGCCGCCATTGAAGCCGAACCAGCCCAGCCACAGGATGAACGTCCCGAGGGTGGCGAGGGTCAGGTTGGAGCCCGGGAAGGGAACCACACGGCCATCGACATAACGGCCGATCCGCGGGCCGAGGATGATGGCGCCGGTCAGAGCGGCCCAGCCACCCACCGAGTGCACGACGGTCGAGCCTGCGAAATCGAGGAAGCCAGCCGCATCGAGGAAGCCGCCACCCCATTTCCAGGACGCCTGGAGCGGGTAGATGATCGAGGTCAGGACGATCACGAAGATCAGGAACGGCCACAGCTTGATACGCTCGGCCAGGGTGCCCGAAACGATCGAGGCGGTGGTGGCGCAGAACATCAGCTGGAAGAAGAAGTCCGAGCCGGTCGAGGCATAGCCGTAATCGTCGGCCGCATCGGCGGTCACGCCAACGGCTTCGAGAACGCCGGGGCCCCAGACGCCGGAGAGGACACCGTCCACCGACCAGGTGCCGAGCGGGTACATCAGGTTGTAGCCGATCAGATAGTAGAAGATCGCCGCCAGCGAGAACAGCACGACGTTCTTCATGCACTGCATGGCGACGTTCTTGGAGCGGACGAGGCCGGCTTCGAGCATCGCAAAGCCCGCGGCCATCCACATCACCAGGAAACCGCCGATGAGGAACAGCAGCGAGTTGAAGATGAAGACCGTATCGGTCGACGCGTTCACGCCCGGCACGGGGCCGTCATCCTGGGCCAGGCCCAGGGTCGGCAGCGCGATCAGCGCGGCAGCCGGGGCGAGAGTCTTGAGAAGTTTCATGATCCGTTTGTCCCTTGTAAACTTGCGTCCGATTGCGATCAGATCGCGTCCGCGTCGGTTTCGCCGGTACGCACCCGCACCGCCTGCTGCACGTCCAGTACAAAGATCTTGCCGTCACCGATCTTGCCGGTCTGAGCGGTCTTGGTGATCGTTTCGACCACTTGGTCGGCCATGGACGACGCCACCACGATCTCCAGCTTGATCTTCGGCACGAAGTTCACCGCGTATTCGGCGCCGCGATAGATTTCCGTGTGTCCAGACTGCGAGCCGAAGCCCTTGATTTCCGTCACCATCATGCCGCGCACGCCGATTCCAGTGAGCGCCTCGCGCACCTCCTCCAGCTTGAACGGCTTGATCGTCGCAATGATCAGTTTCACCTTGGTCCCTTTCGGTTTGGCAGACCTCTGCCTGCGTTACGCTTCGGCAGAAAGACGCCCGGGAGCCCTCAATGAAAGAAAGGGCCCTTGTAACGGCGGGGTGACGCCCCACCAATGCGCAAAAAACGTACTAAATTTTCACAAACGATTACTATTTATGCACACTAAAAAGTCATGAATGTGACCGTTTCGCGGTCTACAACTGAACGCCAGAACACCCACATTACTGACCAGCGCGAGGTTCTTTATCCTTGGCATCCCTGGTTCGGCAGATCGGTCTATGTCCANTACAACTGAACGCCAGAACACCCACATTACTGACCAGCGCGAGGTTCTTTATCCTTGGCATCCCTGGTTCGGCAGATCGGTCTATGTCCATTCTGTGGTCGACAAGCCCGGCGATGCAGTGTTTCGGTGCAATCTCACCGGCCGCCGGTCGGACCGGCTTCTGGAAGTTCCCATTTGGATGTTTGACCGAGCAGCATGTGCTTCCTGCCGCCGTTCTGGTTCTGCGCATGTGGGCCTGGAGGGTCTAAGGGCGCTCGCGGGGCTGGTATTCGATGCCGCTTGTGTTCCGCTCAATAAATCCGGCTCCCCATCACGCGATGACGCAGCATCGGACTCTGAACACGAGATTCGGAGGTTGACCCATGCCGCGCAAAATGACGACGAAGCAACTCGAGCTGTTCCCGGACATCCAGTCCGCGCCCGTGACACAGACACCGCCTTGGCAAAGCCTTCCCGGCGACACGCAGCAAACGCTGACACAGTTGATGGCACGCCTGATAGCAGAACACGCCGGTGCGGCGGACGGGGGGAGCGATCATGAAGCATGAGAAGATTGGTCCGCAGCATTTGGAACGCAAGGCGATCCTTTACGTCCGCCAGTCATCGGCCCACCAGGTCCTGCACAACCGGGAAAGCAGCGCCCTGCAATATGCCATGCGGGAGCGGCTTTCGGATTTGGGCTGGAGCCGGATCGAGACCGTGGATGACGACCTCGGCCGCTCTGCCGCCGGGGGTGTCGCTCGGAAAGGCTTTGACCGGATGATCGCCGATGTTTGTCTCGGCAAGGTCGGCGCCGTCGCGGCGCGTGAAGTATCCCGCTTTGCGCGCAACAGCCGGGACTGGCAGCATCTCATCGAGATGTGCCGTGTCGTCGACACAGTGCTGATCGATCAGGAGACGGTTTATGCGCCGCGCGATGGCAATGACCGGCTGCTTTTGGGCCTGAAAGGCAGCCTGAACGAATACGAGCTCGACCTGCTCAGGCAACGCTCCCTTGCCGCCCGCCAAGAGAAGGCCCGGCGTGGCGAACTCGTCGTCGCCGCCCCTGTCGGCTTCGTAAAGGCCGGGGACCGACTTGAGAAAGACCCAGACCGCCGCGTGCAGGAAGCCATATCCCTGGTTTTCGATAAGGTCGCCGAGTTGGGGAGCGCACGGCAGGCCCTCCTGTGGTTCCTCGAACATGACCTTGAATTGCCCAGCTTGCGCAAACAGGGTGAGGTGGTCTGGCGCCGCCCGACCTATGCCACCATCCACCGCATGATCGTCAATCCGGCCTATGGCGGGGCTTATGCCTACGGCAAAACCCAGGCATCGCCAGGGTTCGGGACATCGGCCGTTCGCAGGAAAGACCGCGAGGAGTGGCTTGCATTGAAGCCAGGCGCGCATGAAGGCTATGTGAGTTGGGAACGGGCAGAGGCGATCCGTAAAATGGTCAGCAACAACGTCCCTCAGAGCCGGCATCATGGTGCAGCCAAACACGGCTCTGCCCTTCTTGCCGGGCTGCTGCGCTGTCGGCGCTGCGGCCGCAAGCTGACGGTTCGCTACACCGGCAAGAAGCACGACATCCCGCGCTACTCCTGCTGGCGTGGTCTCCTGGACAACGGCGAAGCGCGCTGCATCTCCTTCGGCGGCTTGCGGGTCGATGATGCCATTGAACACGCGCTCCTGCAGGTGGTCAGCCCCGGCGCCATCGCCGCCGCAGAGGCAGCCGCCAGGCAAGCAGTGAGCCAGCGGGACCAGGTTCGCGGCGCACTTTGCCGTGACCTGGAGGCGGCTCAATACATAGCTGACCGGGCCTTCCGGCAGTATGATGCGTCCGACCCGGAGAACCGCCTCGTGACCGCGGAGCTGGAAACCCGGTGGAACCGGGCGCTTCAGAGGGCTCAGGAGATCGAGCACAAGCTCGCGCACCACGACACGGCCAGCCCGGACGGAACGGCATTGCCGGCGGAAGACCTGGCCGCCTTGGGGGCCGATCTTGAACGCGTTTGGTTCGCGCCGGTCACCGATGCCAAGCTTAAGAAGCGTATCGTCCGCACGGTGATCCAGGAAGTGGTGGCAGATCTTGATGATGATGCCTCCGAGATCGTTTTGCTGGTTCATTGGGCCGGCGGCGCCCATACGGAAATCCGCCTGCCAAAGCGCCGCCGCGGACAGCGCAACGCAACACCGCCGGATATTGTCGAGGCTGTCCGCCAGCTTGCGCGGATCGCCAGCGACGATGTCATCGCAGGCGTTCTGAACCGGAACGGCCTTGCCACCGGAAACGGCAACCGCTGGACCAGGGAGCGGATCACAGCGCTCCGGTCCTACCGCAAAATTCCGGTATTCAAGCCCGATCCCGGTGGTCTGGATCCCTGGCTCAACCTATCCAGCGCGGCCAAGCTGCTCGGGGTGGCCCCAAAAACGTTGCGGTTGGCAGTGGAAACAGGTGAAATCGAAGCGGACCATCCGCTTGCCGACGGGCCGTGGGTATTCGAGCGCGCGGAACTGTCAAAAACAGCGGCACAACAACTCAGGAAACGGGCGCAGCAAAACCCCAAACACCCCGCGGTATCGCATCCGGATCAGCAAAACCTATTTTCTTCAACAACATAGAAAGATGGGCGCAGTGAAGCAGAGTTGTANCCCCAAACACCCCGCGGTATCGCATCCGGATCAGCAAAACCTATTTTCTTCAACAACATAGAAAGATGGGCGCAGTGAAGCAGAGTTGTACAACCACGCCGAAAGCCGTTATTCTGCGGCAAAAGACAAGAATACCGGGCAGAGCGATATGAGTGATTCAGGCCGGGGCAAGGGCCGGTTGGTGGCAGAGCGCCGCTACCCCAAGACCACCGCCCAGAAGCCCAAGAAATCAAAGCCGAAACAGGCGTCCAAACCGGCTCCGCGCCGGAAGGCTGCGGCGCGCCGCAACCCCGTCGTCGCCTTTGTGCTGGGCCTGTTCCGCTGGGTCTTTGGCCTGATCTGGCGCATCACCTGGCGCATCACGGCGGTGGTTGCGCTGCTTCTGGCGCTGGGTGTCGGCTATTTCTACACCGCGCTGCCGCCGTTCGAGGCCCTGCTCGACGGGCGCGCGCGCGGTTCGGTCACGCTGCTCGACCGCAGCGGCGCGATCTTTGCCTGGCGCGGCGACCAGTTCGGCGGTGCAGTGACCGCCGACAGCGTGAGCCCGCATCTGAAGAACGCGGTGATCGCCACCGAGGACAAGCGCTTCTACTATCATTTCGGCGTCTCCCCGCGCGGCGTCGCCAGCGCTATCCGCATCAACCTGTCCGAAGGGCGAGGCCCGCTTTCGGGCCATGGCGGCTCGACCATCACGCAGCAGACCGCCAAGCTGCTCTGCCTCGGCGTCGAATACGACCCCAAGGCCTGGAAGAGCGAAGCGGATTACGTCTCCGACTGCCGCCAGTCCTCGCTCGTGCGCAAGGGCAAGGAAGCGCTCTACGCCATGGCGATGGAGGCGAAATACACCAAGGACCAGATCCTCTCGATCTATCTCAACCGCGCCTATATGGGCGCCGGCGCCTATGGCGCCGAGGCCGCCTCGCAGCGCTATTTCAGCAAACACGCGGGCGAGCTGAACCCGCAGCAGGCAGCGATCCTCGCCGGGCTGCTGACCGCACCCTCCTCGCTGGCGCCGACCAACGATCTGGAACGCTCGCAGGCGCGCGCCGCCACGGTGCTGCGGCTGATGCGCGAACAGGGCTACCTGACGCCAGAGCAGGAAAAGACCGCGCAGACCAACCCCGCCACGCTCTCGGAAGAGGCCGAGCGGCGGCTGGGCGGCTATTTCGCCGACTGGGTGATGTCGACCGGCCCGGAGTTCTTTACCAGCGGCACCACCGAGGATGTGGTGATCCAGACCACGCTCGACCCCAAGCTTCAGCGCGCCGCCGAAGCGGCGATGAACAAGGTCTATGCCGAAAAGGTCACGAAGCCCGGATCGGTCGTGCAGGCGGCCATCGTGGTGATGTCGGCGGATGGCGCCGTGCGCGCCATGGTCGGCGGCAAGAAGACCGGCGTCTCGGGCGTGTTCAACCGCGCCACCCAGGCCAAGCGGCAGACAGGTTCGTCCTTCAAGCCCTTCATCTACGCCACGGCGCTGGAACTGGGCTATTCGCCCTATGACACGGTGGTGGACGAGCCCTTCTGCATGAATATCCCCGGCTCCGGCCAGTGGTGTCCCAAGAACTATTCGAACAATTTCAAGGGCCGGGTCACGCTGACCGACGCGCTGAAGAATTCGCTGAACATTCCGGCGATCAAGATTTCGGAAAGCGTGGGCCGCGATCTGGTGCACAAGGTGGCCTATGAATTCGGCATCCAGTCCGAGCTGAACGACACCCCGGCCATGGCGCTCGGCACCTCCGAAGCCTCGCTGCTGGAAATGACGGGCGCCTATGCGGGCTTTCTCAACGGCGGCTCGGCGGTAACGCCCTACGGGCTCAAGGAGCTGCGCCTCAAGGGCGACGACACGCCGCTGATGGGCACCGGCGGCGGCATCCGCGAACGGGTGATCCAGCCCGAGGCGGCCGGGCAGCTTACCTGGATGCTGGAAAAGGTGATTTCCGAAGGCACCGGGCGCCGTGCGCAGCTTCCCGACGGCCGCCCCGCGGCGGGCAAGACCGGCACCAGCCAGGACAGCCGCGACGGCTGGTTCATCGGCTTCACCGCCGATTACGTGACCGGCGTCTGGATGGGCAATGACGACAACTCGCCGCTCAAGGGCGTGACCGGTGGCGGGCTGCCCGCCGACATCTGGCGCGAGACCATGGCGCGGGTGAACGACGGGCTGCCGATCACCCCGCTACCCGCGATCGCACCGGCGCGCCCCGAGCCTCAGGTGGTACAGGAACAGCCGCGCCATGAGCAGGCCGATCCCGAGCGGCAACGGCGCGACAACCTGATCCAGCAGGTGCTGCGCGACCTGCTCGGCCCGCGCAACTGAGGCCCGTGCGGTGGGCAGGATTGCCCACCCTACGAAATCGCGCGCACGGTGGGCAAATTGCCCACCCTACCTTCCGTGACGGCACGACCGGCGGCGCGCTCAAGGCCGCTGTTGCGGGGCGCCGGGGCGGCTTCTAAGATGTGCCAAACCGTGCCCGGAGGAGTGCCCGTCCCATGAGTGTGAAAGAGATCTTCGAAACCATGGATTACGGCCCTGCCCCCGAAAGCGCCGCCGAGGCGCTGGCCTGGCTGGTCGATCAGGGCGACCGTTTCGGCCATTTCATCGACGGCAGCTTCACCGCCCCCGGCGCAGGCTTCGAGAGCCGCAACCCCGCCACCGGCGAGGTGCTGGCAACGCTCACCCAGGCAACCCAGGCCGATGTCGATGCCGCCGTTGCCGCCGCCCGCGCGGCACAGGGCAAGTGGGCTCGGCTCGGCGGCAAGGGCCGGGCGCGCCATCTCTACGCGCTGGCGCGGCTGTTGCAGAAACACGCCCGCCTCTTCGCGGTGCTGGAGACGCTCGACAACGGCAAGCCGATCCGCGAAAGCCGCGACATCGACCTGCCCCTCGCGGCGCGGCATTTCTACCACCACGCGGGCTTTGCCCAGCTGATGGAAAGCGCGCTGCCGGGCCGCGCGCCGCTGGGCGTCTGCGGCCAGATCGTGCCGTGGAACTTCCCGCTGCTGATGCTGGCGTGGAAGATCGCCCCGGCGCTGGCCATGGGCAACACGGTGGTGCTGAAACCCGCCGAATGGACCTCGCTCACCGCGCTGCTCTTTGCCGACATCTGCCGTCAGGCCGCGCTGCCCAAGGGTGTGGTCAATATCGTTACCGGCGACGGTGCGGTGGGCGAGATGCTCGTCAACTCGGAGGTGGACAAGATCGCCTTTACCGGCTCGACCGAGGTGGGCCGCAGGATCCGCGAAGCGACGGCGGGCAGCGGCAAGGCGCTGACGCTCGAGCTGGGCGGCAAGTCGCCCTATATCGTCTTCGAGGATGCCGATCTCGACAGCGCGGTCGAGGGGCTGGTGGATGCGATCTGGCTCAACGGCGGACAGGTCTGCTGCGCGGGCTCGCGCCTGCTGGTGCAGGAGGGCATCGCCGGGCGCTTTCACGACAAGCTGCGCGCCCGCATGGACAAGCTGCGCGTCGGCGATCCGCTCGACAAATGCATCGACGTGGGCGCCATCGTCGATCCGGTGCAGAAGGCCCGTATTACCGCCATGGTCGAGGCGAACGACGAGGGCGAGACCTATCGCGCCGGCACCTGCCCAGAGGGCTGCTTCTACCCTCCGACGCTGATTTCCGGCCTGTCGCCCGCCTCGGCGCTGATGCAGGACGAGATCTTTGGCCCGGTGCTGGTGAGCGCCAGTTTCCGCACGCCCTCCGAGGCGGTGGAGATGGCCAACAACACGCGCTACGGGCTCGCCGCGAGCGTCTGGTCGGAGAACATCAACACCGCGCTCGACATCGCGCCCAAGCTGGCCGCCGGGGTGGTCTGGATCAACGGCAGCAATATGTTCGACGCCGCCGCCCCCTTTGGCGGGCTGCGCGAAAGCGGCTTTGGGCGCGAGGGCGGCTGGGAGGGGCTCGGCGCCTACACCCGGCCCGCCGCGAAACCGAAGCCGCTGAAACCCGTTGCCGCATTTGCCGGCGACGAGACCGAGCCGCAGCCGGTGGACCGCACCGCCAAGCTCTATATCGGCGGCAAGCAGGCGCGCCCGGATGGCGGCTATGCCCGCACTATCTATGACAAGCGCGGCAAGCTCATCGGTCAGGCCCCGATTGCCGGGCGCAAGGACATCCGCAACGCCGTCGAGGCGGCGCGCGGCGCGGCGGGCTGGGCCGGGGCCACGGCGCACAATCGCGCGCAGGTGATCTATTACATCGGCGAGAACCTCTCGGCGCGGGCGGAGGAGTTCGCCGCCGGTATCGACCGGATGACCGGCGGGCGCTCGGGCGCGAAGGAGGTCGCGGCCTCGGTCGACCGGCTCTTCACCTATGCGGCCTGGGCCGACAAGTTCGACGGGCGCGTGGCGTCGGTGCCGATGCGCGGCGCGGCGCTGGCGATGCGCGCGCCCTGCGGCGTGATCGGTGCGCTCTGCCCCGACGCACTGCCGCTGCTGGGCCTCGTCTCGCTGATGGCGCCGGCTATTGCGATGGGCAACCGCGTGGTGCTGGCCGCCTCCGAGCCCTTCCCGCTGACCGCCACCGATTTCTATCAGGTGCTCGACACCTCGGACGTGCCGGGCGGCGTGGTCAATATCCTTACCGGCAGCCATGCCGAGCTGGCACCGACGCTTGCCAGCCACATGGACATCGACGCGGTCTGGAGCTTCTCCGGCGCCGACCTTTCCGCCGTGATCGAACGCGGCGCGGCGGGCAACCTGAAACGGAGCTGGGTCAACAACGGCCTGGCCCGCGACTGGATGGGCGCCGAGGGCGAGGGGCGCGACTTCCTGGAGGCCGCGACCGAGGTCCAGACGGTGTGGATTCCCTACGGCGCCTGATTCAAAACGCCGGAGCCGTCGGAGAACGACCATTTCTCACGTCAAAGAAGGCTTTGACTCTGCTTCGGATTCAGGCGAAAGGCCCGCAATCCGCCCGTATGGGAGGCGCCGCGACAGGCGCAATCATTGAGATTTCACACTTCCGGTGTTATCTTTTAAGCACGCCCGGCGCCGGGGTGGCATTCGGCGCTTGTCTAGAAGGAGGACGATGTCCTGTCACTTACTGCGAATGCGGCCGGTGCCGCAGAGCCGGGGGCGCCGATGACCGGCCTGCCCCAATCCGAGGTCACCAGCGAGATGATTCTCGCGACTGTCCTCAAAAGCCTCGATGACAACAAGGCCGAAGATGTCGTGCAGATCGACCTGCGCGGCAAGACCTCTGTCTGCGATCACATGGTGATCTGCTCGGGCCGCTCGTCGCGCCAGGTGGTGGCGATCGCCGAGAAACTGGTCGAGGACCTGAAACATGAGCTGGGTGTGCTTTCGAAATCCGAAGGCCAGGAAACCGGCGACTGGGTGCTGATCGACACGGGCGATGTGATCGTCCACGTCTTCCGCCCGGAAGTGCGCGAGTTCTACCAGCTCGAAAAGATGTGGATGCCCCTGGGCAAGACCGCGCAGACCGCGACCTGACGCGGTCTCATGCGGGTACATCTTTGCGTCGTGGGGCGCCTTCGGGCGGGCCCCGAGCGCGAACTTGTGGACGATTATCTCAAACGCTTCGACCGGACCGGGCGGGCGCTGGGGCTGGGCCCGGCGCGCGTGACCGAGGTCGATGACCGCAAGGGCGGCGGCATGGCGGCCGAGGCCGACCTTCTGCGCCGCGCCCTGCCCGCGGGCGCCCGGCTTTGCGTGATGGACGAGCGCGGGCGGCAGATGCCCTCGCCCGATTTCGCCCAGACCCTGGCGCGCTGGCGCGATGACGGTGCGCAGGACATGGCCTTTGTCATCGGCGGCGCCGACGGGATCGACCCGGCGCTGCGGGCCCAGGCGGATATGGCCCTGTCCTTCGGGCAAATGGTCTGGCCGCATATGCTGGTGCGGGTCATGCTGACCGAACAGCTCTATCGCGCCGCCTCGATCCTCGCCGGCGCGCCCTATCACCGGGCCTGAAAACTCGGCGGGATTCCGCCCGGCAGGCAGCGGCTTGCGGCGGGTTTTCGCTAGCGGAAACACCGCGCCATTGCCAAGGCAGATCCCCTTGATTTAGCACGATTCCGACGCGCTGTCGCGCTGCCTATACGACACGCGCAGACGTGCCGGTCCACCCTGTCCCCGACAGCCTTTTCCGGCTGCAACCGGACTGGCGCGTTCCTGGCCCCGGAGGTCCCAACTCCGGGGCCATTTCTTTTCTCACGAATAGGCGTACCAGAGCAGGCCGACCCCGAGGACGATCCGATAGATCACATAGGGGGTGAAGCTTACCGACCGCAGCAGACGCATCATCAGCGACAGCGCCGCCAGTGCCGCGGCAAAGGCAAAGACCGCCCCGATCGCCGCATCCCGGGCAAGCTGCATGTCGGCATCGGCGATCACCTCGGCACCGAGCAGCACGCCCGAGGCGAAAATGGTCGGGATCGACATCAGCATCGAGATCTTGGCCGCGTCGTGCCGGTTATAGCCCATCGCCCGCGCGCCGGTGATGGTGATGCCCGAGCGCGACGTGCCCGGGATCAGCGCCACCGCCTGCCAAAGCCCCATCTTCAGCGCATCCAGCGGACCCCAGTCCTCTTCGTTGCGGATCTCGGGACCCTTCTGGTCCGCCCAGTAAAGCACGATCCCGAAGCCCAGCATCGTCCAGCCGATCACCGCGACCGAACGCAGCGCCTCGTCCAGCCCCGTGAGCTTGAGGATGAGACCGAAGATCACCACGGGCACCGTGGCGATGGCGAGCCCCAGCGCCAGCCGCGCGCCCGGCGCGGCGTAATCGCGGCGCAGGAGCGCCAGCGTGCCCAGCGCAGCCACCTTCACATCGCGCCAGAAATACAAGACCACCGCAGCCAGCGTACCGACATGCACCGCCACGTCGATGGCCTGCCCCTGATCCGCCATTCCGGTGAGATTCGGTAAAAGAATCAGGTGACCTGACGAAGAAATGGGCAAAAACTCGGTAATGCCTTGAACCAGAGCCAAAAGGATCAATTGCAGCATTGGCATGGGCACAAACCTCCAGCTAGGCTCACCGAACCTCTATAACGCTCTATTTTATTGGGGAAAAGCAGCAAATAGGTCCGGATTGTTACCCAATTTTCGCAAAAACATGCTGCTCACACCGGCGGCGGTGGCAAATAAAGCGAATATAGGTCACTCTTTCTGACTTTTATTTCAGTTTCGCTTTCAGTATGGAAGCGCGACCCAAGGACTTGTTCGGAGACCCAGGAACATGGCGAAGCAGCCGATGCTCAAATTCGTGAAGATCGCGCGGGACATGCCCGAGAAGCGCGACGCGTCCGTCCGCAACAAGGACTTTGACGAGATCTATGCCGAATTTGCCGACGCCAAGGCGACCGAGCAAGCCAGCCGCTGCTCGCAATGCGGCGTGCCCTATTGTCAAAGCCATTGCCCGCTGCACAACAACATTCCCGACTGGCTGCGCCTGACGGCGACGGGCCGGCTTCAGGAAGCCTATGAGATCAGCCAGGCGACCAACACCTTCCCCGAGATCTGCGGCCGCATCTGTCCGCAGGACCGTCTCTGCGAAGGCAATTGCGTGATCGAACAATCGGGCCATGGCACCGTGACCATCGGCTCGGTCGAGAAATACATCACCGACACCGCCTGGGAAGAAGGCTGGGTCACCCCCGCCGCGCCCAAGACGGAGCGCAAGGAAAGCGTCGGCGTCATCGGCGCGGGCCCCGGCGGTCTGGCGGCGGCGGATATGCTGCGCCGTGCCGGTGTGCAGGTGACGGTCTATGACCGTTACGACCGCGGCGGCGGGCTGCTGACCTACGGCATCCCCGGCTTCAAGCTCGAGAAGGATGTGGTCATGCGCCGCATCAAGCAGCTCGAGGACGGCGGCGTGCGCTTTGTGATGAACTGCAATGTCGGCGTGGATATGTCCTTTGAGGAGATCCGCGACCAGCACGATGCGGTGATCATCGCCACCGGCGTCTACAAATCCCGCGATCTGCGCGGCCCGGGTTCGGGCGCGACCGGGATCGTCAAGGCTCTGGACTATCTGACCGCCTCCAACCGCGCCGCCAATTTCGGCGATTCCGTGCCCGAGTTCGACAGCGGCGAGCTGAACGCCAAGGGCAAGCGCGTCGTGGTGATCGGCGGCGGCGACACCGCCATGGACTGCCTGCGCACCGCGATCCGTCAGGGCGCGACCTCGGTCAAGTGCCTCTACCGCCGCGACCGCGCCAACATGCCGGGCTCGCAGCGCGAGGTGCAGAATGCCGAGGAAGAGGGCGTGCAGTTCGAATGGCTGACCGCACCGCAGGGCTTCAAGGGCGAACCGGTGAGCGCCGTTCTGGTGCAGAAGATGCGTCTGGGCCTGCCCGACGCTTCGGGCCGCCAGTCGCCCGAGATCATCGAGGGCAGCGATTACGAAGAACCCGCCGATCTGGTGATCAAGGCGCTTGGCTTCGAGCCCGAGGAGCTGCCGACGCTCTGGGGCGCGCCCGAGCTGGAAGTGACCCGCTGGGGCACCGTGAAGGCCGAGTTCACCAGCGGCCGCACCGGCCTGCCCGGCGTCTATGCGGTGGGCGACATCGTGCGCGGCGCCAGCCTTGTGGTCTGGGCGATCCGCGACGGGCGCGACTGTGCCGAGCATGTGCTCCAGGACTTCGACAAGCAGGCCGCGATCGCTGCGGAATGAACGGCGCCCATGCCCAATGCCGCATCTGCGGCGAGCACGGTGCCGTGAGTATTTGAAGAAAGATGAAAGCGCAGGCGCGTGGCGGGCGCCGCGCCTTCCGGAAAGCGGGATGCCATGACGGAACGAACGGGCGGATGTTTGTGCGGCGCGGTGCGCTACACCGCGAAATCGCTGGGCAGCTTCGGTGTGTGCCATTGCGAGCAGTGCCAGCGCTGGGCCGGCTCTGCGCTGTTTGCGGTGACCGTGCCGGTCGCCGACATGGTGCTGGAGGGGGCGGAGCATATCCGCGCCTTCCGCTCCTCGGGATGGGCAAGCCGCGAATTCTGCGGCCAGTGCGGCTCGGTGCTCTGGTATCGCTATGACAAGGGCGTGGACGGCAGCGGCGACTATGAGGTGACCATCGGCACGCTCGACAATGCCGACGGGCTGGAGATGCAGCGCGAGATCTTTGTCGATCAGAAGCCCGATTGCTGGGCGCTGACCGGCGATCACCCGCGCATGACCCGCGCCGAGACGCTGACGAAATACGGGGTCCAGGTGGACGGCGCCTGACCCGAGACGGATTTTCCCGGCGCCACGCGCCGGACCTGAACAACCGGCCGCGCGATGCGGCCCCGCATGGAGGTGCAATGCCATGACCAAATATGATCAAGCCTGGGTCGCCGCCGAAGAGGCCAAGCGCAAATGGATGGAAGAGAACGGCATGTTCCGCGAGGAGCATGAGCATTCCTCCTGCGGCGTGGGCCTTGTGGTCTCCATCGACGGCAAGCCGTCGCGCAAGGTGGTCGAGGCGGGCATCACCGCGCTCAAGGCGATCTGGCACCGCGGCGCGGTCGATGCCGACGGCAAGACCGGCGACGGCGCGGGCATCCATGTGCAGATCCCCGTGGCCTTCTTCTACGATCAGATCGACCGCACCGGCCACGCGCCGCGCAAGGACGAGCTGATGGCCGTGGGTCAGGTCTTTCTGCCGCGCACGAACTTCACCTCGCAGGAGACCTGCCGGACCATCGTGGAAACCGAAGTCCTGCGGATGGGCCACTACATCTATGGCTGGCGCCATGTGCCGGTAAGCGTCGATTGCCTGGGCGAGAAGGCCAACGCGACACGCCCCGAGATCGAGCAGATCCTGATCTCGAACGCCAAGGGCGTCGATGAGGAGACATTCGAACGCGAGCTCTACGTCATCCGCCGCCGCATCGAGAAGGCGGCGCAGGCCGCCGGCATCAACGAGCTCTATATCGCCTCGCTGAGCTGCCGCTCGATCATCTACAAGGGCATGATGCTGGCCGAGCAGGTGTCGGAGTTCTATCCCGACCTGCAGGACGAGCGTTTCGTCTCGGCCTTCGCGATCTATCACCAGCGCTATTCGACCAACACCTTCCCGCAATGGTGGCTGGCGCAGCCCTTCCGCATGCTGGCGCATAACGGCGAGATCAACACGATCAAGGGCAACTCCAACTGGATGAAGAGCCACGAGATCCGCATGGCCTCGGCGACCTTTGGAGAGATGGCCGAGGACATCAAGCCGATCATCGCAAACGGCGCGTCTGACAGCGCCGCGCTCGACGCGGTGTTCGAGGTGCTGGTGCGCGCCGGGCGTAACGCGCCGATGGCGAAAACCATGCTGATCCCCGAGTCGTGGTCCAAACAGGCGGTGGAGCTGCCGCAGGCCTGGCGCGACATGTATTCCTATGTGAACTCGGTGATGGAGCCGTGGGACGGCCCCGCCGCGCTGGCGATGACCGATGGCCGCTGGGTCTGCGGCGGGCTCGACCGCAACGGTCTGCGCCCGATGCGCTATGTGGTGACGGGTGACGACCTGCTCATCGCGGGCTCGGAGGCGGGCATGGTGCCGGTCGATGAGGCCACGGTACGGGAAAAAGGCGCGCTGGGACCGGGCCAGATCATCGCGGTGGATATGGAAGAGGGCAAGCTCTACCACGACACCGAGATCAAGGACCGTCTGGCCGCCAGCCAGCCCTTCGGCGAATGGGTCGGCAAGATCACCGATCTGGACGAGGCGCTGGCCGGGATCACCGAGAAGCCGCTCTTCTCGGGCGCCGAGCTGCGCAAGCGCCAGATCGCCGCGGGCTACACCATCGAGGAGCTGGAGCAGATCCTCTCGCCCATGGCCGAGGACGGCAAGGAGGCGCTGGCCTCGATGGGCGACGACACGCCCTCGGCGGTTCTGTCCAAGAAATACCGCCCGCTGAGCCATTTCTTCCGGCAGAACTTCTCTCAGGTGACCAACCCGCCGATCGACTCGCTGCGGGAGTTCCGGGTGATGTCGCTGAAGACGCGCTTCGGCAATCTCAAGAACGTGCTCGACGAAAGCTCGGCACAGACCGAGATCCTGGTGCTGGACAGCCCCTTTGTCGGCAATGCCCAGTTCGCGGAGCTGATCACGCATTTCAATGCCGGTCTGGTCGAAATCGACTGCACCTTCCCCGCCGATGGCGGCGAGGGCGCGTTGCGCGAGGGGCTGAACCGGATCCGCGCCGAAGCCGAGGACGCGGTGCGCTCGGGCGGCGGCCATCTGGTGCTGACCGATCAGCACCAGTCCGAGGACAAGGTGGCGATGCCGATGATCCTGGCCACCTCCGCCGTGCATAGCTGGCTGACCAAGAAGGGCCTGCGGACCTTCTGTTCGCTGGGCGTGCGCTCGGCCGAATGCATCGACCCGCATTATTTCGCGGTGCTGGTGGGCTGCGGCGCAACCATCGTGAACCCCTATCTCGCCGAGGACAGCCTTGCGGACCGCATCGAGCGCGGCCTGCTCGACGGCTCGCTGACCGAGAACGTGGCGCGCTATCGCGAGGCCATCGACCAGGGTCTGCTCAAGATCATGTCCAAGATGGGCATCTCGGTGATCTCCTCCTATCGCGGCGGCCTGAACTTCGAGGCGGTGGGCCTCAGCCGGGCCATGGTGGCCGAGTATTTCCCCGGCATGCTCAGCCGGATCTCGGGGATCGGTGTGCATGGCATCCAGCAGAAGACGGAAGAGATCCACAAGCTGGGCTTTGGCGGCGGGCGCGACGTGCTGCCCATCGGCGGCTTCTACAAGGCGCGGAAATCGGGCGAGACCCATGCCTGGGGCGCGCAGACGATGCACCTGCTGCAAGCGGCCTGCAACAAGGCCAGCTACGAGCTGTGGAAGACCTATTCCAAGGCGATGCGGGCGAACCCGCCGATCCATCTGCGCGACCTGCTCGACATCAAGCCCATCGGCAAGGCCATCCCCATCGAGGAGGTGGAAAGCATCACCTCGATCCGCAAGCGCTTTGTCACGCCGGGCATGTCGCTGGGCGCGCTGTCGCCCGAGGCGCACAAGACGCTGAACGTCGCGATGAACCGCATCGGCGCCAAGTCCGACAGCGGCGAGGGTGGCGAGGATCCGGCACATTTCGTGCCCGAGCCCAATGGCGACAACCCGTCGGCCAAGATCAAGCAGGTGGCTTCGGGGCGTTTCGGCGTGACCGCCGAATACCTCAACCACTGCGAAGAGCTTGAGATCAAGGTGGCCCAGGGCGCCAAGCCCGGCGAGGGTGGCCAGCTTCCCGGCATGAAGGTGACCGATCTGATCGCGCGTCTGCGGCACTCGACCAAGGGCGTGACGCTGATCTCGCCGCCGCCGCACCACGATATCTACTCGATCGAGGATCTGGCCCAGCTCATCTACGACCTCAAGCAGATCAACCCGCGCTGCAAGGTGACGGTGAAGCTGGTGGCGTCCTCGGGCGTCGGCACCATCGCGGCGGGCGTGGCCAAGGCCAAGGCCGACGTGATCCTGATCTCGGGCCATAACGGCGGCACCGGGGCCTCGCCCTCGACCTCGATCAAATACGCCGGCCTGCCCTGGGAGATGGGGCTGACCGAGGCGCATCAGGTTCTGGCGATGAACAAGCTGCGCGACCGGGTGACGCTGCGCACCGATGGCGGTCTGCGGACCGGGCGCGACATCGTCATGGCCGCCATGATGGGCGCCGAGGAGTTCGGCATCGGCACTGCCGCGCTGATCGCCATGGGCTGCATCATGGTGCGTCAGTGCCAGTCGAACACCTGCCCGGTGGGCGTCTGCACCCAGGACGAAAGCCTGCGCGCCAAGTTCACCGGCAATGCCGACAAGGTGGTGAATCTCATCACCTTCTACGCCACCGAGGTGCGCGAGATCCTCGCCTCCATCGGCGCGCGCAGCCTGAACGACGTGATCGGCCGCGCCGACCTGCTGCGTCAGGTCAGCCGGGGCGCCGAGCATCTCGACGATCTCGACCTCAACCCGCTGCTGATCCGCGTGGATGGGGCCGACGACATCGTCTATGACCGCAACAAGGACCGCAACGCGGTGCCCGATACGCTCGATGCGGAAATCGTGCGCGACGGCCACCGCTTCCTCGAGGACGGCGAGAAGATGCAGCTTTCCTACGCGGTGCAGAACACGCACCGGACGGTGGGCACGCGGACCTCGTCGCATATCGTGTCGAAATTCGGCATGCGCAACGCGCTCCAGCCCGACCACCTGCATGTGAAGCTGACCGGCTCCGCCGGCCAGTCGCTGGGGGCCTTCGCGGCGCCGGGCCTGAAGATCGAGGTCTCGGGCGATGCCAACGACTATGTCGGCAAGGGGCTCTCGGGCGGGATGATCGTGGTCCGTCCGCCGATGATGTCGCCGCTCAAGGCCGAGGCGAACACGATCATCGGCAACACCGTGCTTTACGGCGCGACCGATGGCTATCTCTTCGCCGCAGGCCGCGCGGGCGAGCGCTTTGCGGTGCGGAACTCGGGCGCCAAGGTGGTGGTCGAGGGCTGCGGCTCGAACGGCTGCGAATACATGACCGGCGGCGTGGCGGTGATCCTCGGCCCGATCGGCGCGAACTTCGGCGCCGGCATGACCGGTGGCATGGCCTATCTCTACGACCCCAAGGGCGAAGCGGCGGACATGATGAATATGGAAAGCCTGGTGACCTGCCCGGTGACCGTCGAGGCCTGGGAAGCGGAGCTCAAGGAGCTGATCGAACGCCATGTGGCCGAGACCAAGAGCCGCAAGGGTCAGGACATCCTGCAACACTGGGAGCTGGAGAAGGTCCACTTCCTGCAGGTTTGCCCGAAGGAAATGCTGGACAAGCTCCCGCATTCCCTTGGGATCGACACCAGCCTGGCGATGCCCGCCGAATAAGATCCGTCCCCGACGGACGCGAACGCCCGGAGCTTCCTCCGGGCGTTTTGCTTTTGGCGCGGCGGCAAAGCTGACGTTAAGGTCAAGAAATCATGAACACGCCACATTCTGCGCGCGGTACGACCCGATTTGGCGGCGATAAAGGAATTGTTCCGAAAATGTCTGGTACGAACGAGACGTGGAGTTCGGTTGCAAGTGCTGAGGAACGTCCCGTTCCACAGGGGCGGCCAAGGCCCGGCGCGCGCAGGCGAACCGGGCCTTGTGCATGTCGAACGCTTTCCCCCGGCGATTGCGCTGTGTAAGTCTGGTGCCATGGCGCGGGCAGCAAAAACATCGAAGAAACCGGCAAAGACCAAGGAGCTGCGCGAGGCGGTCGCGGCACCGCGCCGGCGGTTCCGGCCGATGCGCTGGCTGACGCGGCAGGCACTGCGGCTGACCCTCGCGGCGGTGGCGGTGCTGCTCTTCTGCGTGCTGACCTACAAGGTCCTGAACCCGCCCACCACCTGGACCATGTGGTCCGAAGGTCAGCGGCTGGGTCAGCGGGTGGATCAGCACTGGGTCGATGCCGCCGGGATCGCGCCGGTCATGCTGCGCTCGGTCGTGGCCGCCGAGGATGCCAATTTCTGCACCCATTGGGGGTTCGACATGCGCGCGATCCGCGCCGCCATCGCCGAGGGCGGCAATCGCGGCGCCTCGACGATCAGCCAGCAGGTCGTCAAGAACGTCTATCTCTGGCAGGGACGCAGCTGGATCCGCAAGGCGCTGGAGGCGCTGATCACCCCGGCGGTCGAGGCGCTCTGGTCGAAACGACGCATCCTCGAGGTCTATCTCAACATCGCCGAATTCGACGAGGGCGTCTTTGGCGTGGAAGCCGCCGCGCGGCACTATTTCGGTGTCGGCCCCGAGGCGCTCTCGGCGACACAGGCCGCACGCCTGGCGGCGATCCTGCCCGACCCCAAGGGACGCTCGGCCTCGCGCCCGTCGGGTTTTGTGCAGCGCCGCGCGGCCCAGATCCGCGATGGCGCCGCCACCATCGCCCGCGACGGCCGGGCCGCCTGTTTCGAATGATACGCCGGCACGGCCCTGCCCGTTAGGGAGACACCGCGTCGGCGATGGCCGGATAGCTCCGCAGCAGCGCGGCGCGGACATGATCCGGCGCCGCGATCTTGGCAAAGCTCGCCCGGTCGGTGAAGACCGAGACGAATTGCGCCTCGAAACACACCGCCCCGCGATGCACGCCGCGCACCGCCATGGTCACCGAGCTTGTCCCCAGCCGAACCGGCCAGACCTGAAGGAACAGCGGAGCCCCCGGAACGATCGGGCTTTTGAAATCGTATTCGATGCGCACGAAGGGCAGCCCGTAACCGCCCTCGGCATTCATCTGAAACCAGCCCTCGCCGCCCAGAAGATCCTCCCAGAACGCATCCAGCGCATCGAGCGCAAAATTGGCGATGCGCCCGGTATAGGCGATCTGTGCCGGGTCGCAGTCGCCGAAGCCGACCCGCCGTGTGCACTCGAAATACTCGTCCATGGGTTCCCTCGCGTCGCCTCGAACCGCCGCCGCCCTCGACGCGGGGCAGCCCGCCTATTCTGACGCCGGCTTGGCGCGAATGCCAGCGGTCCCGCCCGACATCCGCGACCGGGACGCGGCGCCCGGTCATCAGTCTGTCCTCACTGCCTCCAGCCCCTGCCCCCCGGCAACCGCCCGGCGCAGATTTCCGGGCACCGACCAGGACAGCGGGTCGGCGGCGGCATAGCCCGCAATCCGGGCCAGGATCTCCGGCAGGCCAGTGCGTTCGGCCAGATGCATCGGCCCGCCCCGCCAGCGCGGAAAGCCATAGCCATGCACCATCACAAGGTCGATGTCTGCGGCGTCTGCGGCGATCCCTTCCTCGAGAATGCGCAGCCCTTCCACGATCATTGCGGCGCTGGCACGCTCGGCAATCTCCGCATCCGTGAAAGCGCGCCGCGTCAGGCCGGCACGCGCGCTCGCCTCGATGACCATCGCCTCGATCAACGGCGCGCGCTGCGCCTCGCCCCCGGCATAGTCGTACCAGCCGGCACCGGTCTTGCGCCCGAGGCGGCCGGTCTCCTCGACGATCCGGTCGGCGATGGGCACATAGCGGAGATCCGTCCGCTCTGCCCAGCCCAGCCGCTTGCGGTTGGCATGGGCAATGTCGAGTCCGGAAAGGTCCTGCACCTCGTATGGGCCCATCGCCATGCCGAAATCGCGCATCGCCGCATCGACCTGCGCAGGCAGACAGCCCTCGAGCAGCATCACATCGCAGATCTGGCGGTAGCCGGTGAGGATGCGGTTGCCGATGAACCCGTCGCAGACCCCCGCCAGCACCGGGATCTTGCGAAGCCGCCCTGCGAGCCGCAGCACGGTGGCCAGGGTTTCCGGCGACGTCTCGCCGGCACGGATCACCTCGACCAGCTTCATCACATGCGCCGGCGAGAAGAAATGCAGGCCGAGAAACCGCTCGGGGTTGCGCAGCCCCTCGGCAATGGCGTTCGGGTCGAGATAGGAGGTGTTGGTGGCCAGGATCGTGTCCGGCGGCAGCGCCGCGTCGAGCGCGGCAAAGACCTGCCGCTTGACCGTCAGATCCTCGACCACCGCCTCGATGGCAATCTGCGCCGGCGGCAGGTCGTCATAGCCCACATGAAAAGAATGGCGCGCGGCTAACGCGGCATCTGCCGCGCCAGAGGAGAGCTTGCCGCGCGCCACGGCCTCGGCATAGAGCCCCGCGATCACTGTTCGCGCGCGCTCGACCGCAGCCGTATCGGTTTCCACCAGCGCGACGGTCGTTCCGCCCTGCGCCAATGCATAGGAAATGGCACTTCCCATCGTGCCCCCGCCCACCACGACGGCGGTCTCGATGGCCGCGCCGCCCTTGCGGCCCCGCGCCATCGCCGCGCGCTCGGCAAAGAACACATGCCGCAGCGCCGCCGCCTGATCGGAGGTCTTGAGGGTGAGAAAGGTCTCGCGCTCCAGCGCCAACCCCTCCTTCAGGGGCAGGCGCGTCGCCGCATCGACCAGGTCGATGGCCTTTTGCGGCGCGATCTGGTCGCGGGCGCGCCGCGCCGCACGGGTACGGGCGGTCTCGACCGCATCGGCATCGCGCGGCGGAGCAGGCATCGCCCCGGTCGCGGCTCGGTCCGGCAGGACAAGCCGCGCCGCCTCGTCTGCGGCATCCGCCGCAAGGAGATCGACCAATCCCAGCTCCCGCGCCTCGGTGGCGCCGATCACCCGGCCCTCCGAGATCAGCGACAGCGCCGCGCCAAAGCCGATCAGCCGTGGCAACCGCTGCGTGCCGCCGGCCCCCGGCACCACGCCCAGCGTCACCTCGGGCATCCCCAACTGCGCGCCGGGCACCGCCACCCTCGCGGCGCAGACCAGCGCCAGTTCCAGCCCGCCCCCCAGCGCCGCGCCATTGATCGCGGCGACGACGGGCAGCGGGAACGCCTCGATCCGGGCGAAGATATCGGGCAGATAGGGCGGCTGCGGCGGGAGATCGAACTCCCGCGTGTCGGACCCGGCCACAAAGGCGCGCTCTGCCCCGCTCAGCACCACCCGCTTGGCACCCGAGGTCTCGGCGGCGTCGAATGCCGCCATCAGCCCCCTGCGCACCGCTTGCGACAGCACATTGACCGGCGGGTTGTCGATGACGATCCGCGCCACCGTACCCTCGAGAGAAAAACGAACCGGATCGGACATGAGGAGCCTCTAGAGATGCGGATGAATGCCGCCCGAGACCGCCATGATCTCGCCGGTGACGAAACGGGCGGGCTCGCTGGCGAAGAAGGCGACCGCCTCGGCGATCTCCTCGGGCTCGGCCATGCGGCGGTTGAAGGCGAGCGCGGTCAGGCGCGCGGCCTCTTCGGCGGGAATGGTCTCGGTGACCGAGGTGCGGGTCAGCCCAGGCGCCACCGCGTTGACGGTGACATGCGGCGCCAGCTCGGCAGCGAGCGAGCGGGTGAGCGACGCCACCGCCGCCTTGGCGGCGGCATAATCGGCCTGGCCATATTCGCCCCCAAAGACGATGGTGGCAAAATTGACGATCCGCCCGGCACCCTGCGCCCGCATGCCCGGCGCGAAGGCGCGGATCAGGTGGAACGCCCCCATGAGGTTCAGATCGAAGGTCGCCCGCCACTGCGCCTCGTCCATCTCGAGCAGCGGCGTATAAAGCCGGTCCGAGCGCAGCCCGCCCACCGTATTCACCAGAACGTCGATCCCGCCGAGCGCCTCGAGCGCCATCGCGGCAAAGTCCCCGGCCTCACCGGCATCGGTCACGTCGCCACGCTGTGCCACGATCTGCGCCTTCGGAAACTGCCCACGCAGGGCCGCGACCGTCCCCTCCAGCCGGCGGCCCGAGATGTCGGTCAGCGCCACCCCGCGCGCGCCCGCCTCGAGCAGACGCCGCGCGACCGCGTGCCCCATCGGGCCACCCGCCCCGGTGACGACGGCCCGGGGCGTCGCGAGACAGGCGGTGCTCATGCCTGCAACGCCTCGTATTCCGCCTTGAGCTCGTTGCGCAGCGCGAATTTCTGGATCTTGCCCGAGGCGGTCGCAGGCAGCTTGTCGCGGATCTCGAGCCGCTCGGGGTAATATTGGCGCGCCAGATGCTGCGTATCGAGAAAGGCCACCATCGCGTCGAAATCGAAGCGCTGCCCCGGCTTCGGCACCACAAACGCGCAGGCCCGTTCTCCCAGACGGTCGTCGGGATAGGCGACGATGGCAATCTGATGCACCGCCGGATGTTTGTAGAGCAGCGCCTCGACCTCGACCACGGGGATGTTTTCGGCCCCCCGGATGATCACATCCTTGGAGCGCCCGCAGATCCGGATATAGCCCTGCGCATCCATGCGCGCGATGTCGCCGGTGTCGAACCAGCCCTCCGCATCGGTGTTGTTCCACTGCGGACGCTTGAGATAGCCCGCGAAATTCGAACAGGCGCGCACATACAGCTCGCCCTCCTGACCATGGCCCAGCAGCTCACCCTCCGCGCCACGGATCTGCAACTCGACTCCCGGCAGCGGGAAGCCGTCGGTGTGCACCGAACGCTCGTCGGGATCCTCCGGCGCAACGAGGGTCACCGCACCGTTTTCCGTCATGCCCCAGGCCGAGATGATCTTGGCCCCCAGCACACTCTGCCCCCGCTCCACCAGCGGGCCGGGGATGGCGGTGCCGGCGCAGAGGAAGATCCGCAGCGAGGAGCTGTCGGCGCCCGTCTCTGCCACCGCGTTGGAGAGATCCATCAGGAAGGGCGTCGAGGCCATGGTAAAGCTGATGCGCTCCTCGGCGATGAGCCGCGCGGCCAGATCCTTGTCCCAGCTATCCATCAGGACCATGCGGGCACCCAGCATCACCGGCATCAGAAACCCGTACATGAACCCCGTCTGATGGGCCATCGGCGAGGCCATGAGCACGATGTCCTGCGCCCCGAGCCCCAACCGGTCGGCATAGGCCACGAGGTTGGAATACATCGTGTTGGCGGTGTGCATCACGCCCTTGGGCTCGCCCGTGGTGCCCGAGGTATAGATCAACTGGCAGACGTCATTGGCATCGCCGCGCAGATGCTGCGACAGCTCGTGCAGTTCCAGTCCCGGCTCGAATTCGGGATCGAGCAGCAGCGTATCGAAGGCATTCGCCCCCTCGCCCCCGGCGACGATGACATGCGCGAGGTCGGGCAGGTCGGGGCGCATGGCCTCGGCCATCGCCTCGTGATCGAAGCCGCGGAACAGTTTGGGCACGACAAAGGCCTTGGCCTCGCCATGCCGCAGCATGAACAGCAGCTCGTGCTCGCGGAAGATCGGCATCACCGGGTTGAAGACGATCCCCAGCTTGCGGCAGGCGATGTAAAGCACGATGAATTCCCAACTGTTGGGAAGCTGGCAGGCCAGTACATCGTCCTTGCCCAGCCCGAGGTGGCGCAGCCCCTCGGCCGCGCGCCAGGACAGGGCGTCGATCTCGGCCCAGGTCAGGTCACGGCGTGCACCGCTGGCCACCACAAAGCTGGTCAGGGCTAGGGCATCGGGCTCGCTTGCCAGACAGGCCTCGAAATAGTCGAGCAGCGTCTTGCCCGGCCAGAAACCCGCCTCTTCCATCTGCTTGCGGCGCGGCTCGATCAGAACGGCATCGAATTGCATGGGTCCTCCTCCCGTTTTGCGCTCAGCCGGCGACGGCGGCGCGACCGGCCCGTTCCCGGGCGATGATGTTTTTCATGATGTGCGCGGTGCCGTCCCCGATCTGTAGGCCAAGCACGTCGCGCAGCCGCTGCTCGAAGGGCAGCTCGTTGGAATAGGCGGCATGGCCGTGGATCAGCAGGCAGGCATGCACCGCCTCATAGGCCAGCAGCGGCGGCCACCATTTCGCCATGGCGGCCTCGGCCACATGTGGCAGACCGTTGTCCTTGAGCCAGAGCGCATTGAGCGACAAAAGCCGCGCGCCCTCGACCCGGGTGTCGAAATCGGCAAGCTGATGGCTGATGCCCTGGAAGGCCCCCAAAGGTTTGCCGAAGGCCTTGCGCTCGCCGATATAGGCCCAGGTTTCGTCCAGCGACTGCCGCGCGGTGCCGAGGCATTGCAGGCCGATCAGCGAGCGCGAGAAATCGAAGCCCTGCATGACCTGCACAAAGCCCTTGCCCTCGTCGCCCAGCAGATGATCGGCGGGCACGCGCACATTGTCGAAGAAGATCGAGCCGCGCCCGATGGCGTGCTGGCCGAGATCGGTGAACCGCGTGGTCGACAGGCCGGGCGTGTCCATCGGCACGAAGATCGCCGAGATGCCGCGCGCCTTGTCCTCGGGTCTGCCGGTGCGGGCAAAGACCACCGCGCCGGCCGCCTGATCGGCGGCGGAGATCGAGGTCTTTTCGCCGTTCAGCACGTAGTGGTCGCCGTCGCGCTCCATGCGCAGCCCGAGGCTGGCCGCGTCCGAGCCGCCACGCGGCTCGGTCAGCGCAATGGCAACCATCAGCTCGCCGGCGATCAGTTTCGGCAGCCAGTGGCGCTTGATTTCGGGGTTGGCGAAATTGGCCAGGATCTGACCGTTCAGCGACGCGAGAATGTTCACATAGCCGAAGTTGAAATCGGCACGGCCGATTTCCTCGATGATCACCCCCGAATAGATCGAACCGGCACCGAGGCCGCCGAACTCTTCGGGCAGCTCGGGCGCGATCAGCCCTAGGCTGCCCATCTCACGCAGCAGATCGGCCCCGAAAGCGCCGCTGCTCTCCCGGTCCTGATAGCCGGGCGCGAGTTTCTCGCTGGCAAATTTGCGCGCGAGATCGCGCAGGGCGGTCAGTTCCTCGGTATCGAAAATGGTCGGATACATCGCCTGCCTTTCGCTATTGAACCATCAGATATTTGCGGGTGATCTCCGGGTCGGCGTAAAAGCCCTCGACGGTGCCGCTCCACACGGTCACCCCCCGGTCGATCACATAGACCCGGTCGGCACAGCGCCGGATCGTGTTGAGCGCCTGCTCGGACACCACCATCGACACGCCCTCGCGCTTCAGCTCGACGATGGCATCCACCACCTCCTCGGCGATCTTGGGCGCCAGCCCTTCGTGCGGCTCGTCGAGCAGCAACAGCTTGGGGCAGGTCAGCAGGGCGCGCGCGACCGAGAGCATCTGCTGCTCGCCGCCGCTCATCACCCCGGCCTTGCGGTTGCGGTAATCGTGAAGCTGCGGGAAAAGCTGAAACACCTCCTCGACGGTCCAGCGGCGGCGGTCCTGCGCCCGCACCGGGCGCGGCACGCGCAGGTTTTCCAGAACCGAGAGCGAGGCAAAGACGCGCCGGTCCTCGGGCACATAGCCCACGCCGCGGCGGATCACGTCATGCGGGCGCATTCGTGCCAGCGACCGGCCCTCGAACAGAATATCGCCGCCGGTCACCGCGATCTGGTCGCGCACGATCGACTTCATGGTCGAACTCTTGCCGACCCCGTTGCGGCCGATCAGGCAAACCACCTCGCCCGGCGCGACCTCGAGGTCGATGCCGTGCAGAACCTCCGCCTTGCCATAGGCGGCCTGAAGTCCGGAAATTCGCAGCATCAGTGCCCCCCTCCCAGATAGACCGCCTGCACCTCGTCATTGGCCGCGATCTCTTCGGGCGTGCCGACGGCCAGCACCGCGCCGCGCACCATCACCGTCACGCGCTGCGCGATCTTCATCACCACGTCGATGTCGTGCTCGACGAAAAGCAGCGTGCGCCCCTCGGAGGCGAGCCGCTCGGCCACCATGTCCATCAGCCCGTGGCGCTCCTTGATCGACATGCCCGCCGTCGGTTCGTCGAGCAGCAGCAGCTCGGGCTCGCCGACCAGCGCCATGCCGAATTCCAGCCGCTTGCGGTCGCCCAGGCTCAGATCCGCCACCCTGTCGCGGGCGCGGTCGGCCAGCCCCACGGTGACCAGCATCTCATGCGCCCGGTCGATGCGCTCGCCATAGATGCGCCGCGACAGCGCCGCCCAGCGCCCCGAGGCGATGACATGCGCGGCCATGAGGTTTTCCAGTACCGTCATCTGTAGAAAGGCGCGGCTGATCTGGAAGGTGCGCCCGATGCCACGCCGCGCCAGCGCGGCTGGCGGCAGGGCGGCGACGTTCTCGTCCTTGAACAGCATCTGCCCCTCGACGCCGGAAAGCTGTCCCGCCAGACAGGCGATGAAGGTGGATTTTCCTGCACCGTTCGGCCCGATCAGCGCGTGGCGTTCGCCATGCGGAATGTCGAGCGAGATGTCGCGCAGGGCCACGAAGGCGCCATAGCTCTTGCGGATGTGTCTTGCAGAGAGGATCGGCGCCATCCTATTTCTCCCCCTTGCCGCCGCGCCAGCCCAGCCGAGCGAGCAGCCCGGCAAACCCGTGCGGCATGGCCAGACAGATGCCGAGCAGCAGCAGCCCCAGAACCAGCTCCCACTGGTGGATGAACTTCGGCACGAAATTGGACAGCATCTCGTAGATCACCGCGCCCCAGATGCCGCCGGCAAAACTGTTGAGCCCGCCCAGGACCACCATGATCAGCCCGTCGAGCGTCAGCCCGAGCCCCGCGTAGTCGGGAAAGGCGGACCCGTGCAGCACCGCATAGAGCGTGCCTGCAATCCCCGCGAAGAACGCCGCGATGACAAAGGCCACAAGCTGCACCCTGCGGGCCGCGAGGCCCAGAGCCTCGGCTCGGGCGCGGTCTTGCCCCACCGCGCGGATCATCAGCCCCAGGGGCGATTTGACGATCATCCAGAGCGCCAGCAGCGCCAGCGCCACCAGACCGAGCACCAGGCTGGCATAGCCGGTTTCGGACAGACCCAGACGCGGGATCATGAAGCCGGTGATGCCGGTGTCGCCGCCGGTGACATCGTACCACTGGAACAGCACCGTATAAGTGATCTGCGCGCAGGCGAGCGTCAGCATGGCGAAATAGATCTCGGTCAGGCGCACACAGAGCGCCCCGAATACCAGCCCGCCCAGCGCGGCCGCCAGCGGCCCGACCAGCAGCGCCATCTCGGGCGCCAGCCCGCCGCGCGTCACCGCCAGCGTGAACCCGTAGGCCCCCAGCCCGAAATAGGCGGCATGCCCGAACGAAACCATATGGCCGAAGCTCATCAGCAGGTTCAGCGAGGTGGCGAAGAGCGCGAGAATCGCCACCTCGGTCAGCAGGGTCGAGCTGGAAGCGGGCGACAACCGGTTGAAAAGCTCGAGCGCAACAGCCAGCGGGACCAGCAGCTTCCAGTTCAGCGCGGCGCGCGAGACCGCTGCCCAAAGGGTTTTCGGATCGGTCATCGCGCGGTCCCCCCCTGCCGGCCCATCGAGCGGGCGATCAGGATCAGCGCCATGATCAGAAAGATCAGCACCATCGAGAGGCGCGGAAAATACATCACGCCAATGGCCTTGGTGAGCCCGACGAGCAGCGCGCCCGCCAATGCACCATAAAGATTGCCCAGCCCGCCGATCACGCAGACGATAAAGGCCGAGACGATCACCGTGGTATCGAGCAGGTGGTTCACCTCGCCATAGGGTGCGGCGAGCCCGCCCGCGAGCCCCGCCAGAAAGGCGCCGGCGGCAAAGACGGCGGTAAAGATCAGACGCTCGTTCACGCCGCATAGCGCGACCATGCCGCGGTCGTCGGTGCCGGCGCGCAGCAGGATGCCGGCGCGGGTGAAATAGATCACCCAGATCATCGCCACCACCACCACAAGCCCGGCCAGGAACACCGCGATGGGGAAGAGCGGGAAATAGCTGTCGCCGATCTGAAGCGCGCCCATCAGCCGGTCGGGCATCGGCACGCTCAGGCTGTTCGGCCCCCAGATCATCCGCACCACATCGCGCAGGATCAGCACCAGCGCCACGGTGACGATAAGCTGCATGAGCCCGTCCGCGCCGTAGATGCGCCGCAGCGCCAGCATCTCGAACAGCATCCCCAGCAGCGACACCGCCAGCCCCGCCAGCAGCACCGCGGCAAAGAACCCCCAGAGCGTGCCGGGGCCGATCAGCGGCACCAGTTCATAGGTCACGAAGGCGCCCAACATGAAGAGCGAGCCATGCGCGAAGTTGATGATGCGGGTCACACCAAAGATCAGCGTCAGGCCCGAGGCGATCAGGAACAGCGTCATGCCTTCCATGAGCCCGTTGACGAGCTGGATCAGGATCATCCGGAAACTCCTGTGGCTGGCCCCGGAGCACCGCGCTCCGGGGCTCCTGCCGTTACTGCGCGGCAGCGCGGGCCTTGAGGATGAACTCCTCGGCCGGCATCAGCGGCGCACCGTCGAACTTTTCCACTTCGGTCAGGATCGGGAAGGCGTAACCCTCGACGCGGGATGCCTTGCCGACATAGCTCGGCGCGTTCATCTGCCCGTCGAGCGCGCGCACCCGAAGCCCGCGTTCGCGCAGCCCGTCATAGGTGATCTCGCCCACCGCCGCGATGAGCGGCTCCGCCTCGACCGTGCCCGCATGTTCCGCGGCGGCGGCATAGAACTTCAGCCCGTCATAGGCGCTGATCGCCCAGTCGGTGGGATATTCCCCGAACGCCGCCCGGTAGCTGTCGATGAAGGCGGTGACCTCCGGCGTCTGCTCGAGCGCGAAGAAGGGTGCACGCGCGATACCGAAGACATTGTCGTCGGGCATCGCGGCGCCCTGCGATTGCAGCGTATCGACGGTCATCAGCGTGACCAGCGCGCTGCGCTGGAAAAAGCCGAACCCCTGGCCCTGTTTCAGAACCGCGCTGAGCGACGGGCCGAAGAGCGGCGCATAGACCGCGTCCGGGCGCTGCGCGAGCGTGGCGGTGATGTAGGGCGCCATCGCGGTCTCGCCGACCTTGGCATAGATCGGATCGGCGAATTCCACGTCCGGGTGCAGTTCCTTCAGCCGTTCGGTGAAGGCCGCCACCGAGGTGTGCCCCCATTCGTAATCCGACCCTAGGGTCGAGATGCGTTTCCAATCGGCTTTCTTGGCGACATATTCGGCGGCGGCATAGGCCTCCATCGTGGCGTTGGCCTGCACCTGCCAGAAATAGGGCTGGAACAGCTCGATATTGGCACGCTGGGTCGAGCCGATGGCAGCATAGAACGGCGTCTTCAGCTCTTTGGAGACGGCGCTTTCGGCCAGCATCACCGCCGAGGAACAGACCCCGGTCAGCACGTCGATCGCTTCGTCGGTGATCAGCTCGCGTGCCACCTTGGCACCCTCGTCGGGCTTGGTCTGGGTGTCGCGCACGATCAATTCGACCGGGCGGCCCAGAATGCCGCCCGCATCGTTCAGCTCTGCGGCCGCGAGTGTCGCCCCGTTCAGCCCGTCCTCGGCCAATGCCGCACAGGCACCGGTCAGATCGGCGGCAAAGCCCACCTTGACGGCCGCGCCTTCGGCACTTGCCCCTCCTCCAAGGGTCAGCGCCAGAAACGCGGCAGCGATGGCCGTCCTGCGGCCCTGTGTCTTCTCAAGCATGAACTTCCTCCCTAGTTTGCTTGATGGAATGTCAGCGCGTCACTTCCCGAATTTCCTGAAATCCGGCTTGCGCTTCTCGCGGAAAGCGATGCCGCCCTCCTTGCTCTCGTCCGTGTCGTAGTAGAGGCTGAGTGCCCGCATCCCCATGGCCGAGATGCCCCGGATGTTCTCGCTGTCGGCGTTGAACGAGACCTTGGCCAGCGCGATGGCGGTGGGCGAACGCTCCATCAGCTCGGCCACCCAGCGGTCGACCTCGGCATCCAGCTCGTCATGCGGCACCACCACATTGACCAGCCCCATCTCCATCGCCTCGGCGGCGGTGTAGCGGCGGTTCATGTACCAGATCTCGCGGGCACGCTTTTCGCCAACGATCCGCGCGAGATAGGCCGTGCCAAACCCCGGATCGACCGAACCGACCTTGGGCCCAACCTGACCGAGCTGCGCCTTGTCCGAGGCAATGGTCAGATCGCAGATCGTCGCCAGCACGTTGCCGCCGCCGATGGCAAAGCCGTTCACCCGCGCGATCACCGGCTTCGGCACATCGCGGATGAGCGATTGCAACTCGTCGATGGGCAGGCCGATCACCCCGCGCCCGTCGTATTGCCCGTCATGGGCCGACTGATCGCCGCCGGTGCAGAACGCCTTGTCCCCCGCGCCGGTCAGCACGATCACGCCCACCTCGCGGTCCCAGCCGGCACGCTGGAACGCGTCGATCAGCTCATCCACCGTTTGACCGCGAAAGGCGTTGTACTTGTCCGCGCGGTTGATGGTGATCCAGGCGGCACCGCCGCGCAGTTCGTAGAGAATATCGGTATAATCCATCGGGCCTTCCTCAGCCGTGCATGGTCAGGCCGCCGGATACCGAAATCACCTGACCGGTGATAAAGGCGGCATCGTCGCTCGACAGGAACAGGATCGCGCCGGGCAAATCGTCGGGGCGGCCCATCCGCCCCATCGGCACCGCGCGGGTAAAGGCCGTGCGCAGCTTTTCCTTGTCCCCCGCAGCCTCCATGAAACTCTCGAGCATCGCCGTCTCGGTGACGCCGGGGCAGACCGTGTTGAAGGTGATGCCCTGACGCGAATGTTCGCGCGCCAGCGTCTTCATGAAGGCGATCACCCCCGCCTTGCAGGCGGCATAGACCGACTCGCCCGATGACCCGCCACGCCCGGCGTCGGAACCGATCGAGACCACGCGGCCGCCCGCCTTGCGCGCAACCATCGAGGCCAGCACCGGCTTGGTGATGTTGAGAACGCCGCGCAGGTTGATGTCGATGATCTTGCTCCAGAAATCCGGCTCGGATTTCAGGAAGGGCACGAACAGATCCCAGCCCACATTGTTGACCAGAATGTCGATGGGGCCGACCTCGGCCTCGGCGCGTGCCACGGCCGCGCAGCTTGCCTCATAGTCGGTCAGATCGACCTGCAATGCCTGCGCCTCGCCGCCCTCTGCACGGATCTGCGCGGCGATCTTTTCCGCCGCCTCCGCGCCGATATCGGCGACGATCACCCGTGCCCCTTCGGCCGCAAAGCGCAGGCAGGTCGCCGAGCCAATTCCCCCGCCGCCACCAGTTACGACAACTACTTTCCCACTCAGGCCACGCAACGCCATCTCCTTTCCAGTTCCAAGGCCGCAGGCATCCAGCCGAAAAATGGGAATTTACCCATATTTTCGTCGAATCGCCTTATCCACTCTCTGGACGGCCTCCCTGACTCGAAACATGATGGAGAGAGGATTTTATGTCAATATATTTACTTTATTTCGCACGCGCAGCGCATCTTGACCTTCTCCCGGGCTGGCCGCAAAGTGCCGGGCATGACGCAAGAGAGCGAAAATTGGGGGGATCTCGGGCCGCAGCTCAGCAACCGGCTCTTCTTTCGCCTCTATCAATGCGCAAACATGCTGCACAAGACGGGCACGCGGGCGCTGGACGACTACGGCATCACCACCCAGCAATGGGCGGTACTGGGAGCCCTCACGCGGCCCGAGTTCGAAAGTGGCGTGGCGGTGGGCGACCTCGCAACCTTCCTGCTGGTCAGCCGGCAGAACCTGACCGGCGTGCTGACCCGGCTGGAAACCCTCAGCTACATCGAGCGCGCGGTGGACCAGAACGACAACCGCTCGCGGCTGATCCGATTGACCGCAAAGGGCCGCAGCCTCTGGGACGAGAACATGCGCCCGGTCATCTCGGATTATTACGACGACGCACTGCGCGGCTTTTCCACCGAGGACCGGATCCACATGATCCACTACCTCGACAAGATGCTGCGCAACTTCAAGGCGATCGACCCCGAGAACCACACCGAGAAAAAGGCGGCCGAATAGCCGCCGCCAGGATCCGCAGGCCGGGACCCCCCGGCCCGCAGCGATCAAAGCCCCAAACGCACCCGCGTTTGGGCAACCATGGCCTTGGCGATGATGATCTGCTGAATCTGCGTGGTGCCCTCATAGATCCGGAACAGCCGCGCATCGCGGAACAACTGCTCGGCCCGATATTCGCGGATATAGCCGTTGCCGCCATGCACCTGCACATTGCGGTCGGCGATCCGCCCCACCGCTTCCGAGGCGAACATCTTGGCGCAGGACGCCTCGACACTCACGTCCTGCCCGGCGTCGCGCTTGCGCGCCGCGTCCAGCACCATGCAGCGCGCGGCGTAGGCCTCGGCCCGCGAGTCGGCACACATCGCCTGCACAAGCTGAAACTCCGCCAGGCTCTTGCCGAACTGCCGGCGGGTCACCGCGTAATCGAGCATGTCGTCGATGATCCGCTCCGACAGCCCGACGCAGGCCGCCGCGATATGCAGCCGGCCCTTGTCGAGCACCTTCATCGCCGTCTTGAAGCCCTGCCCCTCGACGCCGCCGATCAGGGCCGAGGCCGGCACCCGGCACTCCTCGAAGATCACGTCGCAGACATGAGCGCCCTGCTGACCCATCTTCTTCTCCGGCTTGCCGGTGGACAGGCCGGGCGTCCCCGCCTCGACCGCAAAGGCCGATACGCCAGCCGCCCCCCGACTGTCGGGATCGGTGCGCGCCATCACGGTGAACAGCCCCGCATAGGGCGCATTGGTGATGAACCGCTTGGTTCCGTTCAGGACATAGCTGTCCCCCTCCCGGCGCGCCGTGGCCTTCACCGCGCCCGCATCCGACCCGACATCCGGCTCGGTCAGCGCAAAGGAGCCGATCAACTCGCCCGAGGCGAGCCGAGGAAGATAGGCTGCCTTCTGCGCGTCGGTCCCGTCGATGGCGATGCCCTGCATCCCGATCCCCACATTGGTGGCAAAGACCGAGCGGAACGCCGGGGCCGCGCGCCCCAGCTCGAACACCGCCATGACCTCTTCCTCCATGGTCAGGCCCAGCCCGCCATAGCTTTCGGGCGCGGTCAGGCCGAACAGACCCAGGTCGCGCATCTGCATCAAGAGGCGATCCGGGATCGCATCCGTTTCCGAAACCTCGGCCTCGGCCGGGATCAGCTGCTCATCGACAAAGCGACGCAAGGTTGCGCAAAGCTGCGCAAGCGTGTCGGAATCCAACGCCACAAAACCCTCCCATTTTATAGCAATATATTTACTTATAAATCCCGGACTCAGTAAGATCAATCTCAATTTTCACCTTAAAAATCTATCTAGACCCACGAAGAATAGTAGAGTCTTGCCATATTAAGGCAATATATTTACATTATTACCTGGGAGGACAACCATGAAAGCCATCGTTCTGCACCAGCGGGGCAAGGCGGGCGTCGCGCTGCGCGAGATGCCCTCGCCCGAATGCCCGCCCGGATGGGCGCGCGTGCGGATGCGCGCCGCCTCGGTCAACCGCGTCGATCTCTACATGCGCGACAGCGGCGCCGGCATCACCCATGATCTGCCGTTGATCATGGGGGTAGACGGCGCCGGAGAGCTGATTTCAGCCCCGGGACGGCCCGACCTCGCCCCTGGCGACAAGGTCATTCTGTACCCCTATGAGTTCTGCGGCACCTGCCGCGCCTGCCTGGCCGGCGACCAGCCGCTTTGCCGGACCGCCCGCATCCTCGGAGAACACCGCCACGGCAGTTTCGCCGAAGAGGTCGTCCTGCCGGCAAGATCGCTGATCCGCCTCGCGCCGGAGGCCGACATGGACCAGGCTGCGGTGCTGGGTGTGGCCTATCTCACCGCCTGGCGCATGGTCTTCGGCAAGGCCCCCGTGGGGCCCGGTTCGGTGGTGCTGGTCCAGGGCGCGGGCGGTGGCGTCGCCTATGCCGCCGTACAACTGGCCCGGATGGCGGGCGCCCGGGTCATTGCCACCACCAGCGGCACCGACAAAGGCGCGCATTTCCGCGCGCTCGGCATCGAGACGATCGATTATCGCACCCAGAACCTGCCCGAGGCCATCGCCGCCCTGACCGACGGCGAAGGCGCCGATCTGGTCGTGGACAATGTCGGCGAAGCGACCTGGGGCGCCTCCCTGCGCAGTCTGGCGCGCGGCGGGCATCTGGTGACCTGCGGCGCCACAACCGGCGCGCATCCCTCTGCCGATCTGCAACGGCTCTTTGTCCGGCAGCTATCGGTACATGGCGCCACCATGGGCTCGATGGAAGAATTCCGCCGCCTGATCCGGGCCTGGGAAACCGGCGGCTTTGAACCGCTCATCGACCGGGCCTTCGCGCTCGCCGATGTTCCCGACGCCTTCGACCATCTCGAAACCCCTGCCCGCATGGGCAAGATCCTGATCCGCATCGCCTGAGGCCGCCATGAGCTACAACTGCATTCTTGTCTCCACCGACGGCCCCGTCGGTCTGATCACCCTGAACCGCCCTGAGGCGCTGAACGCGCTCAACCGCCAGATCACCGCCGAAATCTCGGCGGCTGCCGCAGCCTTCGATGCCGATCCCGCGATCGGCGCTCTGGTCGTCACCGGCTCGGACCGCGCCTTTGCCGCCGGTGCCGACATCAAGGAAATCGCCGACAAGAGCTTTGCCGAAGTCTATGAAGAGAATTTCATTACCGCCACCTGGGAAGGGCTGGCGCGGGTGCGCAAGCCTACCCTCGCGGCGGTCTCGGGCCACGCACTTGGCGGCGGCTGCGAACTGGCGCTCATGTGCGACATCGTCATCGCCTCGGAAACCGCGCGCTTTGCCCTGCCGGAAACCGCCATCGGCATCATTCCCGGCGCCGGCGGCACACAGCGGCTGACCAGAATCGTCGGGAAAGCCGTGGCCATGGACATGATCATGAGCGGCCGCGCCCTGTCGGCCGAAGAGGCGCTGGCCATGGGGCTGGTCAGCCGCGTGGTCGCGGCGGGAGATCATGTGACAGAGGCCATGACGCTGGCCAAGACCCTGGCGAAACGCTCGCGCCCGGTGATGCAACTGGCAAAGGAAGCGGTCAGCAAAGCCTACGAGACCCATCTACAGGAAGGGCTCTATGTCGAGCGGCGGCTGCTTTACGCGACTTTTGCCCTCGAGGACCGCAAGGAAGGCATGACCGCCTTTGCCGAGAAACGCCCGCCGGCGTTCCGCAACCGCTGACCCCGCCCAGCATGCGGCACCGGCGCCGCTGCCGAAAGATCGCAACAACGTGATTGCCATTCCCGGAGCCAGGCTGTTTTCTACTCTCATTCAACAGTCGCAATGTAACCGGGAGGCGAGCAGCGATGGCAGGTTTGGGCAGATGGGCCGGCCGCATTTTGGCCTTTGGCATCCCCGCAGCCTTCGGCACGGCGGCCTTCGTCTATGCCGAGACGCTCAAGCAGCCGCCGGCGGAGAGCGAAATCAAGCGCCCCGCCACGCCTGTGCGGGTGCTGACCATGGCGCCGATGCCGGTGGTGCCACGCATCTCGGGCTACGGCACCGTCGCGCCGGTGCGCGAATGGCGTGCCGTCGCGCGGATCGCTGGCGACATCTCGGCACGGGCCGACGATCTGGCGCCCGGGGCGCTGGTGCCGGCGGACACGCCGCTCTTCCGCATCGACGACGCCGATCTGCGGCTGTCGCTGGCACAGATGGACGCGCAGCTTGCGGCGGCGGATGTGAAGGACCAGACCCTCGCCGCGAGTCTCGAGATCGGCAAGGCCGACCTCGCGCTGGCGCAGGCCGAGCTGAACCGCCAGGAACAACTGACCGCGCAGGGGGTCGCCACCCGGGCGGGGCTCGACACGGCGCGGCGACAAGAGCTTTCGGCGCGGGCGCAGGTGACCTCGATCGAAAACGAGCGGCGGCTGGCGAAGGCCGAGCGCGACGTGGTGCTGTCGCAGAAAGCCTCGGTCTCGCGGTCTCTGGAATTCACCGAGATCCGCGCTCCCTACGATCTGCGGATCACCGAGGTTTCGGCGGCCGAGGGACAATATGTCAGCTCCGGTCAGACCCTGCTTTCGGGTGAGGGCGTCGAGGCGGCCGAGATCGCCGCCAAGTTCCCCATGGGCCATGTCGGGCCGCTGCTGCGGCTGGCGGGCCCCGGCGCTGCGGTGACGGATCTGAAGGCCCGCGTGCGGCTGACCGCGCCCGGTCACGACGTGACCTGGAAAGCCCAGGTGGTGCGTGTCGGCGATGCCATCGAAAGCGACACCCAAAGCGCGACCGTCGTCGTGCGCGTCGAGGACCCGCTGGGCCAGGCCGCCGCCGGCGAGCGCCCGCCCCTGCGGCGCAACATGTTTGTCGAAGTGCTGCTGATGGTCCCCGAGACCGAGCTGCTCACCGCTCCGGCAGAGGCGGTCTGGGACGGCAATGCGCTGGTTGTGACCGGCGACAATGTTCTCGAAAAGCGCAAGGTCTCCATTGCCTTCACCATGGGCGACCTCGCGGTGATCGGCGGCGGGCTGGAGGCCGGCGATCAACTGGTGATCACCTCGCCCACCATTGCGGTCCCGGGAATGCAGGTGAAACCGGTCGAGGACAGCGCCCGCCTGGCCGCGCTCAAGGCCGAGGCGACGGGTCAGGCGGCGCCTGCGGGGTCCGGACAGGGGCAAGGTAAGGGCAAGTCGCAAGAGGGCGAAAAATGATCCGCCTTTTCGCGCTTCACCCGACCGCGGCCAACATCCTGATGATCGCGCTGCTGGCGCTTGGCCTCTCGGCCCTGCCCAAGCTACAGCGCGACACCTTCCCGCTGGTCGCCCCCTCGGACGTAGAGATCCGCATCGCCTATCCCGGGGCCACGCCCGCCGAGGTCGAACGCGGCATCTGCGTCATGGCGGAAACCCCACTGCGCAGCGTCGAGAACCTGTCGCGCCTGACCTGCCAGTCGCGCGAGAACACCGCCGTGATCACCGCCGAGATCGTCGAAGGCGCCGATATGACGCGGTTTCACAACGATCTGAAAGCCGCCATCGACGGGGTCACCGGCTTTCCCGACAAGGCCGAAGACCCGGTAACGCGCGTGGTCGAGCGCGTGGCCTCGGTCTCTTCCGTCGCGGTGACCGGCCCGGAGGACCCGCAGGTCCTGTTCGCCTATGCCTCGGCGCTGGCCGAACGCCTGCGCGCCGATCCCGAGATTTCGGATGTGGAAATCGGCGGGTTCTCGGATCGCGAGATCGCCGTGGAATTCGACGCGGTCGCGCTGCAAAGCCACGGGCTGAACATCGCACAGATCGGCACTGTCCTGGCCCAGCACAGCCTCGACCTGCCCGCGGGCACGCTGCAAGGCCCCGATGGCGACGCGGCAATCCGGTTTCTGGGCGAAAAGCGCACCCCGGCCGAGTTGGCGCGGATTCCGATTGCCGGCTCCGAGACCGGCGGCAGGCTGCTTCTGGGCGATGTGGCCCGGATCACCGCGGGCTTCGACGATCCCGCGCAGGCCGCCTATTACGACAACAAACGCGCCGCCATCGTCGCGGTGAACAAGACCGCGACGCAGGACGCGCTGCGGGTCAAGGCCGCGCTCGACCGGCAGCTCGCGCGGGCCCAGGCCGAGGCGCCGGGCAATATCCAGCTTGCGATCTCGCAGGACTCCACCAGCAATATCACCGACCGCCTGCGCATCATCGCCGAGAACGGCACGCAGGGTCTGATTCTCGTGCTGGCGGTGATGTGGCTGTTCTTCGGCTTCCGCCTGTCCTTCTGGGTGGCGATGGGGCTGCCGGTATCCTTCCTTGGCGCGATCTTCGCCATGGAGCTGCTGGGCTACACGATCAACATGATGACGATGGTGGCGCTGCTCATCGCCGTGGGTCTGCTGATGGACGATGCCATCGTGATCTCGGAGAACATCGTGCGCCGACGCGAGGCGGGGGAATCCCCGCGCGAGGCAGCAGTGAACGGCGTGCGGCAGGTCGGACCGGGCGTCTTCGCCTCGTTCCTGACCACGGCCATGATCGTGGGCCCGCTGGGCTTCATGGCCGGCAGCATCGGCGCGGTGCTGAAATACATCCCCATCGTCCTGCTGATCGTGCTGGCGATCAGTTTGGTCGAGGCGTTTCTCATCCTGCCCGCGCATATGCGCCACTCGCTGGGCAAGCTCAGCGGCCCGAGCCGCATCAGTCAGGCGGTCAATGACGGGTTTGCGCGATTCCGCGACGCGGCAATCGTACCGCTGGCGGCGCTTGCGCTGCGCTTTCGCTACGCCACGCTGGGAATCGCGGTGTTCCTCGTGATGCTGTCGCTCGCCCCGTATTCGGGCGGCTTCATCAAGTACCAGAGCTTTCCGCAGCTCGAAAGCGACACGGTCGAGGCACGGCTGCTGCTGGCCGAGGGTGCACCGCTCGCCCTGACGGAAAAGCGCGTGACCAAGGTGGTGTCGGCGCTCGAGACGATGAACGACGAGCTGACGCCCGCGCAGCCCGACGGCCAGCCGCTGGTGCAAAGCTATACCATCACCTACGGCAGCAATCCCGACGCCTCCGGGACCGGCCCCCATATGGCCACGGTCAGCGCCAAGCTGCTGCCCGCCGGTGTACGCAGCACCGACGTGACCGAGGTGCTCGACCGCTGGAAGTCGCTGACCGGGCGGCTGCCCGACATGGCCGCCTTCCGCATCACCGACAAGGAACGCGGCGCCGGCGGCAAACCCATCGACCTTCTGGTGCAAGGCCCCGACCTCGACGATCTCGCCACGACCGCGCGGGAACTACGCCGCTTCTTCCGCGATTTCGCCGGCGTGCGCGACGTGACCTTCGACCTGATGCCGGGCAAGCCGGAATATCTGGTCCGGCTCGATACCGCCGCCGCCAACACTCTGGGGGTAACCCCGCAGACCATCGCCAACGAGCTGCGCGCCGCCTTCCGCGGCGACAGCGCCCTGCGCTACGCCGACGAGCTGGGCGAGCTCGATGTCGTGGCGCGCTTTGCCGAAACGGACCGGGTCGCGCTGTCCAACATCCTCGACCTGCGCATCCGCAGCTCCGGCGGCGCGCTGGTGCCGCTGTCGGCGGTGGCGACGGTGGCGCAATCGCGCGGCTTTGCCACGATCAACCGGGTGGACGGGCAGCGCAGCGTCCGGGTGCAGGGCACCATCAACCCCGCCATCGCCAACGCCCGCGAGCTGATGGCCGCGCTGAAAGCCGATTACCTGCCCGAACTGGCGGCGAAACGCCCGGACATCTCGGTGCAGATTCTGGGCGAGGCCGAAGACACCTCGACCACCGGCGGTTCGCTGGCGCGCAACATGGTGCTGGGGGCAGGCGGCGTGTTTTTGCTGCTGGCCTTCTACCTCCAGAGTTTCGTGCGCACCGTCGCCGTGCTGGCGGCGATCCCGCTCAGCCTCGTGGGGGTGATGTGGGGGCATATGTTGCTGGGGCTACAGATTTCGCTGCCCAGCCTTGTCGGGCTCGCGACCCTGGCCGGGGTGGTGGTGAACGACTCGATCCTGCTGGTGAATTTCATCGACGACCGGCTGAAACAGGGGATGGACGTGCTCGACGCCGGGCGCGAAGCCGTCCGCGACCGGTTCCGGGCGATTTTCCTGACCTCGCTCACCACCGTGGTCGGTCTCGGCCCGCTGCTGTTCGAACCCAGCACACAGGCGCAGTTCCTGCGCCCGATCGTGGCAAGCCTTGCCTTCGGTCTCTCCGCCGCCACCTTCCTTGCGCTCTTCGTGACCCCGGCGGTCATCGCCGTGCTGATGGATCTCGGGCTGCGGACACGCCCAGAAACGCCGGAGCCCGCGCCCAGACCGGCGGGCTGAGCGCCACCCCGTCCCCGTCACACCGGGTGCCCGCCCCCGGACGGCCCCCATTGGCGTGGCGGAAAAACGCGCCTCTGCCCTGTCACTATCCGGCAGGGGCGACCCACCTTCGATGGCCTGATCCCGGCCAGCGCAAAGCGAGCACCGCCCCCGCTATGTGCCGGACACCGGGGCCTCCGCGAGCCGCGCCCCGTGCGCCGACAACGCCGCAGCCAGCCGGGGGCTCGCGAAATCCACGAAGGCCCGCAGCTTGCGCGGGACGATTCCCGCACGAAAGAGGATGTGAACCGGCCAGGGGGCCGGTTCTTCCTCTGCCAGCACGATCCGCAACCGCCCCTGCGCAACCGACTCCGCCACCTGATAGGACAGGACCCGCGTGATCCCGAGCCCCGCCTCCGCCGCGGCGATGGCGGCTTCCGCCGTGTTGACCGACATGCGCGCCCGGCTGCGGACCTGACGCTCTGCCGTCCCCTCGCCAAAGCTCCAGCGGCCGGCGGGCAGCAGGCGGTCGAACGAGATGCAATCGTGCCCGGCAAGATCCTCGGGCGTTTGCGGACGGCCCCGCGCCGCGAGGTAGGCCGGGCTGGCGCAGATCAGCCTGCGCACCTCGCCGATGCGGCGCGCGCGCAGGGCGCTGTCGGCCAGATCGCCGATGCGGATGACGGCGTCGAAATGCTCCTCAGTCAGACTCACCGGGCGGTCGGTCTGCTCCAGCCGGACATCGACCTCGGGGTGACGCTCGAGAAAATCCCCGACCACGGGCAGGACATGCAGGCGCCCGAACACGATGGGCGCCGACAGGCTCAAGAGCCCTTTCGGCTCGCGGAACTCGCCCGCGGCCATGCGCTCGGCCTCTCCCACCTGCTCCAGAATGCTGCGGCAGGCCGCGAGATAAGCCTCTCCCGGTTCGGTCGGCGTCAGCCCGCGCGGCGAGCGCTGGACAAGCTGCGTGCCCAGAAGCTCCTCGAGCTCCGCCACCCGCCGGCTGACCGTGGCCAGCGGCAGGCCGAGGCGGCGCGCGCCCGCCGACAGGCTGCCCGCCTCCACCGCGGCAACGAGGATCGTCATGGATTCGAGGCGGTCGGTCATGCCGGCATACTCCGAAAGGCTTCCAAATTTTGGAAGGATACTTCCAGATTTTACGCAATCCCCATCAAAATCGGAAGTCTTATGTTGGCGCTGCAACAGCAACCGCAAAGGAGACACTCATGTCCCGCATCGACATTCCCGCCACCATCGACGCCGCGCCCGAGGCTTCGCGCCCGCTGCTCGAGCAGGTGAGCAAACAGCTCGGCAGCGCGCCGAACCTGTTCCGGCTCGCCGCCCAAAGCCCCGCCGCGCTGGAAGGCTATCTCGGGCTCTTCGGCGCGCTCGGCAAGGGCCGCCTGCCCGCCGCCACCCGCGAGCGCATCGCGCTGGCCATCGCGCAGTTCAACGGCTGCGGCTACTGCCTGTCGGCGCATAGCTATCTGGGCGCGAATCTCGCCAAGCTCTCGCCCGAGGAAATCGCCGCCAACCGCAAGGGCCGCTCGACCGACGCCAAGGCGGATGCAGCGGTGGTGTTCGCGGTCAAGGTCGCCGAGCAGCGCGGGCATGTGGCCGACGCCGATCTCGCTGCCGTGCGCGCCGCCGGCTACGACGACGCCCAGATCGTGGAGATCGTGCAGCATGTCGCGCTGAACATCTGGACCAACTATCTCAACGAGGTCGCCAAGACCGAGATCGACTTCCCCGTCGCCGAGGGCGTCGCCGCCTGACGCCCCGCCCTGGCGACGGCCCCGGCGGCCGTCGCCAGCCCTTCCGATGGAGACCCCGACATGACCCGCCCCCCGCTTCCCCCGTTCACCCCGGACACCGCCGCGCATAAGGTGCGGCTGGCCGAAGACGCCTGGAACAGCCGCGACCCCGAGGCCGTCTCGCGCGCCTACACCCCCGACAGCCGCTGGCGCAATCGCGATACATTCCTGACCGGCCGCGCAGAGATCGTGGCCTTCCTGACGGAGAAATGGCGCAAGGAGACCGAGTACCGGCTCGTCAAGGAGCTCTGGGCCTGCGCCGGCAACCGCATCGCCGTCCGCTTCGCCTATGAATGGTGCGACACAAACGGGCAGTGGTTCCGCGCCCATGGCAACGAGAACTGGGAATTCGACGATGCCGGGCTGATGGCCCTGCGCCATGCAAGCATCAACGACCAGCCCATCGCGGCGGCGGAGCGTCTGTTTCACTGGCCCCAGGGCCGGCGCCCGGACGATCACCCTTCGCTCAGCGACATGGGGCTCTGACCATGGCCGGGCACAGCACGATGGACGTGGCCTTTACCCCTGCGGTGCGCGGGATCCAGAGCGCCAAGGGTTCGCGCGAGGGCTATGCGCGGCTCGAGGCACAGCGTCCCTGGCCGGACCGGGTCACCCCCGAGCTGGCGGCCTTCGCCAGCCGGCAGACGAGCCTTTTCCTCGGTACCGCCAGCGCGGCGGGCCGCCCCTATATCCAGCATCGCGGTGGTCCCGAGGGTTTTCTGAAGGTGCTGGGCGCGCGGCGGCTCGGCTTTGCCGATTTCGCCGGCAACCGGCAATATGTGACGCTCGGGAACCTGTCGGAGAACACCCGCGCGTTCCTGTTCCTGATCGACTACGAAGCCGCGCGCCGGATCAAGATCTGGGGCCGGGCCCGGGTGATCGAAGACGATCCCGCGCTGCTGGCCCGGCTTGCCGGCGACACGACGACGGGCCGTCCGGAACGCGCGATCCTGTTCGACATCGACGCCTGGGACGTGAATTGCCCCCAGCACATTCCCCGCCGCGTCGGTCTGGACAGGGTTGCAACGCTTCTGGCCGAGCGCGACGCCCGCATCGCGGCGCTGGAGGCTGCGCTGGCGGCCCGTGGCGACTCCTCAGCCGGCGCGGACCGATGAGCGCCGCTCTGCCGGAAGGCGCCGGAGGGCGGCCCCTCCCATCGCTTGCAGGCGCGGGTTCGGCCATGCGCTTGCCGCGATGGTCTCGAGCAGGGAAGAATCGTCCTCGGCAGAAACCGGCGCGACCGAGGCGCAAAGCGCGGCCCTGTCCGGCAGGCGATGCGCCGCATCCCCAGCTTGCGCGCGAATATCGCCGAAATGCCGGTCACACGCTCCCCTGCGGGACCGGCCATGTCAGGCCAGATCGCACCGCCGCGAGCAGTGATCTCTGCCTTGGCATGCGGCGTCAAGATTCTGACGGGCCCGATCAATACCTCGAAATCCCCGCCATCCTATCCCCTCTCCATTCACAGGCGAGCGGCGCGATGTGCGGGACAGACGGCCAACCGCCAACGGAAAACGCTTTGAAACCCGCCTGCGTGGCGACGGGAAGGAGATCCATTATGACTTTGAAACATCGCGTCCTCGCAATCGGCATGACCATCGCCGGCGCGTTTCTCGGCGCGGGTGTGACCATCGCCGCAGGTGCGCTCATCCTCGGGCTGGGCAGCGGGCCTGCCCGGGCCCAGGCCGCGCCGCCGGACCATCACGGCCAGCCGATGTCCGGGACCGGCGTGACGCCGGTCACACGCCTTCCGGCGACCCCCGCAGGTTTCGACGGGATGGCGGCACCGCCTTGCGGGCCTCTTCCCGCCTAATCGCCGACGCAGACGGCTCTGAATCCGCCCTGCGCGCGCCCGAAAGGCGCTCGGCACGGATGACGCGGTCGGTCATCCCCATCCCGGAGCGACCGCTGCGAGGCTGGCCCCGACCATCCAGCTCCCCCCGGTTGGGCGCCGGCCCCGGTCCGACCCCGGCGTGTGCGCTGTCGCGCGACAGGGGCCGGACCGCCCTTTCCGACCTATCGTCATGGCCGCCCGGACATACCGTCGACTCAGGCAAGGAGGCGATGCGCTTTGCCGACGCGATCAGGTTGAAGGCCTCCCGCTGGGAAAATACTCCCGCCCGGCAAATGGCCTGCCTGCCGTCAGAAGCCGTAGCCCGGCCAGACCGGCGCCGAACGCCGGCGGCGTGCCAGCCTCCACCGCATACGGCGGAGTTTATCTTTTTGATCTTTTTGGAGATTCAGTGGTGAGCCGTGCAGGATTCGAACCTGCGACCCACTGATTAAAAGTCAGTTGCTCTACCAACTGAGCTAACGGCCCACTGGCGGGCTATCTAGAAAGAGCACGAAGCGGGGTCAACCCCTGAATCGCGCTTTTCTTGCATCAAGTTGCGCGACCTCTGGAAAGGCCCCCCCAACGCGCGTATATGCCCCCGCATGAAACACGCCCCCGATACGCTACCCTTCATGAAGATGCATGGGCTTGGAAACGACTTTGTCGTGCTCGACGGGCGTGCGCAAAAGATCGAGATCACCCCGGCCCTCGCCCGCGCCGTGGCCGACCGCCATCGCGGCGTCGGCTTCGACCAGCTTGCGCTGATCGAGGCCGGACAGGACGATACGCGACTCACCTTCTACAACGCCGACGGCTCCACCGCCGGCGCCTGCGGCAACGCCACGCGCTGCATCGCGCGGTTCCTGATGGACGAAAGCGGCGCGACCCGGCTGCGTCTGATCACCGAACGCGGCACGCTGCTGGCCGAGGATGCCGGCAACGGGCTGACCTCGGTGAACATGGGGGCGCCGCAGCTCGACTGGCACGAGATCCCGCTTGCGCATGAAATGGACACGCTGGAGCTGCCCATCGAGGGCAGCCCCACCGCCACCGGCATGGGCAACCCGCATTGCACCTTCTTCGTCGCCGATGCCGAAGCTGTCGATCTCGACCGTTTCGGCCCGGTGCATGAACATCACCCGCTCTACCCCCAGCGCACCAATGTGCAGGTGGCCAGCCTGATCGGCCCCGACCGCCTGCGGATGCGCGTCTGGGAACGTGGCGTCGGCATCACCCTGGCCTCGGGCTCGTCCTCCTGTGCCACTGCTGTGGCCGCCGCGCGGCGCGGGCTGACGGGGCGCCGCGTGACCATCGAACTGGACGGCGGCCCGCTTGAGATCGACTGGCGCGAGGATGGCGTCTGGATGACCGGCGCGACAGCGCATGTCTTCGACGGGCAATTCACCCGCGCCTGGCTGGAGGCGGCGCAATGAGCGCGCCGAAATTCACCACGCTGGGCTGCCGGCTGAACGCCTACGAGACCGAGGCGATGAAGGCGCTGGCCGAAGAGGCCGGACTGGGCGACGCGGTGGTGATCAACACCTGCGCGGTGACCGCCGAGGCCGTGCGCAAGGCCCGTCAGGAGATTCGCCGCCTGCGGCGCGAGAATCCCCAGGCGCGGGTCATCGTCACCGGCTGCGCGGCACAGATCGACCCCGAGAGCTTTGCCCGGATGGACGAGGTCGATGCGGTCATCGGCAACACCGAAAAAATGGCGCCGGAGACCTGGACCGGCCTGAGCAGCAGTTTCATCGGCGACACCGAGAAGGTGCAGGTCAACGACATCATGTCGGTGACCGAAACCGCCGGCCATCTGATCGACGGGTTCGGCACCCGCAGCCGCGCCTATGTTCAGGTGCAGAACGGCTGCGACCACCGCTGCACCTTCTGCATCATCCCCTATGGCCGGGGCAATTCCCGCTCGGTGCCCGCAGGCGTCGTGGTGGACCAGATCAAGCGGCTGGTGCAATCTGGCTATAACGAGGTGGTGCTGACCGGCGTCGATCTGACGAGCTGGGGCGCCGATCTGCCGGGCACACCGCGTCTGGGCGATCTCGTGATGCGCATCCTGCGCCTGGTGCCCGATCTGCCCCGGCTGCGCATCTCGTCGATCGACAGCATCGAGGCGGACGAAAACCTGATGCTGGCGATCGCCAGCGAACCGCGCCTCATGCCGCATCTGCACCTGTCGCTACAGCATGGCGACGATCTGATCCTCAAGCGGATGAAGCGCCGGCATCTGCGCGACGACGCGATTCGCTTCAGCGAAGAGGCCCGCAAGCTGCGGCCGGACATGACCTTTGGCGCCGACATCATCGCAGGCTTCCCGACCGAGACCGACGCGCATTTCGAGAACTCGCTGAAGCTGGTCGAGGATTGCGCGCTGACCTGGCTGCATGTCTTCCCCTATTCGCCGCGCCCCGGCACGCCGGCGGCCCGGATGCCGCAGGTGGACGGGCGGGTGATCAAGGAACGCGCGGCCCGGCTCCGCACGGCGGGCGCCGCGGCGGTCGCGCGGCATCTCGCCGCGCAACAGGGCCGGACCCATCGCATCCTGATGGAAGCCCCCGACATGGGCCGCACCGAGCAATTCACCGAGGTCACGCTGACCCGCCCGCAAAGCGAGGGGGCCATCGTCACCGCAACGATCACCGGTCAGGACGGCCACCGGCTGGTGGCATGAGCGTGATCGTCCTCCTGCACGGCGCGTCGAGCAGCGGGAAGACCACCCTCGCCAAAGCGCTCCAGGCCCAAGCCCCCGCGCCGTTCCTGCGGCTCTCCTTCGACACCTACCGCGATGGCGGCGCCCTGCCGCCGCCCGACCGCCGCGACTGGCCACAAATCCGCGCCGCGGTCTTCGAGGGGCTGCATCGCAGCCTTGCGGGCTTTGCCGACAGCGGCTGCAATCTGATCGTCGAACATATCCTCGACACGCCCGGCTGGCGCCGGCGGTTGCAAACCCTGCTTTGCGCGCACCAGGTGCTGTTTGTCGGGCTTTTCACCCCGACCGATCTCCTGGCCCGCCGCGAGCGGGCGCGTGGCGACCGCCGTATCGGCAGCGCCGCCGAGGACGCGGCGCGCATCCATGCCGGCCTGCGCTACGATCTCACGCTGGACGGCACCGCAGCGCCCGAGACGAATGCCCGCCATGTGCTGGGCGCGCTGGCTGAGCCCTGCGCGGCCCGTTCGGCCTTTTTCACCGGCTGACCTCAGGAGGTTTCCCCGATGCACCCCAACCCGACCTTCCGCGGCACACCCGAAGCGCAGAGCCTGAGCTTCGTCCGCGACCGGGCCTTCGGAACGCTGGCGGTGTCGACGCAGGGCGCGCCGCTGCTCAGCCATGTGCCCTTCCTGCTCTCCGCCGATGGCACGCATGCCGATCTTCACCTCGTGCGCTCCAACCCCATCTGCCGCGCCATGGGGGACGCGCTGCCCGCGCGACTCGCCGTCAACGGCCCCGACGGCTATGTCTCACCCGACTGGTACGCCCTGGGCCCCGAGCAGGTGCCGACCTGGAATTATGTGGCGGTGCATCTGACCGGGCGGCTGATCCCGCTGCCAACCGAAACGCTGGAGCCGATGCTCGCCGCGCAATCCGCCGGCTTCGAGACCCGCCTGCCCAAGACGCCCTGGACGCTCGACAAGATGTCGGACGAGGCCAAGCGCAAGCTGCTGCGCATGATCCTGCCCTTCCGGCTCGAGATCGAGACGGTCGATAGCACCTGGAAGCTCGGCCAGAACAAGCCCGAACCCGGGCGCCTTGCCGCGGCCGAAGCGGTCGAGGGCGGTATCGGCCAGGAACTCGCCGCGCTGGCGCAGCTCATGCGCACCCCGCCGGAAAGCTGAGCGCCTCTCCGGGCACGGTGGAAAACCCTCCGGATCGGTGCCGGGAAGGGCCTTCCCCGCGCAAACTTGGTTTGCGATTGCGGCCCGGATGCTTCATGACACGCGCATGTCACGCACCTCACAGGCCCTGCTCGTCCATCTCTTCACCGCGACCGGCGCCGTCTTCGCGATGCTTGCCCTGCTGGCCGCCGCTCAGGAACGCTGGTCGGTCATGTTTCTGTGGCTGGTGGTGGCGTTCTTCGTCGATGGGCTCGACGGGCCGCTGGCGCGCAGATACGACGTCAAGACCAACGCGCCGCGCTTCGACGGCGTCTTGCTGGATCTGATCATCGACTACCTGACCTACGTTTTCATCCCGGCCTTCGCGCTGTTCCACTCCGGGCTGCTGCCGGGCTGGACCGGCTGGCTGGCGATCATCGTCATCACCTTCGCCAGCGCGCTGTATTTCGCCGACAGCCGGATGAAGACCGAGGACAATTCCTTTCACGGCTTCCCCGGCTGCTGGAACATGCTTGTGCTGGTGCTCTTCGCGATCCAGCCGAATTTCTGGGTGATCCTGTCGCTGGTCACGCTGCTGGCCGTGGCCATGTTCCTGCCGCTGAAGTTCATCCATCCCGTCCGGACAGAGCGCTGGCGGCGCCTGTCGCTGCCGGTGGCCCTGGCCTGGACCTTCTTTGCCGGCTGGGCCGCCTGGGTGGATTTCCACCCCGAAAGCTGGGCGCATTGGGGGCTGGTCGCCACTTCGCTCTATCTGATCTTCGCCGGCATCGCGCAGCAGATCCTGCCAAGGCGCGCCTGACCGTAGGGTGGGCAATCTTGCCCACCGCCCGCCCCGCGCCTACTCCGGCACCCGGTCGCCCACCGCCTCGCGCCAATGCCTGCGGCAGAGCGAGACATAGGTCTCGTTGCCGCCGATCTGCACCTGATCGCCGTCGATCACCGGCGTCCCCTCGGCATCCTGGCGGATCACCATGGTCGCCTTGCGCCCGCAATGGCAGATCGTGCGCACCTCGCGCAGCGTGTCGGCCAGCGCCAGCAGCACCGCCGAGCCCGGAAAAAGCTGCCCGCGGAAATCCACCCGCAGCCCGTAGGCCATCACCGGAATCCCCAGATCGTCGGCCACCCGCGCCAGTTGCCAGACCTGTGCCTCGGTCAGAAACTGCGCCTCGTCCACGAAGACGCAGGCGACCGGCCCCTCGGCCTGACGCGCCGCAAGCCGCGCAAAGAGATCGTCCGTCGGGGTGAAGGTATCCGCCGGGCGCCCCAGCCCGATGCGCGATCCGATCCGCCCCTCGCCTGCCCGTGTGTCGAGCCGGGCGGTCAGCAGATAGACCTCCATCCCGCGTTCGCCATAGTTGTGCGCCGCCTGCAAGAGCAGGGTCGATTTGCCGGCGTTCATGGTGGAATAGTTGAAATAGAGCTTGGCCATGGGGCAGAGCCATGCCGCAGCCCACGCCGCCGCGCAAGCGGGAAAGGCTGCGTCCTTTCGCCAACGGAAAAAGCGGCGCGATGGGCAGGCCGTGGGGGCATGCCCCCGGGGGTCTCCGGCCTCCACCGCGCCAGTTCTTTTCCTGACGGCAGACCGCCCCGGCCTCACGGAACGGGCGCCGCCATCTTACCCTTGCACCGATGTTGGGCATCGGCCACTCGTACAGCCGGCGAACCGGCAGGTATCGGAATGACATTTCCTTCCGGCTCGTTTAATGGGAAATGATATTGAGAGTTCCCCAACGGTTACGGTGGGGCAGAAGGGGCTGAGAGCTTTGCAGATGTCGAGTGTCGGACGTTATCTCAAGAAACACACCGAAGCCCTTGTGAAGGATGTCGGCATCGAACCGGCGTGCAAACTCACAGGGAAGTCCAAGGCGACGCTGGGGCGGTATTACTCCGACTACCCCGAGCATGAGGACCGCTTCATGCCGATCGACGCCGTTGCCGCGCTCGAAGAGGCCGCCTCCTATCCGCATGTCACCTCGGCCCTGGCCGAGCTGAAGGGGATCGCGCTGCATTACGACAGCGAGCGCCGGAACGCGCCGCGCGAAGGCGGCGGCATCAACAGCGATGTGGTCGTGCTTAGCCAGCGTTTTGCCATGCTGATGGCGGAATATCACCAGTCGATCGAGGATGGCGTGATTTCGGCCAACGAGGCCCGGCGTCTGCTGAAGGAAACCCTCGCCATTCAGAAAGTGCTGATCGACATGAAACTGCATCTGGAGGATGAAACTGCCTGATGCCACGCCTCCGAGCCGCGAAACCTGCGCGGCAGAGCGTCACGTTCCCGACCTCCTCCAGCGCTTCCTGCTCAGGCTGGAAACGGCGGAGAGCTCACTCGAGGTATGGCGTCTGATCGTGGCCCTCGGGCGCGAATTGCAGCTTCCCTTCGTCGATCTCATTTCCGCAAGCTCCTGGCGCGACTGGAAGAAGACCCGCTTCATCCGCACCTCCTACGATGCCTCCTGGCTCAGCGCGCATAACAGCGACCCCGAGCTGGCGCGCTGGTCCTATTTCCGCAGCCACGCGATGGATCACCTCACCCCCATCGCGGTGGGGCTCGAGTTTCTCGACGAATACAAGCCGCTGCCCGAGGCCCGGGTCGAGGTGCTGCGGGATGCGGCGCGGCGCGGGATGCGGGCTGGCTATTCCGTACCGCTGCGCTACAACGCCCCGCCGCAGGCCGCACTGATCACCTTCGGCGGCGATCACTCGCGCCGCGACATGCTGACCATCATCAACGCCCATGGCTGGACGCTGACCACCGCCGCGCTGACCGGCTTTCAGCGCTACATGTATCACTTCGGCCGCGAATTCCCCGAACGCAACCGCATCACCCCCAAGCAGCTCGAACTGCTCGAACTGATCGGCGCGGGGCTACAGGACAAGCAGATCGCCGACCGGCTGCGGGTCTCGGTCTCGGCGGTGCGCCAGCGGCTGAGCGCCCTGTCGCAGAACACCGGAATGACCTCGCGCGCCGAGCTCGCGGCCCTGGCCATGTCGCTGGGGGTGCTGCCCGATCCGCTGAACCGCCCCGGAGACGCCGAGGCACAGATCCTGGTCGAGATGGACGAAGGCGGCGCCGTGCTGCGCCCCACGGTGGTGCTGTAGCCGCGCCCGTCCGCCAATGGCTGCGCCCCATCGGAGCGCCCCCCCAAAAAGAATGCTCCCGACATGCGGGAGCATTCCTAGCGCTCTGAAAAGAAATACAAAACCACTTGCCCCCGAAAGGATCAATCACGGACGCATGGTGGGAAAGGCGGCTGTGACACCAACGCCTGAAATGGCCCTGTCCCCTCCACGCGATCGGATCAAATAGACCGGATTGGTCCATCCCTGCTGACCCGACCGAACATCCCGATCATAGCACAAATCGGCGGATTTTGTCCCAAGGCAAACTTTTGCGAAAGCGACGCAACGTCAGCTTTTTCACTTGATCTGGATCAAAAACTGTCAGAATCGACAGGGGTGACGCCAAAAAAATGGGCGATTTTTACCTTACGGTAAAGAATCCTCCCGGCGAATCGCTCTTTCGTGAGCGTCCGTCAGACCAGCCGCCCCCAAAGGTCGTATTCCCCGGCCTCGTCCACCTCGACGGTGACGATGTCGCCGGCGCTCAGCCGCTCGTGGCCCTCGTCGATGAAGAGGTTGCCGTCGATCTCGGGCGCATCGGCCATGGTCCGGCAGGTGGCGGCATCCTCCTCGACCAGATCGACGATGACCTCGATCCGCCTGCCGACCTTGGCGGCCAGCTTGGCCTCCGAAATCTCCTGCGCCTTTTCCATGAAGCGCTCCCAGCGCTCCTGCTTGATCTCGGGCGCCACATGATCGGGCAGCGCGTTCGACCGCGCCCCCGCCACATCCTCGTATTGAAAGCAGCCCACCCGGTCGAGCTGCGCCTCGTCCATCCAGTCGAGCAGGGTCTGGAACTCCGCCTCGGTCTCGCCCGGGTAGCCGACGATGAAGGTCGAACGCAGCACGATGTCGGGGCAGATGTCCCGCCAGGCGGCGATCTCGTCCAGCGTTCTGGCCGCCGCCGCAGGCCGCGCCATGCGCCGCAGCGTGTCGGGATGGGCGTGCTGGAACGGGATGTCGAGATAGGGCAGCACCTTGCCCGCGCCGGCCTCGGCCGCGCCGATCATCATCGGCACCAGATCGCGCACATGCGGATAGGGGTAGACGTAATGCAGCCGCACCCAGGCGCCGAGCCCGCCCAGATCGCGCACCAGCGGCAGGATCGGGAATTTCTCCTCACGGTCCCTCCAGTCGGTGCCATAGGCGCTGGTGTCCTGGCTGATCACCAGCAGCTCCTTCACCCCCGCCTCGACCAGCTTTTCCGCCTCGCGCAGCACCGCCTTCGCGGGCCGCGAGACGAGCTTGCCGCGCATGTCGGGGATGATGCAGAACTTGCAGGCGTGGTTGCAGCCCTCGGAGATCTTCAGATAGCTGTAATGCCGCGGCGTGAGGCTCACCCCGCTCGCCGGCAGCAGATCCACGAAGGGATCGGGCGAGGGCGGCACGGCGCCATGCACCGCGTCCAGAACCTGCTCGTATTGATGCGGGCCGGTGACGGCCAGCACCTTGGGATGCACCCCGGTGATATATTCGGGCTCGGCGCCCAGACAGCCGGTGACGATCACCTTGCCGTTCTCGCTCAGCGCCTCGCCGATGGCCTCGAGGCTTTCCGCCTTGGCGCTGTCGAGAAAGCCGCAGGTATTGACGATCACCGCATCGGCGCCGCTGTAATCGGGCGAGATGCCATAGCCCTCGGCGCGCAGCCTTGTGAGGATGCGCTCGCTGTCGACCAGCGCCTTGGGACAGCCGAGAGAGACCATGCCGATGGTCGGCTGGCCGTCGCGTTTCGTCTCGGAGATACGGGCGCGCGCGAGATCCGGGCGCAGGTCGGGGGGATTCTGCATGGGCGGCATATAAGCGGGATCGTGGCGCCGGAAAAGCCCCGCCCTAATCCTCGAGCTCCCAAAGCTGCTTGAGCGCAACGAGATATTCCGGGTCGTGCGTCCATTTGGGCAGGAGCGTAGACATTAGCTCGGGCGTTAGCCCCGGATTGGTGCTTCGCCAAAGCCGCCCCGCCTCCAACGCCTCGTCCTTGCGGCCAGCCATCCAGAGCGTAGCGAAGAGCATGCGGTAGGCCCAGGTCACTCCCGGCCCCGCCCGGAGCCCTTCATAGACAAGGGCGATCGATTCATCGAACCGGTTCAGCGAGCGCATGACGGCAGAGCGACCGAACAGGACATTGAAGTGAAACGGGTCAAGCGGGCTGAGCTGTTCGCAGCGATCGAACGCATCCAGCGCCTCCTGAAACCTGCCGCGATAGAGCCCATTCCAACCCTTGCGAAGCCAGCCCCAGGCATTGTTCGGATCGAGCTGAAGGGCGCGGTTCACAAAGGCTTCGGCTTGTTCGAAATCGTTCCCTGCAATGGAGCAAACCGCGCCAAGGGCGACCAGAACGGCGGCATCGTCCTGCACAAGTGGACGCGCACGGGCCAGCAGCGAAAGCGCCGTGTCGCGGTCGGAATGTCCGTCGGCACTCCAGAGATAGCAGCACTGATGCGCATGACACCAAGACTTATAGGCCAGCGCGGGAAGATAGTCGGGAGAATGCGCAAGCGCCTGATCCAGATAGCCGATGGCCTTGAGCGTTTCTTCCCGCCGGTGAGACCAGAAATGCGGCAGCGCGGTCAGTGTCATCTCGTAGGCGCTGCGTTCTTCGGGCACCCGGCGGTTGGCGCGCGCAATCTCGGCGGCCCGCAAATGTGGGGCAACCTGCCCGGCGACCTTTGCCGCGATCCGATCCTGTAGATCGAAAAGATCGTCCAGACGGTCGTCAAACCGTTCAGCCCAGAGCGTTCGACCATCACGCGCCGCAACAAGCTGTACCGCAATGCGCACCCTGTCGCCCGACCGGCGCACCGATCCCTCCACGACATAGTTCACCCCGAGCCGCGCGCCGGCGGCGGGAATATCAAGCCGTTCGCCTTTCAGCGCAAAGGCTGACTGGCGCGCGATGACATGAAACCCTCGAACACGGGAAAGCGCGGAGGTGATGTCCTCGACGACACCGTCGGCGAACATATCTCTGTCGTCCGCTCCAAATGCCTCGAACGGCAGCACGGCCAGACCGGGCCGGGTTTCCCGTGCCGGGAGCTCCGGTATGGACCGTTCGCGCGCCTGCTCCCCTTGCGCGGAACGCTCCTGGCGCAACCAGTCCTCAAACCGTTCCGAAGCAAGGTCGAACCCTTCCAGGAAGTCTCCGAAACCGGAACGATCGACCGCAACTCGCGAGGGGTCGAGCCGGACAAGCTGGCGATCAGCATCCAACACACCTTCGGGCAGCATCTTGCGCAACACCGAAAGCTCTTGCCGCAGCGACGCCCGTGCCTGCTCTTCCGCCCGCTCCGACCAGAGCAGATCGGCCAGCACCCCACGTTCGGCCCGCATGCCGGGCTGCTGCGCCAGAAAGGCCAGCATCGCCTGTGCCCGGCGCGAAATCTGGTCCGGAGCTCCGGCACCTGTGAGCCGGAAAGGGCCTGTGAGATGGATCGTCAGCATGGGTCGCGGTTGGAAATGACCATCGGATTTCAGTGCATTCACAATGACAAACCAGAATTTACGGAGAAAGCTTAGCAGTATTGCGCAGGTTTTGCGAAACCTGCCGAGACTTTGACGCCGAATTTTGCGGATCTCTTGCGCTCGAACGTCAGTCTGGAAGGCAGATCACCCCTCAGCCCGAAAGGACTTTACGATGCCCCGCCAGACCGTTTCCAGCGTCACGCCCCCCAACACCCGGTGGTCACCGGGCCCTGTCGCCATCGCTCTGCGCGGTCTGGCTTGGCTGATCCAGCGTGATTGCGCCTGGCGCGAAACGCGCAGGATGGCACGTCTCACCGAGACCGAGCGCCACGACATGGCGCTTCCGCAGCACACGGATCAAGCCCCCCTGCCACGGCACAACATGCAGGGCTGGTAAGCACGAAGCTGCATTGCTCCGATCCCAGGAAAACAAAGCGGGGCTGCCATCGCCGGCGCCCCGCTGTCGTCGTTCCCCAAGGGGCGATTGCGTCACCGCCGCCGGTCGCGGCGCGAGGACATCGGCTGGAAGGCCACGCCCACATGCGCCTCGCAATAGGGTTTGCCCTGCTGCACCGGCAGCCCGCAGAACCAGAAATCCTCGGTCGCCGGGTCGCCCACCGGCCATTTGCAGGTGCGCTCGGTCAGCTCCATCAGCGTCAGCTTCTTGGCCTTCTTCTCGATCTCGCTGACCTTGGCCAAGGCCTCGGGGCTGATCTCGTTGGCCGAGGGCTGCGGCGGCAGCGGTTGGCCCGCCGGGATGATCTGCTTGCGCGCGGGCAGCGTCGCCGGGCGCGTTTCGGCCACGGGCGCTGCGGGCTCGCGCGGCTTGGCGGCAACCTCGGGTTCGGCCGGCTTCGGAGCCGGCTTGGCCTTGGCCTCTTTCGGGGCCTTCACCTCTTTCGCCGGGGCCGCCGCTGCGGCGCCACCGGCCGCTCCGGTGCGGTTCGACAGGCCCAGACGATGGACCTTGCCGATCACGGCGTTGCGCGTGACACCGCCCAGCTCTTTGGCGATCTGGCTGGCGGACTGGCCTTCCGCCCACATCTTCTTCAGCAGCTCGACGCGCTCATCGGTCCAGGACATGGCTGTTCCTTATTGAAAAAGCGGCCCACGGCGGGGCCGCCTGGAAATTCCGCGGGTGGCCCTATTGTAGTCATCGCCATCCGAGTTACAAGCCAAGCCCGCAGAGGAAAGGCATCCGCATGACCGATATTCCCCACCCCACACCCGGCGAACGCCGCTTTGGCCGCGTCAACTGGCTGGGGCTCTACACGCTCTGCCGGCGCGAGGTGCTGCGCTTCACCTCGGTCTGGACGCAGACGCTGCTGGCGCCGCTGGTGACCGCCGGGCTGTTTCTGCTGATCTTCACCATCGCCATCGGGCCGCGGCGCGGCGATGTGATGGGCGTGCCCTTCACCAGCTTCATCGCGCCGGGCATCCTGATGATGACGGTGATCCAGAACGCCTTTGCCAACACCTCCTCCTCCATCGTGATCTCGAAGGTGCAGGGCAATATCGTCGATACGCTGATGCCGCCGCTGGCGCCGTTCGAGCTGGTGCTGGGCTATCTTGCCGGCGGCGTGGCGCGCGGGCTGCTGGTGGCGCTGGCGATCACCCTGGGACTCTGGGCCGCCACCGGGCTGACCCCGGCGCATCCCCTGACCCTGCTGGTCTTCGTGACGCTGGGCGCGGCCTTCCTGTCGGCGCTGGGAATGCTGGCCGGGCTCTGGGCGATGAAGTTCGACCAGATGGCCGCGATCACGAATTTCCTCGTGACGCCGCTCGCCTTCCTCTCGGGGACCTTCTATTCGGTCGAGGCGCTGCCGCCGGTGCTGTACGAGATCACCCACTTCAATCCGGTCTTCTACCTGATCGACGGCGCCCGCTACGGCATGCTGGGGGTCAGCGACGCGGCCCCGGGCTTTGGCTTTCTGGTGGCTCTGGCGGCGACGGCGGCGGTGCTGCTAGCGGCATGGGGCCTGTTCCGGACGGGCTGGCGCCTGAAGGCCTGAGCCGCGCCTCGCGCCAGGCCAGCAGCGCCGCCCCCGCGACGATGATCGCCGCGCCCAGGCCCGACACCGCGTCCGGCGCCTCGGCGAAGATCAGGTAGTCGTAGAGCGCGGCAAAGACCAGCGTGGCATACCAGAAGGGCGAGACGAAGCTGGCGTCGGCGCGGCGGATCGCGTTGACGAAACAGACCTGCGCCGCGGCCATGAGCAGGCCGAGCCCGGCCAGCGCCGCCCATTGCCCCGGCGTCGGCGCCTGCCAGACCGCCAGGGCGGCGGCACTGGCGATGAGCGCCCCGATCAGATTGTTGATCAGCAGGATCTGGAACGCCCCCTCGCGCTGCGTCAGCCGCTTGATGACCACCAGTTCGCAGCCCAGAGACAGCGCCGCGCCCAGCGCCAGAAGCGCCGCCGGCTGAAAGGCCTCCGGGGTCGGGCGCAGCAGCACCATTGCGCCCACCACCGCGATCACGGCAGCCGAGACGCGCCAGCGCCCGACCTTTTCGCCAAGCAGCGGGATCGCCAGCAACATCGCCACGACCGGGTTCAGAAAGCTGATGGCGGTGGCATCGGACAGCGGAATGAAAGCGGCGGCGGCGAACATGAAACTTACCCCGCCCCAGCCGAACACCACCCGCAGCGTGTGGGTCGCCCAGGCGGGCCGGGTCAGGCGCGGCCGCAGGATCAGCGCCGCGCTCGAGAACGCCATCAGCGCGAAGAGAAACCGCCCCTGACTGACCTGCAACGGGTGCAGCGGCGGGCCCAGCGTCTCGGTGCCGAGCATCTTGGCCAGCAACGTCGTCCCCGCCACGAAGGCGGAGGCCAGCAGCGTCAGCGCGGCGGCGAGAGGCGGGTTGGGCCGGACATCCATGGCCGCGATGTGCGCCTTCATACCCGGATTGGCAAGGGCAGCCGCGCACCCCTCAGGGCTCGCGGAACGCCTCGCGGGATTTGTAGAGCGGCTTGAGAAGATATTGCAGCACGGTCTTTTCCCCGGTGTGCAGCTCGACCTGCGCCTGCATCCCGGGGCGGATCTCGATCCCCGCCTGCCGGTCGGTCAGCGCGGCACGGTCGACCCGCACCGTCACCTTGTAATGCGCCTCGGCCTCGGGGCGGCGCTCGTCCTTGAACGTGTCCGCCGAGATCACATCGACCCGGCCCTTGAGCGTGCCGTAGATCGTGTAATCATAGGCGGTGAGCTTGATCGTCGCCTCCTGCCCGCGGCGGATATTGGCGATGTTCTCGGGCGCCACCTGCGCCTCGACGAAAAGCTCTTCGTCCATCGGAATGATCTGCATGATCTCTTCGCCCGGACGCACCACGCCGCCGATGGTGGTGACGTTCAGCCCGTTCACCACGCCATGCATGGGCGAGACCAGAACCGTCCGCGTCAACTGATCCTGCGACGCCTTGAGGTTCTGGCGCAGCGTTGCCAGCTCCTTCAGCGTGTCGGAATACTCCGTCGCCCGCGTCAGCTCGGTCTGCGTGACGATCTCTTCGTAGCGGATCTTGGCATCGGCATAGGCCTTGCGAGCGCGGGTCACCTCGATCAGCGCCACGACCTTCTTGTCGAGCAGATCCTCAAGCAGCTTCAGCTCGTTGAACGCCTGGTCCAGCACCCGTTTCGCACCGGTGGCCCGGGTCGAGAAATCGTCCTGCCGCGCCGCCAGAAGCGCGCCTTCCGACTGTACCATGTCCGGGCTGCGCCGTGCCAAAGCTGCGGGAACGTCGAATGCCGAGACCCCCGCCAGTTCCGCCTCGAGCCGCAGTCGGCGAATCTCGAGAGCGGTGATCTGGTCCTGAAGATCGTCCACGGAAGACTGGAACTTGGTGCCGTGCAGCCGCGCCAGCACGTCGCCGCGCAACACCTCGTCGCCTTCCTTGACCAGAAGCTCGGACAGAATGCCGCCTTCGAGGTTCTGGATGATCTGCGGCCGCGAGGACGAGATGATCTGCCCCTCGGCGCGCACGATCTCGTCGACCCAGGCATAGGCGGCCCAGAGGATGAAGGCCCAGACCGAAATGGCACAGAGCCAGACCGTCAGGGAGGGCCCGCGAAGATCGCGAAAGAGCTGGGCGGACAGAGTGGTGGAACTGGTCGCCATGGTCGTCAGGCCCCCTTGCGCAGATGGCCGAGCACCTGGTCGCGCGGCCCGTCGATGGCCAGGCGGCCATGGGCCAGCACCATGGTCCGGTCGGCCAGCGCCAGGATCGGCACGCGATGGGTGGCGATGACGGCGGTGCGCCCCTTCAGCCAGCCCTCGAGCCGCGAGATCAGTGTCTTTTCCAACGTCTGGTCAAGCGCGGCGGTGGGCTCGTCCAGCAGGCAGATGTCGGGATCCTGCAACCAGAGCCGCGCCCAGCCGATGCTTTGCCGCTGCCCCACCGACAACCCCTCGCCGCCGTCGCGGATGTCGAGATCGAGCCCCTTGGGATGCGCCTTCACATATTGCCCGAGCCCCGCGAAATCCAGCGCCTCGTAAAGCCGCGCGTCGTCGCGCTCGAGCAGCGAGAGGTTCAGGTTGTCGCGCAGCGTGCCGTGAAACAGCCGCACGTCCTGCCCCAGATAGCCGATGCAGCGGCGCAGGTCGCGCGGCTCGATCTGCGCCATTTCGGTGCCGTCGATGAGCAGCTTGCCCGATGCCGGCGCATAAAGCCCGGTGAGCATCTTGAGCAGGGTCGATTTTCCCGACCCGTTCGCCCCGAGGATGGCAAGCGTCTGCCCCGGCTGGATCGCGAGCGTTTGCAGATCGACCACCGAGGCCCCCTCGGGATCGTAGCGGAACGTCACGTCGCGCAGCTCGTACTGGCCGCGCAGGTGGTCTCGGCGCAGATAGCTGCGACTGGCCGAGCGGTCCTGCGCCGCATGGGCGATGCCGTCGAGCCCGTCGAGCGCGCCTTTGACATTGCCCCAGCGCGCCATGATGCCGGAAAGCTGCGTCAGCGGAGCCAGCGTGCGCGAGGTCAGGATGCCGGTGGCGATGATCGAGCCCACGGTGAATTCCCCCGCGAAGACCAGATAGGTGCCGGAGATCACCGCAGTGACATAGGTGGCCTGCTGGATGCCCTGGCTCCAGAAGGTGAGGATCGCCGAAAGGCGGCGCTGTTCGGAGGATTTCAGCGCCTGCACCGCCGTCAGCTCTTCCCAGAGCCGGCGGAACCGGTCTTCGGCGCGCTGCGACTTGATCGTGTCCAGCTCGACCACGGTTTCCTGCAACAGCCGCGATTGCTTGGCCGAGGCGCCCTGCATCTCCCGCGTCAGGCGGATCATGCGCTTCTGCATGAAGACCCCCGGCAGCACCATCAGCACGCCGCCGAGGATCAGTACCCCGACGACGGGCCCGGCGATGGACCAGACCAGCAGCAGGAAGACAAAGATGAAGGGAATATCCGCCAGCGCCCCCACGGTGGAGGCGGTAAAGAACTCGCGCACCGAACCGAATTCGCGCATCGACGAGAAAAGCTGCGCGGGCGAGCGGCCCGGCGTGTCCGAGCGCATCCCCAGCAGCCGCGCCATCAGCAGCTCCTGCACGGTCATCTCGATCTGCCGCCCCGCCCCGTCGAGCAGTTGCGACCGCGCGACTTTCAGGAAAGCCTCGAGCAGCAGCGCCATGAAGGCGCCGGCGGCCAGCACCCAAAGCGTGCTTTCCGACTGATGCGGGATCACCCGGTCATAGACCTGAAGCGAAAACAGCGCGACCGAAACCGCCAGCAGATTCGCCACAAACGACCCCAGCGCCACCTCGCCGAAGGCACGGGTAAAACGGTGGAACTGCCCCCAGAACCAATGCGCCTCTCCCGCCGTTGCGGCATGGGTCTCCGACAGCGCCTGCACCGGCGCCTCGGCCCGCAGCAGCGTTCCCGAGAAATAGGGCGCGAACTCGCCAAGCGGCACCTCGGCGCGGCGGCCGGGAGCGCCGGCATCGTAGATCGTCAGCCCGCCCGCCTCCTGCTCCAGCACCAGCACTGCCTGACCGTTGGTCATCAGCGCCAGCGCCGGCCAGAGACCGGGCACCAGTCTGTCGGGCTCCTGCGTTTCCGGCAGCAACCCCGCCGCCGTCAACCCCGCGCGCAGCGCATTTGCGCCGATGCCGCCATCGGCGCCTTCGTGACGCGACAAGGCCTCGAGGATGTCGGGCGCCTTGGCCTCGATCCCCCGCAATCCCGCCAGCACCCGGATCAGGTCGCTGCGCGCCCGCACCCGGTCGGAATGGCGCGGCGCGGGCCCCGGTGTATTGGCCGGGGCATCCTGTGGCACCGCACGCAGCGCCGCCTTGCGGGCCTGGCCCGCCAGCATCGAGAGCGGCGTACCGCTCAAATCTTCGCCCCCTCGGCAAGCGCGCCCTTGAGACGGGCCAGCTCCAGCTCGGAGCGGGCTGCCTGATAGCGCAGGTCGATCTCGGTCTCCAGCGCCGAGGCATAGGTCTCGTAGACGCCCACCACATCCATCACCTGGCGCTGCCCGCCTTCGTATTGGCGCTGGAAGAGGTCTAGGTTCTGCTTGGCCTGCACCGTCAGCAGCCGGGCCTCGGACAATTGACGGCGATAGGCTTCGATCTGCCGCGACTGGCTGGCGATCTCGCGCTCGGCGGTCTCGCGTGCCTGCGCGACGCGGCGGTCGGCGCTTTCCTTGCCCGCCTCGATGGCGTTCAGCTCGGCCATGGTGCCCAGCCCGAAAAGCGAGTCGGTGGTGATCTCGAGCCCGCCCGTCACATCGCCGGATTTCGAGACGCTGCCCGTGGCGCCCAGCCCCGGCAGATGGCCCGCCCGCAGGATGCGGGCCTCGGCCATCGACACCTCGCGCTCCGCCTCGGCGCGCAGCACCGCAAGCGGCGCGTTCTCGGTCGCGGCGCGCAGATCGCCCAGCCCCCGCAGCTCATCGAGCCGGCGCGACGACATGGCGTTCAGCTCGGCCAATGCGGTGCGGGTGCTTTCCTCGGCGCGCTGCTGCCGCGCCATGATTGAGGCGAGCTTCTGACGCAGCACGTTGAGGTCGGACATATCCGACACGCCGCCGGCCACCCGCTCGTTCATCACCCATTCGAATTGGGCCATATCCTTGTGCGCCCGCGCGAAATGCGCCCCGGCCTCGCGGCCTTCCTCGGCGACCAGGTACAGCGACAGCGCCTCGAAGACGCGCGTGTTGCCATCCTCGACCAGCGCCACCGCCGCCACTTCGACATCGGCCTTGGCCTTGTCGCGCTCGGCGATCTTGCGGCCGTTGTCGAACAGCACCTGCTCGATCACCAGCTCGGCCACGAACTCGCCGAGCGAGTTCAGCGACACGCTGGGCCCGATCTTGGGCAGCCAGTTCTTTTGCGCCGCCTCGGCCCGAAGCCGTGCCACCCGCAGCTCGGCCTCGGCAACGCGCGCATCGCTGGCAATCACCGCCTCGGCCACCCGGGCATAGGGCGTTCCCGGGCTGATCGCGCTGCGCCTGCCCTGAAGTGTCGCAATGATCGGCGATGCGTCCGCCACGTTTGCCGAAACCGGCCGGGCACTGTTGGTGCCGGGCGCCGTCGCGGTGGGCTCCATGCCCATGAACCGCGAGACGACCCCCTCGCCCGTGCCCTTCATACACCCCGGCAAGACCGCCAAAACGGCGATCATGCCCAGGCTTCGCCTGCTTGTCTGCCTCATCCGTGCCCCCGTTAACGGCCCGATTTTCATTATGATGTCGGGATCCGGAGGCCCGCTCCCGGGCCTCCGGACGTCTACTCGTACTCAGATCACTACGTTGGTAATGTCCTCGTCGATGCGCAGCGTGGCGTCACCGAGCGAGAAAATATTGTACCCTTCGCCATCGTTACCCACATGGCTGGCGCCGAGGATCGTCACGCTGTCGTCGCTGCCACCCTCAACCGTGAGCGTGTCGGTATGCGACGAAAGCGCCACAAGCTGCGCCTCGGTGATCGTCAGTGCGCTTTCCTCGGCGAACTGAAGATCAATCGTTTCGATATTGAACTCGGACAGCGCATTGGCGAGCTGGCCGGTCATCGTCACCTCGGAGGTGGTCGTGTCATCGACCACCAGATAGGTGCCCGACAGGTTGCCCGCATCGTCGGTGGCAGTCACCACAAGATGCGAGCCGTCCGGCACAACATCCTTGAAGGAATAGGCCGTCTCGCCCAGCACCGCGATGTCGTAGGCGTCGTAATCCACGCTCTCGATCACCGCGCCGGATTCGTCGGTGACATGCGAGATCGCCACATCGCCCTCGCCGGTTTCCAGCGTGATCCCGCGCAGACCGGTATGGTCGCGGGTATAGCTTTCCACATCCGGCGTGTCCGGCGCCACCGTGTCGAGCGCGACGCTCTCGGTGATGGTCTTGCTGTTGCCGGCGGCGTCCACCGCCTCGATCTGCATCGAAAGCGCGGTGGCATCGGTCGGGATCACGGCACCGGGGATGTCCACGCTCCAGGCGCCCGAGACCTCCACCGTCGCCTCGTGCACCACTCCGCCGACGGTCACCGCGACGGTCGACCCCGCCTCGACGACGCCGGTCAGGGTAAAGCCCGCACGCGCCTCCTCTGCGTTCAGGACGTTGTCCTCGGTGATCGGCTCATCCGAGGTGGCAAGCCTGTCCACATAGGTATCGACCGCGAAGCTGGCGGAGGCCGTGGCGGTGTTGCCCGCCGGATCGGTGGTCGAGACCTCGGCCACCGCATCGTATTGCCCGTCGGGGATCTCGGCGGCGGTGAAGCTGGCGCTCCAGTTGCCGGCGGCATCCACGGTGGCGGTGCGGGTCGTGCCCTCGAAGGTGACGGTGACGCTGCTGCCCGGTTCGGTGGTGCCGGTCAGCACGATCCCGTCCGAGGCTTCGGCCGCGTTCACCACATCGTCGGTCTCGACCGGTGTGTCGGAGATCGCGAAATTCACCACCTCGGTATCCACGGCAACGGTATCGGTCCGGGTCAGCGTATTGCCAGCCGCATCCGTGATCGTCGCGGTGATCTCGGCGGTATAGGTGCCCGGTGCGATCTCTGCCGCAGAGAAGGGCGCCTCCCAGACGCCATCGCTGCCGGTCTGCACCGTGTGGGTGACACCTTCCATCGTCACCTCGACCATCTGCCCGGGGGTGGAGGTGCCGGTGATCACCACACCGTCCGAGGCTTCGGCGGCATTGACCACATCGTCGCCCTCCACCGGATCGGGGCTGATGGTCAGCAGCCCGGCCTCGGTGTCGATAACGACATTCTGGGTCAGCGTCTCGGTGTTGCCCGCCGCATCGGTCGAGGTCGCGGTCAGCGCCACGGTCTGCTCGCCCGAAGGCAGCTCGGCGGCGCTGTAGGTCACCGTCCAGTTGCCATCCGCATCCACGGTCGCGGTCCGGGCAAGGCCATTGAGCGTGATCTGCACGCTCGCGCCCGGCTCGGTGGTGCCGGTGAGGGTCAACCCCTCGGCGGCCTCTTCGGCATTGATGACACCATCCGCACCGCCCGGGGTCGAGGCGATCCCAAAGTTGCGCACCAGCGTATCCACCGCGATCTCGCCGCTGGCGGTCGCGCTGTTGCCCGCCGCATCGGTCGAGACCGCAGTGACCGGCAGCGTGGTTTCGCCTTCGGGAATCTCGGAGGCGGCAAAGCTCACCGCCCAATTGCCCGAAGCGTCCACGGTGGCCGCATGGGTCACGGCGCCCAGCGTCACGGCGACGCTCGCGCCCGGCTCGGCGGTGCCGGTAAGGGTCACGCCGTCGCCGCGCTCGGCCGCGTTGACGATGCCGTCGCCCTCGACCGGCGTCGCGGACAGCGCGACAGCGGTCTCGGTATCGACGTCAAAGCCGCCGGTGGTGGTGGCGACGTTGCCCGCCGCATCGGTGGCCGTCACGGTCACGCCGCTGCTGTAGGTCCCTGCCGCGACATCCGCCGCCGGAACCGTCACCGTCCAGACACCGGCGCCGGTGGCCGTGGTGGTATAGCTGGTGCCTGCAACCTCGACGACCACGCTGGCGCCCGGCTCGGCATTGCCCGAAAGCGCGACCCCGCCCGCGGCTTCCGCCGCATTCACCACACCGTCGCCCGCGATGCCGCCGTTCAGCGTGACCGCCGTTTCGGTATCCACCGCAAAGCTGCCGGACGTGGTGGCCACGTTGCCGGCGGCATCGGTGGCCGTCACGGTCACAGCCGATCCATAGGTGCCAGAGGCAATATCCGATGCCGGCAGCGTCACCGTCCAGACGCCCGAGGCGGTTGCCATGGTGGTGTAGCTGTTGCCCCCCACCTCGACCACCACGCTGGCGCCCGGCTCGGCACTGCCCGAAAGCGCAACGCCGCCCGCGGCTTCGACCGCGTTCACCACGCCATCCCCCGCGATCCCGCCATCCAGCGTCACGCCGGCCTCGGTATCGACGGCGAACGCATGGGTCGCCGTCGCGCTGTTGCCCGCCGCATCGGTCGCGGTGACCGTCGCCTCGGTGTCGTAGCTGCCGCTCGGCAGCCCGGTGAAGGTGACGGTCCAGGCGCCGCTGGCATCGACCGAGGCCTCCTGGCTCAGACCGGCCACGGCAACCATGACGGTCGCGCCGGGCTCGGCAGTGCCGGTCAGGGTCAGCCCGCCGGCCATCTCCTGGGCGTTGATCACATCGTCTCCGGTCAGCGGCGTGCCCGTGAGGGCAACGCTGGTCTCGGTATCGACCGAGAGCGTGCCGGTGGTCGTGGTGGCATTGCCCGCCACATCCACAGCACTCACGGTGATCCCGGTCGTATAGGTGCCGCCGGCGATGTCACCGGAGGGCACGGTCACGCTCCAAAGGCCCGCATCGGTCGCAACGGTGGTGTAGCTGGTGCCGCCGATCTCGACGGTGACCGTGGCGCCGGCCTCGGCGCTGCCGGTCAGGGCCACACCGCCCTCTGCCTCGCTGGCATTCACCACCCCATCGCCCGCGATCGGGCTGTCGAGCGTCACCGAGATCTCGGTATCGACGGTGAAGGAATGGCTGGCTGTTTCCACATTGCCCGAGGGATCGGTGGCGGTGACCACCGCCTCGGTCACATAGGTGCCCGCGCTCAGCCCGGTGACCGTGACCGACCAGGTGCCATCGGCGGCCACCGCCGCTTCCTGGCTCATGCCGCCGATCTCGACCATCACGGTCGAGCCGGGCTGCGAAGTGCCGGTCAGCGTGACACCGCCGGCAAATTCCTCGGCGTTGAAAATATCGTCCCCGGTCAGCGGCGTGCCGGTGATCTGGAGCGCGCCCACCGTGTCGATCTGCACCTCCGCCCCGGCGCTGGAGATGTTCCCCGCCCGGTCCACCGTGGTGGCGGTGATCTCCGCGATGTATTCGCCGCCGGCGAAATCCTCTTCGCTGACCGCAACCGACCAGATGCCATCGGCTCCGACCACCGTTTCATAGGTGGCATCGCCAAAGCCCACGATCACCGTCGCGCCGGCGGTCGAGGTGCCGGTGATGGCAAAGCCCTCTTCGGCCTCGGCCGCGTTGACCAGATCGTCGCCGGCCACCGGGTCGATGGTCAGCGGATGCGGCACCGTGTCGATGTCGAGCGCATCGGTCACAACCGTGGTGTTGCCATAGGGATCGGTCGCCGACACGGTGATGTCGGTGACATATTCCCCCTCGGTCACCACCGTACCGTCGAAGGTAAAGCTCCAGTGGCCGTCATCGCCGACGACGACGGTCTCGGAGTAATCGCCCAGATTGATCTGGACGGTCGATCCGACCTCGGCGGTGCCATCGACGGTCACACCGTCCTGATAATCCTCGGCATTGACGATATCGCCCACCGAAACGGTCCCGTCGACGATCTCGAGATCCGGCGGAGTCAGGTCGACGGTCACGTCCGGCCCATCCAGATCGGTGACGGTGTCGTCGGGCTCGACCACGGTGACGTTCACGTCGTCATAAGTGCCGTCTTCGGGGATGTTGTCTTCTTCGAACACCACTTCCCAGGTTCGGTCGGAATCAACCACCGCCTGACCGGTGGCCGTTCCGATGGTGACGGTCACGGTCGATCCGGGGGTGCCGGTGCCGGTGATCACGATCCTCGGATCGTCGGTGCCGCCCACCACGATCGGAATATTCGCGTCGTTGACGGTCGGGGGGATCCAGGCGCCGCCATCGCTGCCGCCGTCATCGCCACCACCTCCGGTGCCGCCGCCGCTGCCATCGCCGCTGTCGCCGCCGCCGACGGCCCCCAGCAGGGCCGCACCGCCCAGAACCGCCGCGCCCATGCCGGCGCCGCCCATCATCCCCGCGCCCAGCAGACCGGGGGCGAACATGCTGACCTCTTCCTCGCCATAGCCCTCGGCCACCACGGCGGGGCGCTCGTAGAAGAGCAGGTCGTCGGAGGGGCTCCATTTGCCCCAGGTCTCGGTATTGCCGTATTGCGCGTAAAGCGTGCCGGTGCCGCTATCGACGAAGGTGACCTCGTGCAGCACGTTGTCGGCACTGAGATAAAGCTGCGCCGGCGTGCCGCCGCTGAAATAGCCCTCGAGCACGATCTCGCGGCCATCGGCCAGCGTCACCAGAAGATCGCTTCCGGAGCGCTCGTAGCTCGTCACATCTGCCTGATGAAGATTGAGGGAAACCTGGTTCCCGCTTCCGGCGTCGATCAGGAACCCTTCGCCCTCGCCGCCGACACTACCTTTAGAGACCGCACCCGCACGGGTACGAACTACGAAACCAATCGCATTCATGATAACACCACTCTACCTCAGGCCGCCGATTATTATGTTTTTGGCGGCTTTTTTGTTCTGGTAACCAGCTACCTTATTTTCGCCATATTCGCCAGCGACAATTTTGCTCGAATGCAGAAAACCTCGCCGCATCCGGGGGCTGTTGTCAAAAATCAACAGCGAGTTCCAGCGCTTAGCACAACCAAAAATTGAGACATAAGATGCTGAAAACATACATCTTTATGTTTCACCCTTCTGAAACACCCAATACCGCTGGCCGCAGACCCCGCCGCAACCGACCCGATTGGGACCAGACATGACCGTTTCCCTGACCCCTCCGCCGCGCCCCCATCTGGACCCTCTGCGGCACATCGGCAAGGATGGCGCAAATCGCCCAAGACAGGAGACGCAGCGTGCCAGACGCATTGCCGACACGACCGGACCGGACCGCATGAGCCCGCAGGGAGAGAGCTTCGATCCCGCCGCCGCCGACCCCCGTGCCTTCCGAGACGCGCTGGGGCGGTTCGTGACCGGCGTCACCATCGTGACCTGCAACACCCCGGACGGCCCGCTGGGGATCACCGCGAACAGCTTTGCCAGCGTATCGCTCGATCCGCCCCTGGTGCTGTGGTCGCCCGCGAAGCGCTCGCAGCGCTACCCGTTCTTCGTGGCCGCCGCTCATTTCGCAATTCACGTCCTGCGCGCGGACCAGGCGCCGCTCTGTCAGGCCTTCGCCCGGTCGGGCGAGTCGTTCGACGCCGCGCGCTGGCAGCCGAACGCCGAGGGCGTGCCGCTTATCGACGGATGTCTGGCGCGTTTCGACTGCGAAAAACTGGCCGAGCATGACGGCGGCGACCATACGATCCTGATCGGCCGCGTGCGCCGGGTCGATACGCTGCCCGGCGAGCCGCTGATCTTCTCTGGCGGGCGTTACGGCGCCTTTGTTCCAGAGCCCTGATTCCGCGCTTGCCCGAAACCGGCAAGCCGCGCAGACTTAGCGGTAAGGATAGAGCCAGCCCTGATAATCGGCGATCATCGCATGAGCCTTCTCGATCTCTTCCGGCGCCAGTTTCGCGCGCAGCGCCTCGACGGCCCCGGCACCGTCCGGATGCCCTCCGATCGACGCGAGGCTGTACCAGAGATACGCGCGGGCGAGATCGGCGGCGGGCAGCCCCATGCCCTGCTCGTAACACCAGCCCAGCGACATCTGCGCGCCGGCGTGGCCCTTGAGCGCGGCGCGCTGATGCCATTCGAAGGCCCGCGCCTGATCGGCGGCCCCGCCCAGCCCCATGCCGTAGATGACGCCGATCATCTCCTCGGCATCGGCATTTCCCGACCGCGCCACCGGATCGAGCAGCGTGAGCGCCTCCTCGATCCGCCCCTCGGCCAGCAGCGCGCGCGCCTCGCCGACGCGCCCGGCCATCGCCGGGGACGCAAGCAGAAGGCAAAGGGCAAAGCCAAGGTGGCGCATGGTCTGGCGGGCCTGATGCTGCTGATCGCGGGCGGGGCCGGCGCCCAACCCATCGAGGCCCATGATTTCCTGCCCTTCGATCCGGCGCAAGCCCGGATCGGGCAGTTGCTGTTCTACGACAAGATCCTCAGCGGCAACCGCAACATCGCCTGCGCCACCTGCCATCACCACGATCTCAACAGCACCGACCGGCTCAGCCTCGGCATCGGCGAGGGCGGCGCCGGGCTTGGCCCCGCGCGGGCCCCCGGCGACATCGCCAAACGCATCCCCCGCAACGCGCCGGGGCTATGGAACCTCGGCCACCGTAGCGTCTCGGTGCTGTTTCACGACGGCCGGGTCGAACGCGACCCGGGCTTTCCCAGCGGCTTTGCCAGCCCGGCGGGGCGGCATCTGCCGGACGGGCTGACCTCGGCCCTCGCCGTGCAGGCGCTGTTTCCGATGACCGCCGAATTCGAGATGGCGGGCAACCCGGGCGAAAACCCCGTGGCCGATGCGGTGGCCGGCGCCGTCTGGGAGGGATGGCCGCTGCTGACCGCGCGCGTTGCCGCGATCCCGGCCTATGCCGACCTGTTCGCCGCGGCCTTTCCCGAGGTCGCGCGCGCCGAGGACATCACCATCGTGCAGATTGCCAACGCGCTTGCGGCCTTTATCGGCACCGAGTGGCAGAGCTTCGACAGCCCCTACGATGCCTTTCTGCAAAGCGGCACACCGCTGCCCGAAGCCGCCGAACGCGGACGGCAGCTCTTCTTCGGCGCGGCGGGCTGTGCGGGCTGCCATTCCGGACCGTTGTTCAGCGATCAGTCCTATCACGCGATGGGGCTGCCCGGGTTCGGGCCTGGGCGGATTCGCAAACACGATCCGATCCCGCGCGACGTGGGACGCATGGGGGTGACCGACGATCCGGACGATGCCTATCGCTTCCGCACCCTGCCCTTGCGCAACGTCGCCCTGACCGCGCCTTACGGCCATAACGGCGCCTACCCGACGCTGCGCGGCATGATCCGCCACATGGCCAACCCGGTCGGCGAACGCATGCGCTGGCAGCCGCAACTTGCCCACCTGCCCACGGTCGCGCGCCTGGCCGAGTATGATTTCGTGCTGATGGAGGACCGGCTGGAAACCGCGCGACAGCTCGAAACCGTCGAGGTGCCGCGCGTGCCGCTCAACAGCGCCGAGGTCGACGACATCGAAGCCTTTCTTCACGCCCTCACCGGCGCCAGCGCCGCCGAACGCCCGCTGGGACGGCCCGACACGGTGCCCAGCGGCCTGCCGGTCGATTAAACGCCGCACAGCCGCCGCCCGGACAGGTCACGACACCCGCAGGAGCCCCTGAATCACCGGTTGTTTCTTGGGCTTCTTCGTCAGCGTCATCAGCAGCTCGGACAATTCCGGCTCGTGCACGCGCTTGGCGGCAGCCTTGGGCGTGAACCACTTGCGCCGGCGCTGGTGGCGCTCTTTCCAGTTGCGGAGCAGCTTTTCGACGATCATCGGATAGACCCGCACCTCGCAAAGCAGAACCTCGCCATCGTCCAGCAGTTTCCCGTAACGATAGCTGCCGATCTGCTCGCTGCTGACATAGCCCTTCGCCCCGGCCTCTTCGAGCGCCTCGATCTCGGCTGCGTGCCAAGGCTTCTTGCCGTCCATCTCCCAGCCCTTGGGCATCACCCAGCGCCCGGTGTCCCGCGAGGTCACCATGAGCACCTGAAGGTTGCCCTTCTTGTCCCAATGCATGGGCAAAGCCGCGATCTGTTCGCCTAGCTTGGTCATCCGAATACACACCGCTCGAAATTATCACATCGGAATATGCGGTTTTCTTAACTCAAGTATGACAGTTTCGCAAAAATGCATGTGGTCCCGCGACAGAAATCGCGGGATTTCGGCAAAAATGCCGGGCCGGGGCGGCTGCCCCTCACAAATGCGGGAAAGGCTGCTATAAGTCGGGCCCGGACAGGAGGGTCGTCCGGGCCCATTCCCTGCCCGGCCGTTTGGGGCGCCCGGGCAGGGAAATTCCGCAGAAGGCTGCGTCGTGTCTCCAGTTGGGCCGGGGCCGGCCTATTCCGGCTGGCAGATCTCTCCGCGCAGGATCGCCAGACCGGTGCGGAGGATCAGATAGGCGACGATCACCAGCAGCACCGCAAGAAAGACCCCGCCCGCCGCCACAAGTGCCGGAAGCTGTGCCAGCTCGGCATAGCGCAGGGTCGAGATCGTCAGCGCCGCAACCGGAAAGCTCAGCGCCCACCAGGACATGGCGAAGGGCAGCTTCAGAATGCCCGGCGCCTGGGTCAGCACCAGCCCCAGAAAAACCAGTGTGGTGTAATAGAGAACCCGCGCAAACCCGTCGAGTACGCCGCCATTGAGCTGAAGCCAGCTCAGGAAGGCGACGGCGGGCGGCGCGATCAGGATCACCAGGGTCGGCACCAGACGGCCCGGCAGCGGGTCGTGAAAGATCAACCGGTTCATCACCAGCGTGAGCAACACGATCCAGAACACCAGCCCGGCGGAGAAGAAGAGCCAGGAGGTTTCGGGAAACCCGAGGCTGACCCCGGCGACCGGCACCACGATATTGCCCACCGCCGGAATGAACCACGCCGGCGAGATATGGATATGCTGGAACGGGCGGTGCCCGATCCAGCCGGACAGCACCGCCAGCGTCAGCGTGCCCTGAAGCAGCATCCCCACAACCCAGACCACCCGCGCGGCATCGGCCGAGACCGGCCGCATCGCCGTGGCGATCAGCAGGATCGAGATCGAGATCGCCGGAAAGAAGGCAAGTTTCACCGGGTGATGCCATTCGCCCATGAACGCCTTGGGCTCACGCAATGCCTTGAGCGCGAAGAAGACGGCAATCATCAGGAAGTCGGCAACCGCCGCCCAAAGCGCGGCATGGCTTGCCCAATGGGCCCAGCCAAAGCTCAGTTCGGCCCGGTGCAGTGCCAGCGCCAACCCCGCAAGCCCCATCACCGACGCGAAGAAGGTAACCGGGAAATGTGCGAGCCGGCTATGCGGCACGGCGGCGGCCTGAGCGGCCGCGCCCGAGGCTTGGGGGGTGACGTCGGACATGGCTCAGTCCTCCGATTTGCGCAGGAAGAGGGATTCGAGCGTGTAGACCAGGATTGCGATGCCGATGGCGCCTGCGGCGGCAATCGCCAGCAGCAGGATCACGTCGATCGGCCCGCCGATATCGGCCAGGCTCGACCGGGTTTCGAACAGCACGAACCAGACGGCCAGCACCGCCCCCACCGGCATGGAGAGCTGCGCCCAGAGGAACTTGCGCCAGCTCACCGCACGGTCGCGGATCAGCACGTAGAGATAGGCGACCGTGACGATCACAGCCGCCACGACCATCGCCCAGAACAGGCCCTGGCCAAAGATTTCCTCGAAAACGGCAATCAGGGTGCCGAAGGTAAGTTCTTTCATGGTCTCTCCTCCTCAGGCCCGGCCACGCAGCATGGCGTTATAGGTCGCCTTGAGCGCGATCTCTTTCATCAGCCAGCTCACCCACAGCTCTTCGAGCGGCGCGATGATGCCGGGGAAGCTGGGCACGAGGTTGTTGTGATAGTCGAACTCGACCAGCATGGCGCGGCCCACGCGGGTGATCATCGGGCAGGAGGTATAGCCATCATAGGCGCTGTCGGAGGTCGTGCCCTCGATCTGCGCCACGAGGTGATCCTCGACCACCGGCACCTGCCATTTGACCGAGGCCGCGGTCTTGCCTTTCGGCACGCCCGCCACATCGCCCAGCGCAAAGACCTCGGGGTAGCGGAGGTGGCGGAGATTGGCCATATCGACCTCCATCCAGCCCTCGCCGACCCATTTGTCGGCCCAGCTCAGCCCGCTGTCACGGACGACCTGCGGCGCGCGCTGCGGCGGAATGACGTGGATATAGTCGTAATCCATCTCCACATCGCCCTGCGGCGTGGCGAAGGTGGCGCGTTTGGCGCCCGGATCCATCGCCTTCAGCACATGCGAATATTCCGGGGTGATCTGGCGCTGACCGAACAGCATCCGCACCTTTTCCGACACGATCGGCACGCCGAACAGCGTGTCGTTCTGCGCCATGTAATGCACATCCATCTTCGAGCGGCCACCGGCCTTGCGGGCGATGTCGTCGATCAGGAAGGTGTGCTTGAGCGGCGCGCCGGCGCATTTCATCTCGGTCGCCGGGCGGGTGAAAAGCCCCACGCCGCCGGTCTCGGTATAGGCCCGCGCGGCCTCCCAGGTTCGCGCGGCGTATTCCGGCCCCGCATAAAGCGCGCCGATGCCCTCCTTGCCCACCAGATCGAGGTCGAACCCCTCGATGGCGGCATGGTCCAGCGTCAGGCCGGTGGCGACCACGAGGTAATCGTAGCTCAGCACCTCGCCGCCTTGCAGCGCGACGGTCTTGGCCTCGGGGTCGATATTGGCGGCGAAGTCCTGCTTCAGCTCCACGCCCGACGGCAGCCAGTCGGTGGTTTGGCTCACGGAATAGTTCGGCGCCTTGAGGCCCGCCGCGATCAGCGAAAAGCCCGGCTGATACCAGTGCTCCTTGCGGCCATCCACGATGGTGATCTTGGCGCCATCCAAGCGACGCACTAGCCGGTTGGCCAGCGCGGTGCCGGCGGCACCCGCACCCAGAATGACGATATGGGCGTTGGTGGCGACCTGCGCCTGCGCCTCTTCAGCGGCCCCCGCTGCGGCCAGCGCCCCCGCGCCGGCTGCCAGCCCCAGGAAACCCCGTCGGCTGGGCATGAAATCTCTGATGTCGGTCATTGTTACCCTCCTCGACACATCGCTTTTTTCGAATTTTCGATCCGGACTCACGATGACCCAGATCAAAGTCGAGTTTTCTTTGCTTCTTTTCTTTCCGATGAGATGGGGCGGGCCGCACACGGGCCCGCCCCGCCCTTGCTCCCGCTGTCAGGGACGAAGTGACAGCAGAACTCGGAACCTCAGCGCTTGTGCTCGCCGACGGGGCAATCCCCTTCGTCGGTGAAGCAGGCGTCCACACGCAGTTCCAGCCACATCGCGTTCAGAACCGCGAACAGGGCGGCCAGCGGCAGGCCGAGAAGCCAGGCGAAATACCACATATCGTCTCTCCTTTCTCAGTAGACGCTGTCGGAATGGCCGGTCACATCCTCTTCGGTGACCTTGCCCCAGAGCACTTTGTAGACCCAGGCCGTGTAGGCCAGGATGATCGGCATGAAGATCAGCGCCATCACCAGCATCACGAAAAGCGTCAGATGCGAAGACGAGCTGTCCCACACCGTCAGCGAGCTGTTGGGATCCACCGTCGAGGGCAGGATGAAGGGGAACATGGTCAGACCGACCGAGGCGATGATGCCGGTGATCGCCAGCTTCGACCACAGCAGGGTCGAGACTTCAAAGCCCTCGCGCAGCCCGCGCACCGCCAGGGCGATGCCGGCAAAGCCCATGATCGGCGCGATGGCGATCCACGGGCGGGCGGTATAGGCCGCAAGCCAGGATCCCCCGCGCGTCACTTCGGAATGCAGCGGGTTCGACGGGCCGTCCTTGACCACTTCGCCGACGATCTGGAAACCGTCGATGCCGAAGGCCAGCCAGACACCGGCGAGCGCATAGGTCACGGCGGCCACGATCCCGGCGATGGTGCCGATGTTGCGGGCGCGGATCTGCACCATGCCCTCGGTCTTCAGCGTCAGCCAGGCGGCGCCATGCATCAGCAGCATCGACAGCGACACCACGCCGGTGAGGATGGCGAAGGGGTGCAGCAGGCCCAGGAACTTGCCGTAGAAGGTGCCGTCATACATCGGCATCAGATCTTCGGTCAGATGGAAGGGCACGCCCAGCAGCACGTTGCCCACCGCCACACCGAAGAGCAGCGCAGGCGCCGCGCCGCCCACGAAAAGCGCCCAGTCCCAGCCGTTGCGCCAGCGCTGGCTGTCGCGCTTGGAGCGGTACTTGAACCCCACGGGCCGCAGGATCAGCGCCGCGAGCACGGCGAACATCGCCAGGTAGAAGCCCGAGAAGCTGACCGCATAGAGCGGCGGCCAGGCGGCAAAGATCGCACCGCCGCCCAGGATGAACCACACCTGGTTGCCTTCCCAGACCGGCCCGATGGTGTTGATCACCACGCGCCGCTCCACATCGTTATGGCCGACGAAGGGCAGGAGCGCGCCCACCCCCATGTCGAACCCGTCGGTCAGCGCGAAGCCGATCAGCAGCACGCCCAGCAGCGCCCACCAGACCACGCGCAGAAGCTCGAAACTCAGAAATTCATGCAGGATCATGTGACTTACTCCGCAGGGGTCGCACCAGAGGTGCGCGGATCAGAAGGATCGGCAAAGGGCCCTTTGCCATCGTGGGTGCGCAGCCGGTGTTCATGCCGCTCCATCCACGCGTCGGTTTCCGCGACATCCATGTACGGGCCTTTGCGGATGTATTTGACCATCAGGCTCATCTCGATGACGAAGAGCACCGAATAGAAGGTGACAAAGCCCGCCAGCGTGATCAGCAGATCGCCCACCGAAAGATGCGAGGCCGAGAGCGCCGTCGGCAGCACGCCGTCCACGGTCCAGGGCTGACGGCCGAACTCGGCCACGAACCAGCCCAGTTCGGCGGCAAGCCAGGGCGTCGGGATGATGATGACCGCCAGCCGCAGCGCCCAGCGCGGGAACTGCATGGTGCGGAAATTGGCCATGAAGAAGAAATAGGCCATCACCGCGATGAAGCTGAAGCCCAGCCCCACCATGATCCGGAACGCCCAGAACAGCGGTGCCACACCGGGGATCGTGTCCTCGGCGGCCTGTGCGATCTGCGCTTCGGTCGCCTCGCGCGGATCGTCCACATAGCGTTTCAGCAGGAAGGCAAAGCCCAGATCGGCGGAATGCTCTTCAAAGGAGAGCCGCACCGCTTCCGGAGTTGCGTCGCGCTGCTCGCGGATGGTCATCAGCGCGTCATAGGCGATGATCCCCGAGCGCACCTTCTCCTCGGCCTGTTCCACCAGATCGTTGATGCCCGGGATCTCCTTGGTCAGCGATCGCGTACCGATCAGCCCCATCGCCCAGGGGATCTCGACGGCATAGTGGGTTTCGCGCGCTTCCTTGTCCGGGAAGCCGACCAGCGTGAAGGGGGCCGGCGCGTCATGGGTTTCCCACATCGCCTCGATGGCGGCGAGTTTCATCTTCTGGGTATGCGAGGCGGAGTAGCCGGACTCATCGCCCAGAACCACAACCGACAGCGCCGAGGCAAGACCGAAGCTCGCGGCCACCGCGATGGAGCGGCGGGCCAGCTCGATATGGCGGCCCTTCAGCATGTACCAGGCCGAAACGCCCAGCACGAAGACCGAGGCGGTCACGTAGCCGGCGGACACGGTATGCACGAATTTCGCCTGCGCCACCTCGTTGAACACCACCTCGAAGAACGAGGTCATCTCCATCCGCATGGTGTCGGGGTTGAACTCGGCGCCCACCGGGTTCTGCATCCAGCCGTTGGCGATCAGGATCCACAGCGCCGAGAAGTTCGACCCGATGGCGACCAGCCAGGCGACGATCATATGCGCCACCTTCGACAGCTTGTCCCAGCCGAAGAAGAACAGCCCCACAAAGGTCGCCTCGAGGAAGAAGGCCATCAGCCCCTCGACCGCAAGCGGCGCGCCGAAAATGTCGCCGACATAGTGGCTGTAGTAGCTCCAGTTCATGCCGAACTGGAATTCCATGGTGATGCCTGTTGCGACGCCCAGCACAAAGTTGATGCCGAACAGCGTACCCCAGAACTTCGTCATCTGCCGCCAGATCGGGCGGTTCGACATCACATAGACCGTCTCCATGATCGCCACGAGGATCGACAGACCCAGCGTCAGCGGCACGAAGAGGAAGTGATACATCGCCGTCATCGCAAATTGCAGGCGCGACAGCTCGACGAGATCGAGCTCCATTTCTAGTCTCCTCGGTTTACGTGGCTCATCTCTGTGTTGCACGAAGCTGTTTCAGCTTTACGAACAAAGATGCGCCACAGATTCATGTTTATATCTGCGCCATAAACCTATTTTGCAGAGTCAGATTTGGGCTCGTGCTACACCCGACTCAAAGGGTCATGATTTGATCTGGATCAAAAATATCATATTTTCGGAATGTAGCTTTCGAGGGTCAGGACCCGATCCGCGGCCTCAAGCTCGGCAGCCCGGTGCGACGCCGTGACAATCGCCGCCGAAGGCAGAAATTCCTTAACGCCCGAAAGCACTTGGCGGGCGGTCGGTCCGTCGAGCCCCTCGGTCGGCTCGTCCAGCAGCAGCACCGCCGGCGCGCGCAGCAGCGCCCGCGCCAGAACCAGCCTGCGGGCCTGTCCGCCGGACAGCCCGGCGCCGCCCTCACCCAGTTGTGACTGCAACCCGCCACGGGCGGAAACGGTCTCGTCCAGCGCGACGGCGCGCAGCACCGCGCGGGCCTTGTCCTCGGTCAAACCCGGATCGGCGAGCGCGAGGTTTTCCAGAATGCTGCCCGACAGCAGCGCCGCGCGCTGCGGCACCAGCGTCAGCGCGTCGCGCAGCGCCACCGTTTCCCACGACGGCAGCGGCTTGCCCAGCAGCAGCGCCTCGCCCGCCGTCGCGGGTTCCAGCCCCGCCAGCACGTCGAGAAGCGTGCTCTTGCCCGCGCCGCTTTCGCCCCGGATGGCGAGCATCTCGCCCGGCATCACGGCAAAGGACAGATCGTGCAGCAAAAGCCGCGTCCAGCCCGGCCGCGCCAGCGACAGATGCCGCACTTCCAACGCCGCGCCGGCGACGGCGGGCTCGGCCGGGCCGCTGCGCCTGGGCAGCGCATGCGGCGCCGGCTCGGCCATCACACGCTCGGCGGCGTCGCGCATCCGGCCGATCTCGGCCATGCCCCGGCGCAGCGGCAGCAATGTCTCGGCCAGCGACAGCGACACGAAGACGCCAATCGCGGCCAGCGCCGGATCGAGCCCGCTGCCCGCCACCAGCCAGCCCGCCAGCGCAAAGGCCGCCGCCGTCACCAGCGTCACGATGATCGCAAGGATCATCCCGGCACCGGTGTCGATGGCATCGAGCCGGTCCATCGCGCCGCGCGCCTCCTGTTCGGTCGTATCCAGCGCCGCCCGCCAGCGCGGCAGCGTGCCCTGGAGGATCGCCTCGCGCCGGCCCCGGAACAGCCCGATGGCCCGCTGACGCAGGGTCTGCATCGCCTCTTCGGCCAGGCTGGAGGGCGCCAGCGTCGCGCGCCCCACGCGCCAGAGCACCACACCGCCGCCCAGCAGGTAGCCCAGCGCGACCGAGGCCGCGATGGCGTGCGAGGTCAGCGCCCAGAGCGCCACAAAGGCCGCGCCATGGGTGATCAGCGCCGCCGCCACCGGCAAGGCCAGCCGCAGCACGACCCCGTCGAGCGCATCGACATCGGCGGTGATCCGGGTCAGCGCCGCAGCCCCGCGCAGGCGCCGCAGATCGGGCATGGAGAACCGCTCCAGCCGTTGCAGCAGCGTCACCCGCAGCCGCGCCAGCGCCCGCAACGTGGCATCATGAGTCAGCAGCCGCTCGCCATAGCGCGCCGCCGCGCGGCCCAGCGCCAGAAAGCGCACGCCCGCCGAGGGGCGGAACACGTCGAAGGCGATGCCGATCCCGGCAATCCCGGCGATGCCGGTGGCCGTGATGAACCAGCCCGACAGCCCCAGCAGCGCGGCGCCCATGATCAGCACCGCCACCGCCAGTGCCGCACCGCGCCACATCGCCCAGGGCTCGGCCCGCCACAACAGCCGCAGAACCTGCCAGAGCCGCCTCATGCCGCATCCTCCCCGAACCGCACGACCCGTCCCATGGCCGCCGCCAGCGCCGGATCATGCGTGGCCACGATCACCGTGCGCCCCTCGGCCGCGAGTGCGGCCAGCGCCTCGATGATCGCGGCGCCGTTCGCGGCATCCAGATCCGCCGTCGGTTCGTCGGCCAGGATCACGTCCGCCCCGGTCAGGAAGGCCCGCGCCAGCAGCAGCCGCCGCGCTTCGCCGCCCGAGACGCCAGCGCCGGTTTCCCCCAGAACGGTCTCCAGCCCCTCCGGCAAGGCGGCGACGATGCCCTCGGCCCGAGCCTTGCGCAGCGCGGCTTCCAGATCGGCGCCCAGATCGTGCGGATCGAGGAAGCGGTGCAGGGTCATATCCGGCACATGCACGCTTTGCGGCACATAGGCGACGCGGGCGCGCCAGGCATCGGCGATCTCGCAGCCAAGGACCTGACCGGCGACCGTAACCTGCCCTTCGGCGGGGGTCAGCAGCCCGGCGATCAGATCGAGCGCGGTGGATTTGCCCACCCCGCTCGGCCCGGACAATGCCACGCTCTCTCCCGGCGCCACCGCAAGATCGGGCAGGCGCAGCGCCAGCGTTCCGCGGGTGACCGCGACACCGCTCAGCACGACCGAGGCCGGGCCGGCCAGCGGTTCGGCCCGCGCGCCCTGCCCCAGCACCGGCGTGGTCTCGTCCGCCTCCAGCGCGTCCAGTTCGTCGGCCACCGCCTCGGCGGCGGCCTTGTCGTGCCAGCCGGCGGCCAGATCGCGCAGCGGCTGGAAATAATCCGGCGCGAGCAGCAGCAGGAACACCCCCTCGCCCAGCGTCAGCCCGGTGCCCCAGGTGCCGAAATTCAGCTCTCCCAGCAGCGAAAACCCCACATAGACCGCCACCAGCGCCACGCCGATGGCCGAGAAAAGCTCCAGCACGGTCGAGGACAGGAAGGCCACGCGCAGCACCGCCATGGTACGCGCCCGCAGCCCCTCGGCCCGCGCCTCGAAGGCGGCGCGCGAGGCGTCGCCGGCGTTCAGCAGCAAAATGTCGGGCAGCGCGGCGATGCGGTCGATCAGCAGCGTGTTCATATCGCCGATCTCGACCATCTGGCGGGTGCTCGCCTCTTTCGCGGCCATCCCAACCAGCGCCATGAAGACCGGGATCAGCGGCCCGGCGACCAGAAAGATCACCCCGACCGCCCAGGAGACATAGAAGGCGAGCGCAAGGATCAGCAGCGGCACCAGCTTCGTGCGCGCCATGGCCGGGCGGTAACGGGTGATCCAGGGGCCGAGAATGGCGAGCTTTTCGGTGAGCATCGCCGCCAGCGCGGCGGAGGAGGCCGCCGCCCCCGGCCGGCGCGCCTCGCGGGTCAGCAGGCTCTGGCGCAGGTCGTGGATGACCCCATCGGCCGCGTGGAACGCAAGCCGCGCCGCGACACGGTCGATCACCGCGCGGACCACACCCAGCAGCGCGAAACAGCCCGCCGCCACGAAGCCCGCCTGCGGCCCGGCGCCCGCGACCCAGCCGCCGATCCCCCAGGCCAGCGCCAGCGCCTGCAACGGCCAGAGGGCCGCGGCGACAGCCGACAGCAGGGCGGCGCGACGCAGCGTGCTCTGGGCCTGCTTCGGCAGCAGGCGGTCCGGTGACGAGCGTTTGGCCAAGAAAATCCCCGAAGATGTCCCTTATCGGATCGTCTTAGCCCCCGCGCGGGAGCAAGGCAAACCCGCAGCCCGCGTCACTCCGCCACCCCGGCGCCTCTCGCCAGCCACGCAACGCGCCTGCGCCGCGCCCGGTGGCGTTCTGCGTGAAAACCGGTTTCCCCCTCGCGGTTTGCGGTCTACTGTCCGCGCAAACCCTGCGCCTCATGAGGATTCCATGACCGATTATGCCGGACGCCTGCGGCTTGGCATCAACATCGACCACGTCGCCACCGTGCGCAACGCACGCGGCAGCGCCTACCCCGATCCGCTGCGCGCCGCGAAGATCGCCGAAGAGGCCGGCGCCGACGGCATCACCGCGCATCTGCGCGAAGACCGCCGGCATATCTCGGATACCGACATCGACGGGCTGATGGACACGCTGACCCTGCCGCTGAACCTCGAGATGGCGGCCACCGACGAGATGCAGGCCATCGCGCTCCGCCACAAGCCGCATGCGGTCTGCATCGTGCCGGAAAAGCGCGAGGAGCGCACCACCGAGGGCGGGCTCGAAGTGGCCAAGGACGAGAACCGCCTGGCGCATTTCATCGCACCGCTGCGCGCGGCGGGCTGCCGCGTGTCGCTGTTCATCGGCGCCGACAAGCCGCAGGTCGAGGCCTCGGCCCGCATCGGCGCCCAGGTGGTCGAACTGCACACCGGCGCGTATTGCGATCTGCATTACGAGGGCAGGTTCGACGAACGCGACGCCGAGCTGGAGCGTCTGCGCGAGATGACCGCCTTCGCCCATTCGCTGGGGCTCGAGGTGCATGCCGGCCACGGGCTGACCTATGAAACGGTCGCGCCCATCGCCGCCTTCCCCGAGGTGATGGAGCTGAACATCGGCCATTTCCTGATCGGCGAGGCGATCTTTCGCGGCCTCGGCCCGGCCATCTCCGAGATGCGCCGCCTGATGGACGAGGCCCGCGCCTGATGCTGCGCGCCGCCGGTCTCGCCCTGATCGCGCTGGCCACACCGCTCGCCGCGCAAGAGGTCCTGCCCTGCGAGTGGCAGGCCCGGGCCAACGCCATCGCCGAACCCTGGGAGCAGAACACCCGGACCTTCGCCAATGGCGCGGTCCGGCTGGCGGTGCTCGACACGATCGAGCCCGCGGCGGGCGCCTTCTGGCTGCTGATCCTGTCGCCGCCCTATAACGAGCTTGGCGACCGGCAATGCCGTGTCGTCGGCTATAACGGCGGCGGGTTCTCGGGCATGAGCCTTGCCGATCTCGGCGCCAGCTACGATCCCGCGCGGGGTCTGACCTTCACCCTGCCGGTGCAGCTCTACAATCAGGCCACCGCCGGGTTCGGCCGGGCCGCGCTTTCGGTGACGGTGAACCAGGCCACCGGAGCGGTCACCCCACGGCTGGCGCGCTAGGCGGCCCGGATGATCCTCGGAATCGGCACCGATCTGGCGAATATCGAGCGGATCGAAAAGACGCTGGCGCGCTTCGGCGACCGGTTCCGCAACCGCGTCTTCACCGAGGCCGAGCAGCAGAAGGCCGAGCGCCGCGCCGATACCGCCGGCACCTATGCCAAGCGGTGGGCGGCGAAAGAGGCCTGTTCCAAGGCGCTGGGAACCGGGCTGCGCATGGGCATCTCGTGGAAGGACATGGCGGTCACCAACCTGCGCACCGGCCAGCCGGTGATGCATGTGACCGGATGGGCCAGGGAGCGGCTGGACGCGATGACCCCGCCCGGGCACGAGGCCATCATCCATGTGACCCTGACCGACGATCACCCCTGGGCGCAGGCGTTCGTGGTGATCGAGGCGCGGCCGGTCGCCGGCAAGCGCCCGGCGCCCGAGGCTCAGCCGTAATCGCGCTCGCCGAAAATCGCCGAGCCGACGCGCACATGGGTCGCTCCGAACGCGATGGCCTCTTCGAAATCCGAACTCATCCCGATCGACAGCCCCTCGAGCCCGTTGCGGGCGGCGATCTTGCCCAGAAGCGCAAAATGCAGCGACGGGGTCTCGTCCACCGGCGGAATGCACATCAGCCCCTTCAGCGGCAGGTCCAGCGCCCGCACCTCGGCGATGAACGCATCCGCCTCGCCCGGCAGAATGCCGGCCTTCTGCTCTTCCTCTCCGGTATTCACCTGGATGAAGAGATCGGGACAGGCCCCTGTTTCCTGCGCCAGCCGCGCCAGCGTCTGCGCCAGCTTGGGCCGGTCCACCGAGTGAATCGCCGAAAACAGCTCCATCGCCTGCCGCGCCTTGTTGGTCTGCAACGGGCCGATGAGATGCACGGACACGCCCTCGAAGCGCTCCATGAAGGCCGGCCATTTGCCGCGCGCCTCCTGCACCTTGTTCTCGCCAAAGACCCGGTGGCCCTGTTCCAGCACCGCCTCGACCCGCTCCAGCGGCTGCACCTTGCTGACCGCGATCAATTGCACCGATCCCGGCGCGCGGCCTGCGGCGGCCTCGGCTTTGGCAACGCGGTCGCGGATGTCGGTCAGTCCCATGGTTCGTCTCCCCAGGCCTCGATGAAGGGTTCCAGCTCTCGCTCGTATTTCGCCCAGGCCCGCGCCGATCCGCGATAGATCGGCTGGCGCACCTGGCTGACGCTCAACGTCTTCACGGCGTCGGTGTTCTTGTGGAAATCAAGGCAGGCGTCCTGCCAGTCAAGCCCCGCGGCGGCCACCAGCGCCCGCGATTGCGGCTCGGGATCGGCCACTAGATCCTCGTAGCGGATTTCGTGGATCACCCCCGGCAAGCGGGTTTTCCAATGGCCGATCATGTCGCGGAACCGTTTGATCGCATGCGCGATGTCGGCCAGATCGTTCCCGTAACGGTGGGTGCCGGTCGCAAAGAAGTTCTTGTAAATCGAAAGGGCGATGTCCCGCGGGTCACGCTGCACCACGATAAAGCGCGCGCCGGGCAAGCTGTGATGCAGCAGCCCGACGATGAGATAGGACAGGATCGACTTGTCGGTGATCACCGGGCTCTCGCCCGGCACATCGCGGCGCGCAAGCAGCGAATAGCGCTCGGCAAAGGCGCGCAGGGCCTCGGGGGGCTCCGCCGCGAGCGGGCGCATGTCTTCGCCCACCCCGAACATGCCGTAGGCGAGCTTGAGCGCCAGCCCCAGCTCGTTGCCCGCCGCGACATCGCTGTGGGCGGCGAGAATGCGTTCGACCAGCGTCGTGCCCGAACGCGGCATGCCGGTCACGAAGATCGGGCGCGGCGACAACGGCGCGCCCCGAAGCGGTGCCCCGGGGTCCAGCCCTTCCTGCGCCGCAAGCACACCGGCAAATTCCCGGTCCTGCGCGGCATTGTCGAACGGCGCGGCCTTGCGCTGCAACGCATTGGCGCGCTTGAAACAGGCAAAAGCACGGGCCGGCTGCCCGGTTTCCTCCAGCGCCTTTCCCAGCGCATAGCCCAGGTGAATGCGCCGTTCGTCGCTGAGATCCTTGCGCGGCCAAAGCCGCTCCATCGCTTGCAGCAGCGGATCCCCGGACCGGAGCGTCTTGGTGGTGAGGAAGATCCGGTAGAGCTGCGCCTCGTCCGGATGCTGGCGGATCAGCTTGCGGAAAATCTTCTCGGCCTCGTCGAACCGGCCGAGCAATTGCAGATAATGCGCCTTGTCGGCGCGGGCCTTCAGCACCTGGCTGCCCTCGGCGATCAGCCGATCATAGGCGGCAAGCGCCTCTTCGGCGCAGCCGAAATACCGGAACCGTTCGGCGGCGTGCTGCGTCACCTTGGGATGGGAGGGCGCCAACGCCACGGCCTTGCGTAGATTGGCCAGACAAGCCTCGCGGTCGCCCTCTTCAAAGGCGATTCTCGAGAGATGAAAAACGAATTCCGGCCGCGTCGGATCGGCGGCGGCAAGCTGCGTCAGCGCGGCTTTTGCCTGCGCGAAGCGGCCTTGGGCCATATGGGCGGTGGCCTGCTGGAACAGCCGGGCTTTCGTTGCGGCGGAAAGGGGCAGCATCGGATCGGACACCTTGGCTGTGTGACAAAAGAAAAGAGCGGGCGAATGCCCGCTCTTTCCTTACCTCAATCTCCGGGGAGATTAGAAGTTCATACGCAGACCCAGCGAGTAGGTGTCGAAATCGCCGGTCACGCCGCCGATGTCGAAGTCGGAGTAGCCGTAGCCGAAGCGGGCTTCCAGGCCACCGCCGAGGTCATAGGTAGCTGCCAGACCCCAGCCGGAGGTCTCGTCGCCGCCCTGCTCGAAACGACCCCAGTTCAGGCCAACGGCCAGGGCGTTCATTTCGTAGCCGAAGCCAACACCGACGTGCTCGATGTCATCCACGCCAGCCAGATCGCTGTCGAAGTTCGAGTAGGTCAGACCGGCCGAGATGCCGTTGGCGAAGCCGCCGGTGGCCGCGACGCCCACGATGCTGCCCCAGTCGTCCAGAGCTTGGTAGCCCAGACCAACGGTCAGGTCCACGGCGCTCAGCTGGCCGCTCCAGGTCACACCCAGGCCCCAGATGGTTTCGCCCATGCCCGGAACGTCGGCACCGTCTGCGACTTGTTCAGCCGACAGCGAGAAGGTGAAGCCGTTGTAGGCGTAGTCGAAGCGAGCGATCTGACCGTCGCCGAAGCCGTCGAGGCCCAGCGCGCCGCCGTCACCGTCAGCGTGGTTGAAGCCGAGGTGGACGGTTTCGTCGTCGTTCAGCGAGCCGCCGGCCAGCGCCATTTCGGGCAGAGCCGCGTCATATGCACCGTCGGTGTCGCCCATGGTCAGGGTCGCGCCACCGTAGGAGATGAAGATGGCTTCGCCGCCCTGGGTGTTGCCCGAGAACGAGCCCGAAGCGCCGTTCACGGCCCAGGTGCCCGGGGTGCAGAGGCTGTAGTCGTCGTTGACGCCGATCACGCCGCCGCCGTTCAGGTCAACGCCTGCGGTGCGGGTTTCACAGGAGCCAGCGGCCGAGCCCGAACCGTCCGACTCGTCGAGGTCGACGTTGGCACCGAAGGTCAGGCCGTTGTCGGCTTCACCGGACATGGTGAAGGTGACGTCGATGTCGGTGAAGAACTGGGTGTCGTCGTTGCCGTTGTCGTAGATGCCCATTTCGGCCATCCCGGTCAGCGCGATCTCTGCCGAGGCGACGCCTGCGGTTGCAACCAGCGCAGTGGTAGCAAACAGAATCTTTTTCATTGTTTCCCTCATGTGTTCGTAAGGCACGTACCAATCCGGGTAGCCCGGCCTTGATGACGCTTCTATGCGCTTTCCCCCGCCGCGTTTGCAACCGGTCGCTAGACGGGCCGCCGAACAAGGCGGGCAGTGATGCGCAATTGCCACAAAAATCCGGACACCCCGGAGAGATGCCGCGCAAAGCGCCTGACTCCATAGGTATTGACGTCTTGTCGCGCGCCCTGCCGCCGAGTATGCAGGGGGCAGAAGAGACGGGACGGGCAGGAGCTTGGGCGGATGAAAGACATGCGGAAGGCAGCGAGAGTCGGCCTGATCGGCGCAATGCTGGTTCTGTCGGGCTGCGGCACGGTTCGTGGCTGGTTCGACGGCCAGGGCTCGGACACGCAGACGGTGCCTCCCGGCAATGCCGAACGGTCCCAGGAAATCATCGAGAACGAGCTTTACGGCCGCGAGGGGCGCCCCAGATCCACGATCTGGGACATCTTCCGCGCGCGCGAGGATGCCGGCAAGGTCGGCGCGGTGAACAAGTATATCTGGAACGCCTCGCTCGAGGTGCTGGATTTCCTGCCGGTAGAATCGGTCGATCCGTTTACCGGCGTGATCACCACCGGTTACGGCACCCCGCCCGGCGGCGGACGCGCCTATCGCGCGACGGTCTATGTCTCGGATCCCGCGCTTGACGCCCGTTCGCTCAATGTCGCCATCATGACTCGCTCGGGCCCTGCCGATGCCGCCACCGTGCGCGCGGTCGAGGATGCCATCCTGACCCGGGCCCGCCAGCTTCGCGGCCGCGACAGCAAGCTCTAAGCATTCCCGCCCGACCCGCGTTGCAGCGCCCCGCCCGGGGCACCGCCTGAGGTCTCAGCCGTCCTTGCCGACGTTCTCGCGGAACGCGACCTCGAACGCGGCTTTCTTGGCCTCGTCCGCCTCGCTCTGGTGCTGTGTCTTCCAGTCGTCATAGGGCATGCCGTAATAGATCTCACGCGCCTCGGCCTTGCCGATCTCGATGCCCCGCTCGGCGGCGGCTTCCTGATACCAGCGCGACAGGCAGTTGCGGCAGAACCCCGCCAGGTTCATCAGGTCGATATTTTGCACATCGGCACGGTCTTCCATCAGATGCTTGCGCAGCCGGCGAAAGGCGGCTGCCTCGATCTCGATCCGGGTCTGGTCGTCCATCTTGTCCTCCGTCATTCCGGCACCTCGTCGAGCGCCGCGTCCAGCACCGGCGCCAGGCGCTCTCCCCACTGTTTCTGCGTCTGACCGGTTTCGATCAGATCGTTGCGCAGCTCGATCAGCGTGTTCACCCGCCCATGGCGCAATGCGTGGCGGTCGATCGAATCCCCCGGCAGATGCCCGGGATAAGGCTCGTTGCGACCCACGGTCAGATCCGGCTCGGCTTCGAGCCTTGCGATCAGCGGATCCGACAGCCGCGCATCCCAGGCATGCAGGATGCCCACATGCCAGGGCCGCGATGGCCGGCCGCGAAGCTGTCGGGTGAAGGAATGCACCGCCACGATGGCGACCTCCCGCCGCGACGCCGCAAGCGATTCCAGCGCGCCGTGATACGGTCGGTAATAGGCGTTGAGCCGGCGCTCCTTTTCCACTCCGCAAGCCTGCCGGTTGCCCGGGATGACCGACCCGTCATAAAGCCGCATCAGCAGCGTCGGATCGTCCTCGCCACGGTTCGGGTCGATCACCAGACGCGAGAAATCCGCCCAGATCAGCGGCGAGTCCAGCGCTTCGGCAAGGGCCTGCGCAACCCCCAGAGCGCCTACATCATAGGCAATGTGCCGCGCCATGTCCTCTTCGGGCAGCCCAAGGCTTCCCCCCAGATCGGGCGGCACGGTATTCGTCGCATGATCGCAGGTGACCAGAAACCGTCCTTTCCGGCCCCCTCCCTCGATATGGTATGGCGTGTAGGTCATGGCTCTTGTCTTATTCCTGCCTGCTTCACTTAGTGCAGTTGCACCGCGAAGGGAATTGGGCAATACCGCAAAGGGGCGTTAGCGGTAACTGGTTTAAGGGTGAACAATGGGGCCGGCGCCATCGCACCGGAGCAGGGAGACCAAGATGAGACGTTTGCGCAAAGTCAAGATCGTGGCCACGCTGGGCCCGTCCAGCAACACATACGAGACGATCCGCACGCTTCACGAGGCCGGCGCCGATGTGTTCCGTCTCAACATGAGCCACGGCAGCCACGAGGACATCACCAAGATGCACCGGCTGATCCGTCAGGTGGAAAAGGATCTCGACAGCCCGATCGCCATCCTGGCCGACCTCCAGGGGCCCAAGCTGCGCGTGGGCGAGTTCGCGAACGGCACCGAAGAGCTCGACTGGGGCGACACGTTCCGGCTCGATCTCGATCCGGCACCAGGCGACAAGAAGCGCGTCTGCCTGCCGCATCCCGAGATCTTCCAGGCGCTCGGCGTGGGCGCGCATCTGCTGGTGAATGACGGCAAGATCCGCCTGCGGGTCGAGGAATGCGGCCCCGACTTCGCCAATTGCGTGGTCGAGGCCGGCGGCACGATCTCGAACCGCAAGGGCGTGAACGTGCCCGATGTGGTGCTGCCGCTGGCGGCACTGTCGGAAAAGGACCGCAAGGATCTGGAATTCGCCGCCGCTCTGGGCGTCGACTGGCTGGCGCTGAGCTTTGTGCAGCGCCCCGAGGACGTGGAAGAGGCGCGCAAGCTCTGCGACGGGCGCGCCGCCATCCTCTCCAAGATCGAAAAACCCTCTGCCGTGAAAGCCTTCGACAAGATCCTCGAAGTGTCCGACGGCATCATGGTGGCGCGCGGCGATCTCGGGGTGGAACTGCCGGTGCAGGCGGTGCCGCCGATCCAGAAACGCCTGATCCGCGCCTGCCGCAAGGCGGGCAAGCCGGTGATCGTGGCCACCCAGATGCTGGAAAGCATGATCGAAAGCCCGATGCCCACGCGGGCCGAGGTCTCGGACGTGGCCACCGCCATCTACGAAGGCTCCGACGCGATCATGCTCTCGGCGGAATCGGCGGCGGGGCAATACCCGGTCGAGGCGGTCACGACGATGAACAATGTCGCCGTGGGCGTCGAGAAGGACCCGACCTATACCGAGATCATCGAGGCCAGCCGCAACATCGACCGCGTCAGCGTCGCCGACGGCATCGTCGCCGCGGCGCGCGAGATCGCCGAGACCGCGAATATCAAGGTGATCTGCTGCTTCACCTCCTCGGGCACCACCGTGGCCAAGGTGGCGCGCGAACGGCCCCGCGTGCCGATCATCGCCATGACCTCGCTGCGCGGCACCGCGCGGCGGCTGTCGCTGACCTGGGGGGTGAACTGCGTGATGACCGGCGAGCTGGAGCGCTTCAAGCAGGCCGTGGTGAACGCGGCGCGGGCCGCGCGGGCGCAGGGCTATGCCGGGTCCGAGGATCAGATCGTGGTGACCGCCGGCGTGCCCTTCAACATGCCGGGGACCACGAACATCCTGCGCGTCGCGCCCTGCGACGAACGGATGATCTACTCCACCGATCCGGAGTGATCCGGCGCGGGGCCCGCGCAACGCGCGAATCGTGGCCCCGCCGCTCTCCGCGGCTGCGGCACATGTCCCATGTTGACCTGCGCCTGCGGCCAGCCGAAAGCGACGATGACAGCGCCCGCTGTCACGGCCCCCCGTTCCGTGCTAACCTGACGTCGCAGAATGCATTTCTCACGCGGCGGATTGGGCCAACATGCACCCGGATCAGTATCTTGTCCTCGGCCTGTTCCTGGCGGTGATCGCGATTCCCGCGATCATCTCGGCCTATTCCGACAGCCGCCCGCCGCGCGTCGGCGCCGTGGTTGCGGTCGCCGCCGCCGCGGTCCTGCTGCACGGCAACACCAAGCAGCCCGGCGGCTATCGGCTCACCGACATCCCGACTGCCGTCTATGGCGTGATCGGAGAGATGATCCGCTGAGCCGCGCGGGTCCGGGAACCGTCTAGCGGTTCGCTCCCGGCACCCAGAGCACATCCGCCCGGCCATCGTCATTGGCGATGCGCGAGGCGACGAAGAACCAGTCGCTGAGCCGGTTGAGATACTTCACCGCGTGCTCGTTCACATCCTCGACCGAGGCCAGCTCGACCGCCCGACGCTCGGCGCGGCGTGCCACCGTGCGGCACTGGTGCAGAAAGGCCGCCGCCGCCGAGCCGCCCGGCAGCACGAAGCTGCGCAGCGGCTCCAGCTTGGCGTTCATCGCGTCGATTTCCGCTTCCAGCCGGTCCACCTGCGTGGCGATGATGCGCAGCACGGGATAGCCCGCCTCGGCATCCTTCTCCATCTCGGGCCGACCGAGGTCTGCACCCAGATCGAACAGATCGTTCTGGATCCGTGCCAGCGCCGCGTCCAGATCGCCTTCGGCGTGCAGCCGTGCCAGCCCCACGACCGAGTTCAGCTCGTCGGTGGTGCCATAAGCCTCGACCCGCGCGGCGTATTTCGGCACGCGGGTGCCGTTGACCAGCGCGGTTTCGCCCTTGTCGCCGGTGCGGGTGTAGATCTTGTTCAGAACAACCATGGTCAGCCCCTGCGGATCAGAACGAACAACACGATCAGCACCACCGCGACGAATTGCGCGATGATGCGCCAGCGCATCGCCTTGTTCGCATATTTCTTGTTGAACTCTCCGCCCTTGGCAAAGGACCCGATGCCGAAGAGCAGCACCGCGACCACCGCCAGCATGGCGGCGGCCATCACGAGGAACAGCGGATCGTCTTTCATCTCGTCTCCTTCCGGGCTTTGCCCCTGACATAGCCGGTCGCCGGCAAAAAGCGAACGCCTATCGCGCGCGGTCGATCAGCGCATCCAGCGCGGCGGTCGGCAGGATCCGCCGCAGCCGCCCCATGAGATGGGTGGGAAAGGTCACGTAATAGCGCGGTCGCGGGCGCGGATGCTCCAGCGCCTGCACCAGCTTGGCGGTCACGGCAGAGGGCGGTCGCTCGAAACTGTCTTTCGAGGGCGCCGCATAAAGCCGCTTCAGCAGCGAGGCCTCGTATTGCGCCTTGCGCGGCGAGCCCTGCCAGTTCACCCATTTCTCGAAATAGGGCACCGAGTTTGCCCGGATGCGCGAGGTGATCGGCCCCGGCTCGATCAGGATCACCTTGATGGGTGTGTCGCGCATCTCGATCCGCAGCACATCGGTGAGCCCCTCAAGCGCGAATTTGGTCGAAACATAAGCCCCGCGCCAGGGCATCGGCACCAGCCCCAGCACCGAGGAGCAGTTGACGATCCGCCCATGCCCCTGCGCCCGCATCACCGGAATCACCGCGCGCGTCAGCGTGTGCCAGCCAAAGAGATTACCCTCGAAGATCTCGCGCAGCGCGCCGGTCGGCAGATCCTCCAGCGCGCCCGGCACCGCAAAGGCGCCGTTGTTGTAAAGCGCATCCAGCGTGCCACCGGTGGCCGCCAGCACCTCGTCCAGCGCGCGCAAAATGCTCGCCTCGTCGGTATAATCGAGCTGCGGGCTTTCGAACCCCTCGCCGCGCAGCCGTTCGCAATCGGCCTCCTGACGGCAGGCGGCGAAGACCCGCCAGCCCCGCGCGCGCAGCCCCTGCGCGGCGTCATAGCCGATCCCCGAGGAACAGCCCGTGATCAGAACGGATTTGCCGGTCATGCGCGTCTTTCCCTGCCCGTTTCGCCTCGCCTAAGCGAAAGCGCCGAGCGGGGCAAGCCGCGCTCAGTTCACCGCGACGCGCAGGAAATCGTCGGACATCCAGCCGATGCGGTTGGTCTCGACAACCTTCAGCTTGACCCAGCCCTGCCCCGGATCGGCCAGCACCTCGACCTTGTCGCCGCGCACCAGCCGGCTGACCACCGAAAACCCGGTGCCCGGCCCGTTGCGCATGTTGACGCGGCTGCCGGTGACCAGACGCAGATCGGGCAGACTCTCCAGCGCGGGCACAACCGGCGCGGCATCGCTCACCACCGGCGCGGCCGCCACATCGACGGCGCGGACCGGCGCCGCCGAGGGCAGCTCCACGGGCTTGGCCGCAACCAGCGTGATGTCGAGCTTGGGGACAGGCGCAATCGCCGGTTTGGCGCGGGTCTGTGCGACCGAGGTCAGGTCGGCCGCGCCGGTCTCCGCGCGGGCGACTTCGGGCAGACGGTCTTCTTCGAGCGACGCGACGGGCTCCAGCGGCGTGCCCGCTTCAAACCCTGCTCCGCCGGACATTTCGTACCAGGCCCAGCCAAGAAATCCGAACGTCAAAAGAATAAAGCGCGTCATATCGAACGCGGCCCCCCACCGAACTCTTCCTAAAATGTCACATCGCCGCAGGCAGACTACGCGGCGTTGCTCTTGTCTTATCCGATTCCCCCATAATACCGAAGGGAAATGCCGAAAATTTTTCCCCCGTCACAGAGGATCGCTTTACCGCTCCGGGCCACAGAGGTATCACAGCATCTATGAGCGACATCGTCGATGACCCCAACATGAACCCCCGTGACGTGGCCGAGCCTTTGCGCCGCGCCATTGGCGAGCGCTATCTGACCTACGCGCTCTCGACGATCATGAACCGCGCCCTGCCCGACGCGCGCGACGGGCTGAAGCCGGTGCACCGGCGGATTCTCTACGCCATGCGGCGGCTGCGGCTCAGCTCGTCGGGCGGTTTCCTGAAATCCGCCAAGATCAGCGGCGACACGATGGGCGACTTCCACCCCCATGGCGACGCCGCAATCTACGACGCCATGGCGCGTCTGGCGCAGGATTTCGTGATCCGCTACCCGCTGGTCGACGGTCAGGGCAATTTCGGCAATATCGACGGCGATAACCCAGCGGCCTCACGCTATACCGAAGCGCGCATGACCATCATGTCCGAGGCGCTGCTGGAGGGGCTCGACGAAAACGCCGTCGATTTTCGCCCCAACTACGACGGCCGCCTCGAAGAACCGGTGGTGCTGCCCGCCTCCTATCCGAACCTGCTGGCGAACGGCGCATCCGGCATCGCGGTGGGCATGGCCACCAACATCCCGCCGCATAATATCGGCGAGCTGATCGACGCCTGCCTGCATCTGATCAAGACCCCCGATGCCCGCGACGAAACCCTTTTGAACTACGTCCCCGGCCCCGATTTCCCCACCGGCGGGGTCATCGTCGAGCCGCGCGAGAACATCGCCGAAGCCTATCGCACCGGGCGCGGCAGCATCCGCCTGCGCGCCAAATGGGAGGTCGAGGACCTGGGCCGCGGCCAATGGCAGGCCGTGGTCACCGAGATCCCCTATCAGGTGCAGAAATCCAAGCTGGTCGAACGTCTGGCGGAGCTGATCCAGACCAAGAAGGTGCCGATCCTCGCCGACATCCGCGACGAGAGCGCCGAAGACATCCGCATGGTGCTGGAACCCAAGACCAAGAACGTGGACCCGGATGTTCTGATGAACATGCTGTTCCGCAACTCCGATCTGGAAATCCGCTTCTCACTGAACATGAACGTGCTGATCGACGGGCTCACCCCCAGGGTCTGCTCGCTGAAAGAGGTGCTGCGCGCCTTCCTCGATTTCCGCCGCGACGTGCTGGTCCGGCGGGCGCGCCACCGCATGGCCAAGATCGACAACCGGCTGGAGGTGCTCGAGGGCCTGATCGTCGCCTTCCTGAACCTCGACCGGGTGATCGACATCATCCGCTACGACGACGACCCCAAGGCCGCGCTGATGTACGAGGACTGGTCGAAACCGCACCAGGCCACCATCGCCCGCGCCACGGATGAAAGCGATTACCGCTCGCCGCTGACCGGCATCGACGTCAAGTCGCTGGAGCTGCAACCCGATCCCGAGGCTGTGGCGCGCGGCGTGCTGGCCGACGAGGGCGGCCCGGCGCAGATCCCGCACCGCTTCATCGGCCGGTCCGAGGGGCTCTCGGACGTGCAGGCCGAGGCGATCCTCAATATGCGCCTGCGCAGCTTGCGCCGCCTCGAAGAGCTGGAGCTGGTCAACGAGCGCGACAAGCTGATGGAAGAGCGCGCCGGGCTCGAAGATCTGCTCGACAGCGACGATCTGCAATGGAAGCAGATCTCCGAGCAGCTCCGCGACACGCGCAAGAAATTCGCCAAGGATCTGGAGCGTGGCGCCCGTCTGACCTCCTTTGCCGAGGCCGGCGAAGCCGAAGAGGTGCCGCTCGAGGCGATGATCGAGCGCGAGCCGATCACCGTGGTCTGCTCCCAGATGGGCTGGATCCGCGCCATGACCGGCCATATCGACCTCACCCGCGAACTGAAGTTCAAGGATGGCGACGGCCCGCGCTTCATCTTCCACGCCGAAACCACCGACCGGCTGCTGGTCTTCGGCAGCAACGGGCGCTTCTACACCGTCTCTGCCGCCAACCTGCCCGGCGGGCGCGGCATGGGCGAGCCGCTGCGCATCATGGTCGATCTGCCCAACGATGTGGAGATCGTTGACATCTTCATCCACGTGCCCGACCGGCGGCTGCTGGTCGCCTCCTCAGCGGGCGACGGCTTTGTCGTGCCGGAAAACGAGGTGCTGGCGCAGACCCGCTCCGGCAAGCAGGTTCTGAACGTCAAGGACGGGGTGAAGGCCAAGATCTGCAAGCCGGTCGCGGGCGATGCGGTGGCCGTGGTGGGCGAGAACCGCAAGGTGCTGGTCTTCATGGCCGACGAGCTGCCTGAAATGGGCCGCGGCAAGGGTGTGCGGCTGCAAAAATACAAGGATGGCGGCCTGTCCGACGCCACCACCTTCACGCTGGCCGACGGGCTCTCGTGGCACGATCCGGCGGGCCGCACCCGCACCGAAACGGCGCTTGACGAATGGATCGGCAAACGCGCCGGGACGGGGCGCATGGCGCCGCGCGGCTTCCCGAGGGACAATACCTTTACCTGATCCCGCCCCCCCGGGCGGGATCTGTTTCCCGTGGGCCCGGCAGGGCGCGTAACCGAACGGCAGAAGCGATGAGCGACGGCAACTATGCCCATGGCGATTACACCGGTCACGGCAAGGCGCTGTTCTGGCTGGCGTTGTGCACCGGGCTGCTGACCCTCCTCACCCTCGGGATCTACCGCTTCTGGGCCAAGACCCGCATCCGCCGCTATATCTGGTCCTCTGCCCGGCTCGACGGATCGCGCTTCGAATATACCGGCACCGGGCTGGAGAAATTCCTCGGCTTCCTGCTCGCCGTGGTGTTCCTCGCGGTCTATCTGGGGCTGATCCAGATCGTGCTGTTCTATTTCGGCCTGCGGATCTTTGCCGCGCCGCAGACACCCGAACAGGCCCTCGCCCAGACCGCGGGCTTCTCGGTCTCGGCCCTTGCGCTGATGCCCTTCATCTTCTTCGCCATCTACCGCGCCCGCCGCTACAAGCTCGCCCGCTCGCGCTGGCGCGGCATCCGGTTCGGCATGGACAAGGCCGCCTGGGGCTATGCCTTCCGTGCCCTCGGATACTGGCTTCTGACCCTGATCAGCCTGGGTCTGCTGACCCCGTTGATGACCTTCCGGCTGGAAAAATACATGACCGACCGGTCCTGGTTCGGCGATGCGCAATTCGAACAGCAAGGCCGCTGGACCGCGCTTTACGCCAAGATGAAGCACATCTTCATCGGCCTGGTGCTGATGGCTCTGGGCGGCACCGCCGCCGCCTTCATCGAAGAGCCCGCCTCGCTGCTCACGATGCTGGCGGTTCTGGCGATCCCCACGGGGCTCGTCTGGTTCGTCATCGGGGTGATTTCCTACCGCGTGCAGTGCTTTGCCTATCTGACCCGGCACAAGATGCTGATGGGCAAGATCGCCTTCCACGCCCAGCCCCGCACCGCAAAAGTGATCGGCACCTATATCGTCGGCAGCCTGATCCTCAGCCTCTTGCTCTCCGTTGCGGTCGCGGTGTTCGGCGGCATCGCGGCGCTGATGCTGTCGGGGCTCGATCTCACGGCACCGGACAGCACGTTCGAACCCGGAATGATCCCGCCCATCGTGATCTCGGTCGCGGGCTATCTGCTGACGCTGATCGCCGCGCAGGCGGGCGCGCTAGCGCTGATCACCCAGCCGATCCTGCGCCATTACGTGCAGAGCCTGACGGTGATCAATATCGAGGCGCTGGCCGAGATCCACCAGCGTCTGGCCGATCCCGGCGCCGATGCCGAAGGCTTTGCCGATGCGCTCGACATCGGCGGGGCGATCTGAGCCATGAAGGGCAACGCCCATCTCTATGACGGCCAGTCGGCGGCCCGGCACGCGGTGCAGGTGGATCTGTCGGAGGACCGCAACGCGCTGGTGATCACCGGCGACAGCCTTGCTGCCCCAGTGGTCTGGCCGCTGCCGGATCTGCGCGCGCTTGGCGATCACGCCGACCCCTCGCAGATCGTGCTCACCCGCCATCTCGACACGCCCGACGAATCCCCGCGCGATCCGGCGCGGCTGGTGGTGGAAGACCCCGAGATGGTCGCCTGGCTGCACCGGACCCGCCCGCGCCTGCACCGCAAGGATCTGCGCGACGGCACCGGGCGGCGGATCGCGCTGCGGCTCGGCGGCGCGCTGGCGGCGGTGGCCGCGATGATCTTCGTCATCCTCCCGGCGCTGGCCAACACGCTGGCCGGTCTCCTGCCGCTGGATAAGGAAATCGCCTTCGGTCAGGGGGTCAAGGCGCAGATGGAGCGCTTTCTCGGCGCCAGCGAACTGGGCGCGCTCGATTGCGATGCCCCCGCCGGGCGCGCCGCGCTCGACCGCATGGTGGCGCGGCTGACCGGCGGGCAGGATCTGGGTTATCCGCTCTCCGTGTCGGTCATCGACCACAAGATGATGAATGCCTTCGCCGCGCCCGGCGGGCAGATCGTCGTGCTGCGCGGGCTGCTCGACAAGGCCCAAAGCCCCGATGTGGTGGCCGCCGTTCTGGCGCATGAGATCGGCCATGTGGTGCATCGCGACCCCACCCGCCACGCGCTGCGCACCGCCGGCTCTGTCGGGCTTCTGGGGCTGGTCTTCGGCGATTTCACCGGCGGCACGGTGATGGTGCTGCTGGCCGAACGGCTGATCAATGCCAGCTACAGCCAGGACGCCGAGGCCAAGGCCGATCAATATGCCTATGACATGCTGATCGCGGCGGGGCTGCCGCCTTCGGCGCTGGCCGAGATGTTCGAGACCTTCCGCAAGGAATTTGGCGATGTCGAGGGCCCGATGGCGCATTTCGCCTCGCACCCCCGGCTCGCCACCCGCATCGACGCCGCCAATGCCGCCTCGCCGCAAGAGACCCCGCACCGCCCGGCGCTCGGCACCGCCGACTGGCAGGCGCTGCGCACGATTTGCAAGGACCGCGGCTGAGTCTCTGCGGCGCAGCCCCCGCCCGGGGGCAACCGCAGGTTTCGTGACGAAACGCGGCGTCCCTTTGGCGCTAACACGTCGTTTTAGACCTGTTTCCCTCGCGTTCACTTCGTTATCACCCCGTGGGAGAGCAATTTTCAGGAGCCGTGCCAAGGCACGACACACACAAGGGAGAGAACCGCATATGAAGGTCCTGGTGCCTGTCAAGCGTGTGATCGACTACAACGTGAAGGTTCGCGTGAAAGCGGACGGGAGCGGTGTCGATCTTGCGAATGTGAAGATGTCTATGAACCCGTTCGACGAGATCGCCGTGGAAGAGGCGATCCGTCTGAAAGAAGCCGGCAAGGCCAGCGAAGTGATCGCGGTCAGCATCGGTGTGAAACAGGCGCAGGAAACCCTGCGCACCGCGCTCGCCATGGGCGCCGATCGCGCCATCCTCGTGGTCGCCGCCGACGATGTGCACGAGGACATCGAGCCTCTGGCCGTGGCCAAGATCCTCGCCGCCATCGTCAAGGAAGAAGAGCCGGGTCTGGTGATCTGCGGCAAGCAGGCCATCGACAACGACCTGAACGCCACCGGCCAGATGCTGGCGGCGCTCACCGGATTTGCCCAGGCGACCAATGCCAACACGCTGGAAGTCGACGGCGATGCCGCCATTGTGGCGCGTGAGGTGGACGGCGGTCTGCAAACCATCAAGGTCACGCTGCCCGCCATCGTCACCACCGACCTGCGCCTCAACGAGCCGCGCTATGCGTCGCTGCCGAACATCATGAAGGCGAAGAAAAAGCCGCTCGATGAGAAGACCGCCGCCGATTACGGCGTCGATACCGCGCCCCGGCTCGAGATCGTCAAGACCGCAGAGCCGGCGGAACGTGCCGCGGGCATCATGGTCGGCTCGGTCGATGAGCTGGTGGCGAAACTGAAAGACGCGGGGGCGATCTGATGGCTGTACTCCTTCTTGCAGAAATCAACGACGGCGCACTGGCAATGGACGCCACCGCCAAGGCCGTTTCCGCCGCGCAGCCTCTGGGCGAGGTGACGGTTCTGGCCGTGGGCTCCTCTGCCAAGGACGCCGCCGCCGAAGCCGCGACCATCGCGGGCGTGGCCAAGGTTCTGGTCGCCGAAGACGCGCTTTACGGCCACCGTCTGGCGGAACCCACCGCAGCGCTGATCGTGTCGCTGGCCGGCGGTTACAGCCACATCGTCGCCCCGGCGACCACGGACGCCAAGAACATCCTGCCGCGCGTCGCCGCGCTGCTGGACGTGATGGTTCTGACCGATGTCACCGCCGTGGTGGATGCGGATACCTTCGAACGGCCGGTCTATGCGGGCAACGCCATGCAGACGGTGAAGTCCAAGGATGCGACCAAGGTCATCACCTTCCGGACCTCGACCTTCGATGCAGCCGCCACCGGCGGCTCGGCAGCGCTCGAGGACGTGGCGGCGGGCGAGAATCCCGGCCTGTCGGAATGGATCGAGGACAAGGTGGCCGAAAGCGACCGTCCCGAGCTGACCTCGGCCGGCATCGTGGTCTCGGGCGGGCGCGGCGTCGGCTCGGAAGAGGATTTCGCGATCATCGAGAAGCTCGCCGACAAGCTCGGCGCGGCAGTCGGCGCGTCGCGCGCGGCGGTCGACAGCGGCTTTGCACCGAACGACTGGCAGGTCGGCCAGACCGGCAAGGTCGTCGCACCGGATCTCTACGTGGCCGTGGGCATCTCGGGGGCGATCCAGCACCTCGCCGGGATGAAGGACAGCAAGATCATCGTCGCGATCAACAAGGACGAAGAGGCGCCGATCTTCCAGGTCGCCGATTTCGGCCTTGTCGCCGATCTGTTCCAGGCCGTGCCGGAACTGACCGAAAAACTCTGAGCGCCTGCGGGGACTTCCCCGACAGACGCGATGGAAAGGCCCGCCTCAGGCGGGCCTTTTTCTTTGCCGTTCCGCTGCGTGCATCAATGCACGCGCACTGTGCGCTTCGGGCCGTTTGCCGCGCTGCAGCGAGCCCTTAGCTTTCCCTCAACGAACGCAAGCGAACGCATAGGCAAAGGACTGCCCCATGGCACTGAAACTCAAGGTCATCACCACCAGCACCCGCCCCGGCCGCATCGGCCCGATCATCAGCGATTGGGTCGCCGGACAGGCCACCGAACACGGCAAGTTCGAGGTCGAGATCCTCGACCTCGACAGCTTCGGCCTGCCGCTGCTCGACGAGCCGAACCACCCTGCGATGCAGAACTACACCAAGGATCACACCAAAGCCTGGAGCGCCGCTGTCGCCGACGCCGACGCCTTTGTCTTCGTGACCCCGGAATACAACTATTTCCCGCCGGCCACCGTGGTGAACGCGATCCAGGCTCTGGTCGTCGAATGGGCGCGCAAGCCCGCGGCCATCGTCTCCTACGGCGGCATCTCGGGCGGGATGCGCGCCGCGCAAGAGCTGCGGATGCTGCTGGCCAACATGAACGTCATGCCGATCAAGCAGGTCGTGCCGATGCCGATGGTCTTTGGCGACATCACCGAAGAAGGCAAGCTGTCGCCCAATGCCGAGGTGGCCAAGGGCACCGCAGGCATGCTCGACGAACTGCTTGTCTGGGCCGAGGCGCTGAAGCCGGCCCGCGCCTGAGAATTTTTCCGCCACTCACGGAAACGCGCGAAGGGCTGCCGGAGAAACCCGGCAGCCCTTTTTCGTGCCTCGACCGAGGCTCAGCTCGAGACCTGCTCCCGCAGGATCGACGCGGTGAGCGAGATCATCAGGTAGATCCCCGAGAAGATCAGGAAGGCGAGGATCGTGTTTTCGAACTTGCGCGGATAGCTGGGATCTTCGGAGGCGACCGGCACCACCGAGGTGGTCAGGTAGCGCGCCTGGCTGTCGGCGTCGCGCCGGGCCTGTTCCAGCCGCTCCAGCGCAGTTTGCAGCATGAGGTCGCGGGTCGAGAGATCGGCCTCGGCCAGCTTGATCTGCACGGCGATCTCGGCCAGCGAATCCTCGCCCGTGGTGGCGGTGGTCATCTCGGCGTTCAGCTCGGCCAGCAGGTTTTCGAGCCGCCGCACATCGCCCTGGGCGCCATCGACCTTGGCCTGGTTGGGCCGGGCGTTGTCGAGCAGCGCCTGTAGCGTCAACCGCTTTTCCTGAAGCTGGATCTCGACATTGTTGATCTGCCCGCGCAGCGCCGCGATACGGCCCTCGGGGTCGATCACCGCCCCCTCCTGTTGCAAACGCACCAGCTTTTCCTGCGCGTCGAAACGGGCCTGCTCTGCATCTTCAAGCCCGGTCTCGGCATCCATCACCGCGTTCGAGCGCTTGCGCAGCGACAGGTTGTCGACCCGCTCCTCGGCATAGCCGATCAGCGCCTTGCTGAACCGCGCCGCGGTTTCGGGATCGGCGGCCATGATCTCCATCTTGACCACGCCTTCGGTCGGATCGTAGCCGATCTCGATATTGCGCTTGTAGAGCTTGTAGGCCTCTTCGTTCGACGCCCCGGCGTCGAGCCGCTGGATCGGGTCGATCCACTCCTGCTCGTAATGCGCCTTGAACGCCTCGTCGCGGTCCAGGCGCAGCATCGCGTCCTTGGACAGCAGGTAGCTCTGCACCGCGATCGCATCCTGATTGGTGGCGAATTGCGTGCCCGAGAACAGGCTGCCGAGCTGCCCGCCGGAGTTCTCGGCCTTGAGGATCAGGAATTCCGACTTGGTCGAGAACATCGGCGTGGCGACAACATAAAAGTAATAGCCCGCGATGATCGTCGGCAGGAACACGAAGAAGGCCAGCCGGGTCAGCAGAAGCATCAGCTTCTTGCGGCGGCGCGATGCCAGCTCCTTCTGGATCTGCATGATCTCGGCGGCGCGGCGTTCGGCCGGGCTGGCCATCTGCGTCGAGGGAAGCTGCGGCTTGCCGCCCGAGGGCACCGTCTGCGGCAACTGGATCTTGGGATCGGGGCGCGGCGCCGGCGTGGGCGCGGCCTGAGCGCCGCTCGGCGGCACCGAGGCACCGCCACCGGCTCCCCCGGTCTCCGGCACCACGAGTTCCAGCATGTTGGTGCGCTGGAACGGGTCGATGCCACGGGCACGCAGCAGGCGCACCGCGTCGAAATCGGAGGTCGGCGCGAGCCCGTGTTTCTGCGCCACGCGGCGCGCCATGCGAAGCTGGCGGCCGGTCAGCCCCTCGCGCCGGATGGCATCCATATCGGTTTCGCCCGCCACCTGCGCGGCAGAGCTGACCTCGCCGGCGCGCACGGCGTCCGGGCGCGGCGCGGCGGGCTGCGGACGCGGCTGGGCCTGCGGCGACGGCGCCGCCCTGAGATCGGGCTGCGCCTCGGGCGCGGCGCCCTCGCTTGCGGCGTTGCGGCGGATACGGAACTTCTTAGCCTTGGGTTTCGTAGTCATAGAGCTGCTTCGCTTCTTCCAAGGTTTCAAACATGTGCAACTTGCCGTCCATCAGGACTGCGGCCTTGCGCGCGAATTTCTCGAGGATCGGCGGCTGGTGCGAGACGATGATGATCGTCGTCGTGCGCAGCCGCTCGGCGAGGATGTCGCCGGCCTTCCTGTTGAACTCGGCATCGGTGGAGTTCGGCATCCCCTCGTCGATGAGATAGATGTCGAAATCCAGTGCCAGCATCAGCGAAAAGGTGAAACGCGACCGCATGCCGCTGGAATAGGTGCCGATGGGCTGGTCGAAATACTCCCCCAGCCCGCAGAGCCAGCGGCAGAAACTTTCGACGTAATCCGGGTCGATCCCGTACATCCGGGCGATGAAGCGGGCGTTTTCCCGCGCCGAGATCTTGGAGATCACCCCGCCCATGAAGCCCAGCGGAAAGGACACCCGGCAACCGCGGCGGATCTCGCCCTCGTCGGGTTTCTCCAGCCCGGCCATCATCCGGATCAGCGTGGTCTTGCCGGTGCCGTTCGGTGCGAGGATGCCCAGCGATTGGCCAAGTTCCACCCGGAAGGACACGCGGTCAAGGATCACCTTGCGCCTGGTCCCCGTCCAGAAGGACTTGCTCACCATATCGAACTCTAACATCCACCTTGCCCCGGCCCGTGTTCTCTCCGCTTGTAACGGAGGCTGATTAAGCATGTCTTAGGTGCGGATTCTGGTGATATTATGGCTCAAATTGGAAACAAAGGACAATTGTCGCCGTAAATGTCGGCGCCCATGCCGGAACCGGGCGCCCCTCCGGGGGTCTTGGTCCCGGCGGCGAAGCCGAAACTGGCTCCGCCGAAGGCTGTTTTCTGGCGGCTCAGGCGATGGCGCCCCAGACCAGCCCGGCGATCACCGCGCCCAGCACAGCATAGCCGAGATAGGCGGCAAAGACCCGCGGCTTGACCAGCGCCCAGACCGCGACGGCGGCGGGAATGCAGCTCACGCCTCCGGCGACGACAAAGCTCATCGCGGCCCCCGGCGCCATACCCTGCGCCAGCAGCGCATCGACCAGCGGCACCGCCGCATAGCCGTTGAGATAGGCCGGCGCCCCCACGAAGGCGCCCAGCAGGATCGGCCAGAGACCGGTGCCGCCCAGAAGGCTCGCGATGGCATCGGCCGGGATGTAGCGCAGCATCACCGATTCCAGCAGATAGGCCAGCAGCAGCCATTTCAGCAGAAAGACCAGATTGGTCAGCGCCTCGTCGCGGAACACCTCGCGCCGCGCCCCGTCCTGCCAGAAGCGCCAGACGGGTTTGCCCTGGAAGGGCTTTTGCACGCCGCAGCAGCCGCCAACCTTGGGCTTTGCGCGCAGCGGATCGGCAAAGACGGGGGTGCTTTTGAGCAGCATCGTGCCCGCCCCGCCCAGCAGCCCGATCCCGACCGCCGCAACGGCCTTGCCCACGGCGAAATCCCAGCCCAGCGTGCCCGAGGTGATCAGGAACATCGCCGGATCCATCAGCGGCGAGGCCAGCCAGAAGGCCATGACCGCACTCAGCGGCGCCCCCACCGCCAGCAGGGCGGCAATGAAGGGGATCACCTGACAGGAGCAGAACGGCGACAGCCCGCCCAGCAGCGCGGCGAAGACGATCATCCGCGTCTCGCGCCCCTCGAAGGCGCGCGACAGCAGCGTCTCGGCCCCCGCCGCCTTGACATAGGCCACCGCCAGCACAGCGAAGAGGATGAAGGGCGCGGTGCGCCAGAGCGCCTCGAGCGCAAAGCTAGCGGTGGGCCAGACCTGGCCCGTATCCATCAGCGCGACCGCGGCGAGCACCGCCGCGCTGGCCGCCCAGGCCTTGTCGATCCGGGGCAACCGGTTTGTAAGCGTACTGGTATCAGCCATGGTCATGCTCCGCCGCCGCGCAATCCGCACAGCAATTGGTGAGAAGGAATGCCGACAGCGCCCGAACCTCTTCATAGGCCGCCGCGGCACAGATGATGCTGCGTCCGGCACGGCTTTGCCGCACCAGATCCGCCTGCGTCAGAATCCGCAGGTGATGGGTCAGCGTCGACCCGGTGACCCCGGTGCGCTTGCCCAGCTCGCCGATGCTCAGCCCCTCGGGACCGGAGCGCACCAGCGTCTTGAGAACGTTCAGGCGCTGTTCCGAGCCCAGCGCGGCGAATTTCGACGCGGCGATTTCAAGCGCCATGTCGGGAGACGGATCGGAGGACGAGTCGTGTTTCATATTTCTAGAATTATCGAAATAATTCTCTGGCGCAAGTTTTATTTCGACAAATCTCGAAATGATCTTCCCTCTGGCCCCCCGGCCCCTGCGCGCTTACCTGTCGGGACATGACCGAAACGCTTGCCGATCTCTCCGCCCGGCTCTCTGCCTGCCGCCTCTGCGCCGACCGCTTCGCCGCCACGGCCACCCGCCACGCACCGCGCCCGGTGGTCTGGTTCGCCCCCGGCGCGCGGCTGCTGGTCGCCGGTCAGGCCCCGGGGCTGAAGGTGCACGAGCGCGGACGCCCCTTCGACGATCCCTCCGGCACCCGCCTGCGCGACTGGCTGGGGATCGACGAGACCGCCTTCTGGGACAAGAGCCGCGTGGCCATCATCCCCATGGCCTTCTGCTTCCCCGGCTACGACGCAAGGGGCGCCGATCTGCCGCCGCCGCCGATCTGCCGCGACACCTGGCACGACGCGCTTTTCGCGGCGCTGGGAGAGGTCCGGCTGCGGATCTATGTCGGCGGCTATGCGCAGCGCTATCACCTGGGGGTCAGGACCGGCGTCACCGAGACGGTCCGGCGCTGGCGCGACTTCCTGCCGGACGCAATCCCCTTGCCCCATCCGTCCTGGCGCAATACGGCATGGCTGAAACGCAACCCGTGGTTCGAGGACGAGCTGCTGCCCGTCCTGCGCACCCGCGTCCGCGAGGAACTGGAATGACCGAAGACACCCCGCTCGATCTGGCCCATGCCGCCATGGAGGCCGCGCCGCAGGACGATGCCGCCCGGCTGCGCTTTTACGAACGGCTCGCCGATTCCGAGCTGTTCCTGCTGCTCACCCGCGAGGCCGAAGGCGACCGGATCGAGCCCGAGCTCTTCGAACTGGCCGACGCCAGCTTTGTGCTGGTCTTCGACCGCGAAGAGCGGCTGTCGCAATTCGTGGGCAAGGCCGCGCCCTATGCGGCGCTGTCGGGCCGTGCGGTGGCGTCGATGCTCGCCGGGCAGGGGATCGGGCTTGCGGTGAATATCGAGGTCGCGCCCTCCTCGATCCTGCTGCCGGCGCAGGCGGTGGACTGGCTGGCCGAGACGCTGGGCCACGGGCCGCAGGAAACCGAGGCGCATATCGAAGAGGTCACCGCCCCGGCGGGGCTGCCCGAGGTGCTGGTCACGGCGCTCGACACCAAGCTCGCCACCGCCGCCGGTTTCGCGCGCTGCGCCTGGCTGGCGGGGGTCGCCTATTCCGACAACACCCGCAGTCACCTTCTGGCCTTCGCGGGCACGGTCCCCGGCGCCGAGGACGCGCTGGCCCGCGCGGTGAACGAGGCGCTGGTGTTTTCCGGCATCGAGGCGGGCGCGCTCGACGTGCTGTTCATCCGCGACAGCGATCCGCTGGCGGCCAGCCTGACCCGCGTGGGCCTGCGCTTCGATCTGCCGGAACTCCAGGAGCCCGAGCGGGTGGAACGCATCGCCCCGGGCTCCGACCCGGACAGCCCGCCGATCCTACGCTAGCGCGGTCGCGGGCCAGGCCCGGCGCATGCGGTGCCCGGCCTCGGGCTCACCCGCGCCCCAGCTCCTCGCGCAGCGTCGGCAACGTATCGCCCGGCGCCGGCGCCGCCTCCCAGACCGCCCGCGCGATGGCCCGCGCCAGACAGACGCTTGCCGCGTGGCCGATGGCGGCAAGCTGCATCGCAGGCGCCACCAGCGCCTGCCCGCCCGTGGCGGCGGCAAAGACCAGATCCCCGTCCATCGGCGAATGCGCCGGCACGATGGCCCGCCCGATCCCGTCATGCGCCGCCACCGCCATGCGGTGGCACTGCGCCTTGTCGAGCGCCGCATCGGTGGCCACCACCGCGATCGTGGTATTGCCGATCCCCGCCATGGCCGAGAGCTTGCGGCTTTCCGGCAGGGCGGCAAAACCCGCAGGGTCGCTCCCCAGCCCGCCGAACTCCGCGCCGATCTCATAGGGCGCCGCCCAGAAATACCGCCCCGAGGGCGTGGTCACGCTGCCCATCGGATTGACCGCCACCAGCGCCGCCACGGTGATGCCGTCCTCCAGCACCAGACTCGCCGAGCCGAGCCCGCCCTTGTGCATCGCCGTCTGCGCCCCGCAGCCCGCGCCGATGCTGCCCAGCGCAAACGCCTCGCCCGCCGCCGCCAATGCGGCGCGGCCCAGTGCCGGATAGGGATTCTCGCGCCATGCCTTGTCGCCGCCGTTGAGCAAGTCGAAAAGGATCGCCGCCGGCACGATGGGCACCCGCGCCGACAGCACCTCGAACCCGCGCCCGGCCTCGTGCAGCGCATCCATCACCCCCTGCGCCGCCGCCAGCCCGAAGGCGCTGCCGCCCGAGAGCACCAGCGCATCCACCCCCGGCGCGGTCTTGTCGGGGGCCAGAAGATCGGTCTCGCGCGTGCCCGGCGCCCCGCCCATCACCGCCACCGAAGCCACGAACGGCGTCTCCGCCGTCACCACGCTGACGCCGGATTTCAGCGCCGCATCCTCGGCATTGCCGACCCGCAGGCCGGGCACATCTGTGATCAGGTTCCGGGCTCCGGGCCGCATGGCACTCCTCCTCAGGCTTTCCGCAGTTGTCCGACGCCCGCCGTCAAGGCGCAAGCCCTTGCCCTTCTTCTCTTTCCAAATACGCACGGCACGCCCGTGCCAAATCGCGCGCGCTCAGATACAGCGCCCGCCATCCACCTCCATGCAGACCCCGGTCACCATCGCGGCCTCGTCGGAACAAAGATACAGAGCCGCATTCGCCAGATCCTCCGGTGTCGAGAACCGCCCCAGCGGGATCGTCGCCAGAAACTTCGCCCGCATCTCCGGCGTGTCCTCCCCCATGAAGCTCGCGAGCAGCGGCGTATCCCCCGCCACCGGGTTCAGCGCATTGACCCGCACGCCTGCGGGCGCCAGCTCCACTGCCATCGCCTTGGTGGCCGTGTTCATCCAGCCCTTGGAAGCGTTGTACCAATTGAGGCGCGGACGCGGCGACACCCCCGCCGTGGAAGCGATGTTCAGGATCGTGCCGGAGCCGCGCGCCTTCATATGCCCCACCAGCGCCTTTGCGGTCAGATAGACCGATTTGCAGTTCACCGCGAAGACTCGGTCGAAATCCGCCTCGCTCACCTCTTCCATGGGCGCGGGCAGATGGGTGATCCCGGCATTGTTGACCAGAATGTCGATCTGGCCCATCTCGCTCAGCGCCCGGTCCACCATCTCGGCCACGCTCGCCCCGTCGGCGACATCGACCTGCTGCGCGATGCCGCCACAGGCGGCTGCCACCCGTTCGGCGCCCTCCATGTTGATATCGGCCAGCATGACCCGAGCGCCCTCGGCGGCAAAGCGCATGGCGATGCCCTCGCCAAAGCCCGATCCGGCGCCCGTCACGATGGCGCATTTTCCCTGCAATCTCATAATCCTCTCCTCCCGTCTCACACCGCGTCAGCCGTGCCGCGCCGCCACCGTCTTCAGCACCGAAAACCCGTAAAGCGCCTCAAAGCCCTTCTCGCGCCCGTGCCCGGATTTTCCGACCCCGCCAAAGGGCAGCTCCACCCCGCCCCCGGCGCCGTAATTGTTCAGAAACACCTGCCCCGCCCGCAGTTTCTTCGCCAGCCGCATCTGACGCGCCCCGTCGCGGGTCCAGACGCTGGCCACCAGCCCGTAATCGGTGCCGTTGGCGATGCGCAGAGCCTCCTCCTCGTCGGTGAAGGGGATGATGACCTGCACCGGGCCAAAGACCTCGTCCCGCGCCAGCACATGGTCGGGCGGCACCGGGCCGAAGAGGCTCGGCTGCACGTAGTTGCCGCCCTCCGGCAGATCCGGCGCCAGCCGCGCCCGCGCCAGCAGCGGCAGGTCGGCGCCCTGCGCCAGAAACCCCTCGACGCGGGTCTTCTGCACCGCGCTGATCAGTGGCCCCACGTCGTAATCCGCCATCGCCGGGCCGACCAGTTTGGCGGCATAAGCCTCGGCCATGCGGCGGCAGACCTCTTCCAGCAGCGGCATCTGCACCAGAATCCGGGACGAGGCCGAACAGGTCTGCCCCGCGTTCTGCAACCCCGCGTTCACCAGAAACGGCAGCGCCTCGTCCAGATCGGCATCGGCGAACACGATCTGCGGCGACTTGCCCCCCAGCTCCAGCGTCACCGGCACCACATTGGCCCCCGCCGCCTGCTGCACGGCGGCGCCGGTGCAGACCGAGCCGGTAAAGCTCACATGCTGGATGCCGGGATGGCCCGCGAGCGCCGCGCCCGCCTCGGCGCCCAGCCCCGGCACCACGTTCAGCGCGCCGTCGGGCAGCCCCGCCTCCTGCGCCAGTTCGGCAAAGGCCAGCGCCGTCAGGCAGGCATCCTCCGCCGGTTTCAGCACGCAGGCATTGCCCATGGCCAGCGCGGCGCCGACCGAACGCCCGATGATCTGCATCGGGTAATTCCAGGGCACGATATGGCCGGTCACCCCATGCGGTTCGCGCAGCGTGTAGACGGTGTAGCCGTCGAGATAGGGGATGGTGGCGCCATGCACCTTGTCCGCCGCGCCGCCGTAGAACTCGCAATAGCGCGCCAGCGCCAGCGCATCGGCGCGGGCCTGCGACAGCGGCTTGCCCACATCCATCGCCTCGAGCTCGGCCAGCAAATCGACCTGCTCCAGCACCAGCGCCGAAAGCCGCGTCAGCAGCCGCCCGCGCTCCAGCGCCGTCTTCCGGCCCCACTCGCCCGCAAGCGCCGCCTGCGCGGCGCCCACGGCGGCGTCGATATCCGCCGCCGTGCCGCGCGCGATGCGCCCGATCTCCTCTCCCGTCGATGGATTGACCAATGGCAGCGTCGCGGCGCTCTCGCGCCATGTGCCGCCGATCAGCATCCGGGCGCTGTCACGCCACAGGCTGTTCCGCATCCTTGTCTCCTCCTCCCGACAGCCGCGGCAGGATGGGCGCCGCAGCCAGCAAGGATTTGGTATACCAATGCCCGGGCTTGTCAAACACGGCCTCGGTCGGCCCCTGCTCGACGATCTCGCCCGCGCGCATGACAAGCACCCGGTCGGTGATGCCGCGCACCACGCTCAGATCGTGGGAAATGAAGAGATAGGTGAGCCCGTATTGCCGCGACAGATCGGCGATTAGATCGAGGATCTGCGCCCGCACCCGCACGTCCAGCGCCGAGACCGCCTCGTCGAAGATCACCAGCTCGGGCCGGATGATCAGCGCCCGGGCGATGGCGATGCGCTGCCGCTGCCCGCCCGAGAAGGCATGGATATAGCTCTCCGCATGGCCGGGCTCGAGCCCGACGGCGGTCAGCGCCTCGGCGATGGCCCTGTCCCGCGCCGCGCCCCTGGGCGGGTCCGGCAGCAGGTGGAAGGGCTCGGAGACAAGCCGGCCCACCTTGTGGCGTGGGTTGAACGACCCGTAAGGATCCTGAAACACCACCTGCACACGGCGGCGCACCTCCGGATCCGGCCGGCCATGCGAGAGCACCGGCTGCCCGTCCAGCGTGATCTCGCCGGCCTGCACCGGCTCCAGCCCAAGGATGGCGCGCGCCAGCGTGGACTTGCCGCAGCCCGATTCCCCGACCAGCCCGACCCGCTCGCCGCGCCGGATGTCGAAGCTCACCCCGTTCACCGCGATGAGCCCCGGTCTCGGGGCGAAGAGCGCGCGCCGCGGCCCCGGATAGCTGCGGGTGACCTCGGCGACGCGCAGCAGCGGCGCCCCGGCCCGCGCCTGAGGCAGATCGGCGCGATGCCCCGAGGCGTCGAAAAGCTGGCGCGTATAGGGATGCCGCATCTGCGCGAAAAGCGCCCGTGTCGAGCCCTGCTCGACGATCTCCCCGCCCCGCATCACCGCGATCCGGTCGGCCATCTCCGAAACCACGGCCAGATCGTGGGTGATCATCATCAGCCCCATCCCCTCCGCGCGCACCAGGTCGCGCAGCAGATCGAGGATCTGCGCCTGCGTCGTCACATCCAGCGCCGTCGTCGGCTCGTCGGCGATCAGCAGGCGCGGGCGCAGGGCGATGGCCATGGCGATGACCACACGCTGCCGCTGCCCGCCCGACAGCTCGTGCGGAAAACGCGCGGGCGGCACCCGCTCTGGCGGCAAGCCGACCCGCGCCAGCACCTCCGCCGCCCGGGCGCGGGCGGCGGCACGGCCCATCGCGCGGTGCACGAGGATCGTCTCCGCGACCTGATCACCGATCCGCATCACCGGGTTGAGCGCGGTCATCGGCTCCTGAAAGATCATCCCGATCTCGCGGCCGCGAATCCCGCAGAGCCTGTCCTCGGAGAGCCCCAGAAGATCGGTGCCATCGAGACGCAGCGCCCCCGTGCAGCGCGCGGCATGGGGCAAAAGCCCCATCGCCGCCAGCGCCGTCATGGATTTCCCCGATCCGGATTCGCCGGTCAGCGCAACGATCTCGCCGGGGGCGATGCTCAGCGAAAGATCCGTCATGATGGGTTTGCCATGAATGCTCAGAGACAGCCGGTCGATCTCCAGCAATGCCTTTGCCGCCCCGGAGGATTGCGTCTCGACAGACCCGCTCATGCGCGCAGGCTCCGCAGCTTCGGATCGAACCGGTCGCGCAGCCCGTCGCCCAGAAGATTGAGCCCCAGCACCATGAAGACAATCGCAAGGCCCGGCAGGATCGCCACATGCGGCGCGAGCGCCACCATGGTCTGCGCATCGGCCAGCATCCGCCCCCAGGACGGCACCGGCGGCTGCGTGCCAAGGCCCACATAGGAAAGCCCCGCCTCGGCGAGAATGCCCAGCGAGAACTGGATGGTGCCCTGCACGATCAGCAGGTTGGCGATGTTGGGCAGGATGTGTTCGGCGCTGATGCGGGGCGCGGATTTGCCCGCCACCCGCGCCGCCATGACGAATTCGCGCTTCCAGAGCGGCAGCGCCGCCCCGCGCGCGAGGCGGGCGAAGACGGGGATGTTGAAGATGCCGATGGCAATGATGGCATTGGTCGCGCCGGGCCCGAAGATCGCGGTGATCAGGATCGCGATCACCAGGCTGGGGAAGGCGAAGATCAGATCGTTCATCCGCATGATCAGCTCGTCCAGCCAGCCGCCCCGGCGCGCCGCCGCCGCCAGTCCCAGCGGCACCCCCGCGCCCATGCCGATGCCCACCGCCACCAGCGCCACGGCGATCGAGGTCCGCGCCCCCACCATGATCATGCTGAGGATGTCGCGGCCGAAATGGTCGGTGCCCAGAAGATGCGCGGCCGAGGGCGGCCGCAGCCGCTCGGCGATGGCCATGGCGCCGGTGTCGTAAGGGGTCCAGACGAAGGACAGCAGCGCGGCGACAAGAAACACCGAGGTGAGCGCCGCGCCGAGCAGCAGGTTGCGGGTCATGTCCGGCTCCTCAGCCGCGGATCCGCCGCGGCATAGGCGAGATCGGTGAGGAAATTCACCGCGATCACCGCGAAGACCAGCAGCATGACCACCGATTCCACCACGATCAGATCGCGCTGGGTGATCGCCTGAAAGATCAGCCGCCCCAGACCCGGCAGGAAGAACACCTGTTCGATGATGATCGCCCCGGCCAGCAGGAACGAGAATTGCAGCCCGATGATGGTCAGCACTGGGATCAGCGCATTGCGCACCCCGTGGCGCCAGAGCGCTTGCCGGCGCGACAGCCCCTTGGCGCGCGCGGTACGGATGAAATCCTCGTGCAGAATGTCGATCAGCGACGACCGCATGACCCGGGCGAGGATCGCCGCCTGCGGCAGCGCCAGCGCCAGCGCGGGCAGGGTCAGCGCCTTCAGACCCAGCAGCGGCGTCTCCCAGCCGGGAAAGCCTCCGGCGCTGAACCAGCGCAGCTTCAGCGCGAAGAGCAGCACCAGCAGCATGGCGAACCAGAAATTCGGCACGGCGATGCCGAGCTGCGTCGCCGCCATCACCCCCATGTCGCCCGCCCGGCCCCGGCGCGCGGCGGCATAGATCCCCGCCGGAAAGGCGATGAGCGTCGACAGCGTCAGCGCATAAAGCGCCAGAGGCAGCGAGACCCAGAGCCGCTCGGCCACCATCTGCGCGACCGGCGCGCGGTAGGTGTAGGAGGTGCCGAAATCGCCGCGCAGCATTCCCGCAAGCCAGCTCAGATAGCGTTCGTGTTTCGGCAGATCGAGCCCCAGCTCGGCCCGCAGCGCCGCCACGGTGTCGGGCCGCGCGTTGATCCCCAGCATATAGCTTGCCGGATCGCCCGGCGCGACCTCGACCACCAGAAAGATGACCAGCGAGGCAACCACCAGGCTGATCGCGAGAAAGGCCAGTCGTTTCAAAGCGTAGGCAAGCATGGTCAGAGCCTATGCCGCGGCGCGGCGCCGGTCCAGCGGCGATCGCCGCGCCTACCGCGCGAGCAGTTCCAGAGGATCATAGCCCGGCCCCTCCCCCCAGGCGACATCCGGCAGGCTGTCGGGCTTGAAGCGCAGCGCCGCCATCTCGTCCCGGGTGACGAAGCGGCGCGTGTGCACAATGCCCTCGGGATCGCGCCACGCCTCCGAAAGCGCCCCCGCCACAAGCGTGCAGCGAAAGAAGATCTCGACCTGATGAAACCCGCTTTGCGGATCGTGATATTCGTTGACCAGACAGGGCGCGCCGACAGTGACTTGCAGGCCAGTTTCCTCATGCACCTCACGCGCGAGATTGTCGGGCAGCGAGGCCCCCGGATTCGCGCCGCCGCCCGGCGCGCACCAGAGATCGCTTTGCGCCCCGGGCCAGGCATTGACCAGGAGCAATCGGTTCTCGTGCAGAAGCACGGCGCGGCAGGCAAGGCGGGGCGATCTGGACATGGCCGGAGCTTTGCACCTTTCGCCGGGAGGCGGAAGGCCGTATCCCCGCCTCATGTGCCCACTGCCGCCCCCTCTTTCGCCGCCCGCCCAACCGGCCCGGTCCGCCGCATCCTGCGGGCAGAGCTGTCGCGGCACAGATCTTGGTCGCGCTCGGGCGCGGCAAGCATATCGGAGGGGAGACCGCACATGCTGTCGCTGAGCTTCGAGGGCGCCCGGGTGATGCGGCCCGAGGGCTGGGACACGGCGCCGCTGGCCATCGCCGGCGGGCGCATCGCCGCCGCCCCCGAAGGGCGACGGATCGACCTGCGCGGCTACGATATTCTGCCCGGAATCGTCGATGCCCATGGCGACGGCTTCGAACGCCACATGGCGCCGCGCCGGGGCGCCCTGCGCGAGCGTTCCGCCGGGGTGCTGGCCTGTGCCGCCGAGCTTGCGGCCAACGGCATCACCACCGCCATGCTGGCGCAGTTCTGGTCCTGGGAAGGCGGCATGCGCGGCCCAGATTTCGCCGAGGAGGTCTTTGCCTCGGTCGCCGAGGTGGCGCCGACCGTGCCCGTGGACCTGCGCCTGCAACTCCGGCTCGAAACCCATTACCTCGATGCCTTCGACCGCGCCGAAGCGGCGCTGGCCCGCTGGAAGATCGGCTATGTGGTGTTCAACGACCATCTTCCCCATGCCCGGCTGGCCGAGGGGCGCAAACCGCCCCGCCTGACCGGGCAGGCGCTGAAATCCGGCCGCTCGCCCGAGACGCATCTGGCACTGATGCAAGCCCTGCACACGCGCCAGGACGAGGTGCCCGCGGCCCTGGACGCGCTCTGCGCGCGGCTGGCCGCCCAAGGCATCCGCATGGGCAGCCATGACGACCGCACCACCGCCGGTCGCACCCTCTGGCGCGCGCGCGGCGTGCGGATTTCCGAATTCCCCGAAACCCGCGAGGCGGCGCAGGCCGCCCGCGACGGTAGGGACTCCGTGGTGCTGGGCGCGCCCAATGTGGTGCGCGGCGCCAGCCATGCGGGCAACATCGCCGCCGCCGAGCTGATCGGCGCCGGGCTCTGCGACGCGCTCGCTTCGGATTATCACTACCCCGCCCCCGCCCGCGCCGCCTGGCGCTGCGTGGAACTGGGCCTGCTCGACGAGGCCGCCGCCTGGCGGCTGGTCTCGGACGGGCCCGCGCGGCTGCTGGGGCTGGACGACCGCGGGCGGCTCGCGCCCGGGCTGCGCGCCGATCTGGTGGTGATGACCCGCGACACGCGGCGCATCGTCATGACCGTGGCCGGCGGTCAGATCGCATGGCTCTCCGGCGAGATTGCCGAGCGCCTGATCTGACCCCGGGCGGGCCGCTCCCCTGCGCCAGAAGGCCCGGCACCGGCCAAGCCCCCCGACCCGAGACGATGGCTACCCGCGCACGATCCGGTTGACATGACCCATCTTGCGGCCCGCCTTGACCTCGGCCTTGCCATAGAGATGGATCGCCGTATCCGCCTCGTGCGACAGATCCGGCAACTTGTCGAGATCGTCGCCGATGAGGTTTTCCATCTGCACATCCGCATAGCGGCTGCCGTCGCCCAAAGGCCAGTTGGCGACCGCGCGGATATGCTGCTCGAACTGGTCGATGGTGCAGCCGTTCTGCGTCCAGTGGCCGGAATTATGCACCCGCGGCGCAATCTCGTTCACCAAGAGCCCCTGCGGGGTCACGAAAAGCTCGACCCCCATCACGCCCACATAGTTCAGCGCGTTGAGGATCTTGGCCGCCAGCAGCACGGCGTCGGTGCGCTGCGCCGTGGTCAGCCGCGCGGGCACGGTGGTGGTGCGCAGGATGCCTTCGCGATGAACGTTCTCGCCCGGATCGAAACAGGCGACCGCGCCGTCGGCGCTGCGCGCGGCGATCACCGACACCTCGTGCGAGAACTCGACGAATCCTTCGAGGATGGCAGGCGCGCCGCGCATCTCCTCCAGCGCGGGGCCCGCGTCCTCCAGCTTGAGGATGCGCGCCTGCCCCTTGCCGTCATAGCCGAAGCGGCGGGTCTTGAGGATCGCCGGCGCGCCGATGATCTCCAGCGCCTGCATCAGACTGTCGGCATCGGTGATGTCGGCAAAGGGCGCGGTCCGGAGCCCCAGATCGGTGAGGAAGGTCTTTTCGGTAAGCCGGTCCTGGCTGACCCGCAGCGCCTCGCGCCCCGGACGGATCGGTTTCAGCGCCTGGAGAAGATCCAGCGCCTCGGTCGGAATGTTCTCGAACTCATAGGTGATGACATCGACCGAGGCGGCAAACGCCTCCAGCGCCGCGCGGTCGTCATAGGCGGCGGTGGTCACGGCATCGGCGACCTGGCCCGCGGGCGGCGCCTCGCCCGGCTCGAAGATATGGCAGCGCAGGCCGAGACGGCTGGCCGCGACGGACAGCATGCGGCCTAGCTGGCCGCCGCCGAGAATGCCGATGGTCGCGCCCTGGGGAAGTGGGTCGGACATGATCTGCCTCCGCTCTGATGTGCTGCGGCGCTTGTCCCGCGAAACGCGCCCGCCCGCAAGCGGGCAATCGCGGCTCAGCCGCGCTCCGGTTCTTCGGGGATCAAGGCCGACAGCGCCTCGCGCCAGGCGTCGAGCCGCTCGGCAAGCGCCGCGTCCTGCAACGCCAGAATGCCCGCCGCCATGAGCCCGGCATTGGCCGCCCCCGCCCCGCCGATGGCCATGGTGGCGACCGGAAAGCCGCGCGGCATCTGCACGATGGAATAAAGGCTGTCGACACCCGAGAGCGCGCGGGTCTGCACCGGCACGCCGATCACCGGCACACGGGTCTTGGACGCCATCATGCCCGGCAGATGCGCCGCGCCACCGGCGCCCGCGATGATCACCTGAAGCCCGCGCCCGGCGGCTTCCTTGCCATAGGTCCAGAGCCGGTCCGGCGTGCGGTGGGCCGAGACGATCCTGACCTCATAGGCCACCCCCAGCTCGTCCAGAATCCGCGCGGCCTCTTCCATGGTGGGCCAGTCCGACTGGCTGCCCATGATGATGCCGACCTTGACCGTCTCTTCCGCCATAATGCGCCCTCGCGATACCCGAAGCCCGCACTATACCGGCGCCCCCGCGCTTGTCCATGCAACGCGGGCCCCGGACCAATCCGCAAACGGACGCGCGCCGCCGCGCACGCCCTTTCATCTTTCTCCAAATACGCCCGCCGGAGGCCTCCGGCCGCCGAACCGGGCGCGGGATCAGCCGATCTTGTCCTGCGTCCGCGTCTCGAAATCCGACGCGTCATGACGCTCGTGCAGCTGCTCATGCGGCTCGCCAAAGGCCTTGTTGACCATGCGCCCGCGCTGCACCGCCGGACGCGCGCCGATCTCGTCGGCCCAGCGCACCACATTCTTGTAGCTCTGCACGTCGAGGAATTCGCCCGCGTCGTAAGAGCCGCCCTGCACCGTGCGCCCGTACCAGGGCCAGATCGCGATGTCGGCAATGGTCAGGCTGTCGCCCACCATAAAGGGCTTGTCCGCCAGATGCCGGTCGAGCACGTCGAGCTGGCGTTTCACCTCCATGGTGAAGCGGTCGATGGGGTACTGCATCTTGTAGGGCGCATAGGCGTAGAAATGCCCGAAGCCACCGCCCAGATAGGGCGCGCTGCCCATCTGCCAGAACAGCCAGGACAGCATTTCGGCGCGGTTTTCGGGCGCGCCGAGGAAGGCGCCGAATTTCTCGGCCAGGTGCAGCAGGATGGCGCCGGATTCGAACACCCGCACGGGTTTTTCGCCCGACAGGTCGAGCAGCGCCGGGATCTTGGAGTTCGGGTTCACCTCGACAAAGCCCGAACCGAACTGGTCGCCCTCGTTGATGCGGATGAGCCAGGCGTCATATTCGGCGCCGCTGAACCCCGCCGCCAGCAGCTCTTCGAGAAGAATGGTCACCTTCTGCCCGTTGGGCGTGGCCAGGCTGTAAAGCTGGAACGGATGCTTGCCGACCGGCAGCTCCTTGTCATGGGTGGCGCCCGCGATGGGGCGGTTGATCGAGGCAAAGGCCCCGCCGTTATCCTGCTCCCAGGTCCAGACGCGGGGAGGGGTGTAGTCTTCGCTCATGGATGCGCTTCCTGTGCTGTTCGCTTTCCGAACCTAAGCCCGCGCGCCGAGAATGCCAGCCGCTGCACTGTGCCGGAATGCACAAAGGCTTTGCGGCCAGGCGCGCAGAGCGCGCCGGAGCGGGGCCTGCACAGGCTGAAGGCCGGGCGCCCCCGCCCCGCATCACCCCGCGAGAACGCTGCGGCGGCTGTCGCGGAACCGCTCGACCATCAGCCGGTATTCGGTGGGAATGTCGCGCATCGAGACGATGCCCACCGGCCGGCCGTCGCCGGTCACAACGGGCAGATGACGGAAACCGCCCTCGCTCATCTTGGTCTGCGCATCGGCAAGGCTCTCGCGGCGGCGCACGGTGACCGGCTCGGTGGTCATGATCTCGGCCACCGGGGTTTCCGCCACCGGACGCCCCGCCGAGATGCAGCGGCGCAGCACGTCGCGCTCGCAGACGATGCCGGCAAGGCGCCCGTCCCGCAGAACCGCGACCGCCCCGACATTCCGCCGGGCCATGAGACTGCACGCCTCTTCGACGCTGGTCTCGGGCGCCACGGAAATCAGCGGCCGCCCGCTCAGAAGCTGGTCGATGGATGTGATGATCATAATCTTCTCCGTCATAAATCCGTCATGAAAAGTCAGGTCCACAGTATAGCCCCACCTGCGCCGGAGGGCAGTCCGGGATACCCGACCCCGCAGCGCCGGGCGTCGGGAAATCGGCGTCCCGCCGCCACAAGCGTGTTTCGCTTTTGTTCCCGCCGTCCTATCTATCGAGGCATGACAGAGCTTCCCGCCTCCCTTCAGGGCTGGTTCGACCGGCGCGGCTGGCAGATCCACCCGCATCAGCGCGACATGCTGGACCGCGCCGGTGCGCCCTGTCTGCTGCTCATCGCGCCCACCGGCGGCGGCAAGACCCTGGCGGGCTTCCTGCCGACGCTGACCGAGCTGGCCGAGGCGCCGCGCGACGGGCTGCACACGCTCTATATCTCGCCGCTGAAGGCACTGGCCGCCGACATCCGGCGCAATCTTCTGATCCCCATCGAGGAGGCCGGGCTGCCGATCCGGGTCGAGGACCGCACCGGCGACACGCCCGCAAGCCGCAAGAAGCGCCAGCGCGCCGACCCGCCGCAGATCCTGCTCACCACGCCGGAATCGCTGGCGCTGCTCACCTCCTACGAGGACGCGCCGCGCATGTTCGCCGGGCTGCAACGGGTGGTGGTCGACGAGATCCACGCGCTGGCCGAAAGCAAGCGCGGCGACCAGCTCATGCTGGCGCTGGCGCGGCTTCAGTCCATGTGCCCCGGTCTGCGGCGGGTGGGGCTCTCGGCCACGGTCGAGGACCCGCAGGCCATCGCCACGCTGCTGGCGCGCCACCCCGACCCCTGCGAGATCCTTCAGGCCGATCCGGGGCCGGAGCCCGATATATCCATGCTGGTCACCGAGGAGGCGCCGCCCTGGTCCGGCGGCGGCGCGGCCTATGCCATCCCCGCCGTGCTGGAAGAGGTCAAGCGCCACAGGACCACGCTCATCTTTCACAACACCCGCGCCCAGGCGGAAATCTTTTTCCACAAGCTCTGGCTCGCCAACGAGGACGCGCTGCCCATCGGCATCCATCACGGCTCGCTGGATCGCGGCCAGCGCGAAAAGGTTGAGGCCGCGATGGTCCGTGGCGACCTGCGCGCCATCGTCTGCACCGGCTCGCTGGATCTGGGCATCGACTGGGGCGATGTGGATCTGGTGATCCAGATCGGCGCGCCGAAAAACGTCAAGCGGCTGGTGCAGCGGATCGGGCGGGCCAATCACCGCTACAACGCGCCGTCAAAGGCGCTGCTGGTGCCCGCCAACCGTTTCGAGGTGGTGGAATGCCGCGCCGCCTTGGAGGCGGTGCGCGATCGCGATCTGGATGGCGAGACGCGCGGGCGCGGGCCGCGCGATGTGCTCTGTCAGCATATCCTGATCGCCGCCTGCGCCGGGCCGTTCGAGGCGGGCGCGCTTTATGCCGAGATGATCACGGCGGGCGCCTATGCGGATCTGACGCGGGAGGAATTCGACGCCTGTCTCGATTTCTGCGCCACCGGGGGGTACGCGCTGCGCGCCTATGACCGCTGGCAACGCCTGCTCAGACGCCCGGACGGGCTCTGGCAGCTTCGCGACCCGCGCTCGGCGACGCGCATCCGGCAGAATCTCGGCACGATCCAGGACACCGATACGCTCAAGGTGAAATGGCGCGGCCGTGGCGGCGCACCGCTGGGCGAGATCGAGGAGGGCTTTGCCGCCTCGCTCACCAGAGGCGACACCTTCCTGATCGGCGGGCAGATCGTGCGCTATGAGGGGCTGCGCGAGCTGGTGGTCGAGGTCACCCGCGACGCCGCCCGCAAGCCAAAGATCGCCACCTTCATGGGCACCAAATTCTCCACCTCCACCCAGCTTTCCGCCCGCATCGTCGAGATGTTCCAGCAGCAAAGCTGGCCGGAGCTGCCGCGACACACCGCCGACTGGCTGCGGCTTCAGCGCGAGGTCTCGCGCCTGGCCGAACCCGGCCGGCTGCTGATCGAGAGCTTTCCGCATGACGGGCGCGAGCAGCTCGTGGTCTACGGCTTTGCCGGGCGCAACGCGATGCAGACGCTGGGGCTATTGCTGACCAAGCGCATGGAGGAGGAGGGGCTGGCACCGATGGGCTTTGTCTCCTCGGATTACGCGGTGCTGATCTGGGGGCTCGACGCGGTGACCGATCCCGCGCCGCTCTTCGATCTGGAGCGGCTGGAGGCGGGGCTGGAGACCTGGCTCGCGGGCAACGCGGTGATGAAGCGCACCTTCCGCGCCTCGGCCACCATCGCCGGGCTGATCGAGCGCAACACCGCCGGGCAGCGCAAGAGCGGGCGGCAGGCCACCATGTCGTCGGATATTCTCTACGACACGCTGGTGAAATACGACCCAGGCCATCTGCTCTTGCGGATCACCCGCGAAGAGGCGATGCGCGGGCTGGTGGATTTCGCCCGCATCCGCGAGATGTGCCAGCGGGTGGGCGAGCGGATCGACCTCGTCCGGCTGGAGCGCGTCTCGCCGCTCTCGGCGCCGCTGTTCCTCGAGCCCGGGCGGGTGCCTATCGCGGGCTCGGCGGATGAGCGGCTGATACAGGAGGAGATCACGGCGCTTCTGGACGAATCGGGGCTGGCGCGGATCGGGGCGGGGCATGGCTGAGTTGTGTGACATTTGTCCGGCGCGGTGCCCTTTGGCGGGCGGGGTGACGTGAGTATTTATCGGAAAGATGAAAGGGCCGGGGCGGAGCGGATGACGGGGCTGGCATTCGGATTTCGGCGGGCAGAGCTGGTGGCCCTGGGCTCGGGCGGGCTTTTCTGGCCGGATGAGGCGCTGCTGGTGGTGTCGGACCTGCATTTCGGAAAATCGGCGCGGCTCTCGGCGGTAGGCGGCGCGGCGCTGCCGCCCTATGAGACGCGCGAGACGCTGCTGCGGCTGGAGGCGGATCTGGTGGTGACAGGCGCGCGACGGGTGATCTGCCTCGGCGACAGTTTCGACGCGGAGGGCATCGCACTTGAGCTGCCCGAGGAGGAGCGGCTGTGGATCGCCCGACTGATGGCGGGGCGCGACTGGGTCTGGATCGAGGGCAATCACGATCCCGGCCCGGTGGATCTGGGCGGCACCCATCGTGCCGAGATGGTGCTCGGGGCGCTGGTGTTCCGCCATATCGCGGTGCCGGGGGCAGAGGGCGAGGTCTCGGGGCATTACCATCCCAAGGCGCGGCTGCGGCTGCGCGGGCGCAGCCTGTCGCGGCCATGTTTCCTGGTCGATCATGCGCGGCTGATCCTGCCCGCCTATGGCGCCTATGCCGGCGGGCTGCGCAGCGATCACGCGGCGCTGACCGCGCTGATGGCGCCGGAGGCACGGGCGATCCTGACCGGGCCGCAGCCGGTTGCGATCCCGATGCCGCGCGGCTGAGGCTTGTCCTTCCTCCGCGCCCGTGATCGAGTGCGCGCCATGGATCTCGAGACTCGTATCAGGGCCAGCTTCGGCCGACAGAGCATGATGCAAACGCTGGGCGCGCGGCTGATCTCGGTCGCGCCCGGCGCGGTGACCATCGAGGCGGCGATCCGCCCCGATCTGCACCAACAGCTTGGGTATGCCCACGCAGCTCTGGCCTTTGCCATCGGCGACAGCGCGGCGGGCTACTCGGCGCTCACCGTGACACCGGAGGACAAGGAGATCGTGACGTCGGAAATGAAGATCCATCTTCTGGCCCCTGCCGTGGGGGACAGGCTGATCGCACGGGGACGGGTGATCAGGCCAGGGCGGCGGCTGGTGATCGTCAGCGCCGATGTCTACGCGGTGAAGGACGGCAGGGAGACCCATGCCGCCCTGCTCACCGGCACCACCGTGCCCGTCTGACCGCTCTGCACCGCCACAGGCGGTAGGGTGGGCAATCCTGCCCACCTCCTATCAGGCAGTCAGCCCCTCGGGCTCGGCCAGACCGTTGGCGCGGCAGCAGGCGGTGACCGTGTTGGCCAGCAGGCAGGCAATGGTCATCGGCCCCACCCCGCCCGGCACCGGGGTGATCGCCCCGGCCACCTCGGCGCAGCTGTCGTAATCGCAATCGCCCACCAGCCGGGTCTTGCCCTCGCCCTTCTCGGGCGCGTCAATGCGGTTGATGCCCACGTCGATCACCGTGGCGCCCGGCTTGATCCAGTCGCCCGGCACCATCTGCGGGCGACCCACCGCCGCCACCACGATGTCGGCGCGGCGTACCACCTCGGGCAGATCCTTCGTGCGCGAATGCGCGATGGTCACCGTGCAGCTTTCGCCCAGCAGGAGCTGCGCCATCGGTTTGCCGACGATGTTGCTGCGCCCGATCACCACCGCGTTCATGCCGGAAAGCGTGCCATGCACATCGCGCAGCATCATCAGGCAGCCGAGCGGCGTGCAGGGCACCATGCTTTTCTGCCCGGTGCCAAGCAGGCCCACGTTGGAGATGTGGAACCCGTCCACATCCTTGGCGGGGTCGATGGCGTTGATCACCGCATCCGCGTTCATGTGATCCGGCAGCGGCAGCTGCACGAGGATGCCATGCACCCTGGGATCGGCATTGAGCTGCGCCACCAGCTCCAGCAGCACCTCTTCCGAGGTTTCCGCCGGCAGCTTGTGCTCGTAGGAGTTCATGCCCGCCTCGGCCGTCTGCCTGCCCTTGTTGCGGACATAGACCTGGCTCGCGGGATCCTCGCCCACCAGCACCACCGCAAGGCCCGGCGTGATGCCGTTCTCTTGCTTCAGCCGCGCCACATGCGCCGCCACCTTTTCCCGCACATCGGCCGCGAAGGCCTTGCCGTCGATGATCCTGGCCGCCATGGCCCTCTCCTTCATTCCCGCCCGAGCGCAGCCTCTTCGCGCCGGATCGCCCATTCCACCAGCTCCCGCCAGAGCGTCTCGGCCAGCACCGGGTCGTAGCCTTCGGCCTCGGCATTGGCCATCGCATTGGCGATCACCTCGTCCACCCGGTCGGCGATGCGCGCCGGCCAGCCGTTCTCCGCCTTGAGTTCCGCCGCGCGGGAAATCAGCCGCGCGCGGTGCCCCAGAAGCGCACTCAGAGCCTTGTCGGTCGTGTCGATCTCGGCGCGCAGCGCCGCCATGTCCGCCAGATCCGCAGGGTTGCGCATGTGGTGTCTCCTTACCTGACCGCCCAGGCTCTGATGCCCGCCGGTGTATCAATGTTCAACGCCCCGAGAGCGCCGTTTGCGACGTTGCAGCGTGGAAATGCGTTCCGATGCACGTTTCGGCGCCGCCGATCAGAACAGCCCCTCGATCTCGCCGTCTGCGTTGAGCCGGATTTTCTCGGCCGCAGGGTGGCTGGGCAGGCCGGGCATGGTCATGATCTCCCCGCAGATCGCCACGATGAACCCGGCCCCCGCCGAGAGCCGCACCTCGCGCACCGGCACCACATGGCCTTCGGGCGCGCCGCGCAGGTTGGGGTCGGTCGAGAAGGAATATTGCGTCTTGGCCATGCAGACCGGCAGGTGGCCATAGCCCTGCGCCTCCCACTGGTGCAGCTGCTCGCGGATGCGCGTGTCTCCGGTGACCTCATGGGCGTGATAGATCCGCTCGGCCACGCATTCGATCTTTTGCCAGAGCGGCATCTCGTCGGGATAGAGCGGCGCGAACTGCGATTGCCCGGCATCGGCGATCTCGGCCACGCGGGTGGCCAGCGCCTCGGTGCCCGCCGAGCCTTCGGCCCAGTGTTTGCATAGGTAGGATTCCGCCCCCTGCTCCGCCACATAGTCCCGCACCGCCGCGATTTCGGCCTCGGTATCGCCGGTGAAATGGTTGATCGCCACCACCACCGGCACGCCGAAGCCCTTGAGGTTCTGGATATGGCGCCCGAGATTGGCGCAGCCCTTGGTGACCGCCGGCACATTCTCGGCGCCAAGATCGTCCTTGCCGACACCACCGTTCATCTTGAGCGCCCGCACCGTCGCCACCAGCACCACGCAATCGGGATGCAGCCCGGCCTTGCGGCACTTGATGTCAAAGAACTTCTCGGCCCCCAGATCCGCGCCGAAGCCCGCTTCGGTCACCACATAGTCGGCCAGTTTCAGCGCGGTACGGGTGGCGATCACCGAATTGCAGCCATGGGCGATATTGGCGAAGGGGCCGCCATGCACAAAGGCCGGGGTATGTTCCAGCGTCTGCACGAGGTTCGGCATCATCGCCTCCTTGAGCAGCACCGTCATCGCCCCGTCGGCACCGATGTCACGGGCAAAGACCGGCGAGTGATCGCGCCTGTAGGCCACGATCATATCGCCAAGGCGGCGTTCCAGATCGGCGAGATCCTCGGCCAGACAGAGGATCGCCATGACCTCGGAGGCGACGGTGATGTCGAAGCCGGTTTCGCGCGGAAAGCCGTTGGCGACGCCCCCCAGCGAGGTCACCGTCTGGCGCAGCGCCCGGTCGTTCATGTCGAGCACCCTGCGCCAGACCACGCGGCGCAGGTCGATGTCCTGCGCGTTGCCCCAGTAGATATGGTTGTCGATCATCGACGCCAGCAGGTTGTGGGCGCTGGTGATGGCGTGGAAATCGCCGGTGAAATGGAGGTTCATCTCCTCCATCGGCACGATCTGCGCATAGCCGCCGCCCGCGGCCCCGCCCTTCATGCCGAAATTCGGCCCGAGCGAGGCCTCGCGGATACAGATCGCGGCCTTCTTGCCGATGCGTTGCAGCCCGTCGCCAAGGCCCACCGTGGTCGTCGTCTTGCCTTCGCCCGCCGGGGTGGGGTTGATCGCCGTCACGAGGATGAGCCTGCCGTCGGGCCGATCGCCGAGGCCCGCGATAAAGCGTTGATCCACCTTCGCCTTGTCATGGCCGTAAGGCAGCAGATGCTCGGGCCCGATGCCCAGCTTGGCGCCGATGTCCTGGATCGGGCGTTTGCGGGCCTCGCGGGCGATCTGGATGTCGGTTTTTACGGCCACGGTCTCGTCCTTTGTCTTGCTGGGCGGTCAGGGCGACCATGGCCCATGCAGCGGGCAGAGGACAGACGGAAATAGGGGGGTCTGCTTGGGGAGCCGCGCCATCGCCGGCCCGTGGGAGGGCGATCCTTGGGTATGAGCCCTTCGATTTATCGTGGTCAAATCCGAAAGACCCCTCAACGGAGCGCTGATTTCACCAAATCGCCAGCCCGGAGGACGGGCCGGCGATGACGCGGCGGCTTCGCCTTGTTCCGCGCCGGGGCGGAGGAATGAGCGGGGGCTTTTCCTACCGCACCGCCTCATAATGCGCCCAGAGCGGCTGGTCCGGCACATGCAGGCGCAGCACATCCCCCGGGCGCAGAACGCCCGGGCGTTCGACCCAGGCCACCACCCCGCGCCGGCCCTTGGCCGCCGGCTTGAACCGCGCGCCGACCCCCTCATGCGCAACCTCGATCTCGCGCCCGGGCAGCACGCAGGGGCGGTTCTCCATATCCACCACCAGCGTCACCCCGTCCGGCCCCTGAAGCCGCGACGAGGGCGGGATATGCGAGAAATCCGGCAGCCCTGCGACCACCACCGAAACCCCGAGCCATTCCGGCTCCACCGCATCAAGCGCCATGCGCTCGGCAATCCCCGCGATCTCTTCGGCGGAGATCATCGAGACCTGCCGGCTGTTGCGGATCACCGTCCCGCGCGGATGCTGCGACAGTACGCGGCTGCAAGAGGGGCGCGTCAGCCCCGAGTGGCGCTCGCCCACCGGCCCCTCGAACCCCAGTTCCAGCCAATCCACCGCGACCGATTGCAGCCCCTTTCCCTCTTCCGGAACCCGCCCCAGCCAGCGGATCGTCGCGTGAAAATCGGTGGGCTTCAGGGCAGGCATGGGCGGCAACTCCTCGTCTCTGCCGCGACTCTGCGCAAAGCGCCCCGCATCGCCAAGCCGGATCCTGCGCATTTACGAATAAATTGCGCGAATTAATGAAAAATTCGCGCAGGCCCGTCACCGCGTGAGGGTGAAGAAGAGCCGGCGGAAGGGAAACAGCACATGGCCCGAGGCAAGCGTCGGATAGGCGCTGCCGATCACCTCTTCATAGGCCGCGATCAGCCGGGCCTGTTCGGCCTCGGACAGCGGCTCGAGCACCGGGCGCCCGAACGTGGCCTCGGTGAAGCGGCGGACCGGATGGCCCGAGCCGTCGGGCGCCAGCTCCTGATAATACTCCGTTTCCCAGAGCGAAACCTGCCCCAGCGGGCGCAGCAGACGGTGATATTCCGCCGGCAGCAGCACCGAGGGGATCGCCGCATGATCGACCCGGCCCGGGAACAGCTCGTCGGCCAGCGTCAGCCAGAGCCGGTGCGACGGGGCGTTGTTCTGATGCGGCACCTGCACCGCCAGCACCCCGCCGGGGACCAGCGTCTCGGCCAGGCGCGGGATCAGCCCCGCATGATCGCCCACCCAGTGCAGCGCCGCGTTGGAAAAGATCAACGCCGGTGGCTGCTCGGGCGACCAGTCGCTCAGATCGGCGCAATCGAGACGGTCGTAGCAGCCCGTCGCCCGCGCCTTTTCCAGCATCGCCGGGCTCAGATCGACACCGGTCAGCGCGCGGCCCAACTGTTGCAGCGCCGGCCCGGCGGCCCCGCTGCCACAGCCGAGATCCACGATACCTCCCTCCGGCAATGGGCCAATGCTGCGCAGCAGGTCGATGGCGGGGCGCAAACGAAGACCCCGGAATCTGTGATAGAGTCCGGGGTCCCAATCTGTTTGCGCTGTCCCGCTCATGCGGAGGGTTCGGGCTCCAGCCCGCTGTCGCCGGCAGGTTTCGCCTTGGGCTTGGTTTTCGGGATCGCCGTCACGCTGGGCGTGTCGCCACCGGAATCCGCGCCGGCATCGTCGCCCGCATGCGGCGGCTCGCCCTTCATCACGCGCTTGATCTCGTCGCCGGTCAGGGTCTCGTATTCCAGCAGCCCCTGCGCCAGACGCTCCCAGTCTTCCTTGCGCTCGGTCAGGATCTGGAACGCGCGGTCATAGCCTTCCTGGATGAAGGTGCGCACCTCTTCCTCGATCAGCTCCTTGGTATGGGCCGAGACCGAGAGACCGGCGGTGTTGCCCTGATAGCCCTCATGCGCTTCGGAATAGTCGATATTGCCGACCTTGTCCGACATGCCCCAGCGCAGCACCATCGCCCGCGCCAGCGCAGACGCCTGCTGGATGTCGCCCGCCGGGCCGTTCGAGACGTTCTCTTCGCCGTATTTGATGATCTCGGCGGCCTTGCCCGCCATGGTCATCGCCAGCTTTTCCTCGCACTCGGATTTGTGCCAGTTCAGACGGTCGATCTCGGGCAGAGACACAACCATACCCAGCGCACCACCGCGCGGGATGATCGTCGCCTTGTAGACCGGATCGCATTGCGGCAGCGACAGACCCACCACCGCGTGGCCGGCCTCGTGATAGGCGGTCTTTTCCTTCTGCTCGGGCGTCAGCACCATGGAGCGGCGTTCCGCGCCCATCATGACCTTGTCCTTGGCGTTCTCGAAATCTTCCATCGTGACAAAGCGGCGGCCCACACGCGCGGCCATCAGCGCCGCCTCGTTCACCAGGTTCGCCAGATCCGCGCCCGAGAAACCGGGCGTGCCGCGCGCGATGATGCGCAGATCCACATCCGGGCCCAGCGGGGTCTTGCGGGCGTGCACGCCGAGGATCTTTTCGCGGCCCTTGATGTCGGGGTTGGGCACGGTGACCTGACGGTCGAACCGGCCCGGACGCAGCAGCGCCGGGTCGAGCACATCGCGGCGGTTGGTCGCGGCGATGATGATCACGCCTTCGTTGGCCTCGAACCCGTCCATCTCGACCAGAAGCTGGTTGAGGGTCTGTTCGCGCTCGTCATTGCCGCCGCCATAACCGGAGCCCCGGTTGCGGCCCACGGCGTCGATCTCGTCGATGAAGACGATACAGGGGGCATTCTTCTTGGCCTGTTCGAACATGTCGCGCACACGGCTGGCGCCGACGCCCACGAACATTTCCACGAAGTCGGAGCCCGAGATGGTGAAGAACGGGACGCCCGCCTCGCCCGCAATCGCGCGCGCCAGCAGCGTCTTACCGGTGCCCGGAGGGCCCACCAGCAGCGCGCCTTTCGGGATCTTGCCGCCGAGACGCGAGAATTTCTGCGGGTTGCGGAGGAATTCGACGATCTCCTCCAGCTCTTCCTTGGCCTCGTCGATGCCCGCGACATCGTCAAAGGTCACCCGCCCGTGCTTTTCGGTCAGCAGCTTGGCCTTGGACTTGCCAAAGCCCATGGCGCCGCCTTTGCCGCCGCCCTGCATGCGGTTCATGAAATAGATCCACACGCCGATCAGCAGCAGGAAGGGCAGAAGCGACAGCAGGAAGGCCTGGAAGCCCGACTGCTCCTGCTGTTCGGCACGCACGACGACGCCTTTCTGGATCAGCATGTCGGTGACCTGGGCGTCTTCGGGTTTGACCGTGACGTAATCGGTGCCGTCGCTGCTGCGGTAGCGGATCTGCTCGCCGTCGATGGTGACCGAGCTGACATTGTTGCTGTCCACCGCCTGCACGAAATCCGAATAGCTGATCTCACGGCTTTGCAGCGTGTTGCCGCCACCGGAGAACAGATTGAAAAGCGCCAGGATGAGAAGAAACAGCACCACCCAGAAGGCGATATTACGTGCGTTGCCCAAGGAAAGCCTCCAAACATGCGTCGCACGCCCGGGCCCGGGCGCGATGGTCCTAACATAAGGATCGGGCGCGCTGGTTCAATGCGAAAGAAGGAAGCTCGGGAAACCGATGTGCCGCGTTCCCATCGGCCAGAGCTGCGTGGTTTCGCCCGGACCGATGCCCAGCGCGTCGCAGGCGACGAGCCGGCCGCCCTCCCAGACCGCCGGCAAACCGCGTGCGACGGGATGGGACGGCCCGCCCTCGCGCGCCGCGCCGGCCTGTAGCCAGCCCTCGTCGCCCAGCGCGCGGATCTCCAGCCCGGTCAGATCCTTGTGGAAAACCCGCCACTTGCCATCCCAAAGCGCGGTCTCTGACAGTGATCCGCGCAAATCCGCCACGGCGGCGTATTCGCGGAAAAGGCGGATCTCGTCGCGGGTGGTCCGCGCCTCGCAGCCATGCAGGGTTCCGGCACCGCCGGCCAGAAGCCGGTCGAGCAGCGCCTCGAGCGGGGCCGCGCGCGGGCGGTATTCCGCTGAGGCGATAAATTGCAGCGCCGCGGCGAGCAGCCGCAGTTGCGTGTCGCGTTCGACGGTTTCAAAGACGGCGCGGTCGAAGATCATCTCCCCGGTCGCCGCGCCCCGCACCTCGCCCGCCCGGCCGCACAGCGCCCAGACCTCCACCGCCCGTTGCCGCAGCACGTCCCGTGCGCGTGACATCCGGCCCGCAGTCGCGGCCAGCGTCTCGGCCCCGAGCCCGTGCGACCGCAGCTCTGCAAGCAGCTTGCGGATCCGCGCCCGTTCGTAGCGGTCGTCCTGGTTCGACGGGTCATCCGCCCAGCGGCCCTTGAGCACCCGCAGATAATGGCGCAGCTCCTCGCGCCCCATATCCAGACAGGGCCGCAAGATGTGGAACCGGTCGGGATGCTGTGTCGCCAGGTCGACGACCGGCGTGGCGGAGGGGCAGGCGCCCGCGCATTCGGCTTCGCTCAGCGGCGCGCGCGGCCATGGCTGCCGGATCTCGCGCATCGGTGCCATGGCCGACAGCCCGTCCACCCCGGAGCCGCGCGCCAGCCGCATCAGAAAGGTCTCGGCCACATCGTCGCGCGTATGAGCCAGCAGCACATGGGCAAGCCCGCCGCGCCAGCGCCCGATCATCTCGAGCCGGCCGCGCCGCGCCGCATCCATCAGATTGCCCTGCCCGTCCCAGCGCCAGCGCAGCAGCGCATGCGGATGCCCGAGCTCGGCGCAGGTCTCGGCGACCAGCGCGACCTCTCCGGCGGCCTCCGGGCGCAGACCATGATCGACGGTCACCACCCAGAGCCGTACGCCCCAGACATGCGCCCAGTTATGCGCCAGCGTGAGCATCGCCATGCTGTCGCCGCCACCCGAGACGGCCAGCGCGATGGCAGAGGGGAAATCCGGGCCCAGCAAGGCGCCCATGGCCCCGGCAAAGCGCCGGTCGAGACTGTCGCTCACGGGCAGTTCAGACGGCCCATCTCGGCCTGCGCCTCGGTGACGGCAGCGCTGTCGGGGTAGCGCGCGGCGACCTCGCCCAGCGTCACGCAGGCTTCGGTCAGGCTGCCCAGTGTGCCCAGCGATGCGCCCAGCCGCCAAAGCGCCTCGGGCGCCGCCTCGCTGTCGGGATAGTTGGCATAGGCGTTCAGAAAACGCCGCGCGGCTTCGCGGGTGTCGCCGACAGCGGTCAGCGCGCGGCCCTCGCCAACCAGCGCGCCGGCTTCTAGCGGGCTGCCGGGAAAGGTCTCGCGAAAGGCCGCAAACTGGTTCGCGGCGCCCTGAAAGTCACCGGAGGCGAGCGCCTCCTGCGCCCGCCGGTAGTCTGTCTGTTCGCCGATGGCGAGTTCCGCGCCGCCCGAGGGCAGCGCCTGCGGCGCCGGCGCCGGCGCGGTGACCGTGGCGGGCGCCTCGCCCCCCAGAAGGGGGGTATCGCCCAGCGCGCCGATGTCGCAGCCCGGCTCCAGCTCGCACAGGCGGAATGTCAGGTCGCCCACCCGGTTGCTGCCGTCCTGGACCACCCGGTCGATCCGGTGCCCCAGCTCTTCGGTCCGGGCGGTGAGGCGTTGCAGCTCTGCCTCGATGGCATTCACCCGGTCGAGTGTGCCGCCGCTCACCTGAAGATCGCTGATCCCGGTGGTGTTCAGCTCCTGTTTGAGCCGTTGCAGCTCGCCCGTCAGGACCGTCAGGTCCTGACGGATGTCGGCCAGCGTTTCCGTCTGCTGCGCCGCCACACCCGTGGCGGCCAGGCTCAGGCACAGCGCAAGGGCGGTACGGCGCATCCCGCTCAGCTCCCGAGACCCATCGAGATCACGGTGACGGCGCGGCGGTTCTTGGAATAGCACGCCTCTTCAGAGCAGATCTCGACCGGACGCTCCTTGCCGTAGCTGATGAATTTCAGCCGGCTGGCGGGCACGCCCTTCGAGATCAGATATTCCATCGTCGCGTTGGCGCGGCGGGCGCCCAGCGCGATGTTGTATTCGCGCGTGCCCTGCTCGTCCGCGTGCCCTTCGATCACGGCGAGATAATCGCTGTTGGAGAGCAGCCAGCCTGCCTGGCCGTCCAGCGTGGCGCGCGCCTCGGGGCTCAGCGTCGATTGGTCGACCGCAAAGAACACCCGGTCGCCGATGGTCTGGCTGAAATAGGCGGGCGATGCGGGATCGCTGGCGCTGCCGGGCACGATACCGCTGCCGGCACCGGCATCGGCGCCATAGCCCGCGCCGGCCTCGTTGTCGAAACGGTTGCCGTTGGTGCAGGCCGCAAGGCCCAGGACCGCGGCCATCATCAGAGCCTTGGAAAGATGTGTCATGGAGATATCCTGCTCGAGTATTGCCCGCAGGCTAACACAGGCTGCGGGTGTTGGAAATGAGGCCGGCATGACCGAGATTTTTCGTCCGAAAAATCTCGCCACACGCGGGTCGTGCCGCGCAAAATCTTCGCAGGAAGATTTTGCGCGGAAGGCGCTGTCATTGCAGCGGACCCCAGCTCGGATCCGAGGCCCCGTCGGGCGTCCGGACCCGGGTCAGTTTGCGCCCCGCGACATCGACCGTGTAAAGCGAGGACGTGCCCTGCGCGCCCTGAGTTTCCCGCGCGAACATGATCACCCGGCCATTGGGGGCCCAGCTCGGGCCTTCGTCCAGGCGCGAGGCGGTCAGCAGGCGCTCTTCGCTGCCATCGATGCGCATCACGCCGATATGGAACCGGCCCTGATTCTGCTTGGTAAAGGCGATCAGATCGCCGCGCGGCGACCAGACCGGCGTCCCGTAGCGCCCCTGACCGAAGCTGATGCGCGTCGCCTCGCCGCCATTCGCCGGCATCACATAAAGCTGCTGCGTGCCAGAGCGGTCGCTTTCGAACACGATCCGGCTGCCATCGGGCGAAAAGCTGGGGGCGGTTTCGATCGACGGGGCCGAGGTGAGCTGCATCGTCGCGCCCGAAGCGATGTCCATCGCGAAAATATCGGTGTTGGATCCCGAGGTCACCGAATAGACCACCCGGCTGCCATCCGGCGAGAACCGCGGTGCAAAGCTCATGACACCGCTGCCCGATTGCAGGATATGGCTCTGGACCGATCCCACGTTCAGCACATGAACGCGCGGCTCTCCGGTCTCGTAGCTGGTATAGAGCACCCGGTCGCCATTCGGCGAGAACCGCGGCGCCAGCACGATCGAGCGGGAATCCGTCAGATATTGCACATTCGCGCCATCGTAATCCATGATCGCCAGCCGCTTGGCGCGCTGATCCTTGGGACCGCTTTCCGAGACAAAGACCACCCGGCTGTCGAAATAGCCGGTCTCGCCGGTGATCCGGGAATAGACCTGGTCGGCCACCTTGTGGGCAAGCCGGCGCCAGCCGTCGGCGGTGGCGGCGAACTGCATCCCCTGCCCCAGCTCGGTGCCCGCGAACACGTCCCAGATGCGGAACTTGACGGTCACCCGCCCGCCCTCTTCCGAAACCGCGCCGGTCAGCAGCACCAATGCGTTGATCGCTTTCCAGTCGGCAAATTGCACCGGGCTCTGGAACGAGGTGATCCGGCTGATATGCGCCTCGCGCGGGATCTCGCGGAACAGACCCGTGCCGGTCAGATCGTCGGCCACGACCCGTGCGATGTCCTGGGCGTATTGCGCGGCCCCGGGCGTCTCGGACACGAAATCGGGCACCGCATAGGCCATCGGCTCGACCGTGCCCTCGGTGATCTCGATCCGCAACGGACCGTTCTGTGCCTGCGCCGGGACGGGCAGCGCAAGCAGCGCGAGCAGCCCCAGACAGAGGACCAAGACATGTTTCATCCCAAAGCTCTCCTTGCGGGGCCGGCCTGCGCGCGCCCCGATCTGGAGGGAAGGATAGCGCCCGCTGCCTCGGCCGACAAAGGGCCGCAGGGGGGAAAATGCGCGGTTCCTTGCCATTGTCCGGCTCATCGCAGCCTCATCTGTTCGGGGTTGAAGGTCATCTCGATGCGCTTCCATTGCTGGTATTTCTCTTCCGGCAACTCATACCCGTCGCCCTGACAGCGCAGGATCGCCCGGCGCGCCGCCTGAAAGGCGGTTTCCGCCGCGGCGCCACTGCCGCCTTCGGAGCCGACCAGCCTGAGGCTCGACGACACCACGCGGCCCGTGGGCTCCATGTCCATGGCAATGGTTACGGTCACATTGGCGGCCTCGCTGCCGACATCGACCAGCCAACAGCGCTGCACCGCGAGCCGCAGCGCCTCCTGTTCGCCACGGGTCAGCGGACGGCCGGTCGGGGCGGTCTCGGACGCCGCCGCGCCACCGCCCGCCAGCGCCTCGGCAATCGCGTCGGCAACGGCATCGGCGGGTTGTTCGGCGGGCGCTGGGGCCGCGGGCGCGGGCTCCGCCGCCGGTGTCGCCGGGGCGGCAGCGGTCACCAGATCGCGCGGACGCGGGCGCGGACGCACCGAAGCCGCAGGTGCCCCTGCCGGCGTCTCTGCTTCGGTCACGATTTCCGTCGCGGTCTCTTCGGGCGCCGTGGCCTCCTGCTCCTGCTCCGCCAGCTCGGGGCTTTCGGCATCGGGCGTCGCGGCCTGCTGGACCTCGTCCGCCTCGGTCGCTTCGGGCTCCGGCGGCGCCACCGGCTCGGGGGTGACGCGCGGGGCCGGGCGCGGCACCGGACGCAGGGCGGTTTCAGGCGCAAGCACCTGTGGCACCGGCTCGGCGGCCGGTGGCAACGGTTCCGGAACCGGCTCGGGTTCGGGGGCCGGCTCGGGCGCCGGCGGCACCGGCTGCGGCGCGGGCTCGGGTTCCGGCGCAGGCGGCTCGGGGACCGGCACGGGTTCGGGCTCGGGCTGCGGTTCTGGCGCGGGCTCGGGCGCGGGTTGCGGGACCGGCTCGGGCGCAGGTTCGGGTTCGGGCGCCGACGGGGCCTCCACCTCCTGAGGCAGTTCGGGTGCCTGGCTTTCGCGGGTCAGCGCCGCGAATTCCGCCTCGGAGATCACCGAGACCTCGGCCACCTCGAATTCCGGCGGATCCGGACGGAACACGTTTCCGACCAGCAACCACAGAATGACCAGGGCATGCGCCCCGGCGGATATGTAGAGGCTTTTCCGCACAAAGGCCCCCTCAGCCGCCGTCCGCGCCTTCCAGCGCCGGGCCACCGGTGTCCGTCACAAGCCCAATCGACGAGAAGCCGCCACGGTTGAGCGCCCCCATCACCTGAGCCACCGTCTGATAGGGCACCGCGCCATCGGCCCGCAGAAAGATCCGGTCGTCGGCGCGTTCCACCGCGATGGCACGCAGCCGGTTGACCAGATCGCCCATCGGCACCTCGGTGGTCTGGATCATCACCACCCCCTCGGCGGTGATCGTCACCGTCAGCGGCTCCTCGGCCTCGGAGGGCAGCGCGCTGGCCGCCGTCTTGGGCAGTTCCACGGGCACCCCCACGGTCAGAAGCGGCGCCGCCACCATGAAGATGATGAGCAGCACCAGCATCACATCCACCATCGGCGTGACGTTGATCTCGGCCATGGGCTGGCTGCGCGCCCCGCCCCGGCGGCGTCTGCGGCCACCGCCGCCTCCGCCCGATTTCACGACCCCAGCGCCCATGGCTCAGGAATCCAACTGGCGCGAGAGAATGGTCGAGAATTCGTCGGCAAAGGCCTCGTAGCCCGCGATGACCCGATCGGCATCCGCCGACAGCTTGTTGTAGAAGATCACCGCCGGAATGGCCGCCATCAGTCCCAGCGCCGTGGCGAACAGCGCCTCGGCGATGCCCGGCGCCACCACGACCAGCGAGGTATCCTGCTGCTGGGCGATCTCGATGAAGGCGTGCATGATGCCCCAGACCGTGCCGAAGAGCCCGACGAAAGGCGCGGTCGAGCCGACGGTGGCCAGCACCGGCAGCCCGCGCTGGAGCTCTTCGCTTTCCTTCTGGATCGACACGTCCATCGACCGGTCGATCCGGGCATGGGCGCCGGCGATCAGCCCGCCGTCGTCGCGGTGCGAGCGGCGCCATTCGGTCATGCCGGCGGCAAAGACGCGCTCGGCCCGCCCCTTCGGCTCGGTGCCGATCTGGTCGAACAGCTCGTCCAGCGGATCGCCCGACCAGAAGGCCCGGTCGAACTTGGCCGCCTCGCGGCGCGCCTTGCGGTAGCTGACCAGTTTTTCGAGAATGATCGCCCAGCCCCAGACCGAGGCCAAGATGAGCAGCACCATCACCACCTTCACGGTGAGCGTGGCGCGTGCGAACAGCCCCCACATGGAGAAATCTATCTCCTGCGCGAGCGCGAGGGTTTGTGGATCCATAAGCCTGCTCTTCCTCTGGGCCCCTGTTGTCGGAGCTCTCATTACGGCTCTGTGTACCTGATTTGCAGGGGAAACGCCAACACATTGGCGTCATAGCGCCCCACCGGAACGGCATGGGCGGGCTTCCGCCGGCGCAATGCCGCTTTCCGCGCCGCGCACCCCGCCCGGCGGGGGCGGGCGCTTAGTGCACGCGACGGCGAAGCTGCTCGGGCAGGCGGGTCGGATGGCCGTCGAGATGCATCGCGACCAGCGTGACCTCGGCGGAAAAGAGCGTCTCTCCGTCTCGCAGCACCTCCTGGTGCAGCATCAGGCGCACGCCGCTGACCGACTGCACCCGGGTCTGTACCGTCAGTTCGTCGTCGAAATGCGCCGAGGCGCGGAAATCCGCCTCGACCCGACGCAGGACAAAGACCACCCCGTCGTCCTCGCGCAGCGCGTTCTGGTCGATGCCAAGCCCGCGCACCCAATCCGAGCGGGCCCGTTCGATATATTTGAGGTAATTGGCGTGATAGACGATCCCCGCCATGTCGGTGTCTTCGTAATAGACCCGGACCTGAAACTCATGCAGCATCTTGCGCGCTCCGTCTCTCCGCGCCGCGACCCTAGGCGGCACGGGCGGCGGGTGCAAGCAGAGCGCCAGCCCCCTTTCCCCAACCCGGAAAAGCGCTTAGCGTCCGCGCCATGCTGGCCGCCCTGATCCTTGCCACGTCTCTCGCTGCCGGGGCGCTGCTGCTCTGGCCACGCCTCGCACGGGCGCGGCTCTGGCGTGCGTCGCTGACCCCGCTCGCCTCGATCATCGGCAGTGGGTTCCTGGTTCTGGGGCCGATCCTCGATGCCTCCTATGGCGCCCTCGCACCGCTGGTCATGGCGGCGCTCTGTCTGGTGGCCTATGCCTTCGGCGCGGCCATCCGGTTCAACATCGCAAGACGCGCGGGCACGGCCCCCCGCAGCGCGGGCGAGGCATGGCTGGAAACCCTCGCCTCCTGGACGCTGGCCTTCGCCTATTTCATCTCTGTGGCCTATTACCTCAACCTTTTCGGCGCCTTCGGGATGCGGCTGACGCCCTGGAACGACAGCTTTCATGCGCGGCTGCTCACCAGCGCCATGCTGCTGGTCATCCTCGTCATCGGCTGGTCGCGGGGCTTTACCGCGCTGGAGCGGCTGGAACAGGTCACGGTGGGGGTGAAGCTGGCGATCATCGCGGGGCTTCTGGCCGGGCTGGCGTGGTTCTTTGCCGAAAAGGCCGCGGCCGGCGCGCTGCTGAACAACCCGGCGACACAGACCGGCTGGGACGGGCTGGCGCTGGCCTTCGGTCTCATCGTCACGGTGCAGGGGTTCGAAACCTCGCGCTATCTGGGCGAGGAATACGACGCCCGCACCCGCATCCGGTCGATGCGGCTGGCGCAGGGGCTCTCGACGGCGATCTACATGGTCTATGTGCTGCTCATCGCCTATGTCTTCGTGCCCGGCACCGAGGCGTTGAGCGAAACCTCGATCATCGGGCTGATGGCGCTGGTCGCGCCGGTGCTGCCGCTGATGCTGACCGCCGCGGCGCTCGCGGCGCAGTTCAGCGCGGCGGTGGCCGATACCGGCGGTTCCGGCGGGCTCATCGAAGAGCTGACCAGCGGCAGGATCCCGGTGCGGCTGTCCTATGCGCTGCTGGTGGGGGTCGGGCTGGCGCTGACCTGGGGATTCAACGTGTTCGAGATCATCAGCCACGCCTCGCGCGCCTTTGCCGCCTATTACGCCGTGCAATCGTCCATCGCCTGCCGGGGCGCCTGGGCAGAGGAGCGCCGGGCCCTGGCGGCAGGATTCGCCGCGCTGGCGGCGCTGGGGATGGCGATCGCGGTTTTCGGCACGCCGGTGGAATGACCGAGGGCGTCAGCGTTTCAAGCGATGGCAAGGCCCCTCGTCAGGCTCTGCCGCACTCTTCGCCCCCCAAAGACCCGCTAGCGCCGTCCACAGAGCCAGGCGAGCCGGACGAAGCCGCGTTCGACCAGTGCCATGGCCGGTGCCCGCTGCCCCGCCGAGCGGATCGAGAGATCGGTGTCCATCAACATGCCCAGCGCCGCCTCCAGCCGGTCGGCGGACCAGCCCTGCGCCTGCCGCAGCATGCGGTCGCGGCGCGGACCGAAAAGCGGCGGGCGCAACCGTTGCAGCCCCGCCTGCGGCCCGCCCGGCGCCGAAGCCAGCGCATAAAGCACCCGGAAATGGCGCATCGCCATGATCAGCAGCGTGACCGGCGCCACCCCCTGCCCTTCCAGCCGCTGCACCAGCGGCCCAATCTCGGCGCTGCGGCCCTCGGCCACCACGTTCAGAATATCGTCCAGCTCCGCCTCGATGGAGGCCGGCGCGCAGGCGGCCACCTCTTCGGGCGTCAGCGGCGCCGGATCGTCGAGCTTGTAGAGCGCCACCTTCTCCAGAACCTGCCGGAAATCGCCGGGCTCCAGCGCCCGGGCCAGCGCTTCGAGCGCGTCCCAGGCAGCCCGGTCGACCTGTTCGAGCCCCGCTTTCCTCAACGCCGCCTCGATCTCGTCGCGGCCCGGCGGATCGGAATAGATGCCGATGGCCAGCGCATTGGGATGCCCCTCGAACAGCTTGCGCAGCTTCGATTTCGCCGCCAGTTGACCGGCGGTCACGATCACCTGGGCATCGCCCTCGCGCCAATCGCCCAGCGCCGTCGATACGATGTCGGTCAGCCCGTCGCTCGCGTCCTCGACGAATGCCACGCGGGGCCCGGGAAAGAACCCTTGCGCCTTGATCGCGTCGAGCAGCATCGCCGGATCGCGGCGCAGCTCGGCGCCGGAGATGCGCGTCAGCCGCATCTCGGCCTCGCCCTCGGGGCCGACCAGCGCGGAGATGACCTCCTGCCGCCGGTGCGCCACGCGCATCGCGTCCTCGCCGTAAAGCAGCACGCCCGCACGCGTCGGATCCGGCTTGCGGAAAAAGGCCTGTGCGTCGCGGCCCGTCAGCTTCATTTCGGCAGCGTGTCCGCGTCGAGCAGCAGCCGGTCGATGACCTGATCGGCGAGAATCACCATGAGCCGCCGCTTGGCGTCGCGCTCGGCGGCCTGGGTCGCGGCGGTGGAGCCGGTGGCGGAATAACTGGTGAAGGCGTTGGTGCGGCCCGCGATCAGCGCCTCTTCGCTGCCCACCGGGGTCAACGTATAGAACACCCGCCCCACAAGCCGGTAGCGCGTGGTCTGCCCGTCGGCGAGAGAGCCCAGCCCCTGCGACTGCGTCTCGAGCCGGATCTTCAGCGCATAGGGACCCGAGGCGCGCCCCAGCCGTTCCTCGAACCGGCTGTTGAAATCATAGCCGTAGCGATTGGCGGGCTCTTCCAGCGCGATACTGCCCAGCAGCGCAGACCCGCCCCCCTGCGGCCCGTAGGCCGGGGTAAAGCCGCAGCCCGCGAGCGCTGCGGCGGCAAGAAGGAAATTTCTGCGATCAGACAACCACATTGACGATCCGGCCCGGTACGACGATCAGCTTTTTCGGCGCGGCCCCGTTCAGGGTCCGCTCCACAGCTTCATGCGTCAGCACCAGCTTTTCAACCTCTTCCTTCGGCATATCCTTGGGCACGGTCAGTTCGCCGCGCCGCTTGCCGTTGACCTGAATGGGCAGCGTGACCGTATCCTCGACCAGCATCGCCTCGTCGGCCTTGGGCCAGGGCGCATCGGCAATCAGCCCCTCGCCGCCCAGAAGCTGCCAGATCTCTTCCGACAGATGCGGGGTCATCGGCGACATGAGCTGCGCCAGCGTGAGCGCCGCCTGCCGCTTGACCGCAGAGCCCGCGCGCGACTTGGTCAGCGCGTTGGTGAAGGCGTAAAGCCGGGCGATGGCGGCGTTGAAGCCGAAGCTTTCCACGCCCATGGTCACATCGTGGATGGCCTTGTGCATCTCGCGCAGCAGCGCCTCGTCCTCTTGCGTCGCAGGCACATCGGCCCCGGCGACCTCGGCGCAGGCGCGATAGACCCGCGCGAGGTGCTTGTGCGCGGCCTCGGCGCCGGCGGCGGTCCACTCCACATCGCGCTCGGGCGGGCTGTCGGAAAGCACGAACCAGCGCGCGGTGTCGGCACCATATTGCCCGATGATCGCCACCGGATCGACCACGTTGTTCTTGGATTTCGACATCTTGGCCGAGGGGATGATCTCGACCTCGGTGCCGTCCTCAAGATAGCCCTTGCCATCCTTCAGGGTGACCGCCTCGGGGTAGTGATAGACCGGACGGCCCTCGGCGTTGCGGGTCTGGTAGATCGCGTGGGTCACCATGCCCTGGGTAAAGAGCGCATTGAACGGCTCCTTGCATTTCTCCGGCAGGTGGCCGGTGAGGTGCATCGCCCGCGCGAAGAAGCGCGAATAAAGCAGGTGCAGGATCGCGTGTTCGATGCCGCCGATATACTGGTCGACATTCATCCAGTACTCGGCCTCGGCCAGATCGGTGGGCGTGTCGGCATCGGGCGCGGTGAAGCGGGCGAAATACCAGCTCGAGTCCACGAAAGTGTCCATCGTGTCGGTCTCGCGCTTGGCGGGCGCGCCGCATTGCGGGCAGGCGCAGTCGCGCCAGGTCGGGTGCCGGTCGAGCGGGTTGCCGGGCACGTCGAAGCTCACGTCGTCGGGAAGCTGGATCGGCAGGTTCTCTTTCTTCTCCGGCACCACGCCGCAGCTATCGCAATGCACCACCGGGATCGGGCAGCCCCAGTAGCGCTGCCGCGACAGGCCCCAGTCGCGCAGGCGGTATTTGGTCACGCCCTGGCCGACGCCGTTGGCCTCGCAGACATCCACCGCCGCGTTGACGGCCTCGTCGCCGGTCTGCACCTCTTCGCCCGCGATGAGCCGCGTATAGCGGACCTTTTCGGATTTCGCGGGCACGAAGGGTGCGGCCTGAATGTCGATCTCGCCATCCAGCGGCAGGAAGGTCTCGACGATGGGCAGCCCGTATTTCACGCAGAAATCATGGTCGCGCTGATCGTGGCCGGGGCAGCCGAAGATCGCGCCGGTGCCGTAATCCATCAGGATGAAATTGGCGATATAGACCGGCAGCTCCCACGAGGTGTCGAACGGGTGGCGCACGGTGATGCCGGTGTCGAAGCCCAGCTTCTCGGCGGTCTCGATCGCCTCTTCCGTGGTGCCGCCCTTGCGGCATTCGGCGACGAAGGCCGCGACCTCGGGGTTCTCGCGCTCCAGATGTCTGGCCAGCGGATGGTCGGGCGAGATGCCGACAAAGCTCGCGCCCATCAGCGTGTCGGGGCGGGTGGTATAGACCTCGATCCGGTCGAACCCCTCGGGCGCCTCGACGGTCGAGAAGGCGAATTGCAGCCCGCGCGACCGGCCGATCCAGTTGGCCTGCATGAGCTTGACCTTGGCGGGCCAGTCATCGAGCCCGTCGAGCGCATCGAGCAGCTCGCCCGAGAAATCCGAGATCTTGAAGAACCACTGGGTGAGTTCCTTGCGCTCGACCAGCGCGCCCGAGCGCCAGCCGCGGCCGTTCTCGACCTGCTCGTTGGCCAGCACGGTCATGTCGACCGGATCCCAATTCACCACGGCGTTCTTGCGGTAGACCAGCCCCTCGTGGAGCATGTCGAGGAAAAGCGCCTGCTGCTGGCCGTAATAGTCCGGGTCGCAGGTGGCGAACATCCGCGACCAGTCGAGCCCGAAGCCCAGCGGCTTCATCTGCGCGACCATCGTGTCGATGTTGGAATAGGTCCAGTCCTTGGGGTGGCCGCCGCTCGCCATGGCGGCGTTCTCGGCGGGCATGCCGAAGGCGTCGAAGCCCATCGGGTGCAGCACGTTGAAGCCGTTCTGCTTTTTATACCGCGCGATCACGTCGCCCATGGTGTAGTTGCGCACATGGCCGATATGGATGCGCCCCGAGGGATAGGGGAACATTTCCAGCACGTAGTATTTCGGCTTGCCCGCGGTGCGGGTGGCCTTGAAGGTCAGGGCCTCATCCCAGATCTTCTGCCATTTCGGCTCGATTGCGGCGGGGTCGTAACGCGACATCTTGTTTCCCTCGGAACGGACGGGTCTCGGGGCGGGGTGATAGGGCCAAGGGGCACGGGCGTCCAGTGCCAGTGTGCCCCGTGGCTTGGCGCGGGGCGGTCGAGGCGCGGAAAACTGTGGTGTTGGCCTTCAACAAGGTGCAACGAAAGCCAGACCCAACGGCGGCCCGTGGGATGCCGCCCCGACCGTGGACATCCTTGATTGACCCCGTTCATGTCTGAAGGACCTCAAAGCGGAGCATCCTCGGCAAACCAGACCTAGAGACCTCTCGGAAAACACCGGCTCCCCATCTCTGGCGCTGCCCCTGTCACAATGACATTGTGACCGCAATCAAGACCATCTCTTACAGCTCGCCCGGAAAGCCCTAGACGCATGATTGCCTATGTCACAGTCGGTGCGGATGACCTCGCCCGCGCGAAACGGTTTTACTCCGCTTTCCTGCCAGCCCTTGGCTATGAACTGGAAGAGGGCCCCGAGGGGCTAAGCTACGCACTGCCCGTCGAACCGGGCCAGTCTCCCACACTGCCTGACTTTTACGTCAAGCCACCCTTCGACGGGCGTCCGGCTTCGGCGGGCAACGGGTCGATGGTCGCCTTCGAGGCGCGCAACCAAAAGCAGGTCCGCGATCTTCATACCGCCGCCCTTTCCGCAGGCGGGTCGGACGAGGGCCAGCCGGGCTTTCGGGCCTCATACGGAGCCAGCTTCTATGTCGGCTACATGCGCGATCCTCAGGGCAACAAGATCGCCGTTTTCTCCAGCGATCCGCACGAACCTGGACGAGACGGGTAGCGCGGGCCAAGACCGGCGGGCATTTCTGCAACCCGCGCAACGTCTTTGCCCGCCGCCACCGCCACGGGCATTGGCCTGCCGGACGCGGCATGCGAGAAAGGCGGCCTGTCGTTCCACAAAATCCCGTTTGTCATGAAGATCCTCTGTATCCACCAGAATTTCCCCGGCCAATACAAGCATCTGGCCCCTGCGCTGGTCCAGAACGGGCATCAGGTCGTGGCACTGACGCCCAAGGTCAAGAAGGCCACGCGCTGGAGCGGCATCACCGTGCTGCCCTATCGGATCCAGGGATCGAGCACCCAAGGGATTCAGCCCCTGCTCGCGGATTTCGAAACCAAGCTCATCCGCGCCACGAGCTGCTATCGCGCGGCGCTGACTCTGAAGGAGAAGGGCTTTGAGCCCGACGTGATTCTCGCCCATCACGGCTGGGGCGAAAGCCTGTTTCTCAAGGATGTCTGGCCGCGCGCGCGTATGGGGCTTTATTGCGAGCTCTATCATCTGACGACGGACACCTTCGTCGCGTTCGATCCGGAGTTCCAGAAATCCGCCCCCAGCTCCGACGCGCTGCGCATCCGGATGAAGAACCTGAACAACCGGCTGCACGAAGAGATCATGGACGCGGGCCTGTCGCCCACGCGGTTCCAGGCAGCGACCTTTCCAGCGCAGTGGCGCGACCGCATCACCGTCGCGCATGACGGCATCGACACGGATCTGGTCCGGCCCGACCCGGCCGCGCGGCTGGAGCTGGATGACGGGCGGGCGCTGACCCGCGATAACGAGGTCATCACCTTCATCAACCGCAATCTCGAACCCTATCGCGGCTATCACATCTTCATGCGCGCCCTGCCCGAGATCCTGCGCCGCCGCCCGAACGCCCAGATCACGGTGATCGGCGGCGACGAGGTGAGCTATGGCTCGAAACCGCCCAAGGGCCAGACCTGGAAGCAGATCTTCATCGACGAGGTGAAAGACCAGATTTCCGAGGCCGACTGGCAGCGCGTGCATTTCCTCGGCCGCGTGCCCTATGAGCGCTTCCTCGCGATGATGCAGGTGAGCCGGGCGCATGTGTATCTCACCTATCCGTTCGTTCTGAGCTGGTCGCTGCTGGAAGCTATGAGCGCGGAATGCGCGATCATCGCCAGCGGCACGGAACCGGTGCGCGAGGTGATGACCGAGGGCGAAACCGGCTGGATGGTGGATTTCTTCGACGGAGCGGCGCTGGTGGACCGGCTCTGCGCCTTGCTCGACGACCCCGAGACGCGGGCAAGGCTGGGGCGCAACGCGCGTGCCTATGTACGCGAGACCTACGACCTCCAGACACGCTGCCTGCCGCGTCATGTAAGCTGGGTCGACCGGCTGGCGACACTCGCGCCGCGCCCGCCGCTGGACTGAGCCACGGCAAGACCGGGCGGGCGCCCGCTCCATGCTCGGGCCGGGTTGACCCGGAGTGATACATTCACAATACTTGCATCATTCACAGCCGAGTTTTCCCGATGCACTTGTCAAAATTCACCGACTACGCGCTGCGCGTGTGCCTCTATCTGGGCGCGCATCAGGACCGGCTCGTGCCCATCTCCGAGATTGCCCGGGCGCACCGGCTGTCGCAGAGCAATCTTATGAAAGTGGTCCATCAACTGGTCGATGGCGGGTTTCTGAAAAGCACCCGCGGACGCTCTGGCGGGATCGCGCTTGCCCGCCCGGCAGCAGAGATTCGGGTGGGCGAAGTCACGCGCTATATGGAAGGCGATGCCCAGATGGTCGATTGCTCGACCTGCATCCTGCGTGGCGCCTGTGGCCTTGTTGGCGGGCTGAAAGAGGCAAAAGACGCTTTTTATCAGAATCTTGACAGGTTCAGCCTGGCGGATTCCGTCCTTGCGCATCCGCGCACGCTCAACATCCTGCAAAGCGCGGCCTCCGACGCCGCCGCGCTGTCGCCGGGTTCGTAACCCCTTCCGAATCGGCGCCCCCGCCCGCGCCGACAGGGGATGGCGCGCATCGGATTGCCCACCGGGACGAAGGCGAAACCGGAATGCAAACCGCCCAAAAGGTAGGAAGCGCGCCCGAAAACTGCCTACAGGCTGCACAACCTCGCAGCGATCCTGCGCATCAAAGCCTCGCCCGGCACGAAATGGCATGTTTGAGCTTGCCGGATTAAAACATTCCCATTATCCGAATGATTAATAGAGGCGTGGCCGCCTCTTTCAGCCGCAACGGCGCGGCGATTTCAGTCACATCCGCCCGAACGGGCACGCAGCAACGGCGCTGTTCGACGTTCTGAGACTTTCAGACCGCGGGAGCACCATGCGCCATTGGCCTGCTCTCCCTGACCGAAACCGCCGCGGCCCGGGCTTCCGGTTCCGCAGACCGACCCGGAGAAGCCATGCCCCGTTTCCTCACAGCCGTCAGCGCGCCGGCATCCGGACGGACAGCGCCCGTCTCCAACCGAATTGCGACGCATCGGCAAAGCCCCTCCGCCGCATTCACCGCCCGTCCCGATTGACGGCACCCCCTCACGATCCTCCCCTCCGACGCCTGATCTTCAGGCCCAACCCCTCCTCGAAAGGACCTAGACATGTCGTATGTCATGCCCAAGGAATTCGCGGCCAAGATGGTCGACGCCGGCGAATCCAAGATCTTCATGGCCACCAAGGACACGCTGATCCGCGCCTATATGGCCGGCGCCATCCTGGCGCTCGCCGCGGCCTTTGCCGTGACCATCGCGGTCAACACCGGCAATTTCCTCGTCGCCTCGCTGCTGTTTCCGGTCGGCTTCTGCATCCTCTACCTGCTGGGCTTCGACCTGCTGACCGGCGTGTTCACCCTGGCTCCGCTGGCGGTGATCGCCAAGCGCCCGGGCTGCACCTGGGGCGGCGTGCTGCGCAACTGGGGTCTGGTGTTCTGCGGCAATTTCGCCGGGGCGATGACCGTCGCGATCTTTATGGCAATCATCTTCACCATGGGCTTTTCGACCGAGCCGAACGCCGTCGGCGAGAAGATCGGCCATATCGGCGAGGCACGGACGCTGGGCTATGCCGCCGCCGGCGGCGCGGGCCTGCTGACCGTCTTCGTGCGCGCGGTGATGTGCAACTGGATGGTCTCGACCGGCGTTGTGGCCGCGATGATGTCGAACTCGGTCTCGGGCAAGATCATGGCGATGTGGATGCCGATCCTCGTCTTCTTCTATCTCGGCTTCGAGCACTCGATCGTGAACATGTTCCTGTTCCCCTCGGGCATCATCCTCGGCGGCCAGTTCACCTGGGCGGATTATTTCATCTACAACGAGATCCCGGTGGTTCTGGGCAATCTCGTCGGCGGCCTGACCTTCGTGGGCGGCATGATCTACGCCACGCATTTCCGCGAAAGCCCCAAGCGCAACGCCCAGCGCAATGACGATCTGACCGGCGTTCCCGCCGAATAACCCAACGGCGCGGGGCCCGGAGCGGCCCCGCCACAGCGGCGCCGTCGTCTGCCAGGCCAGCCCCTGCTCCCGGGTAGGGCACAGCAGAACGGCAGCGCCCCCGGGCGGGACGGCTTGCAGGCCGTGCCGCCCGACCCCCTTCGGCGCACAGGTCAGGGCGCCGCTACCGCTTGCGCCGGCCCCCGGCACTGCGCGCATGGAACCCCGGCGGACGTTTGCTCACCCAATCCAGGAAACGCCGCAACCGCGGATGCGCCCGCAACGCCTCGATGCTGTTGTATTCTCGGGCCAATTCGGATTCGGTGAACGTGGCGTGGATCTCGTTGTGGCAGATCTGATGCAACAGCGCCACCGGCCCGCCTTTTCCCCCTTTCAGCTTCGGAACAAGATGGTGCAGGCTTTGCTTTGCATCCGGCGGAATGGGCCGCCGGCAGAGCGGGCAGACGGGATCGGGCAACGGCACCTCTTGTGCGGACGGTCTCGGCAAGGCAAGAGACTGGCGCCAATCTCGGCAGGATCAAGGGGACAGGCATGGAATGGGACCTTTCGGCCCAGCCGCAAATTGTGCAGGACGCCGCAGGATATGCGCTCCGGGGCTGGGAGATCGCACAGGCCTGGATGCTCTCGCCCGCCGCCTGGTCGCAGTTCGGCCTGCTGCTGGTGGCCTTCCTCCTCTCCTGGCTGGTCACGAAGGCGCTGCGCCCGCGCATCGCCCGGCTGCTGACCCCGCCGCAGGAGGCGCGTTCGATCCTCGCGACGATCCGCCGCTTCTTCCTGATCTTCGTGCCGCTGATGCTGCCGCTGCTCGCCTGGGCCGTCACCGCCGCCGGAGAGCAGGTGATCCGGTCGCTCTTCGGCTCGGGCGCGGTGATCGCCTTCGGCAAGCGCGTGTTCCTTTTCCTCGCCGCCCGCGCGCTGGTGCGCGAGATCGTCACCGATCCGCTGCTGAAGGTGCTGGGACGATTCATTCTGCTGCCCATTCTGGCGCTCTATATCGTCGGGCTGCTGGACGACATCATCGTGCAACTCAACGACACCACCGTGAGCCTCGGCAATATCGAGTTCTCGGTGATGTCGCTGATCCGGGGCGTCATCGCCGGGGCGATCCTGTTCTGGCTCGGCCGCTGGTCGAACGACCAGACCGGCGCCTATATCGAAAAGCAGGAAGAGATGCGCCCCGCCGCGCGGCAGCTTGCCGCCAAGGCCGCCGAGATCACCATCTTCGGCCTCGCGTTCCTGCTGCTGATGAACATCATGGGCATTCCGCTCGGCTCGCTGGCGGTGCTGGGCGGCGCCATCGGCGTCGGGCTGGGCTTTGGCCTGCAGAAGATCGCGTCGAATTATATATCGGGGGTGATTCTGCTGCTCGAAGGCCAGGCGACCATCGGCGACTATGTCGAGCTGGACAGCGGCGAGGCCGGCACCATCGTCAAGACGACCGCCCGGGCGATGTTTCTGGAAACCTTCGACGGGCGCTGGATCGTGGTGCCGAACGAGGATTTCATCACCACCCGGGTGATCAACTATTCCGATCAGGGCTCGGCCAACCGCTATTCGGTCGAATTCAACGTAAGCTACGATACCGACATCAATCTCATTCCCGATCTCATCAGCGCCGCCATCGCCAAGCATCCCGCCGTGCTGAGCGAGCCCGAGGACCCGGATGTCGAACTGGCGGGGTTCGGCGACAGCGGCATCGACTTCGAAGTCGAATTCTGGATCAACGGCATCGACGACGGCCGGAACAAGATCCGCTCAGAGGTGCGTTTCATCATCTGGAACACGCTCAGGGAACACGGGATCGAGATTCCCTTCCCCCAGCGCGTCATCCATATGGCGCCGCCCCCCGCGGCATGAGCGATGCGCTGGTCATCGGCGGCGGCCCGGCGGGGCTGATGGCGGCGGATGCGCTGCTATCTGCCGGCCATTCGGTCTGTCTGGCCGAGGCCAAGCCCTCGGTCGGGCGCAAGTTCCTGATGGCCGGGAAATCGGGGCTGAACCTGACCCGCGCCCAACCCTTCGGCCCGTTCCTCGCGGCCTATGGCGGCGCCGAAGCGGCGCTGCGCCCGATGCTGTCGGGTTTCACACCCGAGGCGGTGCGCGACTGGGCCGAGGGCTTGGGGCAGACGACATTCGCCGGCTCCACCGGACGGGTCTTCCCCACCGCGATGAAGGCCTCGCCGCTGCTGCGCGCCTGGCTCGCGCGGCTCGAGGCGATGGGCCTCGACCGGCGGCTGCGCTGGCGCTGGACCGGCTGGGAGGGGGCCGCCTGTCTCTTCGACACCCCCGAGGGCCCGCGCCGCCTCACCCCACGCGCCACGGTGCTGGCCCTGGGCGGCGCGAGCTGGGCGCGGCTCGGCTCGGACGGGGCCTGGGCAGAACCCCTTGCGGCGGCGGGGATCGCCCTTGCGCCGTTCCTGCCCGCCAATGCCGGGCTCACCGTCGGGTGGTCCGCGCATATGGCCCCGCATTTCGGCGCCCCGCTGAAAACCGTGGCCTTCCGGGCCGGCCCGTTGCACTCGCGCGGCGAAGCGGTGATCACGGCGCGCGGGCTCGAGGGCGGCGGGCTCTACCCGCTTTCGCCGGCGCTGCGCGAGGGGGCGGCGCTCGAGGTCGATCTGGCACCGGATCTGCCGCTTGAGGAGGTGCAGGCCCGCCTCGCCCGGCCACGCAGCAAGCAGAGCCTTTCCAACCATCTGCGCAAGCAGCTCGGACTGTCATCCGCCGCGCGGGCGCTGCTGATGGAATGCGGCCGCCCTCTGCCCGGCGACCCGGCGGCGCTGGCACGGCGGATCAAGGCCCTGCGGGTGCCCCATACCGGCCTGCGCCCGCTGGACGAGGCGATCTCGACCGCCGGCGGCGTGCCCTTCGCGGCGCTGGACGAGGGGCTTATGCTGCGCGCCCGTCCCGGCACCTTCTGCGCGGGCGAGATGATCGACTGGGAGGCGCCCACGGGCGGCTATCTGCTCACCGCCTGCCTCGCCACCGGGCTCTGGGCCGGACGGCACGCGGCGCGTTATCTGGACGGCGCCGCAACCGCATAGCCCAGCCGGTCGCCCGATCCATCGTCACCCAGCCCCTGCGCCACGATCAGCCCCGCCGGCACCCCCCGCGCCGCCAGGATCGCCCGGACCGCCTCCGCCCGGCGGCGGCTGAGCTGGCGGTTCAGCACCGGGATCTCGGCGCTGCCCGCGTGGCCAGTGACGGTCAGCTCCAACCCGGCAAAGCGCGTGCAGGCCCGGGCCAGCGCGGTGAGCTCCGCCAGCGGCCGCGCCGAGCCCAGCAGGGGCGAGAAGCCGCCCCGCGCAAAGGGCACCTGCGGCACCGACCGGAAGCGGGCGTTGCAGCTCTCTTCCGTGGGCGTGAAAAACAGCTCCGGCAGCCAGACCCCGGCGGCAAAGACCTCGGTCCCGCCGCTCAGCACATTGTCCCGGCGATCTCCGGTGCCGGGCAGCGCCTCCGGCGCCGCGACGCTGAGCGCCACCGCTTCCGGCAGCGACGCGCGCAGCTCCGCCTCGAGCGCGCGCGCATCGCTCGCCGGGCGCACCGTGACGGCGACGCTCAGCCCGCCCGCCGCAAGGGTCAGCACCGCCGAATCCATCTCGGGCAGCCAGCGGCCCAGCGCCTCCAGCACCTCTTGAACCGGCGCCGGGCTGGTCTCCGGCGACACCTTGGGCGCGCCGTCAACCGCCGTCAGACCAAGCGCCCCCGCCATCGCCTCGGGCTCCAGACCGGCGGGCAGCTTGCCCGTCAGCTCCGCCCCCCGGGCCACATCGTAGCGCAGCGAGAAGGCCGGAGGCGTGCCATCGTCCTGAAGCGCGATACGGGCCGTGTCGGGCGCGACCGAGGCCAGCGCCCGATCCCGCTCCTCCGGGTTGGCGGCCACCCCCGACAGCTCCAGCCCGTCGGAGGACAGCAGCAACGCCCCCCGTTCGAGCATCGCCAGCGCCGAAAGCGCCGCCAGCGCGGTGGCGTTCCAGCCGGTCAGGTCCGGCCAGGGGGAGCGCGCCAGATCCTGCATCTGCACCGGTACGTCAAAGGCCCCGCCTGCATCTTCCGGGAAATCCGCCGGCACCTTGCCCGACAGCAGCAGCGCATCCCCACGCCATTCGGCACGCAGCACCAGCGGCGCGCCGTCGTCCTCGGGCACCAGCGCCAGAGACAGCGCCACGCCTGCCGGCAGATCCCCGCGCAGCGCCTCGGCCGCCGCCATCTCCGCCTCCGGGACCGGCCCGCCCGAAAGCGAGACAAGCGTGTCGGTGACGGTCATCTGCCCCGCCTTCAGCCCGGCGAAGACCGGCAGCGCCACCGCCAACGCCGGCTCGAAACGCGGCTGGGGGAGCGGCAGCGGCGCCGTGACCAGCGCCTCCTCCTGCGCTGCACCCAGCGCGGCCAGCGGCGCACGGTCGAATTCCGGCGGCAGCTTTCCGTCAAGACGCAGCCCCATATGCGGATCGCGCGAGACCGTCAGGCGATAGGGCAACCCGTCATCGACCGCCGCAAGATCCAGCGTCAGATCGTAACCCTCGGGCAGATCGGCCAGCGCATCGCGAATCTCGTCCAGAGTCGCCGGCAGATGCACCCGGCCCGACAGGCGCAGCGCCCGGTCCTCGACCTCCAACCGTGCATCCAGCATCCGCGCGAGGACCGAGGCCGCCCGCGCCACCACCCCGGACCAAAGCTCGTCCGGCGCACCCGCCGCGACCACCAGCGCCTCTGAGGGGCCCAGCATCTCCTGCAACGCGACGCCCTGCGCCTCCGAGACGACATGCCCCGCCAACGCGACGCCCTCGGGTCCCTTGCGGATCTCCAGCGTGAAGGGCGCCACCTGCGGCAGCACCGTCAGGTCGTCCGTCACCCCCTCGACACCCTCCAGCGCCGCCAGCGTGGCGATCAGCGCCGCGCGCTCCTCATCGCTCTCGACCCGGCCCGTGGCGGTGACCACGCCGCGCGTCACCGCGATGCCGATCGGATGTTTCTGCTGATAGACCGCGCCCTGTGCCTCGGCGCGGATCCCGGCATCCAAAAGCGCATTGTCGCCGGGCACCTGAAAGACGCCCAGCGACACCACCGCCAGAATGATCGCCACGATGGCAAAGAAATCCCGCATCTCCGCGCCTCCTTGTCCGAGGTTGTCCCCGTTCAGGCGACGCGGTGCAAGCGGTCAGATCCCGGCCTTGCGGCTTTCATCCAGATAGATCTCCCGCAGCCGCAACGCGACGCCGCCGGGCGTGCCGTCGCCGATCTTGGCGCCGTCGATCTCGACCACCGGCATGACGAAGGCCGAGGCCGAGGTATAGAACGCCTCGTCCGCCTGTTGCGCCTCTTCGATGGTGAAGGGCCGTTCCTCGACGATCATCTGCGCCTCGCGGGCGAATTTCAGCACCGCCGCGCGGGTGATGCCATGCAGAATGTCGGTGCTGAGGTTGCGGGTGATGATCTTGCCGTCCTTGACGATATAGGCGTTGTTCGAGGTCCCCTCGGTCACCGCGCCGTCCTCGACCATCCAGGCATCGTCGGCGCCCGCCTTCTTGGCCATCATCTTGCCCATCGAGGGGTAGAGAAGCTGCACCGTCTTGATGTCGCGGCGCCCCCAGCGGATGTCCTCGATCGAGATCACCTTGATGCCGGTCTTGGCGGTCGGGCTGTCCGCCAGACCGGGCTTCGACTGGGTGAACAGCACCAGGGTCGGCTCACAGCTCTCGGGGTCGGGAAAGGCGAAATCGCGGTCACCAGGTGCGCCCCGGGTAACCTGCAGATAGATCAGCCCCTCGTCGATGCCGTTCAGCTCCACCAGCTTGCGGTGGATCTCGAGCAGCTCGTCGAACGCGGCCGGCTTCGGCATGTCGAGCTCGGTCAACGAGCGTTCCAGACGCGCCAGGTGGCCGTCGAAGTCGATCAGCTTGCCGCCCAGCACCGAGGTCACCTCATAGACCCCGTCCGCCATCAGAAAGGCGCGATCGAAGATCGAAACCTTGGCTTCGGCCTCGGGCAGATACTCTCCGTTGAGGTAAACGGTGCGGCTCATGTCATACTCCTTGTGCGACATAGGATGGTGTAGGTGGTCCCGGAACCGGGGATGTTCTTGGTTTGCGGGGCCGGTCCCCCATGTTCAAGCCATTTCGGGGGCTCCGCCCGCGGTAGACGGAAAAAGACGACGTTTCGCATTGACAATGAACGTCGTTCAAAATATTTCGTGAACAAAGTTCATGGAGGAAATCGCCCATGTCTCTGCCCAAGGATCTCACAGACTTCGTGCATGACGCGCTCAAGAGCGGCCAGTCGCGCGACGCCATCCGCGCGCATCTCCTCGCCGCGGAATGGACCGAAACCGAGGCCGACGCCGCGCTCGCCGGCTGGTCCGAGACCGCCACGTCCACGGGCCCCGTGCCCCGCCCGATCCGCTCTACCGCGGCGCGGGATGCGTTTTTCTACGCGCTGCTCTTCGTGGCTTTCGGCATGGTCGCGGGCAACGTCCTCACGCTGTTCTTCGGGCAGATCCAGGTCTGGCTGCCGGAAACCGGCCGCACCCCGACCTATGCCGCAAGCGGCCTGCGCTGGTCGATGGCGGCGCTCATCGTCTTCGCCCCGGCCTTCTGGCTTCTCGACCGCGCCGATGCCCGCGCGCTGCGCGGCGACCCGTCGCGCCGGCACGGCACGATTCGCCGCTGGCTCTCGTCGCTGGCGATGCTCATCGCGGTCATCACCCTGATGGGCGATGCGCTGGTCCTGATCTACACTTTCCTCGACGGCCAGATGACCGCGCGCTTTCTCGCGAAATCCCTGACTGTCGCGGTCATCGCCACGGTCGTGCTGGCCTATTTCCGGCAGGATCGCAGCATTGCCGCCCGCCTGATACCGGGGCTGCCCGCCGCAGCCCTGCTCGGGCTTGCGGCGCTGGCGCTCGGCCTGTCCTTCTGGATCGTCGGCGGCCCCCTGCAAGGGCAGATGGAGCAGCGCGACCGCTGGCGCCTCTCCGATCTGCGCACGCTGACCCAGGACGTGCGCTATTGCGCCGAGGTCGATCATGACGCGCTTCCCGAAACGCTCGATCCGCTGAGTTGCGCCAGAAACCCGCAGAATCTCACCGCCTTCGCGGCAGAGATCACATACCGGCGGATCGACCCCACCCGCTTCGAGCTGTGCACCGAGGTGGAGTTCCCCACGGCAATCTCGCGATACGACATCACGCTGAGAGACAAGAACGCCTGCATCGTGGTCGACACGGACTGACCACGCTCACCCCCAAAGCGCCGGCGCGGCGGGGTGCACCCCGGCCGCGTCGTAGCGCAGCGGCGTGGGGCGGTCTTCGGCCAGCAGCAGCGGCCCGTCGAGATCGGTAAAGGCCGCGCCCTGTGCCAGCAGCACCGCCGGCGCCATCGCCAGCGACGAGCCCACCATGCAGCCGACGAAGATGCCATAGCCCTCGGCCTTCGCGGCCTCCAGCAGCAGCAGCGCTTCGGTCAGCCCGCCGGTCTTGTCGAGCTTGATGTTGACGATGTCGTATTTGCCCTTGAGCCCGGGCAGGCTGGCGCGGTCGTGACAACTCTCGTCGGCGCAGACCGGCACCGGCCGGTCCATCCCGATAAGCGCCGCGTCCTCGCCCGCCGGCAGCGGCTGCTCGACCATCGCCACGCCCAGCCGCACGAGATGCGGCGCAAGCTCGGCATAGACCTCCGCCGTCCAGCCTTCGTTGGCATCCACGATGATCTTCGACAAGGGCGCCCCGGCGCGCACCGCCTCGAGCCGCGGCATGTCGTCGGGCGTGCCCAGCTTGACCTTCAGCAACGGGCGAAAAGCATTCTTCTCGGCCTGCTCCCGCATCGACTCGGGCGTGCCCAGAGACAGGGTATAGGCGGTGATCTCCGGCCCGGGCTCCGGCAGCCCCGCCAGCGCCCAGACGGGCTTGCCGGCCCGCTTGGCTTCCCAGTCCCAAAGCGCGCAATCCACCGCGTTACGCGCGGCGCCGGGCGGCAGCAGCCCCTGAAGCGCCTCGCGGGTCACATCCGCGGGCAGCGAGGCGATCTCGGCCTCGACGCTCTCCAGCGTCTCGTCATAGCGCGCATAAGGCACGCATTCGCCCCAGCCGGTCACCCCGTCCCGGGTGACCTTGACCGTCAGCACCTTCGCCTCGGTCCGGCTGCCGCGCGAAATGGTAAAGACCTGCGCCAGCCGGAACGTGTCGCGCGTCACCTCTATGCTCAAGACCCCTGCCCTTCTTCTCTTTCCAAATACGCACGGCCCGGCGGCCCCTGAGGTGCCGCCGCCCGTGATCGTCGCAACCCTGCCAGCAGGATCAGTAGGCGGCAACCGCCTCGGCCAGACGCGCCGCGCCATGACGGAACGGATCGACGCAGGGCAGCCCCAGACGCGCCTCGACCTCGGCGCAATAGGCCGCGGCCTCCTCCTCGCCCATATGCTGGGTGTTGATCGAGACGCCGATGACCTTGCAGGCCGGGTTCGCCACCTGCGCCAGCTTCAGCGCCACGTCGCGCACATCCTCGAGCGAGGGAAGCTGATAGCCGGGAAGACCGCGCATATGGCTGCGGGTCGGTTCGTGGCAGAGGATCAGCGCGTCGGGCTGACCGCCATGCACCAGCGCCATGGTCACGCCGGAATAGCTGACATGGAACAGCGAGCCCTGGCCCTCGATGATGTCCCAATGGTCGTCATCGTTATCCGGCGTCAGATATTCGATGGAACCCGCCATGAAATCGGCGATCACCGCGTCCAGCGGCACGCCGTCGCCGGTGATCAGGATGCCGGTCTGGCCGGTGGCGCGGAAGGTCGATTTCATGCCCTTCTCGCGCATCGCCGCATCCAGCGCCAGCGCCGTGTACATCTTGCCGACCGAACAGTCGGTGCCCACCGCCAACAGACGCTTGCCCTTGCGCGGCTCGCCATTGGCGATCGGGTATTTCACCGAAGGGATGCGCACATCGTGCAGGGTCTGGCCGGTCGCCTTGGCGACCGCCGCGAGATCCTCTTCGTCGCGCAGCAGGTTGTGCAGGCCCGAGGCCAGGTCGAACCCCTCTTCCAGCGCCTCGACCAGCACCTTTTTCCAGGTCTGGGAAATCACCCCGCCCCGGTTCGCCACGCCGATGACCAGCGTCTTGGCGCCGGCTTCCTTGGCCTCGGCCAGCGTCATGTCCGGCAGCTTGAGGTCGGCCTTGCAGCCCTCGAGGCGGAACTGGCCCACGCAGTTCTCCGGGCGCCAGTCCTTGATCCCTTGGGCAACCTTGGCGGCCAGCGGGTCCGGAGCGTCTCCGAGGAAGAGCAGATACGGGGTCTCGATCATTTTGGGTCCCTGTCGTTTGGATTCGCGGCATTCTGCCCCGCATGACACGCAAATCCTTTGCGAAAACCACCGTTTCGCCAGGGCCCGCGCCGAATTTTCGTGCGTTTCCCGCGCGACGCCGAAGAATCGTGCAAAAACTCCGCTGAGTTTCGCCGCGTTGCCGCATGACCTTGGGCAAGGTTTCTGCTTGCGCAGCATCCCGCAATTTAATAACTCTCGCGGCAAGCCGCACGTAATATCGTTACTCGACGAGGTGAATCATGAGCTTCCGCATTCAGCCCGCCGCTCCGGCACGTCCCAACCGCTGCCAGTTGTTCGGCCCGGGCTCGCGCCCCGCGATCTTCGAAAAGATGGCCGGGTCCGCTGCGGATGTGATCAATCTCGATCTCGAGGATTCCGTCGCGCCCTCCGACAAGGACAGCGCGCGCGAGAACATCATCCAGGCCATCGGCGATATCGACTGGGGCAACAAGACCCTGTCGGTGCGCATCAATGGGCTCGACACGCCCTATTGGTACAAGGATGTGGTGGATCTGCTGGAGAAATCGGGCGACCGGCTCGACCAGATCATGATCCCCAAGGTCGGCTGCGCCGCCGATCTTTACGCGGTGGACGCGGTGGTGACCGCTGTCGAGCGCGCCAAGGGCCGCACCAAACCGATCAAGTTCGAAGTGATCATCGAGTCAGCAGCCGGCATCTCGCATGTGGAGGAGATTGCAGCCGGCTCGCCGCGCCTTGAGGCCATGAGCCTCGGCGCGGCTGATTTCGCCGCCTCCATGGGCATGGCCACCACCGGCATCGGCGGCACCCAGGAGAATTATTACATGCTGCGCGAGGGGGCCAAATACTGGTCCGACCCGTGGCACTGGGCGCAGGCCGCCATCGTCGCCGCCTGCCGCACCCATGGTATCCTGCCGGTCGACGGCCCGTTCGGCGATTTCTCCGACGACGAGGGCTTCCGCGCCCAGGCGCTGCGCTCGGCGACGCTGGGCATGGTCGGCAAATGGGCCATCCACCCCAAGCAGGTCGCGCTCGCGAACGAGGTCTTCACCCCCTCCGAGGCGGCGGTGACCGAGGCGCGCGAGATCCTCGCCGCCATGGAAGAGGCCAAGGCCAAGGGCGAGGGCGCCACGGTCTACAAGGGCCGTCTGGTGGACATCGCCTCGATCAAGCAGGCCGAAGTCATCGTGAAGCAATCCGAGATGATCGCCGGGCATTAAGAGACCCATCCCGTCCGCCCGACGGTTTCAGGCGCGGTGCCCGAGCGGCCCGCGCCTTTTTCATGTCTCAAGGGTTCAGAGATCGTTGCGCGGGATGCGCAGCACCTGACCGGGAAAGATCAGGTTCGGATTGGCGAGGATGTGCTGGTTGGCCTGAAAGATCGGCTGGAAATCCCCGTTGCCGTATTGCGCCTGCGCGATGGAGGTCAGCGTGTCGCCCGGCTGCACCGTATAGGGCTGCCAGCCCGCATAGCCCGGCAGGATCAGCGGGCCGTAGAGCACGGGAACGGTCACGCTCGGCCCGTTCTCGTTGCCGGTATCGTCCGCCAGCGTCAGGAACAGCCGGTTGAGCGTGAAGGCGGTGCCGGGCGGGATCGCGATCTGCGCCTGAAACTGCCGCAGCCCGAGAGACCCCACCTGGGTGAAGCCGGTAACCTCGTCATGGCCCTCCGACACGGTGATGGAGAGCGTACCTTCGAAGGCGGCGGCATTGCCCGCGATGAGGATGGTCGGCCCCACAAGGTCGAAGGGCTGCGGCTGCTGGATGTCGAGCGTCACGGTCATGATCGAAACCTTCTCTGCTGCCCGGACCGGCAGCGGTCCGTGACAACATTTCTAGCACGCCATGCCGGGGACGGTCGTTTCCGGAATGGCGGACTTGACAGGCCCGAGGCCCGCGTCAGACGCTGCGGGCAGACTTTATCCCGACCGTATTTTCAGGACCTTCATAATGTTCAGATCGCTGCTTTTGGCCGGCCTGTGTCTTGCCGGCCCCGCGATGGCGGATGTGTCGCCATTCCGCACCCCGTCGGACAATATCCGCTGCTGGGTCGGCACCGGAGAGGGGCCGCCGGATCTTTCCTGTGAGATCGTCGCGTTCACCGGCACGCCGAATGTCGCGCGCCCGGCCTCCTGCGCGGGCCCCTGGGGGCATAAATACGTGCTGCTCGCGCGCGGTCCCGCAACGATGGAATGCGGTGCGCCGGTGCGGGGGAAATCCGCAACTGGCGTCGATGTGGCGCCCTATGGCGTCTCGGCGGACTGGGGCGGGATTTCCTGCATCTCCGAGCGCACCGGGCTCACCTGCCGCAACGCGGACGGTCACGGTTTCCTGCTGTCGCGCCGTGTTCTGAAGGTCTGGTAGAGGGGCCAAACCGGCCGCGGGATCCAAGCGTATTGCGCCTGTCACATCCGCCCGCTAGAGCGGCGCTCCGGCCCGGCGCGCGGGCGCATCGAGAGGATTCGCAATGACCCTGTTCACGCTCGGATGGGAGGAATGGCTTTCCCTGCCCGATCTCGGCCTGCCCGCGATCCGCGCCAAGGTGGATACCGGCGCCAAGACCTCGGCCCTGCACGCCTTCGCCATCGAGCCCTTCGGCTCGGCGAAAAAACCCATGGTGCGCTTTGCGATCCACCCCGATCCCGCCGATCCCGATCTGGAGATCATCTGCTCCGCCCCGCTCAAGGACCGGCGCGAGGTGACCTCGTCGAACGGCGAGACCGAGCTGCGCTTTGTCATCGAGACGACGCTCGAGATGGGCGATCACCGCTGGCCCATCGAGGTCACGCTGACCGACCGGGGCAACATGGCCTACCGGATGCTGCTCGGCCGTACCGCGCTGGCCGACGACATGATGGTGGCGCCCAGCCACAGCTTCTGTCAGCCCGCGCTCTCCTACGAGGCCTATCGCGACATTCCGCGCAGCGAACGCCACCGCCGGGCGCTGCGGCTGGCGGTGCTGACCCGCGAGCCCGAGAATTATTCCACCCGCCGGCTGATTGCGGCGGCGGAGGCGCGCGGCCATACGATGGAGGTGATCGACACCTCGCGCTGCTACATGAACATCCGCGCCGTGGGCGGCGAGGTGCATTACGACGGCCGCCGCCTGCCGCATTACGACGCGGTGATCCCACGCATCGGCGCCTCGATCACCTCCTACGGCACGGCGGTGGTGCGGCAGTTCGAGAGCCTCGGCACCTATTGCCTGGCGGGGTCCGACGGCATCACGGTGTCGCGCGACAAGCTGCACGCGCATCAGGTGCTGGCGCGGCACCGGATCGGCATGCCCACCACCGCCTTTGCCCGCAGCCCAAAGGATTCGGGCAATGTGATCAGCCTGGTGGGCGGCGCGCCGCTGGTGCTGAAACTGCTGGAGAGCACCCAGGGCAAGGGTGTGGTGCTGGCGGAGACCAAGAAGGCCGCCGAGTCGGTGATCTCGGCCTTTCAGGGGCTGAAGGCGGATTTCCTGGTGCAGAGCTTCGTCAAGGAGGCGGCGGGCGAGGACATCCGCTGCTTCGTGGTGGGTGGCAAGGTGGTCGCCGCCATGCGCCGGGTGGGCAAGCCCGACGATTTCCGCTCGAATCTGCATCAGGGCGGCACGGCGGAGCCGGTGAAGATCACCCGGACCGAACGCGAGGCGGCGGTCAAGGCCGCCCGCGCGATGAAGCTCGATGTGGCCGGGGTGGACCTGCTGCGCGGCGAGGACGGGCCCAAGGTGCTGGAGGTGAATTCCTCGCCCGGTCTGGAGGGGATCGAGAGAACCTCGGGAAAGGACATCGCCGGGCTGGTGATCGACTATATCGAGGCCAAGGTGGCACCGAAACCGCCGCGCAGCCGAACGAAGCGCAGCGGCGCCTAACCCCCGCGCCCGGCCGCGATGCCGGACGCCTCCGGCGGGCGTATTTTTCAAGAGAAGAAGGGCAAGGGCGCGCATCCTGATCTTCTTCTCTTTCCAAATACGCGCCTTTTCGGCGGCAAAGCTGGCGCGGATTTGGGCATGCGCGCTACCCTTGCCGCAGGGGCCGCGCAGCGTTAAACAACTCCGATACCGCAAACGAGGGGGAAACCCATGCCCGCCTACCGCTCCCGCACCACCACCCATGGCCGCAACATGGCCGGCGCCCGTGGCCTATGGCGTGCCACCGGCATGACCGAGAACGACTGGAACAAGCCGATCATTGCGATCGTGAACAGCTTTACCCAGTTCGTGCCGGGCCACGTGCATCTCAAGGATCTGGGCCAGATGGTGGCCCGCGAGGTGGAAAAGGCGGGCGGCGTTGCCAAGGAGTTCAACACCATCGCGGTGGATGACGGCATCGCCATGGGCCATGACGGCATGCTCTATTCGCTGCCCTCGCGCGAGATCATCGCCGACTCGGTGGAATACATGGTCAACGCCCATTGCGCCGACGCCATGGTCTGCATCTCGAACTGCGACAAGATCACCCCCGGCATGCTGATGGCGGCCATGCGGCTGAACATCCCGGTGGTGTTCGTCTCGGGCGGCCCGATGGAGGCCGGCAAGGTGCAGTGGGACGACGAGACCAAAGCGCTGGATCTGGTCGATGCCATGGTTGCCGCCGCCGACGACAAATACACCGACGCCCAGGTTCAGGCCATCGAGGAGGCCGCCTGTCCGACCTGTGGCTCCTGCTCGGGCATGTTCACCGCCAACTCGATGAACTGTCTCACCGAGGCGCTGGGCCTGTCGCTGCCCGGCAACGGCTCGACCCTGGCCACCCATGCCGACCGTCAGCGGCTGTTCGTCGAGGCAGGGCATCTGATCGTGGATCTGGCCAAGCGCTATTACGAGCAGGACGATGCAAGCGTGCTGCCGCGCTCCATCGCCACGTTCGAGGCCTTCAAGAACGCCATGACGCTGGATATCGCCATGGGCGGCTCGACCAACACGGTGCTGCACCTGCTGGCCGCCGCGAATGAGGGCGAGGTCGATTTCGACATGGAGGACATCGACAAGCTGTCGCGTCAGGTGCCGGTGCTCTGCAAGGTCGCGCCCGCGAAGCAGGATGTGCATATGGAAGACGTGCACCGCGCCGGCGGGATCATGTCGATCCTCGGCCAGCTCGACCGCGCCGGGCTGATCGACAGCTCGGTGCCCACCGTGCATGCCGAGACCATGGCCCATGCGCTCGACCGCTGGGATGTGACCCGCACCAATTCCGAGACGGTGCACGAGTTCTTCCGCGCCGCCCCCGGCGGCGTGCGCTCGACCACCGCCTTCTCGCAGGACCGGCGTTACGACACGCTGGACCTCGACCGGCAAAACGGCGTGATCCGCGATGCGGAACATGCGTTTTCCAAGGATGGCGGCCTGGCGGTGCTTTACGGCAATCTCGCCGAGGACGGCTGCATCGTGAAAACCGCCGGAGTGGACGAGAGCATTCTTGTCTTCTCGGGCCCCGCGCGGATCTTTGAATCGCAGGACAGCGCGGTGAGCGCGATCCTGACGGGCAAGATCCATCCCGGCGACGTGGTGCTGATCCGCTACGAGGGGCCGCGCGGCGGGCCCGGCATGCAGGAGATGCTCTATCCGACGAGCTATCTGAAGTCGAAAGGGCTCGGCAAGGATTGCGCGCTGGTCACCGACGGGCGCTTCTCGGGCGGCTCCTCGGGGCTCTCCATCGGGCACGTCTCGCCCGAGGCGGCCGAGGGCGGCGCCATCGGTCTGGTGGAAGAGGGCGATCTGATCGAGATCGACATCCCCGCGCGCAAGATCAACCTCGCCGTGGACGCGGCGGTGCTGGCCGAGCGCCGCGCGGCGCGCGACGCCAAGGGCTGGCAGCCGGACGAAAAGCGCAAGCGCAAGGTGTCGAAGGCGCTCAAGGCCTACGCGGCGCTGACCACCTCCGCCGCCAAGGGCGCGGTGCGGCAGATCTGATCCGTCAGGGCGCCACCGGCGTCCCGGGAAATCCTGCAAGGGCGGTGCCGCACCGGCGCCGCCCTTTCCTATTGGCCACAGGGTCTATTACCAGCAGGTTCGCCCGACAGCGCCCGGCCCGCCAAAGACCCCGTCGCTAGGCGCGCTCGTCCTTGGGCGAGCCCATCACCACATAGGAGGTGATGGCATTGACCTGCGGCAGTGTGCCCAACACCTCGGTGTGGAAATGCTTGTAGGCGGCAAGGTCCGCTGCCTCGATCCGCAGCAGATATTCCACATTGCCAGTGATGTTGTGACACTCCCGCACCTCCGGTGCATGGCTCATCGCGCGCTCGAAGGCCTCCTGCGCCTGTTTCGTATGCGCGTTCAGCCCCACCATCACATAGGCGGTGAACCCGACGCCGGTCTTTTCCGGACTCAGCACCGCGCGATAGCCCTTGATGACCCCGGCCTTTTCCAGCGCCGCCACCCGGCGCAGACAGGCCGACGGCGACAGCCCGACCCGATCCGCAAGCGCGAGATTGCTGATCCGCCCGTCGCGCGACAGCTCCTGCAATATCTTTTCGTCTATTCCGTCAAGATCCGTCATAAGTTGCACTATTTCCGGCATGAACCTCATCTTCGCAATCCATATCCGCGAATCCTGCGCAATTATTGCGTCATGACACAGGATCTTCTTCTCGCCCTTGCCGCCTTTGCGCTCGTCACGGTGATCACGCCGGGCCCCAACAACCTCATGCTGCTCGCCTCGGGGGCCAATTTCGGCTTTCGCCGGTCGATCCCGCATATGCTCGGGATCGGGCTGGGGTTTCCGGCCATGGTGCTGCTGGTGGGGCTCGGGGTGATGCAGGTCTTCGAGGCCTGGCCCGTGGCGCATGACGTGCTGCTGGTGGCCTCGGTGATCTACATGCTCTGGCTGGCCTGGAAGATCGCTCATGCCGCGCCCCCCGCCGAGGCGGGAACGGAGCCCCAGGGCCGCCCGCTGAGCTTTGTGCAGGCCGCCGCGTTCCAATGGGTGAACCCCAAGGCCTGGTCCATGGCTCTGGGCGCGATCACGCTTTATGCGACCGGGCGCGATCTGGGATCGGTGATGCTGGTCGCCGGAACCTATGTGGCAATGTCGGTGATCTCGACAAGCACCTGGACCGTGCTCGGGCGGGAAATGCGGCGGGTGCTGAACAACCCCGGCCGGCTGCGGGCCTTCAACTGGACCATGGCGGCGCTGCTGATCGCATCGCTGCTCCCGGTACTGGCGCAGGGACAGCCCTAGGTCCGGGGGAAGGTGGGCAGGATTGCCCACCCTACGGGGCCAGCGGATCGAGCGGCAATCCGCCCTTTGGGGCGCGCGGACGTTGTGCGGCAGCCCGCGGATGCGGTCTTCCTGACGCGGGCTCAGCCTCCATGTCCTTCCAGCTATCGCAACGACAGTCTGCCCCGACGCAACGGGAGAAATCTTGCTTTGTTGCATCCCACCGCCCCAGACGCCATATAGGCCCCGCGTAATAAGGGTATCCGGGCATGACGCATTACCTCGACTTCGAAAAACCGCTCGCCGAGATCGAAGGCAAAGCCGCAGAACTGCGCACCATGGCGCAAAAGAACGAAGAGATGCATGTCGAGGACGAGGCGGCCGCGCTCGATCGCAAGGCGCAGGAGCTTCTCAAGGACCTCTACAAGAAGCTGACCCCCTGGCGGAAATGCCAGGTCGCCCGGCATCCCGACCGGCCGCATTGCCGCGATTACATCGAGACGCTGTTCACCGAATACACGCCGCTGGCCGGCGACCGGGGCTTTGCCGACGATCACGCGGTGATGGGCGGGCTGGCACGTTTCGAAGACCGCCCCGTCATGGTGATCGGTCATGAAAAGGGCAACGACACGCAAAGCCGGATCGAACGCAATTTCGGCATGGCGCGTCCCGAGGGCTACCGCAAGGCGGTGCGGCTGATGGACATGGCCGACCGGTTCGGCCTGCCGGTGATCACGCTGGTGGACACCCCCGGCGCCTATCCCGGCAAGGGCGCCGAAGAGCGCGGCCAGTCCGAGGCCATCGCACGCTCGACCGAAAAATGCCTTCAGATCGGCGTGCCGCTGGTCTCGGTGATCATCGGCGAGGGCGGATCGGGCGGGGCGGTGGCCTTTGCCACGGCAAACCGCGTCGCGATGCTGGAACATTCGGTCTATTCGGTGATCACCCCCGAGGGCTGCGCCTCGATCCTCTGGAAAGACGCGGAGAAGATGCGCGAAGCCGCCGAGGCGATGCGTCTGACCGCGCAGGAGCTGCTGAAGCTCGGCGTGACCGACCGCGTGATCCCCGAGCCGCTGGGCGGCGCGCATCGCGACCGCGATGCCACCATCGCGGCGGTGGGCCAGACCATCGGCTCGATGCTGGGGGAAATGGACGGCATGAAGCCCAAGGCGCTGATCAAGGCCCGGCGCGAGAAGTTCCTCAACATGGGCGCCAAGGGGCTGGCGGCCTGACGCCGCCCCTCAGCTCGTCAGCATCCTCAGCCCCTGCGTCACATCCGAGCGCACCGCCAGGCGCAGGCCCGGCTCGTCGCCGGCCTTGAGCGCTGCGATGATCAGCCGGTGGAACTGCGGCGCCTCGCTGCGCCGCAGCCGCCCGTAGAGCGCCCGCATGGTCGGACCGAGCTGGAGCCAGACCGTTTCTGCCATCGCCAGCATCGCCGGGGCCTGGGCGCGCAGGTACAGCGTGCGATGGAATTCCAGGTTGGTCCGGATATAGCCCACCGAATCGCGGTTCCGCACGACATCCGCGATGGTGCCGTTGATTGTCTGCAACCGGTCGATCAGCGCCATATGCGCCCGCGGCAGCGCCCGCGACGCCAGCTCCACCTCGATCAGCGCCCGCAGCGCCGCCAGTTCCTCGATACGTTCGTTCGACAGCTCCGGCGTCGCCACCCGGCCCGAGGAAGACATGCTCAGCGCGCCCTCCGCCACCAGCCGGCGCACCGCCTCGCGGGCGGGCGTCATCGACACCTCGAACTCCTTGCCGATGCCGCGCAGCGTCAGCGATTCGCCGGGCGACATCTGCCCCAGCATGATGCGCGTGCGCAGCCCGCGATAGACGCGGTCATGAGCGGAAGAGGCGATGTCGGCGGGGCGGGAAGCTGTGGAGGTCATGATCGCGCTATGTGATCACAAATACACAGCACGTCAATCTCCGAAACGGTAGCGATGCAGCCCGCCGCCTTCGGCACGCAGCCAGCCACGGGCATCGCGCCAGTCGCCATACAGCCGTTCGACCGTGTCCCAGAAGGCGCGGGAGTGGTTCATCTCGGCCAGATGCGCCACTTCATGCGCGGCGACGTAGTCGAGAATCTCGGGCGGCGCGAGGATCAGCCGCCAGGAGTACATCAGCGCCCCGTCTGCGGTGCAGGATCCCCAGCGCGACCGGGTATCGCGCAGGGTAAGCCGCGCATAGGGCCGCCCGAGCGCCGCCGCATAACGGTCGGAGGCCGCGGCGAGCCGTTCGCGCGCCAGCGTGCGCAGCCAGCCTTGCAGCCGTGCCGCCATGCGGTCCTCCGGGCCCGGCACCTCGACCGCACCCTGCACCAGCCGCACGCTGCGCCCCTGCCCCGGTCGCAGCTCATGCGCGACGCCTTCGACCGGCAGCACCGCACCGAGCACGATTCGCACATCCGCACCGCGCGCATCGAGATGCCCGCGCAGCCAGCTTTCCTTGTCGCGCAGGAACCCCAGCGCCTCGCGCTCGGGCAGCCGGCGCGGCATGGTGAGCGTCACGCGCCCGTCGATTTGGCTCATCCGCAGCGACAACCGCCGCGCCTGCGCGGACCGGCGCAATGTCACCGCGATCGGCGGGTTGCCAGGAAGTGTGATCTGCCCCATATGCTCTGCCTAAGAACCAACGCGGCCAAAGCCTTTGACACCATTGCCGTGATATGGCAGAGGGCGCGGATTGTCGACATGACCGGACAAGCTGAAGGGGATCACCCATGCCCAAGGAAGAATGGGGTACGAAACGCGTCTGCCCGACCACTGGCAAGCGGTTTTATGACCTGAACAAAGACCCGATCGTCAGCCCGTACACGGGTGAGGTCCTGCAACTCGATACCGGCAAGCGGGCGATGCTCGTGGCCGATTCCGCCGATGGCGCCAAGCGCCGCGCGACCGAGGAAGACGTCGATGACGTCGATCTGCTGGAAGACGACGTCGAGGTCGATCTCGACGACGACGACGTTCTCGAGGACGAGGACGACGACAACGTTTCGCTTGACGACATCACCGATGTCGCCGGCGAGGACGACGACAGCTAAGGCTGACGGATTTCTGCCGTGGGCGGTGATTTTTTCACTTGAACCCGCCCGCGGCATTGCGTAGATCGACGCGCACAGCGCTGGAGACGGCGCAAGGATGGGGCCTTAGCTCAGCTGGGAGAGCGCTTGCATGGCATGCAAGAGGTCAGGGGTTCGATCCCCCTAGGCTCCACCAAATCCTCCTTGAAAAGCACCAGGTAGTTCTGCCTTTCTCGTCAGAGGATTTGCCTCTGCCACGCAGACCGGTGCTGTTTTCCCTACGAAAATCCATGCTGCCTTGATCGCCGCTCCTAGCGTGTCGATAGCTTCGCAGCGCTTTCCCCTGTCAAATCCGAGGATGGCCCATGAGCGACCATTTCTTCGTCGTGACGGGCGGTCCCGGTGCGGGCAAAACCAGCCTGATCACCGAGCTTGCCCGCCGTGGCTTTCAGAACATTCCCGAATCCGGCCGCGCGATCATTCGCGAGGAGATGGCCAGCTGCGGAGACGCCCTTCCGTGGGCGGATCGCATGGCCTATGCCGAACGGATGCTGGAACGGGACCTGAGCGCCGACAGCGCCGCACAGGCGTTACCAGGCCCCGTGATCTTCGACCGAGGCATTCCCGACATCCTTGGCTACCTGACGCTCTGCGGCCTGCCTGTTCCGCCGCACGTCACCGCAGCGGCCAGGACGACCCGCTACAACCGCCGCGTCTTTCTGGCGCCCTATTGGGACGAGATCTTTGCACAGGACAGCGAGCGCAAGCAGAGCCCTGCCGAGGCGGAAGCAACATGCACCGTCATGCGAGAGACATACGCCGCCCTCGGATACCAAATCACGGAGCTGACGCGCGCCGACGTTGCAACACGCGCCGACTTTGTATGTGCGCAATTGGCGATCCGACCGTAGTCTCCAGATGGACGGAGAACCTGCCAGCGAGAGACATACTGGCCCTCGTTGTCCAAAACCATCCGCACAGCGCGTTCACGCACCTCGGGGGAAAACCTGTTCGTCGTCTTGCTCATGATGCTCCATCCTTCTCACGAGTTGGAGCCTCCGGCAAACCCGGTGCGGTTCAACGCCCCTGACAAGCACGCCCTGAACCATCGCGTTGAGCAAGATGTCCGGGCAGCGGCGTTTGGGCAAGCTGGTATGGCGGTCAAAAACATGGACAGGCAGGCAGAGCGCGGCGGACCCCGCTGCGACGGCGCTGAGCGCCGAAAATCGGCCCTTGACTTAGAGTGCGCTCAAACCCCTAGGGTCGGGGGCGTCTTGATGAGAAGCAGGGTGTCATGAAAATCGGCGAGCTTGCGAAACGCAGCGGGTTGTCGGCCCACACGATCCGCTACTACGAGCGGATCGGGCTGCTGCCCTTTGCCGATCGCGATGCCGGCGGGCGGCGGGATTACGACGAGTCGATCCTTGTCTGGATCGCCTTTCTCGACCGCCTGAAGACCACCGGCATGCCGATCCGCGAGATGCTGCATTATGCGGCGCTGCGCGCGGAGGGCGATCACACCGGTCCCGCGCGCCGTGCCCTTCTGGAAGCGCATCGCGACCGGGTCCGCGCGCATCTCTCCGAGCTGCAAGCCTGCCTTCTCGTCCTCGACACCAAGATCGACACCTATGTCGAAGCGGAGAAAAGGACGCAACCCCATGACGATACACGATACTCCACCGCAGGAGACCAGAGCAGAGCGCGGGCGGCGCGCCCTTGACGCCATCGACGGGCAGGCTGGCCGGAACGTCGTCGATGCGCTGGCCGACATCGCCCCCGATTTCGCCACCTATCTGTTCGAGTTCCCCTTTGGCGACATCTATTCCCGCCCGGGGCTGAGCCTGCGCGACCGCGAGATCGCCACCATTGCGGCGCTCGCGGCGATGGGCACCGCGCAGCCGCAGCTCAAGGTTCATATCGAGGCGGGGCTGAACGTCGGGCTGTCGCAAGCCGAGATTACCGAGATCCTGATGCAGATGGCTGTCTATGCCGGCTTTCCGGCGGCCCTGAACGGGCTGTTCGCCGCCAAGGAGGTCTATGCCGCCTACGCCGGCGCGGAGGCGCGGGCCTGAGCCTGACCCGACGCGCCGCCGTGGCGCAGTCGCTTGTTCTGCCTCTGGCCTGGTCCCGTGCCGCGCAATGGCTCTGGGACGGGGTCAGTCCGCCCGTCGGTATGGGCTTGAACGGCAAAGGCGGGTTCTTCGTGGCGGAGTGGAGCGCGCCCCTGCCTGCCCGCGCGAACAGCCTGGCCGAGACCGGGGGCTGTTTTCGCCGACCGGAACGGACGGCATCTTTCGCGACAGCGGAACAAGAGCCCCCGAAGAAGAGCCGGGATCCGCCCGCCGTCACCCCGGGAGACCGGCCTCCCGGGGACAAAGATTCGGGGGCGCCCCGGGAACCGCGCCCGAAAATCTTCATGATTTCCTGTTTATTAACGTTTCGCTGACGGCAAGGCAGCGACAGTTCTCCAAAACGACCCTGCGGAGGAACTCATGCCCATCTTGTCGCCAAACCGCTGCGGAAACGGCGCCTGTCGCGTCCGGCGGGCGGGGCGTGTCCGGACCTCCCTCGCGTTCCCCTCTCGACAGGGGCAGCCCCATCTCACCCTCGGCCCCGCCTGCCACGGCGCGGGCTGACGGGCGGGCGGGCAAACCGACGGAACCGGGGTCAGGATCATGATGCAAGAATCGACGGCCAGATTGCCAGAGACCACAGGTTTCTTGGGCCGAAGAGCTTCCGCAAGGTCAAAGAAGGCCTATACAGCGCCGCTTCAAGACAATAGCCTTTGCGCGATAGATGATCCTTCATTCGTGTGCGGGCCATTGGCAAGTACAACTGACCCGATATTTGAACAGACCGGTCTCGTGACCGCCAAGGCGCGCATGTTCGGGCCGTTCCGTGTGGTCACCGCCACCGGACAGGACGTCACGCCCAAAGGACAGCTGCGCCGTGCCATGCTGGCGGTGCTGCTGATGTCGCGCGATCAGATCTGCACCCGACAATCTCTCATCGAGATGTTCTGGGCGGAATCCGACCCCGCCAAATCCGCCGCCAGCCTGCGCACCGCGCTGAGCGAGCTGCGCAAGGATCTGGCGCCGCTCGGGCCCGATTGCATCATCGCCGACCGCTACAGTATCCGGATTGACCCCGACCGCATCACCGCCGGCCTCGCCCCCTCGGCCCGGCGCGATGCGGCTTTCCTCGAAGGCATCGACCTCAGCCTGCGGGGCGCCGAGGGGTTCGAAACCTGGCTGCGCGATCAGCGGCTGAACCAGGAACCGCCGCCCGCCGAGCAGGCGCTCGAGCCCAGCGCCCTGCTGGCGCTGATCGAACCGATGATCACCCCGCCGGCGGCGGTCGCCATCGGCTTGCTGCCCTGCCGATCGGACGGGCGCGACCCCTCGTCCGAGCTGTCGGCCAATCTGGCGCTCGACCGGTTTCTTGACGCGCTCTCCGGCGTTCTGGCGCTCCGTCTGTTCGACTATCGCGACAATTTCGGCCTCAACGGTCGCGGCGGACCGGAGCTGGATCAAAGCAACGGACCGCGCCTGATGATCCGCGCGAGCTGCCATCGCGCCCGCAATCAGGTCTCCTTCCAGCTCCTCGACACGCAATCCGGCGAGATCCTCTGGACCGGCGAGCTGAGCGGCATCGCCTCGCCCGCCGCCGCGGCGGGCGCCACCAGCGATCACGATATTCTGCGACTTGTCGAAGAGCTTGTCCCGATGCTTGCGGAAAACGACGGCTATGGCGAGACCGAGGTCCTGTCGCCCTATCAGGCGATCGTCTCGATGTTTCATCTGCGGCAGGACCGGCTCGACCGGCTACAGACCATGCTGGAAACGGCGGTGGAGGATCGCCGCTCGCCGATCCACCATGCGCTCCTGTGCTATCTGTCGACGATCCGGACAGGCGAGAAGCTGGGAAAAAGCGGCTTTGCCGCACCCGATGCGGTCCGGGATCTGGCGCGCGATGCGCTGCGGCCCGACCGGTTTCACGCCTTCAGCCTCTCGATGTCGGGCTATGCACTGACCTATCTCGCGGGCGAAGCCGAGCTGGGGCTCGATCTGGCGAAGAAGGCAGTCGAAATCGCTCCGGCGCAGGCCTTTTGCTGGGATCAGCTTGCGCTGTGCCTGTTCAGCCTCGGCGAACTGGATGCCGGCGCCATTGCCGCGCAGCGGGCCCAGGCCCTGGGGATGCACAGCCCGATCCGCTACACCTACGACACCACCGCCGCGATCATCGCCTTCGCCCGCAGCGACTATGTCGCGGCGGCGAAATACGGCAACCGGGCGCTGTTCCGCATGCCGCGCTTTACCTCGGCCATCCGCTATACGGCGGCGGCGATGGCGCATCTCGGGCATCCGAATGACGGCCACCGGCTGGTGCGGCAGCTACAGCTCCTGCAACCGGGCACCAGCACGACCGAAATTCTCGACGCCGGGCATCTGCCCCGGGTGGCGGAGTTTCCGGAACGACTGACCGCAGGTCTGAAGCGCGCGGGACTGCGCTGACAAGGGGAGAAGAAGACATGTCATCGACCATTTCGCAGCGGCTCGCGGGCCGCGCGCTGATCGTCCGGAAGGACGACATCCGTCTCGAGCGGAGAACCGGCAGCATGCGGCTGCCGCTGTCGAAATTCGCCGAGGTGCTCGCCGAGGACGAGACGCTGGAAGGCCAGCCGTTCTCGGCGGCGCTTGAAACCTACCGCGCGACGCCCGATGCCTTCGCGCCCGAGATGCTCTCCGAGCTGACCGAACTGGGCAAGATCGACGCGCGCCGGGTCGCCGGGGCGCCCGCACTGGCGAAAGAGGTGGCCGGGATCGGGATGGGCGATCTTGAGATTGCCATCGAGGGTGGCGCGCTCGGCGCCGCGCCCCGGGCGGCCTTGGCGCTCAGCGCCCCGTCGGGCGAAACCGTGATCGGCGGCCGCCTCAACCGGGGCAATCGCGGCAACCGCGGGAACAGAGGCAACCGGGGGAACCGGGGCAATCGCGGCAACAGGGGCAATCGCGGAAACCGGGGGAACCGAGGCAACCGGGGGAGCACCTTCGATACCGACGGGTTCGAATATCCCGCAGCCGACATCGCCCCGCCCTGGCAGGAGCGCGAGATGCTGCATCTGCCCGAGGTCAAGGCGCTCTGGAAGGACCTGTCGCTGACGCTGCCCAGGCCCTATACCGAATTGCTGGAACACGAGATCCCGGTGCTGCGCGAACGGCTGGAGCTGCTGCGCACCCGGCCCGAGCTGGAATGGCGGCGGGCGGCGATTCTGCGCGAGGTCGATCTCGAGCTGAAGGGCTATGTCGTGCCGCTGGGCGCGACCAATGCCGGCGGGATCGAGGCGCTGGCGCGGCTGATCACCTCCACGGCGGCGATCACCGAGGAAATCGGCCTGCACTACAAGGCGCGCTTCGATGTGCTGCGGCCGAGCGAGCTGTCGCCCGGGCTCACGCCTTTCGTGCCCGTTCCCTGGCACCCGTCTTACCCGTCGAACCACGCCTTCCAGTCGCGCGCCATCGCGCTGATCGTGTCACGCACCCTGCCCGAACATCCGGGCATTCCGGCGCTGTTCCGCTCCTGCGACGAGATCGCCAAGAACCGGGAATGGGCGGGGCTGCATTACGCCGCCGACACGCTGGCCGGGCAGGAACTTGCGCGCCGCGTTCTGCCCGCGCTCGAGATCGTGCTGGAAAGACAGATGAATGCCGCCCGCCTGGAATGGCTGGGCTGAGGGAGACGGACGCATGGTTACCTCGAACACCCCCATCCTCAACCCGACCACACGAGAGCCCGAGGGCGTCGACAGCTATCCGGAATATCCGGCGCTCTGGCCGCTGCTCAAGATCGGCGTGGTCAGCGATGCCCAGAGCTTTGCCAGCCCGGCCTGGGACGCCGCCGAAGCGGCGCAGAAAACCGTGACCGTCGCGCTGATCGACACCTCCGTGGCCTGGGAAAACCCCTGTCTCTACGATGCCGTCGATCGCGCGCGCCTGGCGGATTTCTCGGTCGATCCCGAAGGCGTCTTTCCGGTGCCCGACGCGGCGCTCACCCCGCCAGAGCTGGCGCAGCGGCAGGCGCTGCCCGCAGCCGCGCAACTGCCCCAGGCGCCCGAGCGTGCCGCCGTGCGCGGGGCCTTTTCCGGTCACGGGACGGCGATGGCCGGGCTGATCGGCGGGCGCCCGCCCGCCTCGGGCATCCGCCTGCACAGGCCCGCGCGCTACGCCGGCCAGCCGGCCAGCAGCACCATCGAGGATCTGCCCTTCGCCGGGGTGAACCCCTATTGCCGGATCGTGCCGATCAGCACCACGTCCGAGCCGAACCCCGTGGTTCTGAAAAACGCCTTCACCTACGCCCAGTCCATCGGCGCCGATGTGATCGTCTTCGCCACCGCACTCGAACCGGTCTTTCCCCCCGCTGGCGGCATCCCCGCGCCCGATGCCAACAGCGCGCCGGCGCTCGACGCCGATCTTGCGATCGATGCGGCCGTTCAAAGCGCTTGGCAGGCGCTCGACGACAAGATCCGCGAGATCGGCCAGCAGACCCATATCGTCTGCGCGGCGGGCAACACCGGCGAAACGGCCCCCACCTACCCCGCGCGGCTGTCGGACCCGACCAACCTGATCGTGTCGGTCGGCGCGCTGACCTCGGAAGGCGGTCTGGCTCCCTATTCCACCGCCGAGGCCGATGTCTATGCCCCCAGCGGAGACGCGGGCCGCCTCGATCGCGAGGCGGTGCGCCTCGACCCCTACAGCTTCAAGCCCTTCGGCCTGCCGGCAAACGCCTCCGGCGGCGAGGAGGTCTCGTTCCTCGATCTGATCTCGACCGACGTTCCGGGGCCCTTCGGCTACAACCCCTCGCCGCATGAATGGGAACCGAGGGCGGCCGATCTTCACCTCGATCTGGGGTCGCTCTTCTGTCGCTTCAGCGGCACCTCGGGCGCGACCGCCATCGCTGGCGGGCTGATCGCGCTGGCGCTCCAGCTTCAGGAAACGGTGACGGTGCCGAAAAAGGCGGCAGGCGCGCCCCCCGCGCTGCTCACGATCGCCGACCTCTGGTCCGCAGCGCCCCAGTCCTGACCAGTCCCGACCGATCACGAGAGGAGCTCTGCCATGCCGTCCCAGGGAATGACCCCGAACGCCCTTGTCCCGAAACGCGCCTCCCGGCGTCTTGGCGTCGTGGCGCTGCTCATCCTGCTGGCCGGCACACTCGGCTTTCAGGAGGTCGAGGTTCTCCAGCTCGACTACAGCACCCTCGCGCAGCAGCTTGTCGTCGCGCTGGGGTCGGCGCTGGCCATCGCGCTGCTGCTGGAACGCGCGGTCGAGGTGCTGCTTCAGGTGATCTGCGGGCCGCAGGAAGCCGAGATCCGGGCGCGTCAGGCGGTCATGCGGCAATCTCAGGAAGACGCGATGGCCCGCGAGAAGGCGGTGTTCGACATGCTGGAAACGACCGACGAGCGGATGACCTTCCTGTCCGCCGGCGGCAGCGCCGAGCGCCTGTCGGCGCTCGCCATGGGCGACAGCCGCAGCATCGAGACACGGACCGAGCAGGCGGCCGCGCTGACCATCCAGAAGCAATACCTCTCCACCATCTGCCTGACCGTTCTCGGCGGGGCCATCGCCATGGGCGGTTACCGGCTGCTGGCGCCGGTCCTGCAACTGCCCGACCCGAACACCCTGCCCGGCATGCAGCACGCGCTTCTGACGCTGCTCGACGTGGTCGTCACGACGCTTGTGCTGGGCGGGGGCGCCAAGGGTATTCACGATATGATCACCCGCCTGACCGAACCCGGCGACGGCTGACAGCCCGTCGGCGCTCAGCCCGCGTGGCGGCGCAAGACCTCCAGCGGCACCACCTCGAGCGCCCGGATATGCGTCGCCTCCGGCGCGACCCTGGGCGCGCAGCCCTCGTCATGCGCCTGAAGGAAGCGCAGCGCACACAGGCACCAGCGGTCGCCGGGTTCGAGACCAGGAAAATGCAGCTCTGGGCGCGGCGTCGAAAGATCGTTGCCCACATAGGCCGAGAAGGCGAGGAACTCTGCCGTCATCACCGCGCAGACCGTATGGCTGCCGCTGTCCTCCGCGCAGGTGTTGCAATAGCCGTCCCGGAAATAGATCGGTTCATGGTTTTATGGAAGCGTAGCCTGCACTTTTGAAGTAGTTTGAGCATTCTTCTGGCGTAAAGCGGTCGAGGATGGTTCCNTAGATCGGTTCATGGTTTTATGGAAGCGTAGCCTGCACTTTTGAAGTAGTTTGAGCATTCTTCTGGCGTAAAGCGGTCGAGGATGGTTCCGACGGTTCGCCAGAGGGTGTCTCGCGTTCGCGCGCTGGCGTCTCGCATCCAGTGTTTGAGTTTTGAGAAGGCCTGTTCGATGGGGTTCAGATCTGGGCTGTAGGGCGGCAGAAACAGAAGATGGGCACCTGCCGCGCGGATCGCCTGACGAACGGCCTGGCTCTTGTGGCTGCCGAGATTGTCCATCACGACGATGTCGCCGGGTGTGAGTGTAGGGACGAGGACCCGCTCGACATAGGTTCGGAAGATATCGCCGTTCACCGGGCCGTCGAAGACCCAGGGCGCGTCGATCCGATCGTGTCTGAGCGCCGCGATAAAGGTCAAGGTGTTCCAATGACCAAACGGCGCCGCGCCCGGCAGGCGCTCGCCTCTCGGTGCCCAACCCCGGAGCGGTGCCATGTTCGTCTTCACCCAGGTCTCGTCGATGAACACAAGCCGCATCGGGTCGATCTTGTCCTGATGCCGTTGCCACCGTTCGCGGCGGCGCTTCACGTCCGGGCGCTCGCGCTCGTCCGCAACCAGCGTCTTTTTTTGAAACTGAACCCGCACCCCCGCAGGAACCGCCAAACCGTGTCATGGCTGACGATCACGCCCCGATCCGCCAGCAGCCCCTGAAGGACTGCGAGGGTCACATGGGGGCAATTGCGGACCTGCTCCAGGAGCCAGTCCCGGTGTGGTTCCAGGATCGGGCGGCGATACCCGCCCATCTTCGCCGGACTGACCGAGCCGGTCCGCCGCGCCCGATCCGCCCACTTCACGGCACTCGACGGCGCAACCCCGAACCGCGCTGCCACACTGCGACAGCTTTCTCCAGATTGCATCGCACCGACCACCCGCTCCCTGAGGTCATTCGAATAGGCTTTCGTCATCCATGCTGGCCTCCCTCACCAGTATGAAGCCTGAATCACAATCGCCACCAAATGGGAATCCCAATTCGATTCAGAGAAAAACTGAGCCGCTCTA
>NZ_JAMDHK010000010.1 GCF_024721115.1 Salipiger pentaromativorans | reverse complement strand
CGGCGCGCCGCCCGACCCCGAGCGCTGGTCTTACGTTCCGCTGACTGCGTTCTATGACGACCCCGACCCGCAACGCGCCCTGGCCCGTCATTTCGACGATCTCGAACAGCGCCCCTTCCTCGCCGGTGAAGAGGGCGTGCGCCTGTCGCTGGCCGGCGGGCAGAAAAAGACCGCGCTGGCGGTTCTGGCGCCGGACGGCACCCCCGTTCTGCGGCTGCCCCGCGAGGGCGACGCGCTGGCCGTTCCCCTGAACGGCGCGCCCTCGACCGTCATCCTCAAGCCCGACAATCCGCGCCTGCCGGGCCTCACCGAAAACGAAACCTACTGCCTGCATCTCGCCACAGCCATCGGCATCGACACCGCACGCGCCTGCATCCTTTCGGCGCAGGACCGCGCCGCGATCTGCGTGCTGCGCTATGATCGCGCCCTCACGGCCGCAGGCGGCATCCGCCGCGTGCATCAGGAGGATTTCGCCCAGGCCAACGGCCTGCCGCCGGGGCGCAAATACGAACGCGGCAGCCTGCCGGGACTGACCCTCGCGCAGCTCTTTGCCACGCGGCACAGGCTGGCGCAGCCCATTGGCGATGCGCTTCTCGATCAGGTGCTGTTCAACGTCCTGGTCGCCAATACCGACGCCCACGCCAAGAATTACAGCCTGCTCTTTCCGCTGAACGCACTGCCCGGGCTGGCCCCGCTTTACGATGTCTCGACCGTCCTGCCCTGGGACGGGCGCGGCGGCGGGCCCAGGGTCGTCCAGACCTATGCCCAAAAGCTGGCGGGCAAGGCACGGCGGCCCGGCGATCTCGCCCCGCGCCACTGGGAACGGATCGCCGGAGATGCGGGCATGCGCGCCAGCGTACTCAGAAACCGCATCGTGGATATGGTCGACCGGATGGTCGCCGCCCGGATCGCCACGACCGGCACCGTCGCGCAGATGCAAGGCGCGGCCTCCGGCTATGTCGCCGAGGCGGCGGAGGCGCTGGAAGGCAATGCGCTGCGCATCCTCGGTCGGCTGACCGCAGACTGACACAAAGACACCCTTCCCGGCGCATGCGCCGTCAGCTGGGTGCGCGCAAGCCCCCATCCCTGGCAGGGGCTGCAGACTCTATCCACCGAATATTGTGGAAAACTCTTGCACGAATCCGGCGATTTCGCCAATAGTCACGGAAAAGCGTCCGAACACGCCAATTTCCGTGAACACGAAGCGGTGACACAACCGACCGTTCCGGAACCCGGCGTGATGAAACGACAAGACACACACGCGCGCAAGACGCGAGAGGCGGCAGGAGCAGATGGAAGATTTCTTCGTTCAGGAAGACCTCAATACCGTTATCCGTGAGCATTCCGAAATGCTCGCCACCCAGCTCCACGCGCAGGGAGAGAGCCTGTTTCCCCCCGATGCGTCGAAAACCATGCGCAAGTTCACCTCCGGCGAGGCGGCGGCGATGCTGGGCGTCAACGACAGCTATCTGCGCAAGCTCCATCTCGAAGGCCGCGGCCCCTCGCCCGAGCTGACGCCGGGCAATCGCAGGCTCTATTCCGTCCAGGACATCAAAGAGCTCCGCGAGCTTCTCGAGAAAACCGCCCGCAAGCCCGGGGATTACCTGCCCGGACGGCGCCTCGCCCCGGAAGGGAGCGACCAGAAATATATCGACCGCATGCAGGTCATCGGCGTGATGAACTTCAAGGGCGGATCGGGCAAGACCACCAGTTCTGCACATCTGGCGCAGCGGCTGGCTCTGCTCGGCTACCGCGTTCTGGCCATCGACCTCGATCCGCAGGCCTCGCTCACCGCCCTGCACGGCGTGCAGCCGGAATACGACCTGACCGACGGCGGCACGCTCTATGACGCCATCCGCTACGACGATCCGGCGCCGATCTCCACCGTCATCCGCAAGACCTATATCCCCGGGCTCGACCTGATCCCCGGCAATCTCGAACTGATGGAATTCGAGCACGAGACCCCGCGCGCGCTGGCGCAGGGCAATGCCGGGCTGTTCTTTTTCCGGGTGAAAGAGGCTCTGTCCCAGGTCGATTCCGACTATGACGTGGTGGTGATCGACTGCCCGCCGCAGCTCGGTTTTCTCACCATGTCGGCGCTCTCCGCCGCCACTGGAGTGCTGGTAACCATCCACCCCGAGATGCTCGACGTGATGTCGATGTCGCAATTCCTGCGCATGACCGCCGACCTCATGGACGTGATCGCCGAATCCGGCGCCGACATGAAGCACGACTGGATGCGCTATCTGCTAACGCGGTATGAACCCACCGACGCCCCTCAAAACCGGATCGTCGCCTTTCTGCGGACCATGTATGGCGAGAAGGTGCTGAACGCGCCGATGCTGAAATCCACCGCGATCTCGGATGCCGGGCTGACCAAACAGACACTCTACGAGGTCGAACGCTCGGCCTTCACCCGGTCCACCTATGACCGCGCCATCGAAAGCCTGAATGCGGTCAACGATGAGATCGCCGCGCTGATTCAGGCGACATGGGGACGCAAATGACCGATACCCGCAAGAAACGTATGTCCATGCTCGACAGTCTCGCCGCCGCCGGAGCCGGCAGCGCCGCGCCGTCGATGATGTCCACCAACCGCGCCCTGCGCTCGGCGCGCAACGCGGTTGACAGCCACCATGTCTGGGAGCTCGACCCCGGCGCCATCGAAGACGACCGCCTGCGCGACCGGCTCGACCCGGCGGATGTGCTCGACCTCCGCCACGCCATCGAGCAGAACGGCCAGACCGTGCCGATCCTGGTGCGCCGCCACCCGAGCGAGCCCGACCGCTATCAGCTGGTCTATGGCCGCCGCCGGCTCGAGGCGATCCGCCAGTCCGACAGCGTGACCAAGGTCCGCGCGCTGGTGGCCAGTCTCGACGACAGCGCCGCGATGCAGGCGCAGATCTCCGAGAACATGGCCCGGCGCGATCTCTCCTATATCGAAAAGGCGCTCTTCGCGCAGGAGCTGGTGGAATCGGGCTTCGGCAACCAGGCCCGCGTCGCCGAGGTTCTGACGGTGACGAAATCCTCCGTCTCCATGGCCATGGCCATCGCCGGCAGCGTCGGGCGCGAGCTGATCGAGGCGATCGGCGCCGCACATGGCATCGGGCGCCCGCGCTGGGAGGCCCTGTCGCGCGCCATCGACGACACCGGCGCCGACCGCGCCGAACTCGCCGCTCTGGCCGAGCGCGTGCATACCGATGCGGAAACCGCCCTGGTGCGGCAGGAGCCCGTGCCCGAGGATGTCTCCGTCGCCGCCTTCGAGGCGGTGCTGAAAGCGGTGAGCGCCTCCCCTGCCCCGCGCCGGAGCGCCGTGCAGAGCACGGGCAAATCCGCGCCCGCAAAACATCCGATCACCATCGGTGGCCGCAAGGCTGGCAGCGTCAAACGCACCGCCAAGGGCCTCGCCATCGACTTGGACGAACCCGGCTTTGCCGACTGGCTCGAAGCCGAGGCGCAAGAGGTGATCGAAGAGCTTCACGCCCGCTGGAGAACCCGGGCGGAAGACTGAGGAAGAGCAGCAAAACCAAAAAAGGAGGCACGGCACAGGCAAAAGAAAAGGTCCCGCAAAGACGGCGCTTCACGAGACCCAGACTTGTTTTTCGCACTCTCAAGCTAGTGGTCGGCAACGCTCCCCGCAAGTCCAAAGTGATTCGCGGACCGGGATTTTTTTGTCTTCGTGATAAATTCATGGACTATCGACCCATCACGCCTTTCGGGCGGACGCTCGAGGCTGGCCAATTGCAGGCCAGCCTCCGGCACCGCGACGCGGAAACCACCCCCTGCCCCGCCATCGACAAATGGCAGGCCCTGCGCAGCCTTTCCGCCGCGCGCGAACTCTACGGTCTCTCGGATCGCGACCTCGCGGTGTTGCAGGCGCTTATCAGCTTTCACCCCGAGACCCGGCTCGACCCGAGCGCCGGCGCCCCGGTGGTCTACCCGTCCAACGCCTCGATCTGCGAGCGGCTGAACGGCATGCCCTGCTCGACCATGCGACGCCATCTCGGCCATCTCGTCGCCGCCGGCATCCTCCTGCGCCGCGACAGCCCGAACGGCAAACGCTACGCCCGCCGCCTCGCCGGAACCAAGGTCGCCTACGGGTTCGACCTGACCCCGCTCGCGCATCGCTTTGCCGAGTTCCAGGACGCCGCCGACCGGCTGAAGGCCCGCGATGCCCGGCTCCGGCATCTGCGCGAGATCGTCAGCCTGATGCGCCGCGACCTTGCCGCCCTCACCGAGTTCGGAGCCTTGGAACACCCCGGCGCCGCGCCCTGGGACGCTTATGACGATCTGGCCCGGCTCACCGCCCGAGCCCTGCGGCGCAAGCTCGACGAAGACAAGCTGACAGCGATTCAGACGGCACTGAACGACGCATTGACCGCCGCGCAACGCGCCCTCGGTCTCGTGAAAACAGAAGATCTGAGCAGCAATGACGACCAGATTGAGCAGCACTATCAGAATTCAAATAAAGACTCTTTTGAATCTGAAAAGAGCAATGAAGATGATCCGATTTCGTCTGAGGACAGCCCCGCGCCTCGAGATACGCAAAGAAAGGTCGTGACATCGGGAACGGTCGTTCCGTTGCCAAAGCAACGCACGCCTCCTTTACGAATGGTTCTATCTGTTTGCGCAGAATTCCAGAGCTACAGCCCCGAACCCATTCGCGACTGGCCCGATATGATTGCCGCCGCACAGCGCCTCTACCCGATGATGGGCATCTCGACCGCCTGTTGGGAGGAGGCCGTACTGAAAATGGGCCGAGACCAAGCCTCCATCGCGTTGGCCGCGATGCTGGAGCGCTTTTCCGAGATCCGCTCACCGGGCGCATATCTGCGACATCTCGCAAAGATGGCCTCGGAGGGCCGGTTCTCCACCGGTCCAATGGTGACAGCCCTTTGCCGCAAATCCGCCGCCTGACCAAGTTCACAGGTGTGAACATGCGCAAAGGTTCACACCTGTGAACGTCACGGGGTCTGAGTGATGCAGGGTGAAGTCAGCCCTTTCAACCCGCGTTCAATCACAGCGACCCAACGGAAAGGGAAGGGGCCCAAAAGCCAGATTGGTGAGATCAAGACCAAGTAAGGCGCCACGTCGCGAGCCTCATCCACCCGCTGGCGGAATGTGCCGAAACCGGCGAGTCAGGATCGCACACTGATAGGCTCGTCACCGAGGCAAGATCACTTTCGTTGTCCTGTTGAACAACGACTTGTTTGACACCTTATCGCACGATTTCTAGTTGCTTTCAGACGTGTCGTGGAGCCTGACCATATATGCCGGTTAAGAGGCCTTATTGGACATAGAAATGAGCGGCAGGGTGGGGCGGTTTGTGCATCATGCCGTAGTCGAAAGCGCCGCGAGGGGTTAGTCTTGCGGCATGATATACCAGCCCGCCATGATCTCCGACGACCTGCTGCCCAGCCTACCGAAGTTACCCGGCTGGGTCACCTACGGGCGCGAGGAAACCCTTGAAACTGTGGCATTTAGGTCCGGGGTGGCGCTGACATTGCTCGACCAGCTAATCAACGATGAGCGGCATGGCTGCCGGTCAAACTGCTTGCGAACCGGCTCGTGCTGAGCTCGGCAAATGCGACGTCGAAACTGGAAGGGCGGCTGGCGCGGGAAGCAGATATCCGCGATGCCTACGATCTGACGCCGCCGAGCGAGGCGCGGGGACCCGATGGCCATCTGCCGGCGTTCTGGCGCGACACGGTGCGGCTTCGGCTGAACAGACCCGGCGAAATCGCAAACCTGATCGGGCCCGATCGCTCGGAGGATGTGGCTTGCTGGCTAGACGCCGGGCAAGAACGTGCACGAACCCTAGGGTCGCTGGCTGGCGGCTCGGCGGGCCTGCGCCCTGTGCTCGACGTGGACAACCGGGCGGAGCGGGTCGCCTGCCTGCTGTCGGACATCATCCTGGCTCGGGGCTGAACTGGAAGACCGTGTTGCCTGTCACTGCTCAGCGTTTGACAAAGACGGCGCTGCGCGACCTAGACTGCAAGTTAAGGGGCCCCAGCTTGCAGTCTAGGTGCGGATTCTCGAATCCATCGAAGAGACGATCCGGTTGGCACGAGATCTTGCCCGCCATGCGGAAGCGCTTCGAGCCATTGCGCCAAAGCTCCGCGCGAAAGGATCGGATGCTGCGGTCGATTTGTTCCTGACCGAAGATACCGTGGCACCTGCGTCGATGCTGTCACCGTGCATACGCGGCACCATCATTCCGATGACGGACCGTGCTGCGCGGCGGTTCTGCGATCGACTGGTCGAGATGGGTGTCGCGCGGGAGCTGACCGGGCGGCCGACCTTCCGTCTCTACGGGATCGGGCCATGACAACGGCGACTCGAAAACGTAAGCCGGCGGATTGAGGGCGCCGCCGCCATTGATCGAGAACTTGAAGACCTCCCGCAAGAACTACGTTGGCGCGAATGGATGGGACGGATCGAGGCGGTGCTCTTCGCCAGTGCCTTGCCGGTCGGTCGCTAGGATCTGGGCCGCGTGGTGGGGCAGGGGGCCTCGGTCGAGATGCTGATCGAGGACATTCAGGTCGAGTTGGCCGGTCGCCCTTACGAGCTGGTCCAGGCGACCGGCCAGATCAGTTCCGACTTGATGGTCTTGAAGAACGTGTCGACCATCGAGGTGTCGTAGCAATTCCCCTTGCCGCTCATCGAGATCAGGATGCCGCGTTTTCGGAGCACGACCTGATAGTCGACAGAGCAATACTGACTGCCGCGATCGGAGTGCTGGACCAGCCCCGGCGCAGGGTCGCGGTTCGCAATGGCGCGCCGCAGAGCCTCGACGGCGAGGCTGCGCCTTAGTCGGTCACTCGTTGCCCATCCAACGACCCGCCGCGAGTGGAAGTCGAGCACGACCGCAAGGTAGAGCCAGCCCTGCGACGTCCAGATGTAGGAGATGTCGGCCCCCCACTTGCGCCCGGCTGCTCGGCTTCGAAGTCCTGACCGAGCAGGTTTGGGGCGACAGGCCAGGCGTGTTCGCTGTCCGTGGTTCGCTTGAACCGCCGCTTTTGACGGGCCACGAGGCCATTCTCCCGCATCAGCCGGGACGTTCGGTGGCGCCCGATCCGGTGGCCGTCGTAGATGAGATCCCGGTGCATCCGCGGGCTGCCATAGGTGCCGTTCGACATGGCGAAGTCCGTGCGGATATGCGCGAGATAGATGATGTCCTACCGTTGGCGTCGGCAAGCCGGACGGTCGCGCCAGGCGAAGAACCCGCTCTGGCTAACGCCCAGGACATCGCACATTCGGTGGATGGGAAAGCTGGCCTTCTCCGCTTCGATGAAGGCAAAGCTCATCGACTTGCGTCTTTCGCGAAGAACGCTGCAGCCTTTTTTAAGATATCGCGCTCCTGCTTGAGCACCGCGCTCTCCCAGCGAAGCCGCTTCAGTTCCGCCCGCAGATCGGGATCGTCCTCCAAAGGTTCGTCTGCATCTCGATCCTGCCTCACCCACCGCGTCAGCGTAGATAGGCCGATACCGAGATCGTCGGCGATCTCTCCTCGTGTACGCCCGCTTGTCAGCGCCAGTCGCACCGCTTCACGCCGAAACTCCGTCGTCGGTCGTTTCCCGTTGCACATAGAACACCTTCTGCGATACCGGGCCGATTGTCGGTGGATTCACATCCTAAGTGCAAATTCTGTATGAAAACAGAATATTGCATGGAGGTCGTCAATGGGCCGCTGCTATCCTCACCTGAGTTTCCAAGACCGGATCAAGATTGCCAAATGGCGGGATGGCAAAATGCCAGTCCCGGAAATAGCGGATCGGTATGATCGGCTCCGCGCCGCACTCAAAGATTGGGGTATGGCAGCGCGGTGTGCCGTATACTCCTTCCGCAGTGACCGACTCGATGTCTTTGGTGGCCGAGATCTGCGACAGCAGGTCCGGCAGGATCGGGCTGTCGCCTTGGTGGCTGGAGGTGAACTTGACCGCACGGATGTTCCCTGTCGCGGCGTCCATCGCCAGGTGAACCTTACGGCGCCGCCATAGCCGCCGTTGCGATTGCGGGTGACAACCTCGATCCCGGGGCGGGCCCGCAGCCAAGCCTCGACAGTGGCAGGTTCCCAATCCGGCAGCAGGTCGATAACTTGGCGCCGCTCCAGGTCACAGATCAACGTGCTATATCGCTGCCCCTTGCGTCATGTCTAGTCGTCGATGCCGATGAGGCGGAGCTCGCTGGTCGTGTCTCGAACGCTGCGCAGGAAGGTGTCCTTCCTAACCTGCAGAAGGAGCCGTCCGGCAAGTGCTTGGGCGGGGCGTCCGCCGAGAGCAAGGCCCAAATGGCGGACCAGTCTTTGCAGGCGTGACCTGCGCCGCGCATGTGGTTGCCAAGGCGATCATCACGCTGGCCAACATGGTCTACAACATGGGACGATTGCGGTGGCCGATCAGCCGAGCTGCACCCGCCTGACGCCCGATGGCTGAAAACCAACCCATCAACTCCACCTCAGTCGTGATAGCGGCCACATCAGGTCGATCTTCGGGGCCGCTGTATGCAATAAAGCGGGTTGTCGGAGGTCTCCAGCTTCGGAAACGACTGATATCTTTCGTTCTTCGAGCACTCGGTCTCGCGTGCGATACTGGTCATCCTCGCGCTGACCTTCGGGCGCAGCCTTTGGGTCTGCGGCAAGCGCTCGCTTCCCTGACAGGGGTGCGGCGCTGCCATGCGTGCCTATCAGGTCCGATGTTGCAGGTCGGGCTCTGGCGGATCTCAACCCGCACTCTTTCGCCGATCCGGCCGGCGGGCGTGTTCGTCCCGCACCGGGCCCATGGGCGTCCGGGTCAGCCTGCGGTGGGCTGCTTGGCGGATCTGGCGAGAAGCGCGTCGATCCGGGGCTCGTCGAGCACAAAGCCCAGAACCGTGTGCTTGATGAGGGCGACGCGCTGTTCGATCTCGGCCCGGGCAAGCACATCGACCTGAAAGGTGATGCCAAAGGTGTGTCGTGTGGCGACGGTGAACCAGCATTGCGACGAAACCACGAGGTACAGATCGACAGGATCGATCCCCTGCCGGAACAGCCCGGCATCGGTGCCGCAGCGGATCACGGTCCGGTAGCGTTCGACAAGCCTTTCGACCTTCAGGACGTCGCGCGCCACCTCGCGCAGATGGACGCCTCCGTTCAGGTTCTCTATCCCGACGAGAACGAGGAAATCGGGGTGTTCAATGTAGTAATTCAGCGTGAAGCAGATCATCGTGTCCAGCGCCGCGACCGGATCCTCGGGCAGATGGATCTGCGCTTCGGCCTCGCGGATCTGGCCATAGGCCCGCGCCAACACCTCGCGGTATAGCGTCTCGCGGTTGCCGAAATGGCGATAGACAAGCGACTTGTTCACCCCTGCCTCGGCCGAGATCGCTTCCATCCGCGTGCCTTCGAGCCCGTTGGCCACGAACTGGGTATGAGCGGCCTCGACGATTCGGGCACGGGTCGCCTGGCTGCGCAGCTCGTGCTGGGTAAGAGGTTTGTCCTTCGTCATCGCATCGCTCGCTTTTTAGACAGACCCTGCCATCTCGCTTCCGTCATAACGTCAAATCCACGGGGCCAAAAGATCGCAGCCCATCAGGTGCCGGCGCATTTTCCCTCGGGCAGAGATTTTTATTGACAGGTTCAGCATTCCGATTTTTACTAACTAAAACGTTATCGTTACAGGATTGGACCGTGACCGTCGATCAAAGATTTCGTGTGGCCTCCGATGTGGGCGGCACCTTTACCGACAGCATCGCCTATGATGCCGAAACCCGTTGCATTACGGTGTCGAAGGTATCGACCACCCCGGGCAACCGGGCGCTTGGCACGGCCGAGGGGCTGAAAAAGGCGCTGGCGCTGCAGGATGCGACGGGCGCGGATGTGGCCTATGTCGGGCACGGGATGACCACGGCGACCAACGCGGTGATCCAGCGCAACGGGGCAAAGACCGCCTTTCTGACGAATGAGGGGTTCCGCGACTTGCTTCAGATCGGGCGGCAGAACCGGCCGACGCTGTTCGACATCACGGTGGTGCATCCCGAGCAGCTGGTGCCGCGCGAGCTGTGCTTTACCGCGGGTGGGCGGATCGACCATCTGGGGCAGGAGCTGACGCCGCTGGACGAGGACGCGGTGCACGCAGCGGCCACGGCGATGGCGGCGGCGGGTGTCGAGAGCGTTGCGATCCTGTTTCTGCATTCTTACACGAACCCGAGACACGAGCGGCGTGCGCGCGAGATTCTCGAGGCGGCGCTGCCGGGCGTGGCGGTCTGCGCCTCGACCGACATCAATTCCGAGTTCCGCGAATACGAGCGCGCCTCGACCGCAGTGCTGAACGCCTATCTCCGTCCGGTGATGGAGACCTATCTGCGCACCCTGTCGGGTATCCTGCAGGACAGCGAGGACGGGCTGGGTCTGTCGCCCGAAAAGCCGGTCATGGTGATGGACGCAGCGGGGGGACTCATGAGCCTCGACAGCGCGCGTGAGAAGCCGGTGCACACGGTGCTGTCCGGCCCGGCGGGCGGCGTTGTCGCGGCGGCGCATGTGGCGGCAAGCGCGGGCGTCGGTGACATCATCACGATGGATATCGGCGGCACCTCGACCGATATCAGCCTGATCCGGGGCGGACGGCCCGAAATCACCCGCGCCGCTTCGCTCGAGACCGTGCCGATCCAGTTGCCGGTGATCGACATCAACGCGATCGGCGCGGGCGGTGGGTCGATCGCCTGGATCGACGAGGGCGGGGCGCTGCGCGTCGGGCCGATGAGCGCCGAGGCGGTGCCGGGGCCGGTGTGCTACGGGCGCGGCGGCGACAGGCCCACGGTGACGGATGCGAATATCGTGCTCGGGCGCTTCGACGGACGTTCGCGGCTTGGCGGCACGATGGAGATGGACGCCGCAGCCGCCGCACGGGTGATCCGGCGCGACATCGCCGAGCCTCTGGGCCTCAGCCTCGAGGAGGCGGCGGCGGGGATCCTGCGCGTCGCCCATGCCAATATCGTGCGCGGCATCCGGGTGGTGTCGGTCGAGCGCGGTTACGATCCGCGCGATTTCGCGCTGGTCCCCTTCGGCGGGGCCGGGCCGATGCATGGAAGCCCGGTGGCGCGCGAGCTGAAGATGCCCAGCGTTCTGGTGCCGCCCACGCCGGGAATTCTCTGCGCGATGGGGCAGCTGATCTCGGATCTGCGGCACGATTTCGTCGAGACCCATGTGGTGCCCTTTGGCGCCCTGGGCGAGGCGGGTGCGGCAGAGATCATCGACCGGCTGGTCGCGACCGCGCGGCGGCATCTGGACGAGGATGGCGTGCCCGCCGGCCGGCAGATCTTTGAGGTCAAGATCGACCTGCGCTACGAGGGGCAGAGTTTCGCCCTGCCGATCCATGCCGACCCCGGCACGCCCGGCTGGTGGGCCGGGCTGCCCGAGGCGTTCAACGCCGCGCATGAGGCGCGCTTCGGCCATGCCGACCCGGCCGCGCCGCTCGAGGTCGTGGGCTTCAACATCACCGGCATCGGCAAGATCGAAAAGCCGCATCTCCCGGAGGTGCCGGCGGGACAGGGCGCCGCGCCCGACGCGGCGCTGCGCGGCGAGCGGCAGGTCTATTTCGAACCCGGCGACGGCGGCGGAGAGGGCGCCTGGCACAGGGCGCGGGTCTGGTCGCGCGAGGGGCTGCTTGCGGGCAATGTGATCGACGGTCCGGCGGCCATCGAGGAAGTCTCGTCCACCACCATCCTTTACCCCGGCGACCGCGCCCGCGTACTCGCCTCCGGCTCGATCATCGTGGAGGTGGCGCAATGAGCACATTCGATCCGATCCGTCTGGAAGTGCTGCGCAACGCGCTCGAGGCGACGGCGCAGGAAATGGGCGCGGTGCTCAAGCACACAGCCTTTTCGCCCAATATCAAGGAGCGGATGGACGCCTCCTGCGCGATCTTCACCGCCGGGGCCGAGTTGGTCGCGCAGGCCGAGCATGTGCCGGTCCATCTGGGCTCGATGCTGCGCGCGGTCCGTCCGACGCTCGACCGCACCGGCGATCTGGCCGAGGGCGACGTGGCGATCGTGAGCGACCCCTATGTCGGCGGGGCGCATCTGCCCGATATCACGCTGATCGCGCCGGTGTTCATCGACGGGCGGCGGGTCGCCTATGTCGCCTCGCGTGCGCACCATTCGGATGTGGGCGGGATGGAGCCCGGCTCGATGCCGGGGCGGTCGACCGAGATCTATCAGGAGGGGCTGATCATCCCGCCGGTCCGGCTCTACCGCGACGGACAGCTACAGCCGGACATCATGGAATTCGTGCTGACCAACGTGCGCACCCCCGACGAGCGGCGCGGCGATCTGAACGCACAGCTTGCCGCGCTGCGCATCGGCGCGCGCCGGATGGCGGAGCTTGCCGAGCGCTTCGGCGCCGATCTGCTGGAAGAGGGTCTGGGCGCGATCCTGGACTACACCGAACGGCGGATGCGGGCGCGGCTTGCCGAGCTTCCGATCGGGGTCTGGACGTCGGAGGATTGTCTCGACAGCGACGGCTCGTCCGACGATCCGGTCTGGATCCGGCTGCGGGTCGAGCGCACGCAGGAGGGTCTGAGCTTTGATTTCACCGGCACCTCGCCGCAGGTGAAGGGCAATGTCAACGCGGTCGCGCCGATGTGCTGGTCGGCGATCTTCTATTCGCTCAAGCTGCTCACCGACGCGAGCCTGCCGCCGAATGCCGGCGTGCTGCGACCGATCCGCGTGCATATTCCCAAGGGCTGCTTCCTCGACGCGCAGCGCCCGGCGGCAGTTTGTGCGGGCAACACCGAGACCACGCAACGGCTTGCCGATACCGTGCTACGCGCCTTTTCGCAGATCGCGCCCGAACGGATCGCGGCGGCGTCGAACGGCACGATGAACCTGCTCGGCATCGGCGGCACCGACCCGCGCAACGGCCGCCCTTATACCTATATCGAGACCTCTGGCGGCGGCCAGGGCGGCCGACCGATGGGGCCGGGCATGTCGGGCGTCCACGCCAATATGTCGAACACGCTCAACACCCCCATCGAGTCGCTCGAGATCAGCTATCCGCTGCGCTGCCTGCGCTATGAGCTGCGCGAGGGATCGGGCGGTCAGGGGCGGAATCCGGGCGGCGACGGGCTGATCCGCGAGATCCAGATTGTCGGCCACGATGCCCGCGTGTCGCTTCAGACCGACCGGCGCCGCTTTGCCCCCTACGGGCTTCATGGCGGCAGCGCGGGGCTTTCGGGCCAGAACTGGACCACCGGCAGGGACGGCGTCCGACGGGAAGCCGCCGCGAAAGGGTCGATCACTCTGGGAGACCGGGAGACCGTCACGCTCGAGACCCCCGGCGGCGGCGGATGGGGAAAAGACGCGGCCAGTGATGCGCCTGACGACATCGCGGCCGGCTGACCGAGAACAATCCATAATCCGGGTGGAGCCAACCGCCCTCACGACCGCAACATCAATCATAGGACCAACAGGATGACGACATTCAGCAAAGACTGGGCCAAACGCGCCCGGACCGGATTGCTTGCCACAACCGCCGTGGCGCTCATGGCGGGCATGGCCCATGCCGAGACCTGGCGTTTTGCCCACAAGATGCCGGCGGACAGCCCGGAAGGCATTGTGTTCCAGTTCTTCGCCGACCGGGTCGGAGAGCTGACCGAGGGCGATGTCGAGGTACAGGTCTTCCCGTCCGAGCAGCTTGGCAAGGAGGATGCGATCCTCGAACAGCTCGAGCTGGGGACGGTGAACCTATATGCCGAAGATGCCTTCTTCCTTCAGAAATGGGTGCCGGACATCAAGTGGATCGCGCCGCATTTCCTGTTCCAGAACCGCGAGGACTGGGTCGCCTTCACCGAGACCGATCTGGTCAAGAGCTGGCTCGACGAGGTCGAGGAAATCGCCGGGGTGCGCCCGCTGGGCAATCCGGTTGCCGTGGTGCGCGGGCCCTATCGTGTCCTGATCTCGAAAAAGCCGGTCGAGACTTATGAGGATATCGCCGGACTGAAGCTGCGCATGTATCCCGACGAGCTGGCGATTTCCGTGTGGCAGCACCTTGGCGCAGATCTTCAGATGCTCTCCTGGACCGAGGTCTATCAGTCTCTTCAGTCCGGCGTCGCGGATTCGGTGACCAGCCCCGCCGCGCTTGTCGAGGCGATGAAGTTCTACGAACAGGCCCCCTATATCACCCGCACCAACGAGTTCTGGCAGGGTCTTGCCTTTGCGATGAACGCCGAAGCCTTCGACGCGCTGCCGGAAAAGGATCAGGCCGCGCTTTTGCAGGCGCATGAGGAAACCGCCGCCTATTCGCTGAAGCTGATGACAGAGAATGCCGATGCGATGCAGGGCAATCTCGAGGCCCTTGGCGTGACCTTTACCGACATGCCGCTGGAGCCGCTCTTTGCCAATATGGCCGAGTGGTATCGGCAGCTCGATGCCGCGGGCGACATGCCCGAGGGCCTGCTCGAAGCGGCGCTGCCGGCGGCGGGCAACTAGGGTCCGGCCATGATCAACGGGACCGCGACCCTGCGCGGTGGCCCGGGATGGTTCAGGGGCGTCGATCGTGTACTCGATGCGATCGCGTCCCTGTTCCAGACGGCTGCCGAGGCGATGCTGACCTTCATGCTGCTCGCCAACCTCGCCAATATCATCCTGCGCAATTTGGGCGAGCCCAGTCTGCTTTGGGTGTCGCCCTGGACCGGGGTCCTTATGGTCTGGTCCGTCTTTCTGGCCTTCTACGTGATGTACCGCCGCCACCTCGATATCGCCCTGACCATCCTGGTCGGGCGGTTCGGGCAGCGGGGCATGAAACTGTCGCGGGTGTTGACGGCCGTTGTCGGGTTGCTGGTGGTCGGGATCCTGGTGGCCGAAGCGCCGCAGATCCTTGCCCGTCAGCGCGGCACGATGGAGATCGTCGGGCTGACGCGTTACTGGCTCTCGGTCCCGCTCATCGCGTCGAGCGCCATGCTCGTCATACATTTCATCGTCGATCTGGTCGCGCTTTTTGCGGGCTGGGCCGCGCCGGTGCCCGCCGGAGACGAGGAGGCCGCGCAATGGTAGCTCTTACGATCTTCGGCATCTTCTTCGTGCTCATGCTGCTGGGCGTGCCCGTGGTGGTGGCCCTGGCCGCCGGAACGCTGGCCGGATTCTGGCAGATCGGGCTCGCCGAGAGCCTGCGGATTCTCTATACCTTCCCGCTCAATATCCTCGAAGGGGTCAACACGCCCGCGCTGACGGCGGTGCCCTTCTTTATCCTTGCCGGGCATCTCATGTCCGCGATCGGGCTGACCGACCGGATCTTCACGCTTGCCAACACGCTGGTCGGGCACATGAAGGCCGGGCTTGCGCAGGTCAACGTGATGACCTCCCTCCTGTTCGGAGGGGTCACCGGATCGGCCATCGCGGATGTCGCCGGGATCGGCAACCTGGTCATCGCGCAGATGGAAAAGCACGGCTACCCGCGTGCCTTTTCCGCCGCGCTGACCTGTGCCAGTTCGGTGATCGGTCCAACGATGTGGCCGTCGGTGCCGCTGCTCATCTACGCCTTCTCGGCGCAGGTGTCGGTCGAGCGGATGTTCCTTGCCGGCATCGGGCCTGGCATCGTGCTTGTCGTCACGCTGATGATCTACAACCGGTCGGTGGCCAACCGGTTCGACGTGCCGGTGATGCCGCGCCCGAAACTTGCCGTCATCGGGTCGGAACTCAGCCGCTCGGGCTGGGCGCTGCTGGCGCCGGTGATCATCATCGGGTCGGTCACCACGGGTGTCGCCACGCCGGTCGAGGCCGGGGTCATCGCCTGTACCTATACGCTGATCCTCGGCCTCGCCTATCGGACGCTTGCCTTCTCGCGGCTCCGGCGCGCGGTGGGCGAGACGGTGATCCTCTTCGGGTCGATCCTGATGATCATCGGGGTCAGCCATGCCATGGGCTTTGTGCTGACCTACGACCGGGTGCCCCAGCGCGTCGCCGAGGCGGTTCTGACGGTGACCGAGAACAAGCATGTCTTCCTGTTCCTCGTCATCATCTTCTTTCTGCTGCTGGGCATGATCCTCGAGAACATCCCGGCGATGATCATCCTCATCCCGATCATGCTGCCGCTTGTGGATCACTTCGGCATCGACCGGGTGCATTTCGGGCTGATCATGGTCTACGGGCTGCTCATCGGCATCGTGACCCCGCCGGTCGGCGTTGCCCTCTTCATCGTCACACGTATCGCGGACATTTCGTTCGAGCGGGTCTGCTGGGCCGCGCTGCCCTTTCTCGTGCCGCTGATCGTCGTGCTTTTCATCATCACCTATGCGCCGGGGATCGTGCTGTTCATCCCCGACGTGCTTCTGGGAGGCTGACCCATGCCCCAAGCTGAAACACCGGAACCCGCCCGCGGGGCGCTGCGGATCGCCGCGGATATCGGCGGAACCTTTACCGATGTCGCGCTGATCCGGGGCGACGGCACCATCGCCACGCGCAAGGTCGCCTCGACCCCCGACGATTACGCGCGCGGCGTGGCCGAGGGGATCCTGGAACTGGTCGCGGTCGAGACGCTGGCGCCCGAGGAGATCGGCGAGGTCATGCATGCCTGCACCGTCGCGACCAACGCAATCCTCGAAGGCAAGGGCGCGCGCACCGCGCTGATCACAACCGAGGGCTTTCGCGACGTGCTCGAGATGCGGCGCATCCGGGTGCCGAAGCTTTACGATCCGCTTTACGAAAAGCCCCCGGCGCTGTCGCCGCGCAAGTGGCGCTTTGAGGTCGAGGAGCGGATGGATTTCCGGGGCGCGGTCCTGACGCCGCTGTCCGAGGCGAGCGTTCTGGCGGCGATCGAGGCGATCCGGGCGGCGGGCGTCGATGCGGTCGCGGTCTGTCTGCTTCATGCCTATGCGAACCCGGCGCATGAGCGGCGGATCGGCGAGTTGCTGGCCGAGCATCTGCCGGGGGTCTATGTGTCGCTGTCGGTCGACGTGCTGCCCGAGATCCGGGAATACGAACGAACCTCGACCACGGTCATCAATTCCTTTGTCGGCCCGCCGGTGAAAACCTATCTCAACGCGCTGCGGGACAGGCTGGCCGAGGCCGGACTGCCGTCCGATTTCTTCATGATGCATTCCGCCGGGGGCATCGTCGACGCGCGCACCGTCATGGCCAAGCCGGCGCAGATCGTGGAATGCGGACCGGCAGCGGGCGTTATCGGGGCGCGGGCGGTGATGCTCGATGTCGGGCACGGCGATGCCATCGCTTTCGACATGGGCGGCACCACCGCCAAGGCCTCGCTCATCGAGGGGGGGCAGCTTCTGCGCGCCGACGATTACGAGGTGGGCGGGGGGATTTCGCTGTCCTCGAAGCTGGCCAAGGGCGGCGGCTATGCGCTGAAGCTGCCGGTGATCGACATTTCCGAGGTCGGCGCGGGCGGCGGTTCCATCGTCTGGCGCGACCGGGCCGGTGCGCTCAAGGTCGGCCCGATGAGCGCGGGCGCCGCGCCCGGGCCCGCCTGCTACGGCACCGGCGGCACCGAGCCCACGGTGACGGATGCGAACATGGTTCTGGGGTTTCTCAACCCCGAGGCGCTTGCCGGCGGGGCGGTGCCGGTGGACCCGGAGCTAAGCCGTGCGGCGCTGTCGCGGGTGGTGGCGGAGCCGATGGGCATCGGTCTCGACGAAGCCGCGCACGGGGTGCATGAGCTGGTCTCGACCGTCATGATGCGGGCGGTGAAGTCGGTGACGACATTCCGGGGCCGCGACCCGCGCGATTTCGCCATGATCGCCTTTGGGGGCAATGGCGGCATACATTCGGTCTCGCTCGCCCGCGCCCTTGGCGTGACCGAAGTGATCGTGCCGCCCGGCGCGGGGGTGCTGTCGGCGCTTGGCCTGCTTTATGCGGATATCGAGACATCGGCAGCCTCCGCCCTGCTGGCCCGGATCGATGCAGTCAGCGCCGAGGCGGTGGCCAACGGTCTGACCGCGCTCGAGAATCAGGTGCTGCACGAACTGTCGCGGGGCAGGGATGCGGTCGAGCTGATCCACGAGGCCGACCTGCGCTACAAGGGGCAGGCCTTCGAGCTTACCCTGCCGCTTGACGAGGGGCGCGACCTGACGCCCGAGGCGGTTGCGCGGCTGCGGGAGGCGTTCGAGCTTGCCCACGAGCGGGCCTATGGCTACCGGCTCGCGGATACGCCGGTCGAATTCGTGAGCCTTCGGGTGACCGCCCAGGTGCCCAAGGGATCGGGGGCGCTGCCGGAATATCGCAAGGTCGCGCCCGCGCCGGAGCGCAGGCGCCAGGTCTATTTCGGGCCGCAATGGGGTCGGATCGAGACTGCGATCATCGACCGCGCGGCGCTTGCCGCCGGTCCGCGCCAGGGTCCGGCGATCATCGAGGAATACGAGGGTACGACCATCGTGCCGCCGGATTGCTCGGCCCGGATCGACGGCAAGGGCAACATCATCCTGACCCTGCCCGCCGCCACGGCCGCGGGCGCATTGGAGGCCGCCGAATGAGAAAGATCGACCCTATCCGGCTCGAGGTGATGAAGAACGCCTTCGATTCCATCGCCGACGAGATGGCGCTCATGCTCATGCGGGCGGCGCATTCGCCGATTGTGCGCGACAGCATGGATTACTCGACCGCGATCTGCGACGCAAAGGGGCAGACGCTGGCGCAGGGTGTCACCACGCCGATGCATCTGGGCAGCTTCTACGATGCCATGCAGCATTTGATGGAGCGCTATGCGGGCAACATCCACCCCGGCGATGTCTTTATCGGCAACGATCCCTACGCGGCGGCGGGGCAGCATCTGCCCGATATCTACATCATCGAACCGATCTTTCACGAGGCACGGATCGTCGGCTGGACCACGACGCTCGCCCACCATGCCGATGTGGGGGGCATCGTCCCCGGATCGAACGCTCTGGGCGCGCGGGAGATCTATCAGGAGGGGCTGCGGCTGCCGTTCCTCAAGCTCTACGACAAGGGGCAGTTCAACGCGGCGGTCTGGGAAATCATCGGGCTCAACGTCCGGGTGCCCGACATGGTGCAGGGCGACCTGCGGGCACAGATGGCGGCAAGCCGCGCGGGGCGGCGGTCCTTTGCGGATCTGATCACCCGCTACGGGGTGGACGAGGTGCTGGCCTGCGCCGAGGAACTGCATGACTACGCCGAGCGGCTGGGCCGGGCCGAGATCCGGGATCTGCCCAACGGCACCTATCACTTCACCGACCATATGGACGGGCTGGGCGCCGATCCGGTGCCGATCGTGATCCAGATCGCGCTGACCATTGCGGACGAGAGCATCACGGTGGATTTCGCGGGATCCTCGCCCCAGGTCGAAGGCGGGGTGAACACGCCGCTGCCCTTCACCAAGGCATCGGTCTATACCGCGCTGCGTTCGATCATGCTGTCGGACATTCCGAACTGCCACGGCTTCGAGCGTGTGGTCACGGTGACCGCGCCCAAGGGCACGGTGGTGAACTCGGTCCATCCGGCGCCCTGCGGCGCGCGGGGGATCACCGGCTACCGGGTCATTGACGGCATGTTCGGCGCGCTGGCGCAGGCCTTGCCGGACCGGGTGACGGCGGATGGCATGGGCGGGTCGAGCGTGCCCACCTTCGCGGGCTATATCGACGGAAAACCCTTTGTCTTTACCGAGACGGTGATGGGCACCTGGGGCGCGTCCTCGGCCCATGACGGGCAGGTCGGCGTGCCGCATATGGGCGCCAATCAGGCCAATGTGCCGGTCGAGATGATCGAGGCCTCCTATCCGCTGCGCATCCGCCGCTACGGCGTCGTGCCCGACACCGGTGGTGCGGGGCGGTTCCGGGGTGGCAATGCCTTTATCCGGGAATACGAATACACCGGCGAGGAAGAGGGCGTGCTGTCGCTGCGGTCGGACAAGCGCGATCACCCTCCGCACGGGCTTTTCCATGGCGAAGCGGGCTCGGGGCCGGTGAGCATTCTGATCCGCGACGGGGTCGAGACCGAGCTTCCGGTGCTGGTGACCGAGCCCTACCACCTACGTAAGGGCGACGTATTCCGCCATATCTCGCCCTCGGGCGGCGGTTACGGCCCGGCCTCGGAGCGGGCCGAGGACCGGGTGCGGGCGGATCTCGAGGCGGGGCTGATCAGCGATCGTGTGGCGCGCGAGGTCTATGGCCTATCCGGGTAGGCCGCGCAGATAGGCCGCGAGCGAGCGTCTTGCGAAACACCGCGCAGCGGTTCTCCGTCCTATCTTGGAGCTTGAGAAGAAGGGCGCGCCTATCAGCGCAGCGATTGGCGATGCTGCCTGGGAACCGGGTTTGGCGAAGAGCCACACCTGGTCGCTCTACCGGGGACTGAGAGAGAACGATGTGTGCGCCGCGGGGGCCGTCGCGGGCCGAAGCGGATCGTTCTCGGGGTTTATGTCACTTTCGACGAGCCGTCTGTCTTGTCGATCGCACGGTGTCGCGGCCACTGCGTGCGGCGGAAATCGATATACGTTCCGGGGACAGTGGAAGAGCTGGTTTGGCTGACGGCCGGCATCCCGAAACCGATCCACGTCGACAACGCGCAGGAGTTCCACAGCGATGCCTTCAGAACGGCCTGTGAAGATTGGGGTATAGCGGTCGAGTATCGTCCGCTTGGGCGCGCCGGGAGCACACTCTTCGTCATGGGCGCTTTGCGTGGTCGATGACCTGCCAAACCTGCGGTCAGGCCCTCGTCGCCAGGTATCCGGCACTTCTGACATGTGCGGCCTGTGGATATATTGGAATTAAGGCTACAGAAACGCCCCAAAACGCTCCGAATCCGCAGGTTCTGATTGATTGGGATACAGGGACGGCATCGCACCAGCATCATGTCGGTGGCCCTCGTCGCTGACCACGAACCGGCGCATGTTGCCCAAGGGTCTCACGCAGGAGCCGCGAAACGGCGGGCGGATCGACCAAGCAAAAATAGTCCGTTGGCGCGGATAAATAGCTTGGCCGAAGCTCTTGACGGATGTGGGCCCTTTGCCCAAGTCCTGACCCTAGAGCTGAATCCGTCCGTTCTTTAGGCAATGGCAATGGATTTGGGCAGAGCCGGTTGGGTGCGGCTTGCGCGACGAAATTGGATGGGCTAGCGATAGGGCGTGACCGACCTGCCAGGATCCATTGCATCGCAATGGGCATACAATGGAAATTCATATGAAATCGACGGATGCGCCGGTCACACTCGGCTTCCTTTTTTCTGATACAGGCGCGACCTCGGTCATCGAGCGGGCGCAGAGACTTGCGGCGACGCTCGCCATCGAGGAAATCAACCAGAACGGCGGCATTCTCGGTCGTGAGGTGCGGATTGCCGGGCGCGACCCCGGATCCGATCCGGTGCGCTTTCGCGCCGAAGCCCGCCGACTGCTGACCGAGGAGCATGTCGAAGCGCTGTTCGGCTGCTACATGTCCTCGACCCGCAAACCTGTGCTGCGTGAGGTCGAGGCGCATCGTTCGATGCTGTTCTATCCGACCCATTACGAGGGGTTCGAATATGCTCCGGGCTGCATCTATTCCGGCGCAGCCCCGAACCAGAATGCCCGCTGGCTGGCGGATTACATGACCGAAACCTACGGCCACCGGTATTTTTTCGTCGGCTCGAATTATGTTTTCCCCTACGAGCTGAACCGGATCATGCGCGATCTGTTGTCGAACCGGAATGCCGAGGTGGTGGACGAGGTCTACATTCCGGTTGATCCCACCGACGAGGATATCGACCGAGTGATCTCGCGGATCCAGGAACGGACCCGCGACAGCGGGCCGGTGATCATCTTTTCGACAATCGTCGGGCGCGGCGCGGTGATGTTCTATCAGGCTTATCACCGGGCCGGTTTCGACCGCTCGGTCTGTCCCATCGGATCGGTCACCACCGGCGAGCCGGAAATGAAGGTGATCGGCAAGGAGGCCTCGATCGGCAACGTCAAGGCGGCCCCCTATTTCAAGGTGATCAAAAGCGAAGCGAATGCGCGTTTCGTGTCGGCCTATCTGGATCGCTACGGGCCGGATATTCCGCTTTGCGCGGAATCCGAGGCCGCCTATTTCCAGGTCAAGCTGTTTGCCGAGGCGGTGCGTCGGGTGCAGAGTTTCGACCGGGACGAGTTGATCTCGGTGCTGCCGACCTTTTCGCTCGAGGCACCGCAGGGGCCGGTGCGGGTGGACGAGATCACCCATCACACCTCGCTTTGGCCGCGGGTTGCCGTGGTGCGCGAGGATGGCGAGTTCGAGATCGTCCGCGAAGCCCCGGCGCCGGTCGCCCCGGCGCCCTATCTGGTCGAGCTGGACGATCCGATTGTCGTCAGCGCGGGCCAGCTCCGGGGCAGTACTCTCTGATGGCACGGGTTCGCCTGAAGGATCTCAGGGGGCTGAAAGTCGTGGTGGTTCACCCGCCGGATTCAGACGGAATGATGATGCGCGAACAGCTGATGCGGATCGGCTGCCGGACGGACCTGATCTGGCCGGTGCCGCGCAGCCTGCCCGCCAGGGTCGATGTGGTGTTCGCCGGGCTGTTCTTCGACAGTCAGGAGGAGATCAAGGCCATGCTGCGCCGCGCGGAAAAGCCGGGGCCGACGATCATCGGCGTGGTCGATTACGAGAACCCCGCGATGCTGGAGCTGCTGCTTGATATTCGCGCCATGGCCGCCGCGTCGAAACCGGTGAACAGCTTCGGGATGCTGACCAATCTGGTCGTGGCACGGGCCACCTGGCGCGAACAGCAGGAAACGCAGGAGAAGATCGTCAAGCTCGAGAAGAAGCTGATCGGCCAGAAGGTGATCTCGAAAGCGAAGTCGATTCTGATGGATATGCACGGCATGTCCGAGCTGGATGCGCATAAAATGATCAGACAACAGGCAATGGGCAAGCGAACTTCTATCGAAGAGATGGCCCAGGCGATCATCAACGCCAATGACCTCTTGTCAGCCAAACCCGAAGACGTATAGTCGAATCACCTTTTGGCCAATGACGTTCGAAAGGTCAGTCGGTTCATCGCCCGCGTTCCTGTTGTGTCCGGGCGGATTGACGAAGCGGGTGGCGCAGTGTCGCGCCATGGGGTCTGGCTAGTCCGGATCACCGGCCATGCAAGGGCGTGGTTACCGTAGGCATAGATGCCGCCTATCTGCGTTCGTAGAACGCATTCTGGTTCGGGCCGCTTTGGCGTTTTCCGTTCCTGTTCCCACAAACCATCGGTCACATTTCACTGCCCGCATGCCTGTGCGGGTCAAGATCAACCTATAGCGATAGAGGGCTTCATGAGCCTCGACAGGGTGCCTGAGCGCGCACCCGTGACCGGCGCCGTGGCGTCGGACCGGGAGATGTGCGTCTTTTCGACGATATTGGGTTCGGCAGCGGATGCCGAGTTTCACGAGGAAATTCATCGGCTTGAGCATGATCATGCCGTGGACCACCTGCGGCTGGCCAAGACCGATCTTTCGCGTCGGCGGCTGCGGGCCGTCACCGAGGCCGGGCGCGAGATCGCGATTGCCCTGCCGCGCCACGAGCATCTGTTCGACGGGGCGGTGCTGGAATTCGGCGCCGGGTCGGCGCTGGTGGTGCGGGTCGAGGCCGAGCGGTGGCTGCGGCTGCGCCCCACCGACGCCCCACGCGCGCTGAAGCTGGGCTATTTCTGCGGCAACCTGCATTGGCGGGTGCAATTCGACGGCGAGGATATTCTCGTGGCGGTCGAAACCGAGGAGAAGACCTATCTCGACCGGCTGGGCCCGACCCTTGAGGCGGGTGAGGCTCTCCTGATCGCCGAGCCGCACGCGGCACACCCGCATCCGCAACCCGCCGGACACCCGAAGGCATGAGCCAGCCGCTGTCCCTTTTGCGGATGCTGCAATGCGCCGACAGCGCCTTTCCCTCGGGCGCCTTCGCGTTTTCCTCGGGGCTGGAGCAACTGGCCCTCGACGGGCAGGTGCGGGATGCCGCCGATGTGCGGCAGGCTCTCGAAGACCAGATCTTTCCGCGCTGGGTCTCGTTCGACCGGGTGTTCCTGCGTCAGGCCCATGGCGCGGCGGACAGCCCCGAGGCGCTTTTGGCGCTGGATCTGCAATGCCATCTGCAATCCGGCGCCGACCGGCTGGCCCAGGCCTCGCGCCGGGTCGGGCGGTCGTTGCTGTCGGTGCACGGGCGGATCGGCACGCCCCATGTCGCGGCCTATCGCGCGGCGCTGGCCCGGGCCGGGCGGGGCGACAGCGGCGGCTATGAGCCCGTGGTGCAGGGGGCCATCGGCGCCGGGCTGGGCCTGAGCCCCGCCGAAACCGAGACCGGGGCGCTGCACGCGGTGGTCATGGCCTTTCTGTCGGCGGCGGTGCGGCTGGGCCGCGCCGGGGCCATCGAAACCCAGGCTCTGCTGGCCGCTCTGCTGCCGGCCATGGCCCGGGCGCTGGACGCGCCGGTTGCCGCCCGCGCCGGGGCCTTTTCCCCGCTTGCCGAAATCGCTGCGCAACGCCGCGCCGAAACCCACGCCAATCTTTTTGCGACCTGAGAACCGAGGCTCCGAATGCTCCTGACGCCCACAGAACTTGAACGGCTGACCATCTTTACCGCGGCAGAGCTTGCGCGCCGGCGCCGCGCCGGCGGGCTGCGGCTGAACGCGCCCGAGGCGGTCGCCCTGATCTCGGACGAGATCCTCGAGGGCGCGCGTTATGGCAGGAGCGTGGCGGAGCTGATCGGCGAAGGTTCGACGATCCTGACATACGACGATGTGATGCCCGGCGTCTCCGATCTGCTGCCGATGATCCAGGTCGAGGCGGTGTTTCCCGACGGTACCAAGCTGGTGACCGTACACGACCCGATCCGGCCCGGCCCGTCGGGCGCGCAGAGCCCGGTGGGCATCCCCGGCGAGATCCGCGCCGCCGAGGGCGAGATTGTGCTGAATGCCGGTCGCGAGACCTGCCAGCTTACGGTCAGGAACACCGGCGACCGGCCGGTGCAGGTCGGCTCGCATTACCATTTCTTCGAGACCAACAAGGCGCTGGAGTTCGACCGCGAGGCGGCGTTCGGCTTTCGGCTGGACATCCCGGCGGGCACCGCCGTGCGCTTTGAGCCGGGCCAGGAAAAGGCGGTGACGCTTTGCGGGTTCGGCGGGCGCAAGCACCTGACCGGGCTGAACAACCTGACGCAGGGTCAGACCGACGCGGCGGGCAGGGCGGCGGCGCTCGACCGCGCCCGCGCGGCCGGTTTCAAGGGGGCCTGAGCGATGGCGACGATGACCCGCGCGGAATATGCCGCCATGTTCGGCCCCACCACCGGCGATCTGGTGCGGCTGGGCGATACCGAGCTCTGGGCCGAGATCGAGCACGATTTCACCACCTATGGCGATGAATGCCTGCACGGCGGCGGCAAGACGCTGCGCGACGGGCTGGGCATGGCCGTGGGCGTGACCTCGGCGCAGGGCGCTCTGGACATGCTGATCTGCAATGTCGTGGTAATCGACGCGGTGGCCGGGATCGTGAAGGGCGATATCGGCATCAAGGACGGCAAGATCGTCGCCATCGGCAAGGCCGGCAATCCCGATGTGATGGAGGGGGTCGATCCGCGGCTGATCGTGGGCGCGGGCACCACCGTGCGCGACGCCGAGGGCATGATCGCCACGGCGGGCGCCATCGACGTGCATGTGCATTTCGACAGCGCTCAACTGGTCGAGCACGCGATTTCCTCGGGCATCACCACGATGCTTGGCGGATCGTTGGGGCCGATCACCGTGGGCATCGATTCCGGCGGCGTGTTCAACACCGGCAAGATGCTTCAGGCGGCGGAACACTGGCCGATGAATTTCGGCTTTCTGGGGCGCGGCAACGCGCACCGACCCGAGGCGATGCACGAGCAGATCGAGAACGGCTGCCTTGGGCTCAAGATCCACGAGGACTGGGGCGCCATGCCCGCTGCCATCGACGCCTGCCTCAGCGTCGCCGACGCGCTGGATTTCCAGGTTCAGCTTCATACCGACACGCTGAACGAAAGCGGCTTTGTCGAGGATACGCTGGCCGCCATCGCCGGGCGCTGCATCCACATGTACCACACCGAGGGTGCGGGCGGCGGGCACGCGCCCGATATCATCCGCGTGGCCGGGGTGGCGCATTGCCTGCCCTCCTCGACCAACCCGACCAACCCGTTCACCGTCAACACCTTCGACGAACATCTCGACATGACGATGGTGTGCCACCACCTCAACCCGCGGGTGCCCGAGGATGTGGCCTTTGCCGAAAGCCGTATCCGCGCCCAAACCATCGCCGCCGAGGATGTGCTGCACGACATCGGCGCGATCTCGATGCTGGGCTCGGACAGCCAGGGCATGGGGCGCATTCACGAGGTGATCGCGCGGACCTGGCAACTGGCGTCGAAGATGCGGGTGCAGCGCGGCCGCCTTCCGGACGAGACCGCGCGCAAGGGCGATAACCTGCGCATCAAGCGCTATATCGCGAAATACACCCTCAACGCCGCCCGCTGCTTTGGCATCGAGGATCATGTCGGGTCGATCGAACCGGGCAAGATGGCCGATATCGTGCTGTGGCGCCCCGGCTATTTCGGCATCAAGCCCGAGCTGGTGGTGAAGGGCGGCTTCATCGCCTGGGGCGCGATGGGCGACAGCGCCGCGTCGCTGATGACCTGCGAGCCGCTGATCATGCGCCCGCAATGGGGCGCCTTCGGCAAGGCGGCCCCGGCGCTTGGCGCCTGTTTCGTGAACCCGCGCGCGATCGACGGCGGGCTTTCGGACCGGCTGGGCCTGAGCAAGCCGCTGCTGCCCGCCTCGGGCTGCCGTGAGCTGCGCAAGTCCGACATGCTGCTGAACGACGCCTGCCCCGACATCACCGTGGACCCGGCCAGTTTCGAGGTCTTCGTCGATGGCGAGCTTGCCACCTGCGAGCCCGCCACGGAACTCCCCCTTGCACAAAGGTACATGCTGCGATGAACCGTCCCCTTTCCGCTTCGGATCTTTCACGTCCCGGCCCCGCCCGGATCGGCATCGGCGGCCCTGTCGGCTCTGGCAAGACGGCGCTGATCGAGGCGCTGATGCCGCTGTTTCGCAAGCGGGGGATCGAGGTGGCGGTGGTTACCAACGATCTGGTCACCAAGGAGGACGCAAGACGGCTTCAAGCCAGCGGCCTGATCGACCCCGAGCGGGTGCTGGCCGTCGAGGCAGGCGCCTGTCCGCATACGGTGATCCGCGAGGATCCGACACTGAACATCGCCGCCGCCGAGGATCTCGAGACGCGCTATCCCGAGCTCGACCTGATTATCATCGAAAGCGGCGGGGACAATCTAGCCTCGACCTTCTCGCTCGATCTGGTCGACTGGTGGATGTTCGTGATCGACGTGGGGCAGGGCGACGACATCCCGCGCAAGCGCGGCCCGGGCATCCTGCAAAGCGATCTGCTGGTGCTGAACAAGCTGGATCTTGCGCCGCATGTCTTTGTCGACGGTCCCGCCACGCTGGCCGAGGCAGAGGCCGTGCGCGCCGGTCGCCCGGTGATCGGCACGGTCTGCAAGGGTCCGGCGCAACAGGGGCTCGACGCGGTGGCGGATAGGATCGAGCGCGATCTGCTGTTCCGGGACGTGCCCGCGTGAACATGGCACCGGGCATATCCCTTGCCCCCCAGGTGGCGGCGCGGCTGGCCTTTTCGGTCTCGGCCGGGCGCAGCTATCTTGCGCGGCAGTTCACGCCGCATCCGTTCCACATCACCCGGCCCTATCACGATCCTGGCGATCCGGCGGGGATGGCGACGCTCTATCTGCAAAGCTCGTCGGGCGGGATCTATGGCGGCGACGATCTGGGCCTGTCGGTCACGCTCGACCCCGGCGCGCAGGTGCATCTGACCACCCAGGCCTCGACGGTTGTGCACGATGCCCGTGGCGGCCCCGCCGCCCGGCAAGAGGTGCGGCTGGAGGTCGGTGCCGGCGGCTGGCTGGAATATTGCCCCGACCCGGCGATCCTCATGGCCGGTGCCGCGCTGGACAACCGCGTGTCCGCCACGCTGGCCGAGGGCGCCGTGCTGATCCTCAGCGATGCCCAGCTTTGTCACGATCCGGCGGGTGCCGGGCGCGGGTTTGACCGGCTCGACAGCGAGTTGCGGATCGCGGGGCCCGAGGGTGCGCGGCTGATCGACCGGTTCGACCTGCGCGGCACGGACTGGACCGCCCGAACCGGAGGCTACGGCTGCTCGGGGCTGACGCTGGTCGCCGGCGGGGCCGCGCAGGCCGGTCCGGCGATGATCGCCGCGCTCGACGCGCGGCCCGATGTCTATGCCGGGCTGTCGCTGCTTGGCGATCGCGACCTCGCGATTGTCCGCTTTCTCACCCGCGACGGCGTGTCGCTCAGCCATGCCCTGCGCGAAAGCTGGGCCGCCGCGCGCCGCGCGCTGAGCGGCCGGGCCCCGCCTCCGCGTCGCAAATGACCGCCGTTCTTTTCAACACCGTCCAACGCACAGCCACAGGAGAAGTCCCATGTACCACGGAGATGTGACCAGCAGCAACGACACGGTCGGCGTAGCCGTCGTCAACTACAAGATGCCGCGCCTGCACACGCGGGCGGAGGTGATCGAGAACTGCCACAAGATCGCCGAGATGGTGAAGGGCATGAAAAAGGGCCTACCGGGCATGGATCTGGTGATCTTCCCCGAATATTCGAGCCACGGCATCATGTATGACGAGACGGAGATGTACGAGACCGCCTCGCAGATCCCCGGCGAGGAGACCGAGATCTTTGCCGCCGCTTGCCGCGAGGCCGATACCTGGGGCGTGTTCTCGCTGACCGGCGAGCGTCACGAGGAGCACCCGAACAAGGCGCCTTACAACACGCTCATCCTGATGAACAACAAGGGTGAGATTGTACAGAAATACCGCAAGATCATGCCCTGGGTGCCGATCGAGGGCTGGTATCCCGGCAACTGCACCTATGTCAGCGAAGGGCCCAAGGGGCTCAAGGTGTCGCTGATCATTTGCGACGACGGCAACTATCCCGAGATCTGGCGCGATTGCGCGATGAAGGGGGCCGAGCTGATCGTGCGCTGCCAGGGCTATATGTACCCGGCCAAGGATCAGCAGATCACCATGGCCAAGGCGATGGCCTGGGCCAATAACTGCTATGTGGCGGTGGCCAACGCTACCGGGTTCGACGGGGTCTATTCCTATTTCGGACATTCGTCGATCTGCGGCTTCGACGGCCGCACCCTGGGCGAATGCGGCACCGAGGAGATGGGCATCCAGTATGCGCAACTGTCGGTGTCGATGATCCGCGACGCGCGCCGGACCATGCAGTCGAACAACCATCTCTTCAAGCTCGTGCACCGTGGCTACACCGGAATGATCAATTCCGGCGACGGCGACAAGGGCGCCGTCGAGATGCCCTATGAGTTCTACCGCAAGTGGGTCGAGGATCCCGAAGGCACCCGCGAGATGGTCGAGGCGATGACCCGCAGCACTGTGGGCGTCGCGGAAAGCCCGATCGACGGCATCCCGAACGACGGCGACCGCACGCAGCACCGCTGAGCCAGACCCGGCACCGGTGCGTCTTTCGCCGGTGCCGTCCAGCCAACAAGGATCGTGCCATGACCCTCGACGCCTATCGTCTGACAGCAGAGCCCGCCTATCATCCCGGCGGCGCCGAGATCGCGCTATACGAGGCGGCCTACCAGGCGCGTCTGCCGGTCATGCTCAAGGGGCCGACCGGCTGCGGCAAGACCCGCTTTGTCGAACATATGGCCTGGCGGCTGCAAAGGCCGCTGGTCACCGTGTCCTGCCACGAGGACATGACCGCCTCGGATCTGGTGGGGCGCTATCTGCTGGGGCCCGAGGGCACCCATTGGCAGGACGGCCCGCTGACCCTGGCGGTGCGGCATGGCGGGATCTGCTATCTCGACGAGATCGTCGAGGCGCGGCAGGACACCACCGTGATCATCCACGCACTGACCGACGACCGCCGCATTTTGCCGCTGGAAAAGACTGGCGAGCTGGTGACGTCGCATCCGGATTTCCAGCTCGTGATCTCGTATAACCCCGGCTACCAGTCGGTTTTGAAGAACCTCAAGGAATCCACCAAGCAGCGCTTCTGCGCGCTGGATTTCGACTACCCGGCACCCGCTGTCGAGGCGCGGATCGTCGCCAGCCAGTCGGGTCTGTCCGAGGCCGAGGCCGCGCGGCTGGTGCGCATCGCGGAAAGGACCCGGAACCTGCGCGGGCAGGGGCTCGACGAGGGCGCCTCGACGCGGATGCTGGTGCATGCGGGGCGTCTGATGCGGACGGGTCTGGAGTTGGAGGCGGCCTGCGCCTTCGCCCTGATCACCCCTCTCACCGATGACGGTGCGATGCGCTCGGCGCTGACGGCTGCGGTCGATGCCTGCCGCTGAGCATCGGATAGCCGCTCCGGTCACGCCGGAGCTGCGGGCGGCCTTTCCGGGGCCGCTGCTCGACCGCTTTCTTGCCGCCGAGGCGCGCCTGTCCGGCGCGGGCTACGGCCCCGCCGTGCCGCGCGGCTTTCGCCGGGCCGCTATGCGGGTGGCCGAGGCGCTTGGCCCCGAGGCCGGGCTGGAGCTGGCGCGGGATGCCTCGCGCATGGCAATCCGGCTGCGCCCGCGCACCGCCGCGCTGTATCTCGACACCGCCGCCGCCGTGGCGCCGCGTCTTGACATGGCGGGGTTCGAGCTTTGGCGCGGGCTGCATCTCGACCTGCTGCGCCCCGCGCCCGAGGCGGTGCAGCCCCTGCTGGAAACCGCCCTGCGCCTGCTCGACCGTCTGACGCCCGGCGCGCTGGCCGAGTTTATCCGCACCGGCCTGCTGCTGACCGAGGGCGACGCCCGCGGCCGCGTGGCGTTTTTCCGGCTGGAGACCCCGGCGGCGCGGCAGGCGCTGGCACGCCAGGCCGGGGACATCGGGTTTCACGCGCTCGAGGCCGAGCTCAAAGCCTTTCATACCGCGCTCTGGGGGCAGGTGCCGTTGCTGCGCGAGGCGGCGGAAGAGGCGCGACAAAGCAGCTTTTCCGACAATCAGATCCGCCTGCCGGCCAGCTACCCCGATTATCGCGGGCAGGAACGCCGGATCGCGCGCGCCGCGCTTGCACATGTCGGCGCGCATCAGACCCATGGCGGCGAGCGCTTTGCCCTGGCGCAGCTCAAGCCGATGCATGTGGCGGTGATCTCGCTGATCGAGGATGCACGGGTCGAAACCCTTGCTCTGCGCGAGCTGCCCGGGCTGCGCCGGCTCTGGAGCCCGTTTCACCGCTGCGCCCCCGAAGGTGCGGCGACGGCGCCGTCGTTGTTCGAGCGGCTGGCCCGTGCCCTGTTCGATCCGGAGTTTCCGCGGCGGCACGGCTGGATCGCCAAGGGGGCGGCGCTGTTCGACGCCCATCGCGACCGGCTGGAAGACCCTGCGATCTCACGCCGGATGGGGAACCTTCTGGCCAACGATCTGGGTCAGACGCGGGTCCAGTTCAACTTTCGCGACCATCTGGTCCGGCCGGTCTATCGCGACGACAACCTCGGTCTGTGGGAGCTGCCAGACGATCCCGACGCGACGCCGGAAACCGCGAATAGCGCGCCGTCAGAGGGGCGCCGCCGGGTTTCGGGTGCGGCGAAACAGCCCCGGATCGGTGGCGGCGATCTGACCGGGCCCGAATCTGCTCCGGCGGCGCAGGCGCAGAGGCCGCGCCGCTTGGCCGTGCTGCATCTGCCGGAATTCGATCATGTGGCCGGGATCGAACGCCCCGACTGGGTGCAGGCGCATCTCTACGATCCGGTTCTGGGCGATCCGCTCTATCTCGATGCGCTGCGACAGCGCCATGCGGCGACGCTCGCCCGGCTGAAGGCGACGATCGCCGCCGCGCAATTGGGTCGGCTGCGGCGGCTGAAGCGACAGGCCGAGGGCGAACGGCTGGATCTCGACGCCGCCATCGACGCGGCGATTGCGCTGCGCGCCCGCCGGATGCCGGATCACCGGGTCTATGAGGGCCGGACCCATGCCGAGCGGTCTGTTGCGGTGCACCTGCTGCTCGACATGTCGCAATCCACCGGCGACGCGGCGGCTCCGGGGCACAGCGTTCTCGATCTCGAACGCGATGCCGCCGCCATCCTCGCTGACGCGATGGCGCGGCTGGACGACCGGCTGGCCATCACCGGGTTCAGCTCGGACGGGCGCGAGGATCTGCGGCTGGTGCCGGTCAAACGATTCGACATGCCCTTCGATCTGATGACCGGCATGGCGCTTGCCGGTCTGCGCCATGGCTATTCGACGCGGCTGGGCGCCGCGCTGCGCTATGCGGGGCGCAGCCTGAGCGCCGAGCCCTGCCACCACCGGCTGGTGCTGGTGCTGAGCGACGGCGAACCGTCCGACATCGATGTTCGCGAGCCGGGATATCTGGACGCCGATGCCCGCCGCGCGGTGCAGCAGCTTCGCACGCGGGGCATCGCAGTTCATTGCTTGGCGCTTGGCGGCGGCCATGACCGGCACCACGAGGATATTTTCGGATCGCGCGGTTTTACTCGGATCCATGAATTGAAAACGCTGCCTTCCATGCTCTCGGCAGTTTATCTGAAGATGACGGGGTAGGGGAATTATGCGCCAGATCTAGATGTGAGTGACCTCTTTAATCAGGAATTCGATTAATTCGATATATCCTGATTTCTATTTGGCGAAAAGCGATATTTCGTCAGCTTCGATATTCAATGCGAATTTCGGAAGGTTTCTATTATTGTCGTGTAATATCAATGCACTAAGATTCTAAATTGGGCAAATAATATGCAGCTTTGGGCAAAAATAATGCGCCAAGGTTTGCGTTCGTTGCCGTGTTGAAAATTTTCCTGAGAGAAATAAAAATTTCCTAAAAATCACTTGACCGAAGATGAAAATGCAGTCCAAATCGGGGTGTAGAAGGAAATAAAACAATCGGCTCGTACAAAATATCGGGCCAGTCCATCTCAATAGGAGGTACTATCATGTCATGGACTCGCAGAACGTTTCTGAAGAATTCTTCCCTTGCCGCGGGCGCGCTGGCGGCGCCTGCCGTCTGGCTGCCGACGGCGCGGGAATCCTGGGGCGCGACCCTGTCCGAAGGTGAGCCGATCAAGATCGGCCTGCTGTTCTCGCTGACTGGCGGGCTCGCGGTTCCCGAAGAGGATTCGACGCTGGTGATGCAATACGCCATCGACGAGATCAACACGGCGGGCGGCATCGCGGGCCACCCCATCGAGCCGGTGATCGTCGATGCGAAATCCGACTTCTCGGTCTATACCGAAAAGGCGCGAGAGCTGATCCTGCGCGACAAGGTGATCTCGATCTTCGGCTGCTACACCTCGGCCAGCCGCAAGGCTATTTTGCCGACCATCATGGATCGCGATAACCTGCTGTTCTATCCGACCTGCTACGAAGGCGCGGAATGCACGCAGAACACCGTCTGCACCGGCCCGCTGGCCAACCAGCACTCCAGGGATCTCATCCCCTTCATGGTCGAGAATTTCGGCAAGCGGGTGTTCTTTGTCGGCTCCGACTACGTCTGGCCGAAGGAATCGAACAAGAACGCCAAGATCTGGCTCGAAAACGCGGGCGGCGAGCTTTTGGGCGAGGAATACGTGCCGCTGGGCTCGTCGGAATTCGGGCCGGTGCTGGCCAAGATCCGCGCCGCCAAGCCGGACTTCATCTTCTCGACCGTGGTCGGCGCCTCGGACATCGCCTTCCACCGCCAGTTCAAGCAGGAAGGTTTCTCGGCCGATGACATGCCCATCGCCTCGCTGACCACCGGCGAGATCGAGACCAAGGCCATGGGGGCCGAGAACGGTGCCGGGCATTTCCTGTCGGCCCCGTATTTCCAGGGGCTGGAGAACGAGACCAACCAGAAATTCGTCGAGAAGTTCCTGTCGAGCCCTTACGGCAAGAACGGCGTGACGCATTACAACATGGAAGAGACCTATACCTCTGCCTATGTGTTCAAGAACGCTCTGGAAAAGGTCATCGCCGAGCGGGGCATCGAAGAGGTGACGCCGACCGCGATCCGCAATGCTTGCGCCGGCATCAAGGTCGGCGCGGATATCTCGCCCGAGGGTGAGATCTGGGTGGACGAGAACAACTTCAACACCTGGCTCGTCCCCAAGATCGGCCAGTGCCAGGCGGACGGCAGCTTCAAGATCGTCAAGCAGGCCGACGCCCATGTCGAGCCCGACCCCTATTCGATCTACCCCGATGTCGGAACCTGCACCGCCGAGGGCCTGCTGGCGCCCGACGGGACGCTGCGTACCGACGTCATCTGAACGGCATCAACGACCGGCGGCGGGGTGCGGCCCGCCGCCGGCTGTTCTCACGATCAGCCCAGGGGAACATTGTGGACATCTCAACCGTCGCCATGGCGAACGCGCTTATCCTGGGGATAAGCATCGCCAGTATCTTTCTCGTCGCCGCCATCGGCCTCACGATCATCTACGGCACCGCCGGGGTCATCAACATGGCGCATGGCGAATTCATCATGCTGGGGGCCTATGCCACCTATGCGATGCAGACCTATTTCGGGTTGCCCTACTTTCTGTGCATCCCCTGCGCCTTTGTGATCGTCGGAGCGATCGGCTTTGTGATCGAGAAGCTGTTGATACAGTATCTCTATCACAGGCCGCTCGACACGCTGCTGGCGACCTGGGGCGTCTCGCTGGTGCTGATCCAGGGCACCCGCCTGACCTTCGGCAGCGATCCCAAATACATCCAGATGCCCGGCTTTCTGTCGTCGAATATCGAGCTGGGCGGAGTCAGCCTGGCAGCGTTCCGGATCTTTGTCATTCTGGCGGCGCTCGCGCTGATCGCGCTGGTCTGGTTCGTGTTCTACAAGACGGATTTCGGCATCAAGGTGCGGGCCGTGACCCAGAACCGCGAGATGGCCGCGGCCTTCGGGATCAACTCGAAACAGGTCTATTCCTTTACCTTCGCCTTCGGTGCCGGCCTGGCCGGTGTCGCCGGAGCGCTGTTCGGGGTGCTCAACATCGTCCTGCCGACCATGGGCACGGGCTATGTGGTGCAAGCCTTCCTGATCGTTGTCACCGGCGGCGGCGCGCTGATGGGATCGGCCATCGCCAGCATCGCCACCGGCGAGATGCAGTCGATCTTCGCTATGCTCCTGAACGATAGCTTCGCGCGCTTCCTGATCTTCATCCTGATCGTCGTCTTCCTGCGTTTCCGGCCCCAGGGCCTGATTTCCGCGGGCGGTAGCCGGCGCTGACGAACAGACCGGCCCGTCCGGCGAAACATGCGGAACCCCAATGCTTGACAATCCATATCACAACAAGACGCTGCAATGGCTTGCCTATGCCGCCGTCTTCCTGCTGATCGGCATCGTGCCTCTGTTGACCGATGACGACTTCCTGCTCAACCAGCTGGCCACCTACGGCGTCTACGGGCTGCTGGCCGTCTCCATCAGCCTGTGCTGGGGGTCGGGCGGAATCCTGAACCTGGGCCAGGGCATCGCCTTCGGGCTGGGCGCCTATGGCATGGCGATGACCATGCAGATGCAAAGCCAGGCGCCCGGCACCATCCCGCCCTTCATGGCCAACAACGCGCTCGAGACCCTGCCAATTTTTTGGGAGCCGTTCTGGAACACCGGGCTGGGCATCGCGCTGGCGCTGCTGGTGCCGACGCTGTTCTACCTGATCTTCGGAGGGCTGATGTTCGTCGCTCGCGTGTCGGGGCCGTTCTTCGCCATCATGACGCTGGCGATCCTGAGCGCGCTGGCCACGGTGTTTGTGGCGCTGCAACCCTATACCAATGGCGTCAACGGCATCTCGCCGCCGACCGGGCTGGTGATCGCGGGGACCAAGATCGACCCCTATTCCAGCACCGCCTACTGGCTGGTCTTTGCGCTGTTGCTGATCTGTACCTTTACCGCCAAGCTGCTGACCCAGAGCCGGTTCGGGCTGGTGGTGCGCGCGCTCAAGGACGACCCCGAGCGGGTGCGGTTCCTAGGTTACAACGTCGCCGTCTACGAAACGCTGGTCTATGCGCTCTCGGGGCTGATGGCGGCGGCGGCGGGGGCAAGCTTTGCGGTGCTGACGCAATATGTCTCGCCGGCGCAGTTCGAGGTCGGGTTCTCGATCTCGGCGGTGATCTGGGCGGCCATCGGTGGGCGCGGCTCGCTGCTCTGGGCAATGCTGGGCGCCTTCACGGTGCAGGGCGCGCAGAGCTATGCGGGGGATGCCTTCCTCAATACCTGGATCCTGATCCTGGGCTTCTCCTTCATCCTCGTGGTGCGCTTCCTGCCCGGCGGCTTTGCCGGACTGGCCGAGCTGCTGCTGGGGCGCCTGGCCAGCCTGCGCGGCGGGCGACGCGAAGAGTTCGGCCAAGCCCCGGCGAAAGGAGCGGCAAAATGAGCGGCGATATGATTGGCGGCTTTCTCAAGATCCGCAACCTGCGCAAAAGCTTTGGCGGCAACCAGGTGATCAACGATTTCAGCCTGGATGTCACCGAACGGCGCCTGCAATGTCTGGTCGGGCCGAACGGCGCCGGAAAGACCACGACGATCGATCTGATCAGCGGGCGCCAGAAGCCGGACTCGGGCCATATCTGGCTGCGCGGCGACGACATCACCGGGCTGGGCGAGCATGAGATCGCCCGGCGCGGGGTCGGCCGCAAGTTCCAGATCCCGGCGGTGCTCAAGGGCCTGTCGGTGCGCGAAAACCTCGAGGTCGCCTTCAGCCGCGAGACCAGCGCCCTGCGCAACATGTTCCGGCTGCGCGCGCCGGGATGCGACGAAAAGCTGGCCGAGGTCGCGCGGACCGTGCGGCTGACCGGGCGGCTGGACACCGAGGCGGGGCTGCTGTCGCATGGCGAGACCCAGTGGCTCGAGATCGGCATGGTGCTGATGCAGGACCCCGAGATCCTGCTGCTCGACGAGCCGGTGGCGGGCATGACCGAGAACGAGATCGAGCTGACGGTCGAGATCCTCAACCGGCTGAAAAAGACCCACACCATCATCCTTGTCGAACATGACATGAACTTCGTTCGCAAGATCGCCGACATCGTGACGGTGCTGCACATGGGCGCGCTGCTGGCGCAGGGCAGCCTGGAAGACATCGAAAAGGACGAGCGCGTGCGCGCGGTCTATCTCGGCACAGAGGATGCACACTGATGCTTTTGCAACTCGACAAGATTTCCGCGTTCTACGGTCGCACCCAGATCCTGCGCGACATTGATTTCGCCGTGCCGAAGGGCAGCTGCGTCTGCGTGCTGGGGCGCAACGGTATGGGCAAGACCACGCTGCTGCGCACGATCATGGGGCTGGTCGACAAGATGACCGGCACCATGTCGATGGGCGGCGAGGATCTGAGCGGCGCGCGCACCGACGAGCGCGCCAAGCACGGCTTGGGCTATATCCCGCAGGGCCGGCAGATCCTGGGCAAGTTCACCGTGCGCGAGAACATCCTGCTTGGCACCTTTGCCAAGCCGGGGCGCGACGGCACGATCCCCGAGATCTGCCTCGAGCTGTTTCCCTATCTGCGCGAGAATCTCAACCGCCGCGCGGGCGAGCTGTCGGGCGGGCAGCAGCAGCAGCTTGCCATCGCCCGGGCGCTGGCGGTCGATCCGCAGCTTCTGCTGCTGGACGAGCCGACCGAAGGCATCCAGCCCAACATCGTCGCCGAGATCGGCGAGACGCTGGCGATGCTCAACAAGAAAATGGGGATCTCGATGATCCTCACCGAGCAGCACATCAAGGTGGCGCGGCAGCTCGGCGACCATTTCGTCATGATGGACAACGGACGGATCGTGGAATCCGGGCCGATTGCCGAGCTGACCGACGAGATGGTCGATCGCCATATGACCGTTTAACCGCCCGCTGGTTCGGGCATCAGCAAGGAGAAGACTATGGAATCCATACCGCCGAAGGGCTCGCCGGAACGGGAGGCTCTGATCAAGGAGCATCTGGACTGCACCGAGTCGATGAAGGGTGTCGCCGGATTTTCGATCCTGAAATGCGAGACGCCGGGCGACACGACGCATCTGTCGGGCGGCGTGCACGAAAACCCCAAGCTGCGCCGTGTTTTGCTGCGGATGCGTGGCGAGTCGATGGCCGGCAAGCTGATCATCGTCTGCACCGAGGTCGAAAAGAGCTGGCGCATCGCGCGCCTGTCGGGGATCCGCGGTGTGCCGCCGGAATTTGTCGATGACCGGGTGTTCGACGACGAGCAGGATGCGCAGCACGCGATTTTCCTGATGCGGCTCGACGAGTTGCCGGAAACCGCCGGTATGCCCGAGCATTACGAGGAAGGCTGGAAGCACCGCGACGACAACTGGCCGGTCACCTGACCGTTCGCCCCAGCGATACAAGACGCCCGGTTCCGGGCTTTCAGACGAACCGCGAAGGCGGAAGTGGTCCAGACTTCCAGGTGTCTTCGCGTGAGCAAACAAGGATAGAGACATGTCTGCAGCGATGCGACTCGTGGGATATGCCGACAAGTTCGGCGTTCATCCCGGCGAGACAATCAAGTTCCTGATCAACTGTGACGGGCCCAAGGAATTCAAGGCCGAAATCGTTCAGATGATCAACGGCGACACCAACCCCCGCGGTCCGGGCTTTATCGAAAAAGCCGTGCCCGGAAGCATAAGCACGACGGTGCCGGGCCGCAAGCAGGTGATCCACAGCGGCTCCTACGGCTATGTCGACGACTGCCGGCAGCTGCGGGTGGAAAGTTTCACCCTGCAATGCTGGATCTGGCCGACCGCGCCCAAGACCCACCCGAAATACTGGAAGCATGGCGCCCAGGGGCTTGTGACCAAATGGAGCGACGGCAAGGGCTATGGTCTCTTCATCAACGAGAAGGGCCATGTCGAGGTGCGCGTCAATGGCACCACGCTGGAAAGCCCGCAGCCGGTGCGCGACCACGCGTGGCATTTCATCGCCGCGACCTTCGACGCCAAGACCGGCGAGCTGATCCTCTATCACGAACCGCAGGTGCAATATGCGCTCGACCCGGTGATCGAGCCGGTCAAGACGACGGTTTCCGGCCCGATCGAGCATCTGCCGATCCCCGCCGCCGTCGCCGCCTATACCGAGGCGTTGTCGGACGATCCGACGGCAAAATCGTCGGTGCCGGCGGGCGTGGTGTTCACCGGCAAATACAATGGCAAGATCGACACGCCGCGCATCTGCAAAACCGCCCTGTCGCGGCAGGAGATCGAGACGATGAAGCTGGGCGCCCAGCCCGGCCTGACCGAGCGGCGCCATTCCGGCCCGACCGGTCCGCTTTCAGAGGTGATCGTCGCGGCGTGGGAGTTCTCGGACGGGATCGACACCATCAAGGGCACGGATTTCGGCCCCTACCGGCTGGATCTGGAATTCGTCAACCTGCCGACGCGCGGCATGACCGGGCATAACTGGGGCGGTACCACCTTCGACTGGAAACAGGCGCCGAAGGAATATGGCGCGATCAGCTTCCATGACGACGATATCGACGATGCCCGCTGGGAGGTCGATTTCGAATGGCAGGTGCCGGCGGATTGCAAAAGCCGCTTTTACGCCGCCAAGCTGACCACCGCCGAGGGCGACGAGGATTATGTGCCCTTCTGGGTCGTGCCCGAAATCGGCAAGGAACAGTCCAAGATCGCGGTCATGGTGCCGACGATCAGCTACATGGCCTATGCCAACGAACATGTGGCCTGTAACGCCGGTGCCGCCGAACTCTTCGTCTACCGCGTGCCGATCATGCAGCATCAGAACATGTTCCTGGCCGAGCACCGGGAATATGGTGGTTCGATCTACGACACCCATACCGACGGCACCGGGATCTGCTTTTCCTCGCGCCTGCGGCCGATCCTGTCGATCCGTCCGAAATACGACCACTTCCTGGCCCAGGCGCCGTGGCAGTATCCGGCGGATCTGCATCTGATCTACTGGCTCGAAACCATGGGCTACGAGTACGATGTGTTCACCGACGAAGACGTGACCTATGACGGGCTCGCCCGGCTCGAAAACTACAACGTCATCATCACCGGCTCGCACCCCGAGCACAATTCGGGCACCCAGCTCGACGCGCTGCACAACTACACGCAACGCGGCGGCCGCCTGATGTATATGGGGGCCGACGCCTGGTACTGGGTGCATTCCTATCATCCGGCCTATGAAGACAAGGGCCGCGGTGTCATCACCGAGATGCGGCGCTGCGAAAGCGGCATCCGCACCTGGCGCGCCGATCCGGGCGAATACTACCACCAGGGCACCGGCGAGCTTGGCGGGATGTGGCGCTACCGCGGCCGCTACCTGCATTCGGTCGCGGGCGTGGGCATGTCCTCGGAAGGGTTCGACGTGTCGAGCTATTTCTCGCGCACGCCGGACAGCAACAACCCGCGCGTCTCCTGGGCGTTCGAGGGCATCGACTATGACGAGCCGCTGGGCAATTTCGGTCTGGTCGGTGGCGGCGCCGCCGGGCTGGAGCTCGACATCGTCGACTTCACGCTGGGCTCGCCGCCGCACACGCTGACGGTTGCAACCTCGGCGGGGCGCCATACCGAAGCCTATCTGCTCGTGATGGAGGATTTCGGTTTCAACCAGCAGGGTCTCGACGGCACCACCCACCCGCGCGTGCGGGCGGATATCGCCTTCCACGAGACGCCGAATGGCGGCGCCTGCTTCTCGTTCTCTTCGATCGCCTATTGCGGGTCGTTGCCGTGGAACAACTGCGACAACAACATCTCGAAGATGACCAAGAACGTCCTCGACCACTTCATGGTCGACGGGCCACTGCCCGCCGCGCCGGACGAGGAAATCCGGCCGCGCGGCCGGGCAGACGGCGACCCGGGCAACAGCGCTTTGCTCCCCGCGGAATAAGCCCGGGTCGCTTTGGACGGGCCGGTTCATTCCCCATGCCGGCCCCTACCGCGGGAAGGATCCGCACTTTCCCGCCTCCCGTCCGGGGTTTCCGGGCGGGAGCATCGACCGAATATCACGACGCGCGACAGGAGGCCGACATGGTGCGCAGACCCGATCTTGGATATGGCGACGAAGGGCTGGATTTTGGAGATCCGGCGAGTTTCGAGCCGCAGCGCAGAGAGTTCGGCGCCGCCCGCGTCATGCCCCGCCTGGCTTACCGCTCGTTGCAGTTTCTCTATCTCGAGGACGAGGCGATCTGGACGCGGGCCTGGATTCCGGTGGGCAGCGAACACGAGATAACGGACGAAGGCGATTTGCTGCCTTTCACCCTCGGCTATCACGGGGTTCATCTTCAGCGGATGGCCGAAGGGCGGCTCGAGGCGCGGTTCAATATGGCCCAGCACGGCGGGTGCCGCGTGGTGCCGACCCAGTGCCAGCAGGGCAAGCGCACGAGCTGTTCCTTTACCTCCTGCGGCTATAGTCGCGACCGGGGGCCGATCCAGGCGGATGAAGGGCGCGAGCAGACCCGCTTGATGTATCAATACCTTGGCTTACGGCCCGAACGGCTGCATCCGGTGCAGGTGGCGCAGGCCGGCGCGCTTTTGCTTCTCAATATCGACCCGGACCCTGCGGGGGGGGTGCCGCAGGTCGCTGGCCTGCCGCCGCAGCTTACCGATCCAGAGGCAGTGCGGGTCTACCGGAGCTGGACCGAGGGCAATGCCAACTGGAAACTCGCCGGTCAGGCATTGGCCCGGGTCGACAGGATCGCCGCTGCCGATCCGCTGCACATGACCGGCCATCGCGCCGCGCTGGACGGCAGCCCGCTCGAGGTGCATTGGCTCTTCCCCAATGCGGTGCTGCTGGTCAGCGCCGGAGACTGCTGCCTCATCGTGTTGCAGCACACGGCCATCGACCAGACGATGTTCCGGATCGAGATCCTGTCCCGGCACCCGCTGAGCGACGCGCGCCAAACCTTCTGGGAGGCCGAGCTGTCGGCGGCGCGCACCCGTGCCGAAGAGCGTCAGCGCGCGGTGCCGAAAAAAGCTGCGCTCGATCTACCCGTCGCCCCTTCGGATCTGCCTGTGCAGACCGAACCCGCGGCGTGGTGGTTCCAGAATGCGCTGATCGACCGGGTGGCGGCGATGCCCCGGGTCGACAGCGATGTCCCGATTTTCCGCAATGTGGAGCATTACCTGATATGAACGACATGACGACAACCGCCGCCCTTTCCCCGGCGCTTCGGGACGGCATCGACCGCTATGAGGCGGGCCAGTACGACCGTGCCTATGCGCTGTTCCAGACTCTGGCCGATCGCGACGATCCCACCGCCTGGTTCTGGCTTGCGGTGATGCAGGCCAATGGCGACGGCATGCCCACCGACAAGGCGCAGGGCGTCCGGTTTTGCCAGCGCGCCGCCGAGCTGGGCAACATCCAGGCGATGACCAATCTTGGCGTCAGCTATGTGCAGGGCGAGGGCGTCGCGGCCGATCCCGAAACCGGGCTGCGCTGGCTGTGCCGCGCTGCCGATGCCGGCGATACCGGTGCGCAGTTCAACGCGGCGACGCTGCTGTCGGCGGGCAAGCTGGTGGAAAAGGATCTGCCGCGCGCGGTCGATTATTACCGGATGGCGGCGGAGGCCGGGTATTTTCCCGCGCAGGCCCGGTTGGGGTTTTGCTATCGCAACGGGTCCGGCACCGCGCGCGACCGGCGCAAGGCCTTTCTGTGGCTGACGTTGGCGGCGCAGCATGGCGCGGGCACTGCGATCAACATGCTCGAAGGGCTGGTGGCCGAGATGTCGCCCGACGAGTTGCATGACGGGCAGGAGCTGGTCGAGACCTGGATGGAGCGACACGGCCATCAGGGGGCCGCACCGCGCTTTCAGGTCGAAACGAAATAACCCGGCGGAGGATCCGATGCTCTACAGCATCCAGCAGATCAAGTATGAGTTTCTCTATGCGATCAAGGAGTTCGATTCCGATGGCCGACGATGGCGCATTGCGGTGTCGGATCTCCCCCCGGCCGAGACGCTCGCCCGCGAAGGCATCGACCCGCAGGACTGCGTCTTTGTCGGCAAGCCCGCAGGCACGCCGCGCGCGGCACAGCTTGTGCGGGATTTCTTTCTGGATCGCTACGATGTGCCGGATGTCGGCCGGTTGGGCGAGGGCGGTAGCGCGCTTAGCTGGGTTGTGCTGTTCCGCCCCAAGGCAAGCCTGCCAAGGCCGGCGGTGGATCTGACCGGGGAGGAAGAGGAGGTCACGGGGTTTCGGACCAGATGCCGGGGCTGAACACCTAGTTACTCGCCCATGTCTTCGGTTTCCAGAGCCGCGTAGAAGTTACGGGCCGGGACTCGTTCTCTCTCAAAGCCAAAAGACTATGGGCGCTGAGCCACTCCCCGATCGTTGGACAGGATCCGGCGTATTTAAGCGGTTCCGTCGCCGCCATGACCGAACGCGAGCTGAAGCAACTCTGCGACCGGCTCAACAACACACCCCGCAAGTGCCTCGGCTTGAGGGCCCCGGCTGAGGTTTTCTGTGAAAAGATGATGGAGGAAAACGGCCGGCGCCCCTACCGTCGCAGGTAATGGGAGATGCGCTTCGAATAGCGCACACACCCAGAACCAAGCGGGGCCAGTGCACGGCTTGCGCCGGTGCACCTGGCGCGGTGCAGGAGCCGTAACGGATCCCGGCCCCGGGAGGGTGGCCCCCGTCACGCGGGCGGGCCCCCGAGTATCAGATCGGCGGCCTTCTCCGCGATCATCATCGACGGCGCATTGGTGTTGCCGCCGACAATCGCAGGCATGACCGAGGCGTCGACGACCCGCAGCCGGTCGACCCCGCGCACCCGCAGGTCGGTATCCACAACCGCCTGCTCATCCGTGCCCATCCGGCAGGTTCCCACCGGATGGTGGATCGTCGTCGCCATCGCGCGGATATAGGCGTCGATCTCCTGGTCCGTCTCCGCCTCCAGACTTTCCCGCGCGACCATCGTGGCCAGCGGCGCCTGTCGGTTCAGCGCCTGCGCCATCCGCAGTCCCCGCCGCAGCCCCCGCAGATCGGCATCGGTGCTCAGCAGGTTCTGCCGAATGCGCGGTGCCGCCGTTGGATCGGCGGAGCGCAGCGTCACCGCCCCGCGACTCTCCGGGCGCAGCAGCGCGATACGCCAGTCGAACGTATCGGCGGCGGGCCGGGTGAAGGGCGGCAGATAGGGCTTGCTCAGCGGCGACCCGGCAATCGACATCACCTGCAGGTCTGGCAGCGCCTCCGCACCGGATTTCACAAAACCCATGGTTCCGAAGGGCATGTCGCTGGCGATCCCCCGGCCGAAGAGATAGGCGCGCGACATTTCGGTGGCGATCCGGTCGAAGCGCATGGCGCGCTGCAACGGGCCGCCCTCCCGCCGGATGGCGGTGAGATTGACCGCCGCATGGTCCTGAAGATTGGCGCCGACGCCGCGCAGGGGCACCCGCACCCTTATATCGTGATCGCGCAGCGCCTCGGGGCAGCCCAGACCCGACAGCATCAGGATCTGCGGCGAGTTGATCGCCCCGGCGGAGAGGATCACCTCTCGCCCGGCAAACACCTGCATCACCCCGCCCTTCGTCCGGTATTCCAGCCCGCAGACCGCCGCCCCGTCGAAAAGCAGCCGCGTGACCAGCGCCCCGACAACGATCTCGAGCCCGCCCCGCCGCAGCGCCGGGCGCAGATAGGCATCCGCCGCGCTGCACCGGCGTCCGTTGCGGATGGTCATCTGCCAGCGCCCAAAGCCGTGCTGATCGGCGCCGTTATGATCCTCGGTCCAGGGATGGCCAAGCGCCAGACCCGCCGCGAGGCTGGCCGCGCTCAGCGGATCTTCGAAACGGGTCCACTGGGTTCTGAGCGGCCCGGTCCCGCCCCGATAGGCATCCGCCCCGCCCTCCCAGCTTTCCTGCCGCCGGAAATAGGGCAGCACATCCGCATAGGACCAGCCCGGCAGCCCCATGGCGGCCCACCCGTCATAATCCGCCCGGTGCCCGCGCACATAGGCCATTCCGTTCGTCGAGGAACAGCCGCCGACCACCTTGCCGCGTGCGCATTCGATGCGGCGCCCGCCCAGCCCCGGCTCCTTTTCGGTGAAATACTTCCAGTCGTGATGCCGCCGGGCGAGGATATGCCCGCAGCCGAGCGGCACGCGGATCATCGGATCTCGGTCCCACGGGCCTGCCTCGACCACCAGCACCCGCGCCTGCGCGCTGAGCCGGCTGGCCAGGACGCAGCCGCTGGAGCCGGCCCCGACGATGATGAAGTCATACGCGTCGGATCGCGCTGTTCTGCGTGCCATGATCGGACATCCCACCTGTTCGGGGCCGGAACGGCCCCTGCCTCGCACCCGGATCGTAAAAGCGTCCCCGTGCCCGCGCGGGAGGCGGCGCGGACACGGGCGTCCGGCCAATGCCTTCGGGGGCATCGCGGACCAGCATCCCACTCCCGGCACGTTCCGGCCGGAAGGGGCTGCCGCCCGGACGGGTCCGGGACGGCACTCCGCAGGGGCGGATCAGTCGGAGGCCAGCGTCTTGGCGAAATCCTCCAGCGCCTGGGTGGCGGGAATGCCGCGCTTATCCTGATTGGCGGCCCATTCCTGCCCGACGCCCTGGAAGATCGCGTCCAGCGCCGCCTTCTGTTCGTCCGTCCAGGTGTAGAACGTCATCCCCCCGGCCTTCAGCTCCTCGATCCGGGCGGCTTCGTTCGCATCGGTGTAGGTGCAGAAATTCTCGGTCGCCATGCGCCCCGCTTCCAGCACCGCCTCTTGAATCTCGGGCGGCAGGTTCTGATAGCTGCGCTCGTTCATCACCATGATCGAACCCGGAGTGCCGAAACTGTAGCCGGTGACACCGTAAGGCGCGACCTCCTCATAGCCAAAGCCCTTGGTGGCCAGAAAGGAGTACATGGTGGCATCGACCGTGCCGCGCGACAGCGCCTCGTACAGCTCTCCCGCCGTGGCCTTTACCGAAACCCCTCCCGATTTGATCGCCGACAATTCGTTGATGGCCCCCGCCGTGCGCATCTTCTTGCCCTTGAGATCGTCGAGCGAGGTGATGCTCACGCGGGACATGATGCCATAGGGCGGATAGATGAAATAGGAGATCGGCCGCATCCCCGCGGGCTTGAACCCGCTTTCATAGATCACCCCGCCGGGCGAGGCGAGTTCGCGCAGCGCCGCCCCGCCCTGACAGGAGGACGACACCATGCCCGGAACCTCCAGAATGCTGAGCAGCGGAAGCTGTTCGATGCCCACATATCCCGAGCCGAATTCGACGATGTCGAAAACCCCCGCCTTCAGCAGATCGAACATCTGCCCCGCCTTGCCGCCCTGCTCGGCGGGAAAGTAGGAAAACTTCACCCGGCCGTCGGTCAGCTCGGTCAGGGTCTCCATGAAGGGCATGGTGCCCTGCTGCTGCTGGAAATGCGTGGTCGGCAGGAAGGTCGCCACCTTCAGCTCGATGCTGTCCTGCGCCTGCGCGGCGCCGCCCGACAGGCCCACCGCCGTCACCAGCGCGGCGATCGCCCTCCGGGCCGTCTTTGCGAATGCAGTCATTGTCCTTGTCTCCTCCATCTGTGTTTTCATGACAGTCTCCTCCTCGTCTTCCGCGCGGGCCGCCTGCCGGCGACACTGCGCCCGGTTCAGGCCCTGCAGCCGAGCACCGTCTTGACCTCCAGGTATTCCTCCAGTCCCGGCACGCCCTGTTCCCGACCGTTGCCGGACTGCTTGTAGCCGCCGAAGGGCACCGAAAGATCGTGGGTATAGGTGTTGATGTAGACCCGGCCCGACTGCATCCGCCGCCCCAGAGCCATCGCCCGCGCCTCGTCCCCCGAATGGATGTAGGAGGCGAGCCCGTAGATCGTGCCATTGGCGATCTCCACCGCCTCCTCGTCATCGCGGTAGGGGATGATCGGCAGCACCGGCCCGAAGATCTCGTCCTGAGCGATAGACGCGCCCGGATCGACACGGGCAAAGACCGTCGGACGCACGTAATGCCCGGTCTCCAGCCCCTCCGGTTTGCCGGGACCGCCCGCGACCAGACGCGCGCCGGAGGCGATGCCGCTCTCGATCATCGACTGGATCCGCTCGTATTGCCGCCGCGACACGACCGGCCCCATTTCCGTCTCCTGACGGCTGGGGTCGCCGAGTCTGAGCCCGGCGGCAACCTCGCGCGCGACGTCGACCGCCTCGGCCATCTGGCTTTCGTGCACCAGCATCCGGGTCGGCGCCTGGCAGGACTGCCCCGAATTGGCAAAGGCGCGGCGGATCCCCAGATCGACGGCGCTGCGCAGATCGGCGTCGGGCAGAATGATATTGGCGGATTTGCCGCCCAGCTCCAGCAGGACGCGCTTCACCGTGTCGGCGGCGGTCTTGGATATGTCTATTCCCGCCCGCGTCGATCCGGTGAAGGACACCAGATCCACCCCCGGATGCGCCGAGATCGCCCGCCCCACCCCGGCGCCATCGCCGTTGACCAGATTGAACACGCCTTCGGGCAGGCTTGTGGCGTCGATGGCGTCGGCCAGAACGGCGGCGCTGAGCGGCGCGATCTCGCTGGGTTTCAGCACCACGGTACAGCCCGCGCCCAGAGCATAGACCAGCTTGGTCATGATCAGGATCACCGGCCAGTTCCAGGCGGTGATCAGCCCGCAGACGCCAATCGGTTCGTGCAGGATGCGGGCCTGCTTGAGCGGATGCTCGAAGGCATAGCCCCGGAGCACCCCGATCACCTCCTGAACATGGGCCAGCGCGTTCCCGGCCTGCACCTCCCGTGCGAAGGTGATGGGCGCGCCCATCTCCAGCGAGATCGCCCGCGCCATTTCGGGCAGACGCGCCTCGATCTGGGCGCCGATCTCTTCCAGCCAGGCGATCCGCTGCGCCACCGGGCTGCGGCTGTAGCTGCCGAAGGCCTGCCGCGCGGCCCGCACCGCCGCATCCACATCCGCCGCGCCGCCCAGGCTGATCGCCCCGACGCTCCGCTCGGTCGCGGGGTTTTCGACCGCCAGCCGCAACGCGCCGGGTGCGGGCGCGCGCCAGGCGCCGTCGATATAGAATGAGAGGCGGTCTGTCGTCATGTCATCGTCTCCATGTCATCGGCAGCCGGCCCCCGACCCGGCGGCGCAGGGGCGGCGCGATCTCAGTTCATCGTTCCGGGAAGCCACAGGATGATCTGCGGAAAGGCGGCCAGGATGGCGACCAGCACCAGATGCGCCAGCACATGCGGATATGAGCCGCGAAAGACCTGTCCCACCGGGATATTGGTGTATTTCGAGATGACGAAGCAGTTCAGCCCCATCGGCGGGGTGACCATCCCCACCTCGCCCATGATGATCGTCAGCACGGCGAACCAGATCGGATCGTAGCCCAGATGCACGATCAACGGCGACACGATCGGCACGGTCAGGATGAGCATGGTGATCAGATCGACGAAACAGCCCAGCACCAGATACATGCCAAGGATACAGATCAGGATGACCGTGCGGTCCACCTGCGATTCCGCCAGGAACGTGATCAGGTTCTGCGCCACCTGGGTCAGCGTCAGGAAATAACCGAAGATCAGCGCGCCGAAGACGATGAAGGCGATCATGCAGCTTGCCGACACCGCCCGCACCGTGGCCTCGGCAAAGACCCTGAGGTTCGGCCGCCGGATCACCGCCAGCACGAAGGCGCCGAGCGCACCGAGCGCGGAGGCTTCGGTCGGCGTGCCGATCCCCAGATAGATCGTCAGCGTCACCAGCGAGAAAAGCAGCATGAAGCTCCAGGCGGTGCGCAGCGATCTGATCTTTTCCCGCAGGGAATAGCTCTGCGCGGCGGGGGCGTGATCGGGACGCAGCCAGACAAGCAGCAGCACGGTCAGGATGATCGTCAGCGTGATCAGCAGCCCCGGCACCAGCCCCGCGATCAGCAGCTTGGCAATGCTCATCTCGGCCAGCAGCGCATAGATCACCATCGCGGCGCTTGGCGGGATCAGCATCGCCAGCGTGCCCGAGATCGCGGCAACGCCCGAGGCCAGCTTCACATCGTAACCCTGCCGGATCATGCCCGGTATGCTGGTCGAGGCCAGCGTCGCCGCCGCCGCCGTGCTCGAGCCGGAAATGGCCCCGAAGGCGGCACCCGTCGCCGCGGTGGCATGGGCCAGCCCGCCCGGCGTGCGGCCCATCCACTTCTTGGCGATGTCGAACATGTCGTCGCCGACACCGCTGACGAGGATGAAATTCGCCATCAGGATAAACAGCGGGATCATCGCGAATTCATAGCTGTGCATGGCGGATTCGGCGGTGGAGCCGATGATGCCGATCACCACATGGCTGCCCCCGATCAGGTAGAGCCCGACCGCGCCGGACACCGCCAGAGAGATCGCCACCGGAATGCCCAGAGCCAGCATCACAAACAGGACCACGAGGCCGGATGTCAGGACCATCTCACTTTTCCCCCGGATGCGGCTGCGGTCCGGCGGCGTCCGGCGCCTCGGTCACAGCGGACAGATGATCGCCCCAGACCGGGCGCGCGGAGACCGCCGCCGACAGGTTGGCGACCGCGAAATGCAGCACCCGCACCGAGATCACCGCGAAGGACACCAGAATGACGGCGGACTTGACCCAGATCGGCCAGGCGATCTGCGCCGCCGAGCGCAATCCCGACACCCAGCTTTCATGGGTCTTGATCCACATCTCGTTGGCGATGAGCACGAACAGCGGCAGGGCGACGAGAAAGCCGATGCCCAGGGCCAGATGGCGCAGCCGCCGGGGCAGGTTGTGGGCCAGAATGTCCAGCGTCACATGTTCCCCGGCCCGCAGCGCATAGGGCACGACAAAGAACATCGCCGCCGGCAGCAGATACATGATCACCAGATCGTAGGTGAAGGTCAGCGGCTTGTTCAGCAGGTAGCGCGACAGCGCGTCGGCCGAGATCAGCCCCATGATCATCAGCAGCGCCACACAGGCGACCGCCAGCAGCGCGGCCTCGGCCTGGCGCAGCCATCGGTCGCTCGCCAGAATGATCCGGTCGAGGGCATGGGGCGTCGGTCTGGCGCGCGTCATCGGGTCTCTCCTGCCGCCGGATCCGGCCCGGCTGTCGTTGCTCTGGGCGCGGCCGCCGCTGTAGGTGGTGGCACCCATCCCCGCGCCTTACGCCATGCCCGAGGCGGTCCAGCCGCCGTCCACGGCCAGCGACGCCCCGGTGATGAAACTCGCGCGAGGCGAGGCAAGATAAGCGATGGCGTCGGCGATCTCCTCGGGCCGTGCCAGCCGCCCCATCGGCGTGCTCCCGGTCATCCTGGCGGAGTCGAGCGTGCCGCTCTCCTCCAGACGGCGCACCAGTTCGGTGCGCACATAACCTGGGATCACCGCGTTCACCCGCAGCCCCGATCCGGCCCATTCGCAGGCCATGGCCCGCGTCATGGCCAGCACGCCCGCCTTGGCGGCGCCATAGCCGTTGCGCCCCGGCACACCCCGGATCGCGACAATGGAACTGACATTCACGATGGCGCCGCTTTGCTGGCGCAGCATGATCCGGGCGGCCTCGCGGCTCATCAGGAACAGCCCGCGCAGATGCACGTCGAGAATGCGGTCGAACCTGTCGAGATCCTGCTCCAGCGTGGGCAGCGACTGCTCCGGGATCCCCGCATTGTTCACCAGAACGTCGATGCGGCCACAGGCGGCCTCTACCGCCGTCATCATCCGGGCCACATCCGCCTGGTCCGAGACATCGGCGCCGAAGGCCAGATGCGTCCCGCCCAGCTCGGCGCGGCGCGCCTCCGCCGCGTCGGCCCGCAGATCGACCAGCACGACCCGCGCGCCCTCGGCCGCAAAGGCCCGCGCCGTGGCCCAGCCGATCCCGTCCGCCGCGCCGGTCACCAGCACAACCGGCGCCTGCGCCGGAGCGGATATGCCTGGGGATGCCGCCATTGATCTTCCTTTCATTCACGGGAGGACGACGCGCCGCCTAGCGCGCCATCAGCCCGCCGCCATCGACATTGAGAGATTGCCCGGTCACATAGCTGGCCTGCTCCGACGCGAGGAACGCCACCGCGTTGGCGATCTCGGTCACCTCGCCCGCGCGGCCCAGCGGCACCCCGGCCCGAAACGAGGCGATGTGCAGCTGCCGCGCCTCCTCCAGACTGACCCCCCGCTCCTCCGCGATGCGCAGGATGTTTCCGTAATTGATGTCCGTGGGCACCCCGCCGGGGCAGACCGCGTTGACCCGAATGCCCTTTGGCGCCAGCTCGATGGCCATGGTCTGGGTCAGACCCAGCACCCCCGCCTTCGCCGCCGTATAAGAGGCCATGCCGCGCACGCCGGTCTTTGCCACCCAGGAGGCCAGCAGGACGATGGACCCGCCCCGGCCCTGATCCAGCATCGCCCGTGCCGCCGCGCGGGCGATGTAGAACGCGCCGTAAAGATCGACCTTCACCACCCTGTCCCAGACCGCATCCGGGAGATCGGTGGCGGGCACATCGACCGGGCCGGTGATCGCGGCGCTGTTCACCAGAATATCCACCCCGCCAAGCCCCTCTCGGGCGCGGTCCACCGCACGCGCCACCGCGCCGGGGTCGGTCAGATCGCAATCGAGCGCGAGCGCCGGAACGCCCGCCGCCTCGAGCTCCGCCACGACGCTGGGCAGGCCGCGCCATCCCGCCGCCCGAGCCTCGGGCGTGAACCCGCGGGGCGCGTCGGGATGATCCAGCACCGCGACCGACACGCCCTCTTCGGCCAGACGCCCGGCTATCGCGCGGCCCATGCCACGGATCCCCGCAGCGCCGGTGACGATGGCCGTTTTTCCCCTCAGATCCCGCATCCGACGATCCCCCACATTCATCCGCGCGTCTTGGCGGCGGTGGCGGCATCTTGCGGCTCGGTCAGGGATCTGGGATCGCCGTCATAGCCAAGGTGCTGGATCTGGCTGAAATTCAGCGCCTCATAGGCCACCGCCGCATCCAGCGTCAGATTGGCCTGCTGGGCCACATGCCGGTTCATGATCCGCTTGGTCCAGGCCAGCGCAAAGGCCGAACGCTTCAGCAGCGCGGCGATCACCTCATCCGTCACCGCATCCAGCTCCGCCGCAGGCACCGCGCGGTTGACGATGTTCATCTGCGCCAGTTCCGCCGCCGTATAGCTCCTGGACAGCATCATGTATTCCTTGGCCTTGGTCGGCGGCATGAAGAGCGGCATCAGCGCCCCCGCCCCGTCCCCCGGCACGGTCGCAAAAGGCAGCCCCACGCGCCTGCCACCGCTGGTGACCACCTCGGACATGCCCAGATGCGCATCCGAGATCACCGCATCCTCCCGCGCGAGGATCAGGTCGCAGCCCAGGGCAATGCTTTGCCCGAAGCCGATCGCATCGCCGTTCAGCTTGGCGATCACAGGCTTTTCGATCTCGGTCAGCGCTTGGCAGCAGCGCAGCATGCCGTTCGAGACATTCCAGATCCCGTAGGGATCGCCCAGCCGCGCCGTCGCCCGCTCGCTGGTGTAGTAGTCGTTGGGTGGCGGCACCAGAAACTCGCCGTCATAGGCCCCGGTCAGCACGACGATTCGCACGCTGTTGTCGAGGCGCAGCTGTTCGATGGCGCGCGGCATCTCTGTGTGCACATCCACGGGGTCATCCATCACCAGCGTGTCTCGCAGGGGCAGAATGCGGATCGTGGCCACCTGGCCGTCCTGGGAAATCTCGAGGGCGCGGAAACGATGATCGGTCATGGCGGTGGGTTCAGTCCCTGCAGCAAAGGGCGGCCAAGGCACACCCGGTCTCTGCGCCCGGCCAGTGCCGGGCGCGTTTGTCGGATAGGTCTGTGCGAAACGGCCCGGAGCGCGGGCCCTTGCGCGCTCCGGTCAGAACCGCAACGCGGACGGGGGATGCGTCGGGCGCGGCTGGTCTGGCGTCATGTCTGTCCTCCCGGTTTCCGCCCCGGACATCTCCGGCTCCTCTGGCGGTGTGAGGCCAGAAGAGCCCGGATCGCGGACATTTGTCAATAAAATGTACGGATATTTATGGGAGGCCTCTCCAAACTTATCGCCAAAAATCGACGCTCTTACGCATCACCCCGGACATTTTCAAGTTGGTGATTGCGATCCCGCATCTCACATATTTTTCGAGATTCATGAAGTTTATTGATTTATGTAAATTGCTTATGAGGTGCCTTCGCCGACTCCATCGCAGGGCCAAAACAGCTCTTTCGCAGATGTTCAGAAAATTTTCGGACATTTTCTGGATATTTTGAAAAATCTATGCTTCTAATTATCTGGATATTTTAGCTGCATGGCGACACCTGCCGTCGCATCGAAAGGACCGCCTTGACCAAGTCCACCCCGACTCACCGGAAGATCGCGGATGAGATTCGCCGCCGAATCATCGCCAATGAATATCAGCACGACCAGCTGCCTCCCGAGCGCCTGCTGATCGCGGAATTCAAGGTAAGTCGGCATACGATCCGCGCCGCGCTCCAGCAGCTGGTGAACGACGGGTTGATCACCCGCACGGCCGGGCGCGGAACGCAGATCGTGCGCGAAGGGCGCGGCGGCTATTGGGCGATTGGCGCGCTCGAGGATCTCACCGGCGAATTTCGGGTCGATCAGCAGCTCACGATCAGCGCCCAGCTGGAGCCGGCCGAGCACTTCCCTAAAGTCAGCAAGATGTTCGGGCTCGGCAAGGACGATCAGATCTTTCGGGTGCAGCGCATTCTGACCAACAATGGGCTGCCCTATTCCTTCTCGCATCTTTTTGCGGAAGCGCGGATGACAAAGGACATCCCCGACAACCGCCTGGGCACCGCGTTCTTCGTCGATCTGGTGCAGGAATACAGCGGCCGTGTCGCCACGCGCGCGCGTCAGGCCATCACCGCGGCGCTCGCCGATGCCGAGATTTCCCGCCGTCTGGGCATGGAGCAGGGGGCGCCGGTGCTGATTGTGCGCCGGACCTACTTTACCGCCGACGACCACCCGCTGGTCTATGTCGAACTGTATTGCCGGCCGGACCGTTACGAGCAGGTCGTGAACCTCATCCGGGACAGCCGCCTTCCGAATGCGCAGACTGGCGTACCCGGCGTCCCGTCGGGGGAAAGGCCGGGCGGGCCCCTCTAGCAGGCCGCTGAAAAAAGCCTCGCGTTTGGAACGGCTTCCTGTGGACGGAGCTGTCGTGGGGGCCTTGGGCGCGGGCAAATGGCCGCTTCGGCCGCTTTCCGGCCCAGGCGGCGAGTAATTTGGGCAGCCTCGCGAGGTTGCACGCCGCCATCGCCAGCGTGAAGCGAGCCCGCACACGTTCGATGCCGCGATACAGGGTCTGCGCCATGCCGCCGACGGTTTTGACCCAGCCAAAAGGTTCCTCGATCTTCTTCCTGCGCCACTGCGATTGGGCGTAGCCGGGGTGCCGAGTGGTTCTGCCGTCGATGGCGGAGTGCCGGGACTTCTGGGCGACATGCGGCGTGACCACCATCTGGCGCAGCTCGGGGACAAAGTCCGCGCTGTCGTAGCCGCGGTCCGCTGCCAGTGTCAGGCGCCGGGTCGAACTGGGCGAGTGGCGGTGAAGCATGTCGATGGCAGCACGCCGTTCGGCGTGACCGTTTGCTTGCGTCAAGTCGGCCTGAACGATCAGGCCGGATCGGTCATCGAAGCATGGGTCGCGTTTGACCGTCGTTCGCCACGGAAGTCGACTTCGGCATTGCGGTTGCGGCGTGTAGGGCGGGTCATCGGGTCGGGCTCGGCGGTGGACTGGTCAGAGGAGGACGTGGGCGGCACACAGCTATCTGGCGGATCGCTGGGACCCTCGTCCCCGTCGGACGTCGCTCTTTCCTTCGGCTGGAAACGCTTCATCGACGCCTAGGTGTTTGACCCACGGTTTGATGGTGCGATCCATTCGCTGGAATGGAAGGAAGTACTATGGGACCAGTTCGTCACGGCTGCGCCACGTACTATTACCCGACAGGCGATTTGTGAAACAAATCTGCCGAGAGGGCACGCACGCCATCCGAGCTGCAATACAGCGATCGCAAGCTTCGACCGCAGCGCTGAGCCGGGAACTCGGGATCGCGACCGGCGCCTTCGCCGACCGGGCCAGGGCGCTTCAGGGCGAGGGCAAGACCGCCATGTTTGTCTCGGCAGACGGCCAGATGGCGGGGATCGTTGCGGTGGCCGACCGGATCAAGGAAACCACGCCCGGGACCATCCGCGCGCTGCACGATCTGGGCCTGCGCATCGTCATGGCCACGGGCGACGCCGAAACCACGGCCCGCGCCGTGGCAAAGGAACTGGGCATCGACGAAATTCACGCCGAGGTCAGCCCCGAGGACAAGAACGCCCTTGTCCGACGGCTCCGGGACGAGGGATTGTCCGTCGCCATGGCCGGGGATGGGGTGAACGACGCCCCTGCGCTGGCAGAGGCGGATGTGGGCATCGCCATGGGCACCGGGGCGGATGTCGCGGTGGAAAGCGCGGGCATCACGCTGGTCAGGGGCGACCTCACCGGCATCGTCCGGGCGCGCAGGCTGGCGGAGGCGACCATGCGCAACATCCGCCAGAACCTGTTTTTCGCCTTTGTCTACAACACGGCGGGCGTGCCGGTGGCGGCGGGCATTCTCTACCCGTTCCTTGGCGTGCTGCTGTCGCCCATCGTGGCGGCGGCAGCCATGAGCTTGTCCTCGGTTTCGGTCATCGGCAACGCGTTGCGGCTGCGCGTGACACGGCTCTGACCTGTGGTCCGGGTTGGGGAAGGTCACGACCTCGTGACTTTACCTTCCAGTGGCAGGAAGCCTCATTAGGGAAACCGACAGCGCAAATGACGGTATTCGCAGATCGACCGAGAGCGGGGCAGTATGACCCGGCATGAGCGGTTGACCCCGTGTGGTCTTGTAGGGCAGATTTGTTTGCGCATGGAAACGGAGCGGCCTTGCGTATCTTTGTCCTGATCCTTCTCGCGGCATTCCTCACGCTGGTGGCGTTGCCGCGTTCCGGCGTTGCGATGCCTATGGCCGGACATATGGATCATATCCATGGCTGCGCCGATTGCGTGGAAGAGGTCGCGGCGCAAGATCAGGGCTCTGTGGACCACCCCGAGTGTCATCACATGGCGAGCTGTGCCGCAGCGACCTTGCCTGACGATGGCAGCATGGCCGTGACAATGAAGGCGGCACGCGACGGGTATCCCGCGCCCAGGTCCGAAACCGGACGGGCGGTGTCGCTCGGTCGCGACCTGCCGCCTCCACGCCTCTGATCCTTCACACTCCAGAGACCGGTCCCGCGCCCTGCGCACGGGATTGATGTGACAGGACCATGCAGACGGGCCCGCCCGTTCTGCGACCGAGGACACTCAGATGAAAAAACTTGCCATCTCTGGCGCGGCCGTTGTTGCGGTCGCCGCCGGCGCCATCTTCCTGATGACCCGCAGCGCATCGCAAACGCAGACACCGGCGGCGCAGGCCCCCGCCGCCGGTGCCCCAATGGTTGCCGTCAGCCTGCCGGACAATCTCTCCGCTCAGGCCGAACTGGGAAAGCGCGGATTCGACGCTGTCTGTGCCGCCTGCCACGGCGAAAACGCTGCCGGGAAGGACGGCTTCGGCCCGCCGCTGATTCACAAGATCTACGAGCCGTCGCATCACGGCGACATGGCCTTTTTTCTGGCCGCCGAGCGCGGTGTCCAGGCGCATCATTGGCGCTTTGGAAACATGCCCGCGCAGAAAGGGCTGACACGCGCCGATATGGTAAGCATCGTGAGCTATGTCCGCGAGTTGCAGCGTGCAAACGGGATCAACTGATATGATCAATATCCTCCTCAAACGCCGCAGTTTTTGCGCCGGACTTGCCGGAGCGCTCGTGGCGCGGCCCGGCTGGGCCGCGACGCCCGCGCAGCTAAAGGCCCGGAAAGCCACGGTGCAGCTCGCGCCTGAGGGCTACGGGCCGACCGAGGTCTGGAGCTATGACGGCACCATCCCCGGCCCGCTGATGGCGCATCCCGCCGGAGAGCTGGTCGGGGAACCTGTGTTCGTGCCCTGCTAGGCCGAACGTGGGGAACAGCGGGCGGACCCTGCCCTGCGCGGCGGTCCGGGTGGTGCCTCGGATCTCTAGGAAGCGGCCTCATAAAACCTTAACCAAAGTCGGGATGATGCGAGGAGGACAGCTGCGTGGTAGTTGCGCGCAGTTTTTTCGTATCGCGTTGCGACTTTTCGGAAGTGTTTGAGCTTGTTGAAGTATCGTTCGACCAGATTGCGTTGCCGGTAAACTGCGGCATCGACTGACCGTTGAGCTTTGCGGTCCCGCTGAGTTGGGATGTGCCCCCGCCCGCCATGCGCTGCGATCAGCTCCAGGATGGCGCGGGCGTCGTAACCGCGATCGGCCACGACGTCGCCAGGCGCGGGGTGAGCCGCCAGCAGATCGGCCACCGCCGCCTTGTCCGAGGTCTGTCCGGCGGACAGCGTGATCGCCACCGGCAGGCCGCGATGATCGACCATGGCATTGATCTTGGTGCTCAGCCCGCCACGAGAACGACCGATGGCGTGATCCTCGCCCCCTTTTTACCCGCGGCCGCGTGCTGGTGGGCGCGGATGATCGAGCTGTCGATGAACTGCATACTGTCCGGTGACTTTTCCGAACGGGTTTCAAACACCTGCACCCAGACACCGGCCTTGGCCCAGCGATTGAAGCGGTTGTAGATGGTGGTGTGCGGGCCATAACGCTCTGGCAGATCGCGCCATGGCGAGCCGGTCCTGAGCCCCCAGAAGATGCCGTTAAGCACCCGCCGGTCGTCCACCCGCGCGACGCCGCGCGGCTTGTTGGGCAGAAGGGGCTGGATCAGCTCCCACTCGAAGTCGGTCAGATCAAAACGGGCCATGTTCACCTCCATTGCCGGAAGTGAAGCATAGACCCGCCACACTGGGAATCCCGGTTATGGGTTCAAAACCTAGCCCGAGGGCCGCGTTTTCGAGGATCGTCAGCCACGGAAATAGCGTGTCCTGCTGCGGTTGGTAGGCGATGGCCTCGTGGGGCAGAGACAGCTCCGTCTCCTCCAGCCGCGCTTGACCCTTGGCCCGCCGCAGTTCCGGCGCGAGAACACCGGACAGCCGCTTGATGACAGAGCTCTTGCCGTAGCCTGACGGGCCGATGAGGCAGGTCAGTCGCCCAGTTTCGAGGTCAAGCGACAGCTCCTCGACGAGCACGGTGTCTCCCGCGCGGATGGTTAGGCCCCGTACCTCAAGCATGGTTGGCTCTCCGATAGCGACGACCCGTCTGCCGGTCGATAAGCTGGATCAGGGCTAGCAAGGTTAGGGTCAGAAGGGCCGAGACGAAGACAGCCGACAGCACGAGGTCGGAGCGGAAGTTATTCTTGGCGGTCAGGATGTAGATCCCGAGGCCCTGCCGCGCCCCGGCGTATTCGGCAAAGATTGTCGCCACGATGGCATAGGTCGCGGAGATTCGGAGGCCCGCGAAGAAATGCCCGCGGGCTGAGGGCAGGGGGGCGCGGCGGAACACCTGCCAGTGCCCGGCGCCCATGGAGACGAGCTGATCGCGGAAGGCGCGCGGCGGGGTGCCGTATCCGGCCATCAGGCTGAGGACCATGGGGAAGAAGGTCACGAGGATGACCAGCAGCACCTTCGGCAGCAGTCCGAAGCCAAACCAAAGCACCATCAGCGGGGCGAGCGCCACGATTGGCACCGTCTGGCTGGCCACCAGCAAGGGCATCATCCCGCGCCGCAGCCATCCGGCAAAGTGCAGCTTGATCGAGACGAGGGCGGCAAAAAGCACCGACAGGCTGAACCCCACGGTCGCGACACCGATGGTCGCCGCCGCATGGCGGGCGATCTCGGCCCGTTCGAGGCGAAGGCCGTTCAGCACGTCGCTCGGGGCGGGCAGAACAAGCGGCGAGGCGCCGGTCAGCGCCACGTAGCTTTCCCAACCACCGAGAAAGGCGAGGGCCAGCACGACGGCCGGAAGGATATGTCGCAAGACGCGCATGCGTCACCTGGCAGGGAGCGGGGCAGGGCCCCACAAGTAGGATGGATCAGGCGAGGCTGGGGCTGTTGGCTGAGGCAGTGATGTCGATGGTGACATGCCCCTCAGCCGGACCGAAGCGCAGTAAGGCCTGGCGCAGGGTCTCAAAGACGGCTCCTGCATCGCCGCGCAGGCGGGTGCAGAAGTTCTTGGTCTTGTGGAAGGCGCTGCTCTCCCGCAGGAAGTCGATGCAGCCCTAGATCTCTTCCATGTGGTCGCCGCTGCCCATGACATAGAGCGAGAACTGAAGGTCGATCTCCACACCCGTTTGCGGTGCGTTGCCGACGGCCTGAGCCGCCAGCGCCGGCCGTTCCGCAAGCCTCTCGTCCTGGGCCTTTTCCAGCACCTCGCATCGACAGGCGGGATCGTCCGCCTCTCCCGGGTAGCCGCGCGAGAGCGTCACATGCATGGTCATGTGCTCTGGCCTCCGCGCCGCCGCAGCGAAGAGGTCGCGCATCGCACCGAAGAGCGGCTCGGGCGCACCGACCATGAGCGTCGACATGTCGTCGGTCTCGATCCGCAGGTCTGACTTGTAGGGGGTTAGGGCCTTGAGCCCGGTCGTGATGACCTCCACGAAATCGCATGTCATCGGATATAGAGACACTTGCGCGCCTATGAACATGGTAGCACCTCGCTCCGCTGGTATTATCCAGATCAGCTGTTGAAGGGTTCACGCGGTCGCGCATCTCAGCCCCTGAACGGAGCACCCCCGGTTATGTGCGGGCACCCTGCGTCCGGCACGAAGGGAAGTCAACCGGATGCGGATCGCAGTCTTTAGCTGGCCTGCAGGCGAATGTGTTGGCGAAGTTCCCGGCTCCGAGCCGGCAAATGTCGGTGGATCGGGGCAGCTTTCGTCCGGTTCTCGACGCAGCTTGTTAAAATGAAATGTGTATTTTTGTTTCCGCTCCGCCGATTGGACCAAGGGAGTAGACACCGGCACGTCATGCCGGTTTGTTTTTTCCTATCCCAAACAGTTGACCTCAACTCCCTTGGGAAGTGGCGCTCCGCCGCTGACCATCAGCTGGAGACAACTTGAATGGAAACCAAATATCCAAACATCAACCTGCAGCTTTCGGGCGTGGAAGGAAATGCCCTCGCCATTTTGGCGCGGTGTGCTCATGCCGCGCGGAAGGCGGGCTTGGATCGTGATCAGATCGCCAGATTCCGATCTAAAGCAACATCTGGATACCATGACGATCTTATTCAGGTGGCACTTCGATGGTTACGTTTCTACTAACCACGCTTTGCCGTCATCGTTTAATGGCGATGCGGTTGTGCACAAGCAAGTAGAGCGCCTGGGGCGTTTAGGCGCTCTGCTATGTGATTATGATGAGATTCTGACCCCGTGATGTTGCGATAATTTGCACATCAGCAGCATTTGGGGTGTCGTTTCGCATGGCGTGTCCGCCTTTCAGGTTCCCAGGTTGGTTACTCCTTTCGCAACACGTGCGCCGACCACGCCGAACTCCGGGCCAGTGGCTAAAACGGCACAGAACTGACGTTCGACAACGGCTCAAATGCCGCTGACGGGCCGCTCAAAGCAGAAGTCCATAGCGTGTGCAGCATGCCAATGTCATTCAGAGCCAGAGACGCGGATAAAACCATCGAACCTTCTGTCTCGGCTCCCAACGAGTCGCCTTGTCTGCGAGGGACGCGGGCTATGCCGGTGCGGGTGCGACCCGGGCGTGCCGTCAGCCCGCTTTCGCCAAAGCGACGGCATCGGGACCCGCCGGGTAGTGCAGGGCGTCGCCGGTCTCGGTCGCGGCGCGCCAGATCGCCTCGGCCACATCGCTTTCGCGCGTCACCAACTCGGGCGTGGCGAAAGCTTCGAAAATCGGCCCGGCATAGCCGGCATAGCTTTCCGGGATCAGATCTTCGAGGCGGAACAGGCTGTTCGCGGCGAAGCGCGTCGTTGGGCCATAGCCCGGCTCAACCAGACGCGCCTTCACCCCGAAATAGCCGAGTTCAAGCGCCAGCGAGCCGGTGAAGCCCTGGATGGCCTGTTTACTCGCCGTGTAGAGCGCCGCCAGCGGCATCGCTGTGAGCGTGGTGCTGGAGGTGACATTGACGATCACGCCCGAGCGGCGCGCGCGCATCTGCGGGGTCACCGCCTGAGTCATCGCGATCGTGCCGAAGGTGTTGGTCTCGAAAATCTTGCGGATCAGCGGCATCGGTGTCGCCTCGACGGCGCCCACGAGGCCGATGCCGGCATTGTTGACCAGAACGTCGATCAGGCCGGCGGCCTCGATCACGCTGGCGATACTGTCAGGATCGGTGATGTCGAGCGGCAAAACCCGGATACGGTCGGAGGCGGGCAAGGGGCTGGCTTGCGGGTTGCGCATGGTGGCAATCACGTTCCAGCCCCTGGCGTGGAAGTGACGCGCGGTTTCAAGCCCATAGCCGGACGAACTGCCGGTGATGAGAATGGTTTTCATGTCGGTCTCCTGTGAAATACGTTGACGGCCGAGAGATAGCAGGCATAGGTCGAACTATCTTCGATGATTGATCCGCATAAAGTTTGAGATAGTCCGAATGGGCCTCGCGAAACCCGCCACAACCTCCGATCCGCTTGCTCAGGTGATCGCGCTTTTGCGCCCCCGTGCCATCTTCTCGAAAGGGATCAGCGGCGCCGGGCGTTGGGCGGTGCGCTATACGGCCTTCAATCAGCCGGGGTTTTGCGCCGTGACTGAAGGAAGCTGTCGCCTCGCCGTCGATGACGAGACGCCGGTGGCGCTGGAGGCGGGGGACTTCGTGCTGCTGCCGGCGACCCCGGCCTTCACCATGTCCGGTTTTGAACCGGCACCGCCGATCCTGGTCGACTCCGGGCAAGCCTCGCGCCGACAGGGAGACCAGCAAGGAGAGGTGCGATATGGCCGTCGCGACGGGCCCGCCGATGTCCGTCAGTTCGGCGGCTATTTCGCCTTCGCCTCCCCCGATGCCGCGCTGCTGGTGTCGCTGCTGCCCCGCATGATCCACATCCGCGGCGTGCCGAGGCTGGCGGAGCTGGTGCGCATGGTCGGCGAGGAGGCGGCGCAGGAGAATGCCGGGCGCAACCTCATCCTGGCTCGGCTGGTGGAAATCCTGCTGATCGAAGCCCTGCGCTCCGTGCCCGTGGATGCGCTGCAACCGGGGCTTCTGCGCGGGTTGGCCGATGCCCGGATCGCGGTGGCGCTGCGGCATATGCATGGCGACACGGAACGGTCCTGGACCGTCGAGGGGCTCGCTCAGGCGGCAGGCATGTCCCGGTCGACCTTTTTCGATCGCTTCGCCCGCACCGTCGGCTTGCGGCCGATGGAATATCTGCAGAGCTGGCGCATGGCTGTCGCCAAGGATCTCCTCTCTGCTGGCAGGGTCCCTCTCGACGAGGTGGCGCAGCGGGTCGGCTATGGCTCCGCCAGCACATTCAGCACCGCATTCAGCCGCCATGTCGGCATGCCGCCGGGCCGATACATGCGGCGTGCAGGGAGCTCCGACCCTGCAACAGCGGAATATTTCGCCAGCAATTGATGTTAGGACCAAGGAGGAGGGGGGTATCTGGCAAGAGGTCAAGAACCAAGCCGGCTTCCGTCCTTCTCTATCCACGTTGCTCCCGGCCCAAAGCGGGCCTTCGTGTCAACTGCGGCGAACGTCGGCTCTCCTGAAGGTTTTTCGATGCGGGCCGCAGCATGACGTCGGCCCCTGAGCGGGTGTCGGCCGGCGTTGACAAACCACGGAAGGAGGAAGCCGTGGGCAGCAGGGCTGTCTATGGGGAAAGTGAGCCGCGCGAGGGGGCCAAGCCTGGATCAGAGCGTCGGCTGATGAGGAAAGGGAGGCGTCTGCGTCTCGCTTTGTTGATCGGAACCAGAGGTTTGGGGGGCGACCTGCGCAGACAACCACGCATTTTCGGGCCGATTGTGGCACCAAGCAAGCGGGGGCTCATCCGGCATGCGACCACGCGCCAGGTCTTTTCCTTCGCCATTGACGAGCGTTTCGTCATGCCGCCTGCTCCCTGGGTGGCGCGCGCGATTGCGGTTTCTGCCCGCGCCGGAAGATTTCGACGATGCGCATCGAGCCGCCGCAGCACGGACATGGTTCGCGCAGCGTGAAAGGGGCAGTCTCGGCGATCTCCTTCGGTTGCCATGCAACGGGTCTCTGCCCGGGCAGATCGCGGATGCGGGCGATGGTGGCCTTGCGGGCAGCGCCGGCGAGCAAGCCGTAATGGCGGATACGGTGGAAGCCGTGAGGCAGGACATGCATCAGGAAGCGGCGGATGAACTCAGGCGTGGCCAGATGCATGACCTTGTGCCGGTCGCCATGCTTGATGCGGTGGTCCTTCCAGCGGAAGGCCACGGTGTCGGCGCCGATCTGGCGGCTGTTGGAGATGGCGACACGGTGGGTGTAGCGGCGCAGATAGGCCAGCACCTATTCGGCCTTGCGGAACGAGGCGAGGACGGCGGCGAAAGCGCGCCCGTCTACCAGCGTGGCAAGATCGCCATGGAAGGCAAGCTGCCCGGTGCGGTGCAGATCCATCAGCCCATCCAGAAACAGGCGCCGGAACAGGCGCGACCGCACCCGCACGTGCAGGAAGCACCCGGGATGGCAGGCGATCCAGCGGCTGCCGTCGGGCGAAAGGCCGATCATGTGGATGTGGGGATGGTGGGTCAGCGCCGTGCCCCAGGTGTGCAGCCCCGCCGCCATGCCGACCTTTGCCCCAAGGCGCTTCGGATCGGCGCCAAGGGTCATCACCGTTTCCGCCGAGGCCCGGAACAGCAGGCCATACACCGCCTGCTTGTTCCAATATGCGATCTGTGCGACCTCGGCGGGCAGGGTGAAGACGACGTGGATATATTCCACGGGCAGCAGGTCTTCCGCCCGCGCCGCTATCCAGTCCCGCGCTGCCGGTTCCTGACACTTCGGGCAATGCCGGTTCTTGCAGCTGTTATAGATGATGTGGTGATGGCCGCATTTGGTGCAGCCCGCAACATGCCCTCCGAGCGCGTCGGTGCGGCAGGCTTCGATCGCCGACTTGACCTTCAACTGGGGTCAGGCTGACATGCCGTCGCCACGCAGGACCATGAGCGCGGAAGATATCAGCGATTTCCAGCTTCGGCCGGAGCACGCCCGGCGACGGTCACTCCAACCCGCGTCGGAGGATGTGGTCCTGAAGCTCCTTCAGGCGTTCGAACGGGCTGACGGTGGAGTGGATCGTCTTGGTGGCGACATGCGCGTAGCGGGCGGTAGTGGTCAGCTCGGCATGGCCGAGCAGGACCTGGATGACACCCGCCTCCAGGAGATGCGTCGCGAAGCTGTGCCGCAGCGTGTGCAGGGTCGCAGGCTTGTTGATCCCCACCATGTGTTTGCCGAGGTGAACGCCCGGTTCAACTGGCGCGGTGACAGTGGATTGATCTTCGGCTTGCCGGAGAACAGCCAGCCCTCCGGCCGTGCCTCGCGCCAGTAGTCGCGCAACAGTTCCAGCAAGCCAGGCGACAGCATCGCCTTGCGGTCCCGGCCACCCTTGCCATCGTCGACATGTATCTGCATCCGGTCGCTGTCGATATCCGCAACCTTGAGGTTGCAGACCTCGGAGACGCGCAGGCCAGCCCCGTAGCTGATGCCCAGGGCTGCGCGATAGGTAAGCCCCGGCCCGGGCACCGCCGCCATCATGTCGCCCACCTCCTCGACACTGAGAACGACCGGCAATCTTCGCGGCTTGGCTCGGGACTGCATGTATCGCTTCATCTCCTCACGCCCGCAGGTGATGCCGAAGAAGAACCGCAGCGACGAAATCCGCACGTTGAAAGTCGCAGCGGATACCCCCGGCATCCGTCATCTGAAGCTGGTAGGCACGAAGTTCCTCCGGTGTCGCCGTGTTGGGCGAATGCCCAAGATAAGCTGCGAAGTTCTTGATCGCCCGGATATGGGCCGACCGCGCCTTCTCGCCCATGCCTCGGATGCGCATGTCTTCGATCATCCGCTCGCGCAGCGGCGTGGTTCTCTGATCGGTCATCGAAACCTCCTGTCTACGATTGAGAAGGTTCCAATCGTCAGGCAGGTCCGCTCATTCCCAAATGCGCTGACGCCAGATCAAGGCGAAAACGGCTGCCACAGGCGCCAATGCCGCGCGAGCGGCTTCGTCCCTCAGCCCAATACGAACATCTTTCTTCTCTCAAGAAAACGCAAAAGAATTGTCGCTTCACGACGCCTGGGAGAACCTTTTGTTGTCTGACAGGTGGGCGTCGAGGGCACTGGCGATGATGCGCGTCAGGGGGCGGCCCTGTGGCTCGACAGTCAGGCTCTCATCCGTCAGGGTCACAAGGTCTCCGTAGCGTTCAGCGATTGTCGCCAGCATCGGGGCGAGGGTGGCGGCCTGCGCTCCAAAATTGCGGCGCAGCGCATCGCGGTCAAGGCGAAAGTCGCACATCAGCATCTCGATGGCGCGGGCCCTGAGCAGGTCGTCTCTGGTCATGACATGTCCGCGCGCGCGCGCCAGCGTTCCGCTTTCGATGCGCTGGACGTAGGTGGCGGCTGGCGCGTTCTGGACGTAGCGCGAGGGCAGGCGCGAGATCGAGGAGGCGCCAAGGCCGATCAGCGTCGGGCAATTGTCATCGGTGTAGCCCTGAAAGTTGCGCCGCAGGTGCGCGAATACGTCATCGCAGTGCTGGCCGTGATCGCCTATCACCAGAAATGGGCTCGTCGGCAAGGAAAGCCGCCGCGATCTCACGCCGCGTTCAGCCGCTGGTCAGTGCCCGCCGCACCGCTTCACGCCGAAACTCCGGCATAGCCAGCTTGGTTCGAAGCTGATCCGGCAACTGGCTCGTGGATGATCATTGAAACCATCCGACGGCTGAACCGCTTTCAGGATCGTGCTTGTATCGCGAGACCCATGCGCCGCTCGGCCGGAGTCGGTTGTTGCCGTTTCGCTTCGGGAGGCGCGATGGTGGGCAGGCTGGCCGCGTGATGGCAGGCGCTTTGATGGCCCTCGCCCAGCTCCTGCAAGGCGGGGTCGAGGCGCCGGCAGAGATCGGTGGCATGGGGGCATCTGGGATGGAACCGGCAGCCCTCTGGCACGGCGAGGGGGCTTGGCAGATCTCCGGTCGCCGGGGCCGCCTGCCGCCGCTTGCCGTCCGGCGACAGAACCGAGGCGATGAGGGTGCGGGTATAGGGATGGCGGGGGTTTTCGAAGAGCCGGTCCGCCGGACCGATCTCCATGATCTTGCCCAGATACATGACCGCGATGCGATCGGCGATGTGTTTCACCACGGCGAGGTCATGGGCGATGAAGAGATAGGAGAGCCCGAGACCGGTCTGGAGGTCTTGCATCAGATTGACGATCTGGGCCTGAATAGAGACGTCGAGCGCCGAGACCGGCTCGTCGCAGACGATGAGCTCGGGATTCACTGCGAGGGCGCGGGCGATGCCGATCCGCTGGCGCTGACCGCCCGAAAACTGGTGCGGCTGGCGGGAGGCGTGGTAGTCGGAGAGCCCGACCAGCGAGAGCAGCTCGCTCACCCGCGCGCGGCGGCTGGCACGGTTGCCGATCTCGTGCACGATGAGCGGTTCCTCGATCAGCTCTCCGACGGTCATCCGGGGATTGAGCGACGCCGAGGGATCCTGGAAGATCATCTGCATCCGCCGCCGTAACGGCCGCATGGTGCTGCGGGAGCGATCGGTTATGTCCTGCCCGTTATAGCGGATCGTTCCGGCATCGGGATCGAGAAGCTTGAGGGCCAGCCGGGCGAGCGTGGACTTGCCGCAGCCGGATTCACCCACGAGACCCAGTGTTTCGCCTTTTTCGAGGGTCAGGGAGACGTTGTCCACCGCGCGCACGACCGCGCCGCCGCGCCCTCTGGAGAGGCCGGCGGAGACCTGGAATTGCCGGGTCACGTTCTCGAGTTCCAGGAGGTGGTGGCTCATCGGGCGATCTCCTTGACCGGGGCGCGAAAGCAGGCCGCGAGATGGTTGCCGCCAAAGGGTCGCAGGCCGGGGCAGGCGGCGGCGCAATCCGGGGTGGCAAAGGCGCAGCGGGGCTCGAAGCGGCAGCCGGGCGGCAGGTCGAAGGGCGGCGGCACCGCGCCTTCGATGGTGGGCAGCCGGTGCAGGTTCCGGTCGAGCCGCGGGCGGCTGCCGAGCAGGCCGAGCGTATAGGGATGCTGGGCGTCCTCGAAGATATTCCGGGCGGTTCCCGTCTCGACCACACGGCCCGCATACATGACCGAAACCTCGTCGGCGACGGCGGCGACCACACCGAGATCGTGGGTGATGAAGATCATCGCCATCCCGGTCTCGTCCTGAAGCTCGCGCAGGAGATCGAGGATCTGCACCTGAACGGTCACGTCCAGCGCGGTGGTGGGCTCGTCGGCGATCAGCAGTTCCGGACCGCAAGAGAGCGCCATGGCGATCATTACGCGCTGGCGCATGCCGCCGGACATCTGGTGTGGGTAATCGTCCACCCGCCGTTCCGGAGAGGGGATGCGGACCCGCCGCAACAGCTCGATGGCGCGGTTCCGGATCTCGCGGGCCGAGGCCCTGCGGTCATGGGCGCGGATCGCCTCGGAGAGCTGCCGGCCGATCGTGTAGAGCGGGTTGAGGCTGGTCATCGGCTCCTGGAAGATCATGGCGATCCGCTTGCCCCGGATCGCCTGCATCTCGCGGTAGGGCAGCCCCGCAAGATCGCGACCGCCGAGCCTGATCCGGCCCGAGGCGATGCGCCCGGAATCGGGCACCAGCCCCATGATCGCGAGGGACAGCATGGATTTCCCGCTTCCGCTTTCGCCGACGATGCCATGGGTGCGGCCGCGCTCGACCGTAAGGCCGATGCCATCGACGGCGCGGGTCTCGTGGGCGCCGGCGCCGAAGGAAACGCGCAGATCCTCGACCTGGAGGAGCGGAGGGGTCTTGGGGTCAGTCAATGGTGCGTCCCAGAAGATAGAAGCCCATCACCGTCATGGCCACGGCGCAGCCCGGCGCGATGCTCAGCCAAGGGTTGAGCGAGAGATAGTCGAAGCCGCTCTGGACCATGCCGCCCCAATCCGCCGCGGGCGGGGGTAGGCCGAGGCCGAGAAAGCCCAGGCTGGCGGCGGTGAAGATGGCGGTGGAGACGGTGATCGCGAGCTGCGCCGCGATGGTGTGCATGATATTGGGCCAGATATGCCGGGCAAGAATGCGGGTGCGCGAGCAGCCAATGGCGTCGGCGGCCTCGATATAGAGCCTTTCGCGCACGCTCTTGACCTGACCGCGCACGAGGCGGGCCATCTCGGGCCACATGACGAGCCCAAGCACAAAGACGAGGTTGGGCAGGCTGGCGCCGATCATCGCCATGACGATCAGCGCCAGCACGAAGGCGGGGATCGCGATGAAGAGGTCGATGACCTGCACGATCATCTGGTCGGCACGGCCATGGGCATAGCCAGCCACAAGCCCGATGGGGATGCCGATCAGCGCCACGATGAGCGCGGCGGCGGGCCCGATCACCAGCGAGATGCGGGCGCCGTAGAGCACGCGGGTAAAGACGTCGCGCCCGAGGTCGTCGGTGCCGAAAGGATGCTCGGCGGAGGCGGGGTAGAGAATATCGTAGCCCGAGGCATTGGGGTCGAAGGCGCTGAGCCAGGGCGCAAAAATCCCGGCCAGCGCCACGAAGGCGATCAGGGTAAGACCGGTGATGCGTCGCAGGGTAACGGCTGTCATAGGCGGATCTGCGGGTTGAGAAGGGCAAGGATAAGCTCGGCGGCGAGGTTCATGAGCATGACCCCGGCGAGGGTGATCATTCCCATGGTCAGCATCACGGGAAAGTCGTAGCGCGCGATGGCCGAGACGAAGAGCCGCCCGAGTCCGGGGATGGAAAACACCGTCTCGGTCACCACGGCGCCGCCCACGAGATTGCCGATGCTGGTGCCGATATAGACGACGAGCGGCAGGATGGCGTTGGGCAGCACGTGTAGGAACGAGACCGCGCGCCGGGAAATGCCCTTGGCCTCGGCCACGCGCACGAAAAGCTGCTGTTCGACCTGCCGGTATTCCGCCCGGTAGATCATGCTGAAGGTGCTGAAGTAATAGGCCGAGAGCGTGAGCACCGGCAGGATCAGGTGCTGTAGATGGGTGAAGATCCCGTCGCTCCACGGCCGCCAGCCGGTGGTGGGCAGCCAGCCGAGACTTACCGAAAAGATGCTGATGAGCGTGGCGCCGAGCAGAAAGTTGGGCACGGTCACGCCGACGATGCTGATGCCGGTGGTGAGCGCGCCCACCACATGCTTGCCCACGGGGATGCTGTTGATCACCAGCGTGGCCGAGATCGCCAGCAGCATTGTCCAGAACGTGAGTTCGAGCGTGACCGGGATCGCGGGGCCGATCATCTCGGCCACGGGCTGGCGGGTGGCGTAGGACCGGCCGAAATCGCCGGTGGCGGCGTTGCCGATCCATTGCAGATACTGCACCACCACGGGCCGGTCGAAACCGTAGCGGGCATTCAGCTCGGCCACCGCCTCGGGCGAGGCGTCGGTGCCCAGCATCATGGAGGCCGGGCTGCCGAGCCAGTTGGTGACCACCGCGAAAAGCAGGAAGGTCAGCAGCACGATATTGGGCAGGACCCACATCAGCCGCCGCAGAACGAAGTTGAGCATGGTGCGTTCCGCTCCTGCCTTTCCTGGTGGTGTCGGTTCGGGGTTGCGTGTCTCTTCGTCGGGATCAGGCGGATTTGGAGACGTAGCGGAAGCGCGGAATGCTGTCCGGGGTGAGGATCACGCCGTCCACCGCCTGGCTCATCGCGGCGAAGGAGGCCGAGAAGAACAGTGGCACATAAGGCAGATCGTGCACGATCAGCTCGGCCGCCTCGGTGTAGAGCGGCTTGCGCTCCTCGGGGGAGAGCAGGTTGCGCGCCTCGTCGAGCAGGGCGTCGACCTCGGGGTTGTTGTAGCCGGTGGTGTTGGCGTGGCCCTTGCTGCTGAACAGGATGTAGAAGAGCCCGTCGGGATCGGCGCGCTGCGACCAGCTCATCGGCGTGAAATTCACCGCTTTGGAGACCACGCGCGAATACCATTGCGAGCTTTCGACGGGTTCGAGCGTGACCGAAAGGCCGACCTCGCCGAGCTGTTCGGCGACAAGCTGGTTGAGCCGCCGGTAGATCGGTGTGCTGGGGGTTGTGAGGGTCAGCGCGCCGCCCTCGAGCCCGGCCTCGGCCAGCAGGGCGCGGGCCTTTTCGGGATCGTAGGGATAGGGGTAGGGCGCGTCGGTCGACCACCAGAGGCCCGGAGGCGTCGGGCTGTTGGCGACATTGGCCTGACCGTTCATCATGATCTGGTTGATCCGGTCGCGGTCGAGCGCATGGGCCACGGCCTGGCGCAGCTTCAGGTCGTCGAAGGGCGCCTTGTCGACCTGCCATTGCAGCGAATACCACAGGCCGACCGGGAAGGCCTCGGTCTTGATCTCGTCATTGCCCTCGATCTGGCGCAGGTCGTCGGGGCTGAGGTTGTCGACATAATCGAGCTCGCCCACGCGCAGGCGCTGGAGGCCGATGATGGTGTTGGGAATGGTCTGAAAGACGATGCGGTCGAGATACGGGGCGCCGTCTTCCCAGTAATCCGGGTTTCGGTCGAGCGTGACACTGGTGCCGCGCACCCATTCGGTGAGGGTGAAGGCGCCGGTGCCGACCGGGTTGCTGCCGAAATCCTCGCCGAATTTCGCGACGGCGGCGGGCGAGATCATAAAGCCCGCGCGGTCGGCAAAATCGCCCAGAAGGCCGGGGTAGGCGGTCTTGAGGTTGATCGCGACGGTGAGCGGATCAATCACCTCGACGCTGTCGATGACCGGATCGAGCCGGCTGCGCTGGGGCGAGCCCACGGATTCGTCGAGCCGGTGCTCGATGTTGAACTTGACCGCCTCGGCGTCGAAGGGGGTGCCGTCATGAAAGCTCACGCCGTCTTGCAGATGGAAGACGTAGCGCAGACCGTCGTTCTCGATCTCCCAGGAGGCGGCGAGTTCGGGCTTTACGCTGAAATCGGTGCCGATGGAGACCAGGGTGTTGTAGACGAGATGCAGGATCCGCCGCTCGGCGAACTGGATCGAGAAGGTGGGGTCCAGCGTATCGAGGCTATCCTGAAGCCCGATCGAGAAGGTGCCGCCCTGCGCGGGCGTGGCCTGGGCGGCGGCGGGGCCGGCCGCAAGAACAAGCCCGCCTGCGCCGAGGCCGAGCAGAAAATCGCGTCTGTCAACACTGTCCATCGGTCGTCCCTTTCCTGTTGGATCGTCTTTATGGGGTTGGCGGCAGCGGCCGGGAGGGCCGCTATTGCAGGTTTTCGCGCAGGGTCGTGCCGCGGTATTCACGGCGGAGGAGCCCGCGTTTCTGAAGCTCCGGCACGATGGTCCGGCAGAATTCCTCGAGCGAGGAGGGCACGACCATCTGTTCGATGATGAAGCCGTCGCAGGCTTCGCCGTCGAAGAGGTCCTGCATCTGGTCAACGATGCTCTGGGCTGTGCCCACGAGTGTGCCGCGCCGCGACTGGCGGCGCAGGGCGTCTTCGAAGCCGATATTCTCCTGCTCCATGAGGCGCTGCACGCGGGCGAAGGATTCGTGCATGCCCTGGGTGCCGCGGGCCTTGCCGATGGCGTCGATGTCTTTCATCGGCTGAGCCAGATCGACGCCGATCTCGCTCGACCGGGCGGCGATGACCAGCTCGGGGTCGATGAGCGAGTCGAGATAGGCGGCCTTTTCCTCGGCGATGGACTCGGTCTCGCCCACGACGACACGAAGCGAGGGCAGAATGGCGCATTTCGCCGGGTCGCGGCCGACGGCGGACATGCGTGCGGCGATATCCTCGCGGAAGGCGCGGAGCTCGGCCTTGTCGTTGAGCGGCACAAAGATCACCTCGGCCCAGCGGGCGGCGAAATCGCGGCCGCGCGGAGAAGAGCCCGCCTGCATGAGCACGGGCCGGCCCTGCGGCGAGCGGGGGATCGTCAGCGGGCCGCGCGTTTTCGTCCAGCGGCCTTCGTAATTGGCGTAATGGACCTTGGAGGCGTCGACCATCAGGCCGTTCTCCTTGTCCATGACAAGGCTGCCCTCTTCCCAGCAGTCCCAGAGCGCGCAGCAGGCTTCGACCACCTCGTCGGCGCGGTCGTAGCGCTCGTCGCGCGTCGGCAGATCGTCCATGCCGAAGTTGAGCGCCTCTTCGCGCCGGGTGGAGGTGACGATGTTCCAGGCGACGCGCCCGCCGCTCAGGATGTCGAGCGAGGAGAGCATCCGGGCCAGGTTGTAGGGCTGGTGGAAGGTCGTCGAAAGTGTGGTGCAGATGCCGAGATGGGTGGTTGCCCGCGCCATGAGCGGCAGCACCATCATCGGGTCGAGAAAGCTGATCTGGCCGCCGAGCTGAAGCCGGGTCTGGTAGCCGCCGTTGTAGATGTCGTGGAGCCCAAGCCCGTCGGCGAAGAAGCAGCCGTCGAAGCGTCCGTTTTCCAGAACACGCGCAAGATGTTCGTAGTAGCCGGGGGTGAGGACGTTCTGCAGGTCGGCCTCCGGGTGCCGCCAGGCGCCCATGTGGTTCGCGGTGGGGCCGGTCTTGAGATACGCGATGAGGTGCATTTCGCGCGAAGTCGTCATTGCCATGTCCGTTCAGCAACTGTTGCCGTTGAGAAGGAGGCTACGGGGCAGATGCGGAAGCAGGCAAGACCTTTTTTGTTACTCGTTCTAATTTTGTTACTAAATATGAGATATAGTTAATAAATGTGTATAATTTCATCTTGTGGCTCGCGCCGGAGTTTGGGCGGCCACGCGGATATCGGCCCGCAACGACAGGGAGCGTCGCGGCCTGCTTCGGGCAATGTGGGGGCGATCAGCCGGTGATGCCGCTTTCCAGCAGGTGCAGGCGGCGGAGCGCGTGATTCCAGGTGCGGTTCACCGGGCTCGGCTTCAGGTCGCCTCCGGCAAGCGCGATCTCTCCGGGGGTGAGCGCGTCTACGCCGCCCATGAGCATGGCCTGCATCTGGGTCCGGGCATTGCTGGTCGAGTGGATCGCGCGGAAGACCATCTCGCGCAGCGAGCGGCCGACCACCGTGGCGCCGTGGCGTTTCATCAGGACGACCCAGTCCGGTCCCAGCGCACGGGCGAGGGACTGCCCCTCTTCGGGACGGGTCAGCAGGAGATTGGTGTCGCCGAAATCGTCGGCGCTGTCCCAGAAGGGAACGTTGGGTCCCATGGCCGCGCCGGTCTGGGTGACCGGCACCAGCCGCTGGCCCGAGACGCAGAACGGCAACACGGCGGGGGCGTGGTGGTGCACGATCGCGGCAACATCGGGCCGGGCGCGGTAGATCTCGGAATGAATCACCCGCTCGGAATAGAGCGGGCGGTCGGAGGGGGTCAGCAGGGCGCCGTCCAGATCGAATTCGAGGATGTCGGCGGGCCCCACGGTGACCGGCGCCAGCGCGGCGGCGAGGAAGTAGCGGTCCGGGCGGTCCGGGTGGCGGCAGCTCACATGGCCGAAGGTGTCGAGCACGTCTTCGTTGACCAGAAGGCGGTTGGCGAGCGCCAGCTCGGAGATCAGGGCATCGTGGCTCATTCCATTCCTCCTTTTCCGGGATCTCCGGCGGTTTCCGCTCCGGCCAGCAGCTCGGTTTCCTCGATCCGCAGCCCATAGGAATCGAGCCCGACAAGACGGGGCAGGGCGGCGTGGGAGAGGACGCGCAGCCGGGTGAGGCCAAGCGCGGCGAGGATCTGCGCGCCGCGCCCGAAATCGTGCATCTCGGTCCCGCCATCGGCGCCCGGCGTTTGCGTGGCGGCGTCGGTGTTGCGCAGCAGGACCAGCACGCCACGACCCTCGTCGGCGATGCGGCACATGGCGGCGGAGGCCTCGAGGCCGGGTGTGTCGCCGATGCCGAGCGCATCCGAAAGCGCGTCGAGCGTATGCACCCGTGTCAGCACCGGCGCGTCGGTGTCTAGATCGCCTTTGCTGAGGGCCATGTGCTGGGTGCCGGTAAAGCGGTCCTCGAAGAGCCGGAGCGTCCAGTCGCCGCCCCAGCGCGAGCGGACGACGCGCTGCCCGGTTTCGCGCACGAGCCCGTCATGGCGCTGGCGGTAGGCCACGAGATCGGAGATCGCGCCGATCTTCATGCCGTGGCGCTGCGCGAAGTCGAGCAGGTCGGGAAGCCGGGCCATCTCGCCATCGTCGCGGATGATCTCGCAGGTTGCGGCCGCCGGGGTAAGCCCCGCGAGGCGGCAGATATCGACCGAGGCCTCCGTATGGCCCGCGCGCACGAGCACGCCGCCGTCATGGGCGCGGAGCGGAAAGACATGGCCGGGGGTGACGATGTCGGCGGCGCCGAAGGCGGCGTCCTGCGCCACGCGAATGGTGCGGGCGCGGTCGAAGGCGGAGATGCCGGTGTCGATGCCCTCGCGCGCCTCGATGGAGGTCAGGAAAGCGGTGCCCTGACGCTCGGAATTGCGCACGGGCAGGGGTTTGATCCCCAGCTCCTCGACCCGCGCGCGGGTGAGGCTGAGGCAGACCAGCCCGCGCGCGTGTGTGGCCATGAAGTTGATGGCGTCGGGGGTGACGAACTGGGCGGGGATCACCAGATCCCCCGCGTTGTCGCGGTCGGCATGGTCCAGCAGGATGAACATGCGTCCGGCTTTCGCCTCTTCGATCAGTTCCTGGACGCTGGCGAGGGCGGGGCTCTGTGGGCGCTCCGCAAGGCCGCATTGCAGGGTCATGCGCCGATCTCCGCGAACCGCCCGAAGCGCCCGCCGCAATAGAGCAGCGGGTCGTCGCCCAGCTTGCCCGTGGCGCAGAGGACGCGGGCGATAAAGAGGCGGTGCGTGCCGTAATCGACGGTGGTGTCGGTTGCGCAGAAGAAGGTGGCCTGGGTCTCGGCAAGCCAAGGAAGCCCGTCCACCGGTGCCCCGGCGCCATCCAGCTTGCGCCAGGTCCCGTGAGCGCAGCGCTCGGCGGTGGGTGCGCGGGCGATGGCCATGCCGACCCCGGCGGATTCGCCGTCCAGGATGCCGAGCGAGAACGCCCCCCGCGCGCAGAGCGCGTCATAGGCGGAGGCGGAGCGGTTCACGCTGATGAGAAGCGAGGGCGGCTCCATCGACACGGAGATCGCGGCGGTGGCGACCATGGCGAAGGTCTCGCCGCCGGTCTCGGTCGCGATCAGCGTCACGCCGGAGCCGAAGCCGCGCCACAGCGTGCGGAAGGTCTCGGCGGTGCCGGGGAGGATGTCGCCGCGCCCGGTCATAGGTCTGTGTTTCCGGGAATGAGAAGCGCGCGGCCCTTTGCCTTGCGGTTGACCACGTCCGACAGGGCGCGGGCATAGTCCGAAAGCGGATAGCGGCTGCGGGGGCCCGCCTTGATGCGGCCCTCGGCGGCAAGATCGAGGATTTCGCCGAAGCAGCGCCGCATGAGGTCGGGCATGCGCTTGCGGTAGTCGCTCACCTGCACGCCGCTGACCTCCATGTTCTTGAGCATGAGGTAGTTGACCTTGACCTCGGGAATGCGGCCCGCCGCAAAACCCACGACGACGACCCGGCCTCGCCAGGCGACGGCGCGCAGCGCGGCATCGAAGATGTCGCCGCCGAGCGGGTCGATGACCACGTCGGCGCCATGCCCGTCCGTCAGTTCGTGCACCTGGTCGCGCAGCGCTTCGCGCAGGTTCGGGCGGGAGAGATCGACGATACCGTCAGCGCCAGCCTGCAACACCTCGTCGGCGCGGGAGGGAGAGGAGACGGCAGCCAGCACCGTTGCGCCATGGGCCTTGGCAAGCTGTATCGCGGCGTTGCCCACTGCGCCGGTGGAGCCCAGCACAAGCACGGTTTCGCCGGGGCTCAGCCGCCCGCGTTCGAAGAGAGCGACCCAGGCGGTATCGAAGGCGAGCGAGATGGTGGCAGCATCTTCGAAGCTCACCGCATCGGGCAGCACAAAGCTGTCCCTGGCGGGAACGATCGCCTGTTCGGCATAACCGCCCTGCTCGGCCATCGCGAGGACCCGGTCGCCGGGCGCAAAGCCGGTGACGCCGGGGCCGACCGCGAGCACGGTTCCGGCGGGCCCTTTGCCGGGGGTGAAGGGGCGCGGCGGGAGGAACTGGTAGCGGCCCTCGAAAACCAGGCTATCGACGAAGTTCACCGGGGCGGCGGCGATCTCGATCAGCAGCTCGCCCGCGCCGGGTTCGGGCACCGGCAGCTCCTGTATCTTCGCCTGTTCTGGCGCTCCGAATTCCTCGATGACGACGGCTTTCATGGCTGGCCTCCTGGGTTGGCGAAGGTTCCCCGACCGAGCGCGACGAGCTTGTCGCCGGCGTAGATCTCGACATCCGCGCGCGACAGGGTGCGGCCCAGCTTTCGCAGCAGGCCGGTCGCGCGCAGCACCCCGGCGGGGGCCGGGCGGAGGAACTCGACGGAGAGGGTGAGGGTGGGGGCGGGACAGCCCTGCGCCACGGCAACCACCGCATGACCCGCGATGTCGACGAGGCTTGCGACGATGCCGCCATGGATCAGCGCGGGCTCGGCGCTGTGGCAGAATTCCGGACGGGTGGTGAGGGCGATCTCGATCCGGTCGTCGGAGGCGCTGACCGCCTCCGGCCGCAGCCAGTGATGGAAGACCGGACGCTCCATTTCCACCTGGAGCCGCGCGAAAGCGTCGCCGCCCTGCATCATCCGGCCTCGGCCGGACGGAAGCGCACGGGCACCGGCTTGAGCGCACCCGAGGCGATCTCGGGCAGGAGCGAGCGTTTGAGCATCTTTCCGGAAGCGGACAAGGGGATTTCCTGAACGTTCAGAAGGTATTCCGGCATGTCGTAGCGCGACAGGCCCGCATGGTCGAGATGCGGCAGGATCTCGTCGGCGGTAATGTCTTCGCCATCCTTCGGCATGAGTACCAGGCAGACCTTTTCGCCCAGCCGTTCATCGGCGATGCCGAGTGCCGCGGCTCGTTCCACTCGGGGAAAGCGCATGGCGAGCTGTTCGATCCGGGCGGGGTGGATGTTGTGGCCGCCCCGGATGATGATCTCTTTCAGGCGCCCGGTGATCCTCAGGTAGCCGTCCGCGTCCATCCGGCCCAGATCGCCGGTCATGAACCAGCCCGACTGGTTGAAGGCGTTTTCCGTGGCGGTCTGATCGTCGAAATAGCCCATCATAAGGCTGGCGCCGCGCCCGCCGATATGGCCGATCTCGCCTGTCGCCAGCTCGCGGTCGGGGTTGTCGATGGCGAAAATGCGGACCTCGTAGCCAGCACAGGCGCGGCCAGAGGTGCCGGAGATGCGCTCCAGCGGATCCTGCGGCAGCGTATAGTGATGCGAGCAGCCCTCGGTCATGCCATAACCGCTCTGGCCCTTGATGCCGTGCGCGGCGAGGCGTTCGACCACCCAGGAGGGCACCGCCGCGCCCGAGATGCGGAAGCCCCGGAGCGGGGGCAGGGCCGGGCCGTTCCCGCCGCGCGCCTCGATCTCGGCCAGCAGATCCATCGCATGTGCCGGGACGCCGAAGAGGAAATTGGCGCCGACCTCGGTCAGGCGGTCGCAGAGCGACTCGCCCCGGCGGATCGAATGCAGCACCAGCTCGCCGCCGACCAGCAGAGTGAGAACCAGCGCGCCGAACCCGAGATTGTGGCTGAGCGGGCCGATGGAATAGGTCACCGAGGCCGTGTCGAAGCCCCAGTCGCTGGCGATCGAGCGGGCGTTGGCGAGCAGCGTGTTGTTGGAGTGCATGACCCCTTTGGGCTGGCCGGTCGTGCCCGAGGTGAAGGCGAGATAGACGATGTCGTCGGCATCGGAAGGGCGCTCGGTGCCGGGCGCGGCGCGCACGCCGTCCGGAAGCAGCGCCGCCGTCAGCGTTTCGGCGTCGCAGTCGCCGGGCTGATCGAGCGCCACGATGCGTTTCAGATGCGGCAGCTTTTCCGCCGCTGCCTGCATGTCGTGACGTGCCGCGTCGGCGCCGAAGCCGGATTCGAAGTAAAGCGCCTTGGCGCGCATGCGCACGAGCAGGTCGGTGATCTCTTCGACCGTGTTGTTGCGGTGCAGCGACGGGCAGAGCACATACCCCCCGCGCGAGCAGGCGGCGAGCAGGATCGCGACCTCGCAGCGGCTCGACATCCAGGCGGCCACCCGGTCGCCCGCATGCAGGCCCGCCGCCGCGAGATCCGCCGCAACGCGGTCGGCGAGGGTCACAAGCGTTTCGTAGCTCATGCCACCGGTTGCGCCGCGCACGGCGATCTTGCCGGGCGTGGTCGCCGCTGCCGCGCTGCAATGGTCGTAGATGGTGCTGTCCTGCCAGAATCCTTCTGCGCGGAATGCCTTGGCCATAGCCGGGGTGAGCCGTGTGAGCAGGTTCTGATCTGCGACGAAGGGAGTCTGCATTATGGGGCTCTCCGTTGGGCAATTTCCACGCGATTTCCTGCGGGCCGGCCCGTGGAGGGCCGGACAGCAGTGGATCTCGTCTCGTTCTTGGTGTGTAATTATTTTTATACTATGTTTCAATAAAAAAGTTTATGGGCATTATGGACAAAAAATGAAACCAAGGAGAACGACATGGAATTCACCGATACGCGCCTCATCGCGGCCCCCCGCGCGGTTGTCTGGGAGGCGCTGAACGACCCTGAGGTGCTTCGGGACTGTATTCCCGGCTGCAAGGAGCTGGAGATGCAGAGCGAGACGGAAATGTCCGCGACCGTGACCACGAAGATCGGTCCGATCTCGGCGACATTTCGCGGCAATGTGACGCTTAGCGATCTGAAACCATTGGAAACTTATGTCATCACCGGGGAAGGGAAGGGCGGCATCGCGGGCTTTGCCTCGGGGCAGGCCCGGATCGTGTTGAAAGAAGAGGGCGCACAAACGGAACTGAGCTACGTCGCCGAGGTCTCGGTGGGCGGCAAGCTGGCGCAGCTTGGCGGGCGGCTGATCCAGTCGACGGCCCGCAAACTCTCTGGACAATTTTTTGAACACTTCGCGCAGGCGGCGGAGGCGCGGGCCGCCGCCGAGGTGTAAAGGCGGGCTCAGGGCGCCCGCAGCTCTTCGAGCAGGCGGGCGCCGGACAAAAGACGGGCGTCGTCGAAGCGCGGCGCGATCAGCTGCACCCCAAGCGGCAGGCCCGAGGGGCCGCGCCCCCAGGGCACCGAGACCGAGGGGAATTGCAGCATCGTCCAGATCTCCTGCAGGCGCGGGTCGCCGGTGCTCTCGATGCCCTCGGGCGCCTCGCCGGGTGTGACGGGCGCGAGGATCAGGTCAGTCCCGGCAAAGATGGACGCGGTTTCCACCCGCCAGCGGTCCAGCTCGCGGCGCGCGGCCAGGTAGGCATCGGCGGTGATATCCGCCCCCTTCTCCGCCACCGCCCGCGATTTTGGCTGAAAGCGGTCGCTGGCGACAGATTCCCCGGCCATATTTCCGTGTCGTTCAAAGGCGTTGACCACGGCGCGGTGTTGGGTGAGCTCGGAAAACCCGTCGGGCAGGGTCAGATCGGACAACGCGGCGCCCGCCGCTGTCAGGGCGGCGGCGGCCCCGGCCAGCGCGTCGCGGGCCGGAGTATCGACCGTGTCCCAGAGATGGGTGCGGCAGAGGCCGATCTTCAGGTCCGCCGCTTGTGCGGTCCGGGCGGTCGTGCCGTTGGTCAGGGCGGCATGGACGATGGCGATGTCGGCGGTGTCGCGGGCGAAGAGGCCCACCGTGTCAAAGCTGTGCGCGGCGGCGAGCATGCCGGAAATCGGATAGACCCCCTGCGTCGGCTTGAACCCCGCGATACCGCAGAAGGCGGCGGGGCGCAGGACCGACCCGCCCGTCTGGGTGCCGAAGGCGAAGGCCGCCATGCGGGCCGCAACCGCCGCCGCCGATCCGCTGGACGAACCGCCCGGCGTGTGGGCGGGGTTCCAGGGGTTGACCGTCGCGGCGGGGGCGGTCCCGGCGAATTCGGCGGTGGCTGTCTTGCCGAGCGCGATGGCGCCCGCGGCCCTGGCCAGCGCCACGCATCCGGCGTCGAAGCGGGGCTGGTGGCCGCGATAGATCTTGGACCCCATTTCGGTGGGCATGTCGGCGGTGTCGAGCACATCCTTGATCGCAAAGGGAATGCCGCCGAGCGGGCCGCCGACCGAAGCGGCCGCCTGCCGGGCGCCGCCGGGATCGGTGTGCACGAAGGCGCCAAGCGCGCCGTCCGCCTCGGCAATGCGGGCAAGATGCGCCTCGACGAGATCGCGGGCCGAGAAATCGCCCCGGTCCAGACCCTGCCGCATGTCGCGCAGGCTCAGCCCGGTCAGCGTTACGTCGCGGGACATCGTGCCTCCATTTGTGCCATTAATGTTATTTGTTCAAATACCTGTGCAATTGTCACAGGTCAACGCAAAGCGCGGCTGTCAAACTTGCGGCGGTGCCGCTTTGGTGGTTCGCTGTACAATGATCAATTTTTGGGAGTACGACGTGAATCTGCAGTTTCATGAGATCGGCCAGAGGTTGCGTGCCTTTCGCCTCGGGTCGGGGCTGAGTGCCGACGAGATCGCCAAGAGAATCGGGATTTCCCGAACCGCCGTCTATCGGTTCGAAAAGGGCGATGTCGTCAAAATTGAGACTCTGATCAGCCTGTCCGAGCTGCTCGACGTGTCGCTGGCGACGCTGCTCGGCGTCGAGATCGAGTATATTTCCTCGGCGGTGACCTATTTTGAGCGGCTCCGGCAGCTTGAGGCGGAGGCGAACCAGATCGTCGTGCTCGCGGGGCCGATCTCGTTCCTGCTGGCGTCGGACGAGTTCCAGCACTCGCTGGAAAAGCTGCTCAAGGAAAGCGTTCCGGATGCCACTTCGCAGAGCGAAAAGGCGCTGGAGAATGTCGACCGGATCATCCAGATCCTCAAGGAGCGCAAGGCGAATTACCTGCAGCGCCGCCCGACCGTGGTGAACCTGATGTCCGCGAACGACTGTGTGCGGCTGCTGCGCGGCGGCTTTGTGGGGCGCCCCTTCCTGCCGCTGGCCGATCTCGAGGACCGGCGCGCCCGCGCGCGCAAGGAGGTGGAGCATTTCATCAACCTGATCGAAAGCGAGCCCATCGGCATCCAGATCGGCATCGTGACCGGCACCCTGCCGCACACGACCTTTCAGATCTTCCGCAACGGCGACCAGAAGACCCTGTCGATCAGCCCCTTCCGGCTGGGCGAGCAGCCCAACATCCGGCTGGGCGTTGCGATGATCACCCGCACCGAGGAGGCGGTCTCGCTTCATGAGAGCGTTGTGGATCAGATGTGGTCGGAATCGCTGAAGGGCCGCGAAGGCGCGGATTATCTGCGGGGGCTCATAGAGCGCGTAGAAATTGAGCAAAAAGGTCATTATTTGAGCGACGATGCTTCGTAGGCGGATCGCACGGGGGCATTTTTCGGAACTTGTAACATTTTTGGTAATTTCTCTTCCCATGTAACATTTTCTGGGTAAAGTTGGCTTGTGCGCTGGAGCGCCGGGGGTGTCCCCATGCTCCGGCACTTAACCCAAACCAAAACAGCCGCCGCCGGAACGACCGTGCCGGCAGCAGGGGGGTAAGATGAAGCTGAACACGATCTGTACCGCAGCAATGTTCCTGGGATGGGCCGCCACGGCGAACGCCCAGGCGATCAACGAATCCGTCTGCGGCGCGAGTCCGGGCGGGCTCTGGTCCCTCGTGGGCGCGGGGCTGGACAGCGCCGTGAAGGCCACGGTTCCCGGATCCACGATCACCTATCAGACGTCTTCGGGCGGGCTGGCGAATGTGGTTCAGGTCCAGAACGGCGGCTGTGCGCTTGGCATGGCCAACGATGGCGACCTTGCCTTCGCGGTCTCCGGGACCGAGCCTTTCAAGGCGCCGGTCGAGGGGCTGACCGCGCTGGCCGTGCTTTATGACTGGGCGCCGATCTGGTGGATCGCCCGCGCCGATTTCGCCGAGGAGTACGGCATCGAGAGCATCGCCGATCTGGCCGAGGTCAAGCCGCCGGTGCGGGTGGCCTTCAACCGCCGGGGTCTGCTGACCAGCGCCATCACGCTTGCCGAGTTCGAAGCGCTCGGCATCACCGAGGAAGAGGTCGAGTCCTGGGGCGGCAGCATCCAGTACCAGGCCTCGGGCGAGCAGACGACGCTGATGCGCGACGGCCGCATCGACCTGCTGGCCAATACGCTTTTTGAGGGCCACTCGACCCTGAGTCAGATGACCGACGCGGTGGAGCTGCGGCTTTTGCAGACCCCGGACGACGTGGCCGAGCAGGTGATCGAGACCTACAAGCTCAAGCCCTGGACGATCGCGGCCGAGAACAATCCCGGCGGCAACGGCGACATCAAGACCGTGACAACCTCGATCATCCTCTTCGCCAAAGGCGATCTCGACGAGGAAATCGCCTATCAGGTCACCAAGTCGATGATCGACAACCCGGCAAATATGGCGGCGGTCTCGGCGGCGATGGAGCGTTTCGCGCCCGAGGGTATGGTGGGGCAGAATGTGGTGCCGTTTCACCCTGGCGCCGTTCGCGCCTACACCGAGGCGGGTCTGATGTGATCCGCCTTCCGGACGCGCGGTGCTCCCCGTTCGCGCGTCCGGGCATCGCCCGCATGAACCCTTTCCAGGCCGTCCCGGTTCAGCCGGTCCGTCCAAGATTGTATGAAGACTGCTCAAATGACTGAGGTTCCCCTCCGCCCATCCCTGCTTCGCCGCGCCGCTGCGGCGTCGCTTTCCTCGGGCGTCCGCCGGGTGCCGGGCGGCGTGCTCGGGCATATCATCCGGTTCTTCGCCGTGCTGACCGCCGCGTTCACGGTCTACGCGGCCACCATGTCGACCTGGGACGTGCTGGCGCGCACCATCGTCTTCCTGACGATGATGCTGACCATGCTGTTCCTGCTGGTGGGCGCGACGCCGCGCTCGCGCAGCGACCGGCCGAGCAATCTGGATTTCCTGCTTTCGGCGGCAAGTTTCGCCTGCCTGATCTTTTTCTCGCTCGAGATCGAGGAGATCGCGGTCCGGATCACGCTGTTCGATCCGCTGCCGCTGAGCTACTGGATCTTCGGCTACGGGCTGCTGCTGCTGGCGCTCGAGGCGGCGCGGCGCACGGTTGGGATCGGGCTGACCGCCGTGGTGCTGGTGTTTATGGCCTATAACCTCTGGGGCCATAATTTCGACGGGCCGCTCAAGCACGGCTATATCAGCCTCGGGCATTTCCTCGACGTGACGGTGTTTACCACGGACGGTATCTTCGGCGTGCCGATGCAGGTCTCGGCGACCTACGCCTTCTTCTTCGTGATGTTCGGCACCTTTCTCGAGCGTGCCGGGGGCGGCGCGTTCTTCTTCGATCTTGCGGCCTCGCTGACCGGACGGTCGCGCGGCGGGCCGTCGAAGATCGCCGTGGTCTCTTCGGGGCTCTTCGGCATGATCTCGGGCAGTCCGACGGCGGATGTGGTCACCACCGGGTCGGTCACCATTCCGGTGATGCGCCGCCTGGGCTATCCGTCGCAGCTTGCCGCGGGCATCGAGGTCGCGGCCTCGACCGGCGGGTCGATCCTGCCGCCGGTGATGGGGGCCGCCGTCTTCATCATGGCCGAGTTCACCGGCATTCCCTATGTCTCGATCTGTTTCGCCGCCGCCGCCTCGGCGCTGCTGTACTACGCCGCCGTCTTTCTTCAGGTCGACCTGCGGGCGCGCCGGCTGAACGTGGGCGAACTCGATCCGGCGACCCTGCCGAGCGCGCGCAAGGTGCTGGCCGAGGGCTGGATGTTCATCGTGCCACTCGCGGTGCTGACCTTTGCGCTGATCGAGCATTTCAGCCCGACCTTCGTGGCGGTCTACGGCATCATTGCGCTGCTGGCGGTCTGGGTGCTGCGCTGGCGCAGCTTCTCGGTCCGGGCGGTCTATGAGGCGCTGGGGCAGACCACCACGAGCATGGTCTCGGTGACGGGCGCCTGTGCCGCCGCCGGGATGGTGATCGGAGGGATCACCATGACCGGGCTCGCCGGCAAGGTGTCGGAGCTGCTGGTGCTGATCGCGGGGGCCAACGAGTTCCTGACGCTGGTGATCGCCGCCGCCATGACCATCCTGCTTGGCATGGGAATGCCGACACCCGCCTCCTACGCGCTGGCCGCTGCCCTGGTGGGGCCGACGCTGGTGGGCAATTACGGGCTGTCGCTCATGCAGGCGCATCTGTTCCTGCTTTATTATGCCGTGCTCTCGGCGATGACCCCGCCGGTGGCGGTGGCGGCCTATGCGGCCTCGGCCATCGCCGATGCGAACCCGGTGGGCATCGCCGCGACCGCCTGCAAGCTCGCAGTGGCGGCATTCGTCCTGCCCTTCGCCTTCGTCTACGCTCCGGGGCTGATCCTCGAGGGCGGGATCGCGGCGATCGTGCTGGACATCCTGCGCTGCGGTGCGGGGGTGATCGCCATCGCCATCGCCGCCGAAGGCTACTGGCGCCAGACCCTGCCGCCGGTTGTGCGTGTCGCCACCGGGGCGGGAGGGCTTGCGCTGCTCTCGGGCCAGCCGCTGGTGGCGCTGGCCGGGGCCGTCTGTGTGGCCGCCGTGGCGGGGCTGGGCCTCGCCCGGCAGAAATCGACGCAAGGGTCCCTGTGACTATGACTGCATCTGACAAGACTGAGGCAAAGCCGCTCCGCGCGGAGCGCACCCGCTGGATCGGCCAGCGCGTGACCCGGCTTGAAGACCGCCCGATGGTGACCGGCACCGGCCATTACGTGGGTGACCTGAACCTGCCGAACCAGCTGCATGCGCGGGTGGTCCGCTCGGCCCATGCAAGGGGCCGGATCCTCGGGATCGACTGCGCCGAGGCACGGGCGCTGCCCGGCGTGGCGGCGGTCTGGACGGCGGAGGATCTGGGCGACCTGCCTCCGATCCCGTTCCGGGCGACCTCGATCAAGGGGCTCGACCCCTATTGCCAGCCCTGTCTGGCGCGGGGCGATGTGCGCTATGTCGGTGAGCCCGTGGCCATCGTCTTTGCCGAGACGCCGCAGATCGCCGAGGATGCCGCCGATCTGGTCTTTGCCGATGTCGATGAGATCGCGCCCTATCTGGATGCGACGCAGGATCCGCCAGACTTTGCCGAGGGCCATGGCTGCGAGCCGGTGGTGATCGAAAAGGGCTATGGCGATGCCGAGGCGGCCTTTGCGCAGGCCACCCATGTGATCGAGCTGGATCTGGGGATCGGACGGCATTCGGGCATTCCCATGGAGACGCGCGGCGCGCTGGCGGTCTGGGATGCCGGGCGCAGGCGGCTCGACATGTATGGCGCCACAAAGCGACCGCACTGGAACCGCGACCGGCTGGCCGAGATGTTCGGCATGTCGCCCTCGGAGATCGCCCTGCACGAGCCGCATGTGGGCGGGGGGTTCGGTATCCGCGGCGAGCTTTATCCCGAGGACGTTCTGGTCTGCCTCGCCGCGTTGCGGCTGGGCCGCCCGGTGAAATGGATCGAGGACCGGCGCGAGCACATGCAGAGTGCCAACCAGTCGCGCGAACAGACCCACCGTATCCGCGCCGCCATCGACGCCGACGGGCGCATCCTGGGGATCGACGAGACACTCTGGCACGATCAGGGCGCCTATGTGCGCACCCATGGCGCACGGGTGGCCGACATGAGCATCGGCCTGCTGCTTGGCCCCTACCGGGTGCCCGCCTATCGGGCCCGCGCCCATTACCGGCTGACCAACAAGACCCCCGCCGCCACCTACCGCGCGCCGGGGCGGTTCGAAGGCTCCTTCGTGCGGGAACGGATGATCGACGCCATCGCCGTGCGCATTGGGCTCGACCCGATGGAGGTGCGGCGGCGGAACTTCATCCGCGCCGACGAGATGCCCTTTGCCCGCAACCTCACCGCGCTGGAAACCGAGGTCATCCTCGACAGCGGCGATTATGAGGGGCTTTTGGGCAAGGCGCTGGCGTTCTCGGACTGGCAGCGGCTTTCGGCGGAGGCTGAAACGCGCCGCGCGGCGGGAGACTGCGTGGGCACGGGCCTTGGCTTTTTCGTCGAGAAAAGCGGGCTTGGCCCGTCGGAGCTGGTGCGGGTCTCGGTTTCGACCGACGGGCGGGTCGAGGTGGTGACGGGCGCGGCGTCGCTGGGGCAGGGGATGGAGACCGCCATGGCCCAGATCTGCGCCGAGACGCTGGGAGTGCATTATAACGTCATCCGTGTCGTGCACGGCGATACCGACCGTATCCCCTACGGCTATGGCGCCCATGCCAGCCGGGTGACGGTGATGACGGGCGAGGCGACGCGCCGCGCCGCGGAACTGCTGCGGGAGCGGGCGCTCGACATGGGGGCCGAGCTGTTGCAGGCGGCGCCGGAGACGCTGGATATTCTGGACGGCATGATCGTTTCGCGCGATGGCGCCGAGGTCTCGCTGGCCGAGGTGGCGCGGCATCTCGATCCCGCTTCGGCGACGCGGGGAGCGCGCGAGCCGGGGCTCGCCGCCGAGGCCTGGTTCCACAACAAACACATGAATTATCCCTATGGCGCGCATACCGCGATGGTCTCGGTGGATCCCGAGACCGGAGCGGTCAGGGTCGAGCGCTATTCGGTGACCTACGATGTGGGCCGCGCGGTGAACCCCGCGATGATCGAGGGTCAGATCCTCGGCGGTCTGTCGCAGGGGTTGGGCGGGGCGCTGTTCGAGGAGTTCCGCTATGACGAGAGCGGACAGCCCGTCTCGGTCACCTTCGCGGATTACCTGATGGTCAGCTCCGCCGAGATGCCGCCCTGCGACATCCTGATCCTCGAGGACGCGCCCTCGCCGCTGAACCCGCTTGGGCTCAAGGGCGCGGGCGAGGGCGGCGTGACGGCGGCGGGGGCGACCATCGCCTCGGCCATCGACGCGGCGCTCGGGCGTCCGGGGCTTGTCGAGCGGCTGCCCGCCACACCGCAATATATCCGCCGCCGCATCGCCGAATGGGACGCGGCCCACGGCACGCCGGAAGGCGCGGACGCATGAGCGGCGCGACCGGAGTGCCGGGATCGCTGGTCGGCGCGTCGGTCGGACGGCGCGAGGACGGCCCGCTGGTGCGCGGGAAGGGGCGGTTTCTCGACGATCTCGGGGTGCCGGGATGCCTGCATGTGGCGTTTCTGCGCAGCCCTGTCGCACATGCCGCCATCGGCGTGCCGGACCTGACCGAAGCCGCCGCCATGCCCGGCGTCGTGGCGGTTTACACGGCGGCGGATCTTGCGCCGCTTCTGCCCGGAGGCGACAGGCTTGCCGTGGCGCTGCCCTCCTCGGCCATCGCCTTTGCGCTCGACCGGCCCATCCTCGCCTCGGGCGAGACGGTCTATGTGGGCGAGCCGGTGGTGATGATCGTGGCCGAAAGCCGCGCCGCCGCCGAGGATGCGGCGGATGCGGTCTGGCTGGATTTCGACCCGCTGCCGGTCGCCGCCGATCCGGTGACCGCCCTGGAAGAAGGCGCCGCGCCCGCCCATAGCGGGCTGCCGCATAACCGGCTGGCGGAATTCGGGTTCGACTATGGCGACTGCGATGCGGCCTTTGCCGCCGCCGCCCACAGGGTGACGGGGACATTCACCGTCGACCGGGGCGGCTCGCATTCGATGGAGGGGCGCGGGGTGCTGGCGCGGACCGATGCGCTGACCGGACGGCTCGAGGTCTGGAGCTCGACCCAGACTCCGCATGCACTGAAAAAATCGCTCTGCACGCTGTTCGAGCGCGAGGATGCGGCGGTGAGCGTGCAGGCGCCGGATCTGGGCGGCGGCTTCGGGCCCAAGCTCGTCACCTATCCCGAGGAGATCGCCGTCGCGGCGGCGGCGGTCGATCTGGGGTGTCCGGTGAAATGGGTCGAGGACCGGCGCGAACATTTCACCTCGACCACGCAGGAGCGCGAACAGCATTGGTCGATGGAGATGGCGCTGGACGAAGACGGCGCGATCCTCGGGCTGCGGGGATCCATGGTGCACGACCACGGGGCCTGGACGGCGCGGGGGCTCAACGTGCCCTATGCCTCGGGGATGATGCTGCCGCTCATCTACCGCGTGCCCGCCTACGATCTGAAGATCGCCGTGGCGGTGACCAACAAGACGCCGGTCACGCCGGTGCGCGGAGCGGGGCAGCCGCAGGCGACCTTTGTCATGGAGCGTCTGATGGACCGGGCGGCGGAGGCCTGCGGGCTCGACCGCGCCGAGATCCGGCTGCGCAACCTCGTGGCGCCCGAAGAGATGCCCTGCGCCAAGGAGCTGAAGCTGCGGTCGGGCCGGCCGGTGATGCTCGACAGCGGCGATTATCCCGGCACGCAGAAAAGCGCCATGGCCGCGACCGGCTGGCATGGCTTTGCCGCGCGCCGCGCGGCAGCGCTGGCCGAGGGGCGTCGCCTGGGCATCGGCATGGCGAATTACATCGAGGGGACCGGGCGCGGCCCCTACGAGACGGTGACCGTGCGCATCCTGCGCAGCGGGCGCATCCATGTGGCGACCGGGGCTGCCGCGATGGGGCAGGGGCTTGCCACGGCGCTGGCGCAGATCGTCGCGGATCATCTGGGCCGGGATCCGGCGCTGGTGGATTTCTCGCTCGGCGACACGGCAGAGCCCTATGGTTTCGGCGGGTTCAACAGCCGCCAGACGGTGGTCGCGGGCGCTTCGGCGGATGCGGCAGCCAAGGTGGTGCGGACCCGCGTTCTGCGCGTGGCGGCGCATCTTCTCGAGGTGGATGAGGACGAGCTGGAGATCGACGGCGGTCTCGTGCGGCAGCGCAACGGCAACCGCAGCATCGACTTCGCCCGGCTCGCCCGCGAGGCGGAAGGTCTGCCCGGTTACGACCTGCCGGGGATCGAGACGCCGGGGCTGATGGCGACCGAGCGCGTGGTGATCGACGACATGGCCTATTCCAACGGTTGCTGCGTGGCCGAGGTCGAGGTGGATGCCGAGACCGGGCTGGTGCGGATCGGAACCCTGCATCTCAGCCACGATTGCGGGCGGATGGTGAACCCGGCCATGGTCGACGGCCAGATCCTCGGCGGGCTCGCCCACGGGCTGGGCAACGCGCTTTACGAGAAGATGGTCTATGACGACGAGGCGCAGCCGCTGAGCGTGACTTTCGCCGACTACCTGCTGGTCACCTCCGCCGAGATGCCCGAGGCGGATATCCTGCATCGCGAGACCTATTCGCCGCTCAACGCGCTCGGCGTGAAGGGCGTGGGCGAAAGCGGGGTCATCCCGGTTGCCGCCGCGGTCGCCTCGGCGATCGAGAACGCCCTTTCGGATCTCGGCGTGCGCGTCGATTTCGCCCCGGTCTCGCCACAGGCCCTGCGTGCCCGCATCGTGGCGGCGGGGCAGCGGGGCCAAGCCAACGGACAGGAACAAGGAGCGCAGTCATGAAACCCGCGCCATTCGCCTATCACAAACCGCAAAGCCTCGACGAAGCGCTGGCGCTGCTCTCCGAAGGGGCCGAAGAGGGCGCGCTCATCCTCGCCGGCGGCCAGAGCCTCGTGCCGATGATGGCGCTGCGTGTGGCCTATCCGCCGGCGCTGATCGACATCAACGGCATTGCCGGGCTCGATGCCGTGGAGGTTTCCGGGACACGCGTGCGGCTCGGAGCCACCGTGCGGCACGCGGCGTTTCACGATCCCGGCTTTCTGCCCGAGCCGCTGGGGCCGATGCTGCATGCGGTCGCGGAGAACATCGCGCATTACCCGATCCGCCAGCGCGGCACCTTCTGTGGCTCGCTCGCCCATGCGGACCCGTCTTCGGAATGGTGCCTCGTGGCTTCCGTGCTGGATGCGGAGATCGAGCTGCGCTCGGCGGGCGGTGAGCGGCGGCTGCGGCCTGCGGATTATTTCGAGGGGCCGATGATGACCCTGCGCGAGCCGGACGAGATGCTTGTTGGGGTGACCCTGGCGCGCCCGGCGCCCGGCACCTGCTGGGGGTTTTACGAGTTCAACCGCCGTGCCGGAGATTTCGCGCTCGGCATGGCGCTGGTGCTCTACGAGATCGAGGATGGCGTGATTGCCAACGCGCGGCTGGGGCTGGGCGGGATCGAGGAGCATCCCCGCCGCATCGCCACCGCCGAGGCGGTACTGAACGGGCGTGCGCCGGACGAGGCCGTTTTTGCCGAAGCCGCCGAAGCGGCCATGGCCGAAGTCGAACCCATGAGCGACGCCACCACCTCCGCCGATTACCGGCGCGATCTTGCCGGAACGGTGCTGCGCCGGGCGCTTGCCGCCGCCAGCCGCCGGACCACACACGAAGCCGCATGAGGCAGCCATGACCGAGACCATCGCCAAGACCGAGATTTCCTTTACCGTAAACGGGCGGCCCCGGACCGTAACCGTCGAGCCCCGCAAGACCCTGGCGGATACGCTGCGCGAGGACTGCGGGCTGACCGGCACCCATGTCGGCTGCGAGCACGGCGTCTGCGGCGCCTGCACCGTCCTCGTCGACGGCAAGGCGGTGCGGTCCTGCCTGATGTTCGGGGCGCAGGCGGACGGCGCCGAGATCCGCACGGTCGAGGGGCTTGCCGAGGGCGAGGCGCTGGCGCCGCTGCAGGAGGCCTTTATCCGCAACCACGCGCTGCAATGCGGTTTCTGCACGCCGGGGTTCCTGATGCTGATCACCGGCGCGCTCGACGAGAATCCCGACATCAGGGACGAGGAGCTGACCGAGATCCTGTCGTCGAACCTCTGCCGCTGCACGGGCTACCGCAACATCATCCGCGCCGCCATCGAGACCGCCGAAACCCTGCGCCGGTCGCGCGGCGCTGCCTGAGGAGGATCCCGCCATGTCGCTTCTCACCCTGCGCGATCACGGACGTTACGACTATGTTCCGCTGCCCGAGCGGCCGGATTTTACCTGGCCCGGCGGCAAGCGGCTTTCGGTCAGCATCTGCAACAATATCGAGGTCTTCAGCTTTCGCGAGGGGCTGGGATCGGACAGCGCCACGGTGGGTGCGCCGCCGACCAGCCGCAACTATGCGTGGAAGGATTACGGCAACCGGGTCGGCCAGTGGTATCTCTTCGATCTGCTGGACGAGCTGGGCTTTCCCGCGTCGCATAATTTCAATTCGCTGCTGTTCCAGACCTGCCCGCAGATCGCCGAGCGGATCAAGGCGCGGGGCGACGAATTCGTGGGGCATGGCCGGACCAACGGCGAGCGGCAGGATGCCTTTGACGAGCCCATCGAACGGGCGCTCATCGCCGAGGCCTTTGACGCGATCGAGGCGTTCGACGGCAAGGCGCCGGGTGGCTGGCTGGGGCCGTGGCTGGCGCAGACGGATGTGACGCTCGACCTGCTGAAGGAGGTGGGTTTCACCTATCAGCTCGACTGGCCCGCCGACGATCAGCCGTTCTGGATGAAGACGCGCTCGGGGCCGATCCTGTCGGTGCCCTATTCCATCGAGGTCAACGACAGCCCGACAATGGTCTACCGCCACGAGGGCGCGGGCGATTTCGAGCGGATGATGATCGACCAGTTCGACGAGATGCTGCTGCAGTCCCGGAAATACCCGCTCTGCTATACCATCGTGCTGCATCCCTTCGTGATCGGTCAGCCCTACCGGCTGCGGGCATTGCGGCGGGCGCTCGAGCATATCAACCGGCATCGCGACGATGTCTGGATCACCACCCCCGGGCAGGTCGCCGCTCATTATGCCGGGCTGTTTCCGCCCGACAGCGTGGCCTGACCGCGAAACCCCCAGCACCTGCGCCGGGGTGCGACGGGTGCCCCGGCCTCATCCAAGAGGCCCAACATGCAGAAAACACTCAAGCTCGGCGCGTCGATCCGCGGCGTCGGTTACCATGTCTCCGCCTGGAGGCACCCGGATGTGGATCCGCGCGCGGCCGAGAAGATCGGCCATTATGCCGAGCTTGCCCGCATTGCCGAGGCCGGGCTTTTCGACATGGTGTTCTTTGCCGATGCGCTGGCGACGCGCGCCATCGACAGCCCGCTCGGCGCCGCCGCGCGCTATCCGGGCGACGCGATCCTCGATCCGCTGATGATCCTGCCAGCGCTTGCCATGGAAACGCGGCATGTGGGGCTGGTCGCAACCTCGTCGACCACCTATCACGAGCCCTATCACATCGCCCGGCGCTTTGCCGCGCTCGACCATATCAGCGGCGGGCGCGCGGGCTGGAACGTCGTCACCTCCTTTTCGAACCGCGAGGCGGCGAATTTCAACCGCGCCGAACAGCTGAGCAAACCCGAGCGCTACGCGCGGGCGACGGAGTTCCTGGAGACAGCGATCGGACTCTGGGACAGCTGGGAAGAGGGCGCCCTCGTCGCGGACAGGCAGAGCGGTCTGTTCTTCGATCCGTCGAAGGTGCATGCGGTGAACCATGTCGGGCCGCATTTCCAGGTGGCGGGGCCTCTGACCTCGTCGCGCGTGCCGCAGGGCCGGCCGCTCATCGTGCAGGCCGGGGCCTCGGAGGAGGGGCTGGACCTCGCCGGGCGCTATGCGGATGTGGTCTATTCGATCCCGCGCAGCATCGAGGCGGCGATTGCCAATCGCCGCGAGCTGCAGGCACGCGCCGTCAAGTTCGGACGGACGGGCGACCAGATCCTGTCGATGCCGGGGGTGCAGGTCATCTCGGGGGAAACCGAGGCGGAGGCGCGCGAGAAATACCGGGTGCTGCTCGACATCGTCGATCCGCTGACGGCGCTGGGGATGCTGAACCGGCAGTTCGGCGATGTGTTCACCCCCGAAATGCTGGACGAGCCGGTGCCGGCGGAGGGACCGGCAGAGGGCACGTCCTATTCCGTCGCGAGGGAATCGGTGAAGCGCGCCCGCGAGAAAAGCTGGACCCTGCGGCAGCTCTGTCAGCGGGTCGGGCTGGGGCAGCATTTCCAGATCGTGGGCACGCATGATCGGGCGGCGGAGGTGTTGGCGGAGTGGTTCACCTCGGGCGCCTGCGACGGGTTCAATGTCCTGCCATCGCACACCCCCGGCAACCTTGCGGATTTCGTCGAACACATTGTGCCAAGGCTTCAGCAGCGTGGCCTGTTCCGGACCGCCTACGAAGGCGCGACCCTGCGCGAAAACCTCGGGCTCGCGCCGCTGTGAGTCGGATCGCGAGGCAAGGGGGAGAACAAAAATATTGTAGAATACAAATTTTGGTATAATCTAGCGATATAGAGAAATTTCGTAACGAGTCGCGGTTCTTGCGACTCACCCCCGGGAACGGGCGGCGACAGCAGGCGAAAGGGATGGGACGATGGCGCCAGCCAAGAGCGCGACGCGGCAGATGAAACTGGCTCTGCACATTCATGCGACGGGCCACCATGTCGCGGCCTGGCATCATCCGCGGTCGCAGATCGACGCAGGCTCGAACCCGCGCCATTATATCGAGATGGCGCAGCTTGCCGAACGTGGGAAGTTCGACCTGATCTTTCTTGCGGATTCCCTGGCGATCCGGCTGGGCGATGTGAAGGCCAAGGGGCGCTGGCCGCAATATCTCGCCTATTTCGAGCCGCTGACGCTGCTTTCGACGCTTGCGGCGGCGACCTCGCGCATCGGCCTCGTGGCGACGGCGAGCACCAGCTATACCGAGCCCTACAACCTTGCCCGCTCTTTCGGCTCGCTCGACCACCTGAGTGCGGGCCGGGCGGGGTGGAACATCGTCACCACCGGCAACGCCGCCTCGAGCCGGAACTTCGGACGTCCCGAGCATTTCGAGCACGAGGACCGCTACAGGCGCGCGCAGGAATTCGTCGAGATCGTCTGCGGGCTCTGGGACAGCTACGACGACGACGCCTTTGTCATGGATCGCGCCTCGGGGCTTTATGCCGATCTCGACAAGATGCATGTGCTGCATCACGAGGGCGAGTCCTTTTCGGTCGAGGGGCCGCTCAATATGCGGCGCCCGCCGCAGGGGCGCCCTGTGCTCTTTCAGGCGGGCACCTCGGAGACCGGCAAGGAGACGGCGGCGCGCAATGCCGACGTGGTCTTTATGCAGCAGCAGTCGCTGGAACGCTGCCGGTCCCTGCGCGAGGACATCCGGGGGCGCCTGCCGAAACACGGGCGCGATCCGGACGAGATCCTCGTCATGCCGGGCATGGCGGTCACCGTCGGACGCACCGAGGCCGAGGCACGGGAGCAGCACGATTTCCTTCAGTCCAAGATCCACCCCGATGTCGGTCGCGCAATCCTGTCGGCGGAGCTGGGCTATATCGACCTGCCCGAGATGCCGCTCGACGAGCCGTTTCCGCTCGATCTGATCCCCGAGATCGACGGCGGTGTGCGCTCGACCGCGCAGGCCCTGCGCCGGGTGGTCGAGGCCGAGCGGCCCACCGTGCGCGAGCTTTACCAGCGCTACGCCAACGGGCGCGGCTCGCATCAGATCGTCGGCGATGCCGTGCAGGTGGCGGACGAGCTGGAACACTGGTTCCGCAGCGGGGCGGGGGACGGGTTCATCATCCAGCCCGCGGTTCTGCCCGGCGGGCTCGAGGATTTTGTCGAACTGGTGGTGCCCGAACTTCAGCGCCGGGGCCTCTACCGGGAGGAATACGAGGGCGCCACCCTGCGCGATCATCTTGGGCTTGCCCGCCCGGAAAGCCGCTATGCACGGCCTGCGCTGCAGGACGCAAACTGATCCCGCCACGCGCGGGGCAATGGAAAGGAACGGATATGAGTGACCGCAAGATGAGGCTCGGTGCATCGGTACGCGGGCTGGGCTATCACCCGACCGGCTGGCTGGATCCGGATGTCCCGGCGGACGGCGCGATCAATTTCAACTTCTATCTCGATCTTGCCAAGACGCTGGAAAGCGCTTTCTTCGACATCTTCTTCCTGGCCGATCACAGCGCGTTCTTTTCGCCCAACATCCCCGAGGGCGCGCTCGGGCGCTCCGATGGCGGGGCCGAGTTCGAGCCGATCACGCTGCTGGCGGCGCTGAGCGCGGTCACCAGCAATATCGGGCTCGTGGCCACCGTGTCCTCGACCTTTCACCAGCCTTTCCAGCTCGCCCGCCAGCTCGGCTCGGTCGATCATCTCAGCGGCGGCCGCATGGGCTGGAACGTGGTCACCTCGTCGCGCGACGCGGAGGCGCGGAATTTCGGAGAGGAGAAGATCCTCGAAAAGGGCCTGCGCTACCAGCGCGCCAAAGAGATGCTCGACGTGTGTTTCGGGCTCTGGAACAGCTGGGAGGACGATGCCTTTCCGCGCGACCGGGAGCGTGGCGTGTTCTTCGAGCCGTCCAAGATGCACCCGATCAATCACAAGGGCGCGTTCTTCCGCGTCGATGGTCCGCTCTCGCAGCCGCGTTCGCCGCAGGGCCGCCCGGTGATTTTTCAGGCGGGTGCCTCGGAAGCGGGGTTGGATTTCGCCGCCTCCAAGGCCGAGGTGATCTATGCCCTGCAAAGCGATTTCGACTCCGCCAGGGCCGCCTATGCCTCGATGAAGGAGCGGGTGAAGAAATTTGGCCGCAGCCCCGACGACATCCGCATCCTGCCCGGCCTGATGCCGGTGGTGGGCGAGACCCGCGCCGATGCGGAGGCGTGGAAGCGCCAGTCGCAGAAGGATCTCGACCCGATCGTGGGTCTTCAGCGGCTCGCGCGGCATTTCGGCGACCTGTCCAAATACGATATCGACGGCCCCTTCCCGGACGAGGTGAAATCCATCTCGGGGATCAGCCGGAGCGATCTCTATCTCGAACAGGCGCGCCGCGAGGGTTGGTCGATCCGGCAGCTCTACGAGAATGCGGTGATCAGCGACCAGCATCTCGAGGTGGTGGGCTCGCCCTCGGACATCGCCGATGTCATGGAGAAGTGGTTCACCGAGGGCGCCGCCGACGGCTTCAACATCCTGCCGGCGAAATCCCCGCGCGACATCCATGCCTTCGTCGAACTGGTGGTGCCCGAGCTTCAGCGCCGGGGCCTTTATCGAACGGAATACGAGAGCACGACGCTGCGCGGGAATCTCGGCTTGCCGGACGTTCCCTCGCCTTGGGTTTGAGGCCGGAGGAAGCCGGCGCAGGAGCGCAAATCCTGAGCCAAAAACATTACCGATATGGGGGATGTATCAATAAATTGAACAAGTACCGGATTTGTCTTGAAATTGGGACGGAGTGCTTGTGAAATTGCAGCAGGCTGCGACCGGGGGCACGGGTCTCCCGGTCCAGCGCGGCGACAACAGCCAGACAAATACAAACAAAGCGAACAGGGAAAACATCATGAAACTGAGACCGTGGGCGTTAAGCCTTTCGACCCTTCTTTTGTCCACCGCCGGGCCTGCGCTGGCCCAGGATCCGGACCCCACCTATGGCGGAACGGCCATTGTCGTGGTGGGCGACGAGCTGACCTCGCTCAATCCCGCGATCACGTCGGGCTCGGGCGAGGGCGTGGTGGGCTGCATGGTGCTGGAGGGCCTCGTCGAGATCGACGGCGAGGGCAACCCGGTTCCGGCGCTGGCCAAATCCTGGACCATCTCGGACGACGGGCTGTCCTACACGTTCGAGCTGAGAGAGACCAGCTGGCATGATGGCGAGCCCTTCACCGCCGACGATGTGGTCTATGCCTTTACCAATGTGAACTCGAAATACGCGCCGCTCTTTTCGGCGCAGCTTGGCAAGCGCATCGAAAGCGTGGTGGCGGACGGGCCGCATGCGGTGACGGTGAATCTCAGCGAGCCCTTCGGCCCCTTCATGCGGATCCTGACCTGCTGGAACGGTGGGGCGATCACGCCCAAACATGTCTTCGAAGGCACCGATCCGAACACCAACCCGGCTTCCTCCGAGATGATCGGCACAGGTCCCTTCAAGTTCGAGACCTGGAACACCGGGGACTCCATCCGGCTCGTGAAGAACGAGGCATACTGGAAGGAGGGGCGCCCCTACCTCGACGGGGTGGTTGCGCGCTTCATGCCCAATGCCGCCTCGCGCGTTCAGGCCATGCTGGCCGGGGAGGCGGATTTCATCCAGAAATACTACTTCCCGGTCAGCGACCTGCCCGCCGTCGAGGCGAGCCCGGCGCTCAAGACCATGCCCGCGAGCCAGGCACCGAACAATCTGCTCGGCTTCTTCAACGTCACCAAGCCGCCCTTCGACAACAAGGAGCTGCGTCAGGCGCTGTTCAGCCTCGTGGACCGGGACTTTATCTTCAAGGCCGGGTTTGGCGGACAGGGCATGAAGGCGACCGGCCCGATCCCGAAACAGGTGAGCTGGGCGTCGAACCCGGATCTGAGCTATGACGAGATGTATCCGGCCGATGTGGACGCGGTGAACGCCAAGCTCGACGAACTGGGCTTCGCGCGCGGCTCCGACGGCACCCGGTTCGAGACCAGCATCATCTTCGAGGCCGCCGTGCCCGAGCGGCTGAAGGCCGCGACCGCGATCCAGGCGGCCTGGCAGGAGGTTGGCGTCAAGGTCAATGTCGAGCCGCTGGAACGCGCGCTGCTGCTCCCGCGCGCCTATACCGATGGCGATTTCGGCGTGCTGATCATCTCGTACGGAACCTATGGCGATCCGGCGCTCGGCATTGCGCGGGTCTATATCACCTCGTCGATCGGCAAGAATTACGGCAACGCCTCGGGCTACAGCAATCCCCAGGTGGACGAGCTGTTCGCCCAGGGAGCGACGCTGGCCGAAACCTCGGCCCGGAGCGCGGCGTACCGCGAGGCGGAAAAGATCATCGCCGAGGAACTGCCGGTCATGACCCTGCACGAGAACAAGGGGATCGACGCGGCGGTTGCCAATCTCTACGGCATCTGGGGCTATGAAGGCGCCGGCCGCTTCGGCGAGGCCTATTTCGCCGAGTGATCCTGCGATCCGCCCCGTGGCCGGCGAACAGCCGGCCACGGGGCACGCAACCGCACCGAGGGGCCGCCTGTCACGGCGGTTCCCTCTTCCCTCACCGGACCGTCCGGGTCAGCGTGAGGGGGCAAGCAATTCTCCCGAACACGAGCGCGAACACATGCAACAGGCAGCAATGGCGGCAACCGCCGGGCCGGATGCCACGCGATGAGAAAATACTTCTTCAGACGGCTCTTCTGGGGCCTCGTCACCATCGTCGTCATCGTCACGGTCAATTTCCTCATCCTCAAGCTGGTGCCGGGCGACCCGGTCACCGCGCTGATCGGCGAATATCCCGCGCCGGATGAATACATCGCTCAGGTGCGCGTCGAATTCGGGCTCGACGAGCCGCTGACGGTGCAGTTCGCGAACTATGTCACGAACCTTGTTCAAGGCGATTTCGGGTATTCCTTTGCAAACCGCAAAGCGGTGCTGCCGCTGATCCTCGAACGTGCGCAATACACGTTGCAGCTTATCCTGCCGGGGATCGCCATCGCCTTTCTGCTCGGCGTGTTCCTGGCCGTGGTGACGGCGGTGCGGCGGTCGGGGGTGCTGGACACGACGGTCTCGTCCATCGTGATGTTCGGCTATTCGATGCCGTCCTTCTGGCTGGGGCAGGTGCTGGTGCTGATCTTTGCGGTGGGGCTGTCGTGGCTTCCGGCGGCGGGGATACGCTCGGTCCGGGTGCAGCCCACCGGTGTCGCCGGGGCGCTCGACCTGGCCGCGCATATGATCCTGCCGCTGATCTGCGTGGTCTCGTTCAAGATCGCCATCGTGCTGCGGGTGGCGCGGGCAAGCGTGGTGGGCGTCATGCATGACGACTTCGTCACCACCGCACGGGCCAAGGGTGTGAGCGAGCGGGCCATCATGTGGAAACACGTGCTGCCCAACGCCATGGTGCCGGTCATCGTCGTGCTGGGCTATAATCTCGGCCATGCGCTGACCAGCTCGATCCTTGTCGAGACGGTCTTTGCCTGGCCCGGCCTCGGCACGCTGTTCGTGAAATCCATCGCCAGCCGCGACTATCCCGTGCTGCAGGGCATCCTTGTGCTCGCCACGGTCATGGTTGTGGCGGGCAATCTGCTGGCGGATTTCGTCGCCGCGCTCGTCGACCCAAGGGTCCGCAAGAGCATGGGGGCGCGACGTGGAGAATAAGGCCTTGAAACTACCCAATATCGGAGCGGGCGCCTGGACCGGGCTTGCGATCTTTGCGGGCTTTATCCTGCTCTATCTGCTGGTGCCGCCCCTTACTGGCGGCAACCCGAGGGCGCTGTCCACCGACCTTCTGCAGCCACCCTCGCCGCAGCATCTTTTCGGCACGGACGAGCTTGGGCGCGACGTGTTCCTGCAATTCGTCGATGGCGTGCGCATCTCCTTCACCGTGGGCTTTGCCGCCGCCGCCGCCACCTCGCTCGTGGGGATCATCGTGGGGGCCTATGCGGGCTTTTCCGGCGGCGCGGTGGATCTGGTGGTGATGCGCATCACCGAGATGTTCCAGGTCATTCCGACCTTTGTCCTGGCGGCGGTCATCGTCGCCATGTGGGGACCCGGCCTGACACGGGTCGTGGTGGTCATCGCATTGCTCGCCTGGCCGCCTGTGGCGCTGGTCATCCGGGGCGAGGTGCTGCGGATCAAGCGGCTCGACTTCGTCGATGCGGTGCGCTGCCTGGGGTACAGCGAGGGCTATATCCTCCTGCGCGAGATCATTCCCAACGCCGTCCGCCCGGTCTTTGCGCTGGCGACGCTCGCGGTGGGGCAGGCGATCCTGCTGGAAGCCTCGCTCAGCTTCCTCGGGCTCAGCGATCCGAGCCAGGTGAGCTGGGGCCGCATGCTGAGCCTCGGCCAGAGCTACCTGCTGACCGCCTGGTGGATCTCGACCTTTCCGGGGCTCGCCATTTTCCTGACAGTGCTCGCCTGTAACTTCGTCGGCGACGGGATCGGCGCATATGTGAATCCGAAGGGCCGGAAATCATGACCCAGACCGAGAACATCGTCGAGATTTCCGACATCCGCATCGACTACACGCTTCGCGGCACGACCATCCACGCCACGCAGGGCGCCTCGCTGAAGGTGCGCCAGGGCGAGACGGTCGGTCTTGTGGGGGAATCCGGGTCGGGCAAGTCCACCATCGCGCGCGCGCTGCTCGGTCTGCTCGATCCCGAGCGCGCCGAGATCGCGGGCGGGCGCATCGTGCTCGACGGCCGCGACGTGACCCGGATGACGCCGGAGGAGTGGGTCGGCATGAGGGGGCACCCTGTGGCCATGGTGTTCCAGGATCCGCTGACCTTTCTCAATCCGATCATGAGTGTCGGCAAGCAGATCCGCGAGGCGATCCTCCTGCACGATCCGGAGCAGAATATCGAGGCCCGCCTGAAGGAACTGCTGGATATGGTGAAGCTGCCGGCCCATGTGGCCCGCTCCTACCCGGACGAGCTGTCGGGCGGGATGCGGCAGCGGGCGCTTCTGGCGGTGGCGCTGGGATGCCGGCCCAAACTTCTGGTGGCGGACGAGCCCACCACCGCGCTCGACGTCACCACGCAGGCCGAAATCATGGAGCTGCTGGGGGAGCTGCAAAAGAGCACCGGCATGGCCATGCTGCTCATCAGCCACGATCTCGACCTGGTCGCCACGGTCTGCGAGCGGATTTACGTTATGTATTCGGGCCGGACCATCGAGTGGGGCGCGGCGGAGCAGATCTTTGCCGCCCCGGCTCATCCCTATACCCGCGGGCTGCTTGCGGCGGCGGAGGGGCGGCGCCAGGAGGACGGCACCTTCGTCACCATTCCCGGCGATCCGCCCGATCTGCGTATCGAGGCGCAGGGCTGCCCGTTTGAGCCGCGCTGCGCGGTGCGGCAGCCGGTCTGCAGCCAGAGAATGCCCGAGGCCACGCCCTATGGTGCCGCCGCGCATCTGGTTCGCTGCTTCGCCGCCGAAGACAGCCAAGGCAAGGAACGGAAGATCGTCCATGAGCTCTGACGCCGCCACTCCGCAAAACCCGATCCTGACACTGACCGGCGTGTCCAAGACCTTTACCAATCTCGCGGGCGAGGAGGTGGTGGCGCTCAAGCCGCTCGACCTTGCCATCCGTCCGGGCGAGATCGTTGCCGTCGTGGGCGAAAGCGGTTCGGGCAAATCCACCCTGGGGCGCATCGCGCTGGGGATCCTCCGGCCCGATACCGGCGATGTGCGGGTCCGGGGCAAGAGCTGGGCGACCATGGGCAAGGCCGACCGCAAGGCGGCCCGCGCCCTGGTGCAGCCGATCTTTCAGGATCCCACCACCTCGCTCAATCCGCGCCGGACGATCCGCAGCCTGATGACGCAGGCCTCCTGGGCCTACACGGGCGACCGGGCGGTCTTTATCCGCGAGACGCTGGCCAATGTCGGGCTGCGCACCGAGGAGGATTTCCTAGACCGTCATCCGCATGAGCTGAGCGGCGGGCAGCGGCAGCGGCTTTCGATCGCGCGGGCGCTGGCGATGCAGCCGTCGGTCATCGTCGCGGACGAGCCGCTCTCGGGGGCGGATGTGTCCCTGCGCGGGCAGGTGCTGAACCTGATGCTGAAGATCCGGCAGGAGATGGGCGTCAGCTACCTGATGATCACCCATGACATTTCCATCGCGCGCTACTTCGCACACCGGGTTCTGGTGATGAAGGACGGCGAGGTTGTCGAAAAAGGCGACGCGGAAACCGTGGTGGGCGATCCCAAGCATCCCTACACCCAAAAGCTGCTGAATTCGACCGGGCTGCATCTGCCGAAATCCGGCACCGCCTGACCGCGGTGCCGCCCGGGCGATCCGTCCTGCGACTGAGAAAGACCGCCACATGTCCAGATTGTCCCTGCGTGAATGGCTGCGCGTGTCGCGCTGGAAAGCGCAGCTGGGAACCCTGGCGCTCGCCGGGGCGGGGGCCTGGTGTTTCCTTTGGCTCGGCGTGCCGCTGCCCTGGCTCTTCGGTCCCATGTGTTTTTGTCTGGTCGCGGGGCTCATGCGCGCGCCGCTGGTGACGAACGACGCGATGACGATGGCAAGCCGTCTCATCATCGGGGTGACGGCGGGAACCGCGATCACGCCGGACGTCGTGGCGCATATTCCCCGGATGGCCTACACGGTCGCCATCGTGCCGCTGTTCGTCGCCACCGCCGGGCTGGTGGGGGTGCCCTATTTCATGCGTGTCTGCGGGTTCGACCGGGCCACCGCCTATTACGCGGCGATGCCGGGCGGGCTGACCGACATGGTGCTGTTCGGCAGGGAGGCGGGCGGCGACGAGCGCGCGCTGGCCCTTGTGCACACGACGCGGGTTGTGGCCACGGTCGCGCTGCTTCCGGTGCTGCTGGCCTATGCGTTCGATCTCGATTTCACCCCGCCCGACAAGGCGCAGGTTTCGCCGACCCCGATGACCGAACTCCTCCTGATGGGGATCGCGGGCTATGCGGGGTGGCGGATTGCCCTGCGGCTGAGGTTGTTCGGCGCGCCGGTCCTGGGGCCGCTCATCCTGGGGGCGGCGCTGTCGCTTACCGGGCTTGTCGAGCACCGCCCGCCGGCAGAGGTGATCTCGGCGGCGCAATTCTTTCTGGGTGTGGCACTGGGGGCGGGCTATGTGGGCGTGACCTTTGCCGAGCTCGGGGGCAAGGTGCTTGCCGGGGTGGTCTATGTGCTGATCCTCGCGGCGCTCGCGGGGTTTGTCACCGAGGTGGTGGTGCAGCTCGGCCTCCTGTCACCGCTCGAAGGGCTGCTCGCCTTCGCTCCGGGCGGGCAGGCGGAAATGATGCTGCTTGCTCTGGCGGCTGGAGCGGATATCGGGATCGTGGTCGTGCATCATCTCGTGCGGCTCGTGCTGATCATTCTCGCCGCGCCGCTGGTGGCCTCGCGGCTGCGGCTCGGCCCTCGCAAATAGCAGCGGCGCTCAGCGCCGCGCGGCCTCTTCCACGATGATCTCGCGCAGGCGCCGGGCCGGCGGCGAGAGCGCCGCGTCGCGCCGCCCGACAAGCCCGATCTGCCGCGAGACCTCGGGGCCGGTCAGTGTGCAGAGCGCAAGGCCGTCCTCGGCGAGCGGCACGGCGGAGAGAGGGACCGGCGCGACGCCGAGACCGGCGCGCACCAGCTCCAGCGCGGTCGAGGTGCGCGGAACCTCATAGGTCCAGAACAGCGTGGGGCCGCTGCGGGCCAGGGCCCGGTCGATGAGCGCCCGATTGCCGCTGCCCTGCATCGGAAGGACGAGGCGCTGCCCGGCCAGCGCTTCCCATGCCACGGGGCCGCCCGCCGCCAGCGGATGGTCGCGCGGCACCGCCAGCACCACCCGATCAGCAAAGAGCGGCTCGAAGGCGATCTGCTCTTCGGGCACCGGCAGCGAGGAGATGCCGAAATCGGCCTCGCCCCCTGCCACCGCCTCGGCCACCTCGTTGGCGAGCATATCGAGCACGCGCACCCGGGCGCCGCCCTGTCCCGCGCCGAGCACTCCCAGCGCCGGAACCAGCAGCCGGGGCACCGCGCTCGGCACTGCCGCCACGGTCACGATGGCGCTGCTTTGATGCTCGAAACGCGCCGTCTCGTCGCGCATCTCGCGCAGGGTCTCGCGCGCCTCGTCCAACATGGCCTGCGCCCGCGCTTTCATCCGCTTGGCCGCCAGCGTCGGGCGCACAGCGCGTGTGGTCCGCTCGAACAGCGTGACCCCAAGCGCCTCCTCGAGCTTGCGGACCCGCCGTGTGAGCGCCGATTGCGAGGTGCCCAGATGCCGCGCCGTCGCGGAAAACGAGCGGGTCTCGAACAGGACGAGAAACGCCTCGAGGGCGTCGAAATCGAAATTTATGCGCATTTCGGCATAATCGCAAAAATCTTTGCAGTTATCAATGGGCGGGCTTGGCGCTAGACCCGAGGTGATCCCGAAGGAGTCCGGAATGTCACAGCCAGGTGCAGAGTACGACGTCGTCGTCGTCGGAGGCGGCAATGCCGCCCTTTGCGCTGCCATGACGGCAGCCGAAAGCGGCGCGCGCGTGCTGATCCTCGAAGCCGCGCCAAAGCCCTACCGTGGCGGCAATTCGCGCCACACCCGAAACTTCCGCTGCATGCACGAGGAGCCGGTCTCGGTCCTTGTCGACAGCTATGGCGAGGATGAGTATTTCGACGATCTCATCAAGGTGACCGGGGGCAAGACCGACGAGCACCTGGCCCGGATGGTCATCCGCAGCTCGCGCGAATGCCTGCCCTGGATGATCGAACGCGGCGTCCGCTTTCAGCCCTCGCTGTCCGGCACGCTGTCGCTGGCGCGGACCAACGCCTTTTTCATGGGTGGCGGCAAATCTCTGGTGAACGCCTATTACCGCACCGCCGAGGCGCTTGGGATCGAGGTGCATTACGAGGCGCCGGTCACGCATATCGAGCTGGACGGCAGCCGGGTGACCCGCGTCGATTACCAGCTCGGCGGCGAAGCCCGTTCTGTCCGGCCCGGCGCGGTGGTGGTCGCCTCCGGCGGCTTCCAGGCGGATATCGACTGGCTGGCCGAGGCCTGGGGTCCGCCCGCGCGCAATTTCCTCATTCGCGGTACGCCCTATAACCGGGGGGTGGTGCTGAGGGACCTGCTCGACCAGGGCGTGATCTCGGTCGGCGATCCGACCCAGTGTCACGCGGTGGCCATCGACGGGCGGGCGCCGAAATACGACGGCGGCATCGTCACCCGGCTCGACTGTGTGCCCTTCTCGATCGTGGTGAACAACGACGGCGAACGGTTCTACGACGAGGGCGAGGATGTCTGGCCCAAGCGCTATGCGATCTGGGGGCGCCTGATCGCCGCGCAGCCCGAACAGGTTGGCCATGTGATCATCGACGCCAAGGCGCTGCCGCTTTTCATGCCCTCGGTCTTTCCACCCATCAAGGCGGATACGCTGGAGGAGTTGGCCGGAAAGATGGACATTCCCGCGGACCGGCTCACCGAGACGGTCGCCACCTTCAACGCCGCCTGCGGCGAGGGGGACGGGTTCCATCCAACGGAACTCGACGGCGTCGCCACAACGGGGCTCACCCCGCCCAAGACCAACTGGGCCCGGCGGATCGAGCAGCCCCCCTTCTACGGCTACAGCCTGCGCACGGGCGTGACCTTTACCTATCTCGGGCTGAAGGTCGACGAGACCGCGCAATGCAGCACCGAGGCGGGACCCGTCGAAAACCTCTGGGCCGCCGGAGAGACGATGGCGGGCTCGATCCTCGGGCAGGGCTATCTGGCCGGCTACGGCATGACCATCGGCACCGTCTTCGGTCGCATCGCGGGTCGGGAGGCCGCAAACCATGTACGATAATCCGATCGAAGAGGCGCGCCGCCAGGCGCAGATCTGCAACTCCTGCCGCTATTGCGAAAGCTATTGTTCGGTTTTTCCGGCGCTGCACGCCAACCGGGTCTTTAGCGACGGCGACATGGTCCAGCTCGCCAATCTCTGCCACAACTGCCAGAATTGCTACTATGCCTGCCAGTATACCGAGCCGCATGAATTTGCGCTCAACCTGCCCGGGGTTCTGGCCGAGGTGCGTCAGGATAGCTGGGAAGAGACCGCCTTTCCGGCATCCTTCGGGCGCGCCTTCCACCATCACGGCACGTTGATCGCCATCGCGACGATCCTCGGCATGGCGCTGCTTTTCTGGGCTGCGCGCAGCCTGCCCGCGGATGGCGAAGGGTTCTATGCGGTGCTGTCGCACAACGCGCTTGTGGCGATCTTCCTGCCCGCTTTCCTGTTTCCGGTGGTGGCGCTGGCGGTCGGGCTGAGGCGCTACTGGTCGAAGGTCGGCGGAGAAAGGCTGCGGCTGTCGCAGTTGATCACCGCCTTCGGATCGGCGGGGCGGATGAAGAATCTGGCCGGGGGCCATGGCGAGGGCTGCAATTTCGAGGACGAGGACCGGTTCTCGCAGGGGCGGCGGCACATGCACCAGGCGGTGATGTACGGTTTCCTGCTTTGCTTTGCCGCCACGGCGTCGGGAACGATCCTGCATTATGTCTTCGACATGCCCGCGCCCTACCGCTTTTTCTCGCTGCCCAAGCTGCTTGGCGTCAGCGGCGGGATCCTGCTGTGCCTCGGCACGCTGGGTCTCATGCGGCTCAAGATGAAATCCGCGCCCGAACTTCAGGACCAGCGCGTCCGGGGCGGCGAGTTCGGCTTTATCCTGCTGCTCTTTGTGGTCAGCCTGTCGGGCCTTGCGCTTTACGTCTTCGGCGCCACGCCCGCGCTGGAACTTCTGCTGGCACTGCATCTGGGGGCCGTCCTCGCCTTCTTCCTCTTGACGCCCTATTCCAAGATGGCTCACGGCTTTTACCGGCTGGCGGCGCTTGCTCGGGATGCGCAGCGGACCTGACGGGGTGTTGTCGAGGCTTGCCGCAAGTATGACTGCTGCCACTGGGCTGATCCCGCATTCGGATCGCGGCGTTCAACAGGCGGCTGACGACGACCGCGACGCCCTCACCGCCGTGAGAAGCACGCCCTTGATGAGTCGGTAGGGAAACTGCCCCGACACCGCCCCGATGAAGAGCGTCTTCCACAGGCTCGAAGTCGCGCGCGGACCTCACCGCGTCTATGCCACAAGGGGCGAAGCGTGCGGTGACCTCTTCGCCGCCTGCCTTCCGGAATAGGCTACCGTTCCACGGCCGATATGGACCGCATGGTGTGACCTGAGCCCGTCCACTTGTTCGGAGCAGGAGCAACCCACTGTTTCGCTCTGCGCGCAGAGCGGGCCACTTGTCGGTTAGGTGGTGGACAGAACGTAGCGCGCCGCTGGTGCATCTTCTTCGAAAGCGAGGCGGAGCCAGAAGCCAGACGTTCCGGGAACCGGGCGCTTGCGCTTTCTCGGATCCCCGGAATACTCCGGCTCTTGTCAGCCGGATTGGCGGCTGGACGTGGACCGGACGAAAGTGGGGGAAATGGAAAAGATCACGGAAGCGATCAGCAGATTCGCGGTCGGGCTCTCTGGGTTCGGCATTATTCTCATGCTTGTGCTTGTTGTCGCGGATGTGCTTCTGCGGACGTTCTTCAACGTGTCGATCCCCGGAAACGACACGATCGTTGCCTCTTATCTGATGGTCGCGGCGATCTTTCTGCCCTTGGCACTGTTGCAGGTGCTGGACGAAAACATCGTCGTCGATGCGCTTTACGACCGCTTGCCGACGATTGTGCAGGATCTTCTGGATGTGCTCGCCCATCTTCTGGCGGTGCTCTTTTATCTGCTGCTCGGCTGGATCTACTACCGTGTCGCGATCGAGGCCTTCGAGGTGAAGGAATATATCACCGGCACCTGGAACGTTCCGATCTGGCCCGCGCGGATCCTGATGCCGGCGGGGCTGTTCCTCGGGTCGCTGGCGGCGCTTGTGAAGACCGCCTTGGCAATCCGCAACCTGATCGCTGGCACACCGCCGCCGCCGCACCAGTCCTCGGGAGCATTCTGACATGAGCGAAAGAGAAACCATTGGCGCCCTCGGCGTTGCGATTGTCATGCTTCTGGTCGCCCTGCGCGTCCCCGTGGGCATCGCGATGGGCCTGGTCGCCTTCGGCGGGATCTCGGCGGCGATCAGCGTCAAGGCGGGCCTTGGCATCCTCTCGGCGGTGCCTTTCGAGCTGGTGGGCGACTGGAATCTCTCGGCGATCCCGATGTTCCTGCTGATGGGCTATGTCGCGGCATCGACCGAGCTGACCAAGAACCTCTTCCGCTCGGCGCGGATCTCGCTTGGCTGGCTGCCCGGCGGGCTGGCGTCGGCCACGGTGATCTCGGCGGCGCTTTTCGCCTCGGCCAGCGGGTCGAGCGTGGCCACCGCCGCAGCCTTTTCGCGCACCGCCGTGCCCGAGATGCTGCGCGCGAATTACCATCCCGGCCTTGCCACGGGCGCGGTCGCGGCGGCGGGTACGCTGGGCGCGCTGATCCCGCCGTCGGTGCTGATGATCGTCTACGGCATCACCATGTCGGAATCGATCAACAGCCTGTTCCTCGCGGGGCTGCTGCCGGGCATCCTGTCGGCGGCGATGTTCATCCTCTACATCACGCTGCGGGTGACGCTGAACCCGTCGCTGGCCCCCCGCGTGACCGAGGAGGTTTCGGAAGAGGAGCGGCGCGAGGCGTTTCGCGATGTCTGGCCGCTGCCGCTGATCATCGTCTGCGTCATCGGCGGGATCTTTGCCGGGCTCTTCACACCGACCGAGGCGGGCGCCATCGGCGCGGGGCTGACCATCCTTCTGGCGGTGCTGCGGCGGTCCTTCACCGTCGCGGGGTTCCGCGATGCGCTGCGGCGCACGGCCACCGGGACCGCGTCGATCTTTATCATCGTGGTGGGCGCCGCGCTGTTCCAGCGCCTGCTGGGGCTGACCGGGATCGCCGGGTATTTCTCGGATCTCGTCTCGACCCATATCCACACGCAGCTTGGGCTGATCCTGTCCATCGCGCTGCTGTATCTGGTGATGGGCTGCTTTCTGGAACCCGTCTCGATCATGCTGCTGACCCTGCCGGTCCTGACCCCGGTCCTGGAGCATTTCGACGTCAATCTCGTCTGGTTCGCGGTCATCACCGTGAAGCTGCTCGAAATGGGCATGGTCACGCCGCCGATGGGGCTGAACATCTTCGTCGTCAAAGGGGCGATGGGGGACGAGGTGACCCTCGGCCAGATCTTCCGGGGCACCTTCGGGTTTCTGGCGTCCGATTTCGTGACGCTCGCCCTGATCATCGCCTTTCCAATCCTGTCGCTGTGGCTGCCTGGCGCCGCGCAGTGACCGGAAGACCCTCAAACAAACTCTCGGGAGGAGACTATACCATGCGGAAAACATTCTGTGCCCTGACGGCCTCTGCCGCGCTTGCCGTCACGGCGGGCGCGGTCCAGGCCAAGGACCTGACGGCAAGCTCCTGGCTGCCGCAAAGCTACGCCCATTCGAAACACGCCTATACCGAGATGTTCGACCGCATCAGCCAAGCGACCGGCGGCGAGCTGAATACCGAGATCTTTTTCGGCGGCTCGCTGCTTCCGGCGCGGACGACGCTGTCCGGCATCGGAGACGGCGTGGCCGATGTCGGCTATGTCTATCCGGCCTACACCCCGGCGGATCTGCCGATCCAGTCCTTCCTGAACAATGCGAGCTTTGTCAGCGACGACATGTGGACCGTTGCGCTGGCCTATACCGAGTTCAACTACACCAATGCCGACGCCATCGCCGAATGGGCCAAGCACAATGTCATCATGCCGGGGGCGCATGCGACGCCGCTTTACAACATCCTGTGCAACACGCCGGTGACCACGACCGCAGAGGCACAGGGCAAGCGCATGCGCACCGCCGGTGCCTCGTTCACGGGGCTGGTCGACTCTCTGGGCGGCACGCCGGTGTCGGTGCCCATCGGCGACGCCTACAGCGGTATCCAGCGCGGTTCTCTGGACTGCATCATCGCGGACCCGAACACGCTGGTCAGCTTTTCGTTCAACGAGGTGGTGACCGATGTGACCACGGTTCCGCTGGGTGTGGTGACCGGCGCGATCTGGGCCTTCAACAAGGATAGCTGGGACGATCTGACCGACGCGCAGAAGGCGCTGATGAAGGACGAGATGGCGGTGGCCATCGTGGGCACCCACATGGAGTTCGATCAGAACGTGAAGGATGCGTTCGAGGACGCCACCGCCAAGGGGATCGCCCTGCATGACGCCGCACCCGATCTTGCGGCGCATATCGACGACTACAAGGCGAAATACGTGGCCGATCTGATCGCCGGTGCCGAAGGTTTTGACGGTCAGGCGGTCTATGACCAGTTCAGCGCGATGCAGGCGGAGTGGGCCGCGCGTCTGGAAGGCGTCGACCGCAGCGACGAGGCGGCGCTGGTGGCCATCGTCAAGGAACACCTGATGAGCAAGTTCCCGTTCTGAGCGCCTGATTCCATCCTCCCGGCGCGCGGGGGAGAGATTTCCCGCGCGCCCATGACCGGCCCGGCCCCGACCCTTGGCCCGGCTGTTCTCCCCTGACCCCTGCCGCAATGGCACGCAAATTGCAGCGTCTGGGCCGGAGCGGTTGCCCGGTCGAGGGGGCAAGGCGTGGCCATTGACAGGCTGCCGCCAGCGGGGACAGTCTCTCCGGGGGGAGAAGAGATCGGAAGATGGGTCAGCAGGAGACAGACGGATCGCAGCCCAGTGTCGTGCATCACGTGCGCAAGCATGATGTCGAGTCCTGGCACAACGCCATTTGCGAAGTCTTCTGCCACACGCGCTATACGCCGCGCCCGGACAACAAGTTCATGGGCGAGATGAGCTTTGCCTCGCATGGCGGCGCCCGGATGCTCAAGGTGCGGTCTTCGGCGGGGCATTTCGTCCGCGACCGCCAGACCATTCAGCGCGACGGTTTCGACAGTCTCGTGGTGCTGGTCAGCCTGCGGGGCGATCTGCAGATGGTGCAGAACGGCAATTTCCTTCAGGCCCGGCACGGCGAGGCGCTGGTCTACCGCCATGGCTCGCCCTTCGAGATCGAGTTTCCCCACCGCTACGGTGCGGTGTCGCTGCGGGTCGATCCCGATCTGGTGCAGCGGCATTGCCCGTCGCTGCTGATGCAGAACGCGACGGTGATCAAACCCGAAACGACGAACGGACTGCTGGCGCTGACCATGGTGCGCGAGCTCTGCGTCAACGCGATCACCAAAAGCACGACCGACGCGCACCGGCTGGTCGGCGCGACGCTGGATGTGATGTCCACCATCGTCTCGCAGCCCGACAACGACAGGAGCACGCGGAACCGATGGCTGCTGGACAAGCTCGAGGATCTCTTGCAGCGCAATATCGACAACGGCGAGCTGAGCCTCGAAAGCCTTGCCCGCGCCGCGGGTGTCTCGGCGCGGACGCTGAACCGGCTGTTTGCGGAAAAGGGCACGACGCCCATGCGCTGGGTGTTGGACCGGCGGCTGGAGCTGGCCTATGACGTGTTGGCGCAGCGCCGGGTGCGGAATGTCACCGAGGCGGCATTCAGCTTCGGCTTCAACGACAGTTCGACGTTCAGCCGCGCGTTCTCGCGCAAGTTCGGCGTGCCGCCGAACAGCGTGCTGCGCCGGGGCTGACACCCGGCACGGCGGCGTTCAGGCGAACAGCTAGGACTGGATGAGCATCGTCGAGAGCTGGTTGATCGAGTTGATGTTGAGCCGCGTATAGGCCCGAAGCCGGTATGTCCGCACGCTGGTCTGCTTGATGCCCAGATCCAGCGCGATGCCCTCGGCGGTCACCCCCAGCACCGAGCGCGCGCAGACGGCCACTTCGCGCCGGGTCAGTTCCGGGAAGGTGGCGGCGACGCGCTCTTCCATCTCGCCTGCCGACACGCGCCGCTGCGGCACCGCCTGTGCGGCCAGCCGGACATGCAGCCGCAGGATCGGCAGCAGCAGCTTGCCCAACTGGTTGAGTTCGTCGTGCTGGAAGGCGCTGAACCCGCCCGTGGCACGATCTGCCAAAATGCTGAGCGCAATCAGGTCGGTGCCGCTGCCCTGCGCCAGCGTCAGCGCCTCGGCGAAGCCGGGTCCGGTAAAGCAGAGGCTGCGCAGCATCGGGGCGCGGATCCCGGAGGCGGCGATGCGGTGGATGCCGGGGCCGTCCGCGCCCGGCTGCGGCGCGGCGGCGGGGTCGCCGAAGAGCGCCTTGGCGTAGGCCTCTGCCCAGCTAGGCGGCAGCGGGGCGCGGCTCTCCAGCAGTGTAACGTGGGGCAGTGCATTTGCGCGCCCCTCACGCCGGAGAATGGCGAACCCGGCGGCGCCGATGGCGTCGAGCAGCAGTCCGGCGAGGGCCGCGGCGAAGAGGTCGGAGCCCGCCGCCTCGACGATGCCGCCCAGCCTGTCGATAATCTTGGTGGCTTCGGGGTGCCAGGGGTCTATGCGCGTAAAGATCATGGTATTTTCCTCCCTCCCGCGCGGCCCGCCCTTGTCGGCTGGTCCGATCGGGTCGCGACAGGGTGAGATGCCGGCGCCGCGCCCGCATGTCTGAAATCGCCAAAACTCATGACAAATCCTGCCAGCGGGCGCGCGGGCAGGGCGAAGGGTCATACCCGGTTATGACAGATCGCGCGCCGCCGCCGCGATAAGGTTTGCCCAACGCCGGCCCCGAAGGCGGCCGATGCGACCGGCAAGCATAGGGAGGATGTCCGTGTCCGAGAAACTGACCAAGCAAAGCATCGAGGAGACCTTTCAGGCCCTGTCGAACTGGGGCCGGTGGGGCCAAGACGACGAGCTCGGCACGCTGAACAATGTCGGCGCCGAGCAGATCATCAATGCGGCCAGACTGATCCGCAAGGGCAAGGTCTTCGGCCTGGGCGTGCCGCTCGACCAGCCGCTGCAATCGCTGCCGCACAAGCGCTGGAACCCCATTCACACCTTCATGCAGGACGGCGCCGATGTGGCGACGGGCATGTTCGAGGGGCGGCTGCAATATGCCGACGACGCGATCAACATGCCGACCCACGGCTCGACCCATTGGGACGCGCTGGCCCATGTCTTCAATGACGGGCGGATGTACAACGGGCACGACGCCCGGAAATACGGATCCAAGGGCTTTGGCGTCAACGGCATCGAGAACATGGCCAACAAGATGGTCGGGCGCGGCGTGCTGCTGGATGTGGCGCGGTTCAAGGGCGTGGACTCGCTCGAAGACGAATACGCGATCTCGAACGCCGAGCTCGACGCCTGCGCCGCCGCGCAGAACGTCACCATCGAGAAGGGCGATTTCGTGATCGTGCGCACCGGCTATCAGGAACGGTTCTGGGCGCGCGGCGACTGGGCCGGGCACACCACCGGCATGGCGCCGGGGCTCGATTTCGAAAGCTGCTACTGGCTGAAGGAAAAGGACGTGGCGGCGGTCGCCGCCGACAATTACGCGGTCGAGGCGCGCCCCGCCGAGGGCGAGGGGTTCTCCTATCCCTGGCACGGCGTGGTGATCCCCGCCATGGGGCTGACCATGGGCGAGATGTTCTATCTGCGCGAGCTGGCCGCCGATTGCGCCGAGGACGGCGTCTACGAATTCTTCTTCTGTGCGCCGCCGCTGAACCTGCCCGGCGGCAGCGGGTCGCCGATCAACCCGCAGGCCATCAAGTGACCGCAACCAGACCGGAGACTGCGCGTGCCCGCACCGTCCTTTGATTATATCGTCGTCGGCTCCGGCTCGGCGGGCGGCGTCATCGCTGCCCGGCTGAGCGAGAGCGGCAAGCATTCGGTGCTTTGCCTCGAGGCGGGCACCGAAACAGAACGCTATATCTGGAGCCGTTCGCCCATCGGCAGCGCCTTCATGATCCAGAACCCCAAGGTGAACTGGAACGATTTCTCCGAGCCGAACCCGAGCCATGGCAACCGGCCGATCCATGTCGCCCATGGCAAGATCCTCGGCGGGTCGAGCGCGATGAACGGCACCCTGGTCAACCGGGGCCAGAAGCGCGACTACGACAACTGGGCGCAGATGGGCTGCACCGGCTGGAGCTTTGACGAGCTGCTGCCCTATTTCAAGAAGGTCGAGAACACCCGGATCGGCGCGGACAAGGATCGCGGCCGGGACGGCCCGATCACCGTCACCCGATACGACAAGATCACGCCCTTCTTCGATCTGTTCATCGACTCGGCCAAGGCCGCAGGGCTGCCCTATAACGACGATTATCTGGGCGACACGCAGGAAGGCGTGGCGATGACCCAGATCTCGGTCAGAAAGGGCCGCCGCAACAGCACCGCGACCCAGTATCTGGCGCCCGCGCGCAAGCGGCCCAACCTGACCATCTGGGGCGGGGCCGAGGCGCTGTCCCTGACCTTCGACGGGCGGCGCTGCACCGGGCTGCGCCTGCGCCGCAAGGGCCGGGTGGAAGAGATCCGCGCCAACCGCGAGGTGATCGTCTGCGCCGGGACCATCAACAGCCCCAAACTTCTGGAGCTGTCGGGGATCGGAAATCCCGAGGTCCTGCTGCGCCACGGCATCGCGACGGTACAGGCGCTGCCCGGTGTCGGCGAGAACCTGCGCGAGCATTACGGGCCGCAGATGAAATGGCGGCTGAACCAGAGCGGTATCTCCTTTGCCAATCGCGGCCACGGCTGGCGCTTCCTGCGCGAGATCCTGCGCTATGTGACCTATGGCGGCGGCTTTATCGGCCAGGGGATCGGCGGTATCCGGGTTTGCGCGCGCTCGCATGAGGGCGTGGAGGAGGGCGACATCCAGATGGTCGTCAATCCGTTCCTCGTCGATGTCATCGGCGGCAAGAACGGCGTGGGCGGCAAGCGGCGGATGTCGCGGGTCGAGGCGTTTTTCGTCACCCCGCAGATCCAGCGGCCCGAAAGCGCGGGCAGCATCCATATCAAATCCGCCGATCCTTCTGTCCCGCCGGCCATCGACTACAGGTTTCTGGAAACCGAGAACGACGTGCGTGTGGCGGTCGAGGGCATCCGGCTCGCGCGGCGCATCGCCGGGGCGGCACCGCTGGCGCCGCTGATCGAGCAGGAGATGGCGCCGGGGCCCGCGACGCAAAGCGATGAGGACATCGTCGCCTTCATCCGCAACACCGGCACCACCAGCTATCATCCGGCGGGCACCTGCAAGATGGGGCAGGACAGCCTGTCGGTTGTGGATGCGGAGCTGCGGGTCAAGGGGATCGCGGGGCTTCGGGTGGCCGATGCCTCGGTGATGCCGGTGATCGTGTCCGGCAACACCAGCATCCCGACGATGATGATCGGGGAAAAGGCCGCCGCGATGATTCTGGCCGATGCGGAGCGGGATCGCGCATGATCCGCGGAACGCGGGAACAAGGCAGGGAAACGAGATGAAATTCAGTCCGGGACAAGCGGTCGCCCGCAGCGAAGACCACCGCCTTCTGACCGGCGGGGGCCGGTATTCCGACGACGTGCGCCTGCCGGGCCAGAGCTATGCCGCCATCGTGCGCGCGGATCACGCCCACGCCCGGATCGCGGAGGTCGAGACCGGCGCGGCGCTGGAGATGCCGGGCGTGCTGGCGGTGCTGACGGGACAGGACTGGGCTGCCGACGGGCTGGGCGGGATGGTCTTCAAGGGCCATCTTCTGTCGGAACCGCTGCAAAGCCCCGGCGGCGTGGTCTTCACCAACCCGCCGCGTATCCCGCTGGCCATGGAGCGCGTCCGCTATATCGGCGAGCCGATTGCGGTTGTCGTCGCCGACAGCCCGGCGCGGGCGGTGGATGCCGCCGAGGCGGTGCTGGTCGATTACGATGCGCTGCCCGCCGTGGCCGATGTGCTGGCCGCCATCGCCGAGGGCGCGCCGCGCGTCTGGGACGACTGCCCCGGAAACGCGATTTTTCTGCATGGCGAGGGCGACCGGGAGGCGACCGACCGCGCCTTCGAGACCGCGCCGCATGTGCTGCGGCAGCGGCTGGTGGTGAACCGGGTGCATGCCAATCCGATGGAGCCGCGCGCCTTTACCGGCGATTACGATGCCGGGCGCGATCACCTTACCGTCTATGCCGGGGTGCACCGGCCCTTCGAATGCCGCAACGCGCTGGCCGACCATGTCTTTCGCATTCCGCGCGACAAGGTCGATGTGGTGCCGGGCGACATCGGCGGGTCCTTCGGGCTCAAGGGCTCGATCCCGCCCGAGGTGGCGCTGGTGGCCTGGGCGTCGAAACGGGTGGGCCGTCCGGTCAAGTGGACCGCGACCCGCAGCGAGATGCTGACCGCCGACGACCACGCCCGCGACATGGTGGCCGATGCCGAGCTGGCGTTTGACGACGCGGGCAAGCTGCTGGCCTTCCGCACGCGCAACACCAACAATATCGGCGCCTATATGTCGACCAACGGTGCAGCCCCCGCGACCAACAATATCGGCTCGCATGCGGGGACCTACACCATCCCGCATATGTTCGTGGAGGTTCTGGGGGTCTGGACCAACACCAACCCGACCTCGCCCTATCGCGGTTCGGGCCGGCCGGAGGCGACCTATGCCATCGAACGGATGATCGACCTTGCGGCAAAGAAGCTGGGCATGGATCCGGTCGAGGTCCGGCGCCGAAACCTGATCCCCGAGGATGCCTTCCCCTACAAGACGCCGCTGGAGTTCACTTACGATTGCGGCGAGTTCGAAAAGGTCATGGACAAGGCCCTGGTCGCTTCGGATTACGCCGGGTTTCCCGCCCGGCGCGCGGATGCGGCGGCGCGCGGCAAGCTGCGCGGCATCGGTGTGGCGATGGGGATCGAGATCGCGACGCGACCGGGGATCGAGCATGTGGGGCTGAAGTTCGCCCCGGACGGAGGTGTCACGGTTCTGGCCGGCAGCACCAATCACGGCCAGGGGCACGAGACGATCTATACCCAGTATCTCGTCGATCGGCTGGGTCTGGACCCCGAGAGCGTGACGGTGGTCGAATCCGATACCCGGCTCATGGCCGCGGGCAACGGCACCGGCGGGTCGCGCAGCGCCGCCTTTGGCGCGGCGGCGATCCTCGAGAGCATCGGGCAATGCGTCGAGCAGGGACGGCGCATCGCCGCGCATCTGTTACAGGCCGGGGCGGCGGAGCTGGTCTTTGACGAGGGGGTTTATCGCGTCGGCGCGACCGGGCGGAGCATCGCCTTCACCGAGGTCGCCAAGGCGGCGTTCCAGCCCGAGGCCCTGCCCGAAGATCTGGCTCCCGGTCTCGGGGCGGACGGTTCGGCCCGGATCGACGCGCCGAATTTCCCGAACGGCTGCCATGTCTGCGAGGTCGAGATCGACCCGGCCTTCGGCACCGTCGAGATCGTCGCGCATACGGTCTGCGACGATGTCGGGTTCGAGCTGAACCCGATGCTGGTCAAGGGGCAGATCCAGGGCGGGGTGCTTCAGGGGCTGGGCCAGGCGCTGATGGAGAACCTTGTGTTCAGCGAGGACGGCCAGAACCTGACCGGCTCGTTCATGGACTACGCCATGCCGCGCATGACGGACAGCTGCTCGCCGCAGGTGCTGAGCCACCCGGTGCCGACCGCCACGAACCCGGCGGGGGTCAAGGGGGTGGGAGAATCCGGGACGGTCGGCTCCTTGCCTGCGGCGATGAACGCGATTGCCGATGCGCTGGCGCCGCTCGGGATCGACCACATCGATATGCCCGCAACGCCGGGCCGGGTGTGGGAGGCGATCCGCGCAGCGCGGGGATAGGGAGAGTTCGGCAGGTTTGAGGCCCATATTGCCCGGTTCCGGCATCGCTCGCCGATGGCATTGCGTAGGTCCGCCGCTGCGTGAGACCCTCTTTCAAAAGAAAAGGTCCGGGTACGCGTTCATCCGCATCGGCCTGCTGTCGCCCGTTGATTTCGAGACCCGGGGTCAGAACCCGAACCAGGCAGGTCTCCATAAGATCTGGGGCATTTCCTTTGGAATGTGCCGAGCACATTCTTTCATGGCCGTTCGGGAAATTGTTGGACATTGCGTCCAGCGACAAGGGTGGGACGTCTGGGCGGGATAGGGAGCGAAAGAGCCCCGCAAGGTCATCGCGCTGGGGCAGGGCGGGGGGAACGGGCAGCGTGCGGCTTGCAGCCCGGGGTCATGCGCTATAGACGGCCCCGGCATCTCCTGGACCGGTGCAGTCCCGTCCCGACCCGACAGAGGCCCCGACGCGTATGCAGACACCCTATTACCTCATCGACAAATCCCGTCTTCTCCCGAACATGGAAAAGATCGCCTGGCTGCGCGAGCGCTCCGGCGCCAAGGCGCTGCTGGCGCTCAAATGCTTTGCCACCTGGTCGGTCTTCGACATGATGTCGGACTATATGGACGGCACCACGTCGTCCTCGCTCTTCGAGGTGAAGCTCGGGCGAGAAAAATTCCCGGGCGAGACGCATGCCTATTCCGTCGCCTGGGCCCCGCACGAGATCGACGAGGTGCTGGCGAATTCGGACAAGGTGATCTTCAACACTGCGCAGCAGCTTGGGCGGCTCGAAGAGGTCAGCCGCGGTCATACCCGCGGGCTGCGGGTCAATCCCGGCGTCTCGACCTCGGGCTTCGATCTCGCCGATCCGGCGCGGCCGTTTTCCCGGCTTGGCGAGCATGCGCCCGAGGATATCGAACCGGTGGCCGAGCTGATCAGCGGCTTCATGTTCCACAACAATTGCGAGAACGCGAGCTTCGAGCGCTTCGACGAGATGCTGGGCCAGATCGAGGCGCGCTTCGGTCCGCTCATCCGGCGGATGAGCTGGATTTCCCTCGGCGGCGGCATCCATTTCACCGGCGAAGGCTATCCGCTGGACAGGCTCGCCGAGCGGCTGAAACGCTTTGCCGGCGAGAACGGCGTGCAGGTCTACCTTGAGCCCGGAGAAGCGGCGATCACCAACTCCACCACGCTGGAGGTCACGGTGCTCGACACGCTGTTCAACGGCAAAAATCTCGCCATCGTGGACAGCTCGATCGAGGCGCATATGCTCGACCTGCTGATCTACCGCGAAAGCGCGAAGATGGCCGAGAGCGGCGACCGGGAGTGGATGGTCTGCGGCAAGTCCTGCCTGGCGGGGGATATTTTTGGCGAGTTTCGCTTTCCGCAGGATCTGAGACCCGGTGACCGGCTGTCCATTCAGGACGCCGCAGGCTACACCATGGTGAAGAAGAACTGGTTCAACGGCGTGCAGATGCCTGCCATCGCCATTCGCGAGCTGGACGGCACCGAACGTCTGGTGCGCGGCTTTACCTACGAGGATTTCGCGGCGGCCCTGTCGTGATCTATCCGCGTCCCGAAGATGGGGCGCCTGTTGACCTGGCGACCGCCATGGCGGTGCGCCTCATCATCTGAGGGGATTCAGACTTGAAGAGAAATGTGCTCATCATCGGCGCCGGCGGCGTCGCCCAGGTGGTCGCGCATAAATGCGCGCAGAACAACGATGTGCTGGGGGATCTGCATATCGCCAGCCGGACCAAGGCGAAATGCGATGCGATCATCGCCAGCGTCGAGGAAAAAGGCGCGATGAAGGTTGCGGGCGTCTTCACCGCCCATGCCGTCGACGCCACCGATGTCGAGGCGGTGGCTGCGCTGATCCGCGAGACCGGCGCGCAGATCGTGATCAATGTCGGCACCGCCTTCGTGAACATGCATGTGCTGGATGCCTGCATCGCGACCGGCGCCGCCTATATCGACACCGCGATTCACGAAGAGCCCGACAAGATCTGCGAAACCCCGCCCTGGTATGCCAATTACGAATGGAAGCGCCGCGACACCTGCGCCGAGAAGGGCGTGACCGCGATCCTTGGCGCGGGCTTCGATCCGGGCGTGGTCAACGCCTATGCCCGCTTTGCCATCGACCAGATGGACGAGGTCAAGAGCATCGACATCGTGGACATCAACGCGGGCAACCACGGCAAGTATTTCGCCACCAATTTCGACCCGGAGATCAATTTCCGCGAATTCACCGGCGTGGTCTATTACTGGGAAGACCGGCAGTGGAAGGAGACGACCATGTTCGCCTCCGGCCATGAATGGGATCTGCCCGTGGTCGGCCCCTCCAAGGCCTATCAGTCCGGCCATGACGAGGTGCATTCGCTGGCGACCAACTATCCGCAGGCCGATGTGCGGTTCTGGATGGGGTTCGGCGATCACTATATCAACGTGTTCACCGTTCTGAAGAATATCGGCCTGCTCTCCGAACAGCCCGTCACCACCGCCGAGGGGCAGGAGGTGATCCCGCTCAAGGTGGTCAAGGCCTGTCTGCCCGATCCGGCGAGCCTCGCACCGGGATACACCGGCAAGACCTGCATCGGCGATCTGGTGAAAGGCACCAAGGGCGGCGAGGAGGTCGAGCTTTTCGTCTACAACGTGGCCGATCACAAGGATGCCTATGAAGAGGTCGGCAGCCAGGGCATCTCCTATACCGCGGGCGTGCCCCCGGTCGCGGCGGCGATGCTGGTGGCAAGCGGCGAGTGGGACGCGAAGACCATGAAGAATGTCGAGGAGCTGGACCCCAAGCCGTTCTTCACGCTGCTCGACCGCATCGGCCTGCCGACCCGCGTGATCAAGGGCGGCCTCAAGGGCGAGGACATGGCCTGGACCGACTACGCGGGCTGATGGAGAACAGGCAGTTCTGCGGCGCGGATGTGGGCCGCAGAACTGCGCGCTGGCGCGTCAGCTCCGGTTGGTCGGGCTGGCTTTGCGCCGCAGCTTGACCTGATCGGCCAGCAATTCGCACAGCACCACCTTGGCCACCGAAGGGCCGATCTCGCCGCGTTCGGGCAGGGGAGAGAGCGGTGTGGCGATGAGCAGCTTGTCGCAAAGCCCTCCCAGATCGGCGATCCGGCGGCCGGAGACGGCGATGCGATAGGCCCCGCGGTCGCCGGCCAGCGACAGCATGCGCTCGGTCTGCCGGGTCAGCCCGGTTTCCGAGATCGTCATATAGACCGAGCGGTCGTCCAGCGCGCCGACGATCTCCTCCGCGATCACGGGGTCGTCGAGACCGCGCGCCACCAGACCGATGCGCGAGAACCGATAGGCGAAAAGCCGGGCCACGATGCCCGAGACGCCTGCGCCGAAGATGTCGATGTTGCGGGCGGCGGTCAGACGGGCGGCGACCTCGCGCAGATCCTCCACGGAGGTGCCATCGACCGTCGCCCGCACCGCGTCGGAAATCCGCGTGCCGAGATCGGTCTCGCGCGGTTCGGCGCCGTTGCGATAGGCGATGTCGGAGGCGAGAGAGATCTTGAAGGCGGGAAAGCCGTCGAACCCGAGCTTGCGGCAGAACCGGACGATGCTGGCCTCGCCGCTGCCCGACAGCGCCGCGAGATCGGACATCGAGGCGCGGACCGCGACTTCGGGCTCTTTCAGGATGAAATCGGCGATCCGGGCCAGCGCGTCCGGCAGATCGTCGCGGCTGGCCTCGATCGCGCGCAGCGCGTCACGCATCAGCGGGGTCTTTTCGGACATGGTAAAGAACACCTCTCCCCGCGGGTTCCGATCCATCGCAGCATGCAGGCATGCATCGTCGTATAGTGTCGCGCGGCTTGCCGCAGCTCAAGCGCTGCGACCGCAGGGCAGGCCCGGCGCCGCCCGCTGCGGTGGCGGTGCAACAGGCGCGCGCCGGACAGGATGGGCGGAACGCGACCTCCCCGGCGCTGGTGTCAAGGCGCGGGCGGCGGAGCACGCGCCCCGCCGCCGGAGGCTCAGCGGGCGAGCCCCAGCTCTTCGAGATAGGCCGCAGAGGGGAGGATGCCGCTCTTGTCGCGCAGCTCCATGATCAGGCGGGGCTTGCTATTGAGGCGGGCCAGCGCGGCAAAGACCGCATGCCAGTTGACCGTGCCCTTGCCGATGGCCCAGTGACGGTCGGCATGGCCGTCGGCATCCTGAAGGTGGATATGCTCCAGCAGGTCACCGGCGCGATGGACGAAGAAATCGACCGGATGCGCGCCGGTGGTGCCATGGGCGTAATGGGCGTGGCCGGTGTCGATGGAGACCTTGACCGCCGGGCTGTCGAAGCTGCGGGCGAGATCGCAGCGGATGTCGGCGTCCTTGTCCTCGATATTTTCCAGCACCATGGTCACGCCGGTGTCCTCGGCACGGGCGATGACCGGGTCGAGCGTGGCATGGACCAGATCCACCACGTCCTGCCGGGCGTTCGGCATATTGTCGAGGTTGTTGTACATCCAGGTGGAATAGGGGCTGTGGATCACCATCTGCGTGGCGCCCAGGGCCGCGCAGACCGCAAGCCCCTGATCCATGCGCTGGGTGACCACTGCCCGCAGGTCGGGATCGGGGTTGGCGAGCGACAGGCCCCAGAACGGCCCGTGGATGCCAAGCCGGCCCTCGTAGCCGTCGAGCAGCGCCAGCGCCCGGTCGACCAGCGGCGCCCAGTCGCCTTTCAGCACCTCGGCGGTGATGAAATCCTGCAGCTCGAGGTCGCGCTGATCGGCGATCAGCCAGTCGCGGTGGGTTTCGAGCGTATCGAGCGGCATGGCAGCGCCAAGGGTGGGAAGGGACATCGTCAGGGCCTCTGTGGCTAGGGGATCGCCCGCCGGGGCGGCGGGCCGGTGGAGCGCTGGCGGCGCGAAAAGCGGCACCGGCGCCGCCGGGGTAGGGGCGCCATATGACGGATTGATTACAAAACTCCATATATTTGTGGATATGTGGAGAAATGCTCCACATTTCTCCGAAGGTTCAGCAAAGCGTCGCCGAACCGTCATGAAGACCGGGTTTCTACGGCCCTGTTGACGGCCGCGCCCTGCGGCCTGCCCCTCCAACCCGACCGCCCTGGGCCGTTCTCCCCGACCGCCCGGCCTTTGAGGAGACAGAGAGATGATCCGTATGAACAGACGCCATGCACTCGGTGTCATGGGCGCCACCGCCGGCGGGCTGCTGCTGCCCGCACGCCTGCGCGCCCAGGGCGCCCGCCCGTCGGTGACGGTTGCGGTGCAGAAGATCACCAACAACAACACGCTCGACCCGTGGAACGAACAGTCCAACGTGGGCGAGCGCGTGCTGTACCCCAACCTTTGGGAAGGCCTGATCCTGCGCAACTGGATGGGCGACCAGGGGCCGGTGCCCGGTCTGGCCACCGAATGGACCCGTATCGACGACAAGACGCTGGAGCTGAAGCTGCGTCAGGGCGTCAGGTTCCACAACGGCGACGAGATGACCGCCGAGGATGTCGCCTTCTCGTTCTCCAAGGAACGCGTTTTCGGCGACACCGAACCGGCGGGCGGCAAGACCATCTTCGCCGAGAACTTCAAGCCGGAGACGGCCAAGGACATTCCGGCGAACGTGCCGGGGATCGGCCGCCGCAAATGGCCGTCGCTGGCCGGGGTCGAGATCGTCGACAAATACACCGTGCGGTTCCACAACGCGACGCCGGATGTCACGCTGGAAGGCCGCCTTTACGCCGGTGGCAGCCAGATCCTGAACCGCCGCGCCTGGGACGAAGCCGCGACCTACGCCGACTGGGCGGCCAAGCCCGTCACCACCGGCCCCTATTACGTGGAAGAGCATCGCCCCGACGTGTCGCTGACGCTGCATGCCTTTGACGACTACTGGGGTGGCCGCCCGCCGCTCGAACGGATCACCTTTGTCGAGGTGCCCGAGGTGTCGAGCCGGGTGAACGGCCTGCTGTCCGGCGAATACGATTTCGCCTGCGACCTGCCGCCGGACCAGATCGGCAATGTGATGAAGGCGGACGGGTTCGAGGTGCAGAACTCGACGATCTGGAACCACCGGATTTCGGTGTTCAACACCCAGAACGAGATCCTGGCCGATCCGCTGGTGCGGCGCGCGATGACCCATGCAATCGACCGCGAGGCCATCGTTCAGGCGCTCTGGGGCGGCATGACCAACATCCCCGCCGGTCTGCAATTCGAAAGCTTCCGCGCGTCGGACATGTTCATCGAAGGCTGGACGGTGCCCGAATACAACCCGCAGCTGGCGAAAGACCTGCTGAAGCAGGCGGGCTACAAGGGCGACGCGATCCCCTACCGCCTGCTGAACAACTACTACACCAACCAGACCGCCAACGGGCAGATCATGGTCGAGATGTGGAAGCAGGTCGGCCTGAACGTCGAGATCGAGATGAAGGAGAACTGGGGCCAGATCCACGATCCGGCGGGGGTCAAGGGCGTGCGCGACTGGTCGGCCTCGAACACCATCAACGACCCGATCACCCCGATGGTGGTGCAGTTCGGCCCGAATGGCGAAATGCAGCAGAAGAAGGACTGGTCCAACGCCGAGCTGAACGACCTGTCGGTCGTGATGGAAACTTCGACCGACCGCGCCAAGCGCAAGCAGGCCATCGCCCGGATGCTGGAAATCGCCGAGCGCGAGGATCCCGCCTATCAGGTGCTGCACCAGAACGCGGTCTTCACCGGCATGCGCTCGGACCTGCACTGGAAGGCGGCGCCCGCCTTCGCGATGGATTTCCGCGCCGAGAACTGGACGACCAACGGCTGAGCTTTCGGCTCAGGATCTCCCCGGCGGGCCTTGCGCCCGCCGGGGTTTTTCCCGTTGCCGCGTCCCGCGTTCGGGGCGTGGCGGTATTCTACCGACTGGAAAGGAAAGCTCATGGCCAATCTGGTCGAGATCCGGGATCTGCGCGTCGCCTTCGACGGCGTTCCGGTCCTGCATGGGGTCGATCTGGAGGTCGCCCCCGGCGAGGCGCTGGGTCTTGTGGGCGAGAGCGGCTGCGGCAAGTCCGTGACCTGGCTCGCGGCACTGGGTCTGCTGCCGTCGAAGGCGTCGGTCACGGGCCGGGTGCAGCTCGGCGAGACCGATCTCACGGGCGCGCCGCAAAGCGCGCTCGAGACCGTGCGCGGCGGGCGCATCGCGATGATCTTTCAGGACCCGTCGAGCGCGCTGAACCCGGTGCTGAAGATCGGCAGGCAGCTTTGCGAGGCGCTGAGGCTGCATCGCGGGCTGACCGGCGCTGCGGCCAAGACCGAGGCGCTGCGGCTGATGGATCTGGTCGGCATCCCCGATGCGCGGGGGCGGTTCAGGCTCTATCCGCATGAATTCTCGGGCGGTCAGTGCCAGCGGCTGATGATCGCCATGGCGCTGGCGGGCGAGCCCGATCTGCTGATCGCCGACGAACCGACCACGGCGCTGGATGCGACGATTCAGGCGCAGATCCTGGATCTGCTGGCGCGGCTTCGGGCGGAAATGAACATGGCCACGGTGTTTATCAGCCACGATCTCGGCGCGGTGGCGCAGGTCTGCGAACGGGTCTGCGTGATGTATGCGGGCCGGATCGTCGAGCAGGGTTCGGTCGGGCAGCTGTTCGAGCATCCGCGCCATCCCTATACCCGAGGCTTGTTCGATGCGCTGCCGCGGCTCTTCGGGCCGCGGACGGCGCTGGTGCCGATCCCCGGCACCGTGCCCGATCCGCGCAACCTGCCCGGCGGCTGCGCGTTCCAGCCGCGCTGCGCCCATGCGCAGCCGTTCTGCCAGAGCGCGCTGCCGGACCTGCTGCCGCAGCGCGACGGGCGCAAGCTCGCCTGTGCCTATCCGCTGCCCGAACGCGGGCAAGGCGGAGAGCGGCAGGCCGCGCGCGAGGGCGTGTTCCAATGACCGCCTTGCTCGAAGCGACCGATCTGGTGCGTGTCTACACTGGCCGTCAGGGCCTTTTCGGAAAGGCCGCGCCGGTGCGGGCTGTCGATGGCGTCAGCCTGCGGGTGATGCCTGGCGAGACGCTGGGCATCGTCGGGGAAAGCGGGTCGGGGAAATCCACGCTGGGCCGCATGCTGCTGGGGGTGGACCCGGCGCAGGGCGGCACGGTGCGGTTCGGCGGGACGCCGATGCCGGAACGGGCCACACCCGCATGGCGGGCGCTGCGGGCGCGGATGCAGATGGTGTTTCAGGATCCGCTGGCCGCGCTCGACCGGCGCCTGACCATCGCGGCGCAGATCCGCGAGCCGCTGGAGATCCACCGCATCGGCGATGCACGGGCGCGGGCCGCGCGGGTTGGAGAGCTGATGCAGGCGGTCGGGCTGAGGCCGGATCAGGCGGGCCGTTATCCGCACGAACTGTCGGGCGGTCAACGCCAGCGGGTGGTGATCGCCCGCGCGCTGGCCTCCGGGCCCGAGCTTCTGGTCTGCGACGAGCCGGTGTCGGCGCTGGATGTGTCGATTCAGGCACAGGTCGTCAACCTGCTGCGCGAGCTGCAGCGGGAGGGGCGGCGGAGCATGGTCTTCATCAGCCACGACCTCAAGGTCGTGCGCAACCTGTGTGACCGGGTCGCGGTGATGTATCTCGGGCGCATCGTCGAGGAAGGCCCTTCGGAGCTGCTCTTCGCGCGGCCCCGGCATCCCTATACGCGCGCGCTGATCTCGTCGGTGCCCGAACCGGGCCGCCCGCTCGATGGCCGCGTGATCCTGCAGGGAGAGCCGCCGAACCCGGCAAAGCGGCCCTCCGGCTGCGCCTTTCACCCGCGCTGCGCGCTGGCAACGGATGTCTGCCGCAACACCGTGCCCGAGCTGCGGCAGACCGATCCCGAGCAGACCGCCGCCTGCCACCACGCCGACGGCACCGCCGCGTCCCGCGCCGCATGAGGAGCGACCGATGATCCGCTTTGTCACCATTCGTCTGCTGCGCGCGGTGATCACCGTGCTGGCGGTGATGACCTTCGCCTTTGTCGTGCTGCGCATGTCCGGCGACCCGGCCGAGGTTCTGCTGGGCCCCGACGTGCCGCAGACCGTCATCGACGCGTTCCGCAAGCAATGGGGTCTGGATGCGCCGCTGTGGCAACAGTACCTCTCCTATATCGGCGCGATTTTCTCGGGCGATTTCGGCCTGTCCATGCGCGACCGCTCGCCCGCGATCCAGCTGGTGATGGAGCGGGTACCCGCGACGCTGCAACTGACCATTCCGGCGCTGCTGCTGAAGCTCGGGATCGGCATTCCGGCAGGGGTCTATGCCGCGCTGCATCGCGACAGCGCGGTGGATCGTGGGGTGATCTTCCTGGCGATCCTCGGCTTCACCATCCCGTCTTTCGTGATGGGTCTGGTGCTGGTTCTGATTTTCGCGGTCACGCTGGGCGTGCTGCCCTCGGGCGGCTTTGGCAGCTGGCAGCACGCGATCCTGCCCGCGATCACCATTTCCATCGGCGGCATCGGCATCCTCGCCCGGTTCTCACGCTCGGCGATGACCGAGGTTCTGGGCCAGCCCTATATCCGCACCGCCTCGGCCAAGGGCGTCAAATGGCGCGACGTGGTGCGCGGCCACGCGCTGCCCAACGCGGCGGTGCCCATCGTCACCATCGTCGGCTTTATGGTCGGATCGCTGATCGCCGGGGCCGTGGTGGTCGAGACGATCTTTTCCTGGCCCGGCATCGGGCGGCTGCTGATCGTTTCGGTGTCGAACCGCGACCTTGCAGTGGTGCAGTGCATCCTGCTGCTGATCGCGGCGGTGATGGTGGTGTCCAACCTGATCGTCGACCTGCTGTACGGCTGGCTCGACCCGCGCCTGCGCGCGTGACCGGAACATGAGGAGAGCCGCATGACCCTTGCCAGCCAGCCCGATACCGCCCCCCGCCGCCGCCTTTTGCCGCGCCGGATGAGCTCCGTTCCCGCCGCCGTCGGCTTTGGCCTCATCTGGCTGGGGCTGGTGGTGCTCACGGCGGTTTTCGCCGACCTGATCCGCCCCTATGACATCACCCAGATGGACCTGTCGGCGCGGCTCTCGCCGCCGGGCACGCCGGGCCACTGGCTGGGCACCGACGAGCTGGGGCGCGACGTGTTCTCGCGGCTGATCCAGTCGGTGCGCGTGTCGCTGGTGATCGCCTTCGGTGCCACGATCATCTCGGCGGTGTTCGGCACGACGCTGGGCTTTCTCGCCGCGCAGTTCCGCGGGGCGGTCGAACATTTCGTGGTGATGCTGGCCGATTTCCAGGCGGCGCTGCCCTTCCTGATCATGTCGCTGGCGGTGCTGGCGTTTTTCGGCTCCTCCATGGTCCTGCTGGTCGGGCTGATGGGGTTCTACGGCTGGGAACGTTATGCGCGGATCGCGCGCGGGCTGGCGATTTCCGCCGGGGCGCAGGGCTATGCGGCGGCGGTGGTGCAGCTTGGCGCGACGCCGCGCCGGGTCTATCTGAACCATATCCTGCCGAACGTCGCATCGACGCTTATCGTGTCGATGACGCTGACCTTCCCCGAGATCATCCTGATGGAATCGGGGCTGTCCTTTCTGGGGCTGGGCGTGCAGCCGCCGGAAACCAGCCTTGGGAACATGGTGGGTTTCGGGCGCGAATATCTGACCACCGCGCCCTGGATCATGCTGGGGCCCGCCGTTGTCATCATGCTGACCACGCTGTCGATTTCGCTGGTCGGCGACTGGCTGCGCGACAGGCTCGACCCGACCATCCGCTGAGCGTGTTTGAAGGGAGACACACCATGACCGCCATCATCGGCCATCGCGGCGCGCGCGACATCTGGCCCGAAAATTCGCTGACCGGCTTTCGCGGGGCGGCGGAGCTCGGCTGCGACGCGATCGAGTTCGACGTTCATCTGACCGACGCGGGCGAGCTTGTGGTGATCCACGACCCGACGCTGGAACGCACCACCGAGGGCCGGGGCGAGCTGCGCAAGCTGGCGCCGGGCGACCGCGCCGTCACCCGGCTGAAGCACAGCGACGAGACGATCCCGACGCTGGACGAAGTGCTGGCGGTTCTGGCCCCCGCCGGGATCGCTCTGCATGTGGAAATCAAGCTTGATGCGCGGGGCGTGGCCTATCCCGGCATCGCGTCACGGGTGATCGACCGGCTGAAGGCGCACGGTGTGGCGGGCAGGGCGCATCTGACCTCCTTCGATCTCGACGTCCTGCGCGCGTGCAGGGCGCTCGCCCCCGAGATCCCGCTGCTGGTTTCGTCCGATGCGGCGCTGATCGCCGCGCAGGGCGGGCTTGAGGCGTTCATTGCCAGTGTCGGCGATCTGGCGGACATCATCGCGCTTCGCCACGATTTCCTGTCCGATGTGTTTGACATCGCGACAGGGCTCTGGCCCGCCGGGCGGCTTTGTGCCTGGACGGTCAACGATCCGGTGCTGATGCAGAGCTGGCTGGCGCGCGGCGTCGGGCACCTGACGACCGACCGCCCCGATCTCGCGCTGCAATTGCGCGACGCGATGGCTGTTTGACAGGCCGCGACCGGACGAAAGGGCCCGGACCGTTGTGCGGCCCTTTGTCTTCGCATGCCCCCGGCGCGCTGCGGTTTCTAGAGCACTTTTGCAAGAAACTCCCGCATCCGTTCGGTTTTCGGTGCGGTGAAAAGCTCCGACGGCGGCCCCTGTTCGACGATGTGGCCGCCTTCGAAAAAGACGACCCGGTCCGCGAGTTCGCGCGCAAACCCCCATTCGTGGGTCACCACGATCATCGTCATGCCCTGGCGTGCGAGGTCGGCCATGACGGCAAGGACCTCTCCCACCAGTTCCGGGTCGAGCGCCGAGGTCGGCTCGTCGAAAAGCATCAGCTTGGGCTTCATGGCAAGGGCGCGGGCAATGGCAACGCGCTGCTGCTGGCCACCGGAAAGCGCCTTGGGGTAGGCTCCGGCCCGGTCCGCGAGACCGACGCGGGCGAGAAGCTGGCGCGCGGTTGCCTCGGCGTCGGCACGGCGCTGGCCACGCACCGAGACGGGCGCCTCGGTGATGTTCTCCAGCACGGTCATGTGCGGGAAGAGGTTGAAGCTCTGGAACACCATGCCGATGTCGGCGCGCTGCCGGTCGATATGGCTTTGGGGCAGCTCGCGCAATTCGGGGCCGCGGCGGGTCTGCCGCTCCTGATAGCCGATCAGCTGACCGTCCACCTCGACGCGGCCTTCCTGGATCACTTCCAGCCGGTTGATACAGCGCAGGAAGGTGCTCTTGCCCGAGCCCGAAGGGCCGATGAGCGCGACGACTTCGCCGCGATGAATGTCGAGATCGAGCCCCTTCAGAACCTCATGGGTGCCGAAACTCTTGCGCAGGCCGCGAATGCGGACGATGGGGTCGCTGTCGGTCTGTGTCGCGTCCAGCATCTCAGGTCTCCGGGTCGGTTTCAGCGTCAATCGGGGCCGGTTTCGTGGCGGAGGCCGGGAAGATCGCGCGCCATGCACCGGTCATGCGTGTCATGACGCCGGGGGTGGCGTTGCGCAGCGCCCCGCGCGCGAAATGCCGTTCGACATGGTACTGCACGACGGCGAGCACCGTGGTCACGGCCACGTACCAGAGCGTTGCCACGACAAGCAGCGGAACCACCTGAAAGGTCCGGTTGTAGACCGCCTGGGCCGAGTAGAGCAGGTCGCCCACGGCAATGACGCTGACCATCGAGGTGCCCTTGAGCAGACCGATCAGCTGATTGCCGAAGGCCGGCAGGATCGCGCGCATGGCCTGCGGAATGACGATGCGGGTCATTTGCCGGCGACGGTTGATGCCAAGCGCCGACGCGGCCTCGAACTGGCCCTGATCCACCGAGAGGATTCCGCCACGCACGATCTCTGCCGCGTAGGCGCTTTCGTGCAGGGTCAGGGCGAGGATCGCGGCGCCGATGGGCGTGATCAGGTCGTTCGTATCCGCCGTCCAGAATGGCGGCAGGAGCGGCAGGCCGAAACGGATCTCGGGCAGCAGGTAGGCGATGTTGAAGGTGAAGAGGATCAGCACCAGCAGCGGCACCGAGCGGAAGAACCAGACATAAAGGAAGCTGGCGGCTTGCAGTACGGGATTCTGCGACAGGCGCGCCACGGCCAGAAGCGTTCCCAGGACAAAGCCCAGGACAATCGTCAGAAGCGTCAGCCAGATCGTGGCCCAGAGCCCCAGCAGGATCGTGCGGGAGGTGAAGTACTGCCCGACCACGTCCCACTGGAAGCCGGGATTGTTGGCGACCTTCCACAGCAGATCGGCGATCAGGGCAATCACGACGATGCCGATCACGGCGCGGACGGGATGACGGCGGGGCTTCAGCGGGCCGGTGAGCGGGCCGCCCTGGGGGCCATGTCCGTTGCTGTCGCTCATGCGGCGCCCCTCCGTGCGATCATTTCGATCTCGACGCGGGCCCCCTTGGGCAGCGCGGAAACTTCCACCACGGAACGGGCCGGCGCATGGCCGCCGAAGATCTCGGCATAGGCGGCATTGATCTCGGCAAAGGCCCCCATGTCGGTGACGAAGACGGTGGTCTTGATCACGTCGTCCAGCGTGGCCCCGGCGGTGGCAAGCACGGCGCGGGCGTTGGCGAGCGACTGCCGCAGTTCCCCGGCAGGGTCATCGCCCGTCAGGGCCCCGGTTGCGGGATCAATCGGGAGCTGGCCGGACACGAAGACCAGATCCCCAAAACCGACGGCATGGGAATAGGGACCGATGGCGGCGGGCGCTTCGGGGCTTTCGATAAGAGCGAGTGTCATTTCGGATCCTTGGGAGAGGATGGCGCGGCGGCGTCTGCATTGCCGCGCACTTCACTCAGGTAGTTGTAGATGGAGTGACGGGTGACCGAGAGCGCGGTGGCCAGTTGCGGCACGGATTCCCGCAGCATGAAGAACCCCTCGTTCTCGAGACGCTCGACGATGGCGATCTTGTGCGTGCGATGCATCACGTCTGGTGCGATGCCGATGTCCTCGATCGCGCGCGAAAGCAGCTCGCGCCTCAGGCTGTCCACGTCCACGGGATAGCTCTCGCGGCTTTCCCCCTCGCTCATGCCCAGCGAGGGCAGGTCGGCGGCACGGGCGTGGGTGCCCGACAGGTTCCATTCGGCGAAGGCGCTGACATGTTTCCACTCGGTGACATCGACATTCACGCAAAGACAGCCGAGCACCTCCTCCGCGTCACGGATGAAGAGCGTCGAGGACCGCAGGGTGCGTCCCTCGGGCGTGGTGGACATGTAGTTCAGGCTGTCGTTGAAATCCTGAGCCCGGATTTTGCCGAGCAGGAAATTCGTCGTCGGCCCGCCGGCTTTGCGGCCGGTCAGCCCCCCGGCGATCGCGACGATGGAGTTGGGCACGCGGGACAGGTCATGCACCACCACCTCCGACCGGGGGCCAAAGGTCGCCGCCAGCCCCGCAACCATGCCAGCCGCCTGGGCGAGATTGGGGTGAAGCTCTTGCAGCGGAACGGCTTTGACGTCGGTGGACATGCGGTTTCTCCCGGTCGGAAAGGGCAGCGTCATCGTGCTGGACGCTCGATCAGGAGGCATAATGCGCGGGCGGTGCAGAGGCGTCTACCGCTCTCGGTCTCGATGACCACCTCGTAGGAGGCGCTGGTCTTGCCAAGATGCGCGGCCCGCGCCGTCGCCACCACCCAGCCCTCGCGGGCCGAGCTGTGGTGGCTGGCGTTGAGCTCCACGCCCACGGCGATCTTGCCGAATTGGGCCGCGTGCAGCACCGCCGCGCGCGAGGCGGTGCTTTCGGCAAGCATGGCCGAGGCGCCCCCGGCGAGCAGCCCGAAGGGCTGCCGGTTCGGTGCCACCGGCATGCGGCAGACATAGGTGTCGATCCCTTCGGACACGGTCTCGATGCCCATGGTCTCGGCGAGGGGGGTGAAATCGGGTTTGGGGGTCATGCGACGGCATCCGTGGTCAGGGTGGCGAGCGTGCCGGCCGTGGCGGCGATCTCGTCCGGCGAGGTGAAGAAACCGCAGGAGAGGCGCACGGGCGCAGGGCCCGGAACGTCCCGTCCGGCCAGCCGGGTCTTGCCAAGCGCCATCAGCACGGCGCCCGCCTCCTGGCCGGCCATTGCGAAACAGACAAGCCCCGCCATCCGGGGCGCCTCGGCCAGCTCCACACCCGGCACTTGGGCGAGGGCGCTGCGCATGGCCTCTGCCGCTTCGGCCGTGGCGGCGGTGAGTTCGGCTTCGCTGCCCTGCGCGGCGCGCCAGTCGAGCGCGGCCTCCATACCGGCCCAGACCGGTTTGGGCAGCGTGCCGCGCTGAACGTCCTTCGCGGTTTCGGGCGGGGACGAGGCCCCCCCGAGCAGCGACAATGCGTCAGGCGCGATATAGAGCGCCCCGGCCCCTTCCGGGCCCATCAGCCATTTCTGGCCCGGCCAGGCATAGAAATCGACGCCCAGTGCGACAAGATCGAGGGCGATGGCGCCCGCAGCTTGCGCGCCATCCACCAAGAGCGGCACATTGGCGGCTCGGGCCGCTGCCGCGATCTGCGGCAAAGGCAGGACACGACCGTTCGCATAGCCCACATGCGACAGCATCAGCAGCGCGGCGGGCGTTTTCAGCGCGGCGGCGACGCGCGCGGCGGCTTCGGCATCGTCGGTGCCTTCGAGCGCGAGACCCTCGACCACCAGGCCCCGGCGGGCGGCAAAGGACCTGAGCAGGCCGAGCGCCGCCGGATGTTCCATGTCGCTGGTCAACAGGCGGGCGCCCGGCGGCAGGGTCAGCCGGTCGAGGACGATCGAGAGCCCGTCCACGGTGCCGGAGGTCAGGGCAATCTGCTCGGGCTGCGCGCCGACGATCCCCGCCATCCCCACGCGGCAGCGCTCCATCATCTCGTCGATCTTCACGAACCGCTTGCCGGAAATGCGGCCGCGTTCCGCGTCCTCGGCAATCGCCCGGCGCATGGCGTCGGCGGCGACGGCGGGCATCGGCCCGGCGGTGCCGGTATTGAGATAGCCGAGCCTGGCAAGCGCGGGCAGGTCGGCGCGAATATCGGACAGGTCACGCATTGCCGGTCCCCGCGAAGCTTGCGCTGGCCGCCATGGCTTCGTCGCTGGCGGCCAGTTCCGGTAGGACACGGTCGGCATAGGCAACGGTTCCGGCAAGGCTTGCCGCCCCGCCGTTGCGCAGCTCGCGCATCCAGCCGAGAGTGGCCGTCAGCGCCTTGGGAGCGGTCGCCGCCAGTTTTGCGCCGTAGCCAAGGGCGCATTCGAGCGCTTCTCCCTGCGGTACGACACGGGTCGCAAGCCCGCAGGCGGCCGCATCGGCGGTACCGATCCAGTCCTGTCCCAGAACCAGCCGCGCCGCGACCGAGGGACCGAGGCTGCGGGTCAGCAGGAAAGAACCCATGATGCAGGGGCGCCCGGCGGAGAGTTCCGGCATGCCGATCCGGGCGCCTTCGGCCACCACGACGAGATCGCAATGCAGCGCGAGCTGTAGCGAGCCACCGGCGGCCACCCCCTCGATCGCGGCGATCAGCGGTTTGGGATAGGCGGCCAGCTTTCGCTGCGTGCCTTCATAAAGCGCGTGCTGCTCGCTGCGGTCCTCTTCGCTCAGAAGCGCCGCTTCCTTGATGTCGAGCCCCGCGCCAAAGGCCTTGTCGCCCGCCCCCGTCAGGATGACCGCGCGCACGTCCTCGTCCGCCGCCATCTCGTCGAGCGCCCTGTCCAGAAGACGCATGAGACCCAGCGACATCGCGTTGCGCCGTTCGGGACGGTTGCTGGTGAGAATGGCGACATTGTCGCGGATTTCGGTGATCAATGCGCTCATTGGGCCAGCTCCCCGGCGAACTCGCTGCGCAGCTCGGCGCCGCTTTCGTCAATGCCCCGCACCCGGCGCGGCAGGCTGCGGTCGTCGAAATGGCCGAACCGCAGCGGCGGGCGAATGATCCGCAAGGGCGAGCCATCGACATTCACCGCATCGACCACACTGCCGTTGGCGTCGACCTGCGGTGTCGCGATCACTTCGCGGTAGTCCTTGACCTGCCCGGCGGTGATGCCGACGGCATTGAACTGCGCCAGCCAGAAGGCCGCGCTGTTCCTGGTCAGAACCTCGGCAATCCGCGCGTTCAGGGTCTCGCGGTTCTCGACCCGCTCCTTGACCGTCACGAAGGCGGGGTCCTCGATCCACTCCTCGTGACCGAGGATGGCGCAGAGCTTTTTCCAGTGCGGCACGATATGCGCCGAGAGCACGATCTGACCGTCCGAGACCGGAAAGACATCGGCGGGCGCCGCATAGGCGGCCTTGTTTCCGACGCGGGGCGGCACGATGCCGGAGGCGAGGAATTCGGCGTATTGCTGGGCCTGCAGGAAGATCCCCACATCAAGCATCGAGGTCCGCACGGTATCGCCCTGGCCGGTTTTGCCGCGTCCGACAAGCGCGGCGAGGATGCCGACGGTCAGCATGGCGCCGGAGGCCGCGTCAATGATCGGCACGCCGGCCTTGGTGGGCTCCTGACCGGCGTCGCCGGTCACCGACATCAGACCCGTTTCCGCCTGCAACACGATGTCCACGCCGCCACGGGCCTGCTCCGGTCCGGTCGCCCCGAAGGCCGAGAGCCCGGCATAAACGAGGCCCGGATTCTCGGCCCGCAGCGCATCCGCGCCGAGCCCGAGGCGGTCCATCACGCCGGGGCGGAAGGCCTCGACCACCACATCGGCCTCGCGGCAGAGGCGCTTGGCAAAGGCCAGATCCCCGGCGTTCTTCAGATCCAGCGCGATGGTCTCCTTCATGACGTTGAAGGCGGCAAAGGTCGGCGCGGTCGGGCCGCCACCGGCTTCCTTGGAGCGGGTCAGGCGCATGGGATCGCCCTCGTGCCCCTCGACCTTGATGACCCGCGCGCCCAGGCTGGCAAGCAGGTCGGTCGCGCAAGGGCCGGCGATGAGGCGGGAGAAATCGACGACGGTGATCCCGTCGAGCGGGGCGGCCGGTGTATCGGTCAAGGGAAAGGCCTTTCATTTCTTGGAAGCCCGGCGGCATTGAGGATGCCGCCGGCCGGATCTTGAGGAGGGACGATTTACTTGGTGACGAGGTTGATGCCGGGCTCGATCGCGGAGGAGCCGATGCCCCAGTGGTCAAGCGCTTCCTGATAATACCCGCTTTCGACCATCACGGTCATCGCGGCCGCGACGGCCTCGGCGATGGCGGTGTTGTCCTTGGCCACGGTCATGCCGAGCAGGAAAAAACCGGCCTCGGGCAGCGGCACATCATCCACCGGCACGCCCTGGGATTTCTGGTAGACGGTGTTGAAGTCCGAACCGGCATAGGCGTCGATCCGGCGCGAGATCAGCGCCAGCATCATCGAGGGAGCATCGTCGAAGGAGGACAGGGTCGGCACTTCGAGGCCGGCATCGGCGCAGACCGTCTCGAAGGTCGAGAAGATCGAGTACGACCCCTTCACCTCGCCATAGGTCATGCCGCAGACATCCTGGGCCTTTTCGATTCCGAGCGGATTGCCCTTGGCAACGACGATGGAGTTGTCGGCCCGGATGTAATCGACAAAAGTATAGGATTTCTCGCGCTCGGCACTGTCCGCATTGGTGGAGACGGTCAGGTCGATCTGACCGGAATCCAGCGCCAGAAGCTGCGAGGCGGTGTTGGGGAAAACCGTGGTGTCGAATGCGACACCCATGATCTGCTCCAGGGCCGAGACAAGATCGGGTGTCAGGCCGCGGACGTCCTCGGCGGTGTCGCCGGGGAAGTTCACCGGCGCGATGCCGTTTGCGAGCGCCACGTCGAGGCTGCCCTTCTCCTGCACCTCCGCAGGCAGCATGGCAAAGATCGCATCGTCTTTCTCGAAGCTCGGCGAGAGCTGCGTCTGCTTGGTCAGGTCGGCGATTGCTTGCGCAGACAGCGGGGAGGCGGCGAGGGCGACGGCAAGGCCGAGCGCGGCGGCGGCTTCAGTGTATTTCACGTTAAGTACTCCCTGTGAGGATCCGTGCTTTGGCGGAGGCGCCTGGCCGCTGTTTTTGTTTGCGGCCCGATTTCTACAAAGTGTCGATTCGGTTACCGAGGTCGAGAAATAGTTACTCAACTTGTAGATTAATTTTTACTTTTAGTCGAAATTGATGCCAAAGTGGGCGCAGAAACTGAGACGCCGCTCCGCCAAAGGGTGTTCGACATGAGGTCAGCGCGCAGGCTGGGCGGGCTGCCGGTCGAGCGGACCAACCAGGTTTGCTGCGCCGGCTGTCGATTTCGGCAGAGAACTGACCCGGTCAGCCCGGAAATTCCCACTCGGAACTGACACATGTTTGAGCTCACCACTGAGGTGATCAGCGGGGAGCAAGGGAGTGATCGGCTTGGGATCTTTGAGCGTGATCCGACGCCGGGCGTTGCGAGACCAGCTTTGGGAGGAAATTAACGATATGCGCCAGATCAGAACCGCGAGCTCTCTTGCAACGGCGACCGCCGCGATTTGGGTACTGCGCCGGTTTTTTTACGCGCTCTTAGAACGCGGGCATCGGGCCGGGGCTGCGTGTCTTTTGCCGGCGCGCCGACCACGCCACGGACCGAAGCATATACCCCAAGGGCCTCAACAGAAGGCTGTTTCAAATCCAGGCATGGAAAAATCGAAGAGCCGCTCTCTCCGCCCGGACGGACAAATTCGATTGCGCAGAACGGCTCGACTGGGGCGATCCCGTTACCGACGTCCTGACCCTAGAATGGCGTTGCACGGAGAAAGAAAACCTGTTCCCTTAAGGCCATAGATGCCAGCCAATTTGGTTAGCGTGTTTGGATGTATCCGTAATTCCGTAGGGGAGTTCTTATGCCTGTCGTTTCCATCTCAACCGCCTTCGCCACCGAAGGCGACGCTCTCTATTTCACCGTCACTCTGGATGAAGCCGCCTTCGATGTCGTCACGGTGAATTACCAGACCGTTCTGGGTACGGCCAACAACAGCGATCTGTATTACGCTATCACCAATAGCAATAACCGCGGCACGCTGACGTTCGCGCCCGGCGAAACCTCGAAGACGCTGACCGTCTACACCCGTAGCGATTCCGATGACGAGCGCGACGAGAATATCATGCTGCGCCTGTCGGGCCTGTCCGAAAATGCCAGCTTCGCCAGCGGCGAGGACATCGAGCGCGCCATGGGAATCATTCTCGACAACGACGGGCAGGGCAGCAATCTGGCGTTGCTGGTTTCGGATGCCGAGCTCGTCGAGGGCGACGGTGGCACCAAATATGCGGAATTCGATCTGGTGTTGTCGCGGCCAGCCGATGAAAGTTTCAGCGTCAGCTACCGCACCCGCGATATTTCCGCCACCGCCGGCGAGGATTACGCGGAATGGAACGGCAGCGCGCGCTTTGCCGTGGGCGACCAGATCAAGACGGTGCGCGTGCCGGTCTATGGCGATAATCTTGCGGAAGTGACGGAAAGCTTCGCGCTTGTCGTGACCGATCCCGGCAGCCCCAACCTGCCGGTGGAGGGCCTGGTCGGCGAGGCAGTGATCCGCGACGACGACACGCAACCGCAGCCGGTGGTGTCGATCTCCGCTGCCAAGGCGGTCGAGGGCGAGGGGCTGGTCTATACCGTCACCCTCTCCGAGCCGACTTTCGATGCGGTGACCATGACCTATCGCGCGGTGCCCGGTACGGCTTCGGACGGCGATCTCTACTACAGCCCGACCTCCAGCTACAACTGGAACACGCTGACCTTCGCGCCCGGCGAGACCTCGAGGACGGTGACCATCTACACCGAAAGAGACAGCACCGACGAACGCGACGAAAGCGTGGTGCTCCACCTGTCCGGCCTGACCGAAAACGCGAGCTTTGCGGGTGGCGAGGAGGTCCTGTCCGGCACCGGCATCATTCTCGACAACGATGGCACCGGCAGCGATCTTGCACTTCTGGTGTCGGATGTGCGGCTGGTCGAGGGCGACAGCGGCACCAAGGAAGCGGTGTTTGAAATCCGCCTGTCGCAGCCCGCTCCGACGGCGTTCAGCGTCGGCTACCGCACCCGCGACATCTCGGCTACGGCGGGTGAGGATTATGAGGAGACCGTGGGCAGCCTGTCCTTTGCCGAGGGCGAGGAGGTCAAGGTCGTGCGGGTGCCGGTCTATGGCGACACCGTCGCCGAGATGACCGAAAGTTTTGCGCTTGTCATTGATGAACCCACGGGGCTCAGCGTCGCGACGACGGGCCTGGCCGGTGAGGCGACCATTGCCGACGACGACAATACCCCGGGCCCTGTGGTCTCGGTTTCGGTGGCCAGGGCGACCGAGGGCGAAGCGCTGATCTATACCGTGACGCTTTCCGAGCCCGCCGGGGACGAGGTGGCGCTGAGATATCAGAGCTTTGCGGGCACTGCGGACGAAGCCGACCTCGACTACGACTTCGAATCCGACCGCAATATCAACACCCTGAGCTTTGCGCCGGGCCAGATCTCGAAAACAATCATTGTCTACACCGAAAGAGATAGCACCGACGAGCGCGATGAAAGCATCGGGCTGCGGCTCTACAATCTTACCGAGAACGCCAGCTTTGCCGGGGGGGAGGACCAGCTCTTCACCAACGGTGTAATCCTCGACAACGATGGCGTTGGCGGGAACATGACGCTGCTGGTCTCGGGCGCGACTCTGCTCGAGGGCGACGACGGCACCAAGGAGGCAGTGTTCGAACTGCGCCTGTCGCAACCGGCGTCGGAAGCGATCCTGCTCACCTACAGCACCCGCGACATCACGGCCAAGGCCGGCGAGGATTACGAGGCAGCGGTCGGCACGGTCAGCTTCGCGGTCGGGGAAGAGGTCAAGGTCGTGCGCGTGCCGGTCTATGGCGACACCGAGGTCGAGTTCACGGAACGCTTCGGCCTGCGGGTCGATGCCTCTGCCGTGCCCTATCTGGGGATCGAGAATGTCGAGGCCGAGGCGGTGATCCGCGACGACGACACCACGCCGAACCCGGTGATCACCGTCAGCCCGGCCACGGCCACCGAGGGCGACGCCCTGCTGTTCACGCTGACGCTGTCTGAACCGTCGGACGATGCCGTGACGGTGGATTACAAGCCGCTGGTCGGCACGGCGGACGAAAACGACCTCTATTACAGCCTGACGTCGCGCAACAACACCGGGACGCTGACCTTCGAACCCGGGCAGACCTCGAAGACGGTGATCATCCACTCCGAAAGAGACAGCATCGACGAACGCGACGAGGTCTTCTTCATGGAGTTCTCCAACGTCATCGGCGCCAGCCTTGCCGACGGGGCGCCCTCGGTCTCGGTCAGCGGTACGATCCTCGACGATGACGGGGTCGGGCTGAACCGTACCGCCACCGTCCAGCCCATGGTGCTGCGCGAGCATGGCGTCGCTTCCTTCATCTACGAGATCCCGGTGGAGCTTTCGACACCCGCCAGCGCACCGCTGAGCTTCAACGTCGAGGCCATCGACCAGACCGCGCTGGCGGGGCTGGACTATCGGCTCTTGGACACCCGCCTGAACTTTGCCGAGGGCCAGAGCGTCGCGACGATCACCATCGAGGTGCTGGGGGACTCCAGCATCGAGACGACCGAGGCCTTTACCCTCTCGCTCGAACCGGTGGCGGGCACGCCCTATGCGGGCTCGATCGCCGATACCGTGATCTACATCCGCCCCGGGCCGCTGCTGCCCAGCCCGCAGGATGACGTTCTGGTGGGCACCGTCGGCGATGATCTGATCGACCTGCTGGCCGGCAGCGACCATTATCGCGGGCTCGAGGGCAACGACACCGCCTTCGGCAACCATGGGGCCGATACGATCATCGGCGGTGCCGGCTCCGATCGTCTGAACGGCGGTCCCGGCGCGGATCTGCTCATCGGCGGCGAGGTCGAGGATGTCAGCACCACCGCGGGGGCACAGGTCTATCGGCTCTATCAGGCGACGCTCGACCGTCTGCCCGACACGCAGGGGTATGACAACTGGTCGGCGCGGATCGACAGCGGCGAGATGACTCTGCTCCAGGTAATCGGGGGCTTCGTCAACAGCCCCGAGTTCCAGTCGACCTACGGCGCGCTGAACAACCGGGCCTTTGTCGAGCTGCTCTATCTCAACGTGCTCGGGCGCGAGGCGGATGCCACGGGCCTTGCCAACTGGACGGCGCGGCTCGACAGCGGCACGTCGCGCGAGCAGGTCGTGCTCGGTTTCGCCCAGAGTGCCGAGTTCATCGACAATACCAACGAACCCGCCAGCGCCTATGTCGCGGCCGGTGTCGCGGCGACCTATGCCGATGACGTCTTCCGGATCTATCAGGCGACGCTCGACCGGGCGCCGGACCTCAACGGCCTGATGAACTGGTCTGCAAGGCTGGGTGAGGGCACCGAAATCCTCACGGTGATCTCGGGCTTTGTGAACAGCACCGAATTCCAGAGTGTGTATGGCAATGTCAGCAACACCGGTTTTGTCACGCTGCTTTACAACAATGTGCTGGGCCGCGATCCCGATGCCAACGGGCTGGCGAACTGGACGCAGCGCCTCGAGGACGGGATGAGCCGCGAGGCGGTCGTGCTCGGCTTTGCCGCCAGCGCGGAGTTCATCGCCAAGACCGAAACCGCGTTCATGACCTATATGCGCGCCACCGAGGGCGACAGTTTCCGCGGCGGTCCAGACAACGATCTGATCTATGGCGGGATGCTGGCGGACGAGTTTGCCTTTGACGTATCGGACAAGGGACGCGATCGGGTTCTGGAACTCGATGCCTGGGATACGCTGAGTTTCAGCGGCTTCGGCTATGCCGACGCGGACGACGCACGGTCGCACATGACCGAAGTGGGAAAGGACCTGGTGTTCGCGGATCAGGGCGTCTCGGTCGTCTTCATGCGTGCGGATCTGGAGACCGTTGCAAACATGGAGATTCTCGTCTGACGAGAGTTTCAGGCATCGCGGCGACAGACTCACTTGTCAGCGTTGACGGTCGATGTCGTTGCTCGGCGCGTTCAGGGACAGCAGAAGGGGCGGCCATGGCCGCCCCTTCGTGAATGAGACGGCCCGAGACTGGATGCCATCAGGTCCACGCGGCATCGCGGTGTTCGGATCCAAACTTCGGAAAGGTGGGGGCCGGACTTCTGACCCGCCGGGATATGTGGTTGCTCTTCGCAACCGGGGCAGGATGCTGACGCGGGATTGCGACACGGATCAAGCCGTGGCGCGATTGGCGTCTGGAAAGGGCGACCGGCGTTTTCGGCGATGCCTTTCCCCCATGTCCTCCCGACGCAGCGGCTGGCATGTCCGAGAACGGTGCCTCCGTCACCAAAGACGCCTGGAGGGTGGCGGTCGCGCGGCCCCTGACGTGCCGAGGATCGGGAACGGCGACGCTCAAAAGCGCCGCGTGACCCCGATCAGGATGCGCTGGTTGTCGTAGCTGTAAAGCGTGTTGGTCGAGCGCTGCTTTTCCACCCCGAGTTCCAGCACCGGGGCAAAGCCGCCCACGGCCCAGTCGCGATGGGTCAGCTTCAGATCAATGTTCTGCCGGTGATCCGAGCGCGTGATGCCCAAAAGACTGTCCGGACCGTCGCGCTCCTGCCGGCTGAAGGTCATCGTCAGATCCGCCAGAAGCCCGCCGCGAAACGCATAGCGCGCGCCCAGCGTGATCGCGCCCGTATCGCCGGCTTCGGACGCAAGGACGTCGTCGGTGCGTTCGAGTTGCAGCCCGAAGCTCAGTTGCAGCCGCTGGCTCGCGATATGGGTCAGCGAGGCGGCGAGAACGCTGCGGGTGGTCCCGGAGGCGGTGCGCCGCTCGTAGTCGATCTGCTCGCGGAGGAGGGTAAACGACAGGTTGGTGCGGGCCCTGGAATCCAGCGCGCGGCCCCAGTTCAGATAAAGCCCGCGTGAGCTGGAGTAGGGCTTTGAGTCGATCCAGCGCTGCCCCAGGATCAGCCCGCCACCGAACCGGCGGCGGTGATCGCCGAATTGCAGAAACCCCAGCTCGGCGCGGGCCTGGATGTCGTCGGGCGCGCCGCCGTCGTAAAGCCGGGCGTCGAGGCTTGCGCCGAACCGCAGGCGCAGATCCTCGCCGAGCTTCGGCAGGGCGGCAAGGCCGAACGCAAGCTCGACGCCCTTGGCGGGTTGGGCGCGCGACGCGGATTTCAGGCGGAAGGGCAGATCGCCGATGACGACCGTCTCGGCAGCGGTGCGCCGCGCGGCATTGCTTTCGGGGGTGTAGGCAAAGCGGAAACTGCCCTCCCAGTTCTTGGCGCGGTCGATCCGGTCGATGCGCCGGTCCACCTCCTGCGCCAGATCGCCGGACAGGTTGGCCCCGCGTGCGAGCGCGTAGTGATAGCGGGCGCGTTCCGTCTGGCCTGCGCTCTCCAGCGCGGCGGCAAGTTCGAGACGGACGCTGGCGTTGGCCGGGGCCAGCGACACCAGTCTTTCCAGATGGGGCAGCGCGGCGCGCGGCCGCCCGGCGCGCACATGGGCCATGGCCAGCGCCCAGAGCCTGCGTGCCTCGGCCTCCGGCTGGGGTTGCGCGCCCATGGATTCAAGCGCCGCGATGGCCTCGCCATAGGCTCCGGCATTGACCTGCGCTTCGGCACGGGCCATCGCATCGGTCCCCTGTGCCCCTGCCTTGTGAGACAGGGGCAGGGTGCCGAGAACGATCCCGGAGACAAAGATCAAGGCGGCGCGGCGAAGCGTTTCGCCGCGCCGCGCCGTCCAGGACATCATTTGGCTTCGATGTAGTACTGACCGGCGATGGCGCCGTCGAAGATCGCCGGGTTCGCCGAGTTCGGAAGCTTGTAGCCGCCGACCACCGGCCCAAGCGCGGCCTTGCCCTTGTCGCCAAAGAAGGCGCCGCCAAGGGTGATCAGCGTGTCCGCCGTGACGCCGCCCTGGGTCAGATCGCCGGTCAGCGTGACGCTGAGTCCGCCGATCTGGGTCGCGGGCACGTTGATGCCGTTGATGACCATCGCGGGGTTCACCGTCCGGTTGATGGTGCCGCCAAAGCTGTTGTCCACCGTCAGGGTGCCGTTGATCGTACCGGTCTCGCCGGTGACCAGCGTCCCGGTAAAGTTCGACGCGGTGCCGGTGAACGGGTTCGTCGTCTGGCCGTCGGTCCAGTCGACATTGAGGTCCAGATCCCCCTCGACCTGGGCCACGACATTGTTGGCGTCGGTCACATCCGCGCGCATCTTGCCGGAATAGGCCGCCTGGATCGAGGTCGGCATGTTCGACGTCGGCGCCATGGCGCTCACACGGTCGAAATTTTGCTGGAAGTTCATCGCGGAGCCCGAACCGGAGCCGCCGCTGCCGGCGCCGGCCCCCTGGCCGTTTCCGCCGCCGCCGCTGCCGCTGTTGCCCAGGCACCCGGCCACAGCGGTGGCGAGCGCCAGCGCCAGGCCGGCGCGCGCAAGAACGTGAATACGCATCTGTCTGATCCCCTTAAAAAATGACAGTGCCCGTCGATATGAAGGCCAAAAAGGGGCCTGTCTCCCCCCCGTTCAGGGGTATGCAGGTGATCCAACCTCCTCTAAGCAGGGGGAACATTTCAGGTTTTGCCAAAACCATCCGTCTTTCACCGGTCGCCATGAAGCAGGCTTATTCTCACCTCTCCCCGGTCTCGGTCGCCCTGTCGGTGCTGATCGCCGGTCTCGTGGCGGCGGCGCTGGTGCTCTGGCTCGCCCATCGTCAGCCATGGCTCGGGCTAACCCTCGAACCGGGGTTGTCAGACGGGGTGACGGTCCGGGCGGTGCATCCGCGAGGCAGTGCCGCAGGGCGGATCGCGCCCGGTACGGAACTGCTGGCGCTGCGCGCCGGAACCGCGCCGGGCGATACGGCGCTGGCGCTGTCCTCCGAAGACCTGATCGAAGAGCCCGATGCGCTGCCCGGTCCCGACATCATGCGCGCCTTCCTCCGGCGCCAGGCCGCAATTCACGCGCTTCTGCAAAGCGGGCCCGTCGTGGCGACGGCGCGGCCCCCGGACGGGGGGGCAGCGGTCGAGGTGACGCTTGTTCCGCAGCCGTCGCGGCCTTTGTCGGACCTGCCCGGCGCCTTTTGGCTTCAGATCGGCGTCGGGCTCGTCGGGATGGTTCTCGGCGGCTGGGTGATGGCGCTGCGGCCCGGCGACCGCGCGGTACGCTGCTTTGGTCTGGCCGGGGCCGGGCTGATGACCTCGGCCTATGCCGCGGCCCTCTACAGCACCCGCGAGCTGGCGCTTGGAGCGGTGCTTTTCCCGCTGGCCTCGAAGGTCAATTTCCTCGGGACCCTGCTGTTCGGCATCGGCATGGTCAACCTGTTCCTGATCTACCCGGCGCGGATCGCCGGACGGGTGGTGCTCTGGGTCGTGGCGGCATTTTTGTCGAGCTTCATTCTGGCGGTCTTTCTCGACTGGCCCGATGCGCTGCTCGACCGGCAGCTTCCCGTCGCGCTGGCCATGCTGGCGCTGCTCGGGGCGATCCTGGTGCAGGTGGTGAAGGCGCGGGGCAACCCAACCACCCGGGCCATGCTGGGATGGTTCGGACTCTCGGTGCTGCTGGGGGCAGGGGGCTTTGGCCTGACGGTCACCCTGCCGCTGCTCATGGGGCTGCCGCCCGTTCTGTCGCAAGGCCATGCCTTTTTGTTCTTCCTGGTGATTTTCGCCGGGCTCGCCATGGGGATCGCGCGCTACAGGCTGTTCGATCTGGCCGACTGGTCGTTCCGCATTCTCTTCTATCTCGGCGGCGTGGTCCTGCTGCTGGCGCTGGACGCGGCGCTGACGCTGCTTCTGGCGCTCGACCGCGCCCCGGCGCTCGGCCTGTCGCTGGCGCTTGTGGGGCTGGTCTATCTGCCGCTGCGCGACCTTGTGGCCCGCTGGCTGCGGAACGAGCGGGGCCTGTCCCGCGAGGAGCTGTTCTCGCTGATGGAAGAGGTGACGCTGGCCGCGGACGCGCCAGGCCGCGACGCGGCATTGACGCGGCTGCTGCAACGGCTGTTCGACCCGCTGCGCATCGAGCAGGGCAGGCCGGTCAGCGGCCTCACCCGGCTGAGCCAGGGCGGCGAGATACTGGAGATGCCACTGCCCTACGACCTGCCCGGCGTGCGGCTGCATTGGGCGCGGCAGGGCAGGCGGCTGTTCAGCTCGCGCGACGAGCGTCTGGCGCGCAGCGTGACCGGCATGCTGGAACGTTCGGTCGCCCGCCAGCGGAGCCATGACGCGGCCATCGAGACCGAGCGGCAGCGCATCAATCGCGACATGCACGACAATATCGGGGTGCAGCTTCTGGGCGCGCTGCATTCCAGCGAAACCGAGCGCAAGGACATGCTGATCCGGCAGACTCTTTCGGATCTGCGCCAGATCATTTCGAACCCGGTGCAGGGGACAGTCGGTCTGGCGCGGCTGCTGGGCGATCTGCGCCGCGAGATCGGCGATCATCTCGAAGCGGCGGGGGTCGAGCTCGACTGGCGGGACGGCGGGCTGTCGCGGGCGGAGGACGGTGCTGACGAGCTGCCGCCGCAGCTGGTACAGACGCTGCGCGCGCTGCTGCGCGAGAGCGCGGGCAATATCCTGCGCCATTCCGGCGCCGGCCATGCCGCGGTCACGCTTGCCCGGGTGGCGGGGCCGTCGGGCGAGTGGCTCGAGATCCGCATCGCCGATGACGGGACGGGGCATTCGGCGGCCGGGACGGGCGGGGGCAACGGGCTCGCGAACCTGCGGTTCCGGATCGAGGGCTGCGGCGGCACGCTCCGGATCGCCTCCGGCCCCGATGGCACCCGGATCGACGCGGCGCTGCCGCTGGTCTGCGACGGGGCCGGCGGGGCGACGGCAGCGGGAGGCGCTGGCTGATGCGGATCCTGATTGTCGAGGATATTTCCGAGACCCGGCGCTGGCTGGCAGAGATCGCCGCCGAGGTCTTTCCCGATGCGCAGATCGACACCGCCGATACGTTGCGCCGGGCCCGGATGCTGCTGCCGAACGCGCCCGATCTGGCACTGATCGACCTGGGTCTGCCCGACGGGTCGGGGCTGGATCTGCTGCGGCAGCTACGCGATGCGCAAAGCCCCACGGTCTGTGTGGTCACCACCGTGATGGGCGACGACGCAAGCGTCGTCGGCGCGCTGTCGGCGGGGGCGCAGGGCTATCTGCTCAAGGAGAACCCGGCCACCCTTCTGATCCACCAGCTCCGGCAGATCCACATGGGTCTGCCCGCGCTGTCACCGTCGATCGCGCGGCGCATCATGGAGCATTTCAGCCTGACCGGGCCGAACGCCACCGCCGGGCAGGATCTGACCGAGCGCGAGACCGAGGTGCTTGCCCTGATCGCGCGGGGCCTGCGCAACAGCGAGGTCGGTCGCGAACTCGGCCTCGCGAACACCACCGTCGCGAGCTACATCAAGTCCATCTACCGCAAGCTCGGCATCTCGTCGCGGGCCGAAGCCTCGTGGCACGCCACGCGAATGGGGCTCAATTCCGGCGGTCAGGGACCACACAGCCGCTAGACGCAAGGGCTAGGCGTGCAGTCCGACCAGCCGCGACAGCAGGATCATGGTGTAGAGCGTGCCACCGATGTCTTTTCTCTACGCGCGCAGACGTCATCTTCCGCAACGCCTGAAAGTCTTCATGGACTGGCTGGCCAAGCTCTTGCGCAGTGAAGGGGTCGTGGAAACGCCCGACCGGATTTGACGGCGGGCGTCGCAACCTCACCGGCGCCGGACGCTCGCAGCGAGCGTCCGGTCGGCTTCATGTCATGGGCCGTCTGCTTGCCTCGATAGATTGGCCGTCCACCGGCGACATCTTCGCGATCTCCTCGCCATGCACGCAAGAACAGCCACCGTCCTCGAGCGCAATCACCCTCCTGTGGGCGTCAAAGCGGGTCCCGGCATCCTGCGCCGGGTCGCTCTTCAGCCAGAGTCCGAACCGGGCAGGCACGTAGCCGGCACAGGGCAGGAAGCTCTGTTCTGCGGTCCGGCTGGAATGCGGTCTCACACCTCTTTGTCTGGCGCGGCTTCGAAATAGAACCGTGCCGGGCGCATGGTGTCGAGCGCCGCCTCGGATGTGCCGTCGAGGATCTCGGCGGCGGCGATCTCTGCCCAGACCGGACCCCAACCGATGCCGCCATGGGAAACGGCGGAGTAATAGCGCGGCAGCCAGGGAAGCCGGCCGATGACTGGCCCGCCCTGGGGCATCGCCCTGATGCCCACGCGGTGCGCCGCGGGTGACACCCCGGCAAGTGCGGGCACGCTTTGCGCGACATCGGCCAGCATCGCCGTGCCGTCGTGGCCGTTGTTGCCGTGCCGGGCGGTCAGCCCTGCGCCGCGCCAGTGGACGGCGGTGCCGAACGCGCGATCCGGCCGGATCAGCCAGCGGGCGCCGTTCACCACATGACGCGGCAGGCCGGTGCGTCCGCCGCCGCCGTAGAGCATCACGCCGGGCACGAGCGCGACCGGAATCGCGAGCCCCGCCATGGCAGCGATATGGGTCGCCTGAGCGCCGCCGGCATTGACCACGAGATCGGCTTCGATCCGGCTGCCATCGGCAAGACCGACCGTGGCAGCACCCGGCCCCCCGATCGCAAGCGCCACCACGTCGTGGCCCAGCCGCAAGCTGCCGCCGCTCAGGCGGAAGACCCGCAGCAACTGCCCGATCATCGCCGGAGCATCGATCCAGCCCGAGCGCAGCTCGAAGGCGACGCGCTCGGCGTCGGGCAGGGCGAGCTCTGGTGCAACGTCGCGCAGATCCGCCGCGCCCAGGATCTCGATCTGCGCGCCCTGCTCGCGGCAGCGCGCCACGGCATCGTCGAACTCAGGCACCGCGCCTTGCGTCGTCAGCGTGCCGCACCAATCGAGCCAGTCGCCGCCGATCTCTTCGGCCAGCCGGTCGAAATGCGCCTTCACCGAACGCCGCAGGCGTCGCCGCGCCTCGGCCTCGGGCCAGCTAAGCTGCGGAAAAGAAGACAGCCAGGAGAAGGAGGCGCCGCTGGTCCCCGAGCCCGGCGCGCGCCCGTCGATCAGCACGACTTCGGCACCGCGCTCGGCCAGCCGGTAGGCGATATTCGCGCCGATGGCCCCGGCGCCGATGACCGCAACCTTCATCGCGGTGCCCGGAAGATCCCGGGTGTCAGGCCGCGGACGGAAGCGCAGCCCAGATGCCCGAGCGTCGTCCAGAACTCATCCTTCAGCAGCTCCAGCACGCGACGGACCCCGGCTTCGCCATCGGCGGCAAGCCCGAGCGCGCAGGTGCGGCCCAGTGCGACCGCATCGGCGCCAAGCGCCAGGGCGGTGGCGATGTCGCTGCCACGCCTTATGCCGCTGTCGAAGACAATCGGCACATCGGGCCCGGCCTCGGCCCGCACCTCGGCGAGCGTGGTGATCGCGGCGGGCTCGCGGTCGATGGTGCGGCCGCCGTAGTTGGAGACATAGAGCCCATGCGCCCCGGCCTTCAGCGCGGCGCGCGCATCGGCACGGCTGGTCACGCCTTTGACGAGGCAGGGCAAGGGGGCCGCGCCGATCACCCGCGCCGCCTGCTCCCAGCTCCAGCGCGGTTCGGTGAAATCGAGCAGTTCGCGCAGCATCGCCGGGTCGGATTTTCCGGGACCGAAATTCGACGGCGCCCCCGCGCCGGGCATGGAAAAGCGATCCTCCATCATGCGCTCGCGCCACTGGCGGATCGGCGAATAGGTGACGCAGATATAGCGATAGCCCGCGTCTTTGGCCCGGTGCATCATGTCGATCACATGGTTTTCCCTGCCGCAGAAGGTCATCTGAAAGACCAGCGCGGCGGGAGAGGCGGCGCGCACCTCCTCCAGTGTATGTCCGGCGGCGACGGGCACCATCTGGCGGATGCCGGCGGCATGGGCGGCGCGGCCCACGGCGAGCATGCCGTCGGGGTGAAACAGCGTCTCGCCGCCGCCGAAGGGTGCGGTGAGGGCGGGGAAGGACAGCGCTTCGCCGAGAAAACTTGTGCTGGTGTCGGGATTGGCGACCCCGGCAAAGAGCGGCACCTCGTAGAGATAGCCGTCGAAGGCCGACACATTGGTACGGGCGGTGACCTCGTCGCCTGTGCCGCAATGCAGGTAGTTCCAGACCGTCTCCGACAGCGCCCGCCGCGCCGCCACGCGGATGCCGCGCATCGAGGCGTATTTCCGGGATGTGGCATAGCGGTCGTCACGACGGATCTCGTCTTGCTCGGTCATCGTGGTCTCCTGTCAGGCGCCGCGTGCGGCACGCAGCGCGGCCCGGCGGGCCAGTCGTGCGCGGATGGCGCCGGTGTCGGTCGAGGGCGTCGCGGCGAGAAGCTGGCGGGTATAGGGGTGTTTCGGGTCGCCGAAGACGGCGTCGCGGCTGCCGCGCTCGACCACCTCTCCGGCCTGCATCACCATCACCTCGTCCGAGATCCGGCGCACCACCGAGAGATCGTGGCTGATGAAGATATAGGAAAGGTCGAAATCGCGTTGCAGATCGGCCAGCAGGTTCAGAACCCGGGCCTGTACCGAGAGATCCAGCGCACTGACCGGCTCGTCGAGGATCAGGATGCGCGGGTTGACCATCAGCGCCCGGGCGATGGCGATGCGCTGGCGCTGACCGCCCGAGAACATATGCGGGTAGCGCCCGGCATGGGCGGCGCTCAGGCCGACGCGTTCCAGCATGTCGCCGACCCGCGCGCGCCGCTCCGCCGCATTGAGGCCGGTGTTGAGCAGCAGCTCCTCGGCCAGCGCGTCGCCGACCTTCTGACGCGGGTTGAGCGAACCATAAGGGTTCTGGAAGACGATCCGCGCCTTGCGCCGCAACTCCGCCGAGGGGCGAAAGCGGGCGATGTCCACCGCCTTGCCGTCGATAAGGAGCGTACCGCCGCTGGCCGGGTCGATCAGCGTCAGGATCCGGGCGAGAGTGGATTTGCCGCAGCCCGACTCGCCCACAACCGACAGGGTGCGGCCCTGGCGCAGCACCAGGTCGACGCCCTTCAGGGCGCGCACCGGACTGGCCTTGCGCAACAGGCCGCCCTTGCCGGGATAGTCTCGGATCAGCCCCTGGGCTTCGAGCACGATGGGAGGCCGGACGGTCATTGGAACGTCACCCCGTCGAGCGGCCCGTCGCCGCCGCGCTCCGGCAGGGCCGAGAGCAGCGCGCGGGTATAGGAATCCTGCGGCGTCTCGAAGAGCGACAGCACGTCCGCTTCCTCGCGCTTCACGCCCTGGTACTGGACGACAACGCGGTCGGCGGTTTCCGCCACCACGCCCATGTCGTGGGTGATCATGATCAGCCCCATGCCGCTCTCCTCCTGAAGGTCGATGAGCAGGTCGAGGATCTGCTTCTGAATGGTCACGTCGAGCGCCGTCGTCGGCTCGTCGGCGATCAGCAGCTTGGGGGCGCAGGCGATGGCCATGGCGATCATCACCCGCTGGCACTGGCCGCCGGACATCTGGTGCGGAAAGGCCGTGAGCTTGGCCACCGGGTCGGGCAGCCCGACCGCCTCCAGCAGCGCCAGCGTGCGCACGCGGCGGGCGGCGCGGCCAAGCCCCTGGTGCTTTTTCAGCACCTCGCCGATCTGGAGGCCGACGGTGAAGGCCGGGTTCAGAGAGGCGACGGGCTCCTGAAAGATCATCGCGATGTCGCGGCCGATGATGCGGCGGCGGGCGCGCGGGCTCAGCGCCATGAGATCGGTGCCGTCGAAGCGCACCAGATCGGCGCGGACCGTGGCGGTGTCGGGCAAAAGCCCCATCACCGCCAGCATCGCCACCGACTTGCCCGAGCCGCTTTCGCCGACGATGGCCAGCACCTCGCCCCCATCGACATGCAGGTCGATGCCGGAGACGGCGGTGAGCGGGCCCTTGGCGGTGTCGAATGTCACCGTCAGGTTGCGGATTTCGAGAAGATGGGACATCTCAGCTCCTCTTGAGCCGGGGATCGAGCGCATCGCGCAGCCCGTCGCCGCACAGGTTGATCGCCAGCACGGTGATCAGGATGGCGAGGCCGGGAAAGGTCACGACCCACCAGGCGCGCAGGATGAACTCGCGCGCATCGGCGAGCATGGTGCCCCATTCCGGGGTGGGCGGCTGCGCGCCGAGCCCGAGAAAGCCGAGCGCGGCGGCGTCGAGGATCGCGGTGGAGAAGGAGAGCGTGCCCTGCACGATCAGCGGCGCGAGACAGTTGGGCAGGATCGTCCACACCATCAGCCGCAGCGGCGAGGCCCCGGCGATGCGCGCAGCAACCACGTATTCGCGGGTCTTCTCGCTCATCACGCTGGCGCGCGCGAGCCGGGCGAAATGCGGTTGCAGCACCAGCGCGATGGCAATCATCGCATTGGTGAGCCCGGGGCCGAGGATCGCCACCAGCACCAGCGCCAGCAGCAGCGAGGGGAAGGCGAGGATCACGTCCATCACCCGCATGATCAGCGTGTCGATCCAGCCGCCGAAATAGCCCGATACCAGCCCGATGGCGATGCCGCCGGTCAGCGCGATAGTCACCACCATCAGCCCGATCAGCAGCGAATAGCGCGCGCCGAAGATCAGCCGCGAGAGGATGTCGCGGCCAAGCGCGTCGGTGCCGAGCAGATAGGCGCCCCGACCCCCGGTCTCCCAGACCGGCGGCAGCAGCAGCGCATCGCGGTATTGCTGCGTCGGGTCGTGCGGCGCGAGCAGCGGCGCGAAGAGCGCGACGAGCACCAGCAGGCCGATCACCGCGAGCCCGATCACGGCGCCCCGGTTGCGGCGGAAATCGCTCCAGAATCCGGCCAGCGCGGCGCGGGCGGTGCCGGTGTCGGGGGCGTCTGTGGCGAGCGTGACGGGATCAGCCATGACGGATCCTCGGGTTGATGACGGCATAGAGCAGATCCACGATCAGGTTCACGATCATCACCACCACGGCGATGACCAGCAGGCCGCCCTGCACCACCGGGTAATCGCGTTTCGAGATGGAATCGACGATCCACTTGCCGATGCCCGGCCAGGAAAAGATCGTCTCGGTGAGGATGGCGCCCGCCATGAGCGAACCGACCTGAAGCCCGATCACGGTGACCACCGGGATCAGCGCATTGCGCAGCGCGTGGCGGCCCACCACCAGAGCGGGGCCGAGCCCCTTGGCCCGCGCGGTGCGCACGAAATCCTCCGACAACACCTCCAGCATGGCCGAACGCGATTGCCGCGCGATCACCGCCGTCGGGATCGTGGCCAGCACCACCGAGGGCAGGATCAGATGTTGCACCGCCGAGCGGAAGGCGCCCGCCTGTCCCGAGATCAGGCTGTCGATCAGCATGAAGCCGGTGACCTGCGGGAAATAATACATCAGCGAGATGCGGCCCGAGACCGGGGTCCAGCCCAGGGTGCCGGAAAACAGGATGATCATCAGCAGGCCCCACCAGAAGATCGGCATCGAATAGCCGACCAGCGCGGCGGACATCGAGATCTGCTCGAACCAGCTACCGCGCTTCACCGCCGCCAGCACGCCCAGCGGCAGGCCGATGCAGATCGCCAGCGCCATGGCGCAGAGGCCCAGCTCCATCGTGGCGGGAAAGAAGGTCAGGAAATCCTCGGTCACCGGGCGGTGGGTGACGAGCGAGGTGCCGAGATCGCCCCGTAACAGGTCTCCGAGATAGGAGAGATATTGCTGCCAGAGCGGCCGGTCGAAGCCGTATTGCGCCATCAGCTGCGCATGCCGTTCCGGTGTCAGGCCGCGTTCGCCGGCCATCAGCATGATCGGGTCGCCGGGCAGCACCCGGACGAACCCGAAGGCGACGACGGTGATGCCGAAGAAGGTCGGGACCAGCACCGCCAGCTTTCCCAGAAGGTAACGGAGCAAGGATGCATCCTTTCGAAAGGCCGGGTCGCGCCGAAAGGGACGCGCGACCCGGCAGTCGGCGCGGCCCACGGGGATGGGGGCCGCGCATGCGCAAGGCTCAGTCGACCGCGGCGGTCACCACGATTTCCACCAGGCGTTTCGGGTCGCCCAGATCGCAGCCGCCGATGGCCGCGCGCGACGGCATATGCGCGGTGTCGAGCCATTCCATCCAGGCCTCGTTCATCTGCGCCTTGGCGGACATGTCCGAGAGATAGACGCGGGCCTGAAGCAGCTTGGTCTTGTCGCTGCCGACCTGCGCCAGCAGCGCGTCGAGCTTTTCGCAGATCTCGGCGGTCTGACCCTTCATGTCGAGCTCGAGATCGGTCGCCGCATGGCCCGAGGCGTAAAGCACGCCGTTATGGACGACGCCGCCGTGAAGATGCGGGCGGGAATTGTAGCGTTTGGTCATTGTCTGTCTTTCGGTCTTTGGGTTGGCCCCGCTCAGGCGGCGGGGCTGTAGGGATCGAGGCTCACCTCGGGGGTCTCTCCCGCAACGATGCGGGCGAGCTGACGGCCGGCATAGGGGCCGATGGTCAGGCCGGCGGCGCCCAGCCCGTTGCCGAGGATCAGCCCGTCGATGCCCGGCACCGGGCCGAGGATCGGGCGGAAGCCGGGCGGGGCGGGTCGGAAACCGATGCGGGTTTCCAGCAGCGTGGCATCGGCGAGGCCGGGGGCGTAGCGCAGCGCGGCGCTCAGCACCTCGTGCTGGCCTTCGCAGGTCACGCGGTAATCAAAACCCTTGCCGTCCTCGCGGGTGGCGCCGACCACGACGCGGCTGTCGTCGAAGGCCAGCAGGTAATGGCTCGCCATCGGCAGCAGCACCGACCAGCGCGAGGTATCCGCGCCCTTCATGCCGAAATGCAGGATCTGCCCGCGCTGCGGCTTGACCGGATGATGCAGCCCCAGCGGGCCGAGGATCTGCGAGGCCCAGGCACCGGCGGTCACCACGATCTTGTCCGAAGGGATCTCCTCGCCGCGCCCGTCCAGCACCCGGGCACGGGCGCCGTCGAGCTCCAGCGTCGCGAGATCGCTGAGGAATGTCGCGCCGAGCGCCACCGCCGCGCGCAACATCGCCGGCGCCAATTGCCGGGCATTCACCCGCGCGCCGCCCGGCACATAGAATGCCTTGAACGCCGGGTTGATCGGCGGGAAATGCACCTGCGCCTGCTCCGGCGAGATCTCCTCGAAACCGCCGGACTCGGGCGCCTCGGCGGTGCGCCGCGCCAGCCGCTCGCCCGCCGCGTCGTAATCGGCAGGGTCTTCGGCGGTCACCAGCGCGCCGACCTTGCGATAGCCGACATCGCTTTGCCCGCGTTCGGCGAGCCCCACGACCAGCTCCTCATAGTATCGCGCCCCGGCAGCGTACATCCTGTACCATTCCGGCTCGTCGAGCTTGGTGGCCCAGGGGCAGACGATGCCCGCTCCCGCCAGGGTCGCCTTGCCCTGGTGTTCCTGATCCACGACGGTCACGTCATGCCCGGCAATGGCCAGATGATAGGCGGTACTGGCGCCGAGGATCCCGGCGCCAATCACAGTCACTTTCATTCGACGGTCACCCCCGACAGGCGCGAGGAGCCGAAAATCGCCGGCACGTAACCCTGCACGCTCTTGTTCACCGCGGTGATGGTGTCGGCGCCGCCGAGGACGACCACCGGCACCTCGTCATGCACGATCTGCTGGGCCTCGTGATAGAGCGCGATCCGCTCTTCCTGATCGGTGATCGCGCCGGCCTCGCGCATCACCGCGTTGAAGTCGTCGTCGCACCAGGCGCCGATATTCGAGGGCGCGGTTTTGCCCTCGGGCGAGCAGGTCAGGTAGTTGTTGGGGATCTGGCTGGGATCGGGGAAATCGTAGATGCCGCCGAACATGCCCACCTGCGCCTCTCCGGCGCGGGCGCGCTGGATGTACTCGGCCCATTCATAGGTCACGATCTCGGCCTTTACGCCGATCGCGGCCCAGTCGGCCTGCACGATCTCGGCGGCGCGGCGGCCGTTCGGCATGTAGGGGCGCGCCACGGGAACCGCCCAGACCTGGGTTTCGAACCCGTCGGGATAGCCGGCCTCGGCCAGCAGCGCCTTGGCGGCCTCGGGGTCGTAGGGCCAGGGCGCGATGTCCTCCGCATGGCCCCAGAGCGCCGGCGGCACCACGGCGCCGGTCACATGGCCCATGCCGCTATAGACCACCTCCACCAGCGTCTCCATGTCGATGGCCTGCGCCAGCGCCTGACGCACCTTCCGGTCCTGAAATTTTTCCTCGCCGAAGTTGAAATGCAGCATGCCGGTGGAGGCGACGGGAGTCTGCACCGCGTCGACCGTGTCGGAGGCCTCGATGGTCTCCTTGTCTGCGAGGTTGGGATAGAGCCCGATCAGGCATTCCCCGGCCAGCGCCCGTTGCAGCCGGACCGTGGCATCGCCCGAGATCGCCATCACCACCGCGTCCACCATGGGCGTGCGCAGAGCGTCACCGATTGCCGCGCCCCAGGTATCCGCGAAGGGCAGCAGGCGGACGATGGCGTCGGTCTGATAGGCCTGAAGCTGGAAGGGGCCGGTGCCGATGGGTTGCAGATCCATCTGCTCGGGCGTGCCGGCGGCCATCATCGCATCGGCATATTCGGCGGATGTGATGCCGATGGAGCCATGCGCCATGGTGCCGATGAACGCCGCCAGCGGCGCTTTCAGGGTGAAGGCGACGGTATGCTCGTCGAGCTTCTCCACCGTCTCGAGATTGTCCGCCAGCTTGGCGTTGAAAGTCGGGTAATTGCCGCCCGAGACCTCGTAGAACGGATGCTCGGGGTCCATCATCCGCGCGAAGGTGAAGACCACGTCATCGGCGTTCATCGGGCGGGTGGGGGTGAAGGCGCCGTTCGACTGCCAGCTCACGTTTTCGCGCAGGTGGAACGTGTAGGTCTTGCCATCCTCCGAGACCTCCCAGCTTTCGGCCAGCGCCGGCTCGATACCCGAACCGCCGCGCTCGACCGAGACGAGCCCGTCATAAATCTGACCCAGCACATAGGCGGTGGTGCCGTTGCTGGTCAGCTCCGGATTGAAGATCTCGGGCGCGCCTTCGAGGCAGACCGTCAGCACCTGGGCCTGGGCAGCCGGCGCGAGGGCGAGCGCGGCAGCGCCGCACAGATATGCCAGTTTATTCATTTCAGTACCTTCCTGTTTCGCATGTGTCTCATCCTTGGCGTTGCCCAGCTGGTTTTCCCGGATGACACCATGCGAGCGACAGGATAACATGAAAGTCAAATCGCTTATTCTCCAGGCGTTATAACGAAACCTCATACTGTAGCGGACCAAGGGGGTCTCCGGGATGAACATTCGCCAGCTCGAAGCCTTTCACGCGGTGATGGAGACGGGTTCTGTTACACTCGCAGGGGAGCGGCTGGGAATCTCCCAACCCGCCGTCAGCAAGCTCTTGAAATCGTTTTCGGAAAACTGTGGTTTCCGGCTCTTCACCCGCAGCGGCGGCCGGATGCTGCCGACCTCCGACGCGCAGCTCTTGGCCTCCGAAGTCTCGCGTCTGTTCTCGGGGACGGACCGGATTCAGAAGCTCGCCCGCGCGGTGCGGGATCGCGAATGGGGCGAGGTCACCATCGCCGCGCCGCCGGCGCTTTCCGCCCGTTTTCTGGCCCATGCGCTCGGCCCGCTGATGGCGGCGCAGAAGAACATGCACATCTCGATCACCAGCCAGTCGAGCCCGCGAGTCGCCGAGCTGGTCGAAGGCCAGCAGATCGACATCGGCCTGTCGGTGCAGCCCTTCGAGCACCCCAATGTGCGCTCCGAGCTGGTGATGCGTTTCGCAATGATCTGCGCGCTGCCCGCCGCGCATCCGCTGGCGTCCAAACGGTTGATCCGGGTGGAGGATCTCAAGGATGAACCGTTTATCGGCCTGGCCCGCGACGATTGCTCGATCATGACCATAGACCGCGCCTTTCAGTTGCGCGGGGTGCAGAAACGCGCGGTGGTCGAGGTGCCGATGTCGGAAACCGCCTGCGATTTCGTCGCTGGCGGTGCCGGAGTTTCCATCGTGCCGCCCTTCGTCGGGCTGGGTTACGGCGAGGACAAGCTCGTCCGCCGCCCGGTCGTACCGCTGACCACGATGAATGTCTGGATCATGCTGCCGGCGTCCCGCCCGCCATCGCTCGCCACGGAGCGGATCGTCGAGGTGCTGCGTGCCAAGCTCCGGCATTACGATGTAGATGCGGGACGGGACAGCGCGCCGGATCTTGAAAACCTAGAACAGTCCTAGCGGCGCAGGGCTGTTTCACGCCGTGTGAAAAGCATTAATTATTTACATAATCTTCATTATCTGCTCATACCTCACGCATGACCCGGGCCAGACTCTCCGGATCGACCCGCGTTTTCAGACCGAGCGCGACGAGCCGGCAGCCACCTGTCACAGACTGCGATACCGGCTCGAGCGTTGCCCGCTTCCCCACCATATTGAACAGGCGCGGTTCTTCCGGGGCATCCGCGAAGATGACGAAGCCCTTCGCGCGCAGGCATTGCGAGGACATCAGCCTTGCAAGCGCCTCGAAACGTTCGCGCGGGACGGGATGCGGCGCCTCGAAGGTCCAGCTTGTGAAATCGTGGCCCGGCGTGACGCGATGCGGCAGTTTCGGCTGACCTCGCGCTCCCATCCCGGCGAGCTCCAGCAGCGGCAGAAAGGCGACATCCGCATGCCGTGTTTTCAGCACATGCGCATAGGGTGCCGAGACGGCCAGCATCTCCTCGATCGCCGTCAGCCGCGCGGCATCGACAAGATCGGTCTTGTTCACCAGCACAAGCTCACAGACATTGGCATGGTCCAGCAACAGCTCGGTGTCGATGTAGTCGAGCGCGCCGACCTGCTCTGCGTCGATCATGTAGATGCTGGCATCGCGCGTCACCAACCCCGCCGCCTCGACCTCGCGCAGCGAGCCGTCAAGCGCAACGGGGTCGGTCACCCCGCTCGCCTCGACAAGAATTGCGTCGGGCGGCGCCTCCTGCCGGGTCAGCGTCTTCACTTGCAGCAGAAAATCGGCGTTCAGCGTGCAGCAGACACAGCCGTTCTTCAGCGAGATCCGGTCCTCGGTCACGGTCTCGACCAGATCGAGGTCGATGTTGATCGCACCGAAATCATTCACGAAGACCACGATCCGCCGGCCCGAGGCCGTCGCAAGAAGGCGGTTCACCAGGGTGGTCTTGCCCGCCCCCAGAAAGCCGCAGATCGACAGCAGCGGGACGGGCGCGTCAGCCGCCATGGACCAGCATCCCGTCGAGATAGGTGGCGACCACCGGAATATCGCGCAGCCGGTCGGGCGCGGCGGTCAGCGGGTTGTCTTCCAGAATGACAAGGTCCGCGCGTTTGCCCGGCCGGATCGAGCCAAGCCTGTCCTCCATGCGGATCTGATAGGCCGCATCAATCGTCACCGACCGCAATGCCGTCTCGACGTCGATCCGTTCGGTCGGGCCGATGCAGCGGCCGGTCTTGGTCAGCCGCGCGGTGGCCACCTGCACCAGCTCCAGCGCGGAAGCGTCGGTCATCGGCGTATCCGCATGCAGCGAGACACGCATCCCCGCCGCCACCGCCGAGCCGACCGGCATGTAATGCGCGGCGCGGTCCGGCCCGAACAGCGCGTCCTCGATCGGCGCGCCCCAATGGGTGATGTGGTTGATGAAAAAGCTGCACAGCACGCCAAGCCGCCGCGCCCGTTCGATCTGATCGGCGCGCATCAGCGCGCAATGTTCCAGCCGGAAGCGGTGATCGTCGCGCGGGGTCTCGGCCAGGATCTGCTCCAGCACATCCAGAACCATGTCGATGGTCCGGTCGCCCTGCGTGTGCACCGTCATCTGCCAGCCCTGCGCGAAATACTGGCGCAGCATCGTCTCGAAGAAGGCCTGCGGATAGTTCGGCCCGCCCACATGACCGGGCTTCAGATTCATCCGCTCGCGCGTGATGCGGGTGTCGAGATAGGGCTCGGTCACCCAGATATTGCCGATGAACACCGATCCGTCGGCGTGAATCTTGACCCCGGCCATCCAGAACCGGTCATCGGGGTCGGCGATCTTTTCCACCGCCATATCCGGCGCGGTGGCCTGCTGATAGGCCGCCATGCGCGGCATCGGCAGACCCTGCCGCAGCGCCGCCCGGTACGAGGCCTTGTAGAACGGCATATAGAGATGCTCGGTCACCGTGGTGATGCCGTTGCGCAGAAAGGCCGCGATTTGCGCCTGGAATTCCTCGGCCAGCCGATCCTCGCCCCAGGCTTCGTAGAAGGTTTCCAGCGCGGTCCAGGTGATCGCCTCGGCGATGCGCCCCGTGGGGCGCCCGGTCTCGTCGCGCTCGACGATGCTGCCGGTGGGGGTCGGGGTCGTCTCGTCGATGCCGCAGGCGGCAAAGCCGGCGGAGTTCAGAAACAGCGCGTGACAGTTCGAGGTCTGGATGCCGATGGGATTGTCAGGCGCAAGCGTGTCCAGAAACGCCCGCGTCGGGTTCTCCATGTCCGGGTGCAGCGTCGGATCGAGCCCGAAAAAGATCAGGTGCTCGCCCGGCGCCGCCGCCGCGACCCGCCGCTTGATGCGCGCGACGATGGCGGCATAGGTCGGCACCGTCTCGGCCCGGATGTCCACCACCGGCGCGCCGCGCGTCTTGGCCGCCCAGAGCGGATGCGAATGCGCGTCGATAAAGCCGGGCAGCAGCGCGCGCCCCTTCAGATCGACCTCCACCGCGTCCGGACAAACTGCCCGCACATCGCCGAGCGCGCCGACCGCGCAGATATAGCCCCCGTCGATCGCCACCGCTTCGGGTGCGTCGCCGTCCTCCATGGTCAGGATGCTGCCGTTGTGAAAGATCGTCGTACTCATCTGGGAGGGTCCGCTCTGTCTTGGTCGGAAGGGAGAAAGAAGGTCGGGCGGCGCATCCTAGCGCCGCCGCCCCTGAACGATCCGGTCGAGGATCATGGCGCAGAACAGGATGGCGACGCCCGCCAGAATGCCCTGCCCTTCCGAGGCGTATTGCAGCGCCTCGAGCACATCCTGCCCCAGCCCCTGCGCCCCGATCAGCGAGGCGATGACCACCATCGCGAGGCTCAGCAGGATGGTCTGGTTGATGCCCGCCATGATCGAGGGCATGGCCAGCGGCAGGTCGATCTTCCAGAGCAGGTAGCGGGGGCTCGCGCCAAAGGCCATGGCGGCCTCGCGCACCGAATGGGGCACGCCGCGCAGGCCCAGCACCGTCAGCCGCACCACCGGCGAGCTGCCGAAGATCATCGTGGCGACGATGGCCGCCGGTTTGCCGGTGCCGAAGAATGCGATGATCGGGATCAGGTAAACGAAGCCGGGCATCGTCTGCATGAAATCCAGCACCGGGCGCACCACCATGTAGACCTTTGGCTTTCTCGCACAAAGGATACCCAGCGGAATGCCGAGGCTGATCGAGATGCAGGCCGCCGTGCCCAGCAGCGCCAGCGTCTGCATGCTCTTTTCCCAGAAGCCCAGAAAGCCCAGATAGGCCAGCGCGGCGGCGGTCAGGGTGCCGGCACGCGCGCCGGCCGACAGCACCGTCAGCAGGATGGTGAACCCGGCCATCACCGGCCAGGGCGTCTTGACGAAAATGGTCTCCAGCGTGTCGAGCACGCCGCGGATCGCCACCACCAGCGCATCGAAGAACCACGCCGATCCGGTCGCGGCGCTGCCCAGCCAGTCCTTGACCCAGGCGGCGGCGGTCGCGGGGATCGCGGGATCGACGGGGAATTGCTGTAGAAAGCCGATCCGTCCGGGAAAGCTGAACTCGGTCGCGCAGGCCACATAGGTCAGCAGGCAAAGCAGCACCGCCGACACCAGGCTCGGCCCGCCGTGGCCTCCCAGCCGGGTGGGGCGCGACCGCCACGCCACATAGCGCCGCATCAGCGCGGGGTTGGCCAGCAGACCCTGCACCAGCTTGATCCCCAGGATCAGCGCCACGGCGGTGGTCATGAGCACCGCCGCCTGCCCGTCCGCCGCATCGGCCTGCTGGCGGATGTCGTCGATGGAGCCTTCCAGCGACGCGATGGTCCGGCGGAACGAATCCACATTATCCGCCGATTTCTCGATGGCGGCGGCCAGTTGCTGACGGCGGATCTCGAGCGTCTGCTCGATCATCTCGACCCGCTGCCGCAGCGGCCCGCCCAGATCGCCCGAAAGGCCCCGGACGAACTGCACCACCGCGACGGTTTCGAGGATCAGGAAGACAGTGAAGAGCGCCCAGAGGTTGCGCATCCCGAACCAGACCGATCCGAGAAGCGCCGCGGCCGGGTTGAAGCTCGGGACATAGCTTTGCGCATCGCCGATCCGGCGGAACTGGGCGCGGTAATAGCTGGCATTCTGCCCCACGAAATCGCGGATGCTGTCTTCGGGCAGGGCATCGTTTATCGGTCTGGTCATGTGGCGGCGGTTCCCGTGATGACTCCGTTCAGCAATTCGTGGCGCGAGACCGCGCCCATCGGCCGCCCCTGCGCATCGTCGACGACAATGGGGCTGTCGGTTTCGGCGGCGATCTCGATGAGCTGCCGGAGTGTCGCGCTTTCGGGCATATGCGGCGCATCGGCGGTCAGGCCCGGTGTGAAACTGTCGAGCGGCCGCAGCAGCGAATGCGCCTTGATGAGATTGATCCGCGAGATGCCCGAGACGAAATCGGCCACGTAATCGTCGGCTGGGTCGAGGATGATCTCTTCCGGCGTGCCGGTCTGCACGATCACCCCGTCGCGCATGATCGCGATCCGGTCGCCGATGCGCACCGCCTCTTCCAGATCGTGGGTGATGAAGACCGTGGTCTTTCCCATGTCCTTGGCCAGCGTCATGAACTGCTCTTGCAACTGCCGCCGGATCAGCGGGTCGAGCGCCGAGAAGGGCTCGTCCATCAGCAGCACCTCGGCATCGGCGGCGATGGCGCGGGCCAGCCCCACGCGCTGCTGCATGCCGCCCGAAAGCTCATGGGCGAACTTGTCACCCCAGTCCGAGAGATTCACCAGATCCAGCGCATCCTGCGCCCGCGTCCAGCGCGCGTTGCGCGACACGCCCCGGATCTCCAGCGGCATCGCCACATTGTCCCGCACCGAGCGGTGCGGCATCAGCCCGAAATCCTGGAACACCATGGCGATGGATTTGTTGCGCACCGCCAGCAGCTCGGACTCGGAGAGCGCGGTCACGTCGCGGCCCGCCACCACCACCTTGCCCGCCGTCGGGCTCAGCAGACGGTTGATGTGGCGCACCAGCGTCGACTTGCCGCTGCCCGACAATCCCATGACGCAAAAGATCTCGCCGCGCCGCACCTGAAAGCTGGCATCGGCCACGCCGACCACGCAATCGAACCGCTCCAGCACCTCGGCCTTGCCCAGCCCCTCGGCGCGGATGGCGGCCATGGCCTCGGCATCCCGCGCGCCGAAGATCTTCCAGACATTGGCCACCTCCACGACGATCTCGGCGGTCTCCAGAGGATCAGTCATGCGCCCTGCGTCCTTCGCTCGTCCTTGGAAAGAAACCCTGGGCAGGGCTGACCCTGCCCAGGGTGGGTTGCGGCTTGGCTCACAGGCCCAGCCATTCGTCGATGCGCTCGCTGTTGGCGGCGACCCATTCCTCGGCCACCTCGCGCGGCGCGCGACCCTTGACCACGATCTCGTTGGTGAAGGCGTTGACCGTGTCGGTATCCATCGCGATCCGCGACAGGAACTCGGCCACCAGCGGCGCGCGCTCTTCAAGCGAGGCGGAATAGGCCACATGCACCGTCTTGTCCTGATCGCCCACCGTGATCTTCGACTTCTCGAACCAGGCCGGATCTTCGTTCGGATTCACCATCACATAGTGTTCGGGGTCGAACGGCGGCTCTTCCAGCCGGATCATGTCGAAGACGAACCAGTTGTAATGCGGCGCGTAGCAGTAAAACACCGCCCCCTCGCCGCGCTCCATCGCGCTCGAGAACGAGGCGCTTGCCACCTGCTCCTCGGTCTGCACCGGCTCGAAGAAATTGGCGATGCCGTAATCGCGCACCTTCACGAGATTCTGGTTGGTCGAGGTCCAGCCCGGAGCGCCAACCCAGATTTCGCCCATCCCGTCGCCGTCCTTGTCGAAGAGCGCCGCCGCCTCGGGCGTGGCCAGATCGAAGACCGAGGTGATGTTGTTGGCTTCGGCAAATTCGCGCAGCGCACAGAACGCCGAAAAGCCGGTGTAGTAGTTTTCGCTCAGGCGGACCGTCTGCTTCTCCTCGATGAACTCTTTGCGCAGGCTTTCGAGATTGGGCAGCCACACATCGGGATGCACGTCGATCTCGCCCTTGCCCCGGTCCATGCCCGCAAAGATCACCGCATTGGCGCCGGGCACGATTTCGACCTGCTGGCCGAGTTTGCTTTCGATGACCACCGAAACCAGCGCCGCCATCGCCCGGCCGCTGGCCCAGTTCGGCTCTGCCACCGCAATGGCATCCTGCGCCATGGCGGCCGCCGGAGCGAAGGCAACACATTGCGCTGCAAACAAAATATTCCGGAAGATTTTCATTTTACCTACCCTGTTCTGTTGATAATTTATCTGACATGTTAGATACGATTATTGACATGTCAATTGAAGCGTTTCTTGACGCACCCCGCGACTTGTCGCGTGGTAGGAATTTAGGCAGTTGGAGAGGATCGGGGCATGAAGGACGATGAGCGGCAGCAGACCGGCGCCGGAAAGATGCTAGTCATGTTGCGTGACGAGGCTTTTGTCGTTCTGGAACGGATGATCGTGACCGGAGAGATCGCGCCTGGGGAATGGGTTTCGGAAACGCAGCTCATGTCGCTCTCGGGGCATAGCCGGGCCTCAGTGCGTTCGGCCATGCAACGCCTCCAGGATCAGGGGTTGCTCGAAATCTTTCCGCGCCGTGGTGCGCAGGTTTGTCCGCTCGACTTCAAGATGCAGTTCCGGTCGCTGGAGCTGCGCCGCGCGCTGGAGTGCCTTCTGGCGCGCGCCGCGGCAGAACGGGCCACGCCGGAACAGCGGGCGGAGTTCATCGAGATCGCCGAAGGGTTCGCGGCGGTTTCCCTGTCCCTCGATGCCGCGGCCATGCGCGAGCTCGATTTCCGCAGCCATGCGCTGATGCTCGACGCGGCGGACAACCCCTTTGCCTCCAAGGCGGTCTTCTCGACCAAGGGGCTCTGGCGCCGGTTCTGGCTGCTGCACTACGAAAAGCACGGCGACATCTTCAGGATGGCGAACCTGCATTCCGCCGTGGCCCGCGCCATCGGCGAGCAGGACCCGACCCGCGCCGAAGCTGCGGTGCATGCGCTGCTCGACTATGTCGAGGAATTCGCGCTCAAGGTCGTGGGCTACGACAAGGCGGCCAAGTGACCCCCCTGCCCGCGTGTTCCCGAGCATCGCGCCGGTGCCGGTCATGCGCGCGCCCGTTCGCTGCGCGGATCGTATAGCGGGCGCAGGCTGGCACGCGCGGGAACCCTGACGCCCATCACGTCGATCTCGTAGCGCGCGGCCAGAACGTCCGCGGCACTTTCCCCCGCGCAGGGCACATAGCCCAGCCCGACCGCCGCACCCAGGTGATGCCCGTATCCGCCTGAGGTCAGGTGTCCGACATAGACGCCGTCGCGCAGGATCGGCTCGTTGTGATAAAGCAGCGGCTCCGGATCCTCGAGCAGAAACTGCACCATCCGTGCCTGCGGACCGGTCTCCTTGCGTGCCGCAACCGCCGCCTTGCCGATGAAATCGGGTTTGCCGAGGTCGACCGCAAAGCCCAGCCCCGCGTCGATGACATGATCCTCGCAGGTGATGTCATGGCCGAAATGGCGGAACGCCTTTTCCATCCGGCAATTATCGACCGTGTGCATGCCGCAGAGCCGCAGACCGCAGCCCTCGCCCGCCTCCAGAAGCACCTCCAGCACATGGCCGGCCATATCCGCCGAGACGTAGATTTCCCAGCCCAGCTCGCCCACGTAAGACACCCTGTGCGCGCGGGCGAGCCCCATGCCGATCTCGATCTCCTGCATGGTGCCGAAGGGGTTTGCCGCAGTCGAGAAATCGTTGGGCGAGACCCGCGACAGGAGCTCGCGAGACCTCGGCCCCATGATCGCAAGTGCCGCTTCGGCGGCGGTCATGTCGGTGATCACCACCCGGAACGCCCCGGCATGGCGCCGCATCCAGGTTTGATCCTGTAGCCGCGTCACGGCCGGGGTCACCACCAGATAGGCATCGCCTGCCAGCCGCGTCACCGTCACATCCGCCTCGATCCCGCCGCGCAGGTTGAGGAACTGCGTATAGACGATGCGCCCGACCGGCACCGACATGTTCGCCCCGCACAGCCAGTTCAGATAAGGCTCGGCATCCGGCCCCTCGACACGGATCTTGCCATAGGACGACATGTCATAGAGACCAACGCCCTCGCGGATGGCCCGGTGCTCGGCGGCGGCATTTTCGAACCAGTTCTGCCGCTTCCAGCTATAACGATACGCGGGCTCCTGCCCCTCGACCGCGAACCAGTTCGGGCGCTCCCAGCCGTTGACCTCGCCCATGACAGCCCCGCGCGCAAGCAGCTCGGCGTGAAAGGGCGAGCGGCGCACGCCGCGCGCGGTTTCCATCTGCCGATAGGGGAAATGATCGGCGTAGAGCAGACCCAGCGTCTCCGTCGCGCGATTGGCCAGATACCGGCGGTTGCCCTGAAAAGGCTCCATCCGCGCGATGTCCACATCGCCCAGATCGAAGGGTTTTTCGCCCGCATCCATCCATTGCGCCAGCGCCATGCCCGCGCCACCCGCCGACTGGATGCCGATCGAGTTGAACCCGGCGGCCACCCACACATTGTCGAGCTCGGGCGCAAGCCCGATGTGATAGGCGTCGTCGGGCGTAAAGCTTTCCGGCCCGTTGAAGAAGGTGCCGATGCCCGTTGTCGCAAGCACCGGCATCCGCTCGCAGGCGGCAGCGAGGATGGGCTCGAAATGGTCGAAATCCTCGGGCAATTGGTCGAACTCGAAATTCGCCGGAATGCCGTCCAGGGCCCAGGGTTTCGCACGCGGCTCGAAGGCGCCGACCAGCATCTTGCCCGCGTCTTCCTTGTAATAGGCGCATTCGTCGGGCACCCGCAGGATCGGCATCGGCCCCAGCCCGGCAATCGCCTCGGTGACGATGTAGAAATGTTCGCAGGCCTGAAGCGGGACGTTGACACCGATCATGCGCCCGACCTCATGCGCCCACATGCCACCGCAGTTCACCACCATCTCGGTCTCGATGTGCCCCTGCGACTGCCCGTCATCGCTGATCCAGTCGACCCCGGTCACCCGCCGCCCGTCACGCCGCACGCCGGTGACGCGGGTCTGTTCATGGATGCGGGCGCCAAGTTGCCGCGCACCCTTGGCCAGCGCCATGGCGATGTTCGAGGGATCGGCCTGCCCGTCCTTTTCCAGAAAGATGCCGCCGGTGACGCCCCGGTCGTCCAGCATCGGATACATCGCCTTCACCTCGGCGGCGCTCAGTTCTTCGACCGCCACACCAAAGGCCCGGCCCATGGCCGCCTGCCGGTAAAGTTCCTCGCGCCGCTCCTCGGTCAGCGCCACGGTGATCCCCCCGAGCTGCCGGAACCCGGTCGCAAGGCCGGTTTCATCTTCGAGCCGTCCGTAAAGCTCCTGCGAATAGCGCGCGAGCTTGGTCATGTTGGAGGAGGGCCGAAGCTGCGCAATCAGCCCCGCCGCGTGCCAGGTGGTGCCGCTGGTCAGCCGCTTGCGTTCGAGCAGGACGATATCGGTCCAGCCCAGATGCGCCAGGTGGTAGGCCACCGAACAGCCAACCACGCCACCGCCGATGATCACAACTCTCGCCTTGTCGGGGATCATGAAACCTCGTCTCCTTCATGCACGTCTTTTGCCGCCCGTCGAACGACGGGCTACGGGGCCGCCGCACCTGCGGCTCTGATCAGCGACCGAAGCCCGCCGCGTAGAGATCCTTGAAGCTGCGGTCATAGGCCTCCATCACGGGCCCGACGTCGTCCATGGACAGGCAGAGCGGCGGCACCATGCGCAGCACGTTCTTGAAGTTCCCCGATTTGGACAGAACGATGCCGTGTTCGCGCGTGCGCTCGAAGACAAAGGCCGTCTCTTCCGGCGCGGGCTCTTTGGTCTCGCGGTCGCGCACCAGTTCGATGGCCTGCATGAATCCGGTCCCCCGCACGTCGCCGATGATCTCGTAACGCGCCATCAGATCCTGAAGACCCGCATGCAGCGCCGCGCCGACCTCGCGCGCGTTCTCGATCAGGCCGTCCTGCTGGATCACGTTCAGCACGGCGCGGCCCGCGGCACAGGCCACCGGATTTGCGCCATAGGTGTGGAACAGGAACTTGCCCGCCATCGCCTCGGCGATATGCTTGCGCACCACCACCGCGCCGATGGGAATGCCATTGCCAAGCCCCTTGGCCATGACCACGATGTCGGGCACCACGCCGTGATGGTCAAAGCACCAGAGCCCCCTGCCCGTCTTGCCAAAGCCCGACTGCACCTCGTCCACGATCATCAGACCGCCTGCTTCGCGCACCCGCTTCGCGGCGCCCGCCATATAGCCCTCGGGCATCTCGATGATACCGCCATAGCCCTGCACCGGCTCGATGATCATCGCCGCCAGATCCCCCGACGTGGTGTGCGCGATCAGCCGGTCGAGATCGTCGAGATAGGGATCGGTCCCCGCGCCAAAGGCACCCCGGTACTGGTTCGGCTCGGCGGCAAAGCTGATATTCGGCAACTGCGCGATGTTGTGACGGAAATTCTTGACGCCGGTCACCGCCTGCGCCCCGTAGGTCGCCCCGTGATAGGAGTTCCGCAGCGCGATCACGTCCTGATTGCCGGTCGAGCTGCGCGCCAGCATCAGCGCAAGGTCGATCGCCTCGGTACCGGAGTTGGTGAAATGCACCACCCAGTCCTCACCCTTGGGCATGGTCGCGGCCAGCTCCTCGGCCAGATGCGCGGGCACCGGATGATAGAACATCGTGGTGCAATGGGTCAGCTGCGCGACCTGCTCGGTGACCGCCTCGACCACCGCAGGGTGGGCATGGCCGATGCTGATGCAGAGATTCATGCCCAGAAGGTCGATCAGCCGGTTGCCCTGCTCGTCCCAGACATATTGCATCTTGCCGCGCTTCAGGATCAGCGGCTTCGCGTAAGGGACAAAGGAGCGCTGCGTCGCCGCGTAATAGCGCTCCCGCTTGGCAATGATCGCCTCGGTCGACCAGTCGATTGCGCCTGCTGCTGCACCGTCCATGTTCCGCTCCTTATCATCCGGTCCGCGCCGGTTGCGGCGCGATGTCTGTCAGGAGGTTAGGACGAAGCCTCGCGCATCATAAGGGACAGATGAAACCAAAATAAGGGACAGATGGCGCGCATCCTGCCACGCCGGACAGCGGCGGGTCAGACCCGCTGCTGCGCGAATTCGTCGGCGATCTCGCGCATCCCCGCCTCGATCTGCCTGGTCCCGACCATGGCAAAGCCCATGCGAAACGACCGGCTGATGCCCTCGTTCATGTAGAACGGCGCGCCGTCGTCCACGATCACGCCGCGCGACAGCAACCGCCGGGCGAAATCGCTCGAGTCGAAGCCGTCATGCCCCGTCAGCCAGAACGAGGTGCCCCCGCTCGACTGCACCGCGAACCCTGGCAGATGGGCCGCTATCGCCGCCTCCATACACAGCCAGCGCTCGCGCTTGTGCCGCATCATCTTGCGCAGATGGGCATCGTAAAATCCCATCTGGAGGAAATAGGCCAGGGTCTCCTGCACCAGCGTCGGCGTATGGCGCAGCATCGTCCGCCGCACCGCGCGCGCCTCGTGGATCACATCGCGATGCGCCACGACAAAACCGATCCGAAGACCCGGCGCGAGCGTCTTGGAAAGGCTGCCCACATAGATGACGCGCCCCGTCTCATCGAGCGCGCGGAGCGTGGCTTCCGGGCGCCGGCCACTGTGAAGCTCCGCCTCGTAATCGTCCTCGACGATCATGAAATTCCGCCGCTCCGCCGCAGCCAGCAGCGCCGCGCGCCGGTCGCCGGACATCGAGACCGAGGTTGGAAACTGGTGGCTGGGCGTGGTGTAGACCAGCGAACAGCCCTCCGGCACCGCCTCGGCAACAAGCCCCCCGGCATCCACCGGCACGGGCACCACATGATTTCCCGCCGTCAGAAAGGCGTTGCGCGCATCGGGAAACCCCGGATCCTCCATCGCGATCGCCCCCTCGGCGTGGTGGAAGAGCGTGGCGAGGATCGCCAACCCGTTCTGCGCGCCCAGCGTGATCATCACCTCGTCCTCATGCGCGGTGATCCCGCGATAGGTCAGCAGCCGCTGGCGGATCTCGCGCACCAGATGCGGGCTGTCATCCTGCACGGAATCCTGCGTCCAGTCGGCAATGGTCTTGCGGTTCATCGCCTTGCGCGAACATTCCCGCCAGGCCTCGACCGGGAAATATTTCGGATCGGGCTGGTTGAAGACGAAGGGATAGGGATAGCGGGCCCAGTCCGCCGGATGCTCGACCCGGCGCAGCGACGAGGGGCGGTTGCGCAGTTGCGGAAGCGGAGAGCCCCCTGCCCCGCCGCGGCTGTCCTGCGCGGCATCGGGCCGGACGAGGGTAAGGGCGGAGGGCGCGATGTAATAGCCCGACCGGTCGCGCGCGTCCACGATGCCCTGATCGACCAGAAGCGTGTAGGCGGCAAACACCGTGTTGCGCGACACCTGCAACTGATCGGCCAGTTCCCGGCAAGAGGGCAGCGCCATGCCCGGAGCGATCTGCGCTTGCGAAATGGCCAGGGTCACCGCTTCGCACACCTGATCCCGCAGCTTGAGCCGCGAGGAGTGCGGCAGGCGGAACGCAAAGGCGCTGGAACGGGCCATCGGATACCTTCGGCAAAGACCGGACGCGGGGGACGACAGCGGGACCAGCCCTCCTGTCTCGTCGCGTCACTCTGGCGGCTACCCGACCCCGGCGCAACCACCCGCGGCCTCACGGCATTCGGGGCAGGCAGCCGCCCGGCATGGGCGGCTTGATTGCCAAGCGGCATGCCATCTGCGGCGGCAAAAGCCGACCGATCGCCTTCTTCGTCTCTGCCGGACAGGTGTGAGCGATTCCCTCGGGACGCGCCCGCTAGGTGTTTGATCCCACGGTTTGATGGTGAGATCCATTCGCTGGAATGGAAGGAAGCACTATGGGGCAAGTTCGTCACGGCCGCGCCACGACCACGCACACCAAATGGGGCCCCAATTCATCTTGCGGGCATGTCATCGACGGCAATCGGCGTGCAATCCGATGCAAAGTGTTTCCGAATTAGAGAATATTCTTGCTCTCAGGCACCGTGTCCCAAAAAATTTCCGAATTAGATAACTTCGCGCAAGAACCCATGGTATAGAGGACCAGAGTTCGCGAATTAGGGAACACACCCATGGCCATCGAAACCGAAGAAGAGCGCCAGGCGCTCGTCGATCTCGGCGCCCGCATCCGCGCCAGCCGCGCCGACCGTCGGCTGACCCTCGCGGATCTCGCGCTGCGATGCGGCCTGCCGCGCTCGGCCCTCTCCGAGATCGAGAACGGCAAGCGCGACATCCGCATCTCCAGCCTGTTTCGGATCTCCGCCGCGCTCGGCGTGCCGATGGACGCGCTTCTGCGCAAAGGCCGCCCCCCCTCCCCCACCAGCGATGACGGCTACGATTTCGGGGATCTCGTCTGATGGCCGAAATCCCGGTCTTCTTTCACCGCTTTCAGGTCGGCACCGTCTCTGCCGCCGGCACGGATGTGGCCTTTGCCTACGACCCGCGCTGGCTCGGCACCGCCGCCGCCTTCCCGATCTCGGTCACCATGCCGCTGCGCGCCGCGCCCTACGACACCGCGCATATCGCGCCATGGCTCGCCAATCTGCTGCCCGAGGAACACCAGCTCGACATGCTGAGCCGGACGCTCGGCGTTTCCGCCGCCGACACGCTGGCGCTGCTCTCGGCCATCGGCGGCGACACCGCCGGCGCGCTCTCCTTCGGCGCGCCGGCCGACCCCGAGCGCTGGTCTTACGTTCCGCTGACTGCGTTCTATGACGACCC